>CAWFCH010000004.1:0-324008 GCA_963814295.1 uncultured Chloroflexia bacterium
ACGAAGTAATACGTGGGAATCTTCAACAGAGAGGATACCAGCCAGCCCAGTATGCAGGCGATCAGCTCAGGATAACCAGCCAGCACACTCACGCGTTGTCCTCTTTGCCAGCGGCTGTCTTGCCCGGATTTAGTTGCTGGATGCGCAGGTCAGCCTGGTCGAGCAAGGCGATGCAGTACTGCACCAGCAGTTGCCCGCGCTCGTACAGTTTCAGTGACTCATCCAGCGGCTTCTGTTCACCTTCGAGCGCTTCGAGGATTTCCTCTAGTTCACTGAACGCCTGTTCATAGCTCAATTCTGAAAGTTGTGTTTCGCTTTTAGCCATCGGAAATTCCTCCGTTACCATCTTGTGTGGGTTCAGTCAGTACCTTTGAAAGGATCGCTCCGTCAGATACCCGGATATCGATCACGTCCTCGCGGTGCACCTGGCGTACACTCGTCACCAGCTCACCATCGGCCGTCTTAACAATGGCGTAGCCGCGCTGCAGCACGGCCTGCGGGCTCAGGCTGATAAGGCGCTTATGCAGGTTCAAGAGATTGCTGCGCAGCAGTTCCAGTTTATGCGCGCGGTTCTTTACCAGCCTTCCCTGCAGTTCATCCAGTCGCTGCCGGTCGTTGCGCACCCGCCACAGCGGGGACTGCAGCTCAAGCCGCCTGCCGGCATCTTGCACACGTCCACGTTCCTCTCCGCAAGTCTGCTGCAAGGTGTACACCAGCGTGTTTGCTTGAATCAGCAACTGCTCCCTCAAATCCGCAGCATCAGGCACCGCCTGTTCGGCTGCGGCTGTCGGTGTGGCCGCGCGCACATCCGCTGCGAAATCGGAGAGGGTGAAATCAGTCTCATGGCCGATGCCGGTGATCACCGGGATGGTGGAGTTCGCGATGGCGCGCACCACCTCTTCATCATTGAACGCCCACAGGTCCTCCAGTGAGCCGCCGCCGCGTGCCACCAGGATGACTTCCACTTCATTTTGCGTGTTCAACATCTCCAGCGCCTTGACGAGTTGCGGCGGTGCCTCCTCGCCCTGCACCACGCATGGTACGAGTACCACTTTTACCAGTGGAAAACGCCGGCGCAGGGTGTTGAGAATGTCCTGCAGCGCTGCCCCGCTGGCTGAGGTGACCACGCCGATTGAGGCTGGTCTTTCAGGCAGCGGCCGCTTTCTTTCAACAGCGAACAGCCCTTCGGCCTCCAGCCTGGCCTTGAGGCGCAGGAACTCCTGGTAGAGGGCTCCCTCTCCGGTAAGGCGTACCGCGTCTACGTACAACTGGTACTGCCCGTCGCGCTCGTAGATGCTCACACCGCCGTGGGCTTCCACCGCCATACCGTTCTGCAGCGTCAGCAGCATTCGCCACGCGGATTGTTTCCAGATGACGCACTTGAGCGCCGAGGAGGCGTCTTTCAGCGTGAAATAGATATGCCCCGAAGCCGGCCGCGAGAGATTGGAAATCTCCCCCTGCACCCACACGTCACGCAGGATCTCGTCGCTGTCGAATAACTCGCGTAAGTAGCGCGAAATCTCGCTGACGGTCAGCGAGTTGGCAGGGAATAACGGCGGTTGGAGCATAGAGATAGCATACATTGACCTTGCGCGGCTGTCAACATTTTCTCCTTTCCATTTTATGCATCGCGTGTAGAATTAACCCAGGAAAAAAAATAAAAGGTGGAAATATGGAAAACCTCTGGTCTCCCTGGCGCATGAAATACGTTACGGACGCGGATAATCCTGATGTCTGCGTTTTTTGTTCATCTCCTCTGCAAAAGGATGACATTGCCAACCTCATCGTGCACCGTGGAGAGAATGTCTACGCCATCCTCAACCGCTACCCCTACACCAGCGGGCACCTGATGGTGGTGCCTTATGCCCACCTCTCCAGCATTGAGCTGCTCACCCCCGAGGTACGCTTTGAAATGATCGAGATGGTCAACCAGGCCATCAACGTGCTGCGCCAGGTCTACCAGCCCGAAGGCTTTAATGTCGGTATCAACATGGGTGTCGCGGGCGGCGCCGGTATCGCTGAACACGCCCACATACACATCGTGCCGCGCTGGGGCGGCGATACAAACTTTATGTCCACCGTGGGAGAGACCCGCGTCATCCCCGAAGACCTGGCGGTGACATTCAAGCGCATCTCTGAAAACTGGAAATAAGCGAGGGTGGATTCGGTTTCTGAAATCAACCCTTAAACAAACCCATGAAAAGGTTATTAGCAACCTTTTCATGGGTTGTTTTTACTTTGATGGGTTTTTAACCCGCTATAAGAACGGAGTTACTACCCCCCCTGCAAGTTGCCTCGAGGCAAACTTGGACTTAAGGAGATGCGCATATATGTTTGTGCTGTTTATGAAAAAGCTGGCCACAGATACTTCCGCTGAAGAAATCAGCAGGATCAAGTCCATTCTGGTTCAAAACAAAATTAAATATGAGATAACAACAATCCGTGGACGAACCGGTTCAGATCGCGATGCACACACCAATCTCAGATCCAATCCCGTGGCTTATAACATGGTTCGAGATCCGTTGTTCATTTACTCTGTTTACGTCAACCGCAAAGACTTCACGCACGCCCGGCAGCTGGTTTTTAGGTAATTGAAATAGTAACCGTAAGCGGGTTCGGTTTAGGAACCAAACTTTTTGGGTGAGTTTTCAATTTCCCCTACCCACTGACCCATGAAAAGGTAGTAAATAGCCTTTTCATGAGTTATTTCAGAAACCTGGAATTTTTTAGTGGGTATACTACACGCACTATAAGCTACGAGCTCAACACAAAAACATAGGGTGGGTTCGATTTCTGAACCCACCATCTTTTGATTTTGCTGTTTGGCGGGTTTTCAACCCTCTCTACATGCTACAAGCTGACCCATGAAAAGGTTATTAAGAACCTTTTCATGGGTTACTTTAGAAAACTGGAAATAAAAAACGATAAGCCTAGCGTTCTTGGCGACTTAGCGAGTGAACAATTCTTCCAGTATCGTCCGCGCCAGGCTGGCATCGGCTTTGCCGCGCATCTTCTTCATCACCCCGCCCACGAACCAGCCGATCAAGGTAACCTTGCCTGCCTTATACGCCGCCACTTCGTTGGGGTTCTCCGCCAGCAATTCCTCGCACACCGCGCGGATGGCGCTGTCGTCGCTCACCAGCCCCAGCCCCTCATCCGTCACGAGCTTCCCGGGTTCTTTGCCTGTATCCTGAACCTTCTGCAGCAGCGCCTTGCCGATGCTGATGTTGATCGTCCCCTTATCCACCAGCGTCAGTATCTCCGCCAGCGCGGCGGGGGTGAGCTTCATCTCATCCGGGTTCAGACCCTGGTCGTTGATCATGCGCAGCACGTCGTTCATCAGCCAGTTGGAGACCTTCTTGGGGTCCCCGCCGTACACTCTTACCGTGTTCTCGTAGTAATCAGAAAGCCGGCGCTCACTGGTGAGGATATCCGCGTCGTATTCCGGCAGGTTGTACTGCTCTACGAAACGCGTCCGCCGCGCTAGCGGCAGCTCCGGGAAATCCACCAGGATCTGCTGTTTCCACGCATCGCTCAGGCGAATCGGCAGCAGGTCGGGCTCGCGGAAGTAGCGGTAATCCGCTTCGGTCTCCTTTGAGCGCATCTTCTTCAGTGTCCCACTGTCTTCGTCCCATTCAAGTGTCCATGCCTCGATGCGGTTACCTGCCTCCACCTCGCGGATCTGGCGCTCGACCTCTCGTTCAATGGCCTCGCGTACAGCGTCGATCGAGTTCACGTTCTTGATCTCGGTCTTGGGGTTCAGCTTCGTTTCCCCTCTGACACGAATCGAGACATTGGCATCGCATCTGAGGTGCGCTTTTTCCATATCGGCTTCGGAAATGCCCAGCCAGCGCAGCAGCTGGCGCAGGCGCATCAGGTATTGCGCTGCCTCGTCGGCGGTACGCAGGTCAGGTCCGGTGACCATCTCCACCAGCGGGACGCCGCAGCGGTTGAAGTCAATAAAGCGCCGCTTGTTCCCCACCTTGGTTTTGCCGGCGTCCTCTTCAATGTGCAGCTTCCAGATGGTGACGCGGCGGGTGTATGCCTTATGATCAGGCGATGCGGATGCCGGTACTGGCAGGTCGAGGTAACCCCCCCTCGCGAGGGACTGGTCGAACTGCGAAATCTGGTAGCCCTTGGGCAGGTCAGGGTAGAAATAATTCTTACGGTCGAAGAAGGACAGCGACCTGATCTCAGCGTTCATGGCGTACGCCAGCAGCACCCCTTTTTCGACCACCGCCTTGTTGAGTACCGGCAGCACACCCGGAAGCCCGCAGCATACCGGGCAGATGTTGGTGTTGGGCGGGTCATACCACGAGTCCGCCTTGCAGGAGCAAAACACCTTGGTGGTGGTGTTCAGCTGGATGTGGGTTTCAAGCCCGATGATGGCTTCGTAGTCTGTCATGATCGCCCTCGCAGTACTTCGGGTTTTTCCTTGCGCCATTCCTCGTTCTCTGTCGCCATCTCGTACGCCCTTCCAATACGGAACAGCGTCTTCTCGTCGTAATCAGCACCCAGTAATTGAATGGCTATCGGCAGCCTATCGGCGTCAAGCCCGGCGGGGAGCGAAATACCGGGTACACCGGCGTGGTTGGCGGGCACCGTTAACTGGTCAGCGTACTGCATCAGCACCGAATCGCCGTACACGGCAGCCATTTCAAAGGCCGTGGTAGGCGTTGTCGGCGTCAGCAGTGCGTCAAGCCGGTACTTTCCCTTCGGGTCATAGATCTCTTCAAAGTCCGTGCGTATCAGCGTGCGCACCTGCAGCGCGCGCCGGTAATACTGCTCGCTGTACTGCGCCGCGCTCACGTACATGCCCATGAGGATGCGCAGTTTCGGCTGCAGACCAAACCCCTGGTTGCGGGTTGACTTGTACATTTCCTTGAGGTCGGTCGTTGGCACCTGGCTGCGCAGCCCGTACTTGACGCCGTCGTAGCGGTGCAGGTTGGAAGCCGCCTCGACGCGGCTGATGACGAAATACGCCGGTATGCCGAAGCGTGTGTTGGGCATCGGTACATCCTCGATGATCTCCGCGCCCATCGCCGCAAGTTTTTCTGCCGCGTCGCGCACCGCGCGTTCGATCTCTTCAGGCAGCAGTTGGCTGAGCAGTTCCCCGCTCACCGGGTCAGGGTAGGTGATGCGGAAGTAATCCGGAGAGAGTCCAATCCTCATTCCTTTAACCCCATCCTCGATGCCTTCAAGGTAGTCGGGCACCGCAAGCGGTGTTGCGGTCGCGTCGTGCTCATCCGCCCCGGCAATGACCTGCAGCATGGCGGCGGCATCCTTCACACTTCTCGCCACCGGCCCCGGGCAGTCGAGCGAGGAAGCGAAGGCGATCAATCCATAGCGCGATACACGCCCGTAAGTGGGTTTGACCCCCACCACGCCGCAAAAAGCCGCCGGTTGACGGATGGAACCGGCCGTGTCCGTGCCAAGTGACAGGGGCGCTTCACCCGCTGCCACGCTGGCGGCGCTCCCTCCCGAGGAGCCGCCGGGTACGCGGTCAGTTTTCCACGGGTTGCGGGGGCTGGGCTGGAAGGCGGAGGATTCATTTGAAGACCCGTAGGTAAATTCGTCCAGGTTGACCTTTCCCAGCATGATGGCGCCGGCGCGCTGCATGCGCTGCACCGGGGTGGCGGTGTAAGGCGCTTTGAAGTTCGCCAGGATCTTTGAAGCCGCCGTTGAGTAAGTATCCTTAACGCAGAAAATATCCTTTACCGTGAAGGGCACTCCGGCCAGCGCTCCCGGTTCCTCACCCGCGGCGAGCTTGCGGTCAACTTCCTCCGCCTGCTGCAGCGCGTCCGCGTCCGTCAGCGAAATGAAGGCGTGTACGCGCTTCCTGTCTTCTTCGGTGAGGTCAGCGCTTTCCAGCGAACCTGGCCGGCCGTCAACCTGCGCAATGCGTTCCAGGCAGGCTTTCACAATATCCACCGCCGAGGTTTCGCGGCTGCGCACAAGGCGCGTCAGTTCAAGTGCGTTGAGATCACATAGTTCCATGCGGCCTACTTTAGCTCGGTGTGGGGGATATCAGGGACAACGATGTAACCATCTTCGACCTGTGGTGCCTGCGCCAGGATGCCCGCGGGGTCAGGGTACGGCTGCCAGGTATCCTCGCGCGGAGGAGCGCTGGCGGGTTCTTCAAAAGGTACGCCGTGCAAACTGATGGCCACATCCTTATCCAGCGGTATGGCCTCCAGTTCAGCAATCGCTTTTAGCTGGTTGTTCAACTGCCTGCGCAGGTAATCCGCCTGTTCCTCGTCAAGCTGCAGCGCAGCCAGTCCTACCAGGTGGTCAAACACCTCTTTCGTTATCTGTTCGCTCATGTGGTAATTCTCGCTTTGTGAAAAAATAAGGTCGGGTGGTGTCAATAATTACGGTATGTCCCTGATCACGGCGTGGCGGTGAATACTTGTGTGGCTTGTATAAGGGGAGTGGGCGTCCATGTGGGGGGCATCTGGAGCAACGTTGGCGTGGGTGTTGGCACGACGATCGTTGCCGGCAGCGTGGGGAAGGGGAACGGGTTAACGCCGGAATCGGGATTGTTGAAAATGACCACCACCAGCACCAACAGGATGATGGCAATCACCGTAAGGATTATAGCCAATATGTCCCAGGCTGAAATTTTCATGCGTGCCCCTTTCTTCTTTTTAATCTTACCAGTAAGGTCTTTGTCAGTATATCCGACTTTAAACGGCTGTCAAGTTACGCCGCCTGAAATCACGCGTGCTATAATCCATTTCACGCAACCATGGAAGATCCTAATAAAAATCACCCCCCGTTTCTGCTTCACCTGCTGGCCATCCTGTTCGTGGTGTCATTGTTGGTAAATCTCGCCGGTATCGTGCAGACCATCCAATCCTGGAACTGGCTGCTTGCCGCTGGTTACTTCCCGCATCCAATTTACACGCTCTTTAAAAGCCTGCTGATTGCTTTACTTTCCTTTGCTGCATCTCTCACTTTATGGCTGCGCCTTTCATTCGCACCGCGCTTATGCCAGGTGACGGGAATCCTGGTTTTCGCCTGGTTCTGGTTCGACCGCCTCGTACTCACCCGCAACCCTCTCCCGGTCAGGGGTCATCTCTTTCCCCTCCTGGTATCCGTCCTGCTGCTGGCATTTGTGCTAATATCCTCCTGGCTGCTGGAGCCTTTCATGAAAGGTGCTGACCACCCTTCAGAAGATGATCACGGAGAATGACCATGGATCATAATCCTCTCGAAAAAGAAGTAAAGTTTTACATCTCCGACCAGCCCGCGCTCAAGGATAGGCTGCTATCGCTCGGAGCGGTTATGATTCAACCGCGAACGCGTGAAACGAACTACCGCTTTGATACTCCCGACGGCGACCTCTCCATGTCTGGCCGCGCGCTGCGCTTACGCCACGACCTGCGCGACATCCTCACATTCAAGGGACCTTCAAGCACCGTTGACGGCGTGCGCGTGCGCCCGGAGTATGAAGTCGAAGTGGACAACCTCGGGAACGCCTGGTTGATCCTGCAGGGATTGGGGTATGAACTTGTCGTAAGCTACGAAAAATGGCGCGCTGTTTACCGGCTTAACGATTTAAGTATCACCCTCGATGAACTGCCTTATGGAAATTTTGCCGAGATCGAAGGCGATGACACGGCTGTCATCCGCTCCACTGCCGCGGTCCTCTCGCTGGATTGGGAGACACGCATCGAAGCAAGCTACCTTGAGTTGTTCGAAATATTAAAGCGAAAAATGAACATCGCCATCCACGATCTGACCTTCGCGGAGTTCACCAGTATCCCGCTCTCAAGCGATGACCTGGGGGTGACACCCGCGGACAGGCCAGTATTCCTGTAATTCGTGTTTTAAGATTCAGCACCAATCTTAAATAAAAACCTGAAGTTACATCCTCCAACCCGTGGCTTCGATCCAACTTGCCGGAGCTAATTTTCTTCATCCTTAAAAATGAACGGGGGATAGGTAATCTTAAGAAATCGCGAACCCCCGCATGCTATAATCATTTAAGAGATTTACATTAGAGAGCGAGACCGAAGCCAGCAATGTCCTTTGCCCACCTTCATGTTCATACTGAATATTCACTCCTGGATGGCTTTAGCAATGTTAATAAGCTTGTCCAGCGGGCGAAAGAAATGGGTATGAATTCCCTGGCCATTACCGACCACGGAACAATGTTCGGGGTCATCGAGTTCTACAAGGCGGCGGTCGACGCGGGCGTGAAACCACTTATCGGTGTAGAGGCCTACGTTTCCGCCCGCCGTATGAGTGACCGCGATCCGCAGAAAGACAAGCACTCGTTTCACCTGGTGCTACTGGCAGAGAATGATACCGGATACAGGAACCTGCTGCAGATCGCCTCGGCCGCGCAACTTGAGGGTTTTTATTATTCCCCGCGTGTTGACCACGAGTTCCTCGAAAGTCACAGCCAGGGATTGATCGCCACGACTTCCTGCATGTCAGGCGAAGTACCACGCACCATCCTCAACAAGGGTGTCGAAGCCGGTCAGAAGGTGCTGGAATGGTACATCAATACCTTTGGCAGGGAAAACTTCTTCATCGAATTACAGAATCACCCCATACGCGAACTCCCGGAACTTAACCGCACGCTGATTGATCTTGGAAAGCGCTACAACCTCAAGTACGTTGCCACCAACGATACCCACTACGTCGATCCTGAAGATGCCCGCCTGCAGGACATTATGCTCGCCATCCAGACCGGGTCGCTGCTTTCAGACCCGAACCGCATGAAAATGGGCGCTAATACGTTCTACCTGCGCTCACCCGAAGAAATGGCCTCCCTTTTCCCGGATATCCCCTCAGCGTTGAGCAACACGCTTGAGATTGCGGAACGCTGTAACCTCAACCTGATTGGGCATGGCTATCATCTTCCTTTATTCGAAGTGCCGGGTGGCTATACAACCCAGACCTACCTGCGCAAGTTGTGTGAAGAAGGACTGATAAATAAATATCCCGGCCGCAGCGAAGAGCCAGAGGTAAGACAGCGCCTTGAGCACGAACTGAACATGATCCACGATATGGGCTTTGACGCCTATTTCCTCATCGTGTGGGACCTGTGCCGCTACGCGGGCGATAACGACGTGTGGTACAACACGCGAGGCTCCGGCGCCGGTTCAATTGTGGCTTACACGCTCAACATCACCCTCATTGATCCCCTGAAGCACGACCTTCTCTTCGAGCGATTCTTAAACCCCAACCGCAGCGAGATGCCGGATATTGACCTGGATTTCCAGGACGACAAACGCGCCCAGATCCTTCAGTACTGCGCAGAAAAATACGGCAGCGATAAGGTGGCACAGATCATCACCTTCGGTACGCTGGGTGCCCGGGCCGCCATCCGGGATGTGGGGCGTGTGATGGACATTCCGCTTTCTGAAGTGGACCGTATCACAAAAACGGTACCAGCAATAATCCCTGATGAACCTGTTACCATCGCCAACGCGCTCAAAACTTCACCGGAATTCCAGGCGGTCTACAGCGAAGGCGGTTACATTAAGGACCTGATCGATACCGCCAACCGCATGGAGGGAGTGGCGCGCAACGCCGGCACCCACGCAGCTGGGGTGGTCATTACGGACGTACCCCTGCTGGAGTACCTGCCGCTGCACCGCCCGACCAACAACTCAGAGGATTCACCGATCAAGTCGGTGACCCAGTTTGAAATGGATATCATCACCAAGCTGGGCCTGCTCAAGGTGGATTTCCTCGGTCTTGCCACGATCACGGTCATCCACCGGGCGTGTGACCTCATCAAAAAACGTCATAACGCCGAATTCAACCTGCGCAATATTCCGCTGGACGACCCGGAAACATTCGAATTCATCAGCAAGGGTCACACTGCCGGGCTGTTCCAACTGGAAGGCAACGGCATGACCCGTTACATCATGCAGATGAAACCCCACAATCTGTCGCATATCATCGCCATGGTGGCGCTTTTCCGCCCCGGTCCAATGCGGATCATTCCGAATTATCTCAGCCGCATGCACGGTGAAGAAGAAGTCACGTATGAACACCCGGTCATGGAGCGAATCTTCAAGGAAACGTTTGGTTTACCGGTCTACCAGGAACAACTGATGATGGCGGTGATGGAACTGGCCGGGTATTCGGCGGCAGAGGCGGATAACCTGCGTAAGGCCATCTCCAAGAAGATCAAGGAATCTATCGAAGAGCACCGGGTAAAATTTATTGCCGGCGCGCAGAAGAACAACATTTCTGCCGAGCAGGCTGAAAAGATCTTCAAAGGGTGGGAAGATTTTGCCCGCTACGGTTTCAATAAGAGCCACGCTGCCGACTACGGCGTCATCGCGGTAGAGACGGCATACCTGAAACTGCACTACCCCGTGGAATACATGACTGCCCTGCTCTCGGTAACGAAAAGCGAATCTGCCAAGGTGGCGTTTTACGTGGCGGATGCCCGCTCCATGGGTATCGAAATTCTCCCGCCTGACGTCAACAACAGCGAATGGGATTTCTGCATCGAAGATTACCCTGACGGCAGGTCGGCCATCCGCTTTGGCATGGGCGCGGTGAAAAATGTCGGCGGAGGGCCAGTTGACCTGATCTTCCAGGCCAGGCAGAGCGGTGCTTTCAAAGACCTCAATGATTTTATCCGCCGCGTGGATCTGCACAGCGTCGGCAAGCGCAGCCTGGAGTGCCTCGTGAAGGTTGGCGCGCTCGATTGTTTCGGATTGCGCCGTTCGCTGCTTGAAGTGGTTGACACCATGATCTCCGTCAGCAACAGCCATTTCCGCGCCGCAGAATGCGGTCAGATGAGCATATTTGGCAGTGTTGCCGGCGTCGATGAGGAGATTCGCCTGCCCGCAGGTGCCCTGCTTGACCGGCGCGTGCAGCTTGAGTGGGAAAAAGAACTCATGGGCATGTACGTTTCTGACCATCCCATTTCCCCTTACCTGCCGCTCATCCGCCAGAAAGCCAGCCACTGCTCGAAAGACCTGGCCGAAGCTGTCGACAATCAGAAAGTCAGCGTCGCTGGCATGGTCACCCGCATCCGCACCACGATGACCAAAAAAGGCGACCAGATGGCTTTCGCTACCATTGAAGACCTGCAGGGTCCAGTAGAACTGGTCATCTTCCCAAGGGCGTGGGAGAAAATGGGCGCGCTGGTGAAAATGGAATCTGTGATCCTGGTCGAAGGGAAGGTAGATGCCGATCAATCAGAACCGAAGCTGCTGGTGGACGTCATTAAACCGCTGCGGGAAGAGGACATCCCTGCTTATGAAGCACCAGTCATTGACACCCCTGACCCGGCGACTGGTGAAGAGCATACCTGGCAAACCGATATAGACACCATGCATTACACGCAGCAAAGCAACGGTTACGAGGAACCCCCTCTCTCTGAAGAGGAAACCTCCTGGCAAGCCACCGCTCCCCCTGCTGAAATTGAGACGACCAGCGACTTGAGTGTAGATATCCCCGTAAGTGATGCATTGCCTGATGAGACCTCGCATACTCCTATATCTGCCACTGCAGAAGAAATCCGGAGTGAGGAATCCCCACCGGTTGAGTCTTCCGCGCAGGATTTCATCAAGCCGCCGGTGATCATGGCGCCAGTGGTAAGATTGCTCAACACGGTTGACAGCAACGAACTCAAACTGGTGACGGTTACATTGAAATCCAGCGGTGAGAAGGACCGCGATGTGCGCCGCATGCGCCTGGTTCACGGGGTACTCAACTCCTTCCCGGGTCGTGACCGCTTTTGCTTCATGGTTTACGAACGCGGCTTTCGCCATTTACTGGATTTTCCGAACTATACCACCAATGCATCATCCGAACTGGTCACCCAGTTGGCGGAGCTGGTGGGAAGAGAAAATATCCAGATTGAAAACATCTAAAGGTTGAACAGGAACAGGTGCATTTATGACTGATGCTATTAAAATGATCAGGAAGATCGGCGTGATGACATCCGGCGGCGACGCGCCCGGGATGAACCCCTTCATCCGCGCCGTGGTACGCACGGCAAGCGCCAACGATATTCGCGTGCTTGGCGTGGAAGGCGGTTATGAAGGTCTCATTCACGGCAAATTCCGTGAGCTGGGTATCCGCGAGGTGGGCGGCATCCTGCAGCGCGGCGGCACGATACTGCAAACCGCGCGCAGCAAGGAATTCCGCGAAACCAGCGGTCAACGGGAGGCGATCCGCCAGATCAACAACGTGGAAATGGACGCGCTTATTGTTGCCGGAGGGGATGGCTCACTGGCGGGAGCGCAGAAACTGGTGCAGCAAGGCATCCCGGTGATCGGCGTACCGGCCAGCATTGATAACGACATCTACGGCACGGATATGTGCATCGGCGTGGATACCGCGCTCAACACCATCGTCGATGCCATCGACAAGCTGCGCGATACCGCGTCCTCTCACAACCGCGCCTTCCTGGTGGAAACAATGGGGCGCGAATCAGGTTACCTGGCGGTGCAGGCGGGTATTGTCACCGGCGCTGAACTGGTGCTCATTCCCGAGACCAAGACTCCTCCCAAGGAGGTCGCCAGTGCCATCGAAGAAGCCTACCGCCGTGGCAAGACCCACGCCATTGTGGTGGTGGCGGAGGGTTTCAAGCCGCACGCCGCCGAACTTGGAGCGATGATCGACGCTATGGATATCGGTTTCACCACCCGCGTTACCATCCTGGGGCACGTGCAGCGCGGCGGCAAACCTACAGCCTTTGACCGTATGCTGGCCACCCGCTTCGGGGTTAAAGCCGTACAGTTCCTGCTCGAGGGAAAGACCGGCGTGATGACCGGGCTTTCAGGCCGCGAGATCCTACCCATCCCCATTGATGAAGTAACCAGCAACAAAAAGGTCATCTCGAAGGATTACATCGAGATGGCACACATGCTGGCAAGATAGATTTAATAATTGTCTCCCGGAATCCTGAAGAAGATTCCGGGAGTTTTCATTAAACAACTAGATCAATGAAAGTATGCTTTTATAAAGACGGCAAATTAGCCTTTATAATCCTTTTTACCCAAATTTATAGATACTCTCAAACTTAATGCAGACTCCGGGATTCATAAAACAGAATCCCGGAGATTTATAACCCTCAACCTTTTTTTGTTCTCCTGATGACACAAATGAACCACCAGGTAATCGCCTGACTATTCTCTATTCTCTATTCTCGACTCTCATTATCTATTCTCTGATGTTCTTCTTCCCCACGGTCGCCAGGTAAACTACGAACATGGTCTCCCCATCTATTCCGAGCGTGTCGTTGAGCAGCTCATCATCAAACGCCGCGATCGGGCAGATGCCGCAGCCCACCTGCTCCGCGCCCAGCGCCAGGTTCTGGCACACATGACCGGCGTCAAGGTGCAGATAGCGGTAACCACGTTCCACGTAACGCCAGTACATGCGCTCCACCACCGCTGCCCAGATAAAGGTGGCGGCGCTGCCGGTGACCTGAGATTGGTCAAGGCAGGCGTGCGCGATGCGCTCCGCGATATCGCCCGGCGCGTCGAGCCGCAGCAGGCCGTGTTCAATGGCGGCGTAACGGTACAACCCGGCTTCAAGCCCTTCCACACGGTTGACCAGCAGGTAGGTCTCAAAAGCATGCCGCGCCCCCGCCGATGGCACGGTAC
The DNA here is from genome assembly GCA_963814295.1 of uncultured Chloroflexia bacterium. Classification (GTDB taxonomy): domain Bacteria; phylum Chloroflexota; class Anaerolineae; order Anaerolineales; family Anaerolineaceae; genus UBA6107. The sequence goes on from CAWFCH010000004.1 coordinate 13,596, forward strand.
GCGCGGTCGAAGGCCGATTCGAGACGCGCTTCACTCCCTGTGACACCCACAACAGGTAGGCTGTCTCTTGCAGTGAAAGGGGTACCTCGCTGTAAGCCCGGATCGTGCGCCGTGACTCGACAGCCGTTCTCAGGTCCATGGCGGGTACCGTGAGATCCACGGGTTGCGGCAAGCGTTATGACAGCTGCGCCATCCGGAACCGGTAGTTCCAGCGGCGGCTGCGGCACCAGCCCGCTGTTCTGCGGCGATGGGCTGATATTGGCATAACGCGTCTTCACCATGAATTCATGACCGGTGTTGTTCTTCATACAATACTCCTTGTTGTCAGCTTTTTGAAAGCCTGCGTTTGATACCGTCCTGCACCATCTTCAATTCCGGCACGCGCAGGATCATGAGCATCAGTAAGTAAACCAACCCTCCTACAGCGATACCGCCCAACGCGGTGAGCCAGGGGGACATTTCAGCGGTGAGTTTCAACCAGCCCCACAGCGCCAGCCCCATCACGCCGCCAGCGATGAGCGCTTGCATCAACCCATTCAGTACGCGTCCGCCTTCCAGTCCTGAGAGGCGCTTGCGCATGAAGATGAGCAGCACACCCATCTCCAAAAAAGTGGCAATTGAGTTTGCCAGCGCCAGTCCGCCGTGCGGCATCCACCCCCACCCGCTGAAAAGCCGGCTCAACAGAAAACTAAGCCCGATATTCAGGCTCATTGCCGCCACGCCCACAAACACCGGCGTTTTGGTGTCGTGCAGCGCGTAGAACGCTCGCGAAACGATCTCTACCACCGAGTGCCCCACCAGGCCGGCGGCGTACCACAGCAGCGCCCAGGCGACCATTTGCGTCGAGACGGCATCAAACTGCCCGCGCTGGAAGATGACGGTCACAAGCGGAACCCGCAGCAGCATCAACCCCAGCGATGCGGGTACTGACAGCAGCAGCAATCCTCGTAATAGCGCTGAGAGCGAACCGCGCATCTCTTCCAGTTTACCGGCCGCCGCCTGCGCCGAGAACGCCGGCAGCGCTGCGATGGCGATCGCCTGTGCGATGCCCGCCTCGGGAATCATCATCAGCGAGAAACCGACAGCCACAGCCGTAACGCTTCCCAACGGCTGCAATGAAGCCAGCCGGGTGTTGATGAGAAAATTCAACTGCACAAAAGCCACCCCCAGCACGCGCGGTCCCATCAGCCGCGCCACCTCGCGCACATCCGGCAACCGTAGTCCCAATGTGGGGGTGAACTTCTTCTCCGGTAAACTAAGCAGCGCAGGCAGCTGGATAAGTCCGTGCATCAGTGCCCCGCCCACAACGCCAACCGCCAGGCCATACACGCCCATCGAGGGTACCAACAGCAGCACGCCCAGAATTTTTCCGATCGAGTACATCATCGGCGCCAGCGCCGGCCACAGGAAACTGCGGTGTGAATTGAGGATGCCCATTACCAGCCCGCTCAGCCCGAAGATGACCGGCGCGGCCATCTGGATGCGCACCAGGTCGACAGTGAGGTTAAATTTGACCGGATCAGCGGCAAAACCCGGCGCCAGGATGTGCCGCACCACCCAGGGGGCGAATATGGCAATGAGCGCACCCAGCACAATGAAAATGAGGGTGATGATGTTGGCGATGGCGGATGCCAGCAACCAGGCTTTCGACCGTTCCCCGCGCGTGAGCAGTGTAGTGAAAGTGGGAATGAAAGCGGATGCCAGCGCTCCGCCCGCGATCAGCTGGTACAGGATATCCGGCAGGCGGTTGGAAGCGTTGAAAGCTTCGTTTTGGATGCCAGTTCCGAAAGCCCGCGTGATCAGTATGGAGGACAGCAAGCTGAAAACCTGCCCCAGGAGAATGGCGATCATCACTGTGCCCGCGTCGCGAGCGATGTTGCGGTTTTCTGAATTTACCGGCTGCGTCGTGGAATCCATATGACGCATTATAACCCGTAGTCCGGCAGCCCCGGTAGAATTAAATCCGTATCACGCAATCTCGCTTTATCGACAATATGGGTCGGGGTGATATACTAATATTGATCGTCATTAATCAACAGCAGAAAGGACACCCTATGGAACCCGAAGAGGAATTAAAACCGCAGGAGATCCCACAAAATGAAGAACCCGTGCAGGAACCGGAACCTGTCGAGTTTGAAAGCGCACCCATGGAGGAAGTAGTCACGGAACCCGTGATTGAGACCGAACCGGAAACAGTGACCGAGGTTGAACCGTCCATAAAAACAGAGGTGAAACGCGAACCTTTGCGCTCGCCAGCGGCGAAAAAGAGTTACTGGAACAAGGCGCTGCCGTGGGTCATCGTTGCCCTCGTTTTCTTTCTCGGTGGACTGGCGACCATATACTTTGCTCTCTACCAGCCGGTAAAACAGGCCGCGTTAACCGCTGCTAATACTGCCCAACAGGAAATTTCCTCGCTAAATAATCAGGTCTCACAACTGGAGGTCCAGAAATCGCTGGTGCAAAGTGAACTGGATACCACCCGGGGTGAACTGGTGGACACACAGGAAGATCTCGCCGCCGCGCAAGCTACCATCGAAGAGCAGGTAACTGATGTTGCCAATGCCAAGGTAAAACGCGTGGCGTATCAACTGCTCGGCAACATCAATTCTGCCCGCGCCGCGCTGGAGAAGCTTGATACCGCCTCGGCACGGCAGGCGCTTAACTTCGCGAAAGCCGACCTGGCGGAACTGGAGAGTGCTGGAATCGAAGCTGATGCGCTTGCAGGGTTTGCTGACCGCCTGGATGAAGCCCTCGCCAACCTCAATGAAGCGGGTCTTGAAAAATCCCGTGCCGCCCTCGTGACGCTCAACTCCAACGTGCTCTTGCTAGTCGCTAATCTTCCCTGATCTTGCCGGTACTTAATAAACGGTCGCGGCTCCTCCATGAGAACCGCGACCGTATTTTTTTTAATCCCCGGTTATCATTCCTGGATGAATTCCAGCACTTTCTGCAGCACTTCCACGGTAGTGGCGGTCATGCTCATCGGAAATGTGCCGACGATGATGCTCTGCATGGATTTTGGCAGGTGATTGCGGAAGCGTGAGACATTCTCATCTGTACCGCCGATCATAATGCGCCTTACATGCTTGCTTTCAAAGAATTTTACGGCGGCTTCAACCACCTCTCTCAGGTTGCGGTCGATCGTTTCCCGCATGGCGCGTCCGCCGTCCAACGTTCCCCCGCGCAGCCCGTGGGAGGATGATGCCCCTCCTCCTGACTTGACCTGCTTGACCAGGTCTCCCAGGTACCCCTGCTGTTCGACCAGCTCGCCCAGGTGAAAATGGAATAACCTGGCGCCTTGTTTATCCACCAGGATCACCCCGGTATTGCTGTAGTCCTGCAACAGGTCCTCCAGCGGGTCGACCGCTGCCTTTGACCCGATCTGGATGAAATCCTTGACAGGTACGGCAAGCGGAATGGCATGAAAAAAGCCAGCCGGCGCGCAGGAGAAAACCGCCACCGACCGGCCTGACCAGTCATAGGTATGATTGAAAAATAATTCAATTGCCTCTGCATCCTGTTTGAGGGAAATATCTTTTACCATGGTGCGCAGACGAAGCCGATGTGTCTCTGCGTTACCCCGGCTGGGTTCTGTATTCAAATACAGACTGATGACCGGATCGTTGGCGGTAAAGTCCTTGATCTTTCTCAGACTTGACTCCGTGAACATTGATACCTCCTCTTAAGTTGTAAGATTAACCAGCAGTTGCTGTTATCGCGAACCCAGGGTTAGCGGCACCTCCATTTCCTGTCCGTTACGAATGATAGTCAGATTGATCACATCGCCTGGTGATTTATTCTTGAAGATATAACTGATCAAGTCGCCGTAGAGGTTTACCGGCATGCCGTCAACAGCGATGATGATATCGCCTCCGCTGTAGAAACCCTGCAGGTCAGTGGGTTGGGAACCACCGATCAATCCCGCCTGTTCAGCCGGGCCGCCGGGTGTCACACTGACCACATAAACCCCTGATGTAAGGATGTCGCTGATTTGCTCCCACTGGCTCAACGTAAGTTCGGTCGAGGAACTCGAGATACCCATCAGCGGATAATCATATTTCCCTTCACTGATGAGTACAGGCACCACCCGCTTGACGATATTGATCGAAACTGCGTACCCGATGCCACTGTTTACCGCCTCGCCCTCAACAGTGGTGCCGGAGGTGCGGATGGCGCGGTTAATACCGACCACCTCGCCGTCCAGGGTCAGCAGCGGTCCGCCGGAATTACCGGGGTTAATGGCAGCGTCTGTCTGGATGAGGTCACCGGCAGTATAAGAGGTGAAATCCTCGGTAGTGCGCAGGGAATCAAGGATGCGCCCTTTGGCGCTGACAATCCCCAGTGTGATGGTGCTGGTAAGGCGGTACGGATTGCCAATGGCAACCACCAATTGCCCGACCCTTAACGCATCAGAATCTCCCAGCGGCAGGGGTACCAGTTCGTCTGCTGGAACATCCACTTTGATCACAGCAATGTCAGAATCAATATCAGTGGCGATCACTTCTCCGTACACTTTAAGACCGCTGGCAAAATCCACCTCAACGGTCTGGGCGCCTTCCACCACGTGGTAGTTGGTGATGATGTGCCCTTCGTAGTCATACACGAACCCTGAACCGCTTCCTTCTCCCTGTTCGGTGTAGGAAATGATCGTGACAACGCCCGGGTTGACCTCTTCGTACAGGTTAGTCAGGATGAGATCGGTATTGGCGATATCCTCCGCGTCTACAATCACCGGCGGGGTGATTGAATCCTGTCCCGGGGGTACCTTGGTCACCTCTGTGTCAACCCCGCCCGGGAGACTCCAATCCACGTCCGGGGTATAAGCGCACGCCAGCAGTACTGCCAGCGCTAGTATTGCAATAATGATGGTCATTTTCTGCTTCATTAACACACCTCGTAATTGATCACTGGTATTTGCGTAATTCCTCGAACGCCTTGCGCTGCTCGTCTGTCAGTTTTTTCGGTAATGTCACTTGCACTTGCACATAAAGGTTACCGTAGGTCTGAGAGGACTTGAGCACCGGCATACCCCTGCCGCTCAGGCGGAATTTCTGCCCCGGCTGGGTACCCGGAGGGATGGTGAGCACCACGTCTCCGGAAAGCGTGTTCACCGTCACTGTACCGCCCAGAACCGCGGTCAGGTAGTCGATTTTAACTTCAGTCGTCAGATCAGACCCGTTGACCTTGAACCTGGTGGATGGCAGAACCTCGATGACCAGGTATATATCTGATCCCTGCCCGTAGGAGTTCGCCGGACCTGCTCCCGCGACACGCACCTTGGTGCCGCTCCTGGCGCCTGCTGGAATTTTTACCTCGATGCGCCGGTCATCGATCTGCAGCAAACGCTGCGTACCGTTGTATGCCTCTTCAACGGTGATCTGCACCTTATGCTGGTAGGTCGCGGGTCTCCGCGCCGGGGCGGTCTGTTGAACGCCTGGTCTGCGGGTTTGCGCGCGCCCGCTCACCGGTACGCCTCCAAAGATCACCCTGAAGAAATCAGAAAAACCGCCAAAGACATCGCCAAAATCCTCCGGGTTTGCCTGCTGCGCGCGCCCGCCCTGGCTGGCATACCACTCGTTCCAGTTGAAGTTGCCGGGGTTGCCACCGCGCTGCTGCCACTGCTGGTAGGAACTACCCAGCTGGTCATACCGCTCACGCTTCTTGGCGTCGCTCAATACCTCGTTAGCTTCGTTGATCTCTTTGAATTTTTCTTCCGCCTGCTTGTTATCCTTGTTACGGTCAGGATGATACTTCATTGCCAGCTTGCGGAAAGCCTTTTTGATCTCTTCAGGGGTAGCTTTGCGGTCTACCCCCAGTATTGTATAGTAGTCCTTATACTCCATGCTTCAATTGTATTCTTGGTCAAAGATAAAAGTCAATAGTATGCAGTGTTAATCTTATACAATGCTAATACTTGCCGCCAGCATCATCAGTTTCGCTTACCGGACAAATCCTCCATGAACCATTTAACCTGCACCGGAGCATCACCCTCATGAGCATAAATACGTATCTTCAATCCGGGGTTGGTGTTTCCGGTGATGATCTTTGAAACCTTTTTCCCTGCCTTATAACAGCACAGTACCGGCTTACCCAGTGATAGCGCGTAAGCTATTTCGTATCCCACCCCGTGTGATGGAGAGGATACCTCGGCGACAACCGCGTCGCATTCCCTGAGCCACGCCATGTCGCGCTCGAAAATCTCAACCGGGTCGACCACCTGCTCCATGTCCATCACCTGCGGCGAGGAGAGGTGGGCAGTAGGTACCTCGTGACCGAGATCTTCAAGTTCCTTCACGATCGCCTGGTAGGTGGTTTCCTCCGCCCGGCCACCGGTTATTGAACAGGAAAAATAAACATTCATGTTACTCTCCGCTTCGTAATTGGCATAATGATTGCAACGATAAAAGCACATGGTTTGCCTGGCGCCCTAACACCTCTCTGTTACCAAGGCAAAGCACATGCATATAGTATCATACAGTGAATATTTGCATCGAGGCGAGCGCGGACCTGCAGACTGGACAAGGAGAAACAACATGAAAAAGAAATATTTCGTTTTGCTAATTGTTGCAGCCATTGGAGTGCTGTTGTTGACCGCGTGTGAGCGTTCCGCCACCCGGTCACCCAGCGACAGTGCAGCGACGGATGGCGAGATTCCCTTCCCTGTTTCCACCCAATCACAGATCATGGTCGACATACTGGCTGGCACACAGACAGCCCAGGCGGCTGAAGCGGCCACCGGCGGCGAGAAAGCTCAGCCTACCGCCAAACCTCCCGAGCCTACTGCCAAACCGACTGCTATGCCGGAACCGGAGGAAGAAGAGGATGAGCCGGAACCCACCCCCGGGCTGCCTTCCACCTATACCATCAGAGAAAACGAGTTTCTCTTCTGCATCGCCCGCCGCTACAATGTGGATGTGGCTGAATTTCTCGCCATCAACGGTTTGGGTCTGGATTATTATGCCCAGGTCGGCGACAGGTTGAACATCCCTCAGAGCGGTACGCCATTCAATGGTCAACGCGCCTTAAGGGCACACCCCACTAGTTACACCGTCGTCGCTGGTGATACCATCGGCAAAGTTGCCTGCTATCTTCGGCGATGTGGACCCCGCGGCTATTCTTAATGCCAATGATTTGGACGAAGGCGCAAAACTTCAACCTGGCCAGGTACTGCAAATTCCATAACTCAAATTTTCACGAGATTTTGAAGGCTTTCCTGCAAAGAGGAAAGCCTTTTTTATTGGATTGTGCAATAATTAACCAATCTGGCAGCCTCACCGGATCTTTATCCCGGCGGTGGAATCGTTTAAGGAAGGGAACCATGGCCTATCATATCAATCACGAATCGATCGAACACCGAACCCCGCTGTTCACCATCAAGCGCGTCAACATTTCCTTTCCTGACGGGCTGGTCCGCGATTATGACCTCATCGACATCCAGAACGCGGTGACCATCCTGCCTTTGGATGGCGCGGGAAACGTTCTCTTCGTCCAGCAGTATCGCGTTGGCTCCCGGTCAGAACTGCTTGAACTGCCCGCTGGTAAGATCGAAGACGATGAAAACCCTCTGCTCGCGGCACAGCGCGAAATACGTGAAGAGACAGGTATGGCCGCGGGCTCATGGGACGCGCTTGGTAATTTTTACATGTCGCCCGGTTACGCCAATGAATTCATGTACGGCTTCCTGGCGCGCGATCTGCACCACGACCCGCTCTCCCCTGATGCCGACGAGTTTCTCAACCTCATCAGCATCCCGCTGCTGAAAGTTCTTGAGATGGTCAACGCCGGTGAGATTCAGGACAGTAAGACCCTCGCTGTTCTCATGCTCGCAAAGCGGTTCCTGTTTTGAGCGGCTGGTTGTGACATTTATCCTCATTTAGCCAAATCGCACCCCGCGGCGCTAAACAAAACAATTTTTGGATTATAATCTTTGGAATATCGCAAAGAATTAAGGCTTATTGCCTATTACAAATCAACCGGAGTTGAGAATGAAAAGAGAGCTGATCACGATTGACGCAAACGAAGCGGTGGCAAATATCGCCTACCGCCTCGCGGAAGTTATCGCCATTTACCCCATCACGCCTTCCTCAAGCATGGGTGAATTCGCCGATGCCTGGATGGCAGCTGGCGTGCGCAACCTGTGGGGAACAGTACCGACTGTAATGGAAATGCAGTCAGAAGGCGGCGCAGCTGGCGCGGTCCATGGCGCCCTGCAGGCCGGCGCGCTGAGCACCACCTTCACCGCCTCCCAGGGTCTGCTGTTGATGATCCCCAATATGTACAAGATTGCTGGTGAATTATCCCCCACTGTATTCCACGTGGCAGCCCGCACCATTGCCACCCATGCCCTTTCCATCTACGGCGACCATTCCGATGTGATGGCTGCCCGCCAGACCGGTTTCGCCCTCCTGGCTTCTGACTCGGTGCAGACCGCGCAAGACCAGGCGTTGATCGCCAACGCCGCCGCGCTCGAAACGCGCGTGCCCTTCCTGCACTTCTTCGACGGCTTTCGCACCTCAGCCGAAGTCAACAAGATCGAACGGCTGTGCGAGGATGACCTTAAGGCGATGGTTGACGAAAACTTCATCGCGGAAATTCGCAAGCGCGCCCTTACCCCTGAACGCCCAGTCATCCGCGGCACCGCCCAGAATCCTGATGTTTTCTTCCAGGGACGTGAGACCAGCAACCGGTTCTACCTGCAGACCCCTGCCATCGTTCAGAAGGCGATGGATAAATTCGCCAAACTGACCGGCAGAAGTTACCACCTCTTCGATTATGTGGGGGCGAAGGACGCCACGGAAGTGATCATCGTCATGGGCTCCGGCGCAGAAACCACCGAAGAGACGGTAAAATTCCTCAACAAACAGGGACGCAAGGTCGGCGTGATCAACGTCAGGCTTTACCGCCCCTTCTCAGTGGAGCACTTCATCGCCGCCATTCCCGCCACTGTCAAGACTATCGCCGTGCTTGACCGTACCAAGGAACCCGGCGCCATCGGCGAGCCGCTCTACCAGGATGTTGTCACAGCGGTTAACGAAGCCCTCACGGGGGGTATCGCCCCCTTCAAGACCGCCCCGCGTATGATCGGCGGACGTTACGGGCTTTCCTCAAAGGAATTCACCCCCGCCATGGTCAAGGGTATCTTTGACGAAATGGTGAAGGACACTCCCAAGAACCACTTCACCATCGGTATTATCGATGATGTCACCCACACCAGCCTCGAATACGACCGCAAGTTCTCCATCGCGGACGAAAAGACCATCCGCTGCGTATTCTTCGGCCTCGGTTCCGATGGTACCGTTGGCGCCAACAAGAACTCCATCAAGATCATTGGTGAAGAGACTAAAAACGACGCCCAGGGCTTTTTCTACTACGATTCCAAGAAGTCCGGTTCGGTGACCATCTCGCACCTGCGCTTTGGCCCCAACCAAATCCGCGCCCCATATCTGATCGAGCTTGAAGACGCCCAGTTCGTCGCCTGCCACCAGTTCAGCTTCCTGGAGTGGCTGGACATGCTCAAGTTCGCCGCGCCCGGCGCCATCTTTTTGCTAAACAGCGTCTACGACCAGGACGAGGTGTGGGACAAGCTCCCCGTCGAGGTACAGCAGGAGATCATCGAGAAGAAGCTCAAATTCTACATGATCAACGCCAACGACGTTGCCGCGAAGACCGGCATGGGCGGGCGCGTCAATACCATCATGCAGACCGCCTTCTTTGCCATAAGTGGTGTACTACCGCGCGATTTGGCCATCGAGGAGATCAAGAAATCCATCAAGAAAACATACGGTAAACGCGGCGAAGCCGTGGTGCAGAAGAACTACGAGGCGGTCGACCAGACCCTCGCCAACCTGCATGAAGTTGAAAGTTCCCACCGCGGCTACCAGCAAATACAAGCGCCGCCCGCCGGTGCCGGTGGAAGCCCCGCGATTTCGTGGTGGATGTGCTTGGCCCGATCATCGCCTTCAAAGGCGAAGAATTACCGGTCAGCGCATTCCCTGTTGATGGCACTTACCCCTCCGCCACCACCCAGTGGGAAAAGCGCAACATCGCCCTCGAGATCCCGGTGTGGGAGACCGACCTGTGCATCCAGTGCGGCAAATGCGCTTTTGTCTGCCCGCACGCCGTGATCCGCGAAAAAGTCTACGACCCCTCTTACCTCAAGGACGCGCCGCCAACCTTCAAATCCATCGATGCCAAGTTCAAGGAACTTCCGGGTATGAAATTCACCATCCAGGTAGCCCCGGAGGATTGCACCGGCTGCAACCTGTGTGTTGAGGCCTGCCCGGCACGCGATAAGAACGACCCGCTGCGCAAGGCCATCAACATGGCACCGCAGCTGCCCCTGCGCGAAGAAGAAGCTAAAAACTGGGATTACTTCCTCTCCATCCCCGCGCCTGATCCTGACCTTTACCAGCCGAACACGGTCAAGAACTCGCAGCTGGTTGAACCGCTGTTCGAGTTCTCCGGCGCCTGCGCCGGATGCGGTGAAACACCCTATATTAAATTGGTCACCCAGCTCTTTGGCGACCGCACCATCGTCGCCAATGCCACCGGTTGCTCCTCTATTTACGGCGGCAACCTACCCACCACCCCATGGGCGGTCAACAACCAGGGGCGCGGTCCCGCCTGGGCGAACTCTCTGTTCGAAGACAACGCGGAATTCGGTCTCGGCATGCGCCTAACGCTGGACCAGCAGAACGGCTTCGCTCGCGAGCTGGTCGTCAAGCTGGCAGGTGAACTCGGCGATACCCTGGTGAGTGAGATTCTCAACGCCGACCAGTCCACTGAAACAGGCGTCAGGCAGCAGCGTAAACGCGTGGAGGCTATAAAGGAAAAACTCGCTGCCAGCAAAGACCCCAACGCCTCGATGCTGCTGGGCGTGGCGGACGCGCTGGTGAAGAAGAGCGTGTGGATCATCGGCGGCGACGGCTGGGCGTACGATATCGGCTACGGCGGCCTTGACCACGTTATTTCAACAGGGCGCAACGTCAACATCCTCGTGCTCGATACCGAAGTCTACTCCAACACCGGCGGACAGTCCTCCAAGGCCACCCCGCTGGCAGCGGTCGCCAAGTTCTCTGCCAAAGGCAAAGGTCTCGGTAAGAAGGACCTCGGCCTGATGGCGATGTCGTACGGCTATGTGTACGTGGCCAATGTGGCCATGGGCGCCAACGATAATCAGACTCTCAAGGCCTTTCTCGAAGCTGACGCCTACGATGGTCCATCGTTGATCATCGCTTACAGTCACTGCATTGCCCACGGTATTGACATGAAGAAGGGCATGGAACAACAGAAGCTGCTCGCCGCGACCGGTCTGTGGCCGCTCTACCGCTACAACCCGGACCTGGTGGACGAGGGTAAGAACCCGCTTCAGCTCGACAGCCGTGAACCCACCGTGGCGGTCAAAGATTACGCCTATAACGAAACACGCTACCGTATGCTGGTTCAGAGTGATGAAGCCCGCGCCGAGATGTTGATGACCGAGGCGGCTGATTTCGCCCAGCGCAAGTGGGAACTGTACAAGCAGATGGCAGCCATGGCTTACACCAAACCGGAAGAACCAAAAGAGTAGGATTTAATAAACCACGAACAAAAGGCTGTTCTGAATTGATCAGAACAGCCTTTTTATCTTCCTACCCAGGTTGCAGACAAATTCGCGAAAAAAGTAATTAATAAAAAAACCGGTCTCTGAAATAGAGACCGGGAGTTTCGTTTATCTTGTTGGTTCGTCCATCATCGGTTCGTTCTTCTTCTGCCGGTAGACGATACGCCCGCGCGTGAGATCGTACGGGCTCATTTCCACTTTAACGTGGTCACCCAGCAGAATGCGGATATAATACCGCCTCATCCGTCCGGAAAGATAAGCGAGTACTTCATGGCCGTTCTCGAGGCGCACGCGGAACTGGGTTCCGGGCAGGGCTTCGATGATCTCGCCTTCCATTTGTATCTTATCTTCTTCTTTGGCCATAATTCCTCCTATCCAGCCGTTATGGCTGCCTATCCATCTGTCGAACTATTCGCCCACCTTGGTGTATTGGCGGCGTTTGATGCGTCTGATGGCTTTCTTCTTTTCCACGCGGCGCATTTCGCTCTTGGAAACAAACCAGCGCTTGCGGCGGATGGTGCTCAACACACCGCTCTTCACTACCTTCTTGCGGAAACGTTTCAGCAGTGAATCCTGTGATTCATTGGGTCGTAATACTACAGAAGCCATGGTTTCTCACCTCCCTTCGCCGGGAAAATAAAATCGACTGTTAAGTCGCGCAGTCGATCAGGGTTTCGTCTTCAAAATCTTTCGCGGATGTTTCAGGTTTTGATTGATCACCTCTTTGAAAGTTCTTGTTGTGCTTCTGACCTGCTGCAGACAGTATTATAACTTGAATACACCTGACCTGTCAATTAGTAAAAAATATATCGATTTAAACCCGAAGGACCATATTAAGTGACTTCCTTCCGCATGTGATCCTCTTCATCAATACAGTCAACTTGCAGTATCTGCAGTTTTATCCTATAATATTTCCAAGTTATCTATTCATAACACCCCAAAGGTGTTTCCCGGGCCGTCATGTAATACGCGCCCAAAGATAAGCATTGGTAAGCCCGAATTAAATTAACAGTAGAAGACAACCGAAGGGCAACCCGGTGTTTTCGTATTTCTATTGATCGTTGCCAGCTTGCAGCAAAGTATGGGAGAGTCGTATGAAGAAAATTGGATTTCTACCGCTGATTATCGTGCTACTGCTATTGGCGGGGTTAAGCCTGCCCGCCGCGAACATCCATGCCCAAAACGATGATGAATTCGAGGATGACAAATTCGTTGCGGCACTGGTCTCTATGGCCATAAATTACGATATGATGGCAGGCAAGGATGAAATCAGAGACCTCGCCGCCTTGCATGGCTGGGTTTCTGATTATTACGATAAACGCATCGCTAAAGCTGAAATAGATGGCTTGGAAACTGGAGGGTTGAAGCTTTCACAAAGCTTGCTTACCAAAAGTCTTGCAAATGAAATAAAGATTAAACGGGGAGTAGACGTACTTAACCGTTTTTTAGCTACGTTCACGAATGGAGGAGAAACCAAAGACAGCCATTGGTCCGCCGATGAAGACGTCAGGTATATCGTCAGTGGTTACAAGTCTTATACACCCGATGACGACATCGAATACGATCCTGAAACGGACTTCTTTACGGTTATGCACTCCCACATCATGACCGACTTTCCAACTTTTGTAGATTTGTGTATGGATGTCGCCACTATCCAATCCTACCCCAGCCTGGCGCTCTCGATCAGCGACAATTCCGATTGGTCTTACTCCCCCTCACTGGTTAACACTTCCACTGGCGGTCTAACCGGCCAGTCTGACGACGATGGCGGCTCTTCAGCCGATTTCTGGGATCCTGGCGATACGGGTTCCTCCCTCTCTGACAGCGCGGCTCCCATCGGCGGCAGTGATGATAGCGATAGCGCGGCAGGTAGGATAGACATCCACAAACCGGTCCGTTTCATCAACAATAGTTTTAATGCCGTCACGGTTGTCGTTGAATCCTACGCGCCGGCGCAAGGATTGAGCCCGGCTGTTTCCTCCGCCTCTACCGTGGTTTTTCCGGGATCCAAATCCAGCGCCTACCTCGATCTCCCCCAGGGTACCTACACATTCTGTTACTACTGGCAGCTGGACACAGACTACAACAACGATGATTACTTCGATTACCACCACCGCTCCACCAGCCCGGTAACACTAAATGAGAACTCCAGCAGCAAACCTGAAAACGCTGTCACCGTTTCACTCAACCCTGACAGTACGGTTTCCAACCCCAGCGGCAAGTGCGGCGAGAATTTCGCTGCCAACCAGGGCAATGAAACCTTGACCATCGCGGAAGCTGCTAACGCTGGAACGCACTTTTACGAAATAGACTGTTATGGTTGGGATTTTTGCGGTGAGTCGGAATTAGCGACCATGACTACTACCTTTTCTTCCGGTACTGTGATAATGGTAGCTGATAACGGAGAAACGGAAGTATTAACGCGCTTGGGAGTAAATCAGTATAGATGGACGGGGAACGATGGAATTGTGTGGACGGTTGATTTTTCTCAAACTGGGTTCAGTTACAGCACAAAAGATCCCAGCCTTGAACCCGGTGGAATTATTTGGACATTACAGGATTAGGCAGGATCATGAAAAAGAAAAATCTACTCATCAGCCTTGCAACACTCATCGCCGTCATTTCTGTATCCTGCAACCTGCCGCTAGTAGGTCAGGGGGGGGATTCAAAGCAGGAGAATTCCAATGATGCCAATCAACCTTCGCCTGAGATTCTGATTCTCGCCCCGTATGAATACAGCACTGACCAACAGGTTGTGCTGCAGGGCAATGGCGATCCCACCCGCTTTACGATAATTTTCACTGGGAATGGCCGCCAGGAAACCTGGTACTACGACACTACCGGGTTCACGGTTGTGTTCATTGATGGCGTAACTGTCGCCCAAAAAGACACAATACCCCAATACCACCAAAACATGTACGCAACCACTTACAAGCCAAAACAGTTTTTCAGCGGGATGGGATTCGACGAGATCCTCGCATCCAGCTGCAGGAACGAGTTCTCGCTTTCCGCCATCGAGGGATTGGACAGGGAGGCTCACCTGCTGCACCTGGAAGGACTTTCCATCGGCCTGCTGGAAGGCAAGATCAACTTCGTGGAGACATTCCCCGCCATGACGGAGCGAAAACTGGAGCTTGAGGATTTTGCAGCCGTTGAAAATGAGGTTTATACGCCAACCCCGGAGGAAGCCGCTAATGAAGGTTCGCACACATACCTGGTTGTCACCTTTGTAAATAGTGAATTTTTAAGTGAAGATAGAAGCGTAATAGAGATATCATTTAAGCCTGACGGGGTTTACTTCCTGCAAAACGGGAAACCCTCCAACTATCAGCGGGATGAGCCGAATCTCTACACCGACCCGGACGGCATCTTGAAACTGAGATTCATCTCTGATGGATTCATCTGGTTTGAGCCAAGTGTCAATGGAAGCTATGAGGTGGAAATACTGCATTCACGCCTTGATGATTGAAAATGAATTTGAAAAGGGGATTTGTTAAAAGAAAAAAGTCTCTTGGCAACGACCTACTCTCCCAGGGGGTCGCCCCCCAAGTACCATCGGCGCTGACAGCCTTAACGACCGGGTTCGGGATGTTACCGGGTGTACCACTGTCGCTCCAGTCACCAAGAGACTTAATTCAACATGTTAAAGTACCAACCTTACGAATAGTATGTAGTCCTCACAAAGAGTGCCGGGTTCCCCGCACCAATTGAAGAAGCCCTCGATCATTAGTACAGATTAGCTCAACGCATTACTGCGCTTACACACTCTGCCTATCAAACAGGTAGTCTACCTGTGATCTTACTCCCTTACGGGAAAACAGGGATCTTATCTTGTGGCGAGTTTCCCACTTAGATGCATTCAGCGGTTATCTCTGCCTGACTTAGCTACCCAGCAATGCCGTTGGCACGACAACTGGAACACCATCGGTCAGTCCACCCCGGTCCTCTCGTACTAGGGGCAGCTCCACTCAAATCCCTTACGCCCACAGCGGATAGAGACCGACCTGTCTCACGACGGTCTGAACCCAGCTCGCGTACCGCTTTAACGGGCGAACAGCCCGACCCTTGGGACCTGATACAGCCCCAGGATGCGATGAGCCGACATCGAGGTGCCGAGCGAAGTCGTCGATATGGACTCTTGGACTTCACCAGCCTGTTATCCCCGGGGTAGCTTTTATCCGGTAAGCCACGGCCCTTCCACTCAGTACCGTGGGATCACTAAGCCCGACTTTCGTCTCTGCTCGACGCGTTGGTCTTGCAGTCAAGCTCCCTTATGCCTTTACACTCTTTGGCAGGTTTCCATTCTGCCTGAGGGAACCTTTGGGCGCCTCCGTTACTTTTTAGGAGGCGACCGCCCCAGTCAAACTGCCCACCTGGCACGGTCCCTCATCCGGATTACGGAATGAGGTTAGGGTCTAAACAAAGTTAGGGTGGTATTTCACCGACGGCTCCACCGAAGCTAGCGCTCCAGTTTCACAGCCTCCCACCTATCCTACACAAACCTTGCCCAAACTCAATGCCAAGATGCAGTAAAGCTCCACGGGGTCTTTTTGTCCTGCTGCGGGTAGGCCGCATCTTCACAGCCATTTCAATTTCGCCGGGTCCCTCGTTGAGACAGTGCTCTAGTTGTTACACCGTTCGTGCGGGTCGGAACTTACCCGACAAGGAATTTCGCTACCTTAGGACCGTTATAGTTACGGCCGCCGTTCACCGGGGCTTCAGTTCAAAGCTTCGACTTGCGTCTAACCTCTCCCTTTAACCTTCCGGCACTGGGCAGGTGTCAGCCCCTATACTTCGCCTTGCGGCTTAGCAGAGACCTGTGGTTTTGTTAACCAGTCACTAGAGCCATTTCACTGCGACCTCTCAACGCTCAAGATAAACTTTCACGTCGAAAGGCACCCCTTCTCCCGAAGTTACGGGGCTATGTTGCCTAATTCCTTAACGAAGGTTCTCCCGTTCGCCTTAGTATACTCTACTCGTCTACCAGTGTCGGTTTGCGGTACGGGCACTCAAGATTCAACGTTTAGGGGCTTTTCTTGGCAGCAAGGCTTAGCTCACTTCTACCTCAAGGGCACGCCACCAGATCTCAACTCAAACTGCGGATTTCCCTACAGCTCTCAACGTCTGACATCTGGTGCACCCACACAACCAATCGTGGGCTGGCCTACCTCGCTGCGTCCCCCCTTCACTCCTCTTAAGTGGTTCGGGAATGTTGACCCGATGTCCATCACCTACGCCTTTCGGCCTCGGCTAAGGACCCGACTAACCCGACGCGGAATGACCTGGCGTCGGAAACCTTAGACATACGGCGAACACGGTTCTCACGTGTTTTACGCTACTCATGCCTGCATTCTCACTTCTGTCCGCTCCAGCCGTCCTTACGGTCGACCTTCCCTGCTGACAGAACGCTCCCCTACCGCCCCAGCTAATGCTGAGACCCAAAGCTTCGGTATTATGCTTAGCCCCGTTAAATTTTCCGCGCAGGATCACTTGACCAGTGAGCTATTACGCACTCTTTAAAGGATGGCTGCTTCTGAGCCAACCTCCTGGTTGTTACAGTAACCCCACATCGTTTCCCACTTAGCATAAATTTGGGGACCTTAGCTGTTGATCTGGGCTGTTTCCCTTTCGACCACGAAACTCATCTCCCGTAGTCCGACTGCTATACTCTGGAGTACCGGCATTCGGAGTTTGATTGGGTTTGGTAAGCATTAAGCCCCCTAGCCCATTCAGTGCTCTACCTCCGGTACTGAACATATAGCGCTAGCCCTAAAGCTATTTCGGGGAGAACCAGCTATCTCCGAGTTCGTTTGGCATATCACCTCTACCCACAGCTCATCCCCTAATTTTGCAACATTAGTAGGTTCGGGCCTCCACGAGCTATTAGACTCGCTTCACCCTGTCCATGGGTAGCTCACTCGGTTTCGGGTCTAATCCTTGCGACTTGACGCCCTATTCAGACTCGCTTTCGCTACGGCTTCGAGTGTTACTCTCTTAACCTTGCCACAAAGATTAACTCGCAGGCTCATTCTCCAAGAGGCACGCTGTCAGGCGTAGCGGCGCGCACCCGGCTTTCACCGGAGCACCGACCCGCTATTAGCCCTCCAACTGCTTGTAAGTTTACGGTTTCAGGTTCTATTTCACTCCCCTCAACGGGGTACTTTTCACCTTTCCCTCACGGTACTTGTTCACTATCGGTCGCCAAGTGTATTTAGCCTTGGAGGGTGGACCCCCCAGATTCCTACCGTATTAGCGTGCACGGTAGTACTCAGGTACCTGACGGAAGGTATTTGGTTTTCGTTTACGGGACTGTCACCCTCTTTGGTTGGCTTTCCCACACCATTCTACTAACCAAACACTTTGTAACTTCACAATGTCAGGCCCTACAACCCCACTACGGCAAGCCGCAGTGGTTTGGGCTTCTCCCCTTTCGCTCGCCACTACTCAGGGAATACTCTCTTTTCCTCCGGGTACTTAGATGTTTCAGTTCCCCGGGTGCCCTTCGATCCGCCTATATATTCAGCGGATGATGCCAGCGGTTCGCGCTGGCGGGTTTCCCCATTCGGAAATCTCCGGATATATCGCCTGTTTACGGCTCCCCGAAGCTTATCGCAGTAACCTACGTCCTTCATCGGCACTTGGCGCCAAGGCATCCACCATAAACTCTTAGTAGCTTCTCGCATTTGATGCGGAGAACTCGATACTCTTTGTAGTATCGTAATTTATTACAGATTACATTCGATCAAAACTTTATGTTGTTTTGACTTGGCCTACATACTATTCTATAAGGTTGGTAATGTGCTGCTGACTCACCGAAGTGGTCAGGCGCCGGTTGAAAGGCGCTCAGTGTCGCTCACGCTTACGTCAGAGGCACTGAGCCCGCTTCAACTTTATTCATTTTTCAAAGAGACAATTCGACCCGGCTCACCGCCGGGTCTTATCAACCTTGCGGATCTACCTTTTTGGTCTTAACCTTTGGTCGTGCTTCCTGCCACTCACTGCTCCGTGTTCAATTTTAACAGCTCAGTGGAGATGAGGGGATTCGAACCCCTGACCTCCGCCGTGCAAAGGCGGCGCTCTCCCAACTAAGCTACATCCCCGATCTTGCCGGGTTTCAGGTGGGCCTTTCAGGACTCGAACCTGAGACCTCGCCCTTATCAGAGGCGCGCTCTAACCAACTGAGCTAAAAGCCCAAGATCAGGACCTTAGTAACTGAGGAGTGATAGGAAAATCTTGCCTTACGATTTCGTTTGCGTCTCGACACCGCGTCGAGACTATTTAGAGCTGGAACATCCCCCGAAGGTTCTGTTCAAGACTCCATAGAAAGGAGGTGATCCAGGCGCACCTTCCGGTACACCTACCTTGTTACGACTTCGTCCCAGTCATCAACCCCACCCTCGACGGCTCCCTCCTTGCGGTTAGGATACCGGCTTCAGGTGTTGCCAACTCCCATGACGTGACGGGCGGTGTGTACAAGCCCCGGGAACGTATTCACCGCAGTATAGCTGACCTGCGGTTACTAGCAACTCCATCTTCATGCAGGCGGGTTGCAGCCTGCAATCTGAACTGAGACCAACTTTATGGATTAGCGCCACCTCGCGGCTTAGCAACCTACTGTGTTGGCCATTGTAGCGTGTGTGTAGCCCAGGATATAAAGGCCATGCTGACTTGACATCATCCCCACCTTCCTCCGGCTTAAGACCGGCAGTCCCGTGTGACACATATAACACACAGCGAGGGTTGCGCTCGTTAGCGGACTTAACCGAACATCTCACGACACGAGCTGACGACAGCCATGCAGCACCTGTGCAAGCTCCCCGAAGGGTCGGTCACCTTTCGGTTTCCTACCACTTGCATGTCAAACCCTGGTAAGGTTCTTCGTGTAACATCGAATTAAACCACACGCTCCGCTGCTTGTGCGGGGCCCCGTCAATTCCTTTGAGTTTTAACCTTGCGGCCGTAGTCCCCAGGCGGTGAACTTATCGCGTTAGCTACAGTACCGATGGATTTAACCCCACCGACACTAAGTTCACATCGTTTACAGCTAAGACTACCGGGGTCTCTAATCCCGTTTGCTACCTTAGCTTTCGTGTCTGAGCGTCAGAAATGGGCCAGGAGGCCGCTTTCGCCACTGGTGTTCCTCCGCATATCTACGCATTTCACCACTACACGCGGAATTCCACCTCCCTCTACCACTCTCGAGTCTGATAGTTTTGAACGACCTCTCCCAGTTGAGCCGGGAGCTTTCACATCCAACTTATCAAACCGCCTACACACGCTTTACGCCCAGTAAATCCGGATAACGCTCGCCTCCTACGTTTTACCGCGGCTGCTGGCACGTAGTTAGCCGAGGCTTATTCTAAAGGTACTGTCCTTCCTCATCCCTTTAAAAAGCGCTTTACAACCCGAAGGCCTTCATCGCGCACGCGGCGTTGCTGGTTCCCGGTTTCCCAGATTACCAATATTCCCTACTGCTGCCACCCGTAGGTGTATGGACCGTGTTTCAGTTCCATTGTGGGGGGCCACCCTCTCAGGTCCCCTACCCGTCATAGCCTTGGTAAGCCATTACCTTACCAACTAGCTGATGGGACGCAGGCCCCTCCCGAAGCGAATAAATCCGTTTAGTCATAAGGCATCTAATCCAAATGACCACATGGGGTATTAGCAATCCTTTCGGACTGTTATCCCCCTCTTCGGGGCAGGTCACCAACGCGTTACTCACCCGTTCGCCACTAAGACAGTATTGCTACAGTCTCCGTTCGACTTGCATGTATTAAGCACGCCGCCAGCGTTCATCCTGAGCCAGGATCAAACTCTCCGCCAAATAACACCTTTCGGTGTAAGTTTCGGATCTGGTTTATTACTCTTTGAAAACGACAGGGCATCGTCTTCCTATCACTCTTCAGTTGTTAAGGTTCTGATTTCCAAGGGCCAGATTTTACTCTCGTGACCGCTCTTCGTCAAGGTCGGAGTACAAAATAACCGATGCACCTTTACAGGACGTCATCGGCCTGCCTTAACGATTTGCTTGATGGACAAGTCCTCAAGCCTGCTGCGTTTGTTGGTTTTTTATGGATCTGCTTTTTACGGCGAAATCTTCAACGCACTTGGGACAGATATTGTAACCGCCTGTCTTTTACCTGTCAAGGGTATTTTCAAGGTAGGTCACTTCTCGAGTCTGGTTATTGGATTTTGAAAGATCTGCCTTATTGGGGCGAGATCGTGCGCTGCGTTTTGCGCAACGAGGGGTGATTATACCCTTTGCCGGGGTCGTGTCAAGGGTTAATCAGTACCAATATTTAAATGATTTCCGCCCCTATTCCACTCATTGGAACTTACTGTCTCACGGCGCCGTCATTGATGTATGGACAAAATCAGGAGTGTTATAATCTGAATTCAAAATGAGAACTCGAACCCGCCCCGCACCTACCCTGCTGACACAACTCGGCGCCGCCCTTTGGATCGGGCTGGCCGCTGCAATCGCGCTGCTCCTCGCCGTCAATCTCCTCGCCGCGATCTCGTTCGGAAACCGAATCTACCCGGGAGTCTCGATATCCGGGCTTTCGCTTTCCGGCTTAAGAGTGAACGAAGCCACCGCCCTCATCACCAACACGCGCAATTACCCCGAGTCCGGCAGCATCACCCTGGTCTACGGTGAAAACAAATGGGAGATGAACCCTTCACAACTGGGCGTTTTTATGGACCCGCAAGCCACTGCCGTCGCTGCCTACAAGACTGGCCGCAAGGGCTCTATCGAAAAAGTGCTGCTTGATCGCTTCAACCTGCTGCGCGGCGGAGTCGAGATCCAGCCATCATTCATTTACAACGAAAAGAACACCGTTGATTATCTCAATTCCATCGCCAGCCAGATCAACCAGCCCCTGCAGGAAGCCAGCCTGGAGATCTCTGGAACGGATGTGATCGTGCACAACGGTCAACCCGGCCGCGTGCTCGACGTAGCCGCCAGCCTTGCCCAGATCACCGCACAGGTCGCGCTGATGCAGGACGCGGTCATTCCGCTGGTGGTGCTCGAAACCGAGCCTGTCATCCTGGACGCCGGCGCGCAGGGCGAGCTCGCGCGCACCGTCCTCAGCCAGCCTTTCCAGTTCACCCTCCCGCCGGAGATAGGCGCGGTTGAGGGTGATTGGCAGCTTGAACCCGCCGCCCTGGCAAAAATACTCACCTTTGAGCGTGTTCAAAATGGCGAAGCTAATTCATTCGAGGTGGTTGTCAATCCCACCCTGGCAACGCTTCACCTTGAGTCTCTGAGCGAAGATCTGGACGCCGAACCGGAAAACGCCCGTTTCATCTTCAATGACGAAACCGGGCAGCTCGACCTGGAAACTCCGGCGGTGATCGGTCGCAACATCAATATCCAGGGTTCGATTCAAAATATCAACGCCAGCATCAAAGCCGGCAGCCACCAAGCCCAACTGGCTTTCGATATCACTGAACCGGCTGTGACGGATAGCAAAACCGGCGCTGACCTGGGGATCACAGAACTCGTCTACGAATATACGTCCTACTTCTACGGCTCTTCAGCAGACCGGGTACAGAATATCAAAGCCGCCTCTGCTTCATTCCATGGGCTTCTCATCCCTCCCGGTGGCACTCTCTCCATGTCAGACGAGTTGGGTGATATCAGCCTGGATAACGGTTACGCCGAAGCCCTCATCATCCTTGGGGATGAAACCATCAAGGGCGTGGGCGGGGGCGTCTGCCAGGTGAGCACCACTCTGTTCCGCACGGTCTATTTTGCCGGCTACCCCATCCTTGAACGGCATGCCCACGCCTACCGCGTTGGTTATTATGAACAGACGTCCGGAGGCGGGCATAACGCCAATCTCGCCGGCCTTGACGCCACTGTCTTTGTACCCCTGGTGGATTTCAAGTTCAGGAACGACACCGATTACTGGTTGTTAATGGAAACTTATATATACGATAACTCGGCGCTCCAATGGAAATTCTATTCGACCAAAGACGGCCGCGCAGTTGAACACCACACGACCGGCCCCACGGATATCACCGAAGCGCCTGAAGACCTCTACCGCGAAAACCCCGAGCTGGACAAAGGCGAAGTAAAACAGGTCGATTGGGCAGCGGAGGGCGCCCGGGTGGTGGTTACCCGCACGGTTACTCGTGGCAGCGAGGTGCTTTACGATGACACCTTCACCACCGTTTACGAACCCTGGCGCAATATCTTTGAATATGGCCCGGGTACCGAGAACATGCCACCCGATAAAGAAAACGGGAATTCTGAATAGAAAGATAGACACGCCGCATGATGGTAAAATTAGGGCTCGATCAAGAACTGGAGTAGTTATATGATCAACAAAGATTTACTGGATATCTTGCGCTGTCCGGCTTGTGTAAAAGAAAAGGACGGCTTACTGGAACGTGTGCGTGAGGTCTGGCTGGTATGCGGCGACTGCGGGCGTAAATACCCCATCGTTGAGGAGATCCCGGTAATGCTGATCTCTGAAGGTGACCGCTGGCGCGCCTTTAAAGATGAAGACTTGCCTGTTCCCCCGCCAAGACCGGAGTGAGCTTGCTGGCATTTCGTATCGAACCCACTTGGTATTAATCTTGCAACAAGATACCGGTAACTATTTTATAATCACTGAGATGGTGAAACCTTAATGACTCAAATGACAAGAAAACCCATGACGCATTCATCGCGGCGCAAACAGAAAATGGATACCACATCCCGTGTGTTGTTAATCTCGTTTGCCGTGATCGGATTGCTGCTCGCGTTCTTTGCCGGCAGGTTCGTGTATAACACGGTAAAAGGCTGGACGATCACATCATTGCCAGGCGCGCCGGTGGGTGCCCTGGGTACCGACCCGATTACGGGTGAAATTCCTGAACTCAATATCCAATCCAACACCGGCCCTGAGGCTAAGTCCTGGGACGGTAAGAGCCGCGTCAACATCCTGTTCCTTGGCATTGATGCCACCGACCAGCGCGAACTGATGGAGCCCGGACCACGCATGTCTGACACGATGATCCTGGTGACCATTGACCCACTGACGCAAACGCTCGGTGCCCTCTCCATCCGCCGTGACCTGTGGGTGAACATCCCCGGTTACGATTATCACAAGATCAACAAAGCGCACTTCATCGGTGAAGCCTACCAGCTCCCCGGTGGCGGACCCGGATTGGCAGTTGCCACTGTCGAGGAATTCCTCGGCGTCCCGATCCACTTTTACGCCAAGGTGGATTTCAACACGTTTGTAAGAATTATCGACGAGATCGAAGGTGTGAAACTTGAAGTAAAAGAGCGGATACTCGCTGACTGGGGCGCAAACGGCAACAACTTCTGGCTGGAGCCCGGCGTGTACACCTTGCCCGGTACGTACGCCCTGGCGTATGCCCGCTACCGCGGCAGCGACGCTGGTGACATTGACCGCGGCGAACGCCAGATGCAGGTAATGATGGCTATCCGCGACCGCATCCTCGATTTTAAAATGCTCCCCAAGCTGATCAAACGCGCACCCGCGCTTTACAAGGATGTTTCCGATGGTGTGCAGACCAATATGACCTTCGACCAGGCAGTACAAATGATGGTGCTGGTCACCAAGATACCGCGCGAGAATTTTAAAACATATAATATCACCTACGATTATGCCGCACCTGAAATGATCTCTACTTTCGAGGAAGGTATGCAATACATCCTGCGCCCCTTCCCCGATAAGATTCGCGAATTAAGAGACCAGGTCTTCGCGTCTGTCGGCGCCGCGGCAGCCCCGGTTGTCATGGACACTGCTGATCCTCTAACACTTGCTCTTGCAGAGAACGCGCGGGTTACTATTTATAACGGCACCAGCACAGGCAACCTCGCCGAGTCAACCAGCCAGTTCCTCACTACACAGGGTTTGAACGTGATCGAGGCAGCTTCAGCAGCCGAGGCATATTCCTACACCACGCTGGTTATCCACAGCGCCACACCTTACACACTGGCCTATCTTTCCGGTATCATGCAGATTCCCCCCACCCGCGTCTTCAATCAGTACGACCCGGAAAGTGCCACCGATATCACGGTCTTTTTAGGGAATGACTGGGCCACAACCAACCCCATGCAATAAAAAAACTTTGTGTATGTAATACAGGTCGGCTTAAGCCGACCTGTATTTTTATGGTTGTCTGAAGATCAGCTGGATTGATCCCGGGAATGGATCACCATCCTCATTTTCGCATTGCGGAATGGAAAGGTTCTGCACCAACTGACCGGCTTCACCGACCCGCAGGTTATAGGTCATCCCTTCCACCATGGCATAATCCGCGTAACCCGGGCTGATCTGCGGATAGAGCCCGGTGAAGAACCCCTCAACACCGCCGTCGGTGACGGAAACCTCCACCCGCACGGCTGCCACCGGCTCATCAGCCGCGTCTATTACATATACCTGGATCAAAGAACCCGGTAACGCCGCGTCGCATACTTCCTTCTGCTCCACTAGTTCAAAGGGCGCACCCTGGGTCGGCTGCGGTGTCGCGGTGGGGCGCGGGGTGATGGTAGCACCCGGTGTGCGCGTTGGCGGGATTGCCGTGGGAGATCCCTGCACTGCTGCCACCTCGGCGGGAGCAGTGGTAATCGTTGCGGCAGCCGCCAGCCTTGGTAGCGGTGTGATCATTACTTCGTTCTTACTCACGGCAGCGGCCAGCAGCGCCAGCACCTGGTTCCGCGCTTCTTTGCCTTTCTCCCTCAGTTCTCTTTGTGCCTGTGCCACCAGCGCGTCTGAAAGGCTAACATCCCTTAATAACGACAATCTGGCGATTGCCCTGCCGTTATCCGCCTCCACCAGGTATGCCCCGGCAATGAGCGCGCGGTAATTATCGCGGTCTTTGGTCTTTAATGCATAAGGTTCTGTATCAATGAAGTGTACCGGGAAGGCGAAAATGGAAACCACCAACCCAATGGCGATACCAATAATCAACCCGGTCAGCAGGTGCCAGTGCCCGCGCCTTTCCTTCATTCAGCTGCCCCCTGCTGAAAATGCTGCTGCAGCGAGATTTCCAGGTCGGCGATCAGGCGCATTTCCCAATCCGCGTAACCCATCTCCTGGGCGGTCAGCAACCCGCGCTGTACCGCGCCAATCGGGTCACCGGGTTTGATCTCGTCCAACAGGAGGATGGCATTGTCCAGGTCACCATCAGTGGCGTACAACTCTGCCACCATGAGCACATAGTCTGCCTTGTAATCCGCGCGCAGGCTTTCAGGCGTGGTGGTGGAGATTTCAGCCGGGTAATACAACCAACCGGAAACCAGCCCGGCAGCGATGCCAAGCAGGATGGCGAGGGAAAAACCGATCAGTCTACCTGTCCGCATATCCTATTCTTCCGGAAGCATCGGAATATTGATGCCCATTTTTCTGGCGGCTTCGATCGCCTGCGGGTAACCGGCGTCCGCGTGCCTGACGACCCCCATGCCGGGGTCAGTTGTTAGCACACGTTGCAGCCGGATTGCAGCTTCAGGCGTGCCGTCCGCGACGATAACCATACCCGCGTGCTGGCTGAAGCCAATGCCCACACCGCCGCCGTGATGGAAGGAAACCCAGGTTGCACCGCCCGCCGCGTTGATGAGCGCGTTGAGGATCGGCCAGTCGCTGATGGCATCCGAGCCGTCGCGCATCGCCTCTGTCTCGCGGTTGGGCGATGCCACCGAACCCGCGTCCAGGTGATCACGCCCGATGACAATGGGGGCTTTCAGCACGCCGCTGGCGACCATTTCATTGAATTTCAAGCCCGCTTTCGCCCTTTCACCGTAACCTAACCAGCAGATGCGCGCGGGCAACCCCTGGAAGTGCACGCGTTCGCGCGCCATCTTGAGCCAGCGCTTGAGATGTTCGTCCTGCGGGAAGAGCTCGACGATCGCCTCGTCCGTGCGGTAAATATCTTCGGGGTCGCCTGAAAGCGCCACCCACCTGAAGGGGCCTTTTCCCTCGCAGAAAAGTGGTCGAATGTACGCCGGGACGAATCCCGGAAAGTTGAAAGCATCCTTAACACCGTTATCAAACGCCCGCTGGCGCAGGTTGTTGCCATAATCGAAGACCTCTGCGCCACGGCGCTGAAATTCAAGCATCGCGCGGATGTGCGCGGACATGGAATCCAATGAGCGCTTTTCATATTCCTCCGGGTCACTGGCGCGCAGCTTATCTGCCTCCGCTAGTGATAACCCGGCCGGGATGTAATTCATCACATCGTGCGCCGGTGTCTGGTCGGTCACCACATCGGGAGTCACGCCTCTCACTACCAGTTCCGGGAAGATTTCCGCAGCGTTGCCGATGAGCCCAATGGAGCGCGGCTCACCTCGGTCACAGGCTTCCTGCACCAGGGTCATGGCTTCTTCCAGCGTATCGACCACCAAATCCACGTAACCTGTTTCCAGGCGGCGCTGCGCGCGTTCCGGGTCAACCTCAACGCATAAGCCCACCCCTTCGTTCATGGTGATGGCCAGTGGTTGCGCGCCGCCCATCCCCCCCAACCCGGCGGTGAGCACAAACCTGCCGCGCAGCGAAGACCAGCCCTTCTGCAGTGCCAGCGATCCCAGGGTCTCGTACGTCCCCTGCAGGATCCCCTGTGTGCCGATGTAGATCCACGAGCCGGCCGTCATCTGTCCGTACATGATCAGTCCCCTGGCTGCCAGCTGGTCGAAATGCTGCTGCGTCGCCCAATGCGGCACCAGGTTGGAGTTGGCGATGAGCACCCGCGGCGCATCGGTATGGCTCTTGAACACAGCTACAGGTTTACCGGATTGCACCAGCAGCGTCTCATCAGGTTCTAGCTGGCGCAGCGCTTTAAGGATGGCATCGAAGGATTCCCAATTACGGGCAGCCTGCCCGCGCCCACCGTAGACCACCAGGTCCTGCGGGCGTTCCGCCACCTCGGGGTCGAGGTTGTTTTGGATCATGCGGTAAGCGGCTTCTATCTGCCAGTTCCTGCAGGTTAGCTTGCTCCCGCGGGGAGCCCTCACCACGCGCGCTTCCACCATGCGTCCTCCATTATTACAGGCGTTGTTTCCCGGTTATTATACGCTGAAATCCGGACGGGGGTTGGGGATGAGGGATTTTCTATTGAGCTTCTTCCGGCGTGATGACGACCAAGCGGATGTTGGCAGCGTACTCCCGCAGTGTATCAGGGGTGATCCGCCCTCTCGCGCCGTCCAGCCTCAGGATCAACCGCATCATGAGCGGTCTTTTTTTCAAGCGGTAAGCCAGGTACGCCGCGATGCGCTCTGTGTCGTTCACCACCCCGGCTGTCGCACTGATATTTTTACTGCCTACCTGCAGCGCCACCGCCGGGGTTGCCAGGATGTTACGGTACCAATCCGCGCGCGTTCCATCGGCAGCGCCTACCCAGTATTGCCCATCGATCAATTCATACTGCAACCCCACCGTGTGCGGCTTCCCGCTGCGCCGACCCGTGGTGGTGAGCAGCAAAACCATCCCGCCGGCAAAACGGTAAATAATACGCCGGTAAAGCCTGCTGAAAGCCTTGTTATCAGGTCGAAATTTCATCTAATACCACTTATTCGTACTTGAGCGCGTCAACCGGCACCAGTGACGCTGCGCGCAGCGCCGGGTACAGGCCTGAGAGCAGCCCGATGACGGTCGCGAACACCAGGGCGAACAATGGCAACCAGAACGGCGTCGATGCCGCTGCGCTTGGCAGGCTGCCACCGCCTTCGGCCGCCTGGCTGGCAAAATAGGATAACGCCACCACGTTGAGCACCGCGCTCGCCCCCCAACCCAGTGCCACGCCGCCCAGTCCGCCCACAAACCCGATACCGGCGGCTTCTCCCAGGAAGATGCTGAGCACATCGCGGTTGGTGGCACCGACCGCTTTCATCAACCCAATCTCGCGCGTCCGCTCGAGGATGGCCATGGCCATGGTATTGGCGATGCCGATGGCAGCCACCAGCAGCGCGATCGCGCCCACCCCGCCAAAAATAATTTGCAGCACCAGGAAGAAGGAGTTGATACCCTCCAGGTAGGATTGCGGCGTGTTGGCCATATAACCCAACGCGTTGATCTGATCGGCCACGTCCAGCACCACCTCGGGGTCCTCGGCCTTGACGATGAGCATGCTGTAGCCTTCCTTGTTGCGGTTGATGCGGGTTCCCCGCCCCCATTCGCTGTAAGCGGTCACCTCGTCCAGGCGCATGTACATATTACCATCAGCCATGCCGCGCGTTTCCTCGAGGATGCCCACAACGCGCATGTTGTATGTCCGCCTCACCTCTTGACCATCTTGTGTATACTTGATCAGCACCAGGCGCAGCGACTGGTCAAGCAGGTCAGGGGGTTCGACCATTTCCTCGCCCGGTCTCGGGTTGGGATTATAGAAATTCTGCGGTACCCATGACCCAATTACCACTGTTCCCTTTGCCAATTCCGTGGTGCCCCGGGCAGCCGTCAGCCCCATATCCGCCAGGTCGTCAACGTTCACCCCCATGATACTTCCCCAGGACATCAGTTTGCCAAAATAGATCTCCATACCTGCCTGCAGGTAATCATGGATGATGGTTTTCTTGACACCCGGTATGGCCGAGATCTCTTCAATCGCTGCCGGGGTGAGAAGCTTCATACCCGGATCGACAGCAGAGCCTCCACCGCCCCCGCCGCCGCTGCTCTTTACCTCCATCGCCATCGCTTCCTGGTAACCGGGGTAGACCTCGATGCTGGTCAGGTCACTAATACCCCATAGTTGCTGCGTGGCGCTCTGCTGCAGCCCCACTGCCAGGGATACCAGCACCACCACCGCGGCGGTGCCTATCACCACCCCCACGGCCGTAAGCAGCACCCTGCCCTTGCGCCGTCCAAGGTTATAGAGGATCAGGCTCACCAGGTCAATTAATCGCATCTCAAGTCCCGCGTCCTATCCTTTCGGGATGATGGGAACGGTTATGGGCTCCTCGGTTGGGAATTCCTCAGACGGAAATTCCTCGACCGGTTGTTGTTTGCCGCTGTCCAGCCCGATCAGCCCCCTGAAGAACCTCAGCGCTTTCTGCCAGAAGGTCTCAGGTGTTGGTTCCACGATCACTCCCCCATCCGTTCCTTCCCCGCCCATATCCGGGGGGATCTCCATGGCGGGTTGGACCTCGATTGGAATGATCTGCTCTATAAAGCGCGGCTGGTTGAAATCATCGGTGAAATTGATCGTCACCAGCAGGTCCAATGGACCTTCCTGGTAGGGCGTCAGGCTGGTATCCAGGGTGAAATACCCGCCGGGGTCCAGCGCGCCGATCATCATCACGTTATTGAAGATATCCGCGTTCTCAACAGTCACGGTCATATTACCCAGTACCTGGGTTTTCCTGCCCAGGTTCATCACCTGCAGCGGGAGAATGTTTTCCATCCCGGCAGTGATCATTCCCGCGTCGCGGTAGAAGCTTACCTCGACCTGCGGCAGGGAATACACCAGCAGCGTGATAATCTGGTCATCCACCAGCCGGTTGCCCTTGGCATCGTTGTAGACGAAGGATAGTTTGAGCGGATATGCTCCCGGCTGCGCGGTGACGTTCACCACCAGTTTCTGGGTCACCGAGGCCACGTAGTCCTTGGTGATATCTCCGATAAATATGACGTTGGAGCTGCCCAGAGGCGCGAAAGTTGTCAGGTCTCCGCCTGCTCCTGAGACCCCGCCCGGCTGAGGTGTACCCATATCATCACTGGCGGTAACCCCACCCCCGATCACGATGGATACTCCCCGGGCATCCGCCATGCCAAGGTTCTTGATATCCAAATCCAACTCAAAGATGGATCCGGGCTGCAGCGGATCAACATCCGTGTTGTAACCAGTCACCACCAGCTGCGGGCGCTGTGGAATATTGGGAGTGGCCGTAGCGTAATAACCCGATGTCGAAGGTTCGGCTATCACGATGGAGAGGGTGAAGTTCTCTGTGTAGGTAGCGCCAGACGCGTCGGTGTAGTTCACCATCGCCTTGATACTGGCGACATTAGCCCAGGCCAGCGCGTCACCAATCAGGAATTTCTGGCTGACCGTGTTGGTGTCGCCTGGATCGATCGAACCGGCGGTACGCACTCCGCCAGTCTCGCGCGGGAAGAAATCTGCGCCGTCGAAGGTGATGACCACGTTGTTAGCCCGTACCTGCCCATCATTCCTCAATACCACCTGAAGGTTCATCTCGTTACCGGCATAAAGCGCTTTGTCACCCGCCGAATAGGTGGCGATCGTCACCAGCGGCCTGCCCGGCATTGGAGGTGGAGCAGCGGTTTTTGTTGGTTTGGGAGGTGCGGGTACTTCCACCTTTGTTTTCAATTCGATGGTACCGATCGTAACAGCCCCTTCTTTAATTAAAATCACAGCGATGTCATTCTGTCCTTGTGTTGCGGTCTCAGGGATGGGAACGTTTACATTGACCGACCCGGGAACGCCTGCCTGGAGTACCAACGAGCCGGGCACCACCGCCGGTGTGTTCCACCCGGCTGTGCTCTCCGCAGTGATATCGACGGTGACATCTGCGTCGCTGGTGATGCTCAAGGCATAAGTGACGATAGAACCAGGCTGACCGTTTTTGGTCGTCCTATCCGCGCTGATGGTGACACTGGCACCCATAGGTGCTGCGATCGTGTTTGAGGTGATCGCCCCGGCGATGAAAACGAGGATGATAAATAATAATGGGATGTTCCTGGTTGACCTGTTCATAATGTTTCTTCCTGTTCTTCAAGGGTCTGTGTCATGTTTTCTGTAGCTTGATGATACGCCTCTTCAGATACCACCCTTCCATCCAACAAGTAGAGGGTATCCGTGGCGAACTGGCGCATGCGCGGGTCGTGCGTGACCACGATCACAGTCTTACCGGCCTGGTGCAGCTGCGAGAGCAGCTTCATGATGGCAAACCCGCTGTGGCTGTCAAGGTTGCCGGTTGGTTCATCCGCCAGGATCAACGGCGGGTCATTGATCAACGCCCGGGCAATGGCCACCCGCTGCTGTTGCCCGCCCGAAAGCTCCGTCGGTCGGTGGGTCGCGCGGTCGCTCAACCCGACCTTTGCCAGTATCTCTTGCGACCTGGAGCGGCGTTCTGACCTGGATACACCTGAAAAACGTAACGGAAAGCCCACATTTTCCTCCGCCGGCATGGAGGGTATCAGGTTAAAGGATTGAAAGATGAACCCCACGCGGTTGCGTCTGAATTCCGCCAGCATATTCTCATCCATCTTATCGATCTCGTCGTCAGCGACATTGATGGTGCCTGATGTCGGCCAATCCAGTCCACCCAGCAGGTAGAGCAGCGTGCTCTTGCCCGAGCCTGAAGGTCCCATCACCACGGTGAAGGATCCGGGCAGGATGTCAAGCGTAACCTCATCCAGCGCGGTGACCGTAGTTTCTCCCATGGAATAGATCTTGCTGAGGTCACGCGTCTTTACAAAAGCGGATTCTGTCATCAATTCCATCCACATCAACTAAAAGTAAAACCCGCCCGAAAGCGACAGACCACTCAAGGCTGACGAAAGCAGGCTCGGGATGCCCATCAGCAGCAGCACAATTAGAACGGAGACAGCGGTGGCGATCCAGGCTTTTGACCGTGACAGCCCCGAGAGCGGCACGGACCCCAATAATAGCAGGATGATATAAAAAACGAAATAAATATCAATGAACCCAAGCACACCCCTGAAATAAGCGCTGATGCCAGTCGCGCCGCTGTCAATGAAACCTGATAATCCCGGAGAGCTCACCACCGTTTTTGAGAACAGCATCGCCAGGATCTGTATCAGCGAGCGGATGGCGAAAGGCAGCATCGACCAGGCGACAAGGTTGTATGAACGCATGCTGCCGGCGCGGCTGCCAGCCAGCGTGAGGCTGAGATACATGAGGATGCTGAGCAGGAACCACGGTACCCAGATTTTCACTAAGCCTGAGAGTAGCGGAAACACAAAGAGGAATAGCGGGGAGGTCTGTTTTGCCTGCGCGGCAAAGAACTGCTCCTGCATCTCTGGAGTATAAAATTGAAAATCAGGCGGCAGGTCGCTGCCCATCTGGATCGCATTCCGCCGGATCGGCGCGCCAATGAACACCGCCAACACCACCAGTATCGTGAGGATCAGAAGCGGGGTCAACCACACCGCTTTTTCCTGCGTCACGATGGCAGCAGTCGTCCGCGCCGGCCGGGTGAACAGCGGGATGATCCATCCCGGGTTTAATACCTGTCTTTTCGTTTTGTTGCCATTCTGGTTCGATGCCACGGCGCACCTCGTTTACAGGGTTTTCTCTAGGACGCATAAATCATACTACAAGTTCCATTATCAACGAGCCAAACCGGGTGGGCGTGCTATAATCCCGGTCAGAGGTAATACCATGCGTGTAAAGATCGGGATGGAAAACAATTACGAGGGCAGGTCCCTCGCCTGGGTACTGGACTACCCGGGTTGTTTCGCCTATGGCGCGGAAGGTAGCGAGGCCATCATCCGCGTGCCTGAAGCCCTGCTGCGTTACAAGGAATGGGTCGACAGCCACCTGCCTGATTCATGGATGAAGGACCTGGGGGATTTCGACATTCACCTTGAAGAGAGTTTTGACGCCTTCATCATCGATAAGGATTTTGACCTCGCGCTTGAGGGCTACGAGGTGAACGCCTGGTTCCGCCATGATTGGAAACCGCTCACCGCTGAGGATATCCGCAGGGGAATGTTGACCCTGGGCTGGAGCCGGGAGGACCTGCTTGAATTAGTGGCAGTACTTACACCCGCCCAAATGGCTTGTGAATTCGAAGGTGAGCGCTGGAGCATCGCCGGGGTACTGCGTCACGTTGCCAACGCCGAGCACTGGTACCTCCACCGCCTGGGGTTGACCGCTATTTCCGGACGTGAACTCCCTGAAGACGTGTTTGAGCGCCTGCTCGCTGTGCGCCAGATGCTTGAAATCGTTTTGCCCACCCTGGAAGGCAGCACCCCCGTGGTTGGCATTGACGGAGAGTTCTGGTCGCCGCGGAAACTGCTGCGCCGCGCCGCCTGGCACGAGATCGACCACATTGACCACATCTTCAAGTTGATGGCGAAACTATAAGAAAACGCCTCCCGTACAGGAGGCGTTCATTTGTGATCATCAGGAAGGAGGTTGGGGGTCGCCTTACTTGGGCGAGGAATCAAGCCCAAGCAAACTGAGGGCCAGGAACATCAGCCCGAAAAGACCTATCACCAAGTAAACGATAATCGCCATAGCGCACCTCCACTAACCTTCCTGTTTCACTCCTTTGATCAGTAAAAAACTCAATCTCTGCTTGTCTATCGCAGATATCATTAATACGTATAACCCACAAAAAAGTTCCCGGATACTGTCTATTAACGAGATATTCCCCCAATTAAGAATTCTGAAAGCTCAAGAAATATGTTTCGGATAACCACTCCCGCTGCGTTTCCCTGCTTCCTCATCCCATACACCGGCGATGGGTTGACCGCAGAATGTGCATTCCCCGGTTGCGGTAACATGATACGCGTTGAGTTGGTAACCGCGGCGTTCGATCACAGGTTTGCTGCACTTCGGACAGATCGTGTCTTCCAGCGAACCCACGCGACCCGGCAGGTTACCGGCGTAAACGTAGCGCAGCCCGGCTTCCTGGCCAATCTCGGCGGCGCGTTGCAGCGTCGCGGCCGGCGTCGAGGGTGCGTCTTCCTTGTAATCGGGGTGATAAGCGGTCACGTGCCAGGGAATCTCGTTTGAGATGGAAGCCAGGTAGCGCCCTGTTTCCCACAACTCCTCCGACGAATCGTTTAGCCCGGGGATAACCAGTGTCACCACTTCCAGCCACAAACCCATCTCCTTTACCCGCCGAATGGTATCCAGCACCGGCTGCAGCGTTCCGCCCATCCTCCGGTACTCGCTGTCGCGCATACTCTTAAGATCCACCTTGTAACCATCCAGCCACGGCGCCAGGTAATCCAGCACCTCGGGTGTAGCGTAACCGTTCGAAACATAGACTGTCCTGAGTCCGCTCTGTTTGGCAAGTTTGAACACCTCCACCGCCCATTCAGTGGAGATGAGTGGTTCGTTGTATGAAGACGCTATCGCCCGCGCGCCGTTCTCAACGGCGTATTCCACCAGCCTCTCCGCTGATATCCTCCTGATAGAGTGGACCGCGCCGCCGGCATCAGGGTCGCGCAGCGCTTGCGAGGAGAACCAGTTCTGGCAGAAGCGGCAGTGGAAGTTGCACCCCAGCATACCAAAGGTCAGCACCTCGCAACCGGGAAGGAAATGATTGAATGGCTTTTTCTCGATGGGGTCGACCTGTGCTCCCGCCACGTACCCCTCGGGTACCTTCAGCGTGCCTGCGTCATTGAAACGCACACCGCAAATGCCGCGCCGTCCGGGATTGAGCAGGCAGCGGTGGGCGCAAGCCAGGCAGCGCAGGCTGCCATCATCGAGCGTTTCCACCAGGTCTCCCGGCCGGGTCAGCACATCCAAACGTTCATACGGTTTCATCAGTCACTCCATATTCATTATAGCCGTGCCGCTGCGGATTTCAACTTGCTTCGGACGCTCCCCCGGGGCAAGATATGGTAAACTCGCTAAATATGGACGAGAAGACAATTAACACGCTCGAATTCCCCAGGGTAATCCAAAAGTTGGTAGATTACGCCTCGTTTAGCGCTTCCGCTGACCTGGCGCGGGGGTTGAAGCCCGCCCCGACGCTCAAGGAAACGCTTGAAAGGCAGGCGCTCACCACTGAAGCCCGCCTGCTGCTCAGTCTCAAGGCTGATATCAGCGTGGGTGGCTCGCACGATATCCGCCCGCTGGCAGATCTTGCCCGCCGCGGGGGAGTGCTCACCGAGGCTGAACTCCTCTCGGTCAGCGGCACCCTCATGTCCTCGCGCGATCTCGCCCGCCATTTTGAAAAGTTCAAGGAGCGTGCTCCTCACCTGGCTGAGCTCGCCGCCCTCTTTCCGCCCCCGCCGGGGATCATCGAAGCCATCTCGCGCTGCATCTCCGACCGCGGCGAGGTGCTGGATAACGCTTCACCCAAACTGGGGTCAATCCGTTCCGAGATCAAGGTCTCGCATGACAGGCTGCTTTCACGTCTTGAGCGCATGATCGGAGACGCTCACACCATTCCGTTGCTGCAGGAACCCATCATCACCCAACGCAATGGGCGTTACGTTATCCCCCTCAGGGCCGAGTTCAAAGGCAAGTTGAAATCCATCATTCACGACCAGTCCTCATCAGGTGCCACCCTCTTCGTTGAACCACTAGCCGTGGTGGAACTGAACAACCGCTGGCATGAGCTGCAGCTGCAGGAGCGGGACGAGGTGCGTCGCATCCTGGCGGATCTTTCCAACCGGGTCGGTGTAGAGGCCGAGGCCATCAACGGTATCGTTACTGCGCTGGCGCAATTCGATTTCTGCCTGATGTGCGCCAAGTACGCTGAAGACCTGCACGCCAGCGAGCCCCTGCTGCGCCCCATAAGCCCGCCACGCGATGGCAGCCACCCAGGCACGACCATCAGGTTATACAAAGCCCGCCACCCACTGCTGGACCCCGAAACCGTTGTGCCCATTGATGTTGACCTTGACCCGGGCACCTTCGCCCTGGTCATCACCGGCCCAAATACCGGCGGCAAGACCGTGACCCTCAAGACCGTGGGGTTGATGGTGATGATGGCACAATCCGGGCTGCACATCCCCGCCCAGTCAGGTTCCGAGCTGAGCTTCTTCGACAACGTCTTCGCCGATATCGGCGACGAACAGTCGATTGAACAATCACTGTCCACTTTCTCCGGGCACATCACCAATATCGTGCGCATCCTTGAGCGGGCGCGTACCAAGACCCTCGTGCTGTTGGATGAACTGGGCGCGGGTACCGATCCACAGGAAGGCTCCGCCCTGGCTCGTGCCATCCTCCTCCACCTCGTCGAGAAGCGTGTACCGTGCCTCATCGCCACACACTACCCGGAATTGAAAACCCTGGCGCATGCCACCGCTGGCGTCGTCAACGCCAGCATGGAGTTTGACCTCAAGACCCTGCGTCCAACCTATCACCTCACCATTGGCATCCCCGGCCGCTCCAACGCGCTGCTCATCGCCAGGAGGTTGGGCTTACTCGAGACCATCCTCGAGAATGCCAGAAATATGATCGACCCAACTGAACTGGTCTCTGATGACCTGTTGAATGAGATCCACCACCAGCGCGAGGTTGCCCGTAAAGCCCGCTCCTCGGCTGACCGTGACCGCTCCCTGGCTACTAACCTGCGCCTGGAACTTGACCGCCGCCTGGAGGGGATCGAGGAGGAACGCCGCGCGCTGCTCGATGAAGCGCGCGCTGAAGCAGAGCAGGAACTGGCAGACCTCAGGATAGAGATCGAAACCCTGCGCAAGCAGTTACGCCCGGCTCACCAGCCGCAACCCGATATCGCAGCGGCCACAGAAAAACTGGAGGAACTGGAGCAGAAAGTGGTCAGCAAGCCGCGCCGCAAATCCCCCTCCCGCGAGCTGTCTGAGCCTGTGCTGCGACCCGGCACAAGGGTTAAGCTGCGCACGTTGAAGCTCGAGGGAGTCATCACCTCGCTCAACGGCGAGGATGCCGAGGTGATGGCAGGCAATCTTCGCCTCAGGGCAAAAACCTCAGACCTGGTGGCTGTGGCAGCGCTTGTCGACGAGCGGTGGTGAAAAACCAGTCGCTACCCCGCAGCCCTCGCCTGTACGCAAGTCAGCAGGCACTCCCTTCAGACCAACACCCGGCATGGAGCTGAACCTGATCGGCATGCGCGCCGACGACGCATTGGACAGACTGGACACCTACCTGACAGAGGCTTATGCAAGCGGAATGCCCTTTGTGCGCATCATCCACGGCAAGGGCACGGGGCGCTTGCGCCAGGTGATCCGCGAAGCATTGAAAAACTCTGCGTATGTCAGCACGTATGAAGAAGGCGGGGATAAAGAAGGCGGCGAAGGCGTGACCATCGCCCATTTGTCTGAAACCTAAATTAAATTATAAGGCCGATAGTGGCTCTCCTCAAAGCACTACCGGCCTCATGTGCGCAGTCTCCCTTTGACTGCTGCGTCAATCGCGAATGTGTACATTCTTATACTACCTTCGCGTTGACACGGCGTTGACATATCGTTTCCATTTATTGCGGAATTTTTGGAAAGAACCCTTCACTGCCGGCGATGTGGCTGTTGCTGCCAGGGTTGTCAACAGTTCATTTACTCTCTCCCGTACGAGCAAGCCCTCAACACCCTTGCCCGCGGAAAGGTTGAGCATCCTCCTGAGAACCTGGAATTCAGCCCACACGTTGCCACTAACCGCCAGCTGCTGCTGCAACTCCCGGTAAAGAGCGAGCGCCCTGCTCTGAATCTCCTTCTAATTCAGCAGTAACTGCCGGAACCCATCCCTGATACACATCGTGATTCAGCAATCCCCGCTGTGATATCTCCTGTTGTAATACACCCGCTTCCTTTTCAAACACCTCGGCTGATCCCCCCACCTTGTTCAGCATCAGCAAAGACATGCGGGCTTTGAGCGCAATCCCAGCCAGGTTCTTCTCCTCTGCTTTACTTATCGACTGATTTATGAGCGAATAGGCTTCCTCGGTCTTTCCTTCGTATGCAAGGATGAGGCCGGACGAAGAACGGCTCTCGATCGTCGGATAATTCCAGACACCGAAAGCAAAAAGTTCTCCGTAAAAATTTCGTGCTTTGCTGTATTCCTCAAGCGACCTGAAGATATCTCCCTTTATCTTGATCGCCTGCATGAACAATTTTTCCTGCGGGTAATTCGCTTCCCGTCGATATGCCTGGTCAGCATATTGCCAGCTCTTATCCAGGTTGCCGGTATGCAGGTATGCCATCGCCTGCACCAGTTCCAGCAGCGATAACCAGAACCGCACCTGCAGGGTCTCAGCCAGGGCATGCGTGTTACGGCACGTCTGGAGTGCTTCTTGAACCCGGTCATTAAAGTACTGGGTCATCGCCAACAGGGCGTGCGCCTGCACCCTGGCGGATCTTCGTTTCACCAGGATACTGAGACGTGCCATTTCATCAGCGATCTCGCCCGCCTGTTTAGGATTGCCCATGAAGATGTAAAGGAAGCACAGATAAGAAAGGATATTCACCCGGTTATCCAGGGAATCCTGGTCCTTGCCGCCGCCGTCAAGTTGCAAGGCTTCTTCCAGCAGGTTGACTGCCCGCGTGTATTCATCCATGCCAAATTGCATGGTTCCCAGGCGTGAAAGCGCCTTGACACGTTCTGAATTGTATTCGGTATTGGAGAGGTAAAAGATCGCCCGTTGAAAATACTCGGCCGCTTTTTCATACTCATAAAGGAAATCCGCCGCCCTCCCCAGTCCGCTTAACCCGGCTCCGGTCAACAACAGGCTGTGCGTTGCTTCACCTGCATCCAGGCAGTACTGGTAAATTTGCTCGCAGGTTCGCGCATCATCCCGGTCGTGGGCATAATTTCCCCATTCATTGACCACGTCGTAGATCAACATTTCATCAAAACTCACCGGTGATTCACAAATCAGTTCCAGCGCCCTGCCATAAGCAGTATAGGTGTCCTCCATAGAAGTATGCGAACGGGCAAATCTTCCGGCGTGCAGCCAGGCATTTGCAGCCTGTTGTAACTCTCCAGCGGCTTCGTAATGATGAGCCATGTCCTTTGAAAATTCAGGGCGCTTTTGGCGGCGTTTTTCCAGCGCTTTAGCCGCCCTAAGATGCAGGTGCCGCCTCCCGGCAGGTCCCAATCCATTAATGATAACTTCACGCTCAACGTCGTGCTTAAAGAGATAACTCCCTTCCGGTTTGGGATGTGGATTATTCCTTAAGAAACCTTCCCTGAATAGCTCCTCGATGCACACAACCAGGCTCTCGCCGGTGATACCGGTCATTTCCTCGACTACATCCACACTGAATGCTCTTCCCAGGATGGCTGCGGCCTGCAGCAGCTTTACCGAATCCTTTTCCAGACCGTTTATCTTATCCCGTACCAGCGCGGCAACGGCATCAGGGGGTGCACAATCTTTCAGCCCGGAAAAAACCGCGCGGTCAATGGTCGACAATTTCATAGCCCTCAGGCATTCGATCAGGAAGTATGGGTTACCCCCGGTAAGCCGTTGAATTTCTCCAACCATCTCTTCGCCGGGTGTCCTGCCCAATACACGTTGAACGAACTGCCCGACCTCGCGGTCCTCCAGGGGGTCAAGCTGTATTGTTTCAAGTTTGCGCGCCCGGCGAACGCGCTGCAACATAGCGTCCAATTGGGGGTTTTCTACATCAGGTGAGGAGGCGATAATCAAGAGCCCGTACCGGTCAAAAAACTTTTGTTCGATCAGAAAAGCTACCAGGGAAATACTGGCCTGGTCCATCCACATGGCATCATCCAGGATGAGTAACACCGGCCGTCGGGAAGCTGCAATCCTAAACAAATTTAAAGTAGCAAAAAACACATCCTCCAGCACAGGCAGCCATTCCCCTTCCGTTCTCGACAACCCGGGTCCTTCAGGTCCCTGAAATACATTATGGTAAAAACCGGAAAGCAGCTGCTGTTCGGCCGGGTTAAGTTCCTGCCATTCGCTATCTAGTAGCTGTGTGCGCAGTGGATGCACAACCGTGTTAAACGCGACATCCCTGGCTAACGGGTGGGCACGGCAGTACAGCAGGCGGGGAGTATATGGCTGCGATATGTAGAACTGCTTGAGCAGCCTGGTCTTGCCGATCCCCGCTTCCCCCTGCAGTAAGATAACTCCCCGCTTTCGCAGCATTCTATTTATGATTTCAAGTTCATTTTCTCTGCCGATGAACGGAGGTTCCCCTGCTTCTTCTTCCGGCCAATCCGCG
Organism: uncultured Chloroflexia bacterium; assembly: GCA_963814295.1. GTDB lineage: Bacteria > Chloroflexota > Anaerolineae > Anaerolineales > Anaerolineaceae > UBA6107. The sequence goes on from CAWFCH010000004.1 coordinate 53,982, forward strand.
ACCGCGCTTACTCTAAGTTCATTATTCTCAATCGCTTCTTTCTTGAGTTCGGCAAATCGTGGAGGGAAGGCTTCCGCCTGCTGCAGGTATAACCTCTCCACGTAGCTGGCGAAATCTATCAGTTCCTGCGTTTTGCCGGTATCCCGCAGGCAGATGAGTGTTAGGTAATTCCAATCCTCATCTAAAGGGCTCACCTGCACAGCTCTACCCAACCAGATAAGCGCCTCTTCCAGGTTGCCGCCGGATATGTAATGGTCCACCAGTCGATCAATGACCTTCCTCATACCATAGCGGTACGACTGGTTGTTTAATTCCAGCCAGTTTTCAAACCCTATGGAATTCGGAAGGTTAACACCTTGCACAAAACGGTCAGTTCGACATAATACCATCGCTTGCTTAAGCTGCAGCACCATCCATTCAGGCATCACGGTTGAACCCGCCATTTCTGAGCTGCTCAATAATGGCGTGACCAATCGGTCAAATTCCAAAGAATCGCCTCCCACCAGCGAAGCATTTAGCGAGACCTGGTCACCAGTATTTACAATCAATTCCGGCAATTGAAGCTCGGTACGCAAGCGACTAAGGGCTTCACGCAAGTTCTTCCTGGCTTTCTCCTCTGTCTCCTCTGGCCAGAAAAGACTGCAAATCTCTTCGCGTGTTACCGGGTACCGCTGCGCGGCCAGGTAGAATAACAACGCCCGGTTCAGGCGGCGCTTGATGAGAACGGGCTTTCCTTCAAGCAATATCTCGGGGGGTCCGAGAAGTAAAATATTCAATTTTGGCGTGGTCATGGGTTTTGTTCCGGCAGGCTGGTTCAAGCCTTAGCCTGCTTCTCGTGTGCCCGGCCTAATATCTCGCGTGCCGCGGCCAGGTTGGATTCACTGGTATTGCCATTCATCAGGGCTAATTCGAAAATGCGATCTTCATCGACCAGGTGCGCCACGTGGGTGAGCGTGCGCTCGCCGACCACGCTCTTGCTCACCTTGTAATGCTCATCGCCAAACGCCGCCAGTTGCGGCAGGTGGGTCACGCACATCACCTGGTGGCGCCGCGCCAGCTGCCACATCTTTTCGCCCACCACGAAACCCACCCTGCCGCCGATCCCCTGGTCAATTTCATCGAAGATCAGCGTGGGGATATGGTCCGCTTGTGCCAGCACGTTCTTCAGCGCCAGCATCAGGCGCGAGGTCTCGCCGCCTGATGCGATCTTCACCAGCGGTTTTAATCCCTCACCGGGGTTAGGCGCGATGAGGAACTCAACCTCATCCAGACCGGAATCCTTGAAATCAATTTTTCTCTTCGTCTTCCCGTCAGTGTCAGCAGCGTCCATCGGCTGATTGAACGAAACCGAAAAGCGCGCGCCTGCCAGGTTGAGGTCATCCAATTCGACCTCCACCTCCTCGCCCATACGCACGGCTGCCTGCCGGCGGCTCTCGCTTAATTTGAGCCCGGCCTCGAGCACTTTTTGGAGGGTTTCGGTTTCTTCCTTCTCGAGTTCTACGATGCGTTCTCCCGCGTTTTGCACTTTTTCAAGTTCTTCCCGAGCCGATCTGCCGTAGGCGTTTACCGCCTCGATGGAGCCGCCGTACTTACGCTGCAGCAGATGGATCAAATCCAGGCGGTTCTCGACCTGTTCAAGCCTTTGCGGGTTGAACTCGATACTGTCAACGTAACCGCGCAGGTCACGGCTGAGCTCTGTTATCGCCGCGCTCGCGCCTTCCAGCTGGTCTGAAAGCGCAACCTGCTGCGTGTCGATCCGTGCCAGAGACGCCAGCAGTTTCGATGCCTGCCCCAACAGATCAAGCGCTGAAGAAGTTTCAGGGGAACCTTCATCCAAAATACTCAACACCCCCTGGGCGTTTGCTGCCAGCGCCTCGGCGTTCGCCAGGCGGTTGCGTTCCTTATCCAGTTCCACCTCTTCACCTGCTTCAAGGCGGGCGGCTTCGATCTCCTGCGCCTGGAAGGTGAGCAGCTCGATGCGCCGCGCGGCTTCCTGCTCCAGGTCGCGCAGGCTTTTCAATTCCTTACGGATGCGTTGTAATGCCTGGTATTCCACCCGGTAGTGCTCACGTTCCAGGTCACAGCCCGCGAAGCGGTCCAGCAGGTCGAGGTGTGAGCGCACGTTCAGCAGCGAAAGGTGCTCCGATTGGCCGTGGATATCCACCAACAGGCTGCCCAGTTCTTTCAGCAAGCTTACGCTGACGCTGCGTCCATTCACCCTGGCGACGCTGCGACCTTCAACCCGGATCTCGCGGCCCAGTGTTAAGTAAGGCTCTTCTTCATTTAGCTCTTCACGTTCGAGGATGGTATTGATCTGTTCGCGGCATATATCCGGGATACTGAAAACTGCCTCCAGCGCAGCGCGATCCTCCCCCTGCCGCACCATTGTGCCGTCAACCCTGCCGCCCACAAGCGCCATCAGCGCGTCCAGGATAATGGATTTTCCGGCACCGGTTTCACCGGTGAAGATCAACAGCCCTTTACCGGGAATCAGTTCCAGTTTTTGGATGATGGCAAAATTCTCAATGCGCAGGTCTGTCAGCATCGCTCGCCCTTTATATGCGGATCCCCTTCAAACGGTAGAACACCGTGCTGGCAGCCAGAGTTGCATATACCGCCGGCCACAATAAACCCATTAACCCGCCCGCGGCATCCACATAAAAATTTAGCAGGGCAAACACCATGCTCGCCAGAGGCACAAACAAGCCACCAAGCACGGTGGCGACTACCGCCACAATGGGGATCAGCTTCGAACGCCTGCGTCGTACTACGAAGCGCACCGCTTCCGCGATGACCATTCCCGCCACCGGTGCCAGCAGGATGGTGAAAAATCCGAACAACCCGGCAATCAGGCTGCCGAGGTAAGAAAGCACCCCCGCCGCGATAAAGGCCAGCGGGTAATCCCACCAGCGCGCGGTTTCAAAGATCTTTTGCTGCCCCCTTACGCATTCCTTGCAGCGGTAGCCGGTGGGAGTGAGCACCGCGCAAGACTGGCAGATCGGCCGTTCGCAGCGGTTGCAACGCAGCAGTGTTTCACGCTGCGGGTGAACGTAACAGAACATGGGTTGTGTTGTTGGGTCTTCAAGCATTAAAAGTCACCAATAGAGGGATTTTGTTCCATATAATTGCTCAGGTTGCGGTAAAAGTATCCCGGGTCCTGGAAAACCACAAACTTTACTGATATGTCGCTGGCGGTCACCATCACCCGGTCGCTGTTGTTAATGAGTGCAGGTTCATGCCCATCAACACTCATCACCGCCCCATGATCACTGTTAACGGTGATCTCCACACTGGCGCCTTCGGGTAGAATGACCGCCCTGTCCATTGAAAGGTGCGGCGCCACCGGCACGATAAGGATGTTGCGCAGTTCCGGTGGCATGATCGGTCCGCCCACTGCCAGCGCGTAGGCGGTCGACCCGGTGGGGGTGGACGCGATCAATCCGTCGGCTACGTACCCGGCAAGCGGGTAACCGTCCACAGACGCGTGGATGCGGATGGGGCGTACCACCTGCCCGCGCGCGACCACAACCTCATTGATCACCTGGTGTGTGCCCAAAAGCTGTTTTCCGTGCCACTGCTCTGCTTTCAACATCATGCGGTTTTCGATCTTGTAATCCCCATCGAGCAGGCGCGGCAGGGTTTCCATCCAGTCGTCGCGCGACAATTGCATTAAGAAGCCAAACTTACCGAGGTTGATGCCCAGTATAGGCAGCCCGTGCGGCGCGGCAAGGTGCCCGGCGCGCAGCATCGTGCCGTCACCCCCCAGCGCTACCAGCAGGTCAAACCGGCTTTCTTCAACCCCCTCGCGCAGGCGCTGATCATCCGTGGTCGTGACCGTGCTGCTCTACCCCGCGCTCACCGAGCCAGTTCCGGATGGTTTCCCCTTCAACCAGGGTGTCAGAAGACCCGGGCCGTACAACTATGGCAATGTTACGAATGGGCTTAGTTGACATGGTCTCTTTATTATAACGAAGTTTATGCACCTGTAGGCGTGCCTAGGAAAGTGAGTCTATATATCTTGTCCACACCAGTTGTTATTCCTGCGGTGCTTCGACACTCCTTGCAGATTCACAGGTTTTCCTTGTCTTCGCCCCAAGATACTGGATTAGAGTATATGTACTCCGCGATGGTATCATATTCGCTGTCAGTAGAGATAATATGTTCATAATAATTGCGCTGCCAAACGGGGGTTGAGGGCGTACCTCGCAACAAGTTAAGATTTTTGGTGACAACGGATTTGAACCCGCGCACGATTGCACCGATTCCAAAACCTGGTGAATGAAATGGATTGGTAGGTAGGGGCGTATTGCAATACGCCCCTACTACAACATCCGTTATCCAAATGATTCCATGAATGTGGTTGGGCATGACGATGAATTCATCCTCAAACAATTCGACATAAGGACGTAATTCAGCTGTGCGGAGCCATTCTCCTCGAACAACTAAGCCAAAGGAATTTAAACGCATTTCACCGTTTACGATTTCTCCGAAGAGCCGCTGCCGTTTATGGGTAACAATGGTGATGAAGTAACCACCTTCGGATGAGTAGTTGTAACCTTGTAGCCGAATGGAGCGGCGGTTGTGGTGAGGAGGATTTTCGACCATTTTGTTTTTTTATGCAGGAAATATTTACAAGGGTTCGTTGCAGTTAGTGAATTAATGTCGTATATCGGGACGACATATATTCAACATAGTTTTTGATGATCTGGTTTTTTATCAAGCGATTCATACTAAACAGGTCTTCTGTATTAACGCTTAGAAACCTATCCTTCTTTGCTAGGGTCGTCCAAACCTCTGTCGCTGTTTTCCCAAATGGCATGAGTTTTGTTGAGGTAATCCTCTTAAAGTCATGGTTGTGAGAAGGAGCGATATGCAGCACAGAAACGATATCCGCGTCAAGTTCCTTTGCTTTTTCCATTTCATTGGCAAGCAACTGATGGCGCATGAACTGGTAGAACGGCTCAAAGAAAAGGGTTTCAAAACCGGGAACCTTGCTTTTATCGATTGGGCAATTAACAGCATCAAACAGCGGTTGGTAAATTGCCACCCGGTTGGTACCACTTTTTGCCACTGTCAGACATACCGGTGAATAGGATTCGGTATATTTCCATTCGACAAGAACCACATGAATTTTGGCATTCAAATCCTTGAAGCGTACAATGGCATCTGTGCTGGTGAAGTTCGCCCCCCTGGAGCGTTTGCCATTGCGCGAGATTTTTTCTCCAAGATAATTCCGTTCCCCAATCCATTCAAACGAGACAAATTTCCCGTCCTCAACAGGCAACATTTCGTCAATCCCCGGGAAGATTGTGCGTAACAGCTCCTTAAGTGCAAGGGGTTGATCCGCGAACGGAAAAAGGAAGTTGACGCAACACACTTGCGAATCGCATAGATGATTACTCGGGTTACCGTTCTGCCCATCATGCCATTTTATTTTATGCGCAGCGAAAAAGTTAACCGCATTTTCGCGGATGGCTGGGTGGAGATTTTCCATCGCGCAATCAAGCGGAAGGCAGAATGGACGGGGTTTCTCCTTATATACACCATCAAATCTCGCCTCCGTGCTGAGCGAAGGCGAGGATGATTTAAACACTACTTGATTATTTTTTTCGGATCCCAAAAATTTTCCCACTATGTCCTCGTATTTTCTTTTTCCTACTCCTCCATGCCCGGGAATTTCTCCGAGAACTTCTGCAGCGCTTCCTGCAGGTGCTGCTCGCGCAGGCTCAGCGTCAGGTCGGCGCGGGTGCGCTCGATGATGCCGCGCACCAGGTCGGTCTGCCGCCGCAGCCCGTTGGTGATGGCGTCGGGGTAGTCCAGGGTCACCAGGAAGTTATAGATCTCGTCCATCGTGGTCAACAGGCGCTCGGCATCCTCCGAGTAGCCCTGGCGCAGGATATCCAGGCATCTGCGGCGCAGCTCGCCGATGGTCTCGGCCATGCCGTTGACGTAAGTGGCATATTCGATTCCCAGTTCTTCCGGGCGCGGCAAGCGGCGGTTCTCGATGAGCGCGCAGGTGAGACTGGCTTCTGCGAACTCCTTGATGGCATCCTGGGTGTAACCGGTAAAGTACATCTCCGGGTGCGCTGCCAGGTCGCGCTGCATGGTGAGTACCAGCAGGTGCGCCTCGTTGAGCAGTTCGTGCGCCTCCTCGGTTTCGCTGCGGTGAATGGCGCGGATGGTCAGCGCAGACAGCCGCGTCAGCTGGCGTGCCTGCACCAGCGCGGCGTCGCGCACCTTGGTGCGCTCATCAAATACCTTGCGGGTGTTCTCCACGATCTCATGAAATTCATTCATCTCTTATTCCGTCTTGGGGGGTTCCGGTGGGTGCACCGTCTTGAACAGGTCATTCGCCAGCCCTGAGTCTCCGGGCAGGCGGATCTCGCCAAACGCAGCTTCGTAGCGGGCGATGTTTTCCGCCAGCGCGCGCAGCAGCAGCTTGGCGCCTACCGGAGAGAGCAGCACCCGCACCAGCACCGGGATCTTCCTCTGCCCGGGTAGAATACGGGCGAAGTCCACCGCCAACTCTGAGGGAGTATGGCTGATGCGCGCCAGGTTGCTGTAAACCGGCTCTAAATCATCCGGCAGCTCCATCGGGGGTACTCCGGGAGCCGGATTCTTGGGTTCGCTTGTCATGGGGTCACTCTAAAAAGGTATTTCTTCGGATGGGGCGATGTCCATATCCTCTTCCGCGCCGCCCTCACCGGTACCTTCTGATCTCTGCGAAAGGAACTTGACGGTCTGCGCGGTCACTTCGTATGACGCGCGCGGCAAGCCATCCTGCCCCACCCACGCCCGTGGTCCGCCTGATTTGGCGTCCACCGTTAATCGTCCTTCGATCAGTACCAGCTTGCCTTTTTGCAGGTAGTTATTGCAGGTCTCGGCCAGTTTTGCCCAGGCGGTCACTCTGAACCACACCGTTTCCTTCACCGGCTTTCCAGCCTGGTCGGTATACTGGCGGTCTGTCGCCACTGAAAAACTCGTCACTGCCTGCCCTGTTGGGGTGAAGCGCATTTCAGGATCTTTCCCCAGCCTGCCAACGATAACCAATTTCTGATACATGTATTCCTCCTTAAGGTAACGTGCAAAATATCGTGTACTTACATAAATATTTTACAATAAAAGTCCAAAAATCAATGCAATGAAAAACAAGTTATCCGTCACAGGCTCATGCCCATCCAAAACCATCGCGAAAAGCCCCCGCGTGATTGATGTTATAATCCTGCGTGTGATTCCAATGAAAATCAGGCGCATTTTTATCGTCCTCTCCCTGTTACTGGCAGTGGTTGCCCTGCTTGTATCTTCGGTGCTGCTTTCAGCCCCCGCCAGCGCCCAGGTGCTCTACTTCACCCCTACCGCTGATGCCAGCGGCGCCATCTATTATGTGGTTAAGTCGGGCGATACCTGTGACAGCATCGCGCTGATCAACAATATTCCCGTGGATACGCTGCGCAACCTCAATGGGTTGAGTTTCGACCAGTGCCGCTTTTTACAGGTTGGCCAAAAATTACTGCTCGGAACCGTTCCCACCGCTGTTATCACTCCCGGACCCTCTCCCACGCCCACTTCCAATCTTCCTACCCCTGAACCTGTGCGGGGATTCGGTTCAATCTGTGTTTACCTCTACGATGATATTAACGGCAATGCGATGGCCGAAGAGGAGGAAACCCTCGACACCGGCATCGCCGGCGGTCAGGTCAGCCTCTCCCACCAGGGCGGCGAGTATTCCAACACCGGCACCACACTGAATACCGGCGAGGCTCTGTGCTTCAATGATATTCCTGAGGGAAAGTATTCTATCAGTATCGCCATCCCCGATGGCTATAACCCAACATCCAGCCAAAACGTGAGCGTGCTCTTAAAAGCGGGCGATACATCAACCATTAACTTCAGCGCCCAGGTGAGCGGCCGCAGTAACGCCCCCGAGGATAACAACGAAGAGGGCGGTTCCGTCCTGCTCGCCGTCATTGGCGGCCTGATCCTGGTGGTGGGTATCGGTGTTGGTCTGTACGCGCGTTATATCCTGAGAAAATAAAATGGATGGCTCGCTGAGCCATCCATTTTTTATCTTCTTTTCCACACTATTCAGTTTTTAATTCCCGAAGCGTTCCTCTTTCCAGATATCCGCATCGTTGTGGTAACCGGCTTCCTCCCAGAAACCCAGTTTATCCACCTGTGAAAACTCCAGCCCGCGCAGCCACTTGGCACCTTTCCAGAAGTACGGCGTAACCAGATCCGGCTTGTGCGGAATGGCACCGACCACTCCCCGCAGCGGATAACCGTGGTCAGGGGTGATGGGCTTGCCCTCATAATGTGTTGCCAGTAGAAAATTCTCGGCCAGCACGACCGCCAGCGGCAGGTTGGCCGTAAAGCCGTACTCCGCGTGCTGGATGACATAACTGGCTTCCGTTTTCAGTTTCACCAACCCCGTATCGAGCAGGGTTCTTACCGAGACCCCCTCCCAATCCGTGTTGAACTTGCTCCACCGCGTCACGCAGTGCACATCCATTTTCAATGTTGTGCGCGGCAGCTGCTCGAACTCCGCCCACGTCAACCGCAGCGGGCTTTCAACCTCCCCCCAAACCTTGAAATCCCAGCTCGCGGGGTCAAAAGGCGGAACCGGACCGTAATGCAGGACAGGGAATTTCTGCGTCAAAGACTGCCCTGGGGGCAGCCGCCCTTCCTGCTTCATTTTCTCTTCATCGGTTTTTCGTTGAAAGAAATTGTCCATTTTTTACCCTGTGGAGATTATAGCTGAATTTCGAGGAGATGAGGAGTTTATTGCGAAGAATTGGATAAAAATTGACTTATATCATTCGATGGGGTTACAATTAGCCAGGCAGGGCAGGTAAATGTTTATTTATTCGCAAGGTCAGGACCCCTACGAAACCCGGTTGCAGAAACTTCACCGGGATGCCGCCGAACTGGTGGGTAATCTTTCCATCGAGGAGGTTCTGGAAAAGATCGCGAGCATCGCCCTCGAGCGTTCAAGCGCCGGCTACGCTGCAGTCGCCACCCTGGATGAACACGGTGAGATCGAGCGCTTTGTGCCGGCTGGTATGCTGCACACCCAAATCGAGAAGATGCCCCACCCGCCAAAAGGGTTTGGCTTGATCAGGGCGATGATGAACACCCGCACCTCCATCCGCTTGTCCAACATCGGCAAAGATCCACGCCACAGCGGATTCCCGCCTGAACACCCCAAAATGACCTCTCTGCTCGGCGTGCCGATCCTCCAGGGTCAGCGCCAGATCGGGCAGATCTATATGACCGACAAAGTGATCTCAGGCGAATTTTCCGCCGAGGACCAGCGCTTGATGGAGATACTGGCTGCCTACGCGGCTGTTGCTATCGTCAACGCGCGCCTGTTCCGCGATTACGCCATGCGTGACCGCGTGCTGACGCGCCAGAACGAGAATCTCTCACTGCTCAACCAGCTCGCCAGCACGCTGTCTACCAGCACCGAGGTCAAGGAAATCCTCGACCAGGGTCTCACCCAGCTGATGGATTACCTGCGCCTTGAAGTGGGCGAAATCTTCATCAAGAACGAGGAGAGCCGCCATCTCCACCTCCTCATCCACCACGGCGAGTCCGTTGATAGCCTGTGGAAACGCAACCAGTTCTCCATCGGCGAGAGCACCGTGGGCAGGGCAGCCAGCGGCGATACCCCCATCGTGCTTAACCTGACAGAGAATGAATACGCGGACCTGAACCCGATGACGAAAATACGGGGGTTGCACCAGCTGGCTGTCATCCCCATGAACGGCCGGCGCGGCGTCGTGGGGGTTTTGTGCGTCGCCACCTGTCACCCGCAGCCGCTGCAGGAACCGGACGTGCAGTTCGCCCACGCCATCGCTGCCTGGATGGCCACCGCCATTGAGAACATTCGCCTCAACATACAGGGACGCCGCCTCGCCATCCTTGAAGAACGCGACCGCATCGGCATGGACCTGCACGACGGCATCATCCAGTCAATCTACGCGGTGGGGCTCACGCTCGAGCACGCCCGTCTGCTTCTGAATGATAACCCCTCCAGCGCCACCAGCCGCATCCAGCAGGCTGTCGCTGACCTCAACAGCACCATCCGTGATATTCGCGCGTACATCCTCGACCTGCGTCCGCGCCAGTTGAAGGACGAAAACCTGATGCAGGGCATCAACCGTCTGGTGCAGGAATTCCGCGCCAACACCCTGGTGGAGGTGACGCTGAGCGGCCCCAAAGATGGTGTGGCCAACCTCCCGGAAGCCCAGGCTGTTACCCTTTTCCATATATGCCAGGAAGCTCTTGCCAATATTGCCAAGCACGCCAAAGCCAGGCATATCGAAGTAACCGTGTGGACCACGGCTGAACGCGCGCTTCTCGAAGTGCATGATGATGGGCGCGGTTTCGATATTGAGAAGACGAAACTATCCATCGGGCACGGGCTCTCCAATATGGAGACGCGCGCCGTAAACGCCGGCGGTGAAGTGGACATATCTTCAGAGCCAGGAGAGGGTACCACTGTCCTCGCCTGGGTGCCCTTCCCTGAACCCGAATACACCGGTTCCGATCCTCTAATCGGTTAAATCAACCTGTCCGGTTGCCAGCAGCCCGCCTTTGGGCTACAATCCCCTTATGAGTTGGGACCTGCTGGGGCACTCCTGGGCTGAAAACCTTCTGCGCAAACACATCGCTAACAGCGAGGCGCGCCACGCGTACCTTTTTACCGGTGCACCCGGCGTTGGCAGACGCAGCCTGGCGCTGGCTTTTGCAAGCGCGCTCAACTGCACCCAGCCGCCTTCTCCCGGCGAATACTGCGGTGTGTGCCGCTTTTGCAAACTGACGGCGCGCATGCAGCTGCCCGACCTGAGTATCGTGGAACCGGAAAACACCGGGGGAATCATAAAAGTCGCACAGGTGCGTGAACTACAGCACACGCTCTCGCTGACCCCTTACGAGGCAAAATACCGTGTGGCGCTGCTGCTGAACTTTCAGCTGGCCAACGCCAACGCTCAGAACGCGCTGCTGAAAACGCTCGAAGAAGCCCCCGAGAAGGTCATCCTGCTGCTCACGGCCGACGCTGCTGATTCACTGCTGCCGACCATCTCCTCGCGCTGCGAGATTCTCAGGCTGCGGCCTGTCTCTGTTGAAACATTGGAAGAGGCGCTCATCTCCCGCTGGCAAGTGCCCGCGGAGAAGGCGCGTCTTTATGCCCATCTTTCAAGCGGACGCCCCGGGATGGCATTTCAAATGAATTCTGACCCGGATATTCTGGAAAAACGTTCCGCCTTGGTGGAGGAGCTGCTGCGCCTGCTGCCCCTCAACCGCCGTGAGCGTTTCGCCGCCGCTGAAAGCCTGGCGCGCAACCGGGACCAGTTGCGCCTGGTGTTGCAGGTGTGGCTTTCGTTCGCCCGCGACCTGATGCTCACCGTGAGCACCACAGAGGATAAGGTAGTGAACCTGGATTACCTGGGGGATATCAAGCGCATCGCCGCGGGGTTGCCCCCCGAACGCTCGCTGGGGATGGTCAACACGCTGATACGCGCGCTGGAAAACCTGGAAGCCAACGCCAATTTGCGCCTGCTGCTTGACAACACCCTGTCTGGAAATCCCCCGTATCAACTGACGTTCTGCTGCAGGCTTCCCCTCAGGCTGCGCTCGAACCGCTGAAACTCCGCGGTGTAACGTAGTTCTTCTTTTCGCGGCCGTGTAAAAGTGACCGGGATGTCTTTGATGACCTGCCCGGGGCGCTCGCTGAACAGCAGCACCCGGTCTGAGAGCAGCAGCGCTTCTGTGATGGAGTGGGTCACCATGATCACCGGGGTGCGCTGTCCCTGCCAGATGCGCAGCAGTTCGCTGCCCATACGCTCGCGCGTCAGCGCGTCCAGTGCACCGAACGGCTCGTCCAGCAGTAACAGGTCGGGTTCCTGGATGAAAGCCCGCGCGATAGCCACGCGCTGCGCCATGCCGCCTGAAAGCTCTGAAGGCCAGCTGCTGCCGAACTCCTCCAGCCCCACCAGCCGCATCATGTCCGCCACCCGCCGCGTAACCTCGTCCGGCGCGACCTCGCGCAGTTCCAGCGGCAGTGCGATGTTCTGGCGCACGGTCCGCCAGGGCATGAGGTTGGCGTGCTGGAACACCAGTCCCACCCGCGGTGATCCTTCACCGCCGCCAAAAACGATACTCCCGGCAGTCGGTTCCAGCAGCCCGGCGATGAGGCGCAGCAGCGTGCTCTTGCCGCTGCCCGAGGGTCCCAGCACGCACAGGAATTCCTCGCTCCCAAGGTCAAAAGTGATATCCCGCAGCACCTCAAGCGTGCCCTCCGCGCCGCGGAAGGACATGCCCAGGTTCCGGATCTCGAGAAAGCCCGCGCTCACGCCGTGCCTTTACGGGATAAAGCGGTTGTCATAAGCTTTGTCAAGGTCGAGCTCCGTCTCGAGCAGTTCCATCTTCAGCAGGATGCGCTGCATGTTCTCCCAGGCCGCCGGTTCAGAATAACCCATACGCTCCCCCTGCCACAGCGCGATGGAATTTAAGAGCACCTGCATCTGCACCTCCTGGTCAGCCTCTGCCAGGTTTTCAACATATTTCTTGCTGATCTCGAAGGCATTTTCGGGGTGGTCGGTGGTGTACTTCATCCCCTTAAGCATGGCTGTGACCATTCCCTGCACCAGCTCCGGGTCATCCGCCAGGGTCTTCTCGTTGGTGATAATACCGTTGGCGACCAGGTCTACCGCGTCCCCCACCGGCAGCAGGGTGATCTCCTCGCCCATGCGCGCCAGCTGCACCGGCTCGTTGGCCACGTAGACGACCACGGCTTCAACGCGGTCCGCCACCAGTGATTCCACCTGGGTGAAACCGATCGACTCCAGCGTCACGTCGGATTCCTTCAGCCCGGCTGAATCCAGCAGCGCGATGGCGCCAATGTACGAGGCGCCGTACAACCCGGGCAGCCCGATCCTGCGTCCGCGCAGGTCCGCCACCGTATTGATGCCCGCCGAGGTCTTGGCGGCGATGCCCACCGGGTACTGCTGGTACCACGCCATTACGTAAACCACCGGCATCTCTTGTGACCGCGCCAGCAGCACCTGCTCGCCCGAGACCACGGCGAACTGCAGGTCACCGGTGGCGGTGAGCACGGTGTTGTCGTTCTCCATGCTGTAGTCGATGGTCACATCCAACCCCTGCTCGCGGAAGTAGCCATTCTCGATGGCCACGTAGATCGGGGCGAACTGCACGTTGGGGATGTACCCCACGGGCAGGCGCACCGGCTTGAGCGGCGCGTCAGTGGCAGTTGGCTCAACAACTGGTGCTTGCACTCGCGTCACCGCGAACAGCGCGATGAGAATGACGCCGATAATGGCAAGGATGAGGATGTAAAGACTGCTTCTTTTCATGTGTTCCCTCTTGATAATGGTTTCATCCCCGGTCGGCCGCCTGCCAGCGGGTGGCGCGCTTTTCAGCCAGCATCGCCAGCCCGTATAGGCTCATGGCCATCAGGATGAGTGTGAACAGTGAAACGAACACAAGCGCGGTATCGAACTGCCCCCGCCCCACGTTAATGAGAAACCCCAGCCCACGGTCCGAGCCGACGAACTCGCCGACCACCGCGCCAATCACTGAGAGCGCGGCACCAATGCGCAACCCCCCCAAGAGCACCGGCAGCGCCGCTGGCAGCTCCAGGTAACGCAGCGTTTGCCTGCGCGTGGCGCGCATCGAGCGCATCAGGTCGTACAGGTTGGCCGAAACCGCCCTGAAGCCGATGATGGTGTTCACCAGCACCGGGAAGAACATGGTGAGCGCGCAGATGAGCACCTTTGAGGAGATCCCCTGCCCGAACCAGATGATGAGCAGCGGCGCGATGGCCACCGTGGGGATGGCCTGGCTGGCCACCAGGTAGGGCGAGAGCACTTTCTCCAGCAGGCGCGACTTCGCCAGCGCGTAACCCAGCCCCATTGCCACCACGCTGCCAATGAGCAGCCCCAGCAGCACCTCTGAGAGCGTCGTCCACGTGTGAAAAAGCAGTGTGCCGTCACCCGCCACCTGCAGGAACTTGGACCACACTGCGCGCGGCGGCGGCAGCAGAAAGGTCGGCGGCTGCCCCCAGTCAATGATCAGCGCCCAAACCCCCAGCGCTGCCAGCAGCGAGACCCCCGCCAGCCAGCCGTTGTGGCGCGCTAAAAACTCCAGCCCGGGTTTGCTGCCGGCGGGAGTGATAACGCCTGGTTGGGGGTCGTATTTATTGCGCAAAAAAAGCCTCGAAACGCGTCAGATTTCGGGGCGGGCTGACAGGCATCACTTGCATCCTGTGCTGGCTGCTCTTCTTTCATCCGGACTTTACCGTCGACCCCGGAATTGCACCGGATCATGCGCACGTACTGCGCTCGTGGGTTGTCACCACCGATCGGGAATTGAGGCGCGAACCTCTCACCCTGCCCCGAAGAAGCGTATTTGATTGAGGGTATTGTATCCCTGCGGCGGGGCGCTGTCAAGCAGATACAGTAAGGGCACGATATCGCGGTCTTGGCATACCCGAGCGAAGCGAGAGGTATATCGTGCCCCAACACGCAAAGGTACACTTGCCGACCTCACTCTCCCAGGCTTGCGGTCGGCACCTCGAATAGGCGCGAGTTGTCGGCGTTATCTGCAAAGCCGTCCCAACGCAGCTCTGACGCTACCACCGGTCCGTTATCTGTATCAATGATTACTTCCACCACCGTGTACCCCAACCCGCCGCGCGCGATATTAATGACGAGCGGAGCGTCTCCCTTATAAAGGGTGAGCATTGCTTCCACCACCATCTCCACCGGCTGCCCGGTTTCGGCGCGCTCGAGAGGCTGGGTGAGCACCAGGTAGTCCTCCCGCATACCTGCGTCAAGCGCCTCCTCGCTGGCGCTTACCAAGTGCGGCCGCATCCAGGAGCCACCATCCACAAGCCCGACCGCCGTCCAGTCGGAGGTGGTCGTGATTCTGAAGCTCACCTTATGCGCCTGTGGCCATTCGTGCGCTAGGAAAGTATCCACCCACTGACGGGTGAGGGTGATGTAGCCATCGGGTGGCAGCGACTCGTAATCACTGTAATTGAAGCTGGCACCGTTATCCGCACCGGCGACGGCGGGTTCGATCTGCGTGCCCTCGTGCCACTCGTTGAAGGTGGTGATAGCCACCATTTGCGGCTCGATACCAGTGTCGAACATCGCCTGCCAGCGTTCGGCGTAGGCGGCTCCGTCACGGCGCGGGGTGAAGGTAAAATCTTCGTAACCCATATTATGGGAGCGTGTGAAGCCCGGGTTCACCCCCGGGATATACCACGCACCGCGCGGTAAGTCTTTGGCAAAGTTGTATGGCTCCGCCATATCCGCATCCAGCACGCCATACTTATACGTTCCATCAAAGTGCCCCTCAGTCACCCATTCGCTGCCGTTTTCGTCTGCGATCAACAACCCGCCCTCCGGCAGGTTGTGGATCTGGTCCATCACCTGCTGCCAGTAGTCCGGTTGTATTGACTCGCCACCTTCATATTCAAAGCGCACTCCCCAAAGCAGGAACAACCCCTGCGGCTTATCGCCGCTCCTCCACAAGCTGCCTTGATTGGTGCGGTAGAACGCCGGGTGGTCGCCATAAGTCCGGTATAAATACTTAACGTTAAATAATAATTCCGTGTTTGTCCGGTTGCTGGTACTTTCGATGAGAAAAGCCACCTTGATGCCATAGCGCTCCGCCATCTCCAATAACAGGGGTACCAGCTTATCTGTGTTAGAGCCGGGTCCCCACCATGATGCAATGACCACCCCAACCCCGGCGGCGCGCAACCAGGAGAAATGCTGCGCCACCACCTCCCGGTCAGCGCTGCTGTAAGGCCCCAGCTGCGGATAGAAATCGCTGGAAATATCCTGAGGAGGGTTTTTACCTCTCTCTTCCCAATGGATCCACTTGTAATCGTTTTGCGGATTGCCATACCATGGATAGTAGAATGCAGCTACCCGTGGTGAGGGTTCAGGTCCCTCTACAGGCGGCAGGGTAGGCATTGGAGTGGACAAAGGAGTCGGCGGGGCCGTAGGAGAAGAGGTCGGCGTTGGTACCAGTGCACTCGTACAGCCGGTGAGCACCAGGCTTAAAACCAGGAAAATCAGGCTCAGTTGACGCATTAATCCCTCCTTATCTTCCGTTACTTCTGTATTATAAGACGATTAAGCCAGTTAGTTGCACTGCACTTGAAAATATGGCGTTTCAACCCGCAAAAATAGTGCCATAATGGGTTTAACAAAGAGAGGTAAGAATGAGCGAATCTGAACACCTGGCTGATGCCCTCACCGGGCTGCTGCTTGAAGAAGAAAACGGCTGGTTCCTGCCGGTTTTTGGCGCGCTGGAGGGGTTGAGCGCGGAGCAGGCAGCGCGATCCCCTTCCGAGAAGTTCAACAGCCCGTGGAGCATCGTGCGCCACATGACCTACTGGATGGAGGTCATCCTGCTGCGCCTGCGCGGCGAGGATCCCAAGACAACTCTCGGTGAAGACTGGTTGCCGCTGCCGGACACGGCGAGTGAAGGTGACTGGGTGGCAGACAAGCAGCGCCTGAAGGAGGTGTCCCTGCAGCTGGCCGACACTGTATGCGCCTGGGACGATACCGCGTTGGAAACCCCCTTCGGCACAAGCGGGCATAACCGCCGCCAGGTCATCCAGGGCGTTATCGGGCACAACTGCTACCACACCAACGAGATCATCTGTTCGCGCCACATGCTGGGCTTCTGGTTGGAACAGACTTAGAGGGCCATATGGACACCACCATCAACTGGCTGCTTGAAGGCGACCCCTGGGTAGCGTACGGCACGCGCCGCTGGTTGCTCGGACAGCCAGAAAGCGACCCAGAGGTACTCAACGACCGCCAACGCATGCTGGCGCACCCGTTCATCACCGGACTGGTCACGGAGCTACAGGGTTGGCCCGGTCTCACCATCAGCAGCCACAAGAGCGCCGGGCAGCTCTTCCACAAACTGGCCTTCGCCGCTGAACTGGGTTTGACCGCGGGCGACCCGGGTATGGACGAGGTCATCACGCGCGTCCTGGCGCACCAGTCTGCGCAGGGACCCTTCCAGCTGCGCTCCAACACACCGGTGCACTTCGGCGGCACAGGGGAAGACACCTTCGGGTGGGCGCTGTGTGACGCGCCGCTCATCCTTTACGGGCTGGCACGCTTTGGTTTACGCGATGACCCGCGCGTCCGCCGCGGGGTTGACCATCTCGTTAGCCTGTCACGCGCCAACGGCTGGCCGTGCGCCGTCTCACCCGAGCTGGGGCGCTTCCGCGGTCCAGGCCGCAAGGAGGACCCCTGCCCCTTCGCCACCCTCATCATGCTGCGGCTACTCTCCTCCTTCGATGACCTGCACGATACTGAACCGGCGCACTTGGGCGCTGCTGCCCTGCTCGACCTGTGGGAGATGCGCCGCGATCAACATCCTTACATCTTCTACATGGGCACAGATTTCTGCAAGCTGAAGTACCCGCTGGTGTGGTACGACATCCTGCACGTCACCTCGGTGTTGACGCGTTTCCGATGGCTGGCGGGCGACCCGCGCCTGGAAGATATGAGCGCAGTCATACGCGCCAAAGCCGGCGCAGACGGCAGGTACACCATCGAATCCGCCTGGATGGTATGGAAGGACCAGGAGTTCGGGCAGAAAAAGCAGCCGTCACGCGCACTCACCCTGCAAGTGCTGCGGGCGTTAAAATAATCGGGGAGGTTCACGAACCTCCCCTACTGAGATACCAGGGGCATCTACTCCTTCGGCACGAAGCTAATACCCGCGGACCCGGTGATCAATCCGTCATAGGCCGCCACCCACATGCGGTCTCCCTTGCTGTTGAACCACTGGTACTCGATGCGCATCTTGCCGTCATCCTGAATCTGGTGCCAGATGACCAGCCCCGGCGAGCCGAGGATTTGCGCCACCAGGGTGTAAGGCAGCTGGTAATTTGTGTCCTTCTGCATCTGGTACAGCATGTCGTAGGTTGAACGATCGAACTCCACGCCCATATCCACTGGCAGGATTTGCCCGATGTTTTTCTTGTAGATCAGCCCCGAGGTGGTGATGGAGGCATAAGCCTGCATGCCTCCGCCAATATCGAAAACGAACGTGTCCTTGTGGTCGGGGCGCGGCTTGAGCTGCCCGGAGGAGCTCTTTAGCGGTCCGATGAGCGGTTCAAGGTCGGCCACCTCGTTGATAGGGATGGACAGGTAGGCCTGGTACAGGTCGGTGGTTAAAAAGCCTTTGCCTGTCGGTACTTCCCCACCAGCGGTATTACCGCCGCCTGCAGAGCCGGGCGCGGGCGCAGGGGCAACCGGGGCAGCGGCAGGAGGCGCAAAACCCGTGCCACCGCGCGGTATGCCCACCAGTTCCACCGCGTCGATCTCGTTCCAGCCCAAGCCCAGCACGGTCTGGTCGATGGTGATGCGCAGCTTGTTGATGTAAACCTCTTTATCGGGTTCCACGGAAATGGTGAGGAAATCCGGGCAATACGCAACGACCTCTGGTTCGGATTCCCAGATGAGATACTCGCTGCCGTCATCGGCGATGCCGGTGATATCCACTACCTGAGAGGGGTTGTAGGTCTGCACCACCGTCACCTCGTATGGAATAACCGCCGTCTCGTAGGTCAACTCGATCCACTCAACCGTGTTGGAGTAGAGGGAAGCCCAGGCGAAAACATCATCATCGCAGCCGCCCACGTTGGGTTCACCGGTCGCCTGTTTGGCAGACCAGCCCTCCTCGGCGTACTGCGAACTGGCAACAGCGCTCACCGCCCACTGGCGCTGCATCTCTCCCGTGCCGGTTGAAGTCCCGGGGTCCGGTGTAGCCCCCGGCGTGGTAATGCCGGGTTCCACAACGGCTGCCGGTTCACCTTCAGGTTCCTCGACGACGATCTGTGCCGGGGTGAAGAACTCGATGGATTTCAGTACTTTCTCAAAATCCTTGTTGAACGTTTTCCAGTCATCCTTTGGCGCGACAGCCAGCATCACGAATTGCTGGTTCGGTTCGACCATGACAACAACCATCCGCCCGAGAGTGTCCTCATCCTCCAGTGTGCTTTCCAGGCCTACATCCAGCCCGGTGGCTCCGCCCACTTTTACCTTCTTGGCTTTCGAAATGGTCACATCCGACATGCTTTCGGTCATCTTTTCAAGCAATGTCTCAGTATCCATTTCCTCCTCGCTCGGACCACCTATCATCGCGATCATCGGCCCGGTCACTGGTTCCGCCCCGGGTTCGAGCATCTGGGTGATGCCAATCTCCTCGGTCAAGTCGTACCCTTCAAGCGGATTAAAGGAATACCCGCCGGCCTCAGAGCGGAAAACATCCGACGCCGCGTTATCATCGCTGCCCGGCAGCAGCCCTCCCAGGCTGCACGCCATCAGAAAAACCGTCATCAGGCTTAGCACGATACTTTTCATCTTGATGTTAGCTGCCATGTCATCCTCCCGGATTGTTAAATCATGTGGGTAGACAAATGCCAATGGTTTCCCCAGTAATAATGGTGGAAAAAATATATAAAGATTATAGCAAAGGCTGGCTGGTTTTCATCCAGTCATATCACAATTGACTGTTCTGTTAGGCAACGTGACACTAAAAGTCCAATCGCATGGGGGTAATGACCGATGCCGTAAATGCATTACCGCAACTAGCACGTTAAAGGAATCCGCAAGAATAGATTTCTCACGAAGAACCAACGCGCCAGGGTATTAAGTAACCTGCGCTGAGGTTATCCTGTGCAGCAACGATATGCCAGTCTATTCACTTGTGATTACGACAGGTGTGATGAAATTGATGGATTTCAAGACTCTGTCGAATTTCTTATCCAGGTCTTTCCACTGGTCGGTTGGAGCCACCCCCATCATAACGAATGTCTGGTAGGAATTGACCATCGCGATAACCATGCGCGCCCGGGCATCCTCCCCTTCAACTAGGCTTGTGAAGTTGACGTCTAACGCATCAATCCCATCCACCCTGACCTTCTTTGGAGTGGAAAATTCGACATCTTCAGATTCCGAGACCATTTTGGTAAATAATTCCTCGTTATCCATTTCTATATCGCCCACACCACCGATGATCATAATTAATGGACCGGTCTCCTCATTGGCACCCGGGGCTAACATTTCAGCCCAGCCATAAGACTCGGTGGTTGTGAATTCTTTGATCGGCTCAAACTCAAATCCGCCCTCCTCTGACCTCATCAATTCAGTTGGAGCCGTTTCAGCGCTTGATGCTTCATCCTCATTGGCATCTTTATTGAACAAACTGGTCAGGTTACAGGATATCAATAACACCGCTAGAAAAACCAAACAAATGCTTTTTACCCCGGTTCTGGTTACCATGATCGCCTCCTGGTTATTTGGGGTTGCTAAAAAAAATTCGGGGGTATACCCCCTCGACAATAAATACAACAACATTATAGCAACTTGAAGGGTATTTTAACCACCTGGTTTTTAGCTCGTCCACCGCGGAATGCTGGCCTGGAAAACTTTTGTTGACATGCTGCTTGTGATGGGGTATCCTTAACCCCGCGTTCCGGATGGGACCGGCGCGGCAGAGCCCTGCGAACCCCGCCAGGTCCGAGAGGAAGCAACGGTAAGGAGGATACCCTGGGCGCCGCCGGCAAACCTGTCCGGACGCACTTTTGAAATCCTGGAGAACGATGCAGACTCCCCCCACACCCCCCGTGTGTGATTACGAAGGCTCCGACTACCAGACCAGCTTCTGGGAGAAAGGCGGGCGCGCCTACGAAGACGCCTGCGAGGCTGTGGCGCTCAAACGCCTCCTGCCTGCCGCCGGAGGAAACCTGCTGGAGCTGGGCGCGGGTGCCGGGCGCAACACCCCGCGCTACAGCGGCTACGAGCGCGTGACCCTGCTGGACTACTCACGTACTCAATTGGAACAGGCAAAATCCAGGCTGGGAGTATCCGAAAGGTACCGCTACGTGGCCGCGGATATTTACCGCCTGCCGTTCGTTAATGGATTGTTCGACGGCGCCACTATGATCCGCACACTGCATCACATGGCCGAGCCGCAATTGTCACTGGCGCAGGTACGCCGCGTGCTGGAACCCGGCGCCGCCTTCATCCTCGAGTACGCCAATAAGCGCAATCTCAAGTCCATGCTGCGCTACCTGCTCCGAAAGCAGAAGTGGTCGCCCTACAGCCGCGAGGCGGTGGAGTACCTCCCGCTCAACTTTGATTTTCACCCCGCCGCCATCAGGGAATGGTTGCGTGCCGCGGGTTTCGCCATCGAACGCACGCTCACTGTCAGCCACCTGCGCGTGGGTTTTCTCAAACGCGCCCTGTCCACCAAACTTCTGGTAGCGATCGATTCCGTCCTGCAGCTCAGCGGCGGACTGTTCCAGCTGACGCCCAGCGTTTTCCTGCGTGCAAGCGCTTCAGGCGCGGGTAAAAATGCCTCCGCAGGAGCGTTCTTCGCTTGCCCGGCGTGCGCCGCTCCGCTGGAGGACACGCCTCCGCTGATTCACTGCGCCAAATGCGGCGAAGAATTTCCCGTTATCGACGGTATTTACGACTTCAGACTCAACGCGCCGGCGGGGGTGGACTGACCCATGCCCGACGCCCTGCTGGATGACCTGAACCCGCAGCAGCACCGCGCGGTGACCGCTGGCGATGGGGCGGTTCTGGTGCTTGCCGGACCTGGTTCCGGCAAGACGCGCGTGCTCACCCGCCGGCTAGCCTACGTGGTGGAACGCCGCGGTGTGCCGGCATACGACATCATCGCCGTCACCTTCACCAACAAAGCTGCGCGCGAGATGGAAAACCGCGTGCTCAACATGGTAAAGCAGAACCTGGATGGCATCTGGTTGGGCACTTTTCACGCCATGTGCGCCCGTCTGCTGCGCCGCGAAGCCAATTACCTGCCGTACAAATCCAATTTCGTCATCTTCGACGCCGACGATCAGGAATCGCTGGTCAAGCGCGCGCTGCGCGAACTGCATATCGACGATAAGACCCACCGCCCGGTGGGGATCCACGCTGCCATCTCCGCGGCCAAGAACGACCTGCTGCGGCCCGAGCAAATGCCCATCAGCACCTACCGCGATGAAGTGGTGGCGCGCGTCTATAAACGCTACCAGGAGCTACTGGAAACCAACAACGCGGTGGACTTCGATGACCTGCTGCTGCTGGCTGCACGCCTGCTGCAGGAGAACATCGGCGTGGCGGAACGTTACGCGCGCCGCTTTCAGCATGTGCTGGTAGACGAGTTTCAGGACACCAACCTGGCGCAGTACACGCTGCTGCGGCAGCTGTGCTCGTATCACAAAAACATCTTCGTTGTGGGTGATGAGGATCAGTCCATTTACCGCTGGCGCGGTGCGGATTACCGCAACGTGCAGCGCTTCGAGAGTGACTTTAAGGGCTGCGAGGTCATCCTGTTGGAGCAGAACTACCGCTCCACTCAGAACGTACTGGACGCCGCGCGCCAGGTCATCGACCGCAACCGCAACCGCACCCCCAAGCACCTGTTCACCGAACGCGGCAGCGGCAGCAAGCTGGTTCAGTTCACGGCCGTGGACGACATCGCCGAGTCCGCCTTCGTGGTGGATACCATCCAACAGTACCTGGCATCGGGGCGGGCGGCGGCCAGTGATTTTGCCGTGATGTACCGCACCAACGCCCAGTCGCGCCTGGTGGAGGAAGCCATGATCCGCGCCCGCCTGCCCTACCGTTTGGTGGGGGCGCTGCGCTTCTACGGCCGGCGCGAGGTTAAGGACATGATCGCCTTCCTGCGCCTGACGGAGAACCCCAGCGACGAGGTCAGCCTGCTGCGGGTAATCGCCGTACCGCCGCGCGGCATCGGCGAAAAGACCATCCTGGCGTTGCAGAGCGCGGCCTTCCAGGCAAACGTCAGCCCCGGTGAAGTGCTGCTCGAACTGGGACGCAAGGGCGAGGGTTCACCATATTGGTCCGCCATGGGGCGCTCAGCCTCCCTGCTGGCGGATTTCGGCGCGCTGCTCTCGGACTGGCAGTCGCTCAGATCCCAGGTTTCGCTCGTTACGCTGTTCGACCGCATCATCAGCGACACGGGCTACGAACCCTATATCAACGACCAGTCGGAGGAAGGCAACGACCGCTGGGATAACGTGCAGGAGCTGCGCCGCCTGGCCTACGATTATGACGAAAAGGGTCTGACGGAATTCCTGCAAAATTTAGCCCTGGTCTCAGACCAGGACACGCTGCCAGCGGAGGGCGACCAGCAGCCGGTAGCGCCGCAAAAGGCGGTGACGCTGCTCACGCTGCACGCTGCCAAGGGCTTGGAGTTCAACCAGGTGTTCATCATGGGACTGGACGAAGGCTTGCTGCCGCACAGCCGCAGCCGTGACGACCCCGAAGAAATGGCCGAGGAACGGCGCCTGTTCTACGTGGGCATGACGCGCGCGCGCAACCAGCTCTACCTGCTGCGCTCCGAGCGCCGCTCCAACTACGGTAGCTGGGAGTACAGCGAACCGTCGCGCTTTTTGGAGGACATCAGCGGCGAGCTGGTGCTCAACCAGGGTAAACGCGGCAGTACACGGCGCGACGCGCACCTTAACGATATGCGCTGGACGACGACCGGCGTGTCCTCCTCCTTTACGAAAGCGTGAAAGAAAGCCGGAAGTGCCCAGCGACACGCGCTACAAACCCGGCATGCGCGTGCGCACCGCCTCCTGGGGCGAGGGGCTGGTTCTTGAAAGCCGCGTGGACGCTGACGGCGAGGAAACCGTGGACGTACACTTCGAATCCGTCGGTTTCAAGCGTCTGCTGGCGTCGTTGGCGAAGCTGGAAATAATACCGTGATCCGAGAATCGAGAGTGGAGAAACGAGAGTAGAGAGTTGAGAATTGAGAGTAGTGATTTGTGATTGGGGATTAGGAGAGAAAAACCTTAACTCCTTTTATGGAATACTTTTTACCTTACTAAAAATGCCTGGATAAATAAAACCGATGTCATACCTGTACGCTGCCCTACCCATTCTGCTTGTGCTCGCGCTGATGCTCTTCTTCCGGCGCGGCAGTCACCAGGCGGGTTTCGCCGGCTGGCTGGCAGGCATCGCGGTGGCCTTCCTCTTCTTCGGGCTCAACGGAAAGGTGCTGTGGGTGTCGCAGGTCAAGGCGCTGCTGCTGACGGTGAACGTGCTGGCGGTGCTGTGGCCGGCGCTGATGATGTACCACATCGTCGACAAAGCCGGCGGCGTGCGCGCCATCGCCTACGCGCTGCAGGAGATGATCCCGGAACCCGGCTGGCTGCTGGTGGTGCTGGCGTGGATGCTCTCGGCGCTGGTGGAGAACCTGGCGGGCTTCGGTCTGCCCATCGCCATCATCGCCCCCATGCTCATCCTGCTGGGCGTGATCCCGGTGCGCGCGGTGGCCGCCGCCGCCATCGGTCACAGCTGGGCGGTGAGCCTGGGCGGCATGGCGCTGGCATTCCGCACCATGACGGACATCACCGGCATGAACGAGAACGAAGTTTTCCCCTTTGCAGCCCTGCTGCTGGGAGTGACAGTCCTGCTCACCGGATTGTCATCGGCTTTTGTGCTAAAACAACTGCATTACTGGAAACGCATTTTACTGCTCTCGCTGGTCGTGGCGGTCGTGCAGTACCTCATCGGTCTCACCGGGGTGATCCCGCTGAGCTCGTTCACCGCCGCCATCGTGGGCATCGGCGGAGGCCTGCTGCTCACGCGGCGCCCGCCCGGGGAGAAGATTCGCGCCAGCGCCAACCCGCAGCTGCAGGCGGGGCTGCTCTCCTACGGCGTCCTCTTCGGCAGCATCCTCATCGTATCCATCATCAAACCGCTCAACCAGCTGCTGGCAGGGGTGCGGCTTGATTCCTTCTTTCCGGAGGTCGCCACCAGCGACGGCTTCATCACGGCGGCCGGACCGGTTTCGTCTTCAAACCCTTCACCCACCCCGGTGTGTGGATCCTGTTCAGCGCCGTGGTCGCGGCCATCTTATTACCGCGCATCACGCGCTCCGGCACGGCTCACCTCAAGGACTCGCTGGTCGCTACCTGGCATTCCGCCCTGCCGGCCAGCCTGGGCACCATCTTCATGATCGGGCTGTCGTCGCTGATGGAGCACACCGGCATGACCCAGTTGATCGCGCAGGGATTGAGCGCTGCCTTCGGCAGCGTCTACCCGCTGGTCGCGCCGCTGGTCGGGTCGCTGGGTGCGTTTGCCACCGGCAGCAACACCAATTCCAACATCCTCTTCGGCCCAATGCAGAACGGCGTGGCGGCGCTGCTCGGCCATCAGCCCCGTCATCCTGCTGGCGGCGCAAACCACCGGCGGCGCGTTGGGCAGCATGATCGCCCCGGCCAAGCTTGCGGTCGGCGGCAGCACCAACGTCATGAAGGGACGTGAAGGCGAGATCCTGCGCCTCACCCTCCCCATCGGCCTGGGCTGCACGCTCATCATCGGTGTGTTGGCGTTGATTTTGTCGAGTTTCACAAATTAGTCGTAGCGTGGGTTCGGTTTTTGAATCCCCCAATCCAGTGGTGCATTGAAAACGCATCACACGAGTTGACCCATGAAAAGGTTGTTAATAACCTTTTCATGGGTTAATTCAGAAAACAGGAAATAAAAACAAGTTGGGTAAGTTCGGTTTTTGAACCCACCACTTTTTAATGCGTGGCAGGTTGAAAATCTACCAGTCGCTTTCAAACAATTAACAGAACTTCATTCCTCTTGACAGCAACCTAAATCGTGATATAAACACGCCAATGTTTAATTTGTCTGCCCTGAAGCATCATAAGCATACCCACGCCAATCCCTTGAAGGGAATCGGGCGCTGTTTTGCTTTTGACGATAATTAAGAGCAGATCGCATAGTTTTTCTTAAAGCCCTCCCTTCAATGGAGGGCTTTTTTTATACCTTAACGCCTGGAGGTGCATCGAAGAACAACACACTAAACCTTACCAAAGCAACCATAGAAACCAACCTAAAGGAGAACTCTGATGAAAAAGAATTTGACCACCCTACTTGTTTTGATCCTCTTATCCGCATTTCTTTTGAGCGCCTGCCAAACGAACAACGTGGCTGCGCCGGGCTGCCTGGGCTCGGCAAACAAAGCCCTGGTGGACTTGAACTGCGAGGAGATCACCATCGCCGTTGAAAACGCTTACCTGCCCTTCAACTATATCTCGGCGAAAACCGGCAAGCCCAGCGGCTGGGATTATGAGACCTGGGCGGAAATATGCACCCGGCTGAACTGCGCTCCTGTATTCGTAGAATCCGCCTGGGACGGGATGATCCAGTCCGTGGCGCAGGGGCAGTATGATGCCGCGGGCGACGGCATCACCATCACCGAAGAGCGAATGCAGCAGGTGGATTTCTCGATCGGTTATATCCAGATCAACCAGCGGTTGCTGGTACGCAAAGGAGAGGCGCGGTTCAGCAGCATCGAAGACCTCGCGGCTGATTCCAGCTTGATTCTGGGGACACAGTTGAACACAAGTAATTATGAGACCGCCAAACAGTACCTTTCCGAAGAGCGCATCAAAGGTTTTGAGCAATTTCCGTTCGCGGTACAAGCGCTTATCAGCGGAGATGTGGACGCTGTCATCATCGACGAGATCGTTGGTATGGGTTACCAGGGCACCAACATCGACAAGCTGGAGCTGGTAGGACCTACCATCTCGGGAGACGAGCTCGGTTTCATCTATCCCAAGGGTAGCGCGTTGAAAGCCGCGGTGGACCTGGCGCTGCAAGCCATGATGGATGACGGGACGCTGGATGAACTGAACCAGAAGTACTTCGGGCCTGATTTCAAGATCACATACGACGATATCCAGTAGACCAATCATACGCTCTCCAGGTGGTTAACAATTCCACCTGGAGAGGAAAGGCGGAAGAGAATGGAACAACAGGTCACGCTCGATAATCCGGTTTGGAAGAAAGAAGCTGCAGTCCGTGCAATGAGCTTGAGGGACAGGTTGCGTCATTTTCCCTGGTGGCTGGCAGGGATAGGACTGATCGCTCTTTGGACGTTCATCACCATCACCACCAGTGAAAATTTCCGTGAATCCTTCCAGTTCATCAAAGCCGGGTTGGGGGTGACGATCTCCACGACAATTATCGCTTTCCTGATTGCCTTGGTGCTGGGCTTGCTGACCGGGTTGGGCAGGATTTCCTCCAATGTGGTTTTCAAGAACCTGTCGACCCTGTATGTAGAGATCATCCGTGGGGTTCCAATGCTGGTGCTCATCTTCTTCATCGCCTTCGTTGGCGTTCCGGCGGTCACCAGCGGGCTTCAGGTACTGGGCGGAGCACTGACCTCCGCGGGGTTAACCGGGGTCGGGGCGGTGCTGTCAGCTTCCAGCAACAGAGAGGTTTCAATGAATGTGCGGGCGATCATCGCCCTCTCAATCACCTACGGCGCATTTCTGGCGGAGATCTTCCGGGCGGGCATTGAATCCATCGACAAGGGACAGCTGGAAGCCGCCCGCTCGCAGGGGATGAGTTATAACCAGGCCATGCGTTACATCATTTTGCCCCAGGCTATCCGAAACGTGCTACCGGCGCTGGGCAACGATTTCATTTCAATTCTGAAGGATTCGTCGCTGGTCTCCATCCTGGCGGTACGTGATATTACCCAGATGGCGAGGCTGCACGCCGGGACGACCTTTATGTTTAAGGAAGCCTACCTTACCCTGGCGGTGCTTTATCTGACCATGACGATCCTGCTTTCATTTGTTATGAAACTCACCGAGCAAAGGATGCGTAAAAATGGACAACGGTAGACCCATGGTGGAAATCCGACACGTGAGCAAGCAGTTCACCGGTATCGAAGCGGTACAGGACGTTAGTTTGAGCCTGGAGAGGGGAAAGGTGATGGTCATCATCGGTCCAAGCGGTTCGGGCAAATCCACGCTGCTGCGCTGTATTAACCAGCTGGAAGAACAGACCTCGGGCGAGATTTATATCGACGGAGAGCTGTTGACCAGCAATCAGAAGAAAATGAACGCGCTGCGCTCCGAGATTGGGATGGTCTTTCAGCATTTCAACCTGTACCCTCATCTGTCCGTCCTGGAAAATATCTCCCTGGCACAGCGGATCGTCAAAGACAGGCCGAGGCATGAAGCCCGTGAAAACGCTCTGACGCAGCTGCGCCTGGTTGGCATTGCCGAGAAAGCCGGCGCGTATCCCGCGGAGCTATCCGGCGGTCAGCAGCAGCGCGTGGCAATCGCGCGCGCCCTGGCGATGAACCCGAAGCTGATGCTGTTTGATGAACCCACCAGCGCTCTCGACCCCGAGATGATCAAGGAGGTGCTGGACGTCATGCTTGAATTGGCGCAGGCGGGAATCACCATGATCGTGGTAACTCATGAGATGGGGTTCGCGAGGGCGGCAGCTGACGCGGTGGTCTTTATGGACAAGGGGCAGGTGGTGGAGACGGGAACACCGGAGGAATTCTTCCAGAACCCGTTTCAGGAACGCAGCCGGCAATTCCTCGCCCAGATTCTATACCGCTGAAGGCAGCCCTGCTGATAGGAGGCAGCACAAACATCATGAAAGGCCGCGAAGGCGCAATATTTCGCCTCACCTTGCCCATCGGCCTGGGCTGTACGCTCATCATCGGCATACTGGCGTTGATTTTGGCGAAGCCAATCAATTGATATTTCGGCTTGGTTCGTTTTCAACCCAACCTTCGCGCCGACCCATGAAAAGGTTGTTAATAACCTTTTCATGGGTTATTTCAGACAACAAAAAAAACAAGAAGATTGTATTCGATTTTTGATCACCTGTTTTATTGGCTGTTTTTCAACCCGTCCTACGAGCTGGTGTGGGTTTCTTGATTATTTCACGGATTAATATTACATATTGGCACTCAACAAGAGGTTAAGCTGGAAGAGCAATTCATCCTTCAGTTTGCTTTTTACCCACGCCTTCTGTTTATCAGATAACAACTCTCCCATTCCAGAAAGCATGTTCTTGTTGCTCATCATATTTAGCAATTCAATGCAGGCACCAAGAAAATCGCTAAAGGTCATTGTGGTTCTTCTTTCAACAATCTCCCGGTTAATTGGCCAGTCATTTGATAAAAAGAACCAGCTGTCATAGACATCACGATTTGTCTTACCGATTCTTTCATAAAGGGCAACCAGTTTGTTGGCTGACATGTCTTCTTTGACCATCACCTTGATCGGGATTCCCAGGTAGGATTTGATTTCATACTTCGAACCAAAGTTGCGTTTATTGATCTCAACCTTGACGTTTTGGGCGTCAAGTTCCTTGTCCTCATATGCCAGGATAAATATCAGACTGAAACGCTTTTTATCGGCTGTTTTTACCTTCCCGTATTTTCCCAACAAGCTTTTTACTTCATCAAAGACGTATTCCTCTTTATCAGATGCTAAAAGATCAAAATCCAAATCAACGGAAAATCGATCCAGGTCATAGAAAAGATAAGCCGCGGTGCCGCCTTTAAATCCTAAAAGTGGTCCTATTTCTGAATGAGAATAAATATCCTTCAGGATTCGAATGAGTACGGTTTTATGCGTTATCTGGTTTAGCGCCATGGCATTACTCTTTCGTCGATTTGTAGTACTTGTTAATTCTCTCGATTACTTTCTTGCTTTCATATATTGGGGCGATTTCATTGACCGTCTCCCAGTTGACAGGCGACAGATTATCGAAATGGTATTCCCTGTTCAAATATACTACATCCAAGAAAGCCCGTTCAGGGGAGGCAATGGCATATCTCTCCTTGTTCTCGATACCTGATGAGTTGAGAAGAACCGGGGTTTTAAGCCTTCTAAAAACGATTTGCTGTCCATCAGCAATGATCTCATTCGTCTGATAAGTAGCCACAAATATCTGGCTGTAGTATTGAAAAGTGATTCCCGCGCTTCCCAGCACGGTTTCAAAACTGATATAAGCGGGGGTATAAATCTTGACGGCCAATTCATTGCGGTCGTAGTTTTTATCTTTGGCATATATCCCGCGCCTGATCGCGTAAAGATTGCCGGTCTTAAGATAATAACTGATACGCCTGCGAGCGATCCCTTCATCAGTGCTCCACGCCAAAAGCAGCTCTTTGAAAGTAAAGACTGTTTGTTCCGATCTGAGAATTGTTTTTAGAAATCCGTTTTTCATATTAACAGTTAAAGGTAGGAATTATTGATACCTTTAACTGTTAATATAACATAAGTTCGTAAAATATCAAGTTGTGCGGTGCATTGAAAGCGCATCCAAAATCCAATTACATCCCCGTTACTGCGCGCTGCACAAAGGTTAGCACCGCCATCACCAGGAACAACACGATGGCGATGATCTTCGCCGTGGTCCCGGCGTTGGAGGCGATACCCAGCAACCCGCCCGCCCCCGCAAAGAACAGCACTACGTAAGTGATCACCATCCAGCGCGTGTGCCGAAAATCGATCTTGAGAATGAAATCCAGCAGCAGCTCCACCAGCAGCCATAGCAGAATCGCGCCGAGCTGGATGTAATACAGCGCCGGCCGCCCTTCTGATGGTGCCTTGATCAACAGGTACAGCAGCGGAATAGCCAGCGCGAGCTCGAAAATACCCAACCAGAATTCAACCCTCGGCCTGCCTGCTAGGCGCGAGACGAATACCAGGATGGCAGACACAAAGAACGCCACCGCCGTGATGGCACCGATGAGATTTGATTTTTCCATGGTACCCCTCCCTCTTACCTGTTACCTGGCTGTGTTAAAGCGGCGATGTTTGGTTATTTCAATTCATTGAAAACCACCCCTCAAGCCGACCCATGAAAAGGTTATTAACAACCTTTTCATGGGTTGTTTCAGAAAACTGCTACCCATAAGATAGCACGATCACCCGAGGATTTCAATCATGCTGGCGGATGTGTATTCCTCGATCTTGCCAGCGTCGCCCAGCAGCGCCACCTGCGGGTCGATGGGCAGCCGAAGCCAGCGCACGGTGCCTACCGCCTTGGCCAATTCCTCCACGTGGCTGGGGCCGAAGATCTCATGGTTCCCCCCGCCAGCCGGACAGGGATAGTAGCTCATGTTCTCCACCACCCCCAGCACGGGGATGTTCAATTGCTTGAGCATGGCGTCGGCTTTGCGCACCACCAGCCCGGCCAGCAGCTGCGGCGTGGAGACGAGCACCACCCCGTTCACCGGCAGGGACTGCATCACGGTCAGCGCCGCGTCGGAAGTGCCGGGGGGCAGGTCCACCAGCAGCATGTCCAGTTTTCCCCACAGCACATCGCGCCAGAACTGCTGAATGGAGCCCGCGATGAGCGGTCCACGCCAGATGACAGCGGCGTCTTCGGTAGGTACCAGCAGGTTGGTGGATACCACGCGGATGCCCAATTTGGTGACCGCCGGCAAAATGCCCTGCTCGCCGCCGCGCAGCCCGCCGGGCGGTAGGCCAAATAACTTCGGGATGCTCGGGCCGGTAATATCAGCATCGAGGATGCCCACCTTCTTGCCCTGGCGCGCCAGTTCGCAAGCCAACAGCGCCGTGATGGACGACTTGCCCACCCCGCCCTTGCCGCTCATCACCGCGATGACGCGCTCGATCTTGTTGAACTGGTTGAGCTGGGGCAGCGGTCCGCCCTGCGGGAAAACCGCCTTGCGTTCCTCTTCGCTCATCACGCCCTGGGTGATGTTCACTTCATTCACGCCCGGTATCCTCAACACGGCTGCGCGCGCGTCGTTCTCGATCTGGCTCTTCAACGGGCAGCCGGCAATGGTGTAGACCAGTGTGAAAGCGACGGTGCCATCCTCGGCAATACTCACATCGCGGATCATGCCCAGCTCCACTAGGTTGCGCCCCAGCTCGGGATCCAAAACCCCGGATAAAACGTCATATACTTGCTTCTCAGTGATCATATTGCTCCATGGCTCCAATGTGTACCGATCTTTACCGCTGGAGATGATTATAATGGATACAGAGACGGAGGTTAGCACATGAAACGCCCCCTATTTACCATACTGCTCATCCTGACCGCGGTCACGTTAATGGCCTGCAGCGTCAGTTTTGACCTGTTCGGCAATAAAACGCAACCCGCCCCTACCCAGCCGCCCGCCAGCCCGCCGCTCGTGCCAACCGCCACCCAGGTGCCGCAGCCGACGGTGGTCATCGCGCTGCCCTCCCCCGAGGTCTTTGAGCAGGAGATCACTGTCTACTTCCTCGACGAGAACCGCTTCCTCGCCGCCACCGATCCCTACGAAGTGGCTGTGACGCGTTTCACCACTGATGCCAACCTGCCGCTGGCGATTCTGAACGCTTACTTCGCCGGTCCGACGCAGGAGGAATACGACCAGGGCTTGCGCATGCACGGCAGCGGCTTCATCCGTGTGCGCGAGTTAACCATCGAGAACGGCATTGCGCATGTGTACCTGGGCGATGAGTGCGCCAACAACGGCGCGGCCTATTCGGTGGCGGCGCTGATCTTCAGGAACCTCGAGCAGTTCCCCGAGGTCACCGCCATCAAGATTTACGATGAGAACGACTCCACGCTCGACCCGGATTCGACCTCGAGTTCGCTGCCCTACTGCCTGGAGCCGTAAGCACTGGCTTACCAATCCCTGCTGCCGGAGGACAATGTGATCCCCCCGGCGCGGTTTCGTTTGATATAATCCATCTATGACCATCACCATCCTGTCCATCCTGCTCATCGTCACCCTGTTCTTCCTGGCGCTCAGCCGCTGGGTGGTGGAAAGCATCGAAACCAACCATTACCAGCAGCGGGCGGATTTCTTCCGCCGCTACCCGGTCAACGAAGGAGACGTTGTCTTCGTGGGCGACAGTATCACGGATGGCGGCTGCTGGGAGGAGCTCTTTCCGGGCGTGCCGTTGAAGAACCGCGGCATCAACGCGGATGACACCCCGGGGGTGCTCAAGCGCCTGGACGAGATCCTGAAACCCGGACCGCGCGCCATCTTCCTGCTCATCGGCACAAATGACCTGCCCTGGTTTACTTACCGTAACGACGAAGCCATCCTCAGCGCGTACCGCCGGATCCTTGAGCGCTGTCAGGAACTCTCGCCCGATACAGTTGTGTACGTGCAATCCATCCTGCCGAGGAAAAAGGCCTTCGCCGCACGTATCCGGCGTATCAACGCACTCCTTGAAGCGCTGGCAGCGCATCACTATTACCCGTTCATCAATCTTTATCCCGCCTTCGCTGATGCTGACGGTGCCATGCAGGCCGGTCTATCCAATGACCACCTGCACCTGATGTCCGAGGGATACGCCCGCTGGGTGGAGATCCTTAAGCCGCACATCGACCGACTGATGAAAGAAAAAACAGCATCCTGAGATATCCTGCTGCAAGCTCGTTGTAAGCATCGAACCAGGAAAAACAGGGTTAAAACAGTTACATTACCAGTCATATTCAATCCCATCATACGCATAAATAAATATGCCCTGGTACACCGGCAGAAATATGCCTTCCAGGCGATACGCCTGGCAAGACAAAGTGATATGCTCACCGGTATTCTCTACAAATTGAAAGTTGGTACTAATATTGGCAGACCTTACACAAAAATCGCTGTTCTGGCTCTCGAAACCGGTGGTCAAGACCTACGCCGATGCCATGCTCAAGATGGATGTGCATCAGAAGTCTCCATACGCCGCGGGTGGCAAGATCATCGCCCCGAACCACCCCAGCACCACCGATCCCTTCTTCGTCGCCGCCATGTTGGGGCACCAGTCCTTCATCATGATCAAGGATGTGCTGTTCAACGTGCCCGTGCTGGGAGAATACCTCAAGCGCTCCGGACACATCAAGGTGGCGGCCGGGTACGGGCAGGAAGCCATTGACCTGGCGCTGGAACACCTGGCAGCGGGGCATACCATCATGATATTCCCCGAAGGCAAGGTCAGCCCGATCAGCGGCGGCTACAACCAGGTACGCTCCGGGGTCGCCCGCCTGGCCATCGCCAGCGGCGCGCCGGTTTACCCGGTGGGCATTCACCTGCTCAAGGACCGCATCCATACGATCCAATCCAGGGTTAAAGGACGGGATGAAATGGGCTACTGGTACCTGCGCGGACCGTACAACATCAGCGTGGGCAAACCCATGCGCTTCAGCGGTGACGTGGAAGACCACGAGCATGTGCGCGAGGTCGCCCGCCAGGTGATGCTCAAGATCATGCGCCTGGCGTACGAGAGCGAGCAGCGCTGGTACCGCAAGACCGGCTCCCTCGCCGGCTCACTCGAGACCGTGTAAACTCTTTTCAGTCACATTCACGACCGCATCTCAATCGGGATGCGGTTTTTGATTTGGCACGTAGGTAAATTTGAATACAATTAAATCAGCAAATTTTTATCAGGAGTGACACATGAAATCACAACAATTGCTCACGGGACCAGGTAAGCTTCTGGACGACCAGGGAAACCTGACCCAGGCCGGCTGGGCCACCCAACCGGTGCTGGATGCCAATTTGGAGAACTGCCGCTTTTACGCTTTCCGCCCGGCTCAGAGCCTGCGGCTCAAGATATGGGATTATTACGCCGTCACCACCCCGACTCATTTCTTCTCCTTCACCATCAGCGATGTCGGCTACTTGGGCATGGTGTTCGCTTACGTCATCGATTTCGCAAGCGGTGCGTACAAGGAAGAGACGCTCGCTCTCCCCTTTGGCGGCGGGGTAAAGCTGCCGCGCAATAGCACGGAGGGCGTGACGGAATACCAGAAGAAGGACATCCTCCTGCGCTTCACGGTCGAAGGGGAGCAACGGCTGCTTTCCGTGCGCTGGCCAGGTTTTGGCGGCAGTGCGCTTAACGCGGAACTGGCGCTGACCTGCCCGGCCGAGCACGAATCAATGAACATCGTCATTCCCATCCCCAAAAAGCGGTTCTACTACAATCGCAAGATCAACTGCATGCCGGCAGAGGGCTGGGTGGAGTACCAGGGTACGCGCCATGCGGTTGAACCAGGTACCTGCCTGGGTAACCTTGATTGGGGCCGCGGCGTGTGGGAATACAGTTCATTCTGGGTGTGGGCGAGTGCTTCAGGCTTTCTGCCTGATGGGCGGCGCGTCGGGCTCAACATGGGTTACGGTTTCGGCGATACCAGCGCCGCGACGGAAAACTGCTTCATCCTCGAGGGCAGGGTGCACAAGCTTGCTGACCTCACGTTCACCTACGACAACCGCAATTTCAAATCCCCGTGGACGATGACCTCACCGGACGGCAGGCTTGACCTGGTTTTCACGCCCTTCTTTGAGCGCGTGGCCAGAACCGACGCTCTGGTGCTGAAGAGCGAGGTACACCAGATGTTTGGGCGATACAACGGGCAGGTGGTCACGGATGAAGGGGAAAAGCTTGAAGTCGTGGACCTGATTGGCTGGGCAGAGGAACATAACGCTAAATGGTGAAATCGGTGGATTAAATCACCGGTTTATGGCTTACGAAAGATCCAAAAATTATCGTTTTCGGCCAGCAGGTTCAACGCCCCGGTTAACGCCGGGGTTCGTCCTTTATCCACCAGCACGAGCGAGCCTGACGGCACCTGCTGCAGCTCGCTGAACGGCACCAGGTCACGGGTTCTGTTCACCCCGAAGAGCGCGAATTCGATGATATTCTTGCGCATATAAAGATAAAGCGGCGCGTCAACCGGGACACTGGCGTTGACAAACTCGATATCCGGGATCGCACTCGTGCTCTGGTGGAAGAGGTTATCGTAATACGACTGGTGGCGGATGTCCTTGCGGTCAGGGCTGGTGAGTAGCAGGGATTCGATCACCCGGTTGGCGATGTACTTGGCGTAAACCCCGCCGATGAAACCTGAATCGTCCCACTTCTCCAGCGTTTTTGCCTGGAAAGAGTACAGCGTTTGCTGTGTGACCAAAGGCCGGGAATCATTGATAAGCAGCGTCGATACCGCCAGGAAGAACGCGGCAATGGATAGCACGAACGTCACCAGCGCGCTCCAGATGCGCTTTTTAGGGATGAGCACCGCGAGTAACGGTGTGAGCACCAGCACGGGCAGCACCAGGTAGCGCCCGTTCGTCGGGCTCCAGCCGGTAATGAGAACAGCGACCATGACAAACACGGTCAGCAGGAAAGCCAGCGAAATCCACAGGTATTGCTTGCGCGCCTTGTTTTTACCGGCAAGGACGATGACGACCGCCGCCGGGAAGAGGAGCACGCTCAGGGGTCCGAACCAGGCGGAATCCTCGTTCAGCGTGGGATTTTCAGTGTAGGTGAAATATTCCTCGTCACCCTCTGAGATGTAATCCCGCACTTCCAGGTCGAGGTTCAGCCAGCCGCTCAAGGCGCGGAATACACTCGCCCGCGCGTTCTGGGCGGAGAGCTTGAACCTGCCGGTGAGTCCGTCCAGGCTGGTTGCCTGGTAGAGGTACCTGCCGCTGTTGGTGGCGTAGCGCAGCCCGTCACCCGGCTGCGAGAACGGCATGCTGTAGCGGTAGCTGGCGAACATGGATGACTCAAGCCGGTCGCGTTCAACAGCGTTCTGAATGTACTTGAAGGAAGTCAACAGGAAGAGACTGGCGAGGAATACCGCCGCAGTCGTATAGACGGTGCGCGGCGTAACGCGTTTTTTTAGCCAGAGCAGCAGGACGACCAGCAGGTAGAAGGGCAGGAAAAGGAAAGCCGTCTGCTTTGAGCCAAGCGCCACGGCCAGCGGCACAACGGAGAGATGGAGAAACAGCGCTTGCTGCTGACGGATGTGCAGCAGAAGGAACCAGATCACGGCGAGGATCAACGTCGCGATAAACACATCCCCCTGGTACGAGAAGGTCTGCAGCAGCACCACCGGGAAGGATAACCCCACCAGGGCGGCGAAAAGCGCGCCTCGCGCACTGAGGCCAAGGAGCAGCGCGATCTCGTAAATGAGGATCACCGCGGTCACCAGCGCCAGCCACGGCACCAGGAAAAACAGCGTTTCCGATCCTCCGAGCAGGAAGAGCCAGGCCCCCTGGATGGCAATGTTGATCGGGTAATTCAACTGGGTTACCGTCACCGCGTCCCACAAAGCCATCGACCCGTGCTGAATCCAGTAATAGATGCGCGGCAGGTGCGTGTGCAGGGAGTCAGAGTTGTTAATGGGCGCGAGCGCGCCTGCGTACAGCGCGAGCAGCAGAATACCGCTGATCAACAGGATGAGATACCATCCCCAACCGTCCGGTTTATGAAATTCAAATTTCAATGAAGGTAGTTTTTCTTTGAAGAACCTGTTGCGGGGATCGAAAAGAATGAATCCGAATCCCAGGCACATGAGCGCCTGTATCACCAGGAACATCCACGGCTGGTCGAGAAGGTTAATGAGGCTCAGGATCTGAACAACTAACACGTTTATCGTGACCGTGACCAGAAAAAAGACAGTGGTGATTTTCGCAAATGAAACGTGTTTGAATACCCTCAAAGACACCAGAAGGGATAAGACCAGGTAAAGGAATACCGAGATGATCAACATAAAGAATGCCTGCATAGCGGTTGGTAAAACAAGACAGAACAATTATACTTGCTATAGAAGGTATCATCCACCGTAAGTTCAACCCCCATCTGCAGTGGCGGGGTTTTTTCTCTCCCATTGACCCGGGATAAAACAGAATTACCCTGTTCTCCGGGGTTACTTTGCAGACCATAAAGGGATTTTTCTACTGTGGATCAGCCGCGTTATTTATTGCCCAATTCATTTATAATAACTTTAGT
Source organism: uncultured Chloroflexia bacterium (assembly GCA_963814295.1). Classification (GTDB taxonomy): domain Bacteria; phylum Chloroflexota; class Anaerolineae; order Anaerolineales; family Anaerolineaceae; genus UBA6107. The sequence continues at coordinate 91,612 of CAWFCH010000004.1, forward strand.
CAAATTTTTTCCTGAGTAAGGATAAAAATGGAAAATCTAACCATAATCATGCCGGTTTACAACGAAGAAGATGCCCTGCCGCTGATCCTCAACAACTGGCTGGAGTTGTGTGACGCGCATCAGTGCAAATTGGTTGTTGTCAATGATGGGTCGAGTGACGATAGCCGCAAGCTCCTGGAGGATTTCCAATCCACGCGGGATTTTTCTGTGCTCCATCACAAGATCAATAAGGGGTACGGCGGTGCGATCAAAACCGGTATCAAGAGCCGCAGAAACCGAGTACCTCGTCACCATTGACGGTGATGGACAGCACCAACCCGGCAGCGTGATCAGCATGTATCAGAAGATGATCGAAGAAGATTGCGATCTGATGATCGGTGCGCGAGAAAATGAATCAAGGGTTACTGCCCGCGGGCTGGGAAAATGGATCATTCGCAGTTTATCCAGGATCCTTTTGCCGAACAAAATACAGGGATCTGAATTCCGGGTTAAAGATGTACCGAACCAATCTCGCAAAACGTTATATCAAAGTCTGCCCTGATTCGATGGCGTTCAGTGACATTATCGCCCTGACCTTCATCGCGGAAAAATGCAAAGTGATGGAGATGCCTGTTCAGATAAACCCGCGTGTCGGCGGCAAAAGCAAGATAACCCTTGGGTCGGCAGTGGACACAGTCGTTGAAATCATCAATATCGTGGTGTTCTTTAATCCCTTGCGCATTTTTCTGCCGCTTTCCGCATTCTTCCTGATCGCGGGGCTGGCGTGGGGTATTCCGATCGTGTTGCGGGGAAGGGGCGTGAGCACAGGCTCGTTACTGGCTTTCACCATCAGCGGCATTGTGCTGCTTCTCGGATTGATCGCCGAGCAGTTATCGCAAATTCGAAGAATGTTGATCGACGACCGACCCGAGTGACCATTATCTGTTTTCTCCAACCATCGCGCTGGTCGTTACCCTCCATTAACAAAACAACCCCGGTTTGCCCGGGGTTGTTGTCGTGGTTCAGTAACTGATTAGACCCAGCCGCGCAATTGCATGGCTTTGACCACACGGTCGATCGCCACCATATAAGCCGCGTCGCGGGTGTAGACCTTGCTCTTCAGGCTCATATCGAGCACACCTTTAAAAGCGATGGTCATCTTGGTATCCAGTTTCTCCAGCACTTCTTCCCTGGTCCAGTAATAGTTCATGTCGTTCTGCACGCCTTCGAAGTAGGAAACCGTCACGCCGCCCGCATTGCACAGAAAATCAGGGATGACGAAGATGCCGCGTTCCTTGAGCACTTCATCCGCCTCGGGGGTGGTGGGACCGTTGGCGCCTTCAGCCACGATCTTGACACGTGGATGGACGAGCTTGACGGAATCAGCGTTGATCTGTCCTTCAAGCGCAGCCGGGATGAGAACATCCACTTCCTTGGTGATCCAGGCACCGCCATCTTCAATGACATAGCCAGCTTCACGGGCTTTGGCTTTGTCGATCGCGCCGTACTGGTCGGTAATAGTCATCAGGAAGTGCGGGTCAATGCCATCCACTTTGCTGACGGTATAAGAGGCTTTATCTTCGCGGTCATAGTAGGAAACGCAGATCACTTTGCCCTTGAGCAGTTCGATGAAACCGATTGCCGCGTACTGCGCCACGTTGCCAAACCCCTGGATGGCCGCCGTGCACTGAGAGGAATCCAGCTTGAGGTGTTTCATGGCTTCACGCACGGTGTAAATCACACCGTAAGCCGGTGGCTTCGGTACGCCCAAGCGAGCCACCGCCGCCCAACGGTTTGCCGGTGATGACGCCGGGGGTGTACTCACCAACCAGCTTGGAGTATTCATCCATCATCCAACCCATCATCTGCGGGGTGGTGCCAACATCCGGGGCTGGCACGTCCTGGCGGTTGCCAATATTGCGCCACATCACGTCCACCCATCCGCGCACCAGGCGCTCTTTTTCGCTGGTCGATAAAGTCGAAGGATCAACAATCACACCCCCTTTACCGCCGCCGAGCGGGATGTCCGCGACAGCGCATTTCCAGGTCATCCACGTACCCAGGGCACGCACGGTATCGATGGTCTCAGCGGGATGGAAACGGATGCCGCCTTTGTTGGGGCCGCGGGCATCGTTATGCTGCACACGGAAGCCCTGGAACATCCTGAGGGTGCCATCGTCCATGCGCACGGGGATGCGGAAAGAATACTCGCGCATCGGCCAGCGCAGGAACTCGCGCACCTGCGGGTCCAGTTTGAGTAATTCAGCCACATGATCAAACTGTTTCTGACACATTTCAAATGCATTGATCGAGGTTGCCATTCAGTTCACTCCTTTACAAGGTTGAGATGTGAAAAATAACCAGAAGAGGGTTGATCGCGGAATATATAATAACGGGCACACCGGTCCTGTGCCCGCTTTCCCGCATTAAGAGTTGGGTGATCATTCGCACAAATTCCTCCGCCATTTCAGTGCATTTATAGCATATACGAGAATGACAGGCGCGTCAATATGATGAATATCAGGATTAATTTGAAAATTGTCAAAAGGGTTTACAGGGTAACGGATTAACCTGTTTTAAATTTTTCCAGCTGTTTTTCCAGTTCGTCTTTCAGCACAGTGGGGTTCGCCCTGCCACCGGCAGCACGCATCACCTGCCCAAAGAACCAGTTGGCCAGGGTTTCCTTGCCCCCAAGGTAGTTGGAGAGTTCCGCGGGGTGTGCGGCTATCACCTCTTTGACCAGGCGCGAGATAATATCCGTATCGGTGACCTGCTCCAGGCTTTTTTCACGGATCACCTCACCAGCGGAAGCGCCTTTTACCAGCATCTCCCCCAACACCGCCTTGGCCGTGCTCTGGTTGATCTCGCCTGCTTCAAGCGCGTCCAGCAATTCCGCCAGGTCGCGCGGTTTCACCGGGATATCTGCAAGAGGAATACCTGATTGGTTGACATAAGCGAAAAGCTCACCCGTGATCCAGATTGCTGCGGTGCGGGGAACAGCTTTTTTCAGCGCTTCGGCGCAGGTTTCAAAGTAATGCGCGGTACCACTATCCGATGCGATAATGGCGGCTTCGGCAGGCGCGAGGGCGTACTGTTCCTTCAGTCGCATGGTCTTGGCGCGAGGCAGTTCGGGAATATCGCATTCTAATTTGTTCAACCCACTCCGTTTCAACCACCAGCGGCGGGATATCGGGCTCGGGGAAGTAGCGGTAATCGTGCGCTTCTTCCTTCGAGCGCTGCACATAGGTGCACTGGTTGTCTTCGTCCCAACCGAGGGTTTCCAGATTGATTTCATCTCCCCTATCCAGCAACCTGGCTTGTCGCTCCAGTTCGTATGCCACCGCACGCTCCATCGCCCTGAAGGAGTTCAGGTTCTTGATCTCCACCCGGGTACCAAGTTCAACGGAGCCGACCGGACGGATGGAGACGTTGGCTTCAAAGCGGATAACTCCTTTTTCCATGTCACCCGAGTTAACTTCGAGGGCGCGCAGGATGGCCCGCAACCCCGTGGCGTAGGCACGTACCTCCTCCAGCGAGTGCATATCCGGCTCAGTGACAATTTCCAGCAGGGGCACTCCGGCCCGGTTCAGATCAACGAGGGAATAATTTTCTCCGTCGTCGCTGATATGGGTGAGCTTGCCGGTGTCCTCCTCCAGGTGCGCCCGCCGCACCCGGATGGTGCGTTCACCCTCTGCTGTGTCCACAACCAGACGCCCGTTCACCGCCAGCGGCTGTTCATACTGCGAGATCTGGTAACCTTTGGGTAGATCGGGGTAAAAGTAATTCTTGCGGGCGAATATGGAGGTACGCATGACCTCGCACTCGAGCGCTAACGCCACGCGAATGCCGTATTCGACGGCGCGGCGGTTGAGAACAGGCAGGGTGCCGGGCATGCCGGCACACACCGGGCAAACGCTGGAATTGGGAGCAGCGGTGGTGGTATCGACAATGCGGCAGCCGCAGAACATTTTCGTCTGCGTTGCCAGTTCCGCGTGCACCTCAAGGCCAATAACAGGTTCGTATTTCATGGTGTAGAGGATTTTATCACGGAAGGAAAAATCAGCCGCACGCCTTCATTTCACTTGCGTGCTACAATAGCAATAAATGACCCGGCATCATTTGGCGAGGTGATATATGCTGCTTTGCATCGACATCGGCAACACCAATATCAAACTTGGCTTGTACAAAGGGGAAAAACTGGTAACGCATTGGCGTATTTACACCAATGAAAACAAACTTTCTGATGAGTATTCAGTGTTGGTGCTTTCCCTGTTTGAAAGCGAGAACGTCGACAAGGAAGAAATTGACGGCTGCGCCATCTCCTCGGTGGTGCCCGAGCTGACCATCGCGTTCAGAGACCTGGTCAAGCGGCATCTCAACCTGGAACCGGTAATTGTCGGAAACGTCAAACGCCCCGTGATCCACATCAACGCTGACAACCCCAAGGAAGTCGGCCCTGACCTGATCGCAAATGCCGTGGGCGCGGTTTCCCTTTACGGCACGCCCTGTATCATTATCGGCTTCGGCACCGCCACCACCTTCTCGGCGGTCTCTGCCAGCGGCGATTTTGAAGGAGTGGCCATCGCGCCGGGCATCATCACCGCTGCTTCGTCCCTTTTCGAAGCCGGAGCCATGCTGCCAGCAGTCGACCTGCACAAACCTGAAAAAGTGATCGGTAAGAATACCATCCTCTCTCTGCAGTCTGGGTTGATCTTCGGCTTCGCCGGCCTGGTGGAGGGATTGGTGGCAAGGCTTAAAAAGGAACTCGGTGGAGAAGCAAAAGTGGTAGCCACCGGCGGGTTGGCCAGCCTTATCGCGGACGAAGTGACCTGCATCGACGCCGTGGAACCGGAATTGACACTGCTGGGATTGCGCATTATTTACGAGAAGAACAAATAGACCCGATACATCATTATGCCTGAAGCACTATCTAAGCATCGGAGAAAATTAATCCGCCTTGCTGGTTATGATTATTCGTCTGAAGGCGGCTATTTTATAACCGTCGTGACTCATGACCGGTTACCGGTTTTCGGCAGGATTCTCAATTACGAAATGGTTTTATCCCAGGCAGGAGAAATTGCCAGGACCGAATGGTTCCGGACGGTGCAATTACGAGACAGGGTGGAATTATTCGAGGATGAATTTGTGGTGATGCCCAACCATATTCACGGCATCATTTGGTTAACACGTAGGGGCACGGCGCGCCGTGCCCCTACCATGGATGAATACCCATCCGTGGAACAATTCGGTAAACCGGTATCAGGGTCGATTCCAACCATCGTCCGCGCTTACAAATCAGCCGTGACTTATGCCCTAAACGCAAAACAAAATACAAGGGGTCAGCCAGTATGGCAGCGGAATTATTATGAGCACATCATACGAGACGAAAAAGATTACGAAAATATTGTTGAGTATATTTACCAAAACCCATACAACTGGGAAAAAGACGAGGAGAATCAAGGGTCGTAAGGGTCGAGTACCACTCGCTTCGCTCGGGTACGCATAAACCGCAGCGACGCTCGACCTGGCAATAAAATAACCGGTATTCTCTCAATTCCAAAAAATATTATCGGTCGAGCAAGAGAGAAACAGTCGAGTTTAACAACGAGTAGGGGTCGAGCGGCGCTCGACCACTACCAAAATGATTCATTCAATTAAATCTTGCGGATAAACCGCTCAATGCGCTCGAGGGCTTCCTCCAATTGGTCATAGCCGGTGGCATAGGAACAGCGCGCGAATCCCTCTCCCCCCAGGCCAAATGAGTTGCCCGGCACCATAGCCACGTGCTGCTCCTGCAGCAGGCGCTTGCAGAAAGTTTCATCGTCCAGCCCGGTGGCACTGACCTTGGGGAAGGCATAAAAGGCACCCTTTGGTTCAAAGGTGGGCAGGCCGATCTGGTTAAGTCCGCTGACGATCAGTTTACGCCGCCTGTCGTACTCAGCCAGCATCTTTAGCACATACGGTTCACCACTTTGCAGCGCTTCAAGCGCGGCGTATTGTGACATGGTGGGCGCTGACATCACCATATATTGGTGAACGCGCAGCAGCCCATTGATCAGATGCTCGGGACCGGCGGCGTATCCAATGCGCCAACCCGTCATGGCATAATCCTTTGAGAAACCGCCCAGCAGCAGGGTTCGGTCGCGCATCCCCGGTAGCGAGGGGAAGCACACATGCTTGACGCCATAAACCAGGCGATCGTAGATCTCGTCTGAGATGACCACCAGGTCGTGCTCCTCAGCCATTTTAGCCACCTCGAGCAGATTCTCACGGCTGGCCACCGCCCCGGTTGGGTTATTTGGAAAGCCAATAAGAAAAGCCTTGGTGCGCGGCGTGATGGCGGCGCGCAGTTCGTCGGGGTCAATGTCGAAGTTGTTATCCATGCGGCAGGGTACTTCCACCGCCACGCCGCCCGCGAGAATAACCGCTGCCTGGTAAGAGACGAAGCATGGCGAGGGGATGATCACTTCATCACCGGGGTTAAGCAGGGCGATGGCCGCCAGGTTGAGGGCTTCAGACCCGCCAACCGTGATGATGATTTCCTTTTCCGGATTGTATTCCACGCCGTACAGGCTCGCAAAATGCGCGGCCAGTTCGCGGCGCAGTTCAAGAATACCATAATTGGAGGTGTAGTGTGTTTCTCCGCGCTGCAGCGATTCGATGCCCGCCAGCAGGATGGGTTCGGGAGTGGTGAAATCGGGTTCACCGATGCCCAGCGAAATGACATCCTTCATAGTGGCGGTGATATCGAAGAACTTCCTGATGCCTGACGGCTTCAGTCCAGCTACCCTGCGGGAAAGATAACGATCGGTCATTAATACTCCTTGTGTTGTTCAGTTGCCGGTCCCGCCAGCAGCAGAGATCTGCCAACTGTCGAGTGCCGGGTCGTAAACCAGCCAGAATTCATTCTCGTCCTCGCAGACCACATGGTAGCGCTTGTGCAAAGGGGTCTGCATTTCTTCCAATATATCGGTCACGGTCTGCCAGCGGCTTCCATCCCAGACCTCCAGCGGGCGTCCGGGATAGGCATGATCAGCGCGGCAGCGGACAGGATCCTTCAGCTAACCACCTGCGTGTTGTCACCCAGGAACAAGTGCTCAACCTGGCCTTTGCAGGTCACGTCACAGCCAATGATCGATCCCTCGATGACCATGTTCTCCAACACCGTGTTGGCATCCACGATGGAATTGCTGATGACAACATTCTTCAACGAACACCCCTTGCCAATGGAGACGTGCGGGCCGATGACAGAAGCTTCGAGCACTACTTCTTCCGCGATGTGCACCGGCGGCAGGATCGCCACTCCAGGCAGGCTTGAAGCGGGCTGCAGCGTAACCCTGCCGTGATCCAGCATATGGCGGTTGGTTTCGAGCACTGCCGCGGGTATACCGGCGTCCAGCCAGGTTTGGATATTTTCCTTGCGCATGCGCCCGCCCATCTCGATGAAGATGTTGATGGCATCCACCAGGAAATACTCACCCTTAAGACTGGTACCGCGGCGCATTTGCTCTTCGATCGCCTTCATCAGCGCGCCGGTCTCTTTGAAATAATAAAAGCCCACCAGCACCTGGTTGTTGCTGATGTCCTTCGGTTTTTCCACCAGGCGCGTGGCCACGCCGCGCTTGTCGATTTCGATGACGCCGAAACGACGGGGATCTTCCACTTCTTTAACGAACGCCACGGCGTCCAATTCCTCGGTCGGAATAAATTTTAGGTCGGTTTCGATCAATGTGTCTGAAAAGGCGATCAGCGAAGGTCCTGAAAGGTATTCACGCGCACACCACAGCGCATGGGATTGCCCAAGCATCTCGTCCTGAGTCACAAAATGCACCTTCTTCGTCGGGGTGTGCCTGCTGCATGTAGAGCTGAATTGATTCCCCCTGGTTGGGGCTGGAAATGAAAACATACTCGGCGTTTTCGACACCGGGCAAACTGGCGAACTGGTCAAGCGCGTAATCCAGCACCGTTTTGCCGGCCAGCGGCAGCAGCGGCTTGGGTCGGCTCCAGGTAAGCGGGCGCATACGGGAACCGTATCCCGCCATCGGGATGATGATCTTATATGCCTGGCTCATGGACACCTCTCCCTGCCTAATATCGCTGATTTTGAAATATTTCGTTAACCTTCTTCATTTTACACCGCCCGCGTAAATTGGTCGATTGAATTTTCACACCGCTTATAATGACATTCTGCACAAAAAAGCCCTTCCAACAGGTGGAAGGGCTATCGGTAGAGACTTGTCTCAGATTCTGGCGAGCGTGGTAATCGCCGGAACCTGGTCGAACATCCAGAAGGTCAAAGGCGTTGCCAGTCCAAAAGTGAGGACGGTCAGCAGCCATGCGATTAACATCCATACCAGGCTTAACCAAAAGCCAACGAGGATGAAGTACACCGCGCGCAACAGGAATGGATTTTGCTGCAGCGGCGCATGATGGATGACCGGCGCGCCATCTATGATCGTAACGGTCTTCTGAATGCGCTGCGGACGCAGTGTCATCACCTGAGGGACGCGGTTGATCATGAGCAGCCCGAGGGGAAGGCCGATTATGGTAAGGTTGAAGAACCAGGCGACAATAACCCACAATAGCCCGAACCACCAACCAATGAACAAAAAATACAACCCGCGAACCAGGCAGCCTGGTCCACTACTGTAATATTCCACACTTGTGTTCTGTTGTGCCATGCGATTCTCTCCTTTTCCATTCATATACGCAAGAAACCCGCTGATGTTGCATATCAGCGGGTCGCAAGGTGGCTGGTGGATCGATGACGGTCAACCGACAACGGGGATATGTTTATGCCAGTCCGTCACACCCTGGTAGGCGTGCGCCGCGCGGAAGAGCACGTCTTCGCGGAAGTGCGCTCCCAGGAACTGGATGCCTACCGGGAGACTTTTGGAATCAAAACCCACCGGGAGGGCCAGCCCGGGTACGCCGGCGAGGTTGGTGGGCAGGGTGAACACATCCTCCAGGTACATTGCCAGGGGGTCGCCTGTATGTTCGCCCAATTTGAAAGCGGTCGACGGTGCCACCGGGCAGGCAATGATATCCACTTCCTCAAACGCGTGGTCAAAATCACGTTTGATGAGCGTGCGCACCTTCTGCGCCTGGCCGTAATAAGCGTCATAATACCCGGCGGAGAGAGCGTATGTACCTAACATGATGCGGCGCTTGACCTCAGGGCCGAATCCCACGCCGCGGGTGCGGCGGAACATATCCCACAGCGCATCCGCCGGCTCGCGCAGGCCAAAACGAACGCTGTCGTAGCGCGCCAGGTTGGCGGATGCCTCCGCCGGGGCGATAAGGTAATAAACCGGCAGCGCATACTCAGTGTGCGGCAGGCTGACGTCGACGATGTCTGCGCCCAGCGTTTTCAACGTATCGACCGCCTCAAGCACCCGTTGCTTCACTTCCGGCTGGATGCCCTCGATGAAATACTCCTTTGGTATACCGACGCGCAAACCTTCCAGGCGTCCATCACGATCAAGGTTGATCTGCGGAACGGGCATATCCACCGTGGTTCCATCCAGCGGGTCAAGCCCCGCCATAATGGAATACAGCAGTGCCGCGTCCTCCGCGTTGCGTGTGAAAACCCCCATCGAATCCAGCGATGAACCGTAAGCCACCAGTCCGTAGCGTGAGACGCGCCCGTAGGTGGGTTTGATGCCGGTAACGCCGCAGAAAGAAGCCGGCTGGCGGATCGAACCGCCCGTGTCTGACCCCACCGCCGCCGGCACCATGCCGGTTGCCACAGCCGCCGCGCTCCCGCCGGAAGACCCCCCCGGCACGCGCGAGGTATCCCACGGGTTATAAGTGGGGCCGAAGAACGAGGTTTCCGTGGAGGAACCCATGGCGAACTCGTCGGTGTTGGTCTTGCCAATCACAATGGCACCGGCGTCAATCAAGCGCTGCACCGCGGTGGCGGTGAACGGCGCGATAAAATCCTTGAGAATCGCCGAGCCGCAGCTGCAGCGCATGCCCGCAACCGTGATCAGGTCCTTGACCGCGATGGGCAGCCCCAGCAGAGGCGGAAGATCATAATTGCCATGCTCACGGGCAGCTACATAGCGCGCGTCGGCCTCGTCGGCCAGGGTGAACGCCCGTTCATCGTAAAGGGTGACGAAAGCATGAATGCGGGGTTCCAGCGCGGCGATTCTTTCCATATAAGCCTGCATGAGCTCACGGCACGAAAAATCCCCCGCGCGCAGCCCGGTAAGCGTATGCTTAACAGATAACGTGGTCAGCGGGTTGTTCATTCCAGCACCGGCGGAACGAGGAACTGGTCTTTCTTCACGGCGGGCGCGTTTGACCAAGCACGCTATCAACCGGCAGGCTTTGCCGGGGTTCATCCTCCCGCAGCCTTCCGGTAGCCGGCAGCACGCTGGAGGTGGGCGGGATACCTTCCGTGTCCAGCGCCTGCAACCGCGCCACGTGATCCAGGATGGCGGAAAGCTGCTGGCGGTACTGCTCTTTTTCCTCCGCTGTCAGCTCCAGGCGAGCCAGTTCGGCGATGTGTTCCACTTCAGACAGAGATAATTTCATGCGCCAATTATACCTGAGACACAGCGACGTCCTCGAAAACAGGCTGCAGGATTTAATTTGCAGTTGTGATTAAAATGTCCTATACTAAGAATACAAATCTAGGTAGTCTTTAGGAGGATTAATATGCCAAGTATCATTGATATCGAAGGGATTGGTCCCGTATACAAAAAGAAACTGAAAGAAGCAGGCATTGCCACCACCGAGAAACTGCTGGAGGTCGGCGGAACTCCTAAAGGTCGCAAGGGCCTGGCGGAAAAGACCGGCATCGGAGACGCGCTTATCCTGGAGTGGGTGAACCTCTCCGACCTTTTCCGCATTAAGGGTGTGGGTAGCGAATATTCTGACCTGCTGGAAGAAGCCGGTGTGGATACGGTGGTCGAGCTGAGCAACCGCGTTCCCAAAAACCTCTTCGTAAAAATGACCGAGATCAACGAAGCCAAAAAACTCGTCCGCAAGATGCCGGTTGAGAAACAGGTCGCGGACTGGGTGGCTCAGGCCAAAAAGTTACCGCGCCTGGTAAGCTACTAAAATCTAATCATTGACACAGGGTGAGAGAACCTCTCACCCTTTTTTCATATTATATTTAGGCACGACCTCAAATAAACATGAAGATCATTTATCTCGCATCAAGTAATCCGGTGAAGCTATTGGCTGTAAGAAAAGGTTTCCAGCGCTTATTCCCGGATGAAGATTTCGAGGTGCGCACGGTCAGCACCACGCTCAACCTGCCCGCTCAACCCGGGACTGATGAAGAGACGCTGGATTGCGCCTCGCAGCGTGCCATCAACGCCCGCGAGCACGCGCCGGACGGCGACTACTGGGTGGGCATCGAGGGAGGTATCAATTTGCGCTCGGCGGGTATGGGAACTTTCGCCTGGGTGGTGATACTGGATTCCCGCCGTATGGGTAAAGGACGCAGCGGGGAATTTTTTCTTCCGGAAAAGGTGGCTGAACTGGTTCGCCAGGGGATGGAATTGGGCGACGCTGATGACCGGGTCTTCGCTCAGGAAAACTCAAAGCAGAAGAATGGGGCTGTTGGGTTGCTGACCGGCGACGCCATCACCCGGGCGGACCTGTACATTCCCGCGGTTATTTTCGCTCTCATCCCCTTCAGAAACCCTGAACTGTATCCATGATCGTGTATTTCGCGCGCCACGGGGAAAGTCTCGCCAACACCAGCCGGGTAATCTCCAACCGCAGCCTGCCCCACCCCCTGACGGAAAACGGGCGCGCCCAGGCGCTGCTGCTGGCAGAACAGCTAAAGCCGGCGGGGGTCACAGCCATTTACACCAGCCCGGTGCCCAGGGCACTGGAAACCGCACAAATTATCGGGGATGTGCTGCAAATCTCTCCGCAGACAACGGAAGGACTGAAGGAGTTTGACACCGGTGTCTTGGAAGGGCGTTCAGACCTGCTGGCGTGGATGCGCTTTTCCGCTTTGTGGAATAGCTGGTTCTACCGCCGTAAACCTCACAAACGCATAACCGGCGGGGAGAGTTTTACCGACGTGACCGGCAGGTTTTTCGCATTCACATCGAAACTCGCCAGTTTATACGGCGCTACGGAAGCGCGCGTGCTTTGCATTGCCCATGGGGGATTGCTCAGGGCAGGGCTTTCAGGGCTGCTGGAAAACATGGATTTTGAGCAGGTGCGGGATCATCCGATCCATTACACCACGGTCATCACGACTGTGTACACGGATGGAAAATGGGTTTGCAGCGATTGGGATGGTGTTATTCCGGCTGAAGGAGGATGAACCGTTCCGAGTACCAGTGCAAATAGTCCGCCACGTGGGCAGCCCAGTAGGATTCCTCGTGCCTGCCCGCAAACTCGAAAAAGTCAAAAGGAATGCCCGCGGCTTCCAGGGTGGCCACGAACTCCCTGACCAGTTCCTTCTCCGCGTCCCTGTCTCCCGCGTCGATCACGATTAAGGGCAGCGACTCCGGCGGGGAGCCGGCCGCCGCCTGGATATTCCACAATTCGCCGTAGAAGAGCGGTGTGCTGTGAGCGCCAACAATACCGAATAGGTCAGGGTGGGCAAAACCCAGGTGAACCGCCCAGTTGCCACCGCGTGAAAGTCCGCCGATGGCACGGCAGGAGCGCTGCGCGCACACAGCGTAGTTTTCCTCAATATACGGCAGAACGTCTTCTAAGAGCGCTTCATCGAATTGTGATTCCTTTGGTCCGGGCGTCCAGGTGACCTCGAAGGGCATGACGATGATCAGCGGTACGATCTCTTTTTTCACGATCAATTCATCAGCCGTGTTGGTCAGCCCCAGCCTCAACCACTGGTCGTTGGTCGCCGCCTGCCCGTGGAGCATGATGAGCAGCGGGTAACCGCCCGCTGCATCGGGATCATAACAGGGGGGAAGGTAGACGTTGGTATTCACCGGCCGGTTGAGTTTGTCCGTTGGAATATCCACGTTCACGACTGATCCGGTGGTATCAGTGCATGGTAAGGGTGTCGGGGTGGGTGTATCCAGCGGTTTGGGGGTGGCAGAAGGTGATTGCGTGTTGGTAGGCAGCGGTGAGGGTGTGAGGGTCGCGGGTGTAGGAGAAACCGTTCCTGCGCCAGGAGCGTTGCAACCAGTGATGATTACTACCATTAACAGGCAGAAAAAAAAGAAGAAAATCCGGCGCATTGGTTTATTAAGCGTGCTCCTCGGGGTTACGGTTTGCTTGACGTTTTTCGCCAGTTCGCATTATACTCTATGCGCTCGGGGTGTAGCGCAGTTGGCAGCGCACCGCGTTTGGGACGCGGGGGTCGGCGGTTCAAGTCCGCCCACCCCGACCATTAGATACCTGTCGGCGTTTCTCCCATCTAGGGATGATTAAGTCCGCGCTTACAGTGTGCTGCGCGCCTCCCCGAATACAAACCTAAATCTTTAACGGATCAAACCTGACGCGATGATTTTTTGCGCCAGCCGTGCTTCACCCTCAGGGTCAAGGTGGATGGCGCTGTTGGTGAAGTTTTCCTGTGGTACCAGGTCCCACAGGTCCAGGTAGGTCCAGCCGTACGCCAGGCTGGCTGAAGCCATTTCCTGGCGGTAGAGGTCATAAGCCCAGCGCGGGTAATAGAAGTTGTAACGGATATCGCTGTTCGCCCCGGTGCTGATGAGCACCGGCTCGTTGATGAGCACCACCGGCACCTCCCCGGCAATCTCCATGCCCGCAGCGATTAGGTCCAGCGCCAGGCCATCTTCGGGGAACGCGGGTGGCAGCCAACCATGGAAGTTCTCGTCAGCTTCAAGGTCACGGGCAGCCGTTGCGTATGCTATGGGGTATGCCTGGTCGATCCCGGTCGCCGACCACATCACCCCGTAGAACTGCAGGCGCAGCAGGTCAGCCAGGTCGCGGCGCTGCCCGATGATCGTGCGCTGCCATAACCCCGAAGCTGCATCAGGAGGAGTGATCGCCAGGTCGTAGCTGGCGATAAGTTCACGTACCAGTCCCGGGTTGTTGGCAACAATGGGCGAATCCAGCTGGCGCTCCCGCGGGAATGACTCCAGCGTCACCGGCCACAGGATCAGATCGGGGGAATAGCGCATCGCCCTCTCCAGCACCAGCAGATCCTTTACCAGTGAAAGCGTGGGGTAGCCGAGGTTGTACACCCGTACCTGCCTGCCGTCAGCGCTCTCCAGGCTGGCGGCGTCCAGCAGCCCCGCGAGCGTCTCTTCAGGCTTTAGCAGCGTCCCCCAGGTGGACGAATCACCAATCACGATCACGCGGAACTCATCCGCGGCTTTGGGTGTACCGTCCAGTTTATGCGAGGCAAACATGGCCTCAAAGTTAAACAGGCTGAGGTTGTACGATTCGGAGGGATTTTCGCCGAACGGGAAACGTTCACGCCCGCGCAGCAGGCTGTTGTAGGCCGAGATCCTCCCCAATCCGCCGGGATCAACAAGCGCCCAGGCGAAGTTAAAGACCAGGAAGAGCAGCAGCCCCTTGAGCAGCACGTTGCGGATGAAGCGCGCGGTCACTGCCCACCTCCGAGACCGAAGAGGCGGCCCAGCACGCGCAGTGAAAGGCTGGCGTCAGGTATGGTGAACCACACCCAGCCCAGCGTCACGTATAAAAATGTCAGCAGGGTACTGAACACGGTAACCGCGCGGTTCAGCGCGGGTTTTGCCTGCAATCGAGAGGTAAACCGTTGCGTCCAACCGCTCCAGCGGTTTTGAACAAACAGCCCCACCCCGTGCCACACTCCCCACAGCAAAAAATTCAGTGTGATCCCGTGCCATAATCCGATCATGATCATGGTGGAAAGTTGGGTAATGAGTATCACCAACCAGGCCGGCAGCCATTTGGTTCTGGTGCGCAGGAACCGCGTCAGCGGGAAAAAGAAATACGCGCGGAACCACTGCGTGAGGGTGATGTGCCAGTTATCCCAGAAGCGCGCCAGGTTGGGTTTAAGGTACGGGGAGCGGAAGTTCTCGGGCAGGCGGATGCCCATGAACTGCGCCATGCCGAGCGCGATGTCCGTGTAACCGCTGAAATCCAGGTAGATCTGCAGGCTGTACGCGAAGAGCAGCAGCCACAGCCAACCCGCCGAGTCAACCTGGGCGGCGTTGGTGGCGTTGAGCGAAATCAGCGCCAGGGTGTCCGCCAGAACGAATTTCTTGAACAATCCGATCACCAGCCGCGTGATGCCCGTTCCAAGTTCCAGCGCGCCCGGTGAGAATTCTTCGCGCAAGTCCTTGATAAAGCGCTCGCTGCGGTCTATTGGACCCGCGCTGACGGCCGGGAAGAAGAGGATGTACACCATGTACTCCTGGAGCGACATCGCCGGCAGCCTGCCAACCTGACGGTCGCGCAGCGTATGGATGAGGCGGAAAGCGATGTATGAAAACCCTAACCAGCGGATATCCAGCGCCGAAGCCATTTCGCGCGACTGACCCGTCACACCGCGCAGCTGCGCACTGACCGCGAATGTCAGCGAAGGCAGCTTAAGCACCATGAAAAGCAGCAGGATCGCGATGATCCCCAGTGCCAGGCTGAACTTGAACCTTCCGCTGGCGCGGCTGAGAGCCAGCAGAAACGCTAGGCTGACCAGCATTACCAGCAGCACCGTTACCGTCTGCGGCGGTCTTGAGGCGGTTAGGATCCCCCCCGTGCCGAAATAGCGGGTCAGGGTGATGAGGAGAACGGTTGCGGAGATGATAAGGATTGTAAATAAGGTTTCGCGCTTGTTTCGTTCGCCGGGAAGCGAGGTCAACACCCAGCCCAGGGCTGCCAGCGCAAGGGTGGCGTAAGGCAGCCAGAAATCCAGTCCACGGATGGGCAGGGCGGGTTGCAGCCAGAAGATCACCGCCACGCTGATAATCAGCAGCAGCGTACCGCGCAAACGGCGTGTACGACCGAAGCGGCAAAGAACATGAACGCCCAGGGAAATACCGATGAGGATCAGGATATTAACAAGCGACATTTAGAACCCCTGGTAGATCCACAGCGGCGCATCGCTGGAGGAAAGGATGACCAGCAGCACCAGCACTAGGGCAAGCGCCAGCGCCCACAGGTTCTCTCGCGATAACAACCGCTTCATGCCATGCTCTCCTCGAATAGACCCGTCATCCGTACTTAATCCTCTGAAAAGGCGCAGCGAAAACCCATATCGTCATCAGTGTAATACGGGCTCACCCAGTATCGCTCTGCGCTGCGGATAAGAAACGCGCTGAAGAGATAAGATCCGCCGCGCGCCATGCGGTGTGGTCCGGTATCCGGCCCTTGCGGGTTGTAGGTCCTGTATGGAGAAGTGGTGTACTCCCCGTACCAGTCTGCCACCCACTCCGAGACGTTCCCAGCCATGTCCAGCGCGCCGTACGGGCTTGCTCCTGACGGGTAATTACCGACCCGGCCGGTATCGCCAATGAGCCAGTGAAAATTGGCGTACTCCGCGCCAGGCTCCGCGTCACCCCAGGGATAGACCCGCCCGTCAACGCCGCGCGCTGCCTTTTCCCATTCCGCCTCAGTGGGCAACCTTTTACCCACCCACTGGCAGTACCGGCTTGCCTGAAACCAGTCCACGTAGATTACCGGGTGCTGTTGGAATTCGGGACTGTCGAAGTAATTTTCACGGGTATACGAGTTTATTCGCGCGGGTTCCTTGCAAGCTGCCGGCATCCACGCACTCCCGGTACATGCGGTTCGTGACCTCTGTCTCGTCAATCCAGAAATCGTCCAGGTGCACGGTGTGCTGCGGACGCTCGTCCTTTTCTCCTTCGCCATCCAGGGATCCCATCAAAAAGTCCCCCGCGGGAACGTAAAGCATCACCATGCCATCCGAGAGGGACATCTGGGTGCGGACAGGCGTCGGGGAAGGCAGAGAAGTCTGAACGGCAGCGGCCGGTAAAGTTGTTTGTGTGCCCTCGGGTTCAACCAGCGGTGTACTGGTAACCAGCTCACTGCCAACCACGGTTGGCGTTGAGGCAGTCACGGGAGCAGGGACAGCGGTGGATGGTACTGCCGTGCAGGCTGAAAGTGCGAAAATCCCCGCAATAAGCATGACCGCGGTACACAGAAGGAACGGATAAGAATCGCTCCGCTTAACGCTGTGCACGGTTATTTCTGACCGCACACCAGCCACGCATCACCCTGTTTCTCAAGGAGAAAAGTTGTCGTGGAGAGATCGATCTCCTGATCCTCGGTACCGTAGGTGGCAATGATCTTGCCCGTGCAGTTCACGGCGGCAAGGCTGCCGTCGTTCTCGAGTTCAGTGCAGGCGACGTTCTCGAGCCGCGCCTTCACGCCGGTGAAGGAATCCAACAGCAGCTTGGACTGGGTCTCCCAATCCGCGCACGAAAGCTGCGTCAGGGAAGCGGCATCGCCATCAACAAGCGCTTTGTAGTAGGATTCAACGGCCGCAGCCGCAGAGGAAGAAGCTGCGCAGGACGCCAGCACCAGTGAAGCACAAATAACCAGGAAATTGACTAATAATCTTCGCATCATTTCATCCTTGTGTTCTATAAAATACGCCTGTATCGCGCGGAGGGCGCGTTATCACTCATCGATCACCTTGCGCACGGAATCCAGCGTTTCTAACCAGGCAGCGTTCTGCTCCAGCCAGCCATCGGTGGTGAGATACACGTTATTGGGTGCCTGCAGCCCATGGTTGGGCAGTGATTGTACCGCCCGCCACACATTCACCAGCGGCAGACCATATTCGGCGGCGATTTTCGCATTTGCCAGGTTGAGCTTCCAGTCCTTCTCGATATTGTCCGCCTTGGTCGCCAGGATCGGCAGTGCTCCGCTGGCGAGGATTTTCTCCACCACCAAACGCAGGTTCTCCTCGAAAGTGATCTCCTGCCCGGGCTTCCAGTTGGTGCCCAGCGCCACCAGCACTACCACCGGCCGGCGCGTGCGTAGCTCGCAATCCAGCGGGGATTCATTGTTGCGGCACTCTTTGTACCCGGCTCCCGCGGCGAACATTGGGTTCAGCACGCTGCTGACGCCCAATCCGTTCGCGGCCGTGATCGAATCCCTGACCATGCTCTCCTTGAAATAATGAGCAGTCTCCTCATAACCCGCGGGCAGTGAGTAGTCTCCCTTCACATACCCCGCCAGGAAGGTCGCCGGGGTGAACTGGCAATCGCCAAGTTTTGAAAAAGTGTGCGGGTCAAGGTCAGGGTTTTGCGCCGCGGCTTGCAGCATCTCGATAGCGCGCGTCGATAATTCGGGCTCGACCGGCCACTCGCGCCAACGCTCAGCCGGTAGGGCAGTATATTGCCCACTTGAGGAGGATTGCGCTGGAACCGGTGAGACAATCGTGTTCACCAGAACAAGCACTAAGACGAGGGAGAAGAGTTTTAATCGGCCTGGCATGATCGCTTCTCGTACAAGTGGGATCAGGGCAGTCACCCTGCCCGGTACATCCCAAATTATAAGTGACAAAGGGAATACTTGCAGGCGGGAAAAGTTCACTTCGAGCGTATAATAAGGGGCAAATGTCAGAATCTACTACCCTTTCCTTTCTATTGTTTTTCCCGCCTACAACGAGGAACAACGCCTGCCGGAAACGCTGGAGAAAGCCCTTGCCTTCATCCAGGCGCAACCCTACCCCGCCGAGATCGTGGTGGCTGAGAACGGTAGCAATGATGGTACTCTCGAAATAGCCCGTTCGTTCGCTGTGCTGAATCCTGAGGTTTCCGTGCTTCATATCGAAAAGGCGGGCAAAGGGCGAGCTGTTCAGGCCGGCATGCTGGCAGCCAAAGGACAGTACCGCTTCATTTGCGATGTGGACCTGTCGATGCCCATCAGCGAGATACCGCGCTTTCTGCCACCACAAACCGAAGAGATGGATATTGTCATCGCTTCACGCGAAGCCCCCGGTTCGGTGCGCTACAACGAGCCCTATTACCGCCATTTTATTGGCCGCATCTTCAATAACATGGTGCGCTGGATGATCCTGCCGAAGCTGCAGGATACCCAATGCGGGTTCAAATGCTTCACCGCTGCCGCGGTTGAAAAACTCTTCCCGCTCGTGACCATTCCCGGTTGGACCTTTGATGTAGAGGTGTTGGCGATCGCCTTCAGGATGGGCTACCGCGTCAAGGAACTTCCAATTCCGTGGTATTACCACGCTCAAAGCAAGGTGAGAGTGATCCGCGACTCGGTACGCATGGCATTTGACCTGCTCAGGATCCGCAGAAAACTGCGCCGCGGGGAGTATGGCACCCAGGTTTGACCCGGCGCTGATCCCGTCCGCGCCTGATCTTTCACTGGAACTTGCCCTGTGGTTGAACGGTATCGAACGCATCGCGGGGGTGGATGAAGCCGGACGCGGCGCTTGGGCCGGACCGGTGGCGGCGGCGGCAGTGATCCTGCCGCGCGATTTTAACCCCGCATCCTGCTCGATCCATATTCGCGATTCCAAACAGTTGAGCCCGGTTCAACGCAAGAGACTGGAACCTGAAATCAAGGCGGGGGCCAACGCCTGGGGAGTCGGTTTCGCGACCAACACAGAGATTGATAACTACGGCATCCTGCCAGCTACGCGGCTGGCAATGACCCGCGCCCTTGAAAGGCTCAGTCTCTCACCGCAGCATATCCTGATCGACGCATTATTTCTTCCAGAAATTCCAACTGCCCAGACCTCCCTCATCAAGGGGGACCAGCGCTCTCTCAGCATCGCCGCGGCGTCCATCCTGGCAAAAACCGCCCGGGACAGGTGGATGGAGGAACTGGCGCTCTACGAACCGGGTTACGCGTTCGAACGCCACAAGGGTTACGGCACCCGGGTACACCAGGCAGCGTTGGCGGGGCTCGGTTCCTGCCAGGCGCATCGCTTCAGCTTCGCTCCACTAAAACGGCTAAAAAAATAAAAGGGCGGAGATCTCTCTTCCGCCCATTCATTCGAAATCGTTTGGTCAGCCCTGCTGTAGTTTCTTCGCGCGGCGAGAAGTGATCCATTTAACCAGTTCAGCCACTATTGAAGGTACAAGGAGCAGTGGGAGCATCAACTGCCATTGCTCCCAACCCAGGGGGGTTGTCCTGAAAATCGGGTTCAGGAAGGGGATGTACACCACCATCAGCACCAGTGTCAGCGAGAACAATACCGCGATATTCATCCACTTGTTGGTAAAAATGCCCTGCTTCAGCAGCGGATAACGCTCGGAGCGGGCAGTGAACGCCCGCAACAGCTCAGACGTGGACAGCGTCACAAAGGCCATTGTCTTGGCAAATTCAAGATTATCCTGGATCGGCGCGCCGCTGTGATGCAGTCCAACCCAGAAAGCGATCAAGGTAACGGTCGTGATGGCGATTGTCTGCGTGACAACACCGACCAGCATCTGTCTATTGATGATGGGTTCCTTGGGCGCTCTGGGGGGCTGATCCATGATATCAGGGTCGCCCTTTTCAGTACTTAAGGCAAGCGCCGGAGCGCCGTCGGTGATCAGGTTCAGCCAGAGCAATTGAATGGGAGCCAATGGCGCAAGCTGTTCGGTGGTAAGTTCTGGTAAGAGCAGGAAACCCAGAACCGTTGGCAGAAAGATGATGAGAATCTCCGCCATGTTGCAGGAAATGAGGAAATAGACGAACTTGCGAATGTTGGAGTAAATGATCCTTCCCTGCTCCACCGCGGAAACAATGCTGACATAGTTGTCATCCGTGAGGACCATATCAGCGGTATCCTTGGCAACATCAGTGCCGGTGATACCCATCGAAACACCGATGTCCGCCTGCTTGATGGCGGGTGCGTCGTTGACCCCGTCGCCGGTCATTGCCACCACCTCGCCGTTCGCCTGCAGCGCGTTGACGATGCGCAGTTTATGTTCCGGTGAAACACGGGCGTAAACGTCGGTTTTCTTTACTTCCTCTTTCAGTTCCTCGTCGCTCATTATTTCAAGCTGCGCGCCGGTGAGCACCTGGTGACCTGGTTGCATCAGGCCGATGCTCTCGGCAATGGCGCGCGCCGTATTGGGGTAGTCACCGGTGATCATGATGGTGCGGATGCCAGCGTGGGCAGCCGTCTGCAGCGCGGGATTGACCTCCGGGCGGGCAGGGTCGATCATTCCGATCAAGCCAATAAACACCAGCTCATTCTCGAGATCCTTGCGCTCCATGGTTTCCGGCGCTTCCTTGACCATGCGGAAAGCCACGCCCAGCACACGCAGGGCATTACCGGTCATTTCATCATTGGCGGCAAGGATGCGCTTCTTGTAATCATCATCCATGACCACGGGGGCGCCGTTGTCAATGGGCTGGTATTGCGAGCAGAGGGTGAGAACCACATCCGGCGCGCCTTTGACTGCCACCACGTGGCACCCTTTGCCCTTATCTTCATCATCAAAGGGAGAAAGGTCCTCAAATCGTGGTTCTGAGACGGTGTGAACCGTCACCATCCTCTTGAAATCTGAGTCAAATGGGATTTCATTGGTACGCGGGTAAGCCTTGTTCAACGCTGCGGTCACCCCGCCAGCCTTGTAGGCAGCCACCAGTATCGACCCTTCGGTCGGGTCACCCACCATGCGGAATTCCGTGCTGCCGTCATCAGTTCTCGCTCTCTTCCAGCACGGCGTCATTGTTCAACACCCCCACCCACAGGGCGGTTCGTACCGCCGGGTACTGGTCGAGTTTAATCTCTTTATCCCCAATAGAAAAATTACCAATGGGTGTGTAACCCTGCCCTGAAACTTTGACCATTTGTCCATCCACCCAAATGCGGGTGACGGTCATTTCGTTCTGAGTCAGGGTGCCGGTCTTGTCTGAGCAGATGACCGTGGCAGAACCAAGCGTTTCGACCGAGGAAAGGCGCCGGATAAGCGCGTGGCGTTTGATCATCTCCTGCATGCCCAGCGCAAGGCTCACGGTTACGACCGCAGGCAGACCCTCAGGCACAGCCGCCACCGCCAGGCTCACCGCAATCATGAAAAGCGCCAGCGGAGCGCCGCCTTGCAGCATACCGACACCAAAAACAATGGCGCACACGATCAGCGCGGCATAACCAAGTGTCTTGCCAAGCTGGTCCAGTTTCTTTTGCAGCGGGGTTTGTTCTTCCTGCACCGACTGCAGCATGGTGGCGATCAATCCAAGCTGGGTGTGCATGCCCGTGCTGGTCACCACTCCCTTGCCGCGTCCATAAGAAACTACCGTGCCCATGAAGGCGGTGTTCTTTCGGTCACCCAACGAGGCATCCGGATCAAGCATCAGCGCAGCGTTTTTCTGCACAGCCACTGACTCACCGGTAAGAGGAGCTTCGTCCACGCGCAAATTCACTGCTTCCAGTAACCTCACATCAGCCGGCACGTAATACCCGGCCTCCATAAACACGATATCCCCGGGCACAAGCTGCGGCGCGGGAATGGTGATGCGTTTACCATCCCGCAGCACCTGGCTTTCAGGCGCGGCCATGCGTTGCAAGGCAGCCAGCGCTTCTTCAGCCCGCGACTCCTGTACGACACCCAGGATGGTATTAAGCAGGACGATGGCAATGATCGCGCCAGCGTCGATGTACTCACCAAGCACAGCCGAGAGGATGGCAGCGGCGATAAGAAGGATGATGACAAAGTTTTTCACTTGCTCAATCACCATATGTAAGAAAGTGCGGCGGGGTTTCTCCACCAGCTGGTTTGGTCCGAATTCCTCTATTCTGCGTTTTACTTCAGCAGTGGTAAGACCCTCCGTTTCAGGGGAATTAAGCCTTTCCAGTGTTTCATCCGCGCTCAATGCGTGCCACGTGACCAACAGGTCACTTGTGTCAGCGGGGATTTTCTTCATAATGCTATCGTTCATACTTGCAACTCCTGTAGTGGGTGTTTATGGAGATATTTTAGTTCCGGCAGGCAGCACACCTGATTTGGGTATGATCACAATGCCATCCCTGACTACCCAACCGTCACCATCAATATCCGTGCCTGCGGGAAAAGGCATGATTGTTGTGCCTTTATTGATACGCGCGTTCTTATCAATAATGGCTCCCTCAATATAACAATCCTGCCCAATCTCCAGCGCGCCAGCGAAGGCTTCTGTCGAGCCCAATTTTTCGTAATAGTCATTACCCATCAGGATGCTATCGATGATGGTCGTGCCGCTGCGAATCTGGCTGCGCAGCCCGATGATCGAATGGGTGATGTTCGCCTTCTCGATGCGGCAGCCTTCAGCAATGAGCACGTTTTTCATTACCGTGTCTTCAATATTCGAGCCCGGTAGAAAACGCGGATGACTGTATATGGGGAATTTTTGATCGTAAAAGTTGAATGGTGGGTTGGGTTCGGTCAGCGCCAGGTTCGCCTGGTAGAACGAACGGATGGTCCCGATATCCTCCCAAAACCCGTCAAAATCATAACCATACACCTGGTGTGTCTTAATCGCAGCGGGAATTACGTGTGAACCGAAATCATCATAGTTGTATTTCTGAAGCAGCTCAATCAACACCTGTGTCTTAAAGAGGTAGATACCCATCGAGCCCAGGTAGGGGCGCGCCGGGTCATCACGGCTGATAATGTCCTTTAAAACCGCGGGGTCGGTGGGTTTCTCATGAAAATCAGTAATCTGGCCAGTTGGCAGCGCGCTTGAGAATACCAAACCTCTTACAATCAGCGGTAGACACCGGCTGAACCGCCACAGTGACATCGGCGTTCTTCTCTATATGAAACTCAGCCATTTTTGCATAATCCATGCGGTACAGGTGGTCACCAGCGAGGATAAGCACGTGCGAGGTGCGGGCGGATGCGATCTCGAGCAGTTGTTTACGCACCGCGTCGGCTGTGCCCTGGTACCAGTTGGTATTCTCCACCGTCTGCTCGGCTGCCCAGATCTGCACCCAGCCGGTGTGAAAGGCGTCAAAATTATAAGTGCGCGAAATGTGACGGTGCAGCGAAACCGAGTTGAATTGTGTCAACACGGCGATGCGGTAAATACCAGAGTTGATGCAGTTGCTGATGGGGATATCGATAAGGCGATACTTGCCCGCCATAGGAACTGCGGGTTTTGAACGCTCCTTGGTCAACGGGTACAAACGTGATCCGCGCCCACCACCAAGGATCACACCGAGAACATCATCCATTGCAGCCATTTGTGTCTCTCCTTGTAACATATGTTCCTTCAATATATTTAAGCATACAGTAGAAAATATTCATCGTCAATGATTGTTAAATTGGTAAATGAATGGAGGGAGAATCAAACTTATGAATCTCCCGCTTAAGAAGTTGTCTTTGGTGGATCGTGCCTTAGTCCCCGGAAAGTAAAAGGTATGATAACAAGCAGCAGGAACGCTCCAAAAAAATACGGCGCGCTGGCATTCACTGACTGGAAAAGGACTCCGCCCAATAAAGGGGCAAGGGCATTAGCCGCGCTCAGCAACGCGGTAGAAAGCCCCAGTGTGCCGCCAATGTTCTGCGCGGAAACACTTCGCGTCAGCAAGCTGTTGATGGAGGGCTGCAACACCCCGCCGCCAACAGCCGCCGGGACCATCGCCGCCATGATCCAGATGATTCCGAGCCAACCATTTCGGTCATCAGGCGGGAGCGGAATTTGCAGATTTTTGGTCGGCGGGGTTTCGCCCGGTAGATTGCGTTCACCAGTTAGTTGGCTTTCAATGACCTGCCGCGAGTACCACGGCGGAGGCACGCGCGGTGTGAGAGCGGTGAGGATCAATCCGGTCATGAGTGCAGCCAAACCAAAGCGGATCAGCTTCACTTCTCCATACTTGCGGCTCCATTTGCCAATGAAATAACCCTGTACCGCAACCACCACCATCCCCACGAAAACGAAAATGATCGCGTTGCCTGAAGCATCAAGGCCTAATTTGTTCAGTGTAAATAATGAAAGTAGCTGCTGGAAACCGCCAAATGCCAGCTGTTGAATAAAAATCAGCACCAGCAGAAAACCAACCAGCGGCATTTTCAATGTATGGAACAACAGAGAAAGGCTAAACTCCCGGCGGGTGTTCAAGGTGACACGCGATCCACGGGGATGCGTTTCTTTAAGCAAAAAAATGGTCAGCAGAATGGATATCAGGGAAAACCCGGCAGCGATAAAAGCCGGAATATGAAAATTATTATCACTCATGGATAGGGAGAGGAAAGAAATCACCGGACCAACCACGAAACCCAGACCAAAAGCCGCGCCAACCAGGCCGAGTCCCTGCGTGCGTGTTTTCTCTGTCGTGGAATCAGTGATGACCGCTTGCGCGGTGGCGATGTTCGCGCCAGAGAGACCATCCAGTAACCTGGAAAGGAAGAGCACCCACAATGACCCGGCAAAACCCAATAAAAGAAATCCAGTTAATGTTCCCAGTTGGCTTGCGATTAGGATCGGTTTTCTTCCAAAGCGGTCTGATAACCGGCCCAGAAAAGGCGCGCCAACAACCTGCGCTGCGGGATAAACCGCCCCAAGCAGCCCGATGGTGGTGGCGCTTGCGCCAAAGGACGCCGCATACAACGACATGAGCGGGATGATGATCGTCAGACCAAGCAGGTCGATCAGGATGATCACAAAGACCGGAATTATTTTTGAATAATCCAATTTATCACCGCTATTTACTGGCTGTTTTATTGATTGTTTCATATTCACCAACACCTATGTTTATTGGATAAATCTATCTAGTAAAATGTCTTAATAGACCAGTGGTTGTTTGGTTACCAGACCGGAACGAATCGGTATTGGTCATATACGAGGTTATGTGTCATCCAAGGTAGCTGGGTGGCAGGGCGCGCACATGATTGCGGAAGAAAAACGAAAGGATGATACCGCCAAAAAAGCCGCCGATGTGCGCCATGTAGGCGACACCACCGGTAGCGCCGGCTGCGGTACCCATCGTGCCGATACCGCTGAAGAGTTGAAGCAGGATCCAGACGCCAATGACAATGAGCGCCGGCATGGGAACGATCCACATCCCCAGCAGCACGCGCACGCGGCGTCCCGGAAAGAGCACCAGGTAAGCACCCAGCACCCCGGCAATGGCACCTGATGCACCAAGGTTGGGGATTGTCACGTAAGGCGCTGCCAGCAGCTGGGCGAGCATGGCGATGGTACCGCAAAGGATGTAGAAGAGAAGGAACTTGAAATGCCCAAAACGGTCTTCCACGTTATCACCAAAAATGATGAGATACAGCATGTTGCCAAGCAGGTGCATCCAGCCGGCGTGCATGAACATGGACGTGAAGATGGTAATGAAATTCCCCGCCGGGTCCTGCATAAAGCGCGCCGGGATGAAGGACCACAGCGTGATGAACCCGTCTCCCCCTGCGAGTTCGAGGAAGAAAACGATCACGTTTAGCACCACCAGTATCCACGTGACCACCGGGAAGAGCCTGCGCTGGGAATTGTCGTCGCCAATAGGGATCATTTCTGCCTTATTACCTCGTCGTTTTCAGGAAGTATAGTTGTTATCTACCAGCCGTGCAATATCCGTGCACGTCC
Organism: uncultured Chloroflexia bacterium; assembly: GCA_963814295.1. Lineage (GTDB taxonomy): Bacteria > Chloroflexota > Anaerolineae > Anaerolineales > Anaerolineaceae > UBA6107. Next base: position 117,988 of record CAWFCH010000004.1, read on the forward strand.
GTTGTGAAAAAACAAAAGCAAACAAGGGCTCAATAAAGAGCCCTTGAGGTGGTCCGATGGCTTGTAGAAACAGGATTTTCTACTCTCCGAATCCCCTGCCAAGGATATAGTTCTGCATGTTCTGGATCAGAAGGTCCTTGTCATCGATGAGGTTCTTCACAACATCACCTATGGAAATGACACCGATGATCTTGTTTCCGTCGCGCACCGGCAGGTGGCGGAACCGCTGGGCGGTCATGATCGCCATACATTCGTCGATGGTGTCTTCCTTGGTCACACAAAAGATATTGCGTGTCATGTGGGCATCCACCAATGTTTCCAGGTCCAGGTTCTTATCTTTGGCGACTGCGCGGGCGAAATCACGTTCCGAAAAAATCCCGACTGGTTCTCCCCCATCCATTATAAGCAGGGCTCCTATCTTCTTTTCCGCCATTAATTCCAATGCCTTGAGCAGGCTTGAACCACTCTCGACAGAATAAACAGCGTCCCCCTTGGAGCGTAGAACGGATGAAATCGTAAGCATGTATTCTCCTCTCCCTGACAATAATCCGGTCACGATAATATAAGTATATATTTTTTTGGTGGTTGATTCAATACATAACGGGCCGTATTTCACAAACAGCCGGGGATTAACCCGGCTGGTGTTTATTTTAGCGGTTGTTTGTTTGCAGGAGAGGAGCACAACAGATAACGGGTGTGGATTAAACAGGCACCTGTTCAGGTTCCTCCGCTTGTTTCTCGCTGTTATCCTGTTTGCGCGGTTTCAACGCAGCTGAACGTTTGCGGTTGCGCTTGAGGATGATCACACCGTCTTTATTCACGTCAACCAATACCGAATCACCGTCGCTAAAATCATGTGCCAGCACCGCGTCTGAAAGCCTGTCCTCTACTTTATCCTGGATGACACGGCGCAGCGGACGCGCACCCATATCGGGGTTGTAACCCTCGGTGGAAAGGTGCTCCAGCGCGGCATCAGAGGCTGTGAGGGTGATGTTATGCTCCGCCATCCGTTCAGCCACCTTCGCCAGTTCGAGGTTGACGATGTTGCGGATGTGCTCGCGGCTGAGCGGGTGAAAGACGATGACCCCGTCCAGGCGGTTGATGAACTCAGGCCGGAAGACCTTGCGCAGCGAATCGAGAAGTTTCTTGCGCATTTCCTCGTAATTTTTCGTCTCGCTTTCCTTTTCGTCGCGCTGCAAACTGAAACCCAGTGAAGCCTGGCGGCGAATCAGGTCCGAGCCGATATTTGAAGTCATGACGATGATGGCGTTGCGGAAGTCCACTTTGCGCCCGCGCGCGTCGCTCAACTGCCCTTCCTCCATAATCTGCAGCAGCATGTTGTGTGTTTCGGGGTGAGCCTTTTCCATCTCATCAAAAACCACGATGGAATATGGGCGGCGGCGGATGGATTCGGTTAATTGACCGGCTTCATCGAAACCAACGTATCCCGGAGGCGCGCCCACCAGGCGGCTGACGTTGTGGCGCTCCATGAACTCTGACATGTCGATCTGGATAAGCGCGTCTTCGCTGCCGAACAGGAAGGAAGCCAGGGCGCGGGTGAGGGCTGTCTTGCCCACCCCGGTGGGTCCGAGGAACATGAAGGAGCCGATGGGGCGGCGCGGGTCCTTGAGGCCGGCACGGCCGCGGCGCACCGCCTTGGAGATGGTCCGGATGGCCTCCTCCTGCCCGATAATGGATTTTTGCAGTTCGTCTTCCATGTGCAGCAGGCGCTGTGATTCTTCGGTGGCCAACTGCACCACCGGAACCCCGGTCCACATGGATACCAACTCGGCGATATCGTTGGCCGAAACAACCGGGCTTGTGGCGCGGTCCCAGCCGGTGCGCAGCTTTTCGATCCTGACCTTAAGGTCGGCTTCTTTGTTCGAAAGTTCCATCGCATCGTCGTTACGGCCGCTCTGCACCGCTTCACTGCGGTGTGCCTTGACATCCTTGAGCTCGAGCATCAGTTCCTTGAAGGTCTGCGCCGCCGGACTTTTGTACATGCGCACACGTGATGATGTTTCATCGATCAGGTCAATGGCCTTATCCGGCAAAAAACGCTCGGTGACGTAACGCGAGGAAAGGTGAGCCGCGGCTTCGAGAGCCTCGTCTGAAATAACCAGGCGGTGGTGCTCTTCATAGGCTTTACGGATACCCTTGAGTATCTGGATGGTTTCTTCAACCGTTGGTTCCACCACCAGGATGGGCTGGAAGCGGCGTTCAAGCGCCGCGTCGGATTCGATGTGCTTGCGGTATTCATCCAGCGTGGTTGCGCCCACCACTTGCAGTTCTCCGCGCGATAAGGCGGGCTTGAGGATATTGGCGGCGTCAACCGAGGAACCGGCAGAGCCAGCGCCGACCAGCATGTGCAGCTCGTCAATAAAGAGGATGGACTTGGAGGCTTTCAACTCGTCAATAACGCGCTTGAGACGCTCTTCGAATTGGCCGCGATACATGGTACCGGCCACCAGAGAGCCCACGTCAAGTTGGAGCACTTTCTTGTTGATGAGAGGAGCGGGCACATCGCCTTCGATGATGCGCTGCGCGAGTCCCTCGACAATGGCGGTCTTGCCCACACCGGGTTCACCGATAAGGGCGGGGTTGTTCTTGTTCCGCCGCGCCAGTATCTGGATGACGCGTTCGATCTCCTGCTGGCGCCCGATGACCGGGTCCAGTTTGCCTTCTTCAGCTAAAGCGGTCAGGTCCACCGCCAGCTGGTCCACCAGCGGGGTCTTGGCTTCCTTTTTATCCTCGCGGCGTGCCAGCGGCGCGCCTCCGGCAGAAGCCGGACCGCTCGCGCTGTCTTCCATGACCCGCCGTGTCTGGCGGCGCACCTGTTCCGGCGATATCCCAAGTTTTTTCAACACCTCGAGCGCCAGCCCTTCTGTTGACCGGGCAAGCCCGAGCAGCAGGTGCTCTGTGCCTATGAACTGGTGCCCGAACTGGCGCGCTTCTTCTATGGCAAATTCAAGTGCCTGCTGAGCGCCGGTTGAAAGCTCAAGCGCTGGTGATTCCTCGCGGCCAATCGGAGCAAGCCGCTCCACCATTTCCTGGACGCGCTCGGTCTCGAGCCCCAGGTCGCGCAGCGCGTGACCGGCAATACCGCCTTCTTCTTCAATGAGCCCCAATAATAGATGTTCTGTATTGATCGCGCTGTGGCGCATACGCTCCGCCTCCTGGTGAGCCAGAGAGAGTACACGACGCGCGCGTTGTGTAAAACGTTCCATACCAGCCAAAAACTAATCCTCCTGAAAATGCTGTTTACCAGTAAGACCCTGCCAGGGCTTTGCCCTTCAGCGGGTGCTGTCAGCCTTCGAACCGATTGTACCGCTTAATCGCAACGGTTACAGTCTAAGCACCTATATTGTAATGGGTGAATATAAGTATTCAATAAGAATTAAAAAATTCTGTGAGAGGTACCCACGATGACCGGTCTATCAGCTCAATAAGTACGCCAATATCCAGTTGATCGTCGCGGTGAGCGCGTCGCTGTGGGTGCGTTCGTAATTATGCGATGCATCCACCCCGGGGCCGATGAGGGCAATCGCCACATCCCCGCCCGCCTGCCAGAAAGCACTACCATCAGAGGCATAGTAAGGGTAAATATCGACCTTATAAGGGATTTTATGCTCGTCCCCCAGCCGCCTGAGGTGATTGCTCAATCCGTGGTGGTAAGGTCCGCTCGAATCCTTAACGCACAGCGTGCAATGGAATTCATCCGAGGCCTGTCCCTCTCCAACGGCCGCCATATCCACCACAACCAGTTCGACCACCTCCCGGGGGATCCCCACAGCCGCACCGTGGCCCACTTCCTCGAAATTACTGATGAAAAAATGAGTGGTTTGTACGGGTTTTAAACCGGCCGCTCGCAGCGTCCTGGCGGCTTCCACCAGGCAGGCCACACCGGCCTTGTCATCCAGGTGGCGCGAACGAACAAACCCATTGGTCAGTTCCACGCGCGGGTCAAAGGCGATGAAATCGCCCACTTCAATTCCAAGCGCTTTCACCTCTTCAACCGAGGAGACGTTTTCATCCAGGCGCACTTCCATGGTCTCGTCATCGCGCTTGGCCTCGCCTGTTTTCGCGCCGTGCACATGGCCGGATGCGGTGGTTACCAGCACCGAGCCGCGGACGCGCCGCCCTTCCCGGGTGAAGATGGTGCAGCCTTCGCCCTCTATGGTATTCCAGGCGTATCCGCCAATGCGGCTGAGGGTCAGCCTGCCGCTGGATTTGATCTTTTTAACCATCGCGCCTAATGTATCCACATGGGCTGCCAGGGCGCGCGGTGCGTTCTCCCGCTCTCCTTCCAGTGTCACCAGCAACCCCCCTTTGCGGGTGCGGCAGGTCTTCACGCCGGGGATGGCGCGGAATACGCGCTCCGTGAGCGCGATGGCCTCTTCTGAATATCCGGTGGGGCTGGGGGTCTTCAACAGGTCCACCAGGAATTTGAGCAGCAGTGATTCATCGATGGCGGGTAATGTCATTTCCTTCTCCTGTTAGAAAGCCCTGCCTTCGCGTTCAGAGAACCTGCGCCGCAGGTCATCCGATACAGGCACTGATTTTTTCGTGTGGTAATCGAAAGAGACCATGATCGATTCCGCTGTAGCGTACAGCGGGGCGCCGTCTTCACCGGCGATTTCGTATTCAATGGTCACCGTCTTGCCGCTGATGCGCGTGACCCCCATTGAGACGATCACTTTGTCCCCAAGTTCGATTGGGTTGCGGTAACGGATGTGGATATCACCAACGATCAGGGGCAGGTTCCATAATGATTTACCATCAACAAGCCCCATTTCCTGCATATAGCGGCTGCGCGCCTGCTCCAGGTAAACCAGGTAACGCGCGTTGTTCACGTGCCAGAAGGCATCAAGGTCGCCAAACCTTACTTCGATCGGGTAATGGAATTTATATTGACTCATGCTGAAATTATACACTTAAGTATCTTGCGGTCCGTCAAAGCCTGAAAGGTCACATGGTTTGAATTATGATTGTCACTTTTTATTCGCGTGATTGCGTAGTACAATAATGTAAGAGGACTATTTTGACCCAAATTACCAAAAGAGGTGGATTTCCATGCAAATAACCCGACAAGCGGATTACGCGCTCAGAGCGATGGTCTATCTATCGCGAATTGAGCCAAATCAAAATGCGGCGACCAAAAAGATCGCGGAAGTGCAGAAAATCCCGCCTTCTTTCCTGGCGAAGATCATCTCGCAGTTATCCATAGCGGGGTTGATTCACACCTCGCGCGGTGCCCACGGCGGAGTTGTTTTATCCCGCCCGGCTGCGGAGATCTCGTTGCTCGAGGTCGTCGAAGCCATTGATGGTCCCATCGCGCTGAACGAATGCACGGTGGCACCGGGTAACTGCGATATGGCTGACGATTGCCCGCTGCACCAAATCTGGCAGGAAACCCAGGACGAATTGGTTACGAAACTGCGCAACACAAGATTTGACCGCTACAGTAAAAAATAAAACCCGGCTTGACCATAACTTAACGGTGGATGAAAGAGGCAAAATGGCGGGTGGTACACCAATTAATCGACTGATGGTGATCGTTCTCAATGACGGCATAATAGCCATCGACTGGGGCGATGGTCTTTACCAGGATATCCGGTCCGGGGATTTTCTTTCAATTCGTGAAGCGGATTACAGCCATCACATTCTGAACGAGGAGTTGGACTGGCTCATCAAGATCGGCAGGGTTTATTCCTACGACAAGGATATTGTTCAATGTCACAGCCTGCCGGAAAGACCCATGCGTACCATTGAGTAATGATCAATTCACGAATATTCTCTCCCGGCTTTGCCGGGAGATTTTTGTTTTGATGGATAATTAGACCATGCCCGCGCGCAAAACACTGATCCAGCAAGTCATCTTTTTCACCAGCCTGCGCCTGACGCTGAATACTTCCATCCGCATGGTATACCCCTTCCTGGCAATATTCGCCGCCGGGCTCGATAAGGATATTGGTGCCATCTCGCTGGTACTGGCGGCTTCGATGTTCACCAGCGCCATTGGACCGTTCATCGCTCCCATCGCAGACCAGCGCGGTCGCAAAGTTGGCATGCTCATTGGCATGGGCATCTTCCTGGTTGGAACTCTTTCTGTCAGTATTTTTCCCTCATATTTCACCTTTTTTCTGGCAATCATGGTGGGCAACCTGGGCAATAACATCTTTCTGCCGGCGATGCAGGCTTACCTTGGCGACATCGTCCCATATAAAAATCGCGGTCTTTACCTCGCCATTACTGAGCTTTCGTGGGCGCTATCCTTCATAATGTTTGTCCCGCTGGCAGGGTTGATCATCGCCAGGACCTACTGGTACGGGCCGTTCATCGCGCTCAGTGTGATTGGGGTACTGATGACCTTTCTTTTGTGGAAGCTCATCCCCGCTGACAGACCCGCCGAACCTGAACCGCTATCCATCTTCAGGGATATCCGCAAAGTACTGCGCTACCCGCCAGCGGTTCTCAGTATCCTGATGGGCACTCTCTTCGTCTCGGGCAACGAACTGGTTAACGTGGTATTCGGTGTGTGGATGCAGATTTCCTTTGGGCTGCAAATAGCGGCTCTTGGTGCGGCTACCATGGTGATCGGCTTTTCTGAGTTGGGCGGCGAGGGGATCTCTGCGCTGGTGACAGACCGGCTGGGCAAGAGGCGCACCGTGGCCTTGAGCCTGCTGTTGAATACGTTGTGGGTCATTACCCTTCCGTGGCTGGGTAAGACTACCAGCGGAGCGATGGTGTGGTTGTTCTTTTTCTACCTCACTTTTGAAATTGCCATTGTGAGCACCCTGCCCCTGATGACGGAAGTGACCCCCGCCACCCGCGCTACCCTGCTTTCGCTCTTCGTCGCAGCGCTCTCGTTGGGGCGCGCGCTTGGTGACCTCGCTGCGCCGCTGCTTTTCCGCGGCGGGTTTATAATCAATGTTCTGGTCTGCGCGGGACTGAACCTGCTGGCGCTGCTGGTACTCTCGCGCATCAAGCTTCCCAGGGAAGTAACGTGACGAACGATCAATCCTCTCAACCCGCCGCCTCCCCGGCAAAAAGCACTTTCCCGATGCGCGGGCAAGTCTTTCTTTTTGCTGTTGTGCGCATGATCATCAACATAAACACGCGCATGATCTATCCCTTCCTTAACTCCTTTGCCAGCGGATTGGGCGTGGACCTGGTGACGATTTCGCTCGCGATGACCGTGCGCTCGATCAGCGGCGCGCTGAGCCTCTTCCTTACCCCCCTGGCTGACCGGCGCGGCCGTAAAGCCGGTATGCTGCTGGGTATCGCCATTTTCATCGTTGGCGCTGCGCTGATGATCGTCTGGCCGAGCTTTCTCGCCTTCACCATCTCCATCAGCCTCACCTTCCTCGGTATGTTCGTTTACCTGTCATCCACGCAAGCCTATATCGGCGACCACGTGAGACAGGGGCGACGCGGCACCGCGTTGGGGCTGATCGAGACCGGGTGGGGGGTGAGCTTCATTATTGGCATGCCCATCATCGGCTGGCTCATTGACCGCCACGGCTGGAAAGCCCCCTTCCCCTTTACCGCGGCGCTGGGCGTGCTGGCTTTCCTGCTGGTGCTGCTGCTGGTTCCCAACCACAAGCCGCCGCAAACCGTTTCCAAAAAAGTTCTGAAAAGTATCGCTGATGTGCTCAAGATCCCCGCGGCGCGCTACGGTCTGCTGATGAGCCTGATGCTCATCTCTTCCAATGAAGTCATCAACCTGGTGTTTGGCGTCTGGCTCGAGGTTTCTTTCGGGCTGCGGCTGGCAGCACTGGGCGCTGCTTCTGCCGTTATCGGTATCTCTGAGATCAGCGGTGAGACGTTGGGTGGATTCTTTTCAGATAAGATCGGTCGGGTGCGCAGCATCATGATCGGTATGGGTTTAATGCTGGTCGTGTCACTTGCCCTGCCATTCGTCGGCGGTAGCCAGGTTGGCGCGTTGATCGGGTTATTCTTCTTCTACCTCTCGTACGAATTCACTTTCGTCTCCACTCTGCCGTTCATGACCGAACTGGTTCCCGAAGCGCGCGGTACCCTGCTGGGCGCGAATGTGGCCTGTCTTTCGCTGGGACGCATGATCGGCAACCTGGTGGCTCCCTTTGTGTTCACCATCGGCTTTTGGGCTAACGCCCTCTCGGCGGTGATCTTCATCCTGGTCGCCTTCTGGGCTCTCTGGCGCGCCAGGGCGCACAAACAATCGGCTGCGGCGGCCGAACAGCCTCTATAGAAGGTATACTAACAGGCATAGAGAAGGTTCCTGACCATGCTCATTCATTCAGCTTCACAGGTTCTCACTTTCGCTGGCGGTCCACGCCGCGGTCCCGGCCCGGTCGACCCGGGGATCATTCCGGACGGGGCTGTGCTGATTCGCGATGGAATGATTTCCGACGTCGGAACGAGCGACGACCTGTTGCGGCGTTACCCCGGCGAGCAAAGGCTCGATGCGAGCGGCAAGGTGGTGATGCCGGGATTGATCGACCCGCACACCCACCTGGTGTGGGCGGGTGACCGCGCAGCCGAGTTCGAGATGCGCCTGCAGGGTAAAACCTACATGGAGATCATGGCCGCTGGCGGCGGCATCAACGCCAGCGTGCGCGCCACCCGAGAGGCGTCACCCGGGGAACTCTACAACCAGACGCGCGAACGCGCTCTTGCCATGTTCCGCTACGGTACCACCACCGCCGAAGCCAAGACCGGTTACGGGTTGGCGCTGAACCCTGAACTGGCCCAGCTGGAGGTGCTGCTGAAGCTCGACGAGGAAGGTCCGCTCGAGATCGCCCCCACCTTCATGCCGGCGCACGCAGTCCCCCCTGAATTCAAAGGACGTGAAGAGGAATACACCAGCCTGGTTTGCGACAGCATGCTGCCGGCAGCCGCTGAGTGGTGGAATCAACACTGTCCGAGGCGGCCGCTGCCGTTCGTGGACGTGTTCTGCGAGGCCGGTGCGTTTGACCTGGCACAGACGCGGCGCATCCTCACCCGCGCCCGGGAACTGGGCTTCGGTTTAAAAGCGCACGTGGATGAATTCGAGAACCTCGGTGGGGCATCACTGGCGCTGGAATTGGGAGCGGTATCCATCGAGCACGCGGTTAAAACCTCGCGCGCCGAGATACTGGCGCTAGGCGCGTCAGATACGGTGGTCGTCTCTCTGCCCTGCACACCTTTCGGGCTGGCCGATCCGCACTACACTCCCGCGCGTGAGCTGCTTGCGGCTGGCGCCACCCTGGCCTTAGCCACTGACCTCAACCCGGGCACCGCCTGGTGCGAAAGCATGCAGTTCGTCATCGCCCTGGCCTGCCGCTACCTCAAACTCACCCCGGCAGAAGCCCTGGCTGCCGCTACCATCAACGCCGCCCGCGCCATCCGCAGGGATGACCGCATTGGTTCGCTCGAGGCGGGTAAACAGGCCGACCTGCTCATCCTTTCCGTGGCTGATTACCGCCAGCTGGCCTACCGCTTCGGCGGCAACCTGGTGGAGAGCGTGGTGAAGAAAGGCCTTCTGACCCGCTTTTTATAATTTATTCTAGAAATAATTGACTGGAAGCCCATGTTAACCCTTGAAAAAGCCCGACAATGGTATATCAACACCGACGCTGTGCACGACTTCTCGCACATCGAGCGTGTGTACCGACATGGCGCAGCGCCTGGCGCAGGCGGAAGGCGCCGACCTTGAGATTGTCAACGCCGCCGCCCTGCTGCACGACGCCGACGGCACCACCCCCGGCAGCGACGTGCGCCGCGAGCATCACCTGCGTTCGGCCGATTTTGCCGGGATGATCCTCAAGCAGGAAGGCTGGCCGGAAGAGAAGATCAAGGCGGTGCAGCACTGCATCCGCGCGCACCGCTACCGCGATGACAGCGAGCCGCCCGAAACGATAGAAGCAAAAGTGCTCTTTGACGCCGATAAGTTGGACGTGCTGGGTGCCATTGGCGCTGTGCGCACGGTGGTCTACGCCGCTTTGGCCGGCACACCCTTCTACACCGAGCCGTCAGCGCAGTTCCTGGAAAGCGGCGTGGAAGTCCCCGGCGAGCTGCACAGTGCTTACCATGAGTATCTCTTCAAGCTGCGCAACGTGGAAAAACGACTGTTCACCCAGACCGCGAGGGAAATCGCCAGCCAGCGCGGGCAGTACCTGGAGGAGTTCTTTAACCAGCTCATCGCCGAGTACAAAGGAGAAAGATAGTGGTTTCATCCAATCAACCCCAACTTGAACAGCTCATCCAATGGGCAAAAGAGGCCGGCGAAATCGCGCGCGCTGGTTTCAATGAAGTGCATGATGTTGCATTCAAGGGCAGAACCGACCTGGTTACCGAGATCGATTACCGCTGCGAGCAGCACCTGATCAACGCCATCCAAACCAGTTTCCCGTCGCATTCCATCCTGGCGGAGGAATCCGGCGCGGTCAACGGAAAAGAAGGTGACCGCTGGTACATTGACCCGCTTGACGGCACGGTCAACTACGCCCACCGCATCCCGTTCTATGTCGTGTCCATCGCCTGGCAAAGCCGCGGTGACCTGCGGCTGGGCGTGGTGTACGACCCCACGCACGACGAGTGCTTCAGCGCTGAGCGCGGCCGCGGTGCCTGGCTCAACGGCGAAAAACTGCTCGTCAACCAGACCAGTGACCTGGAGAAAAGCCTGCACACCACCACATTCGCCCGCCAGGACGAGGAACTGTTTGCGCGCAACCTGCGCAATTTTTCACACCTGTCGCGCGAATCCTTCGGGGTCCGGCGCATGGGCTGCGCTGCCCTCGAGATGTGTTACGTCTCTTGCGGCCGTGTGGATGCCTACTGGGAGCAGGGCATCAACGCCTGGGATATCGCGGCAGCCGCGCTCATCGTCGAGGAAGCCGGGGGAAAGGTGACAAACCTGGATGGCGACCCGGATTACTTCAAACCACCCTACGCGATACTGGCGTCCAACCCCTCGCTCCATCCACAATTGGTGGCGCTCTTCCACGGGTTACAATAAAAACCTCGGCTCGCTGAAGTATAATCATCCTCGTGCAAATTTATTAGAAACCAAACAAGTCCCTAAAATAAAGGAGTTCAATGACTAAAACTTACACCCAAAAAGCCTGGAGCCTGAATTCGCTTTACCCGTCGCCTGACGGAGCGGAGATCAAAGCCGCGTTCAAGGACCTGGAAACGCAGACCGCGGAATTCGAGAAGAAGCGCCCGTTGCTGACCGAAAAGATCACCCAGGCGGAACTGATATCCATCATCGAAGCGCTGGAAAGCATTTATCGCATCGGGCACCGCGTGGCCAGCTACGCGGAACTGTGGTTCTCGGCAAAATACCCAGAACCAGGACGCGTTGGGCATGGTGATGCGCACCGAGCAGCTGATCTCAGAGCTCAGCAACCGCACCCTGTTCTTCAGCCTGTGGTGGAAGGACCTGCCCGACGAATTCGCTCAACCGCTGATGGAGGGCACGGGTGATTTCCATTACTGGCTCGAGGAAATGCGCCACTTCAAACCGCACACCCTCACCGAGCCGGAAGAGAAGATCATCAATACCAAGAATGTCACCGGCGTCAACGCGCTGGGGACGCTTTATGACTCGATCACCAACCGCTATGTCTACAAGGTAGAGGTGGAAGGGGAGGTAAAGGAACTGACGCGCGGAGAATTGATGAGCCTGGTGCGCAGCACAGACCCCGACCTGCGCGCGCGCGCCTACCAGGAACTGTACCGCGTGTACGGCGACGACGCCTCCATCCTCGGGCAGATGTACCAGACCATCGTGCGCGATTGGCGCAACGAAGAGGTCACACTGCGCAAATACCAGACCCCCATCTCCGCCCGCAACCTGGCCAATGACCTGCCGGACGAGGTCATCGAGACCCTGCTCGAAACCTGCCGCCAGAACACCGGTGTGTTTGAGCGTTTCTTCAAGTTGAAAGCGAAACTCATCGGTATGGAAAAATTGCGCCGCTACGACATCTACGCGCCGGTCGCCCAGGCTGATAAGCCCTACGACTATCCCAAGGGCAGCCGCCAAGGTGCTGGAATCGTTCAGCAAGTTCGACCCGCGCTTCGCCCAACTGGCTGAACGCGTGTTCGCCGAGGACCACCTCGACAGCGAGGTGCGCAAGGGCAAGCGCGGCGGTGCTTTCTGCGCTACCGTCAACCCCGATATCACTCCCTGGGTGCTGCTCAACTACCAGGGCAAGGCGGACGACGTGGCAACCATGGCGCACGAGCTGGGTCACGCCATCCATTCCATGCTGGCGGAGCACCACTCCCTCTTCACCCAGCACGCCAACCTGCCGCTGGCCGAGACCGCCTCCACTTTCGGCGAGATGATGCTGGTGGACCAGATGCTTGCCGAAGAAACCGATGAAGCCGTGCGCCGCGACCTGCTCTTCAGGCAGGTGGACGACGCCTACGCCACCATCCAGCGCCAGGCTTTCTTCGCCATGTTCGAGAAACAGGCGCACCAGATGGTGATCGACGGTGCATCGGTGGACGAGATCTCAGAAGCCTACATGGAAAATCTCAAGACGCAGTTCGGTGACGCGGTCGAAGTGGCCGAGGAGTTCAAATACGAGTGGGTCTCCATTCCGCATATCTACCAGGTACCCTTCTATGTGTACGCCTACACCTTCGGGCAGCTGCTGGTACTGGCGCTGTACAAACGCTTCAAGGCCGAGGGCGAATCCTTCAAGCCAAAGTACATCCGCCTGCTTTCGGCCGGCGGTTCCGAAGCACCGATGAACCTGCTGGACGAAGCAGGTGTGGACGTGCGCAAGGCCGCTTTCTGGCAGGGCGGGTTTGATGTGCTGAGCGAGATGGTTGACAAGCTGGAAAAAATAGCCTGAGCAAGAACAATCCTGAAAAGGCGGAGAGATTCTTTCTCCGCCTTTTATTAATTTTGAAGCTTTAATTGAATGACACAAATAGGATGAAAGCGAGTCGTCCTGTTAGAATCACCATAACCTGGGGATCAACACAGGCGTTTTCTTTTTATATGCCTCGTAATCCTCCTGCCCGCCCCATTTTTTATCCGCTTTTTTCTCAAGCAACGGAATACCGCTGACCTTCGTCAGCAGCAGGGTCACAAACAACGGCGAAATCAGGGCGACCCACTGCCATCCGCGCAGCACCGGCAGCGCCATCACTGCGATGCCGACCCAAAGTACGATCTCGCCAAAGTAATTCGGGTGGCGCGACCGTGACCACAGACCGGTATTGATGAACTTGCCCTTGTTGGCGGGGTCCGCGTTGAATCGGCTTTTTTGCAGGTCCGCAACGACCTCAATCCCAAAGCCCAGTATCCAGATCAACAGGCCAAGGATAGCAAAAACATCTATCTCCTTGCGGTAGGTGGAGGTTATAGCAACCAGCGCGGCTGCCATCGTCAACGTGATCCACAAACCCTGGATGGTCCAGACGTTTAGAAAACGGATGAATGAGGGTTTGATATCGTCAAAACGGTCGTCCTTCCCGGCTTTTTTGATACGGCGGAAGAGAAAGGTGCCCAGGCGGCCCGCCCACACCAGTACCAGGACAAAGATCAATATTGAGCGGGCATCGAACGCCTTACTCAATAACAGCGTCACGGTGATGACCGAAATATACGTGAGGCTCCCCGTGATGTCAAAGAATTTCTCCGTTTGAAGTAAAAACGCGGGGATGAACGCCAGCCATTGGATGACGAACGCCATGGCAACAGCCAGGGCAAATACCGGAATATTGCCCACGCGGGTTCCTCCCTGGCTGCCGGCCAGGGCGACCAGGAAACCAACAAGAATGATCACAGGTAAAGCAATTAAGGCATTGCGGTCAGTTTTTTTCATCTATCCCGTCCTTTGATTCGTATTTAGGGCTTCTCTACTGCTCTTTTTATTAGCCAGCGGTATTCCTATTATCGTACTTAATGGCGACCATCACTTCGTTGCGCGCCAGAAAACCGGGCACCCAGGGAGGATTGTATCCGGCCAGGTAATAATCGCCCTCTACTTCAAGCCCCTGATCTGCCAGCCATCGGGCCAGTTGCGCCTTGTTCTTATTAATCTTTTCCTGGTTAAAGTAACCGGTAAAGCGAATCGCTGCCACGGTGTGTTCCGGGACCTCAGAAAAACGGATGTTTTGATTGTTTGGAACAGGCAGGGTTTCCAGCAAATATTTCGCGGGCATGATAAACGCCACAACATACTTATCTGTCAATGTTACCGTAACCGGCGTCGTCATGGCAATTTTCTCGGCCTGCTGTGCCTGCACAGGCGTTGTCATGTCAATTTTTTGCCTGGCAATGTTATCGCCGAAAATATAGCCTGCCAGGATATTGAACCCGCGTTCGATGGCAGTTTTATAGTTGCGTCCTTCAACAACCGCTTCCGCCTTGATGTAACCCGGATACCTGCGGATTTCAATATCATTTTGCTGGTCAATCACTTCGTATTTGGGTGTTTCTGTCATTTAAATCTCCGCTATATCTAACAATACCTCATCGGCGCTCCATTTGCAAGACAAAGGTTATACAAGGGAATCTAAGCGGAAAACCAACAAAAAACCAGGAAGGTACATCACGGCGCAAGGAAAATCTTATCGTTATAAAAAACTATTGACAAAAATCATCAATATGATAGAATCGTTTCTATACTTATCGAAATGATTAGAAGGAACTAAAAATGGAACTAGAACAGACCGCTGAATTACTGGCATTTTTTAAAGCCCTGGCGGACGCCAACCGCCTCAAGATTGTCGGCTTGCTGGCCCAAAAACCATCGTCCGTGGAAGCGCTGGCTGAAGCGCTCGGCTTAAGCGAATCGACCACCTCCCATCACCTCTCCCGCTTGGCAAAGAGTGGGCTGGTATCGGCCCGGGCGGACGGGCATTACTATATCTACTCGCTTGATACCGACAGGTTGCAGGAAATGTCGCAGCACCTGCTCAAGGACGAGAATCTGCCCCGGTTATCACAGGACGTTGAAGGAGACGCCTTCGAGCGCAAGGTCATGAAGGCGTTCATCGACAGCGACGGCCGCATTACCGCCTTCCCGGCGCAGGAGAAGAAACAATTGGTGCTGCTGCGCTACGTGGTGAACGCCTTCGAGCGCGATAAACGCTACACCGAAAAAGAAGTGAACGAGATCCTGTCGCGCTACAATGAAGACACGGCTTCGCTGCGCCGGGAACTGGTGGTAGTACGAGATGATGGCGCGCGAGGGCGGCGGTGGCGAGTACTGGCGCCTCTGAGGTCAGTTTTTCGATCACCCCTACACCAGGAGGTATAACCATGGAAACAATGAACCGCTCTTCCCTGCTCGCTCTTCACGATTACAGCGTTTATGCCAATAACCTGGTGCTGGACACCGCTGCGAATATGTCAGAAGAGGAACTGACGCGCCCTATCAGCCCGAGCCACGGCACGGTAAAGGCCCTGCTGCTCCACCTGCTGATGTGCGAGTACGGTTTTCTCGTGCGCTGCACAGGCTCCCCAATAGAGGGTTCACCGGACGACCTGGAATCGCTCGACCTCAACGGCATTCGCGCGTTGTGCGACACGGTCTCAGCGCTGAGGCAGGAATACCTGGACGGCGTGAGCGAGGAAGCCCTGGCCGAAGTGGTCGACATCCAGATAAAGCAGAAACCGTTTCACCTGGCTCGCTGGCAGATGCTCACGCAGTCGCTCATCCATTCCGTTCACCACCGCGGCGAACTTTCCATTGTGATGACCGGGCTGGGGTACCCGCTGCCTACCCTCGACCCGATCCTAAAATACATCCGCGACAGCGGTCAGGTCTGGGAGTAAAAAACCCTTTCCCGTCACCAAGCGCCGCGCCGGCACCCCTCACCGTCAATATATGGTATATTTTAACTTCGAAGAAATCCTGTCCCGCCGCGCGGCGGGGAACTCTAACGGAGCCGGTTTATGTATTTTGCGATCGAGGGCGTTATCGGTGTCGGCAAGACCACCCTCGCCAGGCTGCTGCAGTCTCAGTTCGAGGCAGAGTTGGTGCTTGAGGTCTTTGAGGAAAACCCCTTCCTGGGTAATTTTTACGCCGACCGCGCGCGTTTCGCCTTCCAGACGCAGATATTCTTCCTCCTCAGCAGATACCACCAGCAGCGGCGCAACATCGGCGACCGCTTGGGACAGGCAAAAAACCTCATCAGCGACTACACCTTCGAGAAGGATTCCCTGTTTGCCCGCATCAACCTTGCCGGTGATGAACTTGGAAATGTACTATAAGGTACAGGAGGCTCTGGCAGAGAAGATCATTCCACCCGACCTGGTGGTTTACCTGCGCGCCAGCACCGATACCCTGATGAAGCGCATCGCCCAGCGCGACCGGGCGTATGAACGGCAGATGGAACGCGACTATATCGACCTGGTGAACAACTCCTATGATGATTTCTACATTTCCTCGCCCCAGGCATCCCATATACTCACGATCGAGACCGACAATCTGAACATCATCGAAAGACCGGAAGACCTGGAGTTCATCCACAAGCGTATCTGTGAAGAACTACAGCTCGCGCCATACCAGCCCGGCCTTCCGATCCAGTAAGAGAGGGAACTATGCGCATCACCCGTGAACTCATGCTCACCCACGCCCGCGAGAACGCAGCCGTGCTGACGACAAAAGACCGCGGCATCATCTGCGTTTACGTCACCGGGTCGCTGCTGCAGGAGGACCCATTCATCGGTGGTATTACGGATATTGACCTGATCTGCGTGCATGACCGCCCGGTCAAAACCAGGCGCGAGATCATCCGCCTCAACCACGAGGTCAACCTTGATGTGGCGCATTACGAGCAGGAGGAGTTTGAGCCGGCGCGCAAACTGCGCAGCAACGCCTGGATCGGCGGCTGGCTGGAGAATGTGCCCCTTGTTCTCTACGATTCTCTGCGCTGGTACGACTTCACCCGCGCGTCTGCCACCGCCCAGTTCTGGCGCGCAGAAAACGTTGCCTCCCGCGCTCGCAGTTTCCTGGTACCGGCGCGAAATGCCTGGAACGACCTGCAGGAGGAGAACATTCCCCAGGGCATAAAACGGATCACGGCGTACCTGGCCGCGCTGCGCGACCTGGCCAACGGCGTCGCGGTGATCACCGGCTCGCCGATCGCCGAACGCCGCCTGGTGCTCGAACTGCCGGCAAGAGCCAACGCCGCCGCGTTGCCCGGATTCTTCGGTGATTTTATCGGCCTTTTCACCAGCAGCGCTGTCACCGATGAAAACTTCGCCACCTGGATGGAATCGTACGCTACCCTTTTCGACGCCCTCAAGGAAGCCAAAGACCCTCCTGTGAGCCTGTCTCAATGCCGCCAGATTTACTATGAAAAAGCCGTTAAGACTCTTTACCCGCTTCACCCTGCCGCCGCGGTCTGGCTGCTGTTTTACACCTGGACCCGGGCTGCCGCCGCGCTGCAGCGCACCGATCAGTTATACAAAGACTGGCAGGCGCTCTGCCGCCAGTTGGACCTGGATAACCGCAACCTGGCCGAGCGCCTTGAAGCCTTCGATCATGTCCTTGACACTGCCGAAGAAGCAGTGGACCGGATCTCTGCTTAAGCGCCTTCCCGCCCCTTGTTGTGCATAAAACCCCCAAAACCTGTGGATAACTCCCCATAATCTGTGGATAAATTTCGTGCTTTTATATTTATCCAAGTTCAAAATAGCTGAATAACCTGTGGATAAAAATGCCTATTTCTACCGCTTTTCCACAGGTTTTTTTCCTTTTTTTCAAGACACGGATAAATCTGGTTTTATCCACAAAGAATTCACATGCCGGCAGGGATATCTTTCGTAATGAAACCCCCATATACAGGTTTATTTTGCTCAGCGTGTCGTACTAACGGGTATTTTTTCCGCTATTCACGGATTTATCCACATCTCCACAGCCCCTACGACTACTACTACATACATATAGATAAAGAGAATAGGTTAACCAGGGTCATTGACCGAGTGATTGTAATTGGCTATTGAATTGTGTACAATAAAATTGAGACAAAAGACCTGTCCCCTGTGGCTCATTGTTCCCCGGGGTTCTCCGGGAGGGAGATAAAATGGTGGATATCATCAAGGTCAAGGCCAATTCTCGCACTGCTGCGGTTGCCGGAGCCATCGCGGGGGTCATGCGTGAGCATAAACATGTGGATGTCCAGGCGATTGGTGCGGGCGCGGTCAACCAGACAGTAAAAGCGCTGGTACTCGCGAAAGGCTATCTCGCGGAAGACGGGATTGAGATTACGTGCGCCCCCGAGTTCGTGGATGTGGACATTGAAGGCAAGGTGCGCACGGCGATCAAGTTCGTGGTCGACCCAAAGTCCTGAATCCGCCGATATAATCTGAAATATACCGCCCCGTTAATCCGGGGTGTCTGCTTCTTCATGGGTAAAGACCACTTCCTCTTTGCCCGTTAATTTTTCCTTCACCTTGCTGATGATCAATTCCAGGTGGTGCGAATGAGCCACGTAATCCAGTTCGTCCGCCGGAACGGTGAGCACCGGGCACAGGGTGAAGTGCGTGATCCAGTTCTCATACAGGTTGTTCAGCTGTTCCAGGTATTCCGGCTCAATGCTGCGCTCGTAATCGCGGTTGCGCAGCGAGATGCGCTTCAACAGCGTTGGGACGGATGCCCGCAGGTAGATCACCAGGTCAGGCGGGGGCAGGTACTCGGCCAGCGTGCGGTAGAGCGAGCGGTAGGTGGTGTAATCGCGTTCACTGATATGCCCCTGTAAAAAGAGGTTCTGCGCGAATATCTCGGCGTCCTCGTAGATGCTGCGGTCCTGCATCACCGAACCCGGGGTGCGCACTAGGTCCTGGTGGATGCGCAGGCGGTGGGTGAGGAAGAATATCTGCGAATGAAAACTCCAGGAGGGCATGTCCTTGTAGAAATCGGAGAGGTAGGGATTCTCGGCAACCGGCTCATAGAACGGCATGCATTCCAGGCGCTCACAGATCATCTCCACCAGGGTGGATTTACCGACGCCGATGTTGCCCGCTATCGCGATGAATTTTTTCATGGCATCCTCGAGGAGGTTGGAGTGGGTGCTGCAAAAATTATACCATCGCACCTATCATGAATAAAAAAGCCTCTCGTATTAAGAAGAGGCTTTTCGTTATTTCGGTCAGTGGGTTCTCAGGCGGGGACGCAAGCGCCGGTGGGGCACACGTCAGCGCAGGAACCGCAGTCCTGGCACTTGGCGGGGTCGATAACGTAGAGACCGTCACCTTCGGAGATGGCGTTCTCGGGGCATTCGGCTTCGCAGGCGCCGCAACTGATGCAGTCGGTAGTGATCTTGTATGTCATGTTGTTTTCCTTTCAATGATTGTTTGGAACCTACAGCGACATAGGATAGCACTACCGGGGAAAGGTGTCAACGGTTTATTCGCTTGAATTGTCACCAATTCGGCTTCAGAAAGTCATTATTCCCCTTTTTGCCGGATATTCACAATATCCACACAGGAAATTCACAGGTTCTTCATATATGGCATCTATCATGAGGGCAATCAAACAGAGGAAAGCTCTGTAAAAAAGGAGAATCACATGAAAAAATTAATGGTAAGTCTTCTACTGGCTGGTGTAATGGTCGCCGCGATCGGCGCGACATCAGTCGTGAACGCCCAGGGACCCGTCGAACAGCCTTTGTATCAACAGGGTGGCGGACAGGGTGGTTTTGGTGCCAACAGCGAAGATCACGTTGAGAACGAAGACGTGCACAACCTGATGATGGAAGCCTACTCGGCTGAACTCGGCATCAGTGTGGCTGAATTGAACGCCCGTGAAGAGGCCGGCGAGACCATGTCTCAGATCGTTCTTTCCACCGGGACCAGCTTCGAGGATTTCCGCGCTCTAAAGACCGCGGTCAATACCTCTGCGGCTGAAAAGGCCCTCGCGGCCGGCTACATCGACCAGGCAGAGTACGAGTGGCTGATCCAGGCTGCCGAACGCCAGATGAACGGACAGGGTATCAGCGGCAGGCTTGGTACAGGCACTGGCACTCGCTCCGCTCGCCTCACTGACGGCACCGGCATCGGTACTGGCATGCGCGGAACTGGCACCCGCTTTCTGACGGCACCGGCTTTGGAACTCGCGGCAGTGGGATGCGTGGCACCGGCCCTCTCTCCGTTCGCAGCGCGGACTGCACTGTCACTCCCTAAACATCCTATCAAGTAGTAAACAGGGCTGCCACTTCGGCAGCCCTGTTTCGTATGATTACAGGTATAATCCTGCCTAATTTACTTTTATCCCTATGAACAGCACAACACCCACCTCCAGCAGCATTAAGAACGCACTCAACGGGCTCGCGCCCGCCCTGCCGGTGGTGCTGGGCTACCTGCCCATCGGTTTCGCTTACGGTGTGCTGGCGGCCGGAGCGGGCATGAGCACCTTCAACATCCTGCTGATGTCGCTCATCGTTTTCGCCGGCTCGGCGCAGCTGGTGGCGGTGGGATTGATCGCGCAGGGGCTAAACCCGTGGGCTATCATCGCCACCACCTTCATCATCAACCTGCGCCACCTGCTCATGTCGGCGTCGCTCTCCCCTTACATGGAAAAGTGGCGCAAGGCGCAGGTGGCCGGTTTCTGCTTTGAACTGACAGACGAGACCTTCGGGGTGCACAGCCTGCGCTTTGAGCGCGGCGAGACCGCGCCGCGCCGGGCGATGCTGATCAACCATGTGTGCCACCTGGCGTGGGTGGGCGGATCGCTGCTGGGGGTGCTGGCCGGCGGCTTGATCCGCGACGTGCGCCCGCTGGGGCTGGATTACGCCCTGCCGGCGATGTTCATCGCGCTGCTGGTGATGCAGATCCGCGGACGCGCCTACCTGTGGGTGGCGCTGGCAGCGGCGGTATTCTCAATGGTCATCTGGTACGCGGGGTTGACGCAGTGGAACGTGATTTTGGCGGCGGTGCTCGCGGCCGCCGTGGGAGCGGGAGTGGAGCGATGGCAGACACAACGCTCCTGATCACCATCATCGGCATGGCGCTGGTCACCTACCTGCCGCGCCTGCTGCCGGCCTGGCTGCTGCGCGGAAGAACGCTGCCGCCCTTTTTGGCCGCCTGGCTGCGCTACATCCCGGCTGCGGTGCTGGCGGCGCTGCTGCTGCCCTCGCTGCTGGTGGCAGGTGGGGAACTCAACCTGGCGTGGAACAACCTGTACCTGTGGGCAGCGCTGCCCGCCGCGCTGGTGGCGTGGAAGTGGAAGAGCCTGTTCGGCACGGTGCTGGTGGGCATGGCGGTGGTGGCGCTGGCCCGGCTGCTCTTTGGGCTGTGAGGTATCTTCGCTTGACAGGTTGGGGGCATGAATTATAATAATGGTCGCCTTCCTCGTTAGCTCAATTGGCAGAGCGGGCGGCTGTTAACTGCTAGGTTCGAGGTTCGAGTCCTCGACGAGGAGCTGCAAACAAAAAACACCCCTTAGGGGTGTTTTTGTTTGCACTTTCTTCATCACGACGAGTCACTCCGGAGCGCAGTGGAGGGGTCGACGAGGAGCCACCGCCAGCCCTCAGCGAGTCGCGATTGCATACCCCGAGCTGAAGTTGCGAGTGGGGTGTGGCATGGGTGCACACAGGATTTTTTTTCAATCCATGCGATAATGAGGTCATGACTGATCTGAAGCAAAGCGTTTGGCACACAGAGGTCGACGTTCCCAAAGGGTTGCAGGAATTGCATGGCGAACGGACGCGCGTCTCCACCCTGGTGATCGTGTACGTGACCGCGCTTGCCTGCGCCGGACTGGTAGCCTGGCAGTTAGTCCGATCCGGTTTACCGATATGGAAAGTCGCTTTGGCAGCGTTGATCTTCCTGGATGTTGGCGGTGGTGTGGCAGCCAACCTCTCCTCCTCAACCAACCATTACTACCAGGTGCACGACAGGTTGCGCCTGCCGTTCATCGCAATGCATATCATCCACCCGGCGGTGCTGGCGGTTCTTTTCCCCACTGCTCTACCCTACTTCCTCTACGTTCTCCTGTTCACGCTTTCCGCTACATTTACAGTTAACGCGATCAAGGACCGGGAGCTGCAGCAGAATATTGCATCGTTCCTGGTGGTAGTTGGCTGTGCGCTTTCCTTCTTTTTTCCTCAGGCGTTACCTGTTTTGTATCTTTTCGCACCGTTGTTCATGGTCAAGCTGATCCTTGGTTTTGCCGTCAGGCGAACCCCGCTGGTTTAACGGCTTTTTGAATGAGAGGGGATTGTTCACCGGTAGGCCATTATCACCTTCGTTGTTTTGAGTTGATTTTGATAGTTTGCCATTGAGTTTTCCTCCGTGCTGGCTTGATCACTACGGCGGAAGAGTCCCGGCCGAGTGGAAGGCACCTGCTCAAGACACTTGACAACTCCCGGCAGCGGGGATAATATTAATATATGGACAAAAACACTCCGATTAATAACCTGTTGTCATCTGAGCAGCGCGAAGAGCTGCTCGGCGTACTGAAAACCCGCTTTGAAAAGCACATGTACCCGTCACGCCGGCATGGACTGGGCGGACGTGCAGGCCAGGCTGGACGCGCACGCGGATAAACTGTGGTCGCTGAGCGAAATGGAAAGCAGCGGCGGCGAGCCGGACGTGGTCTACCATGATAAAACGACCGGCGAGTACATCTTCATGGATTGCTCCGCTGAAAGCCCCGCCGGGCGCCGCAACGTGTGTTACGACCGTAAAGCGCTGGAGGATCGCAAGACCTTCAAACCCGCCAACAGCGCGCTCGATATGGCCGCCGCCATGGGCATCGAGATGCTGACGGAACAGCAGTACCGCTCGCTGCAGACGCTGGGGCATTTCGACGCCAAGACCTCCAGCTGGATCATGACCCCGCCTGAAGTGCGCGCGCTCGGCGGCGCCCTGTTCGCCGATTACCGCTACGGGCAGGTCTTCGTGTATCACAACGGCGCGGATTCCTACTACGGCGCGCGCGGCTTCCGCGGCGCGCTGAGGGTCTAGCTCCTCCATACCTGGTTGGTTGGCGATAGAATGATTTGTAGGGTGCGTTGCTGCGGTTTATGCGTACCTGAAATGATCGAGCATAGCGAAGACTACGAACGTAGTGAGTGGTAGACGCACCAGAGATTAATGGTGACGGTGCGTCTCTGACGCACCCTAATTTACTGGTTACTTTATAAGTGAAATTATGACCGCAAACCCCACTCACGATAAATCTTTACATACCAGGGCATTACATCTGTCGTATTTCACAGTAGGGTACAACCTTGTGGAAGGAATAGTATCCATAACGGCGGGATTGTTAGCTGGGAGCGGTGCGCTTGTTGGGTTTGGTTTTGATAGTTTTATCGAAAGCCTTTCGGGAAGTGTCATGATTTGGCGGTTTAGGAAAGGCGCGGAACTATCAGAAGCGGAAGAAGAACGTATTGAAAAGATTGCCACGAAGTTGGTTTCAGTTACTTTCTTCATCCTGGGCGCCTATGTTTTATATGAAAGTATTACCTCGCTTATAAATAGCGAAATTCCTAAAAGAAGCCTTTTAGGCGTGATTATTACTGTACTTTCCATTTTGGTTATGCCGGCGCTGGCGTATTTGAAGTATCAAACAGGGAAAAAACTAAAAAGTAAAAGCTTGATCGCAGACAGCAAACAAACACTGATTTGTGTCTTGTTATCGGTTGTCACCCTTCTCGGGCTGGGATTGAACTACTTTTTCAATTTCTGGCAGGCAGATCCGATAGCAGGCATTCTGATAGCGCTATATCTATGGAAAGAGGGATACGAGGCGTTTCAGGGCGAAGGTGATACTGCCTGAATAGCGCCCAGGGAGGGTTGCAACCCGTCCTGCGACAAACGTATCGTACTGCTTCGGGCTCCGCTCGATCATTTCAGGATACAGGCACGCCTTGCGAGCGATTGTTAGCTCCATGGGTAGCGCACGTCACTTGCACCGCACTGTGTTTGGTGCACACTTGCCCTAGCGGGCAGCGCCAGGGGTGCAGGGGGGCAATCTCAAAGCAAGAAATTAAACACGAGCTCTTTGTATAGACCCCATGAAAAGGTTGTTAATAACCTTTTCATGGGTGAGCGTGCAAATGCTGTCTTGTAAGTTGAAGCTGGATAGAAAAACCCGCCATCCAAATGGATCAGCGCGCAGAAACTGTCTTGTAAGTTGAAGGTGGATCGAAAACCCACCAAAATTAAATTGGCGTGTTCAAATACTGAATCCGCCCTACGAAATAACTTTCTTATGTTCTGGTTACAATCACAATCACTAATCACTAATCACTAATTCCCCAAATTCCCCTATAATTTACTCACCTTAACCTCGTTCTCACCCTCCGAGGCCTCATGCCCCTGCTCTGGCTTTCCACCGCCTTCCTCGCCGGTATCCTCCTCAGCGGCGCGTTCGCGCTGCCCGCCTTCCCCTGGGTGCTCGTCGCCGCGGCTGGCGTGCTCTTCCTCCTCGCCGAGCATTTTCTCCTCAAATCAAACCCAATTCTCAATAAGGCGCGTGCCGCCCTGCACTTTCCGGTAGGTCTGCTGCTGGTATTGCTGGCGCTCGGCGGGCTGAGGTACCTGGCAGGCGTCCCATCCGTATCGCCGGACAGCCTTGCCTTCTACAACGACCGCGGCACGTACACCATCACCGCCCGCGTCAGCGCTCCGCCCGACCGGCGCGAAGACGCTGTTTACCTGGAACTGACCGCCATCGAGATCGAGGATCCCCTCGCCGTCGATCCGCTGCAGGCGGTGAAGCGCATCGAGGGCAAGGCGCGCGCCCGTTTTGTAGCCGGCACCGATTGGCGCATGGGCGACGTGCTGCGCTTCAACGCCGACCCGCGTACGCCCGCCGACGAAGCGAACTTTTCCTACAAGGAGTACCTCGAGCGCCAGCACATCGCCACCGTCATCTATTACCCGCGGCAGGTGAAACTGGCGGGGGTGGACCGGGGCGCGTGGTTCGGCCGCGCGCTCGATAGCCTGCGCGAGCGGGCAAGGGGTGCGCTGTTCGCGCAGTATCCCCAGCCCGAGTCCGGGTTGCTCGCGGGCATCCTGCTTGGGCTCGACGAGGACCTGCCGGACAGCCTGGAGCGCGCCTACCAGGATACCGGCACCGCGCACATCATCGCCATCTCCGGCTTCAACATGGCCGTGCTGGCTTTCCTCTTCATGTGGTTCTTCAACCGCGTGTTCAACCGCTACTGGGCGGCGGTGCTTTCCGCGCTCGCCATCATCCTCTACGCCGTTTTCGTGGGCAGCACGCCCTCGGTGGTCCGCGCGGCAGTCATGGCCGTCAGCGCTTTTGGCGGGCACCTCATCGGGCGCAGGCAGTCCGGGCTTAACGCGCTGGCGCTCACCGCCGCCCTCATGTGCCTGGCTAACCCCTATCTTCCCTGGGATGTGAGCTTCCAGCTATCCTTCGCCGCTACACTGGGGCTGGTGCTCTTCGCCGAACCGCTGCAGCGCTGGGCGCAGCGGGCTGCTGGAGGCGCGCCTGCCCGAGGAGAAGGTTGTGAAGGACGCCGAACCGCTGAGTGAGTACTTTCTCTTCACCCTGGCGGCGCAGCTGGTGACGCTGCCGCTCATCGCCTGGCATTTCGGGCGTATTTCGTTCATTTCCCTTATTGCCAATCCGCTCGTGCTGCCGGCGCAGCCGCCGCTGCTGGTGCTTTCCGGGATCAGCGCCATCGCCGGATCCCTGCTTCCGGCCGCCGGGAAGGTGCTGGCGCTCTTCGCCTGGCCGCTGGCGGCCTACTCCAACCGCGTGGTCGCGCTGCTCGCCAGGTTCGACACTGCCAGCCTGGCGGTAAATCGCTCCACCGCGCTGTGGTTGCTGGTTTTCGTGGTTGTCTTCATCCTGCTCTTCATTTTTCGGGGTTTTTTCAAGAAAATATTCAAAGGGAACAGCTACTGGCTCTTCTTTTTGCTCGTGCTGGGCTGCTTCTCGGTATGGTCGATGGTGCTGCACCGACCTGATGGACGCCTGCACCTTGACCTGGTGCGCGCCGGCGACGAATCCGCGCTGGTCTTGCGCACGCCGGATGGACAGACACTGGTCTTCGACCCCGGCGGGAATGTCAACGAGTTAAGCGCCGCCGTGAGTAGTTCGCTCTCGCCGTGGGCGTTCCGCGTTGATGAGGTCTGGTTGACACATGCCGCCCCGGCGCGCGCGCTCGAATTGCTCGATGAGCGCATCCCGGTAACGGCCGTTGTGCTGGTGCCGGTGGTCTACCAGGCTGGCGCGGACCGAAAGCCCTTCTACGGTGCCGCCTGGGATCGACGTGGTCAAACTGAAGTCTAACGAGGGGCGGCAATACGGTACTGACCTGGAAATTCGCATCGTTGCTGAAAGCCCCTCCGCCGCTGCCCTTCTCATCACGTATGAACAAAATGAAGATCCTCGTCCCGGGCGGGGTCGATTACGCGCTCATCAAAGCGACCGCTCCTGACGCGCTGCGCGACCTCTCCGTCATCGTGGTGGGCGAGGACGACATCAGCTACATTCCGCCGCGCGTGTGGCAGGCGCTTGAACCCGCCGCGATCGTGTGGCACAGCACCGCCGTCTCCCCGGTGGCGGGCTGGTTGAGCCTTGATGGGGGAGAGGTGATCCCGCTGGTTTCGGATGGGAGCGAAATCTACCTGGATACCCACCGACAATAGGCTTTTACAGCAAAACCAGCTTTTTTCCGCGGTAGATCTGGAAAATTAAACCCAATCAGTTTATGTCATGTGTAAATCTTAACATTTCCTAAAACGCCTTGACAAAACAGAATATATGTTCTATTATTATTTGTTTCTATCTTCCGCAAATTGCTCCTTAACATTCTTTTTCCTTTTTATCACGTAACCTTACAAACAATGATTCGTTTTTATTCGTTTTTTTTAGAACGAATCTTTTTGAAACCACACAAAAGGAACAGTTTCACTCCTTGTTAACCCTGCTATAATCCCTAACTGTTGACCGTTTTACGACTCTCCACTCTCCGCTCTCCACTCTCGCCAGCATCATCCCAGGAGGCAACCCATGAAAGCACTTGTCATTTATGATTCGGTTTTCGGTAACACAGAAAAGATTGCCCGCGCCATCGGCGCTGCCCTCGGCACACCCGATGAGGTACCTGTGCTGCAGGTCGCCAGCGTCACCCCCGCCCAACTGGAGGGACTGGATGTGCTCTTCGTCGGCTCGCCCACCCGCGGCTTCAAACCCACCCCCGCCATCAGCGCTTTCCTCGCCGCCCTCCCCGCTGACGCGCTCAAGGGCGTGAAGACCGCCGCCTTTGATACGCGCATCCCGCTCGAGACCATCAAGAACGGGTTTTTCCGCTGGATCGTGAAACAGGGCGGTTACGCGGATAAGCTCATCGCCAAAGCGCTCGCTGCCCGTGGCGCCAGCCTGCCCATCCCCTCCGGCGGGTTCATCGTGCTCGCGTCAGAGGGACCGCTGCAGGAGGGTGAACTGGAGCGCGCCGCCGCGTGGGCTAAAACCATCCTTTGAGCCGCTGCCGTCCGCGATTATAATAAGGTATCCCTGCCTTCAGGAGAAATGAATGTTACTGTCCATCCTATTCATGCTTGCCCTTATCGCGGTCGGCGTTCTGTTCATGTACAGGGCGGTCAGCGGGCGCATCAGATCCAAAAACGCCCAAACATGGCCAATGGTCATGGGGAGGGTCCTCTCCTCCGAGGTGATGGAGGACCGCCTGCGCAGCGCCACAGGCAAAGCCACCATCGCTTTTATCCCAGACGTCTCTTACGAGTACATCGTAAATGGCCAGGCGCACACCGGCAAATCCGTCATCTTCGGCGAAACGGTTTATGATTACATCTCCGCCTCACGCATCTGCGAGAAGTTCGCCGTCGATACCGAACCCAAGGTATACTACAATCCTGCCCGGCCGGAGGAATCCGTTCTGCTGCCGCAAGCCACCGAGGGGTTGCGCTCGCTCGTCCCGGGTATTTTCTTTATTGTTTCCGGCATCCTTATTGGTGTGATGGGGATCGTGTTTCCAAATTAACCTCTACTACAAAAGGAGCTGGCTATGTCACAATGGTTACCTGGTATTGTATTGGTTTTGATTGGATTGGTTTTATTGGCCATGGGGATTGTCTCTCGTGCGCGCGCGAAGCGAACCCAAACCTGGCCGACTGCCCTGGCCACGGTTCTCCACTCGGAGGTAAAGCAGCACACGAGGTACGATAGTGATTCGCACTCCAGGAAAACCTCCTACCAGCCGGTCGTTAACTATCAGTACAACGTGCTGGGGCAATCCCTCACCGGCAGTCGCATCGGTTATGGTAATTCAAGCGCGAGTCTCAAGAAGGCTAATGAGACCGTAAGCCGCTACCCCGCCGGCGCGCAGGTGAACGTGCATTACAACCCGGATAAAATTGATGAGGCTGCGCTGGAAGCCACTGCGCCAGGCAGTGTCAGCAGCATGATCATCGGCGCGGTGTTGGTGGTGCTGGGGTTGGTCGTACTGATCATCCTGTAGACCAATCTGCTGGCTTGATGGCACGAAAAAATTTTAGCCTTTGCGCTGTTTTCTGCGCGCGAGGGTTCCGGTTCTTTCTATTATAGGAGGTGTTATATGGTTGGATTGATCCTCGGATTCGTGTTCCTGGTTCTCGGGGTCGTTTTCGTTATTGTGGGCGTGGTCGCAGCAAAGCGCGCCAAAGCCGCCCAATCCTGGCCGGTCATCCCGGGCACTGTAGTGAATTCCACCGTTGTCGAGCACGAGGATACCGACAGCGAAGGGCACTCTACCGTCACGTACGAGCCGCTGGTGGAGTACCACTATAACGTGATGGGGCAGGTCTACACCGCCAAACGCGTCGCCTTCGGTGCCAACCGCTTCACCTACAAGAAAGCGGCGGAAATTACCGCCCGATACCCGGCCGGAGCGCAGGTGAACGTGCATTACAACCCTGACAAGGTCAAGGATGCCACGCTCGAGACCAGCGCGTCCGGAGGCAAGTTGTTCACCATCCTGGGCGCGGTTATGGGCGGGGTTGGGCTGGTGGTTTTCATTGTTTCGCTGTTCACGATTGTAATTGTTTCTTGAAATAATTATTTCCGGGTGGTAAGGTTGGTATACTTGACCCACGCCCGGTGGTAAAGGGCGGTTACTTATCATCTTGTGCGGAGGGATAACATGAAATATCTCATCACCGGGGGCGCCGGATACATCGGCAGCACCATCTGTTCCGCCCTTGAAGACGCGGGGCATGTACCGGTCATTCTCGATTCCCTCACAACAGGCCGCGAAGAGTTTACCCGCGGGCGCATTTTCTATAAGGCTGATATTGCTGATGAAACAGCGGTCACCAGGCTTTTCCGTGACCATCCCGATATCCAGGCGACGGTGCACTGCGCCGCCCTCATCGTGGTGCCTGATTCGGTCATGCAGCCCCTACGAGTATTACCAGGATAACGTCTCCAAGTCCGTCGAGTTCTTCCACTTTCTGAACAAGCTGGGTTACGGCAGGGTGGTTTTCAGTTCCTCCGCCGCGCTTTACGATGTGGTGCCCGGCTTTATGGTGACGGAAGAGGCGCCGCTGAACGCAATCAGCCCGTATTCGCGCACCAAACTGATGATGGAGATGGTGCTGCGGGATTACTGCGCCGCTTACGGCATGAAGGGCATCGCGCTGCGTTATTTCAACCCCATCGGCGCGGATCCGAAGATGCGCAGCGGCATCCATGTGCAGTACCCCACCCACGTGCTGGGCAAGCTGGTGGATACCGCCCAGGGCCGCCTGCCGGAGTTCCAGATCACCGGCACGCACTACCCCACCCGCGATGGCACGGGCATCCGCGATTACATCCACGTGTGGGACCTGGCGCGCGCGCACGTCAACGCGGTCACCGATTTTGACAAGGTGTTCGAGCGTGCCGGCGACCCGGCTGAAAATTACCTGGTCATCAACCTCGGCACCGGCCGCGGCGTGACGGTGCGTGAACTGGTCACCGCCTTCGAGAAGGTGTACGGCCAGGCGATCAATAAAAAAGAGACAGGTCCGCGCCCCGGCGACGTGGCCGGCTCCTACACCAACGCCGATAAGGCTTACCGCCTGCTGCACTGGAAGGCCCAACTTTCCATCGAGGATGGCATCGCTGACGCCCTCAAGTGGGGCAAACTGCGGGAAGAAATCCTCAAGTATTAAGAAAAATAGCGGCTGGAATATTTTCCAGCCGCTAATTGTTTCTCGAAATAATTAAAGCGCGCGCAGGTATTGCGGGGGTACGGGCGCGGGCTGCCCGAGTTCTTTAGCAGCGAGGATTGCCCAGTAGGGGTTACGCAGCATCTCACGCCCAAGCAGCACCAGGTCAGCCCGGCCGCTGCTGATAATGTCCTCCGCCTGCTGCGCCGTCGTGATCAGCCCGACCGCGGCGGTGGGAATGCCTGCGCCTTGGCGCACAGCTTCGGCGATATGCACCTGGTAACAGGGTTCGTTGGGTACCGGCGCGCTGGCCACATTGCCACCTGAAGAACAGTCGATGAGGTCAACGCCTTCCTCCTTTAACAGCCTGGCAAGCACCACCGAGTCTTCCACGCTCCAACCGCCGTCCACCCACTCGGTCCCCGAAATGCGCACGGTCAGCGGCAGCCTTTCCGGCCACACCCGGCGCACGTCCCGCACCACCTCCACCAGGAAGCGGCAGCGGTTTTCCAGCGTACCACCGTACTGGTCCGTGCGCTGATTGGAGAACGGCGAGCAGAAGGATTGCAGCAGGTAACCGTGCGCGCCGTGCACCTCGAGCCACTCGAAACCAGCCGCCAGGCTGCGTTCAGCACCCTCCACGAAGCGCTGGCGGATGGCGGTGATCTCCTCCACTGTGAGTTCGCGGGGTACCTGGTGTTCCTCTGAAAACGCGATGGGGCTGGCGCCAACAACCGGCCACCATAGAGGGTCGTCCTGCAGGACAGGCTTGCCGCCTGTCCACGGCTGCCCCACACAGGCCTTGCGCCCGGCGTGGGCGATCTGGATGCCCGGCACAGCACCGTTCTCTTTGATTACCTTTACCACCCTGCGCAGGGGTTCAACGTGCTTGTCTGACCAGATACCAACATCAAAGGGGGTGATGCGCCCGCGCGCCTCCACCGCGGTGGCTTCCGCGATGATCAACCCCGCGCCACCCGCAGCGCGTGTACCCAGGTGTACCACCTGCCAGTCGTTGGAAAAGCCATTCTCGTAGGAATACTGGCACATGGGCGAAACCCCAACGCGGTTACGCAGGGTGATATCCTTGATCTTCAAGGGGTCAAATAGATGCGTCATGCTTTTCCTCTCAAATGTAATGATGAACCACGGTTATTTCGAGAAATAATTACCAATCTTCATCACCAGCAATTCAAGGTTGGTGGCGAGGTCGGTCCCCGAGGTCTTTGCCTGCAGGTCGATCTCAAGCAGGTGGTGGTAGAGCGCTTCAAGCCCGGGCATGCCAATACGCCGCGCGGCATTGCTGTAACTTTCCACTTTACTGGTAAATATCCCGCTCTTGCGCGCCAGCTCCCTCACATCGCCGCCGGTTTCAACCACCTCGCAGACCATGATGAGCTGCCGCACGCGGTGGATGACCGCCCCAAGGATGATCTCCGGTTGGGAATCATCCAGCAGGTGGCGCATCATGGCCTGGGCTTCGCGGGTCTTGCCTTCCATGAGATTGTCAAGCATCGCGAAAACATCCACCGAACCTTCTGCGGAGACCAGTTCGAGAACGTCCTCACGTGTGACCGGGCGCTTGAAATCGACGTACATCAGCAGCTTGGCGATCTCCTGGCTGGCGATGCTGGTATCGGTAGCGGAGTGGCGGCTCAACTCGTACGCGGCCGCGGGTTCCATTTTGCCACCCTGGTGTTTCGCTTCGTTGACGATCCACGTGTCCATCAGTTTCGCGTCTGGCAGGCCAAGGTCAATGATCTCACCCTGTGGATGTGAGTTGACCCATTGGATAAGCCAGTGCGAAGGGGTGAGCGTCTCCCAGATCCTCGCCCACTCGCCTTCCACCTTACGCCATTTCTGCTGGTCTTCGACGATGAGCACCAGCCGGGTGGTGGGTGGCAGGGATTCGAGCATGGTAGTGAAGGCTTCCACACGGTTTTTTTCCACTTTGCTGATCGCGTTATCGATGATCACCAGCCGGCAGCCGCCGAAAAACGGCAGCGTCGCAACCGCGAGGTGCATCTCGTCCAGCGTCGCGCTCTTCCCGTCCAACCGCGACAGGTTCATGGACGGGTCGAAATCCGCGCCAAGGCTGGCCACTATCTTTTTTACCTGCTGCGCGATGGAATATGCGTCATCCCCGCGTAACAGGTGAATTTGAGACTCCGTCAAGGGTCAACTCTCCGGAGTTGCAAGGATGTCGGTGGTGAAGATACGGTGTAGCACAGGCCCGTTACGCTCGTAGCGGGTGATCTGCTTGACCACCAGGCCGCCCGGCTCACCGGAAGTGGAGATACGCGCCTGCACCTTTTTGCCCAACGGTTGTGCCGCGATCAAAGAACCGGTGATGATCATCACCAGCAGCGGCCAGCGGTTGAGTTTTTTCGAGAAAGAATTGGCGTTTCCCAGCGTCGCCAGCCATGCGATCGAGCCGGCGATGACGCCGCTGGTGACGTAATTGGTGCCGCAGTTGGCGTGCAGTGCCAGTACGCTTTCACCAGCCTTCATGCGCTTCAGCGCCTGCTGCACGGTCTCCAGCAATTTATCGGTTGAGATATCGCCGATGATCCAGAACCCCTTGCTGTCCGAATGCCCGGCGTATGAACGGTTTGGGAACTCCGCGGCCAGGACGTTCAATGTCGCGTGTTCAAGCCCATGGTTGCGCCTGACCATCGAAACCGGTCCCCATTCGAGAATACTCTTGATTTCAGCCATTTTTCACCTCAGGTTGTAATGATCGATTTATTTATCCGCCAGTAGCGCGAAACCCAGCGCCTCGCGTAGCGAACGGGCTTCTTTCAGCTCAATTTCCTTCGGCAGGGGTTCTCCCGGGCGTACGCGCCGCGGGATGACCGCGGTCTTGAAGCCCAACTTGGCGGCTTCGCGCAGGCGGGCGTTCATCTGCCCTACCCAGCGCAGTTCACCTGAAAGCCCCACCTCGCCGATCAGCACCGTATCAGCCTTTACCGGTATATCTTTCATCGAAGACGCGATGGCGGCGGCGACCGCTAGATCAGCTGCGGGTTCGCTCACCTGCAACCCGCCGATCACGTTCACAAACACATCCTGTTCCGCCAGGCGCAGCCCCAGCCGACGCGTGAGGACGGCAGTGATAAGCAGCAGGCGGTTGAAATCCACCCCATTCGGCGTACGGCGCGGGTTGCCCAGGTTGCTTGGGCTGGTGAGCCCCTGCATTTCCACCAGCAGCGGGCGCGTGCCCTCCATAGTGACGGCGATGGCCGATCCGGGCGCGTTGACCATGCGCTCCGCCAGAAAGGCTTCTGACGGGTTGAGCACCTCGACCATGCCCTGTTCTCGCATCTCGAACACGCCCACCTCAGCGGTAGCGCCAAAACGGTTCTTCACCGAACGCAGCAGGCGGTAGGATTGGAAACGGTCGCCCTCAAGATAGAGCACGGTATCCACAATGTGCTCCAGTACCCGCGGTCCGGCGATGACACCCTCTTTTGTAACGTGCCCGACTAAAAAGACCGCCATGCCGCTGGATTTTGCCAGTTCACGCAGGCGGTTGGCGCACTCACGCACCTGGCTGACGGAACCCGCGGTCGAACTCATCTCCGGCAGGTATACCGTCTGGATCGAGTCCACGATCATCAGGTCAGGTTTGACCGCCTGCACATGCTCAAGCACAGCGTCAAGATTGGTCTCGGTAAGCAGCAGAAGGTCATCGCTGAACCCGGCGACAGCGGTTTCACCCGCCAGCCTGGTGAGGCGTATGGCACGCATTTTG
This sequence comes from uncultured Chloroflexia bacterium, assembly GCA_963814295.1. Lineage (GTDB taxonomy): Bacteria > Chloroflexota > Anaerolineae > Anaerolineales > Anaerolineaceae > UBA6107. Next base: position 151,812 of record CAWFCH010000004.1, read on the forward strand.
ATCTGGCGTTCTGATTCCTCGCCTGATACATACAATACTTTCTTAGCTGGGCTGCTTCCGGCCATTTCCAGCGCCATTTGCAGCAGCAGGGTGGATTTGCCAATACCCGGGTCACCGCCCACCAGCACGATGGAACCCGGCACAACGCCGCCGCCCAGCACGCGCGCGAATTCGCCTATCGGCAGGTGTATGCGTTCCTCGGCGTTCCCTTCAATATCACCCATGCGACGTGGTTGTGAACGAACGTTCAGTCCACGCAGATGGGTCTTCGCGGGTGCCGATGGGGCTTGCAGCACCTCCTCCACCATGGTGTCCCAACCGCCGCACTGCGGACACTTACCCAACGCGCGCGGCGCCACCTTGCCGCACTGCTGACAAACATATTGACTGATTGATTTAGGCATAGACTAATTATACCCATAAGGAGCCTGCGTCTACCAGCCATGAGGCATGAACTGGCAGGTAATGTCCCTTGACAGTCTAAAATCTTGTGTGATAATTCCCCTCGTTGTTTATTAAAAGAGAGAGGTTTTGTGTTTAATTTAGTCACGGTCATTGTTGTCAAAGTAACTGCAAGGGTGCACCTGTAAAGCAGGCTATTTACCATTAATTTGGTTCAAATCAGTCCACGGGCGCACTCCTGCCCGTGGTTTGCATTTAAACAGACCTTAATGGGGATTAATGTAATTTCTTTGAGAAATTATTGATCACCAAATGATGTCTCATTAGATAGATTCATCTATTGCATTCAGCCGCGGGAAAGATCCGCGGCTTTTTTGGTTTGAGGTACCAGAAATGAAGAAAAAACGAAATATTATTCGCCGTAATTGTGACGAATTTGAAACAAACTTTGAAAAGATCAAGCGCAACCTGTCCACCGGTTATTCCAATACCGGGTATCGAAACGTGGAAAAAGAAAAACAGCGCGCCCGGACATTACAGGAGTTCAGGTGTGTGCAATGTGGACAGGTTGTCTCCGCCTCCCGCGAAAGTTCCGGGGTGAATAACCGCAACCACTGCCCCGCCTGCCTGTGGTCACGTCATGTGGATATGGCCAAAGCCGGCGACCGCCGCTCAACCTGCCGCAGCCGCATGCAGCCTGTCGGGCTGACGTTGAAACACACCCCAAAGCGATATGGAGAGGAAAACCAGGGCGAGTTAATGCTCATTCACCGCTGCGCGGGGTGCGGCAAGCTCTCCATCAACCGCGCGGCAGCGGATGACAACGCTGCCGGGATCTATAACCTCTTCCTGCGTTCTCAGACGATGGAGGATGGACTCAAGTCCAGGTTGTATCGCGAAGGGATCGTGCCGCTCGAGGCTCGCGATCTCACCCGGGTTCACACGCAGCTCTTTGGTTGGCAGTCCATCCTGGAGGAATTCCAGGTTAACGGCATCAAACTCAGTGACGTCGAATCCAACCAATCCTCGCTGGTTTCCGCTTGATGGACGTAAGCTAAATAAAATTGCGCTTCTTTCAGTAATGTGAAGGAAGCGCTATTGGTTTTTCATTTGAGGTGGTTCAATCAAGATGCATGATGTAGCAGCGCCGGCGTTTGTGCTGCCGGGTTTCAAAGTGCTTCCACTGCGCCTGAACCAGGTGGTTGGTTTCAAGTTCCGGGTTCGACTCCACCCTGCGAATACCCATCCGGTTGAACACCCTGGTGATACTATCAATGAGGATGGCGTTCACCCCCTTTCCCTGGTACTCCGGGATCACAGCGATCAGGTAAAGGTCAGCACGGTTGTTTTTCTTCAAAGCCCGCAGCAGGTGGATAAACCCAAAGGGATACATGCTGCCGCCGGCTTTCTGCATCGCGCGCGTGAGAGAGGGCATGGTAATGCCGAAGGCCACCATTTTGCCTTCGCGGTTCACCACCACGGGCACGAATTCGGGCTTGAGGAAGTCAAAATACTGGCGGGTATAGCTAGCGATCTGCCTGTCATTTAGCGGCACGTACCCGTACAGGTTTTGATAGGTTTCGTTGAAAACGGCGAAAACTTCACTGGCACGGGCGAGCATGTCCTTTTTGTTCTTTATCTCGAGCAACTTAAGCCCTTCGCGGTGCATGATGATCGCCGCGAGCCTGGCGATCTTTTCGTCGGGCTTTTCCGGCACAGTGAGTTCGTATTCGACCCAATCCGTGTCTTTGCCATACCCCAACGCCTCAAGGTGCACTGGGTAGTACGGGTGGTTGTAAATAGTCGCCATTGTAGACGGTTCATTGAACCCTTCCACTAGCATGCCAGCCTGGTCCATATCCGTAAAGCCCAGCGGGCCGTGCACGGCGCTGCAGCCGCTCTCTCGCGCCCATTCCTCCACCACCCCAAGTAGCGCGGCTGAAACCTCGCGGTCATCGATAAAATCCAGCCAACCGAAGCGCATGTAGGCCTGGTTCCAGCGTTGGCGGTGACCCTCGCTAAGGATGGCAGCAACCCGTCCGACCAATACGCCATCGCGCAGCGCCAGCCACTGCCTGGACCGGCTGTATTCGTAAGCCGCGTTCTTTTCAGGATCGAAAGTGTTCATGACGCTGTTGTAGAAGGGCGGCACCCAAAACGGGTTACCCTTGTACAGCAGTCGCGGAAACCGGACAAATTTCCGCAGGTCTCCCCTGTCTTTAACCTCACGCAACTGAAGGGTCATTTTATACTCCTGTTATAGGACGATACGCCAATAACGCTTTGCTAACGCCGCGCCCGCAGGACGTTTGCGCGAGAATGTTTAAACAAGTCGTTTGATGTAGCAGCGCCGTCGTTTGTGCTGGCGGTTGTCCAGGTATTTCCACATGGCGAGGATATCGGGGTTGTTCTCAAGCGTGGCGTTGGATTCTATGTACTTGATGCCATATTTTTTGAAGGTTTGAATGATCTGGTGCATCATCAGCGCTGTGACGCCCTTTCCCAGGTATTCGTCCCTGACTCCCACCAGGTACAGGTCGGCGCGGTCGTTCCTGCGCATGGCGCGTAAAAAGTGGATGAAGCCAAAAGGAAAGAGATTCCCCTTGCTTTTTTGCAGCGCCTTTGAGAAGGATGGAAACGTGATGCCGAAAGCCACCAACCTGTCATTCTCATCCATCACCAGGGGGATGAAGTCCGGGATTACAAGACCGAAATAAGTTTTAACATAAGCCGCAACCTGCGCCTCGCTGAGTGGCACTGTGCCGTACAGGTGGCGGTAAGCCTCATTGATAATTTCGAAGATTTGGGGGGCGATCCGCAGCAGGTCCTTCTTGTTGCCCTTGAAGAGGTGTGTGTTGGTGCGTTTGGCGATCAATTCCGCGGCTCGGATGACCTTTTCTTCTGACCGCAGCGTGAAAGTGAACTCGTGCTCGATCCAATCTGCGTCCTTGGTGTAACCGAGTTCTTCGAGACGTTTTGGGTAGTAAGGATAATTGTAAATGGTGGCAAGCGTGGTCATTTCCTCGAAACCCTCCACCAGCATGCCTTCACGGTCGAGGTCTGTAAAGCCCAAGGGACCGTGCACACCATCCATACCCTCCTGCTGCGCCCAACCCTCAACCTGGTCCATCAACGCCTTCACTACTTCGGGTTCATCTATGAAGTCGATCCAACCGAAGCGCATGAATCTCTCTCCCCATTTTTCTTCATGCCTGGTGACGATCAAGGCGGCTACGCGCCCAACGATCTTTCCATTTCGGTACGCCAGCCAATAGCGCGCCCGGGCATCTTCAAAGGCGGGGTTGCGGTCAGCGCGCAGCGTGTTGAGTTCATCTGCGAACAAATTTGGAACGTAATAGGGGCTACCCTTGTATAGTGTGAGCGGGTAACGTATGAATTTTTTCAAACCGTTTACCGTCGTGACTTCCATGATCTCAACCGTCATACTTTCACCTCGCCGTTTCAATTTCCAGCGCCTGCTGGAGGTAATAAGCCAATACGTCCCGGTTCACTTTCGCGGCGTTTTTGAACTTGAGATGTTTGGATTTGTGGCCTACGCCCATGAGGAGCCCGAACTTGTCCTCGAACGCTGCTCCGCGGGTGAAAGCCAGGGTGATATCCTTCTTTGTCGGGCTGATGACCGCGATGATGTGTTTGACGCGGTAAGCCGGGATGCCGTAGCTGAGTTCTTCATGCGCTTGAGGCACGAGTTCCTTCACGTAAACCCTGATGCATTCCACGGTTTCACGGAATTCAGGCAGTACCCTGGTCGCGATAAATTCATCCACAGTCATGACAACCCCTTTTTTTTGAAGTCGATGCGCTATCTTCTGTGCAGCAGCAGCGTCGTTTCGTCCCGGTAAACCACCGACCACGCCTCATTTTGCTCAAGCGCGCGCGCTGCCAGTTCCTTAACCGGTAGGATCACCCAGTCTACATCATGGGCTGCCAGTATCGATTCCCATCCAGGCTCCAGTGTGATCACGTCAAGATATTCTCGGGTCAGTTGCTCACCGTAAAAATCGGTTTGACCGTCAATGAACACCCTCATGTCAGGCCATTCGCGGTATAACAGGTAACCACCCCAGATAAAATGATTGAACATTTCACCTTGCTGCGGGTTATCTTGCAGCCAGGTGACCGCGTCAACTGGAAACTTGGCGGGGTCGTAAATATTACCGGTTTGCTTGGCGTCAAACTTGATGCCCGCGGTCAATCCCGCCACTGCGATAATGACCGCTGCGATCGGCCACACGGCTCCTTTCAGAGAGGCGTTGATCTGATACAGGTTATCATCGCGCTTCAGAAGTTTTCCCAGGAACTTGTTCCCGGATTGGAGCATTAGCAGCAGGTCCTCAAGCCCTTGAGTCAGCAAAGGAGAAGCTACGATCACAAATAGGGGAATATTACGCGCGCTGTAAAGCCCCATTGCCAGCCACGCAACGGAGGGGAGCAGCCATTCCGCGCGGGTTCTACTGTTGCGTAACCCGGTTACCAGGACCAGCAGCAAAATAAAAACCAGGAAAGGCCATGCTTCAGCTGTATGAAAATCCGTCGACTGGTATTCCACCGTGTGATCTACCATGAATTTGTTTGAGACATACCCGATACTGGTTTTCCAGAGCCCAAAAACTGAAGGGTTTACCAGTGTGACGAGGAGTGATGTGATCCCTCCCAGCACATAATAACGCCAGAACCGGACCGGCAACGGTTCGCCCTCCAATGGTTTCAACAGCAGTTTATCCATTGCCAGCCCCGCGCCAAAAAGGAGCCATGTCACGAACCCGGCTATAAACGCTCCATGCAGGTTAACCCATGCCAGCATGATCAACGGCAGCAACCACCACTTGCGTAAATTCCCGTTCTTCATCCTTTCCAGCACGATCATCCAAAGTGCAAGCAGGAGAAAAGTGAAGATATGCGGCCGGGCGAGCCAGTGGACTGCCGAGGATAACAGGATCAGGATGAACATGATCAGTAACGGGAAGAAGGTTTTTCTTTCTCGGCTGCTAAGTTTGAACACAAGCCAGAATGATGTAGCAATCACCAGCGCGGCGAGCAGGATCGCGCCATCCAAACCCATCAGGCGGTGTGCCACCGCGAACAAGACTTGTGACAGCCACTCGTGCGGTGTGAGCGGCTCTCCGGTCATGGTGTGTGAGAAAACGTCGACCAGCGGGATCGAGCGGTTGTCCAGGATATAGTTGCCAACCGTGATGTGCCGCCCCAGGTCGCCATCTGCGTTGATCATCTTTGGGCCCGATATCAGCACCCCGATAAACGTTGTCACCCACAGGAGGGTTCCAATGGAAGGGAGGAGATAATGCAGCAGGGATTCGATACGGTTCTTCATACCTCTAATTCTAGCGAATAATCACCTTTCTGATGTGTATTCCAGTGATGCTTTTCAAACATTTTGCTGCAATTTAAAAGCCCTGGTAAACGAACGGAGCGGTAGTATCGGAAAAGGCTGCCAGCAGGGCGACAAGTAATAAAAGCATAACCAGCAGCACCTGGAACCAGCGCGGCCGCTGAAGCAGGAATTCCTCATTACCCGCTCGATTTTGCAGATGGTCAATATAAAGGGCAACAGCGAGCACCAGGATCAGGATAGGGTTGGGCAGGTCGAACTGCGACCAGCCGGATATCGGGCTCCAGCCGACGAGGGTGCGGGCAAGCCCGAGGAAGTCCGGCATTGTCCAATGATACAGGCCTTTCCAGTATTGCAGCGCAACCGGTAGCTGCATGCGGAAGGGTACCCAGGCGAGAATAGCAAGGATAAACGTGATAACGGTACCCAGCCGCTGGCGCCAGCGCGGGCGTTTGTTCATAGGAAGAACGGGTTTCTTAAGCGACGGCAGGCGCTCGATCACCAGGTAGAGCCCGTGCAGCGCGCCCCAGACCAGCAGGTTCCATGACAACCCATGCCATAAACCGCTCAGCAGCAGGGTTACCACCGGAGGAATGAAAATGTTGAAGAAGTGATCCTGTTGAGGAACGCGGCGGCGTAATGACCAGGCGAGCGGGAAGTAAATATAATCACGCAACCAGTTGGAGAGGGTGATATGCCAGCGGTTCCAGAATTCCGTGAAATTCCGCGCGTAATAGGGAAGGTTGAAATTGGGTGAAAGCTCGATGCCGAACCACAGGCTGACGCCGCGCACGATGGCGGTGTAACCGGCGAAATCGTTGTAAAGGGCAAAGGCATAAGCCAGCAACCAGAAGACAAGATTCTGACCGGAATACACCAGCGGGGTGACAAAGGCACCCGAGGGGATGAGATTGAAAAGAGGATTGGCGAGCGCCAGCTTGCGGAACAGACCAGTGAGGATAAGGGCGGCGCTGCGCTCCAGTAATGCACGGTTAACCAGCAGAGGGGCAGCTAGCTTGGGAAAAAATGTACGCGCGCGCTCCACCGGGCCGGAGAGGAGCTTGGGGAAATAGAAGATATAAACACAAAAGCGCACGAAATCATTTTCATGGGGCAGGCGCCGGTTGACCACGTCCAGAAGGTAGGAGATATTCTGTACCATGAGGAAGGAGAGACCTACCGGCAGCAGGATTTGCAGCACCCTGCCAGGTTGAAGCATCCCCAGCGATTCGAGGAAAGCGGAAAACTGCGGCAGGTAGAAATCGGCGTACTTGAAAAAGAACAGGAAAAGGATATTGATGATGATTCCGGTGCGCGACCAGCCTTTGGCGCGGGCATTGGAAGGATCAGAAAGCTTTCCCAGCGCGAAGTTCACCCAGCTGTAAGCGAGGAGCACCAGCACAAATTGCCACGACCAGGTAGCAACAAAAGCAGTAGAGATAAGCAGCAACCACGGGTTACGCCAGCGCGCAGGTAGACGTTGGTAAACCAGTGCCGCGAGCGCGGCGCAAGCGAAGAAAATCAACGTGGTGATGGTCACGGCGTAACCTCCACCCCTACAGTCGGGCGCAGGCAGGTGCCTTCATCAAGGCAAAGCTCCGCAAGTTTCCCGGCAAGCATTCGTGAGTAGAGGATGGCGCCGATATTATTGAGATGGTGATGGTCAGCACGTGCGAATAAGGGTATGCCCTGCCAATCAGGCGCTGGCAGGAAAACGCCTCCCTGCTTTTCGATGAAGGGAATCAGTGTCTCTAGATAGCGGTCGTGCGCTTGCGTACCGCCAAAGTAGGTGAAATAGTTGGGATGGACTGGCAATTCCGTGATGATGACCTGCGTTCCGTCACCGCTGAATTCAAGAATATCCTTGAGATTGGCAAGCCTGCCGGGATCGATGGAGAAGTTGGCAAAGAGCTCAAAATCCTCTTTTTCATCGGGGTCTACCGGATCAGGCGGGATATCGATATTCTCCCCGATACTGGCGTCGGCTTCATAACCCGAAAGGCTGGTGTCAGCGAAACGCCGGGCTTGCATGAGAAAGGTATCCGGGAAATCGGCGCGGCTCCAGTTGCGGAACGGCAGCAGGTGCTGCAGCAGGAAGGAATTTGCCCTCAACCAGGCTGCGTGCAGTCTCTTCACCCCCCTGGCGCGCAATCATCCACTCGTCCGAAAGAAGCTGCTGTTCGATCTCCAGCCCGTTTGCGGCTGCGTAATCGCGCATCTCGGTGACGAAGATGATCGTGCCGGGGTGATATTTCGCGTTGAGGATGCGGGCGATGACCGAATTGGGGGCGATGGTAAGCCCTTCGACGCCGAAGTTGAACACACGCAGGCTTTCACCGGTGAGGGATTCGTATTCTGCCGCCAGTACGTCGGGATCAATGCCGGTGTTGACCATCGAATTGCCAAGCAGCAGCACATCCACCCCGCCGTTCTGGCGCGCGTAGTCCTTGAGCGCGAACCATTTGATCTCAAACTGACCGTGGTAGATCCCCAGCGAGCGCCAGCTAAAGACCTGGTCAAGCCGTGTCCAACGGAAAAGACCTTCGAAAAGCAGGATTAAACCAAGGAAGAGAAGTGTACCGATGATCAGAGAGGTGATCAGCGAGCGCGGGTGTGTAGCACGCCCTGGCGCGGGATCTTGCAACTGGTCACTTTGCGCCATCACGCTCTCTTATCATGAATTGGTTTCCGGGGTTTAGAACTTCAGACCGGTCCGCCGCCCAGTCGGCCAGCGGCTGCCTTTTCCCGCTCAGCGATAAGTTCTTTCAGGCGCGGGTGTTCTGCGTAAAAGCCGTGATACTTTTGCGGCATCATGGCGGCAATACGGCACATGATTTCATCAGTCAGAATTTGTAATTGACCCTCGCGGTTATTACGGTCCAGTTGGGGCGGGATGATCGGTTCACCGTACTCAGCGCTGATGTGCGGGCGCTTTAGTCGCCGCAATTGACTCACGGAATCTTCGGTACCCACAATGGCCACCGGAACGATCGGTACGCCGGTGCGCAGCGCAAGCAGCGCGGTGCCGGGCTTGCCTTCTATCAATTGACCTGTCTGACTGCGTGTTCCTTCGGGAGCGATGCCCAGCGCCTTGCCATCGCTTAAGGCTTTCACGGCATTGCGGAATGCCGAAAAATCCGCGGTATCGCGGTCCAACCAGATACCCTCGGCGGTGACGATGAACCAGCGCAGCAGCGGGTACTTGAGGTACTTGGTGGTGACCAGCGCGGTCATCTCAGGCCGGTTGGGGGTGAGGAAAAGGACGGGAATATCCATACGGCTCATGTGGTTGCAGGCAAGCAACACACCTCCAGTGGGGGGGATGTTCTCGACGCCGATGAACTTTGTGCGCGTCAGGTATTTCATCAACCATGAAATGATGCTGCGCAGTCTGTGTGATTTCATAATCTTGTAAAAACCTTCCTCAAATTCGTGTTGCCTTACCGGTCAGCACTTTCATTTTACTCCAATCCCACCAGGGTCACGGGGAGCGGAGGAGGAGCGGAAACCGGTGTTTGAGCGCGCCGCAGATGACGGTTCATAAGGAAAAGCGCGACGAGCATGGCCAAGGCGAGGGCAGAGAGAATCCACGGAGCGGAAGCCGTCAGAGTGGGATTCACGGACAGTTGGAGCTCGTCACCCAGCATATTTAAACCCATCAACATGGCAAACAGGTTCCATGCGCCGTGTACCAACACCGTGAGAACATAAGTGATACCGATACGCATATACCTGCCATCGCGCCAGGAAGCGGCCAGCGCCCAGCCATTGAACCCGGTTAGTGTGAGGTGCAGCAGCCCGGTTCCCACCCGCCCGACGACAGTATAGAGCCATTCGTCACCACTAATAGCACTGAGCGCGAAAAGGCTTTCCAGCAGGGCAAAGGTCGCTCCGCCGACCATGCCAGCGACGAAACCGCCAGCGGGGGTGAGACCGCGATTCTTCAATACCCAAACCCCCAAAGGTTTGAGGAGTTCTTCTATCAGCGGAACAACAAGAGCGGCGGCCATCAGGATGGCACCAATAACACCGGGGCGCTGCAACAGGGACATCCAGTCAATCGCCAGGTTCTGCGGGTCAAAGGAATTGAAGAACAGCCCCTGCTCTATTTGCTGCAGGAATGGCGCGAATTCCGGCTGTTGTACCATCCAGATTGACGCCATCACCAGGCCAATACCGAGCACTACTAACTCGACGATGATAACCACTGGCAGGGTGACGAAAATGGTGAACGTCGAGACGCCCCACTGGCGCTGGGCGCTTGTGCGGGAGAGTTGAAGACGGCCCAATTCAAAGAACCACCACAACGGGATGATCACGATCAGGATATTCAACAAACCAGTCAACCATTGAAAGGCGCTGGTCGTGGCGAGGGATTTTCCCATGTATACCAGGAGAGTGGTGAGGAGAAGGGCAATGCTGGAAAAGAGGAACAGCTTGCGCGAAACAGCACGGGGAGGCTTGCCGCCCAGGCGGCGGATGGAGGAAACGAGGGAGGGGATGGTGAGAAGGGCGGTCGCGGCAAGGATCCACAGCATGCTGCGAAGCTGGTTTACCTGCTCGCCAGAGAAGCCTGCTTCGGCGGGAGCTATGAGCAGCAGTACAGACAACCCGATGAACCCAGCCAGCAGCAACATGAGTCCGGCAAGACTCAGGATCAACTGGGCGATGGTCAGTGGTCGGGCGCTATCAGTTGCGACGGTCGTGTTCAATTATTTTTCCTCGATGGACACTGTGATCAACCTGTCCGCGGGGAGGAGAATCTCGTCGCTCTCCGGGTTGCGGGGGCGCAGGGAATTGAGCACGTTCATTCCGTCAATGATCCTGCCGATGATCGTGAACTGCCCATCCAGCTCGGGCAGCGCGGTGTAGGTGATAAAGAACTGGGAGCCGTTCATATTCTCCGATGTATGGGTCATCGCTAGCATACCAGGGGCGTCGAAACGCAGCGAGGGGTCTACCTCATTACTGAATATATAACCCGGTCCACCCAACCCGGATTCGGAGGGGTCACCTCCCTGGACAACAAACCCCGGGATCACCCTGAAGAAGGTCGTGTCATCATACCAGCCTTCCTGAGCCAGGAAAACAAAGCTGTTCACCGCCACGGGTGCGACCCCGGGATAAAGTTCAAATTTAATATTCCCTTTTTCGGTTTCAAATGTGGCGAGGTACTCCATTATCAGGGTTGATCGTCATCGGTGGGCAGGCGGTAAAACCGGTTTTGGGCAATAAGAAGTACTCCACCAGGGTTGCGAGGGACGCGGTATCCACCCTGGTCTTGACCAGGAGTTCATTGAAGAACAAGACAGGGGTGTTGGATATGGATAAGGCTGCCGCGTCGTTGGCAACGTTATTCACCTTGTCGGCGACATCCACGCTTTCCATATTCGCGAGCAGTTGCACCGGGTCGATGTTATACGCAGGGGATTCTTCTAAGAGCCAGTTCTTGAATTCGTCAGGTGAAAGGTTGAGCCATTCAGGCTGTCGGGTGTAGAGCAGGTCATTCATCTCCCAAAAATCGTTCTCCACCCCGGCGGCCTCGGCGGCGAACGCCGCCAGCACGGACTTATCGTACACCTGCGGTTGCGGATACTGGCGCAGCACAACGCGCAGGTCATCCGGGTATTGCTGTTGCAGTTCCGACAGGCTGGTATTCAACGACTTGCAGGCAGCGCTCTGATAATTGCAATAAGAAACGATGGTAACGATGGGTTCTGGCGCGCCGTAAAGCCAATCAGCTTCCGTTACGGGCGGCAGGTTGTTTACGGCGGGGTCAACTTCAGGGATTAGAGGCTCAACAGAGCAGGTCGCGGGAGGACTGCTGGTGAATGCCACGGTTGGAACGGCGGTAGATTGAACGGTTGGGGATGGCATTGTGGGCACGGTAGTCATCGGTGCAAGGGTAAAAGTTTCCGTGGGGACTATTGGTACACCAACTTGAGGCTCTGTTGTACCTCCTGGCGCGCAGGAGGTGAACAGGAATAGCAGGATCAAAGCCAGAAGGGCTGGTTTTTTCAATGTGACTCCACGTTGTGGTTATGCTTTCGGACGCAGGCGCTGCAACACGGCTTCCTGCATGTGCTGCTGCACTTTTGGCGGCGGCTGCCCGGCATCGATGCGAATCCAGCGCTGCGGATCTGCCTTGACAAGTTCATGGTAGCCCTGACGCACGCGTTGATGAAAAGCAAGCGCGTAATCGTCCAAGCGGTTCCACTCACCCCCGCCGCTTTGCCTGCGGGCGAGACCGGTTTCAACATCTACATCGAGCAGCAGCGTGAGATCAGGGGTTAGTCCATCAGTAGCGAACGAAAGGATCTGGCGCAAAATCTCGAGCTCAAGCCCATGGCCGTAACCCTGGTAGGCGAGGGTTGAATCAGCGTAGCGGTCGCTGATGACGACGACGCCTTTTTCCAGCTGCGGGCGGATGACCTCGGCAATGATTTGCGCCCTGGCAGCACAAAACAACAGGATCTCTGTGCGCGGGTTCATGGATTTGTTCTCCATGCGCATGATCACTTCACGGATCTGGTCACCGATGAAGGTACCGCCCGGTTCCCGCGTGGTGAGCACCTCGTAACCCAGCTGTTGGATGAACTCCGCCAACGCCGGGACCTGCATCGATTTTCCGCTGCCGTCAGGTCCTTCCAGAGTGATGAACATGGCGCCTTCTTTCGCTATTCCCTGAAGATCCTCACCCTGCGGTTGGGATCCTTACCATATGAATGTGAAACCAACTGCGCCTGGCGCGCCATCTCGTGCTGGATGCGGCGGATGGAAGAAGAGGCGGGCGGCAAGTCCACCCAGCGTTGACCGTTCAGCACAGCCTGGATGGCAGATTCCGTCTGGTTGGTCACTTCGTTAAGATTCAGGCTGTCGCCTTCCGAGAGGTTGAATATCTCGGCAAGGGACTGTTCCATCTGGTTGATGGTATTGGCGCGCAGCACGTAAATGGGAACACCGCGCGCTTCGGCTTCGGTGATCGGCTGCTGGCGTGAACGATAATAAGCGCGCAATGTCATAACGATGTCCGCTTCGCTGATGTCACGGGCGATGAAAGCCGGTACTCCTAACCGGTGAGCTGCCTGTTGCAGCCGGTTGCGCGCCACGCCGTAGGGGTAGATGCGCACCTTTTTCACTGGCCTGCGTTGCGCCAGGTCAACTGCCTGTTCGTAATCCAGGGTTGGGGTGGCGGCGTTGTGCAGGTAGCGGCTTTCGGCGAGGTGTTCGTTTCCATCGTTTTTCTGTTCGCCATTGGCGGAATAGGTACGGCGGGTTCCCTGTGACATACCGCGGGCGGCCGGAGAAGCTGGGGGCTTTTCAACATGCACTTCGTTTTGGGCGTCGCGCCAGCGAATCTCGGGTTGCAGCGGATAGCCGCGCACAAGGGTATCAACAGCCGCAGCCACATCCTGATGCACGGCCAGGCGGTCGCGCTCCTGCAGTTCCACCAGCATGTCAAATGTGGAGGGGGAACGGCGCTCGAGCACGGTCTTCTGCGTACCGCGGCGGCGGGCTTCTTCATCAGAAAGCGTCACGGATTCGATGCCGCCAACCAGGTCGGAGAGGGTGGGATTGAGGAGCAGGTTCTCGAGCGTGCGCCCGTGAGCAGTAGCCACCAGCTGTACACCGCGCTCGGCAATGGTGCGGGCGGCCATGGCCTCGAGTTCGCGGCCAATCTCATCAATTATGACCACTTCGGGATTGTGATTCTCGACAGCCTCGATCATGACCTCGTGCTGCAGTGAAGGGGTAGACACCTGCATGCGGCGCGCTTTGCCGACTGCAGGGTGCGGCACATCTCCATCGCCGCCGATCTCGTTGGATGTGTCGACGATGATAACGCGCTTGGATTCAGCCAGGATGCGGGCGGATTCGCGCAGCATGGTGGTCTTTCCGATACCCGGTTTACCCAGCAACAGGATGCTCTTGCCGGACTCAACAAGGTCCTGGATGATCTCAATGGTGCCATAAACGGCGCGCCCTACGCGGCAAGTGAGACCGACAATGATGCCGTGCCGGTTGCGGATGGCCGAAATACGGTGCAGGGTTCTTTCCAGCCCCGCGCGGTTATCGGCATCAAACTCCCCGATGCGCGAGACGACCTGGTCAATATCGGCCCGTTTTACGTCCTGTTCAGCAAGCTGAAGTTCATGATCGACAAAACGCGCCATCGGCGGCCTGCCGAGGTCAAGGATGATTTCCAGCAGGTTATCGCTGTTATTGGCTTTTTCCAGCGCCCCGATTATATTCTGGGGCAGCACTGCCATCAGAGCGTTTAAATCATCGGTGATCCTGATCTGTTTCATAAATAATCAAATACCCTTTATAGAATTACTTCAATTTTAACCCTTCAGAGGATAATTCGGAGCCGGCGCAGTTGTTGAGTATTGGGGAGGCCGGATCAACCTGGCGTTGTTCGGACCGGGCGCGCTGGGTATCCCAGACCGTTTTCAACTGTCCTACCGCGAGATGCTTCACCATCAGGGCGAAACGCGGAGATGGCTGTGCTTTCAATTCGCTCAAGGCATCTGATAACCAGGCCTGGTAGGAGCGCACCTGCATGTAGACTGGTTTACCCTGGCCGCGGAATTGGCCAATGAGGTCGAGCAGGAGGGATTGGACATCGTCGACCGAGGGATGGATCAGTGGTACCAGGTAGACCCCGGCGCTGCCAGTGAGGCTCTCCACGTAAGCCAATGCGTCACCATTAGCCCGGTAGAGCAGGCGGGGCGTATCACCGTTTACGAAGGGTTCGGCGTTCTGCACCAGGGGCGGCACAAGGGTCTGGTAGAGGCAGCGCACGGTGTTACTGTCGGTCGTGGCGGGAGGTTTCCAATTTGACTTGGAGCGGTCGCTACCAGTATCATCCGGCAGACGCCAGATTGATTCCCAGCTGTATACGCTGAAACCGGCGTGGCGCAACGCCTCGAAAAGAACATGAGATTCCTCGATCTCCGCCAGCACGTTGATCGCGCCCATTTCACCAGCCTGGAAAGAAAGGTAATCGATCAGGGACAGGATTTCTTCTGCTTCCTGTACTACGTCAGGTACAAGGAAGGAAAAATGAGCCGAACGGCTACCGGGAGGATGTATAACCTGGCTGAAAAATTTCCGGTTGTTCTCCGGGTGTTCCACCACCGCAGTGAAACTGGATTCGGTGGGGTTCAGACGCGCGAGTATTCCAGTCAGGCCGATTGGATTGCCATGAACGAGGTAATCAGCCTTGTGGAGGCTTATCACCTGGCGCCGGCGGCCGAGAATGGCAGGAAGGTCGAACCAGGCTATCGGACGAACGTTTATTTTGCCAACTCCATAAAATAACGGTGAAAACGATCATCCCCGGTCAATTCAGGGTGAAAGGAGGTCGCGAGTAGATGTCCCTGGCGGGCGGCAACGATGCGCCCGTCCTCCAATTGTGAAAGCACCTCCACACCCTTACCGACAGATTCGATCAAGGGGGCGCGGATGAACACCGCGTGAAAAGGTCTATCCACGGGGTCCACCTGCAGCAGCGCGGGCACCGGCATGTCAACCTCAAAGCTGTCCACCTGGCGGCCAAAGGCATTGCGCGCGATGGTGATATCCATCAACCCGAGCAGGGGCTGATCGCGGCCGCTGTTTTTGGAAAGGAATATGGCACCAGCGCAAGTGCCCCATATGGCGTGCTCTCGGCCAAAGAGACGCAGCGGCTGGATAAGGGAATACGCCTCTGCCAGTTTGCCAATGGTGGTGGATTCACCACCGGGGATGATGAGACCGTCGAGCCCGGCAAGATGTTGCGGCAAGCGCACTTGCATCACCTCCGCCCCAATGGTTTCAAGGACGACCTGGTGTTCGGCAAAGTCTCCCTGTAATGCCAGGACGCCGATCTTCATTCGCTGCTTACCATCCGCGCGTGGCGATCTTTTCTTCTTCAGGCATGGCAGAGATCTGCCGTCCAACCATGGCTTCACCCAGGTTGCGGCTGACTTCAGCCAGGATCTTCGCGTCGTTGTAATGGGTAGTGGCTTTGACGATGGCGGCAGCGCGTTTGGCGGGATCACCAGACTTGAAGATACCAGAGCCGACGAACACGCCGTCAACACCCAACTGCATCATAAGCGCGGCATCCGCCGGGGTTGCGATTCCACCGGCAGCAAAGTTGACCACCGGCAGGTGACCCAGCTTGCGAACTTCCATCACGAGTTCAAAGGGGGCACCCAATTCCTTGGAAAGCGACATCACCTCTTCTTCGGGCATGTTCTGCAGCCTGCGGATCTCTCCCAGCACGGAGCGCGCGTGGCGCACGGCTTCAACCACATCACCGGTACCGGCTTCTCCCTTGGTGCGGATCATGGCAGCGCCTTCACCGATGCGGCGCAGAGCTTCACCCAGGTTACGGCAGCCGCACACGAACGGAACCTTGAAATCATGCTTGTAAATGTGATGCGCTTCATCCGCAGGTGTGAGGACTTCTGACTCGTCGATGTAGTCAACGCCGATGGCTTGCAGTATCTGTGCTTCAACGAAATGACCGATACGGCACTTGGCCATTACCGGGATGCTGACCGCTTCCATGATTTTTTGGATCATGTCGGGATCGCTCATGCGTGCCACGCCGCCATCCGCGCGGATATCCGCGGGGACGCGTTCAAGCGCCATGACGGCGCAGGCGCCGGCATCCTCAGCGATTTTGGCGTGGTCAGCATTGACCACATCCATGATCACGCCACCCTTGAGCATTTGCGCCAGACCCTTTTTAACCTCGAAGGAACCTACTTTCTGTTCCATATGACTGTGACCTCCTTAGGTAAACACTTTTTGTCTGCGCGATCGCGCAGACTTTCCTTAACGTGATTTTACCACTCCCGGCAGACTGTAGCAACCAGGGGCAGATCGACCGGAGATAATTATTGGAAGAAATAAATACCGGTAACAAAAAGAGAAGTGGCGTTATTGCAGAAGTTCCTAAGCCGCAGGGATCCGCCAGTAACTCTTGTTTCAGCTGATCTTTTCGAACCGACTGCCGAGAGCACCGCACACCGGGCATTTTTCGGGGGCACCGCGTTTTTCAGTGTAACCGCACACCGGGCAGATGAAATAATCGTATTCCTCACCGGGTTGACCGAGGCTGGCAAGTGCTTCGCGGTACAGCACCTCGTGCACCTTTTCCACTTCGTTGGCCCAGTGAAAACTGTTATAGGCTTTCTTGTCTCCTTCATCTTCTGCGTTCGCGACGAACGGGGGGTACATCTCAGTATGCTCGTACTTTTCCCCATCCGCTGCCGCTGCCAGGTTTTCTGCGGTCGACTTCACCTCACCCGCAACGCGGATGTGATTGAGGGCGTGAATGGTTTCGGCGTGCGCGATGGCGCGAAAGAGCTTTGCTGCCTGCGGATAACCATCATCATCGGCTTTTTTGGCATAAGCCAGGTACTTGCGGTTCGCCTGGCTTTCTCCGGCGAAGGCTTCCATCAGGTTGTCATAAATTTTGGACATTGTTCTCTCCTGGAGCAAAATATAGTTTTTATTAGTGGAAATAGGCTGGAGTAATTTTAACCCCGATGTTGATTAGCGGCAGGTGACGAATATCCTGATTTCTTCCAATTAACCTTGACAAGAAATTAAACAATGATACAATCATACAATGATACAAAAAAGGAGGCGTGAATGTGAAACCGCAGGATTTTTTACTTGATTTCCGTTCAGGCGTACCGGTTTATATCCAACTAGTTGAACAGGTACAGGCTCACCTCTCCCGGGGCAACCTTAAGCCTGGAGACCAGTTGCCCACGGTGCGGCAGATGGCCTCTGAGCTGAGAGTGAACTTCAACACAGTGGCCCGGGCATACCGAATGCTGGATGAAGCCGGTTTGATCTCCACCCAGCAGGGGCGCGGAACCTATATCCTGGAATCACTGGAAGAGGTTAAAGCGCAATCCCTCAAGCACCGCACGCTCGAAGATCAGGTGCGACGATTTTTGGGGCAGCTTGCCCGGCAGGGTTTCTCACCCGTGGACGTGGAAGCCAGTATTTCGGAGAACCTGGAAGACTGGAACAATGGACAAATGAAGCAACTCAACTCAAGTGAGTTAGATGAATAAGGAGCAGGAATGAGCACGAATGAAAAAGATCGAAAAAGCACCAATGAAAACAGCGCGGAGATGAACCCATTCCGTGCACAGGAGGAAAGGACCAAGAAAGGTAATGTTACGCATTGGAACGCGTTATCCATCACCCTATTCATCCTATTCCTCACAGCGGCGACAGTGAGCGCCATCACCATGGATGAACGGGGATACTCTGACCAAACGATTATGGTAGTCTTCGTACCGCTGCTGGTGCTGGCGATGCTGGCACTGACTGCCATCCAGGTGGCAAAGCAGTGGGAGAAGGCCGTTGTACTGCGGCTGGGAAAATTCAAGGGATTAAAGGGACCCGGTATATTTTTTATCATCCCAATCCTTGATTCGATCACCATCTGGATCGATCACCGCGTGATGGTCACCCCGTTCTCTGCAGAAAAGACCCTCACGCGCGACACCGTGCCGGTGAATGTGGACGCGGTGCTGTTCTGGGTGGTGTGGGATGCCGAAAAAGCAGCGCTGGAGGTGGAAAATTACCGCATAGCAATCGCCTGGGCTTCTCAGACCGCGCTGCGCGAGGTCATCGGTCAAATGACGCTGGCGGATATCCTGGTGGGGCGTGCCAGGATGGACGCTGATCTGCAGAAGATCATTGACGAGCGCACGGCACCCTGGGGTATCACGGTGCAGTCAGTGGAAATTCGCGATGTCATCATCCCCGCTGACCTCGAGGACGCCATGTCGAGGCAGGCGCAGGCTGAGCGCGAACGCCAGGCGCGGGTCATCCTGGGTGAATCTGAAAAACAGATCGCTTCCAGTTTTGCTGAAGCATCGCAATCCTACCTGAATAACCCGACAGCGCTGCATTTACGCGCCATGAACATGCTGTTTGAAGGGTTAAAAGAAAAAGGCGCGTTGGTTATTGTACCCTCGAGCGCTGTGGATACGATGAACCTTGGTGGCATCAGTGGAATCACCGCGCTGGCGCAAAACGAAGCACTGAAAACTGACAAGTAAACCGCGCTTATGGGCTCTCCGGAACCGGCCGCAACTTGAGACTGGTTCCGGAATGATGAATACAGACTGTTTCACGTGAAACATTTACAAGGATGATTACATGGAGAATTCGATCGTTATTGAAAACTTGAGTCACCGGTTTGATGACCGGTACGCGCTGCGAGACCTGTCTTTTAAGGTAAGGCAGGGTGAGATCTTCGCGCTGTTGGGGCCAAACGGGGCGGGAAAGACAACGACCATCCGCCTGGTGAACGGGTTGTACACACCCACCGCCGGCAGGATCAGCGTTTTTGGTTGGGACCCGGTTCACCAGGGCAGCCAGATTCGGCAGGAGACCGGCGTTTTGACCGAAACCAGCGCGGTTTACGAAAGGCTTACTGCCCGCGAGAACCTGCATTTTTTTGGTCGGGTTTATGGCATGCCAGAATCGTCCCTGTTAAAAAGAACTGACGAGATCCTGGAGTTTTTTGCACTAATAGATAGGGCAGACGAACGTGTAGCCACGTACAGTAAGGGCATGAAGCAGCGGCTGGCGCTCGCCAGGGCGCTCCTCACCCGCCCGCGCATCCTTTTCCTGGATGAGCCAACCTCCAGTCTCGATCCGGAGTCGGCACAGCAGGTGCACGAGCTGATCGAGTCCATCAGCAGGCAGGAGGAGAACACGGTTTTTCTCTGCACTCACCGCCTTGAAGAGGCTGAACGATTGGCCGACCGGGTCGCCATACTCAACAACGGTAAGTTGTTGGCGCTTGGCAGCCTTGGAGAACTCGGGCAGCAGTTCAATCACGGTAAATGGGTGGAAATCGAGCTGTTCACGCCCATGGAAAGCGATATTTCAACCAGGGAGGTGCGCGGCGTGCTAAAACGGGAGATTAACGGCACCAAAATACGGGTGCAGGTGCAGGAAGAGGCGGTCATTCCGGTACTGGTCAGTGAATTGGTGAATCAAGGCGCACAGATCATGGGTGTCAGGCTGCAGAACGTATCACTGGAAGACATATATTTCAAACTACAGGCTGATGCCAGGGAAGGTGCTGAATGAACTGGAAAACGATCTTTACCATTGCCAAAAAGGATCTCAAGGAAGCCAGGCAGAACAAGGCGGTGTGGCTGCCGGTGTTGATCGTTCCTGCGATCTTCGTGGTGCTCATGCCGCTTGGAATGATCCTTGGTTTTTCAAGCACCGCGGGAAGCGCGCAAAACCCGATGAATGACCCTGATTTTGCCCTGTTTATTGAACGAATGCCCACTTTCTTATCCGACCTTATTAGCGGATTGGATGCGACACAATCGGGGATTGTGCTGATACTGGGCTACCTGTTCGCGCCGTTTTTCCTGATACTGCCGCTGATGTTCTCAACAGTCATAGCCGCCGAATCCTTTGCCGGGGAGCGCGAGCGTAAAACGATCGAGGCGCTGCTTTACACACCCACGACAGACGCTGAATTGTTCACTGGAAAGGTGCTGGCGGGTTTTATTCCCGCCGTGCTGATCACCCTGGTCAGCTTTATCGGTTACACCATCGTGCTGAACGCTGCGGCTTACCCGGTGATGGGACGAATCTGGTTCCCGCTGCCCAGTTGGTACCCGCTGGTCCTGTGGGTTTCACCCGCCATCTCACTGTTGGGAATCGCCGTCACCGTGCTGATCTCAGCAAAGGCGCAGACCTTCATGGGTGCATACCAGACGAGCGGTTCGCTGGTGCTGGTGGTACTGGCGCTGCTCGCGGGACAGGCTACAGGCGTAATATACCTGAGCGTAGTGGTCGGGTTGTTGATTGGTCTGGTGATCTTCATTATCGACGCGGTGTTGATGGTGTACGCGGTGCGAACTTTTAACCGCGCCAAACTGTTGGCTTCCACCAGGTAAATATTGTTTCACGTGAAACATCTCCGTGGCGTTTTGATATCAAGACGCTCCACGGAGATTTTTAATCTGGCGGCAGAGAATAAAAAAGGCTATACTAGGGCAATCCCTCAAGTACGGGCGCTTTGTCCGCGCAATCTGAGGAAAGGTGTATATGATGTCCACGAATATTCCATTGTTGATATCTTACGTAGTGTCTCTTATCGTGATGTTCGGCCTGCCGGTGCTGCTGGCCTTCCTGGTAACCAGGTATTTCAAGGTGTCCTGGTGGGTGGTGCTGGCTGGTGTGCTCACTTTTATCGCATCGCAAGCGCTGCGCGTCCCTCTTTCCGCCGGGTTGAACGTCTCTTTACCAACGGCACATTAAGCGTGACGAACACGCAGTGGGTTCCCGTTGTCAATGGCATCATCGCGGGGCTGCTGGCGGGTATTTGCGAGGAATCCGCGCGCTGGGTGGGATTCAAGTTACTTAAAAAGAAAGCCGAAAGATATGGATCAGCGTTCGCACTGGGGGTGGGGCACGGCGGTGTGGAAAGCATCCTGTTGGCTGTGCTGGGAACAGCCGCCACGCTGTTCACTGTCCTTTTCTATAATCCCGGGGCAGAGATCGCCAAGGGTGTTACCACCAACGAAGTTCAGTATATGCTCGTCCAGATCGAACAATTCTGGCTCAGCCCCTGGCATTCTGGTTTGCTGCCGGGTGTAGAGCGTATCATCGCGCTATCCACGCAAATCGTTCTTGCCACAATGGTGTGGAAGTCCATCGCCGACCGTTCATTCGTGTGGTTCGGGTTGGCTGTTTTGTATCACATGATCATAGACGCGGTGGCTGTCTTCCTCCAGGGTATCGGTTGGGGTTATTGGCAGATTGAAGGCGTTCTCTCAATTTTCCTTCTGCTGAATATTTACCTGCTCTACCACTTCTGGAAAGAGGAGTCTGAGATAGAGCATGAAATGGAAGAACTTGATGACGATGATGGTGACGAGGGAGATGACGACACTGAGGATGACGGCGAAGAAGACGACGATGATGATGACGATGAAGAGGAAGAAGTCGGGTTGGACGAGTTCCGCGACACCGAAGTTGAGGACGAAATCGTCCCCGATGAGGAGATAGCTGAAGTTGCTCTGGATGAAGAAGGCGGGACGAACGAGGAAGATCCTCGTTAGAGAAGAGCAATATCAAAACCGGCTTCTGCTGCAGAAGCCGGTTTTTTTTATCCTTGTTTGCCGACCAGGAAGGCTACCGCCCTGCCAGCCTCTTCGTTCATGATGATGCGCATGGTCTCGTTCGGGTAGCTATCTTCGATACGCAACACGCGCAGGCAGGCTTCAAATATTGCAGCATCGGGCAACAGGTTGAGAAGTTGATTCTTCGCACCATCGAAGAAACCGCGGTTGAAAACCGTAGCTGGCGTATCAAGTTGCAGTGCCAGGGGATAGATCTGTGATTCAAGCAGGTCCTGGAAGAAGTGAGTTCCCAGAGAAGGCTCAGGCGGCAGACCGCAGTGCTCGCCCGCCATTTCAATGAGGGCGCGGGCGTGATAGATATCACCGTAGCTGATGGGAACCCCGAGATCCGCGTTGGAACTGCCCCATCTGCCCGGACCGATGCAGATAAACGATTCTTCTTTCAACAGGTCGTTCAATTTGCCTATGGTACGCGCCAAAGTGGAACGTTCAGCGTTGGTTTTGAGAGCAAAGTAAGCGTCAGCCTGCACATAGATCACCCAATCCACTGCGCTGACCATGCCCTGTGGCACCATGAAATCGGTGGAGAACAGGATGCTCTCCGGCGCGAGGTCGGGTGGGATGCGTTCCACCTCTGTCTGTATCAGGTGACCCTGGGGGCGGCACTGTAGGATGGTAATGCACAAACGGGGGGTCCCTGTTTCGTCATCCGCCACACTGGCGGTGAATTCCACGTCCACTGGGGAGTGATATGCCTGTTCGAGTGACTTAAGGATGCTCTTCATGCGCTCTGCAAACGGCGTGCGCTGCAGCATGACATCAAAGGTGAGTACCAGGTTCTGGGGATCACTGATCAGGGTGGAGCGCAGGGATTCGTAATACCCATCCTCATCCACCTGGGCGATGTAACGCAGCGGGGGATAATCGGCCGCCAGTACCTCATGGATGGGCAGGGTTGTGTATTTGTTCTGCTTGAGGTCAATGAGGTCTACATATTGCTGGGAATAGCGGCGGATGGCGCGTGGGTCGGTGCTGGGGCGCAGCAGGGGGTGACTGAGGGCTATGAGGCGGGGATAATCATTGCCAACCCGGTCAACCGCGCGCGTTCCCAACCCCCACACCAGCCGGACGAACCCATCCTCGCTGCGAATCTGAGGAGCCCAGCGGTACAGGTTGCGGCTGAACGCCACGCCGGCTGCATGCGGCATCAGGTAATCACCATATTGTTCCCCTTCAACCAGCTGGATCAGCAACGCCATGCGTTCGTCGTAATCGAGCAGACCCTTGCTGCGGCGGTAGAGGAGCGCGTTCGGGTTGAGCGTGGAGGCGTAGATCTGGGCAATGGCCGAGGTGAGAACCTTTAGGTTTTCTGCCAGGGAGCCCTGGTTCGGGCAGAATATGCTTTCGTATTTCCCGGCAAAAGAGGTGCCGAAATTGTCTTCCAGCAGGCTCGAAGAGCGCACAATAAGGGGTTGTTTTCCGATCTTGATGAGCATCGTCTGCAACTGATCGAGGATATCCGGCGGGAAGGTACCCTTGTGGAATTCCTCCTCAATATGCGGGTATTCCTCGCGCATTTCGGTCTCTGTTTTGTACTTCTGGTCATTCCACTTCAATAGGTCGTTGATGGACATGAAGGTGTAGAACTCGTTGGAGCCGACGAAAAAGGATTCCGGGGTAGAAAGGCAGGGAAGATCGCTCAATTCGCTGGCGTGATGTAAAATATGATGCGCCAGGATCATACCCGCGGATTTACCACCGATACGCCCACCGCCGATCTTGCGGCGGCGGATCTCGGCAATGTCCTGGATGGTTAGCCACTCCTTGGCAATGTTAATGTAGCGCAGCTGGTCACTGATAAGAGCCCGGATCAACACCACCCTGGATTCTTCGAGGCGGGCGGTGTAACGTACGCGTTGTTCCTCGGGTAAGCTTTCGATCAGCAGCACCTGTTCAAATACCAGGTCGAGAGGTGCCAATTCGGGGTTGATGGAGAGCAGCATATCGTCAGAAGAGATGCCTCTTTCTGTCAGAACTTCCTTGATGAGTGTTTCCAGCAGATCAAAAGGCAAGTGACGGCTGAACAGAAGGTCGGTGAGATGGTCACGAATGATACTCTTGCGCAATTCCCATAGATCGGGGGATTCTTCGCTGAGTGGATTGTGCATTCCTTCAAGTTTTTGCGACTTGATGGCACTGTCGCGCGTGCGCGCTTCAAACCGTTTAATATCCGTGATGCGGCGTGTGAACAATTCCTCGCGCATGCGCGCGCGAATGCGCGACGCCAGGATGGGGTACTGTGCCAGCGCAAGTTTGACGTTGAGCAGCTTTTCTGAGGTGTTGGGAGAGAAATCCATTAATTATTTCTAGAAATAATTACCTTGAAAAACCCCCTCTCACCTTGAGAGGGGGATAATGGTGTTTATCCAAGGTGCATCGGCATGATCACATGCACAAAATCTTCGTCACCCATGGGGCGGATGACGCCGGGGGAATTATTGGCGTTGGTCTCGAGCACCACGTTGGGCGAGTGGATCACGTCCAGCACTTCGCGCAGGAAACGCACATTGAAAGCGATCAACAGTCCGCTACCCTCGATGTTGGCTTCCACCGAAATATCGCTTTGACCGGTCTCTTCTGTGATGGCGCTGATCTCGACCTTACCCGGTCCTTCCTCTTCGGGCTGGATATCGAGGCGGATGACGTTGTTGCCCTCACGGGCGATAACCTCGGCTTGTTTGCAGGCCTTCAGGAAAGCAGGGGTTGAAATGATGGTTTTGGTCTTGGCGCTCTTGGGGATGATGGCCTTGTAATCAGGGAAATTGCCATCGATCAGTTGCGAAACCAGCTCAGCTTCCTTCAGGCGGAAGATGACCTGTCCGCGCCCCTGGGGGACGATCATGCGCACGGACTTATCGACCTCACTGAAAATTCGCGCCAGTTCGTTCATCGCGCGGGCGGGGATGATGATAGAGATTTCCTGTTCAACCGGGCTGGAAAGTGGTTCCTTGCGCACTGAAATGCGGAATCCATCCGTGGCGGCGAGGCTGATTACGTTCTCGATTACGTCCATTTTTACACCCTGCAGCACCGGGCGGGCTTCATCGCTGGAAGCGGCGAATGCCACCTGCTGGATCATATCCTTGAAATCCGTCAGGTTGAGTTCCACGCCTTCCTCGGGGTCTGTTACCGGCATGGGCGGGAAATCCTGCGCGTCAATACCTTTGATATCGTGCACAGAGCTGTTGCACACCAGGTTGATGGTCTGGGTGCGCTCATTGAGGGTCATATTGACGTTATCGGGTGGGAAGGTGCTTACCAGGTCAACGAGCGTGCGGGAGGGAATGGTGATGGAGCCCTCCTCCTCGATCTGTGCTGGGATCCAGCAGGTAATGCCGAGTTCAAGATTGGTTGCAGAAAGGCGCAGACGTCCCTCGTCGGTGGCCAACAGCACGTTCGCCAGCACCGGCAGGGTACTGCGGGGAGATACGGCACGGCTGACAATGCTCAGACCGTGTGCCAGATGTTGTTGGGTGACAATAACCTTCATGGGCGCCCTCTTTTCGAATGTTTTGTACCTTTGAGTATACAACGTAAAAGGTAAAAATTCCAGTAAGTGAAGCGTTCAGCTGTTACATGATTGTTGTACAATCTGATTGATCAAGGAGTTGGGTATGGGACTTGAAAAATACAGTTTGCTTTCCCCCCATAAGAATATATAAAGGAGCCATTATGACGAAAAAGCCGATTGTGGTAGAAAAATGGGAGTTCCACCCACTGACTCCCGAACGCTGGGAAGATTTCGAGACCCTTTTCGGACCGAACGGTGCCTGCGCCGGCTGCTGGTGCGCCTGGTACCTGATGACCCACCGCGAATTTACAAAAGCGGGGAAGGAAGGGCACAAGGAATTGATGCGAACGCTCGTTCACTCGGGGGTAGAGCCGGGGCTCATTGCCTACGCGGATGGGGTTCCCGCCGGATGGGTGGCGCTGGCGTTGCGTGACCGCTACACGCGGCTGGCGACCTCAAAACTCATGGCACCTGTCGATGACCAGCCGGTGTGGGTTATCACTTGTTTCTTCATCCACCGCAATTACCGCCGCCAGGGTTTGATGGAGAAACTGCTCGCTGCTGCCATTGAGTACGCGCGTGGTAAAGGTGTGAAAATACTCGAAGCCTTCCCGCTCGAGGTGGAGGGAAAGATCAGCTCCGTGAACCTGTTCACGGGCAAAGCCTCCGTTTTTTATAAACTGGGGTTTGAACAGGTGGCGTTGCGCGATTACCGCCCCGTTTTGCGCAAAAATCTCTAATTGTTTCTAGAAATAATAGGGTTTAATCTAATTATTGGAAGAAAAAACCCGCCGGGAGGCGGGGAGAAAATGTTATAATCCTTGTGCCGAAGGTGGGAATCGAACCCACATTCCCGGGGGAACACGATTTTGAGTCGTGCGCGTCTGCCAATTCCGCCACTCCGGCATTTACGAGCAGAGTATATCTGACAAATTCACAAGGGTCAAGGGAAACCAATATGCGCTTAGGAATCATCGGCTTACCCCAATCAGGGAAAACAACTTTATTCAACGCGCTCACCCGCGCCACGCAGCCAACCGGCACCAGCGGCAAGATCGAGATCCACACTGCCGTCGTGGATGTGCCGGACAAGCGGGTGGATAAACTTTCGTCAATGTTCAACCCCAAGAAGACCATCTACGCCAAGGTCACTTACGTGGATATCGCGGGATTGGATGGCAGTGCGGGGAAGGCCGGGATATCAGGAGCATTGCTCAACCAGTTGACCCAGATGGATGGTTTCATCCAGGTGGTGCGTGTTTTCGAAGATGAGAACGTACCCCACGTCCATGAGACGGTTGATCCGAAGCGGGATATCCAGAACATGGATAGTGAACTGGTGCTCAACGACCTGATCGCGGTCGAGCGCAAGCTGGAACGGTTGGAAGAGGAGCGCAAAAAAGGCGCCGGCAGGGATAAAGGCTTGATCGAACGTGAACACGAGCTTTTCGAACGCCTGCATGGGTCGCTGGCAAACGAGATACCGCTACGGGATGTGGATATTAGCGCTGAAGACGAAAAACTGCTTTCGGGTTTCGGTTTTCTCAGCCACAAACCGATGCTAATCGTGCTTAACCTGGCAGAAGGTCAGGCAGAACCTGTGATCGAGTATTCCCACCGCCACAGCATGATGGTTGGCCTGCAGGGAAAGCTCGAGATGGATATCGCGCAGCTTTCGCCGGAAGAGGCAGAGCTCTTCCTGGTGGAATTCGGCATCGCGGAACCCAGCCTTAGCCGCATGATCAAGCTATCTTATGACCTGCTGGGGCTGCATTCCTTCTTTACCGTGGGACCGGATGAATGCCGTGCGTGGACGGTACAACGCGGCGCGACCGCGCCCGAAGCCGCCGGCGAGATTCACACCGACCTGCAGAAGGGGTTCATACGCGCCGAAGTGGTGCATTATGATGACCTGGTGACGTTGGGAGGAATGAACGAGTCCAAAACGCACGGCAAACTGCGGCTGGAGGGCAAGGAGTATGTCGTAAAGGATGGAGATGTGATCAATATCCTGTTCAATGTGTCAAAACACTAATCGCACAAAAAAACAACCTCTTGCGGAGGTTGTTTTTTCTTTAATCGAGTGAACCAAAGGAACGCTGCAGCTCTTCCAGGTCGACGCGCGAGGTCAGGTCAAGGCTGAGAGGGGTCACCGACACGAGTTGTTCGCGTTTGAGCACGTGCACGTCTGAACGCGGATCAGCGAGATCCTCGGGGTGCGGTGACCTGCGGGCATCGATGCGCGGGATGCCACCCTCTTCTTCGGGTTCCTTCAAATAGGCCTCAAAGTAAGAATGTTTGCCCAGTCGGGTCATGCGCCAGGGGGTATCGGGTGTGGCGCCGGCGGGCACGTTCACGTTCAGCACCTTCACGTCTTCGGGCATCTTCCTGGTCAACAGTAATTGGGCGAAGCGGCGGGTGAAAATCGCAGCAGCGGTGAAGTCGGTCTCGCGTGAGTATCCGTAAAAATCATCAGTTGACAATTGCAGCGATACCGCCAGGGCTGGTATGCCATAGGACGCCGCTTCGAGCGCCGCGCCTACTGTGCCTGAAAGCGTGATATCAGTTGCGGGGTTCTCACCGTAATTAATACCCGAAACAACAAGATCGGGTTTGGATTTGAGGATGGCGAAGATACCGTATTGGACTGCCTGGGCTGGCGCACCCCCCACGGCGTAACAGGTCCATTCCTCGTCGCCGATAGCAAGCAAGGTGGGCTTGACCTCGCCGTCCGTCCAGGCAGGCACGCTGCGCCCGGCACCAGAGTGCTGTTCACGCGGGGCAGCAACCGTCACATAACCGATCTTCGCCAGTTCACTCGCGGCTGCCCACAACCCGGGGGAGGAGATGCCGTCGTCATTGGAGAGTAAGATTTGAGGTTTTTTCATGAAATAATTCCCGATCAAAATCCCGAGATAGAAAAAAGAGCGGTACACCGCTCTCTTTTTAGTGCCCCCGGAGTAATTCGAATACTCAACCTTTTGCTCCGCAAGCAAACGCTCTATCCAATTGCGCTACGGGGGCATGCGTTATTGAGCGCCTGAAATATACCCCAACCAAACGGATACGTCAAGGAAAAAATTCCGCCTACCCAGGCAGTAAAGGTTGCTCCCGGTTCAGGCACTAACAGCCGTACCTGCCTGTTAAAGCATCAAACGCCTGGGTGAGGGGGGCACCCAAGCGTTTGATGGCAACATTTTACCACAACACCATCATTGCCACTTAACAAAAATGCAAGGTCTTGACAATTTAAATCAAGAGACCCCTCGCGATGGGTCTCTTTTGGCTATTATATAAACCTTATTCTTCGCAGATCTCCACGGTGAGCAGCTTCACGGCCGGGTTGTTACGCTGCGAAGGATCGCGCGCCGGGACGGAAAGAAGCACATCCAGTCCTTTTATTACCTGACCAAATACCGAGTGCTTGTTATCCAGCCAGGGTGTTGGCACATGAGTAATAAAGAACTGCGAGCCGTTGGTATTGGGACCGGCGTTAGCCATGGAGAGGACCCCCGGCACGCTGTGGCGCAATGTGGAATCAAACTCATCCTTGAACTTGTAACCGGGTCCACCCATGCCGGTTCCGGTCGGGTCGCCGCCCTGTACCATGAAGTCCGTGATGACACGGTGGAAAATCGTGTTGTTGTAAAAGCCTTCACGCGCCAGGAACACAAAATTGTTCACCGTGCGCGGTACTTTTTTTACGTACAGGCTGCAGACGATATCCCCAATATCAGTCTTGAAGGTCGCGGTGTACGTCTTATCCGTTTCGATTGTCAATTCGGGAGGTGTGGACCATTGCTTGGTTTGGTCGCTCATATTCTACCTTTCGTTACTGGTTTGGGCGAAAATTGTATCACAGGTTAGCGGCTGACCGGACAGAATGGCTGCGCCTGGTGAGGTTGGTGACTCCCCAGATGACGGCAAAGACCGCGGTGCACGTCAGCACGATGGCGGAACCGGAAGCCAGGTTGAGATAATAGGACAGGTATAGCCCTGTGATACCCGAAAAGACCGCGATCAGGGCTGCGATCAACATCATGCGCGAGAGTTTACGCGTGAGCAGCGATGCAGCTGCCGCTGGCGTGATCAGCATCGCGACCATCAGCGTGACCCCCACAGTCTGCAGGGAGACGACAATGCTCATCGCGATGAGCGCAATGAGCAGGTAATCCAGCCAGCGAATGGGTAGGCGCAGTGTAGCCGCCAGGGTTGGATCGAAAGAGACAACGAGGAATTCCTTGTAAAAGGCAAAAATTACCAGAAGGATCAACAGGCCGAAGGCGGCGGTTAGCACCAGGTCGGAATTACTGACGCCGAGCACGTCTCCAAAGAGGAAGTGCGTCAGGTCAGCGGTGTAGTTGCGCACCATGGAGATGAGCGCGACGCCGAAAGCAAACATGCCGGCGAAAATGATGCCGATGGCGGTGTCTTCCTTGAGCCTGGCGGAACGGCTCACCGCGCCGATGCCGAAGGCACTGAGCAGGGCGGTGAACATCGCCCACCAGAACACTGGTCCGCGCGCGCCGCCGCCGATGAGGTAACCGACTGCCACCCCGGGCAGCACGGCGTGAGCGAGTGCGTCACCGAAGAACGCCATGCCGCGCAGCACCACATAGGTACCCAGTACCGCGCAAACCACACCCACGATGACGGCGGCCAGCATGCCGCGCACCATGAAGGGGTACTGCAGCGGGGTCAATATCCAGTCCATCATTCCTCCTCCCCGCAGCAGGTGTCATCCACCATGGCGATCTCATGATCCGCTTCCAATACCTGTATCCTGTCACCGTAGGCAGCATTAAGGTGCTCCTTCGTGAATACAGTTTCCGGCTTACCGATGCCGACCAGGCGGTGGTTGAGGAGCATGACGCGGTCAAAGTTACTGGCAGCGAGTTTGAGGTCGTGAAGCGCGAACATAACGGTCACCTTTTCGCCTCGCAGCGAATCCAGCACAGTGAAAAGTTCCTCCTGCGAAGGTGTATCAAGACCGGTGGCGGGTTCATCCATCAGCATCAGGTCAGCTTCCTGCGCCAGCGCGCGGGCGATGAACATGCGCTGCTGCTGCCCGCCTGAAAGCTGACTGATCTGGCGTTGGGCGAAGGCACCGAGACCCACGGTGTGCAGGGCATGGTTGACGATCCTCCGGTCTTCGGCGCTGGCCCAGCGTAGAAAACCGATCTTGCCGGTACGGCCCATCATCACCACGTCGCTGACCGTCACCGGGAAGTTCCAATCCACATGGTTGTGCTGCGGCAGGTAGGATATGCAGATGTGCCCGCTGGGTTCGGCGCCGAACACACTGACCGTGCCGGTACCGGGTTTTATCAACCCGGCGATTACTTTGAAAAGAGTGCTCTTGCCGGCTCCGTTGGGACCGACAACCGCCATGCGCTCGCCGGTGATCAATTCAAATGAAACATCCTCGAGCGCTGTTCCGCCTTCATAAGCCACACCCAGGTGTTGCACCCGCAGGATCGGTTCACCGGGGATGTGACCAGGATGGTGATGCGGGGTGGCGGTCTCAGTTGTTACGCGGGGTAAAGATGTTCATGACATCATTCTCCGGAAAGTGCCCTGACAATTGTTGTAACGTTGTAGCGCATGTAGTCAAGATAAGTAGCAGCGGGGCCGTCAGCGGCGGAGAGAGAACCGGTGTAAAACTGGACGAGTTTAATGCCGGTATCATTTGCGATGCGATTGGCAAGTGCCGGGTTGACCGTGTTGCCGACCAGGATCACTCTCACGTTGTAATGAAGAATGGCGTCCTCCAAAGCGGCGAGTTCCTGGGCGGAAGGTTGCGCCATTGAACTGTAAGAGGGGATGATCGCGCCAACCACGGTGAAGTTGTATTTATTGGCGAAATAACCGAAAAGCATATGGTCGGTCACGATCAGGCGGGAGTCAAGCGGTACGCGCGCGATTTCTGCAACGATCCATTCATCCAGCGCCTTAAGTTTGGCGATGTAGGCTTGGCTGTTGGATTTGTAGACCTCGCTGTTGGCAGGATCATGCGCGCTCAACGCGGAGGCGATATTTTCTGTCCAAATGATTACGTTGGCGGGGTCCAGCCAGACGTGGGGGTCAGTGGTATGTGCTTGCTGCTCGTCATCGGTGTCTTCTTCGTGCTCCTGCCCGCCCTCCAGCTCCATGGCGGTGATGCCGTCTGACACGGTGATGATGTTCACATCGCCGGTGGCATTTTCGATGATGGTGGTCATGAACTCCTCCAACCCGAGACCGACCTCGAAAACCAGCGCTGCATCGGATACGGCAGCGATATCACGCGGGGAGGGCTGGTATTCATGTTCATTCACGCCGGGCGGAACAAGCGTGGTGACGGAGACCAGGTCACCTCCCACCCGGCTGACGACATCCGCGAGGATGGACGTTGTTGCCACCACCGGTATCTTCCCGGCGGCAGGTTTGGATGAGGTCGCGCAAGCCGATAACAGGAGCGCTGTGATGATAAACATGATCGTGAGGGGTGTTCTCTTATCCATTTTCCACCTTTACATAGTGAGAGTCTGTTTGTTTCCGGCAATCCGGGCAGGTGCCGAACAGCTGCAACCAGTGTTCGCTGACTTCGAATCCAGTAGAGGATTCAACCTTGGTGAACAGCTTGCCAAGGTCATCCCCCTGGAAGAGGATGGCGCGGCCGCAGGTGGTACAGATGAGGTAATGCTCATGCCCATCTGCAGCGGGCATCAGCATGTGACAGCCGTCCTCCCGGTGGACGCGCTGAATCAGTCCAAGCGTCTCGAGGCGCTCAAGCGTGCGGTAGACCGTGACCAGGCCGATGCCGGGATGATTCACTTTGCACATGGAATAGACCTCTGCCGGCTGCAGGGCGCGCGGGCTGTTGACGAGAACTTCAATAATTGCGCGTCTTGGCGCGGTGATGCGGCAGCCGTCTTGCTGCAGGATTTCTATCCACCTGTTAATTCTGCTCATCGTAATAACCCTTATTGAAAATCATTTTCAATAAGATTTTACCATAAAAACAGGATCCCGATGTACAGGGATCCTGGGATGTTGCACGTTTAGCGTATTAGCGCATTTTGAAATGAAGGCTGCCGGAACCCCGACTCGTCACCTGGATGGTGATGGTACTGGCGGCTGTGTCGAAATTGGCGGTCTGCCAGCTGCTGTAATCGGACTCCGTATTTATGGTGGTGGCTTCAAGCTCATTGGGGAGTTGCACGCTGCCGGACCCGTCATCCAGCACCTCGATACTGACGCCAGATGAGCGCGGTAGGAACACGGTCACTGACCCGGAACCGCTGTCGAGCGAAAGCGTGGCATCTGTGTTCGCGGCAAGGGTCAGTTCGACCGACCCGGAACCGCTCTCGATCTCCACCTCGTATGGTTCCAAAGAAGACGGAAGGACGATCTCTGAAGCGCCTGAGCCGAGATCCGCCCGCAGCGCTTCAAGCGTAATCCCGTCAAGGTCCAGGTCAAGAGATCCAGAGCCCCCGTTGAGGTTGATGGTTGAGAGTACGGAAGGGTTCATGCCTACATCCCATTTCTGGCCGGCGAAACCAAGGTCGAATGAAAACCAGGTATCCGGGTTCGTGGTCGTGCTCAAACGCACGGTTTTTTCCGTTTCACCCTTTGCTTCGAAATTCACCTGCCCGCGGTGCACGATTGTGGCATTGACAAGGTCAGATGATCCCGGAAGGGCATAAATGGTCACCGGTGGAGCTGAAGTATCCAGGTAGTATTCCACACTTTCCGTATTACCCAGCGGGCTTGAGACCACTTCAGTCTGGATGCCTTGGGGCGGGTTAATTCCCAGCGAGGGACTGAAATAAAGGAAGGCGACCACTGCCGCTACTGTCAGCAGGCCGATCAGCCCGCCTACCCAGGGGGCCTTGTAACCGAACAGCAGGTCAAGACCGATCACCACCAGCACAAGCGGCCATAGTTTCAGTAACGCATTCCAATTGAAGGCTGGCAGGAAGCCAAGATTGCGCAGCAGCAGGATGACGCCGGCGCCAATGAGCACGACCGGCCAGAACAGGGAGTATCTTTTTGTATTAATGACCATGTCAACACCTCGTAGGTATATATTTACTTATAGGATATACGCTTTAAAGCCTCGAGGGTTGCACCGGGATTATCTGTGACCACGGCGTCACACTTCAGCAGCTTGTAATACCATAAACGCCCATCCGGGGTGGGGTCGAGCGGGCACACCACTTGACCGCGGCGGTGAGCGCGCCAGACAAAGAAGGGGTTTAGGAAGACGCCCGGCCAGAACGGACCCAGTACCTCGGGCAGCGGGTTGGGGCAGAGCTGCGCCATGGTGATCCAGCCCATGGGTATGGTGGGTTCAACCGCTTTTACCGCCTGCAGGCGCGGCAGGGAGAACGAAAGTAACAGGCTGCGCTCGAGAATGCCGGCGGTACGCAGTTCTTCGATCAGGCGATTGCAGACTTCGGGTTCAAGGAAGCGGTCGGTCTTCAACTCCAGCGCCAGCGCCACCCCCGGCGGCAGAATGGCCGCGGTTTCCGCCAGGGTCGGGATGCGCTCTGCTTCAAAGCCATTGAAACCGTAGAAGGCGCTCAACAACTTGAGTTCTGACAGCGTCTTTTCACTCACCGGGCCGCTGCCGTCCGTGGTGCGGTCGACCGTCGCGTCGTGGATGCACATGAACACGCCGTCGGCGCTGAGGTGCAGGTCGGTTTCCAGGATGTCGGCACCTTCCGCGAACGCCTTGGAGAATGACGCCAGTGTGTTCTCGGGGCAGAGTACGCGGTTGCCCCGGTGCGCCATCACGTAGGGTTTTGTCCTGCCGGGCAGGTTTAATTCACGCATGGTCACTCTCCTTGATCGGGTTGATCGTCAACCTCGAACCTGAAGCGGCAGTCCTCCTCGAACCACATGGGGAAGTTGGTGCCCCACAGGTTGTTGAAAAGGCAGAAATGCACGCCTTCATTCAGGTCGGGCTGCTCATTGTTGAAGTTGAGCAGGCTGCGCGCGCCGGGTGCTACCAGCGGGGAATCGAGCGCGGAGATGCGCAGTTCAACAGCGGGCGCACGGCAGGCCACATAGCGGCCGCTGGCGTGCAGGTGGCGGTTGCCGTTCTCCACCACCGAGAGCGGTGATATCTCCTGCCCCATTTTCTCGATGAACCAGTCTGCTCTTTCGGCGAATTCCGGTTGGAAGCTCATCCAGAAGGCTTCGGGCATGCGCGACGCCTGCTTGTTGAACCACTGCAGGTCGATAAGCAGCCGCTGACCTTGTCGCGGGAAGGGAATACTGCAGGTAGACATTGGCAGGAGCACCGTACTTTTGCAGGGCTTTATCCTCGAAGGTGAGATGGAAAATGATATGCTCGCTATCAGTTGTCTGGCTGCGGAAAACTCCCTTGACCAGCGGCTGCCAGAGACGGCTATCGCTGTCTTCAGGTCGCAAACCGGGCTTACAGAAGTCCTCAAGCGCCCAACCGTGGCGCTGGTGGGGCAGGATGTAGGAATTGAAGAACCGGTCGTAATCCGCAGTCGAGAAGGTCTGATAGGAGAACATGCTGAAAACGCCCGGGTGGTTAACCAGCACTTCATCGGTGGTTTTGTCCACCATCTGGCTGATGCTGCCGGTGTTTTCATCAAATTGGACAGATATTTGGGGATTCTCCAGGGTTACCCGACCGGGTTCGAGCGGCTGCCAGGTTGAAGCGTCAGGCAGGCGCGGGCGGATGGATTCGAGGCGGGCGCGGGCTTCGTCTGCCAGCGGACCATCCTCCAGCGCGTTGACCGCCAGCTGCGGGTAGGCGCGTTTTTCGACCCACGAGGACTCGAATTGCTTGAAATTCGGCTGCCCGCGCGCGCGGCTGAAATCTGTTACGACTGTAATTCTCGTGATCGTTGAGCCAGGTCTTCTCGTCCATGCCCCAGGTGTGTTCCGGCACCATCAACAGCCTGCGGTTGAAGTTGGTGAACGTTCGTTCAGTGTAACTTGCCCTGCCGCTGGCGAGCCAATCAGCTCGCAATCGCAGTAATTCACGGTAACGCGCCACCTTGATCGGGTCGCTGCCGATGCCGTGGATCCAGGTGTCGCCGATCTCCTGCGTCACAACGGGCAGGGTTTCGCGCACGCTGCACCAGGTGAGCGGCAAAATCGCTGAGTGTCGAGGCGAACACACGCGCTCCCGGCAGGTGCGCCCGCACCTCGCGGTACACGTCCAGCACCTGTTCGGGCGATTGCGGCCCCATGTTATCCATGGTGTGACCGAACGCCAGCGAATGATCTAACCCCGGGATCTCGAAAGCGCTGCCGTAGCCGCTCTCGTACATCACCAGCACTTCCGCGCCGTCGGGGTCCTGCCAGCGGAAGAGCCCGGGGACAGAGGGCACGGTGGAACCGGGGTTGACGCCGATGTGCAGGAAGACCACGCCGGCCTCCGCCAGCAGCGGGATGATGGCGCGGGTGTGACCCGGCACATCGGTCAGCTTGGCGGCGATGGTGCGTCGTCCGAAGCGTGCGTCCAGCGACTGCGAAAGCGAGAGCCCGAAGCGGAAAAGCTCGGCGTCCATCAGTTCGGTGTGGGTGGTGAAAGGCAGCGCGTGCCAGGCGATGTCACCGGCGAGGATGCCTTCCTCCATCGTCTTGGCGTTCGGCGGGCGCGGCCTGTTCCAGGTACTCGTAGATCAGCCACGAGCCGGTGGTCCAGATGAACCTCTCGCTGCCGCCGGATTGGCGCATTTCACGCGCCACGCGCAGCGCCGCCGGGATATATTTCTCGAAATAATTACGCACAACAGCCGAGGCGTAGTCGGTGAACCCCACATCCAGGTGGGTCTTGAAGATCAGGTGAATGCTGCGTTCCATCGGGTCAGCTTACTGCGGTTTCGGTCTTGATGCGCGGCAGCAGCAGCACCGAGAACAGGAACAGCCCGCCATATAGAGAGAAGATGACCGGGTAACCCAGCCCGGGCTGGATGGCGTTGAAGTAATCCGCCAGCGGACCGCCGATGCTGGAGCCGATGATACCCGCGCCGGCTCCCGCCAGGTTGGAGATGCCCAGGTAGCGCCCGGCGTCCTGCTTCGGCACCAGGTCGGTACCCAGCGCCCAGTTGGAGGCCATGAAGGTGCCGGTGCCGAGTCCGAGGAACACGCCGGAGAACATGACCATGGGGATGGTGCGCGAGAACACCAGGATGACTGTACCGAGCATGGCCAGCACGCCGGCGGCGGCCAGCAGCTTCTTGCGCCCCATCTTGTCGGAAAGGATCCCGCCGATGATGGAGGAAATGAGCAGGAAAACGAAGATCACCGCCGTCAGGTAGGTGGTGACGGTGGCCGGGTTGGGAACCTGCAGCACGTCTTTCACGAAGAACATGGCGAAGTTGCGCACCGAGCCGATGGCCGCCAGGAACATCAGGCGCGTGACCACCCACCAGATGAAGGACTTATGCGCGTTGGCTTCCTTGCCGATGCCCACGCGCGCGCCGAAGTAAACACCGATGAAGATCGAGCCTGCCATACCGATGAGTCCCGCCAGACCGACCAGGATGATGCGCAGGGTGAGGCAGGTCGTCTCCTCCGGCAGCCAGGTGCCGATGCCCTTGACGAGCAGCAGCGCCAGCTGGGTGACGCCCACGAAGATGATGGTCAGCAGCAGCATGCGCAGGATAGGCCTGCCCTCGGGCGCGGCGGCTTTTCCGTGATGGGTTCCTCGCGCGTGCCCAGCACCGTGATCAGCATGGTGACCAGGAAGGTGAGCATGAGGATGATGATCACCACCCAGAACTGTTGCTTATCCAGCAGCGGTGAGATGAGCAGCACCAGCGCGGCGGGCAGCATTTCCATCACCGACTTGATGCCCGAGGCGCGCCCGCGCTGCTGTTCGGGGACGATGTCCGGGATCAGACCCTGCTGCCCCGCCTGGCTGATGTTGGAGGAGAACTGCAGCAGGATGATGCCCAGCAGCAGCACCGCCAGCGAAGCCGTGATGCCGAAGCCGGACTGGAAGAAGTCGTTCAGCGGCGAATCCTTGAACCACAGCGACGCGCCGACAACACCCAGGAAAAGGATATTGAGCAGCGCGCCCACGATGATGAACGGGCGGCGGCGCCCCATTTTTGCAGTGGAGCGGTCGCTGAGCATGCCCATCACCGGCTGAATGAACATCGCCACCGCCAGCCCGGTGACGTATACCAGCGCGGTGTAGGTGTTCTTCTTCTCCGGCGGCATGAAAGCCAGCACCAGCGCCGGCAGCAGCAGCGGGCTGATGACGTTGGATGCCATGCTCAGCCCCAGCTGATAGCCGTTAAGGGTGAGGAGTTCGTACCATTTCAGCAGCGTTTCATGGAAAATCCTCCAATCAGTTAATTGTTTCTCGAAATAATTAATTTGTGGAACGCTATTGATCGTTTTTCACGTGCTTTCTTTATAGTATATATGCAGGGGAGGCTTGTCAAGCAGATTTTATACGGAGTCGGACGCATGGTGCATGTCCCCATGTGTGCAACCGAATTATTGAAACAGGTGGACGATTATTACGGAAATTCAGGCCGGCGAGCGCATCTGTTTCTAATACGATTCTTACAAAAACCACTTGACTTTTATTCTTAATATGAGTATTATTATCATAATAGTACAAATAATCATCGGGAA
This sequence comes from uncultured Chloroflexia bacterium, assembly GCA_963814295.1. Classification (GTDB taxonomy): domain Bacteria; phylum Chloroflexota; class Anaerolineae; order Anaerolineales; family Anaerolineaceae; genus UBA6107. The sequence goes on from CAWFCH010000004.1 coordinate 189,919, forward strand.
GGGAAAAAAATGAACAAAGTATTTGAAGTCCCACAACTCAAATTCGCGTTCGACGCGCTGGAACCGGCGATCGATGCGCGCACGATGGAAATCCATCACGGCAAGCACCACGCTGCCTACGTGGCCAACCTCAACAAGGCGCTGGAATCAGCGCCTGAATTTTACGCCAAATCGATTGAGGACATCCTCAAAGACATCAACGCTGTACCCGAGGCCATGCGCACCGCGGTGCGCAATAACGGCGGCGGGCACGCCAACCACTCCCTCTTCTGGGATGTGTTGAACCCGGGCGGCAAGAAAGCCCCCTCCGGCGCGCTGCTCAAAGAGCTCGAGAGCACTTTTGGCTCGGCTGACACCTTCATGGAGAAATTCGCCACTGCCGCGGCCACGCGCTTTGGCTCCGGCTGGGCGTGGCTGGTGGTCGATAAAGACAAGAAACTGCAGGTTTACTCCACCGCCAACCAGGACAGCCCCTACATGGACCTGCACACGCCGCTCCTCGGGCTGGATGTTTGGGAGCACGCCTACTACCTGAACTACCAGAACCGCCGGCCGGACTACATCAAGGCCTTCTGGTCCGTGGTCAACTGGAGTTTCGTGGAACAGCAATACGAAAAAGCGAGGTAATACCTTGAGATAACCTGCAATCGGCGCGGCGCAATAGCGCCTTATGATACCGGTACCGTCTAAAAAGGGGGAAGCGGGCGGACCATCGCAAGCGAGTAAGGCCGCGCTAAAAGCCGTCAACAGGGCAACTCAATTTGCTCCTCCCCCGCCACCCGGCGGGGGATTTCTTATATCTAAGTTATATATACTTCCACCAATTTTGTTCCTTCTATCTACCGGAAATGAACACTTCCCCAATTGCTGATCTGCCAGACGCTCTTTCTTTTGCTGTAATTCAATATGCCCCCCATTATTTTCGTGTAAAATAGAATGACGCCGGGATGACAATGTTATCCCGGGGTGATTAAATCTCTCCGATTGGAGATCGCTCCCATGCCCAATGAATATATTCCCATCTTCATCCTGCTCGCGCTCTCGGTTGCTGTAGGTATTATTGTGCTGCTGCTGGGGAGGTACATTGGTCCGCACCGGCCGACCGCCAAAAAGGGAGAGCCTTACGAATCCGGCATGATTCCCTACGGTCCGGGCACGCGCCAGATGCCGGTGCGTTTCTACCTGGTGGCGGTGCTGTTCATCCTCTTCGATGTTGAGGTCATTTTCTTCCTCCCGTGGGCGGTTACCTTTAAGCAGATCGGGATGTTCGCCATTATTGAAATGTTCATCTTCGTGGCCATCCTGATGACCGCTTTTGTTTATCTGTGGAAAAAAGGAGCGATGGAATGGGAGTAGAGCAGAAAAGCGGTAATTCCGGGGTGGTAACCACCTCGCTGGATAAAATGGTCAACTGGGCGCGCACCAACTCGCTGTGGCCAATGACCTTCGGCCTGGCGTGCTGCGCCATCGAAATGATGGCCATGCAGGCCTCCAATTACGACATGAGCCGCTTCGGTATGGAACTGATGCGCGCCAGCCCCAGGCAGTCGGACCTGATGATCGTGGCGGGGCGCGTTTCGCAAAAAATGGGGCCGGTGCTGCGCAATCTGTATGACCAGATGCCCGACCCCAAATGGGTGATCGCCATGGGCGACTGCGCTTCCTGCGGCGGGGTGTACAACAATTACGCCATCTACCAGGGGGTGGACGAGATCGTGCCGGTGGATGTGTACGTGGCCGGCTGCCCGCCGCGCCCTGAAGGGCTTGATCCACGGCATCCTCACCCTGTACGAAAAGATCCGCACCGAGAAAGTCTCCGACTGGAAGTAGAGGCAGCATGAACGAAATCCTGATACCGGCAGTTGAAAAGATCAAGCAGGACTTCAAGGCAGAGGTCAGCGAATTCCGCGGCGAGGTGACCCTGCTCATTCCCCCCGACGAAAACGTGGAAACCGCCGCCATGCTGCGCGACGAGTTCGCCTTCGACCTTCTCTCGGCGGTCACAGCGGTGGATTATTACCCGCAGACCAGCCCGCGCTTTCACATGGTGTACATCTTCTATTCAACCACAACTAAGGTTTATCTTAATGTAAGGGCTCCGCTGAACGGCGATAGCCCCAGCATCAGGACGCTCGAGACGGTGTATCCCAGTGCCAATTGGCGTGAGCGGGAAGTGTGGGACCTGTTCGGCATTCGTTTTGAAGGGCATTCAGATCTGCGGCGTTTGTTGATGCCACCGGATTGGGAGGGGCATCCACTGCGCAAGGACTACCCGCTGGGTTACGAGGAGGTGCAATTCACCTTCAATTTTGATGAGATCGACACCCGAAAACCCAAGGGAGAGTTGTAGCCATGCGTGAGATACAGGAATTCACCCTGGATGATTTGAAAGTGCACCTCAGCGAGAAAGCGCTGAACGGTGAAACCGTTGTGCTCAACATGGGTCCACAGCACCCCAGCACGCACGGCGTGCTGCGTCTGATTCTCGAGCTCGATGGCGAGATCATCGTCAACTGCATCCCCGACGTGGGATACTTGCACACCGGCATCGAAAAGAACATGGAAGCCAAGACCTACCAGAAGGCCGAAGTGCTGACCGACCGCATGGACTACATGTACGCCATGGGCAACATCCTGGTGTACACCCTGGCGGTGGAGAAACTGACCGGGCTGCAATCCCCGCCGCGGGCTGATGCCATCCGCGTGATCCTGACCGAACTCTCGCGCATCCAGGGGCACCTGCTGTGGCTGGGCACCTCCGCCATGGACCTCGCTGCCCTTTCCACCTTCCTTTACACCATGCGTGAACGTGAAATGGTGCTGGATATCTTCGAACTGGTGTCGGGCGCGCGCATGATGACCACCTACATCCGCCCCGGGGGTCTTTGGCGCGATGTGCCGGTGGAGTTCGAGAGCCTGGTGCGCAATTTCACCAAAGTGCTGCCAAAGCGCATGGTCGAATACGAATCCATGCTGACGCGTAATCCGCTCTTCCTCGACCGCACAAAGGGGATCGGTAAAATTGATACCAAGACCTGCCTGGCGTACGACGTGACCGGGCCGACGCTGCGCGCCACCGGGTTGGCACACGATGTGCGCAAAGCCAACCCCTATTGTGGTTATGAGCAGTACGATTTCGAGATTCCCACCCAGACCGAAGGTGATGTGTACGCGCGCTACCTGGTCAGGTTGGAAGAAATGCGCCAATCCGTGCGCATCATCAACCAGGCGCTCGATAAACTCCCGTACGGGCCGGTGCGCGACCATAATTACAAGTACGTGCCGCCTCCCCGCTCCGAGATCGGGGTGAGCATGGAGGCATTGATCCATCATTTCAAGCTGTGGACGGAGGGTTTCACTCCTCCGAAAGGCGCGGTGTATGCCACGGTGGAAAGCCCGCGCGGCGAGATGGGCGTGTTCCTGGAATCGAACGGCACGCCAAAACCCTACCGCGTACACTACCGCACGCCATCCGGGCCGCTGCTGCACGCCCTGCCGCTTATGTCGAGGGGACATTTCGTGGCGGATATTGTCGGTATCATTGGCAGCATAGACATTGTTATGGGAGACTGTGACCGGTGAACCAACTCCTTAAAAAACATGCTCATGAGATAGAAATGATCCTGGCGAAGTACCCGCCTGATCAAAAACGCGCCAGCGTGATGCCGCTGCTGCACCTGGCGCAGCAGGATAATGGCTTCATCTCCCGTGAGACCATGCGCGAGATCGCCGAGATCGCCGGCATCGATATCACCGAGGTGGCTTCGGTCGTCGGCTTCTACACCCTGTTCCACGCCGAACCGGGTGGGAAGATAAGGATACAGGTGTGCACGGATATCGCCTGCGCGCTGCGTGGCGCGCGCGAGTACCTCAACGAACTCTGCGACAAGTTGGGTATCAAACCCGGCGAAACCACCGCTGACGGCCTGGTGACCATCGAAGAGGTGAAATGCCTGGCGGCGTGCGACCGCGCGCCAATGTTCCAATCGCAAATGGGCGACGAGATCGAATACCACGAGAACCAGACGGTCAGCCGCACGATGGATTGGCTGGAGTCAATGATGGCATCCTTGAAGATACCGGTCATTGAAGAGCCGCTTCCGCGGGAACCCGAGGGAGGTGACCATGAGTGAACTCTTCCTGCTGCGCCACCGTGAGATCCCCGGCCTCAACCAGCTCTCCACTTACCTTGAGCACGGCGGTTTTGAGACCTGGAAAAAGGCGGTCACCTCGCTCACACCTGAAGAATTGGTGCACGAGGTGAAGGCATCCGGGCTGCGCGGACGCGGCGGCGCGGGCTTTCCCACCGGCACCAAGTGGTCTTTCCTGCCCAACACCATCTGGCCGCACTACGTGGTCGCCAACGCCGATGAATCCGAACCCGGTACCTTTAAGGACCGCGAGATCATGGAATTCAACCCCTTCCAGTTCCTGGAGGGATTGATGCTGGCCTCTTACGCGGTACGCGCTCACACCGCCTACATTTACCTGCGCGGCGAGTTCTCACAAATCGCCAGGCGGCTGGACGAACGCATTGCTGAGCTCACCAGGAGCGGATACCTGGGTGACCGGCTCTTTGGCAAGGATTATTCGCTGCGCATCTACACCCACCTGGGCGCCGGCGCTTACATCTGCGGTGAAGAGACCGCGCTGTTGGAATCTCTGGAAGGCAGGCTCGGGCAGCCGCGGCTGCGCCCGCCCTTCCCGGCGGTTGCCGGTCTGTTCGGGCTACCGACGGTCATCAACAACGTGGAAACACTCACCAACCTGCCCATCATCATCGGCAAGGGGGCGGCACACTTCCGCGGTCAGGGGACTGAAAAAAGCCCCGGCACAAAGATTTTCAGCCTTTCGGGACGGGTGAAGAAGCCCGGCAATTACGAACTGCCGCTGGGAACGACTTTCCGTGAGCTCATTTACCATCACGGCGAGGGCATCATCAACGACGCGCAGATCAAGGCCATCATGCCGGCGGGAGCTTCCTCCGCGCTGATCCCCGCCACTGAAGCCGCGCTGGACACCCCGATGGATTACGAATCGGTGGTCGAGCTGGGCTGCGCGCTTGGGTCGGCCTCGGTCATCATCCTGGATGACACGGTTAATGCCAGCGCGCTGGTGCAGCGATACGATCCACTTCTTCAAGCACGAATCCTGCGGTAAGTGCACCCCCTGCCGCGAGGGTACCTTCTGGATGGGGCGGGTGATCGACCGCATCGAAGGCGGTAAGGCGCGCGAGGGAGATATCGACCTGCTCCACACTATTGCCAGGCAAATGCAGAACAAGTGCCTGTGCGCGCTGGGAGAGTTCGCGACCGTGCCGGTTATCTCTGCGATTGAAAATTACCGGGCTGACTTTGAAGCCCGCCTGGAGAAATGAGCGGATGGAAAAACAAGTCACTCTGAAAATTGACGGCCGCAGCGTCACCGTCCCCGAAGGGACGTTGATCGTGGACGCGGCAAAGGAACTGGGCATTGTCATCCCGGTGTTCTGCTACCATCCCAAACTCAAGCCCGCGGGTATGTGTCGGGTGTGCCTGGTGGATGTTGGCCGGTCGCAGATCGACCGCGCGACCGGGGTCACCGTTCTCAATGATGATGGAACGCCAAAGATCACATACGGGCCAAAGCTGGAAACCGCCTGCACCACACCAGTTTCCGAGGGGATGGTTGTATGGGGCGCGACAGAGAAAGTGTTGGAGGCACGCAAGGAGATCCTCGAGTTCATCCTCACCTCGCACCCGCTTGATTGCCCGGTGTGTGATAAGGGCGGAGAATGCCCGTTGCAGAACCTGACGATGAAGTTCGGTCCCACTGACAGCCGCTTCGAGTTCGATGAGAAAAGCCGCAACGAGAAACATGTTCCTCTGGGAGAACTGATCTTCCTCGACCGCGAGCGCTGCATCCAGTGCGGGCGCTGTGTGCGCTTCCAGGAGCAGCTGGTCGATGACCCGGTGATCGGTTTCTACAACCGAGGACGTTCGATGGAGATCGTTACTTACTCTGAGCCGGGATTCGATTCCATCTTCTCCGGCAACACCACTGATATCTGCCCGGTCGGCGCGCTCACCACCGCGGACTTCCGCTTTGGCGCACGCCCATGGGAGATGGAAGCCAGGGCTTCGATCTGTACCCAGTGCCCGGTGGGTTGCAATATCACCTACAATGTGCGCCGTGAGGCACGCAAAGACGGCAGGACGGTAATCAAGCGCGTGATGCCGCGCCAGAACGAGGAAGTGAACGAGATCTGGATCTGCGACAAGGGCAGGTTCACCTATCATTATTATGAAAGTCCGGAAAGATTGACCTCTCCAATGATCCGCCGAGACGGCGAACTGGTGAAGGCGAGCTGGGACGAGGCCCTTGAATACGCGGCGCAGCAGGTCAGGGCGGCGGGTTCAAATCTGGCGGTTGTGGCCAGCGGTCGCTTGAGCAACGAGGACCTTTTCACCCTAAAAAAGTTTTCCGATACCATCAAAGGTAAAGCCATCCTGCATACAACCATCAGCGGCGGTGACAGGGTTGCCATGGCGGGCATGACACCGGGTTCAGACCTGGGTAAACTGGCTAAAGGTTCAGTGATCCTGGTATTTGCATCTGATTTGCATGAAGAAGCACCCATCTGGTGGTTGCGCGTGAAACAGGCGGCTGAACGCGGCGCGACCCTCGTGGTGGTCAATCCGCGCACCACCAGGCTGGATAAATTCGCCACCCACAGGCTGCGCTACGCCTACGGCAGTGAGATCAGTACGTTGAAAACACTCGTTGCTGATGATGCCGATATTGGACAGGCTGTTAAGGACGCGGAAAACCTGGTCTTCATCTATGGAAGTGAAGGCATGGGGTTGAGCGCGTCTGATGGGGTGGCAGACCTGCTGGCAGGCTGGCTGGAACAGAGCGGGCACAGGGGCAAAACCAACAGCGGGTTGATCGCCGCCTGGCAGAAAGGCAACGACCAGGGCGCCTGGGAGATCGGTTTCCGGACTGACGAGCACCTGGTGGATACCATCAGCGCCGCCATGGGCGTGTACATAGCCGGGGCGGACCCGGCGAGCGAAGATCCTGAGCTTAAAATCGCGCTGCAGCGCGCCGGCTTTGTCATCGTCCAGGACCTTTTCCTGACGGAAACCGCGAAACTGGCAGATGTTGTACTGCCGGCGCAAGCCGTGATGGAACGGGATGGCACCCTGGTATCAGGGGAGAGACGGCTGCAGTACTACGTGCCGGCAGTTCCCGCTCCGGCAGGCACGCGCGCCGATCATGCCATCACACTTGCCATCGCTGAAGCAGCCGGCATCCCGTTGGACGGCGGTGACGCGGCTGAACTGTTCGGGCAGTTAGCCCTGGAAGTTGATGTCTTTAAGGGCATCACCCTGGGGGATGTGAAAGCGGTGCGTGAACAAACACCGTCGCTCGGACGCAGCGGCCTGTATTACGGCGGTACCAGTTACGAGAACAAGGATGGGCTTGGTCTTGTCCTTCCACTTAAAGAAGGTACGATACCGGCTGCCGCGGACGTGGTGGAACCGGCGGCGCTGACCGTTATGAGCGGCAGCCTGCTGGCTGTGCCGGTGACCCGCTTGTACGACAGGGGCGGCACGGTCACCACCTCTGGGATGATCAAGGGACGCATCGCGCGCAACCTGTTCAGCCTGCACCCGGCAGACGCGGAACGTGCGCAGGTCAAACCTGGAGAGATTATCCTGCTCAGGCTGGACGGCAGGGAGATTGAAGGTGTGGTGGATGTGGACGCGGGTCAGCCGGAGGGTGTGGTGTTGGTAACGCGCAGCATGGGGGCGTCACTATTCGCCCCGGTCGCGGTCACGCTTTCGGTACCGCAGCGGGCACGGGTAAATTCGTAGGCGAGGGAAGCTATGACATTTGCGATGTTTCTTGAATGGTTCCTGAAAGCGCTCATATTGATCCTCGGTTTGACCGTGGGTTTCGCTTATGTCACGTTGTTCGAACGCAGGTTGCTGGCGCGTATGCAGGTGCGCATCGGTCCCAACCGTGCAGGACCTGGCGGTTTGCTGCAGCCGGTCGCTGACGCTCTTAAATTGATATTTAAGGAAGAATTAATTCCTGCCAAAGCCGACAAGTTCCTGTTTGTTCTGGCCCCCGTGCTCACCGTGATCCCTGCCCTCATCATCACCGGGGTGATCCCTCTCGGACCTCCCATAACACTGTTTGGTCGCGAAATCACCCTGCAGGTGGCGGATCTAAACGTGGGTATTCTGTATCTGCTCACCGTGACTGCCATCTCCATCTACGGTATCGCGCTGGCGGGGTGGTCCTCGAACAACAAGTACTCCACCATGGGCGCGCTGCGCGCCACCGCCTCGATGATCAGTTACGAACTGGCGCTGGGCCTGGCGTACGTCGGACCGGTACTGCTGGCCGGGTCGATGAGCATTAACGACATCGTCCTTGCTCAGGAACCGATGTGGTTCGTGGTGCTGCAGCCGCTGGGTGCTCTCATCTACCTCATCGGCGCTAACGCCGAGATCAACCGCTCCCCGTTCGACATGCCGGAAGCCGAACACGAGCTGACCGCCGGGTTCATCACCGAATACTCCGGTATGAAGTTCGCGCTCTTCTACATGGCGGAATACATCAAGATGATCGCGGTCTCCATGATCGGTGCTTCACTGTTCCTGGGCGGTTACTGGGGTCCGGGCGTGAACACTTACCCCTGGCTGGGACCCATTTACCTGGCGATCAAGGTCGTGATCCTGCTGTTCTGGTTCATCTGGGTGCGGGCGACCTGGCCGCGCTTCCGATACGACCGCATGATGGCATTTGGCTGGAAAATCCTGTTTCCACTGGCGCTTCTCAACGTGATGGTGACGGCGCTGGTGATCGTACTGATCGGAGGATGATATATGCTTCGCGGCTTGATCACCACATTTAAATCACTCTTTGAGAAACCGGTCACGATTCAATACCCTGAACAGCGGCGGCCGGTGCATGAGCGCTACCGCGGTCAGCATGAATTGAAACGGTATGACAACGGGCTGGAAAAATGCATTGGCTGCGCGCTGTGCGCGGCGGCCTGCCCGGCGGACGCGATATTTGTTGAAGCCGCAGAAAACACTGATGAGGAACGCTACTCGCCGGGTGATCGCTATGCCAGCACCTACGAGATCAATATGCTGCGTTGCATCTACTGCGGTTTTTGCGAGGATGCCTGCCCAACCGAGGCTATTGTGTTGGAAAAAAAATATGAACTAACATACACCACACGCTTGAGCGCCATTTTCACTAAAGACATGCTGCTGGTGAAGGTGCCGCCTGGCGGCGGACCCACCCCGCAAAAGACCGAACCCGGGGTTTACACCCGCTCGGTACCTGAAATGAAAGACCCCACGGATTGAGGAGGCAGGGATGACACCTGGACTGCTGATTTTCATCATACTCGGGATCATCGCCATCGCCGCGGCTGTAGCCATGCTGTTCAGCAGGAACACGGTGTATTCTGCGCTCTTCCTGGTCCTGAATTTTCTCTCCATCGCCGTGATCTACCTGATCCTCGGCGCGCCTTTCATCGCGCTGGCGCAGATCGCGGTTTACGCCGGGGCGATCATGGTGCTGGTCCTCTTCGTGATCATGCTGCTGGGTACTCACCAGCTAGACCCGCGGGAACCGCTCAAGTGGCAGCGGCCGCTGGCCATTGTGCTCGCGCTCGCCCTGATCGTTCAGGGGGTATACGCGCTGGTAATGCGTTATGGCTTTAAAGCCACCGCGCTTGCCGCCAACCCTGAACTGGTGGATCCGAAGAACCTGGGGCTGGTGCTTTACCAGAAGTACTCACTGCCTTTTGAGATAACCTCGGTCATCCTGCTGGTGGCGGCCATCGGCGCGGTGGTGCTGACGCAAAAAGAAAAGAAGGACGGAGGCATTTAATGTTCCCGGTCATTTTTCCCATCATTCTTGCCGTCATCCTTTTCTGCCTGGGTTTCGTGGGTGTACTTGTGCGCAAGAACGCCATCGTAATCCTCATGTCACTGGAGTTGATGTTCAACGCCGCGAACCTTGTGTTCATCACCTTTGCCAACTACTACCAGAACCTGGACGGCCAGGTGTTCGTGATCTTTGTGATGGTCACCGCAGCCGCCGAGGTGGCGGTGGGGCTGGCTTTGATCGTTGATATCTTCCGCGCCAAGAAGAGCATCAGCATCGATGAGATGCACAGCCTGAAAGGCTAAGCGACCCGAAAAAGGGAGAAAAATTTATGGAATCTGGACAAATCATCAATCTTGTTCCGTGGGTCGTCTTCCTGCCGGTCATCGGGCTGGTCATCAATATCGTATTGGGCAGGCGCCTGGGCGAGGTCTTCAGCGGCGTGGTCGGCAGCCTGGCTGCCGGGCTCACCTTCGTGGTTGCGCTGCTGCTGGCCATCGCGCTGGCGGAGGAGCCAACGGCGAGAGTGGTCAGCCCGTGGGAGTGGATCACCATTGGCGACCTCTCAGTGCGCTGGGCCTTCCGCGTGGACACGCTCTCGGTTGTGATGATGCTGGTGGTTTCACTTGTCGGTACATTGATCCATGTTTATTCCATCGGCTATATGCACAACGATGTGCGCCACAACGGTGACCCCGGCAGGTACACGCGTTTTTTCATCTTCATGAACCTGTTTATAGCTTCAATGATGATCCTGGTCAGCGCGGATAACTTCCTGATGATGTTCGTCGGCTGGGAGGGGGTAGGCTTGTGTTCCTACCTGCTCATTGGTTTCTGGTTTGAAAAAGGGAAGAATGGCACCGGCAACGCGGAAGCGGCAAAGAAGGCTTTCATCACCAACCGCATCGGTGATTTCGGGCTGCTGATCGCGCTCTTTCTCATCTTTGGTTATTTTGGTTCTTTGCAGTTTGATGTGGTCTTCAGCCAAGCGCCAGCGGTGGCAGCGGCTCACCCAGGGGTGATGCTGCTCATTACCCTTGCCATGCTCCTGGGTGTTACCGGTAAATCGGCGCAAATCCCGCTCTTTGTGTGGCTCCCGGACGCGATGGCAGGTCCCACACCGGTCTCGGCGCTGATCCATGCAGCGACCATGGTTACCGCTGGTGTCTACCTGGTGGCGCGTAGCACCGCATTTTACAGCGTTGTTCCCACCGCCCAAACGGTGGTGATGTGGGTTGGCACGCTCACCGCGCTGCTGGCCGCGACAATCGCGCTGGGGCAGAACGACATCAAGAAGGTGCTGGCCTACTCCACCATCAGCCAGTTGGGCTTTATGGTTGCTGCGGTGGGCATGGGTGCGATGGTCGCCGGGATGTTCCACCTGGTAACGCACGCCTTCTTCAAGGGCTTGTTGTTCCTGGCCGCAGGCTCAGTGATCCAGGGAATGGAGCGCGGCATGCACGGAGAGAGCCACGGCAGCGCGGAACCCGATCCGCAGGACATGCGCAATATGGGCGGTCTGCGCAAAAAAATGCCGCTTACCTTCTGGGTCTACCTCATCGGCGGGTTGGCACTTTCGGGTATTGCCCCTCTGGCTGGCTTCTTTTCCAAGGATGAGATATTAGCAGCGGCTTACAATGGGCACGGAGCGGTCTTCGTACTGCTGATCATCACCGCTTTCCTGACCGCGTTCTACATGGGCAGGCAGCTGGTAATGGTCTTCTTTGGTAAACCGCTCACAAAGGATGCTGAACACGCCAGCGAAAGCCCGCGCGTGGTGACAATACCCCTCATCATCCTGGCAATCCTTTCGGTGCTGGGCGGAGCGCTCAACCTGCCTGGTGTGCACACACTCGAACACTGGCTGGCGCATACATTGGGAGAGGGGGAACCGGCTGAGTTTATCTGGCTGGTGGCAGGACTCTCGCTTTTATTGGCGCTGCTTGGTTTAGGACTGGCGTGGTTGATCTACTCACGCAAACCGCAGAAAGCCGATGCCGCGGATCCGTTGAAAAAACCACTCGGTGCCCTCTACACCGGCATGGAGCGCAAGTGGTGGGTGGACGAACTCTACCAGGCGTTGGTCCTTAACCCGTATAAAGCGTTCGCGCAATTCCTGGCGGACCCGGTGGACCTGGGGGTGATCGACCGCATCGGCGGCGGGCTGGCAGCCGGCACGCGGACGCTGGCCGAGGGATTGCGGAAATTGGAGAACGGGTATGTCCGTTCTTACGCGCTCTGGATGCTCATCGGGCTTGTGGCAATCATGACGTATCTATTCTTAAGGTAAAGGACGGGCGATGACTTCAGCCATTAATCCCCTTCTTCTGGTCACCTTTTTCCCGCTTGTGGGAGTTCTCCTCATCCTGCTGCTAGGAAGAACAGGCAAGACCACTGTACGCTGGATCGCCCTGTTGACCTCGCTGGTCACTTTCGGTCTTTCGCTGTGGATGCTTTCGATGTTCAACACTGCTGATGGCGGCATCCAGATGGAAATCAACCTGCCGTGGTTAACCCTGGGAGGCAACACGATCGGTTTTCACCTGGGCGTTGACGGTATCAGCATCTTGATGGTGCTGCTGACTGCGTTCCTCACACCCATCGCCATCCTCTCCACCTGGAATGCAGTCGAGGAGCGGGTCAGCGGTTTCATGACCTTCTTCCTGCTGCTTGAAATGGGCATGATGGGGGTGTTCCTCTCGCTCGACATGGTGCTTTTCTATATCTTCTGGGAATTTACCCTGGTACCGATGTACTTCCTCATCGGCATGTGGGGAAGCCAACGCCGGGTGTACGCCGCGCTCAAGTTCGTGCTTTATACCATGGCCGGGTCGCTGCTGATGCTGGCAGGGATCCTGTGGATGGGGTTGAGCTACGGTGGCTTTGACCTGACGCAGCTCAGCGGTTCAGCCGTGCCCCTTGCCGCGCAGTTGTGGCTGTTCGGCGCATTCGGGCTGGCGTTTGCCATCAAGGTGCCCATGTGGCCGCTGCATTCATGGCTGCCGGATGCCCACACCGAAGCCCCGACCGCAGGTTCCGTCATCCTGGCGGGTGTGCTGCTTAAGATGGGTGCTTACGGTTTTTTGCGCTTCAACCTGCCGCTCTTCCCGGAAGCGACGCTCAAACTCGCCCCGTGGATGGCTGGGCTGGCGGTGATCGGCATTCTTTACGGCGCACTGGTAGCCTTCAGACAGAAGGATGTCAAGCGCCTGGTAGCGTACTCCTCCATCAGTCATCTCGGTTTCGTGGTGCTGGGCACATTCGCTCTCACTGCGCAGGGTGTGCAAGGAGCGATCCTGCAGATGGTCAACCACGGCCTTTCGACCGGCGCGTTGTTCCTCATCGTGGGCATGCTTTACGAAAGGCGCCACACGCGCCTGATGGCGGATTTCGGCGGGTTGTGGCGGGTGGTGCCGCTGATGGGCAGCCTTACGCTCATCACTGTTCTGTCGTCAGCAGGACTTCCGGGATTGAACGGATTTGTCGGCGAATTCACCATCCTGCTGGGCGCATTTAATTCACCCATTCTCGCTTCACCCTGGTTCGCCGCGGTTGCGACATTGGGCGTGATCCTGGCGGCGGTTTACCTGCTGCACATGTTCCAGCAGGTCTTCCTGGGTCCGGTGACGCGCCCGGAAAACGAAAAACTGGCAGACCTCAGCCCGCGGGAGATCATCATCCTGGCGCCAATCCTCCTGTTGGCATTCTGGATCGGGTTGTACCCGAAACCCTTCTTTACGCTTATTTCACCAGCGGTTGAGCAGCTGCTGGCGCTTATTCAGACCGTCGCTCAGACAGTGCCCTAACGGAAGGTGAAAATATGACAATGATCGATTTGAACTCCATTCTTCCGGTCATCCTCCTGGTGGTCTGGGCTTTGATTCTGCTGCTGCTGGACGTGTGGTTTGGTAAACGTGTGCCGGCGCTGACCCCAATCCTGGCGACAGCGGGACTGGCTGCGGCGCTGGTGACAAGCCTGATGCAGCTTGGGCACCCGGCTTCCACCTTCAGCGGCATGATCCGCGTGGACGGCTTCAGCGTCTTCCTGAACATACTCTTCACGCTCAGCGGTATCACGGCAATCGGGCTGGGATACGATTATCTCAAACGTGTCGGCATCCACGAAGGCGAGTACTACGTGCTGCTGCTCTTCAGCGTCAGCGGTATGATGTTGATGGCGAGCGCTGGTGACCTGATCATGGTCTTTTTGGCGCTTGAACTACTCTCAATCCCTCTTTACGTTATGGCGGGCATCGACCACAAGCGTATTAACGCTAAAGAAGCAGCGCTCAAGTATTTCCTGCTGGGCACACTGGCTTCGGCTTTTGTGCTCTTTGGTATCGCATTCATCTACGGGGCGGCGGCGACCACCAACCTGTACGGTGTTACTGAGGCGGTGAACGATGGCAGCGCTCAAATATTTATGCTCATCGCCGGCAGCGCTCTGCTGCTGGGCGGTTTCGCCTTCAAAGTGGCAGCGGTGCCCTTCCACAGCTGGACGCCCGACGTGTATCATGGTGCGCCCTCGCCGGTCACCGCTTTCATGTCGGTAGGCGCCAAGGCAGCGGGTTTTGCCGCGCTCATTCGGGTGTTTTCGCTTGACTTCACCACGCTCGCCGGGGAGCTGACACCCATCTTCTGGGTGCTGGCAGCGCTGACGATGATCGTGGGCAACGTGGTGGCAGTGGCGCAGACCAACCTCAAACGCATGCTGGCGTATTCGAGCATCGCGCACGCCGGCTACATCCTGATGGCTTTCGTGGGCTTTGGTGACGCGGCAGTGCGGCAGAATTCGATCGCCTCCGCGCTTTTCTACCTCGCGGCGTATGCCTTCACCTCGCTGGGGGCGTGGGCGGTGCTGGTGGCGGTGGAGAAGAACGACGGCAGCGGTAACGAGATCAATGACCTGGCAGGACTGGGAAAATCTGCGCCGTTGCTGGCGGCTTCTATGGCGGTGTTCATGCTTTCGTTCACCGGTATACCGCTCACATTAGGTTTTTGGGGCAAGTTCTACCTGTTCCGCACGGCGCTGGAGGGCGGTTTCATCTGGCTCGCTATCATCGGGTTGCTCACCTCGCTGGTTTCTGCCTTCTACTACTTGCGGGTGGTGGTGAAGATGTACTTCCAGGATGGGGATGCGGCAGCACACAACGGACGATTAGTCATCCTCGTGGCGGTTATCTTGGCTCTGATCGTGGTCGGGTTGGCGTTCGCGCCGGGCTTGCTCTTCAACTTCGCCGGATCAGGGATCATCGCTGGTACCTGATAACTGACTAGTTGATAATTAAAAGAATATCCCGCCCAAATTTAGGCGGGATATTGTTGATTCTTTGCGGAATTACTTCTTCTCGGCCTCGACGATTGCGATGGCGGCGTTCTTGATCTTGACGGTGTACATGATCCAGAGCACAACGAAAGCGATGGCTGATAGACCAAAGGTGATCGAGCTTCCGAAGAGACAGATAAGCATCCAGGTGGGCAGCTTGAGATCGATCTTCTCGAGGACGATGTTGAGGCTGTCAAACTTGGCATTTAATTCTCTTGCGAGACCCCTGAAAGCGGGGAACACCCAGTAAAAATTCCAGCCCGGGATGAAACAACCGGCGGTCGCCTGGTCTGCATTGGCACGGATACCTTCGTGTTCGATGAGTTTCCAGGCTTTGTGGAAGATAATGAAGAACAGCACTGCGGCGGCGACGAGGCCAAGACCAAATAGCAGTGTCCCGATCAGGCTGATCCAGAACCACATAAACAGGGACTTGATCTTGGTTACCTCCGGGTTCTCATAAACGGCTGCGACCGAGGTGGGCACTACCGGCGGGGGAGCTGAACCCAGGAGTGAAGCGAGCGGGGTCTGACCAATGGGCAGCCAGTTGGCCATTCCGTTGGTCCAAACCATTGTTCCGTGGGTGATGCTGCCGGCGTCAACCAGTTTCTTGATCTCCGCTTCTTCCACGGGGCCGACCTGTTGATTATTGAGCGTGTAATACCACATATCTTCTCCTTTGGTTTGTGATTCTGATTGAATGACCTATTAAGATATTATAGGTTATTTTGTGGTATGTCAACCTTAAAACAACTTGTTAACCAACTGTTAATCCACCAGATTTTTTAATCGTCTTCCCGGGTCTCGGATTGCCGACTGCGTTTTAATTCACCGCGTTTCTTTTTGGTGGTCAGGCGTTTGTTTACCGCGCTGGCAGACGGGCGGGTGGGAACGCGCCTTACCGGAGGGTGCAGCGCCTGCTCAACCAGGCGGTGCAGGCGGGCAACAGCGTCCAGGCGGTTGCGTTCGCGCTCGCGGTAGCGCTTGGCCTCGATGATCAGCACGCCTTCTTCAGTCATGCGTTTACCCGCCAGCCTGATGAGGCGTTGCTTAACACCCTCTGATAAAGAAGGGGAATTCCTGACGTCGAATCTCAACTGCACAGCACTGGCGACTTTGTTCACGTTTTGTCCGCCGGGGCCGGAGGCGTGAATATATTCGAACTGACATTCACTTAGCAGCTTTTCTTGAAGAGTATTCACGTTAAATCACGCTGTTGATATGCTGGAATGCACACCCACCCGCATTTTTTATAGTTGTTTTTTCGATGAAGCACTTTGACACTTTGCGCAAACTCCGAATAATACCAGGTGCCTGGTGAGAATTTGAAAATCATATTGGCTTTCGATGGCAGAAAAAACTTGACGAATCTCACGATCATCGAGGGTGATTATGGAGCCGCATTCCTGGCATACAAGATGGTGATGAGCGACCTCCGACAGGTACTCGTAGACGGTGGACCCTGTTCCCATATCCGATATGGATATGATTCCGTTTTTACCCAGCCGTTCCAGGGCGCGATATACAGTGGACTGGTTTACAGCTGGTAACTGTTCGCGGATTGCTTCATACACTTGCATGGATGTCATATGAAAATGTTGTCTTTTTAATACTTCAATGATGATTTGGTCGACAGAAGAGGTGCGCATTGATCCTCCTGAAAAAGCAAAAATTTGCAAATGCGAAAACTTGCATTATAATATTGTTTGCTATATTCTATTCTATCATCTGAAAACTGCACGGAGGACACTGTGAAATCATTAAGTCTGCTATCTCCACAACCCATGCACATTCCAGATGGTTTTTTATCTGTTCTGGTATCGATATTTTTCTGGATCATATCGGTTATCGTGATTGGGATAGCCTTGAAGAAAACCGGACAATCCCTGGGTGAAAAACGGCTTCCATTGATGGGGGTTTTAGCCGCAGCAATTTTTGCCGGCCAGATGCTTAACTTCACCGTGGTGGGAGGCACTTCCGGACACCTGTTGGGAGCTGCGCTCGCCACAATCCTGGTAGGTCCATGGGCAGCGGTTATAGTGATGACTTCAGTCGTATCGGTACAGGCGCTTCTTTTCCAGGATGGCGGATTACTCGCTTTGGGAGCGAATCTATTCAATATGGCTGTCGTAGGTGTTTTTGTTTCATACGCGGTGTATTCAATTCTCCTGCGACTTTTCAAAAAACGAAAGTGGGGATTGGTAGCAGCGGGTTTTATAACTGCCTGGAGTTCCATATTCATCGCTTCCCTGTCTGCTGCGCTGCAAATCGTGCTTTCCGGCACTTCACCCGCCAATATCGCGATACCTGCAATGGGTGCCATCCACGCGTTAATTGGAATTGGTGAGGGTTTAATTACAACCGGAGCCCTTGCTTTTATTTATGCTGCGCGCAAAGACCTTTTGCAGATAGGGGAAGAAACCTCGAAAAGCAGCAAAGGTGTAATTCTGACAGGTGGGTTGCTCACCCTTTTGCTGGCTGTGCTCTCTCCGCTGGCTTCAAGTCACCCGGATGGGCTTGAGTGGGTGGCAGAAGAACTGGGTTTTCTTGAAAAAGCCAGGGACGCAATTTTCATGATCGTTCCCGATTATTTATTACCGGGTGTTAAGAACCCGGCCATCGCGACCATAGCGGCTGGTATCCTGGGAGCCGTGGTCGTTTTTGCCGTGGCGTATGGTGTTGCCCGTAGCGCTAATAAGGCTGCCAGCCAGGAAACAGCACAAAGGTAAATAACCTGAGGGCGAAAAACAAAATCAATTACCCGCTTCAGATTCTCGACGCGAGAGTGAAGGTGATTCTCACGGTCGCCTTTATAGTATTTCTCAACCTTACCCCGAATCAAGCCTGGCCGGCATATATAATTTTTCTCACCCTAACCATCTGCCTGGCGTTGATTTCGAGGATACCCATTAGATCGCTCCTGATAAAGTCACTTTGGAGTCTGCCTTTTGTGCTCGCTGCTCTGCCCCTGGTCTTTACCGGCCCTGAAGCTACCAGGGTAGCAGTTTTTCCGCGATTATTGATTCCATACAACCCGGAAGGTTTTCGTATTTTCATCAGTATTGCGATAAAAGCATGGCTCTCAGTACAGGCAGCCTTACTGCTGGCGTCAACGACCACCATTACTGAACTGTTATCCGCGCTTCAACAGATGCGGGTACCCAATATTCTGGTCGCGGTTATTGGATTAATGTTGCATTATCTACATGTGATTAGAGACGAAGCGTTGCGGATGATGCGTGCCCGCAGTTGCCGCAGCGCTGTTTCAATTGAAGACAAGCCGAAAGGGGGTTCGTTGTTCTGGCGCGCTCGCGTGACCGGTGGTATGGCCGGCAGTTTATTTATCCGATCGATCGAGAGGAGCGACCGGATATATGCAGCCATGTTATCGAGGGGTTATTCGGGGGTCATTCCTGCAAACAGCAAAGTTGCGCTATCAGGTGCAAATCAACTTTTTCTGTTATTGGGGTTCCTGTTGTTGACGGGGATATGGTTGCTCGGAGTTTTCACTGGAGGCTGAAGCTGATTCCAATTATCGCGATCAATAAACTATCCTTCACATATCCAGATGGCACTCGCGCATTGGAAGACGTTTCAATAACCATCATGCCCGGCGAGAAGGTCGCGCTGGTTGGACCGAACGGTGCAGGAAAATCCACCCTGCTGTTTCACCTGAACGGGATTCTCGAAGGAAAAGGTTCTGTTTCAATAGAAGGGGAGGAAATATCTCAGAATTCCTTAGGCGCTATCCGGGCCAATATCGGATTGGTGTTTCAGAACCCGGATGACCAGCTTTTCTCTCCAACAGTTTTCAAAGATGTCGCATTTGGACCAATCCACCAGGGACTGGAGACGGTGACCGTGCGTGAAAGGGTTGAGCAGGCGTTGCGGGATGTTGATATGGGTGAATATCCTGACAGGAATCCATACCATCTCAGTAACGGAGAAAAGAAAAGAATCGCTATTGCCACGGTGCTATCCATGAGACCACGGGTGCTTGTATTCGATGAACCTACCGCGGGACTTGACCCTCGCAGCCGCCGCGAACTCCTGGAACTCCTGCAACGGCTGCCGCAAACCATGGTTATTGCCACGCATGATCTTGAATTCGTCAAAAACCTGACACCCAGAACGATCTTGATGAACCGTGGCAAGGTTGTCGTTGATGGAAATAGCCCGGAGATTCTTTTGGACGAGGGGTTGCTGCTGGAAAACGGGTTGAGATAGTAACCTTTTATCCGTGAAAACTTAATTTCAGCAACCCGTTATTCTTATTTTCATATCCTTTATGTTCATCTCAGTATAAGGTTTTCACGCCCCACCCTGTTCAAGGAAGATAAAAATCAATTAGAATACAATTACATTTTAGGTGAATGATCCGACCGAATCTGAAACTCCGGTAAATAAGAGGGTGCTTATGAAGGAAAGCAAGAAATATTCACTTGAGGACGCACACCGATATTTCGCCGGGTCAATAAATGGCGAGGTGTGGGATCTGCTTAGCAGACAGGAACGTTCCAGGCTTGACGATGAGCGGTTGTTAGCCGCCGCATTCGCCTCATATTATCACTGGCTGTACGCCGGAACAGTGGTGAACATGCAGAGGGGCGAGTACATGATCGCGCGCGCCTTCCTGGCGGTGAAAAATTACCCCGAGGCGCTGGCACATGCCAAAAGGTGCCGCGAATTAACTGAGAATAACACGGCGGATATGCAGGATTTTGATATCGCGTATGCCTTCGAGATCCTGGCCCGATCCAGCGCCGCGACTGGATTTAAGGATAACGCACTTGAGAACAGCAACAAGGCCAGGCGGGCAGGTGAAAAGATCAAGGGAAAAGAAGATAATGAACTTTTCTTTAATGATTTCAATAGCGGTGATTGGTACGGAACTCATCCTGTTTGAGGGTATCATCAGTGTTACAGCAAAAAAATACAGAAATTGTTGATTAAAAAAACACATAAAAGAAACGAGAGACCTTATGACCGAAACATCCGTTGATGACTTTTCCGTAGATGAACTGCTGCAGCTGAATCAGCGTAAGATCAGCCCGCAAGACCTCAAGAAATACGAGGGCTACATGTCTGAGATCTTCAGCGCCCTGGGTATGGATATCGATACCCCCTCCACCCACGAGACCCCGCGCCGCTTCTTAGAAGCGATGATTGAATCAACCAGTGGTTATGAAGGTGACCCCAAGCTGATCAAGTCCTTTCCGCGCGAATGCCGCGGCGAACCGGACTGCCGCCTCAGCCAGGTCATCGAGGGACCGATCCATTTCCACTCGCTGTGCGAGCACCATGTTTTCCCGTTCTACGGCGAGGCATACGTGGGCTATGTGGCTGACGAGCGCATCCTGGGCATCTCCAAGCTGACGCGCCTGGTACGCCTGTACACCAAGCGCTTCGCGGTGCAGGAACGGATTGGCTACCAGATCGCCGATACGCTGGAAGCGCTGATGCGCCCCCACGGCGTGGCGGTGTTCATGCGCGCCAAGCACATGTGCGTGGAAATGCGCGGTGTGCGCGAGATCTCTCCCGCCACCCGCACCACTGTGTTCCGCGGCGTTTACGCTGATGACCCGGCACTGAGAGCGGAATTCCTGAACGTGTGCGGGATCATAAAATAAATCCGAAATGACTTCCCTTCATCTCACCCTGCTGCACACCAACGACCTGCACGGCAGGGTGAATCAATTAACGCGCATCGGCACACTGGTTCGCAGCATCAGGCAGGAGGTGGAATTAAAAGAGGGCTACTGCTTGTACGTGGATGCCGGGGATTGTGAGGACTCGATTTTGCTGGAAAGCGCTCTCACCAAGGGTTCGGCGATGGACGCGATACTGCGCGGAGCAGGTTGTGACCAGGTGGTGCTGGGCAATGCCATTCCGTTCCGCTACGGCATCCAGGCCATCGCAGGATTGGCTGAACGTTTTGGAAAACCGATCCTGTGCGCAAACATGCAATGGAAAGATGGTTCTATACCTGAAGGAATTGTGCCTTATGTGATTGAAGATCTGAACGGGTTTAAATTGGGAATCATTGGACTGACAGCACCAATTGATGCTTACCAGCCCTTTAACGTGAGCGTAAAATCCCCCAGAGAGATTGCACCCGGTTTGATCGAACAGCTAAAAAGCGAAGGAGCGCGGTTCATCATCCTGCTTTCTCACCTGGGGAAGAAGTATGACCTCGAACTTGTTGAGGTGGTGGACGGTATCGACATCATCATCGGCGGACATTCTCATGATCGAATTTACCCGCCACTGTTGGTGAACAACACTGTGATTGTGCAGGCAGGTCAATATGGCGAGGTGCTCGGCAGGCTTGATCTTGAGATCGATCGCGATAGCGGTGATGTGTTGAGTCACCGTGCGGAATTAATCCAGGTTGATGAGGAATTACTCGAAGATTCTGTTGTTCTCAGTGTGGTGGAGCAGGAAAAACAGCGCGCAAAGCGAATAATGGATATTGAGATCGGATGCTTACGCAATAATATTGATTACCTTGAGGGAAAAGAAAGCGACGCCGGCAACCTGCTGGCGGATGCGCTGCTGTCTTGTTACCCCGACGGACAGGTGGCTTTTGTCATGGGGGAACATTGGGAGGAGGGGTTAAAAGCTGGCATATTGACGAAAGGAACCCTCTTCAGCGTGAACCGTTCCACCGGTAATCCGGGCATAATCAAGGTTACCGGTAAACAACTTGAGCAGTTCTTCCTTACGGCGCTGAACCCCGAGAATATCAATAAACGGACACCGCAAATGCGCGGACGAATGAACGGGGTGCCGCACGTGGCGGGGATGCGAATTATCGCTCATGGGCATGATCCGGATTCGGTGGAGCTCTTCATCGGAGACAGGAAAATTCGACCGGATGAAATTGTCACTGCGGTTATATCGGATTTTGAGATATCGGAAATTCTAAACTATCTGCCTATTCCAGACGCTCAGGTGGATTATGACATTCCCACCATCCTGCCTGAAGTACTTGAAAAGTACATCCGGCAACATGGTCCAATTGGAGAGATCAAAGGTAACCGCATCTCTTTTTTAGATCAGGAGTGACCTTAAGCGTAGGATCTCTACCTTGGTGCTGGCAATTCCTCCATCAGAGAAATGCAACAACTGCAGCGCGGTCATGTTCTTCACTTCCTTACCGTATTCCATGGCGATTGACTGGGAAAAATCAGTCGAGGGCGGTCCGGACCAGTAATTCAAGTGCTCCCCGTCCGGCCGCAGCCCGTGGTTCACCAGCGGCTGGGCGGCTTTCCAGAAGTTCCACAACGGCAGTTCATATTCCATCGCTAACCGCGCGATGGTTTCGTTGATCGATTGGTCACCTTCAATGTTATCGGCTTTCGTCGCGAGCACGGGCAGAATGCCGAGGGATATGGTTTTTTCAATGATGACGCGCAGGTTCTGCTCATACACTTCCGGCTGCTGCTGGTGCGTCTTGGCGTCGATCGTACCCAGCGCGATGATGGCGATGCTGGGGTTATCCACCCTGAACTGGCATTCCAGCATGGGCTCGTTCGCCATGCACTGGTCGTTGTTCCACAGCGAGACCAGCAACCTGGAGGTGGTGGTGCCGGGGTTGGTGGCCTGGTTGGGCAGGCGGAAGGATTTCTTGTAATAGTCGATCGCCGGCTGAAGGTAGGCAAATTCTGTCCCAAGGGTGTAATTGCCGCCGAAACCGGCGAGGAAATCAGGCGACATGCTGTTGCAGTCCCCGATTTTGGTGTATACATGGGGGTCATTACCCATGGAGATCCCTTTTTGATAGATTTCGCGCGCCGTGTCTGAAAGCTCCTCGGGGATGATTGGCAGATCCTTCCAGAACCCTTCCGGGTACACCACGGCCGTGGGGCTGGCTTCAGGCTGGGGTGCGGTGGTTTCTGTTGCAGCGCTTGTCGCTGTCTCCTGCGGCATTGCGGCGGTCGGGGTTGCTGGCGGTTCTGTCACAACCACTACCGGGGTTGGTGCTACGGGCGGAGTGGAGGTGATGGCTGGCTGGCAGGCGGTGATGGTAAAAAAGAAAATGAATATGGCTGCAACGAGGGAATACGCGGTCATATTTTTTTGTCTGGTAATGCAAGTTTTTTGTGTTCATGGGAGAATCATAACCTTCTACCGGTAATGGGATTTTTCGTGGTCACCTGGTTTGTGAGCCTGGTAATTATAACGATTATTTGAAAAATATCCTAAAAAAAGATCAATCCTGGTCTTCATCCGCGTCTGCGCCGCGCTCATCGCAATGTTCACCGCAGATCTGTTCCCATTCGCGACCCTCAGACCTGAGCATACGTTCGCTGCCTTCAGGCCCCCAGGTGCCGGGTTCGTAAATTTCAGGCAGCGGCGCGGCGGGATCCTCCCAGCCCGTGATGATGGGGTCGAACAGCGCCCACGTAAGTTCGGATTGGTCAGCGCGGGTGAAGAGCGAAGCGTCGCCAGTGATGACGTCCAACAGCAGGCGTTCGTAGGCTTCAGGAATGGCGCTCTGGTCATAAACATCGCTGTAATGGTAGTTCATGTTCACGGAGCGCGTTTCGGCCACCGTATCCGGCACCTTGGTTTCGAAGCGCATATGAATGCCTTCGTCTGGCTGCAGGCACATCGACAGCAGGTTGGAGCGTCCCTCCAGGTCACCCGCCATGGGGAAGATCATGTGCGGTGGTTTTTTGAACTCGATGAGGATCTCGCTGACCTTTTCAGCCAGTTTCTTGCCGGAACGCAGATAGAACGGCACGCCCTGCCAGCGCCAGTTATCGATGTGGAAACGCGCCGCGGCAAAGGTGGGGGTCCGCGATCCCGCGGGCACATTGGGTTCCTGCAGATAACCGCGGTATTGCCCGATAACGGAGTTCTTCTCAATATCGCTGCCGGTGATGGGGCGGATGGCGCGGATGACCTTCATTTTCTCATCACGCAGCGCGTCCGCGTTGTAGGTGTTGGTCGGCTCCATTGCCACCAGGGTCAACAACTGGATGAGATGATTCTGGAACATGTCGCGGATCACGCCCGCCTTGTCATAATAACGGGCGCGCGTGCCCACCCCCACCGTCTCGGCGACGGTGATCTGCACATTATCGATGAAGTTGCGGTTCCACACCGGCTCAAAGATGGCATTGGCGAAGCGTGCCACCAGGATGTTCTGCACGGTTTCCTTGCCGAGGTAGTGATCGATGCGGTAGACCTGGTTTTCGTTCATCACCGCGTGGATGCTGTCATTTAGCGAGCGAGCGCTTTCAAGATCAGCGCCGAAAGGCTTTTCAATGACCACGCGCCGCCACCCGCCGTTTTCCTGCAGCAGACCTGCTGCGGACAGGTTGTTGATTATTTCGAGAAAATATTCGGGCGGGGTGGCCAGGTAATACATGCGGTTGGCGGGTCCGCCTTCAAGCGCGGAAAGCCTCTTGTTAATCTCGTGGTAAGTTTCCGGTTTGGCGGCGTCGCCGGGCAGGTAGGTCAGTTTTTGCGAGAAGGTTTTCCAGGAGGTTTCATCGACCGGCGTACGTGAAAACCGGGTCAATCCATCAAGCGCGGCGCGGCGCAGGTCATCGTCTGTCCAGCCGCGCCCGGCGGTACCGAAGACCCTGAAGGACGCAGGCAGGCGGCCTTTGAGGTAAAGGTTGAAAAACGCGGGGATGAGCTTGCGGTGTGAGAGGTCACCGGAAGCGCCAAAGATAATGATGGAAGTTGAATCTGTCATTGTTATTCCTTCTCGACTGGATGAAGTCATTATATCCAGAATCACACCTCATGAGTAGAGATGGCGGTTTCTGATGTTTGTACAAAGTTGATAAGAGGTAACCGTAACCAAAGCGACCGTTACAGTGTTACTGAGTATTATGACCTTTATTCAGATTATCGGTGTGTTCGCGTTGGGCTACGCGTTGGGGAATTTCTCCCCGGCATATCTTGTCGGAAAATTGGCCGGCGGCTTTGACATCCGCGAACAGGGCAGCGGCAACGCGGGCGCGACCAACGTGATGCGCACTTTGGGGTGGCGTTACGGTGCGCTCGTCTTCGTGTTGGATGCCCTCAAAGGCGCTGCTGCAGCCGCTGCGGGTTATTGGCTGGGCGGAGATGTTGGATTGGCAGCGGCGGGGATCGGTGTGGTCCTCGGGCATGACTTCCCCGCGGTGCTGAACTTCCGCGGCGGCAAGGGCATCGCCGCCACCACCGGTATTCTGCTCAGTTTACTACCCCTGCCCACGCTGGCGGGCATCCTGGTTTTCGTCCTCGTGGTACTGGGCACGCGCATGGTCTCGCTGGGTTCGCTGGTCTTCGTTTCTGGTATGGCGGCTTACGCCCTTCTTTCACAGCAGCCAATTGCCCTCATTGTAATTGCGATAGCAGCCGCGGTTTTCGCCATCCTGCGCCATCGCGAGAACATCCGGCGCATCCTGGATGGTGTCGAAAACAAGATATCCTTCCAGAAAAATCCCTGACAACCGGGTCATCAGGAACAGTTATTGCCAGCGCGGGCTGGTATTTTCGTGTTGGCAGCGGATATAATGGAACCAATAACAGTACTGCCTGGAGGATGATATGCAAATCGGGATGATCGGTCTGGGAAAAATGGGAATGAACATGGCACAGCGCCTGGTACAAGGCGGGCATAGCGTGGTGGGCAACGCGACCAGCGAGAGCACGATCCGCGAAGCCGAGGCGTTAGGGGTACAAGGCGCGCGCTCGGTCGAGGAACTGGTGGTAAGCCTTGAGCAGCCCCGTGTGGTATGGCTGATGGTGCCTGCCGGCGCGGTGACTGAGAATGTCCTTCTGTCCCTCGTTCCTCTCCTCGAAAAAGGCGATATCATCATCGATGGCGGCAATTCCAATTACAAGGATACAATACGGCGCAGTAAACTGCTGGCAGAGCATGGTCTGCGCTTCCTGGATGTGGGTACCAGCGGAGGAATCTGGGGATTGACGGAAGGTTACAGCCTGATGATCGGTGGGCCGGAAGAGACCGCAGCAGCGCTGCGGCCGGTGTTCGAGACCCTCGCGCCTGCGCCAGACCAGGGCTGGGGCCGGGTGGGTCCGGCGGGAGCAGGGCACTTCACCAAAATGGTGCATAACGGTATCGAGTACGGCATGATGCAGGCTTTTGCTGAGGGGTTCGAGATCATGAAGGCCAAGCAGGAGTTCAACCTCGACCTGCACCAGGTCTCGCAGATCTGGCAGCGCGGCAGCGTGGTGCGCTCGTGGTTGCTCGACCTGATCGAGAACGTGATGGCGGAAGACACCACGCTCGAGGATATCGAAGCCTATGTGGCGGATTCGGGGGAGGGGCGCTGGACGGTGTTTGAGGCGATAGACCTGAACGTGGCCGCGCCAGTGATCACCGCGGCGCTGCAACGGCGCATCCGTTCGCGGCAGGACGGACCCTATTCAGACAAACTGGTCGCGGCGATGCGCAACCAGTTTGGCGGACACGAAATAAAGAAGAAGGAAGATTAGAGGATCATCAGCACGCGTTCGTGGCTGGATAACTCTGCATAGAGCGCGTCCACCTGGGCGCGGTTCTCGGCGATGAACTGGACAGAGACCGAACGGTAGCGGTTGCCGTTGGACAGCCGGCTGATAATATTTTCTTCCAATAAATCCGGCACGTGGCGGCGCACGATCTCCAGCACGAAGGGTTCAAAATCCAATTCATCCACACCGATCACCTTGAGGGGAAAAGCGATGGGGTATTCGATCACTGGGGAATTGTCATCTGTCATTTTCGCTCACCAGGTCGGCATTATACTGTCATTCGGGTTTATTCGCACTCGCGCACTTCCCTGAAGCGGCGTTTTACCGCGTTGTGTATGGGATATTTCGGGTATCCGAAAATCACCGCCAGGCCCGGTTGGATCTTGTTCGGCAGGCCGTACTTGCGGCGAACAGCTTTGCTGTACTGGAAGATAGAACCCGGGAACCCCAACATGCAGGTGCCGAGTCCCAGCGATTCACCAGCCAGCATGGCCAGGGTGGCGGCGACCACGGTATCCGCCGGGTCGTTGTAGGCGGTGCCGTAAAAGTACAGCACGAGCGGCGCATCGTAGAATAACCAGTCGATCCCCTGCGACCTTTTTTCCAGGAACATTTTCACCGCCGGGCGGATAAATTTCCCGAACATGTCGGCGTTCTCACGGCCGATGAACGGACGCAGCAGTGTCATCAGGGTCGGTGAGAATATCATTGGCCAGTGCTTGATGGCATCCAACAGGTTGTCGCGCAGGGATGAGATTGCCGCCGGAGTGCGGAACACCAGCACGCCCACATCTGTAGGGGGAATGCCAGCCGGAGCGGTCGAGGCACTCTCCAGGATCCTGACAATAACATCTGGATCAATTGCCCGCTGGATGAATTTACGCGTGCTGCGGCGCGAAACGAGAAGGGCGTGCAGGGCATCGTACTCCGCGCGGGTTGAACGAGGGGGAACACGGGTGATGTCCTCCGGGAACAGGTCGCGGCCGGAAATGCGTATGGCATCCGTCGGGCAGACCGCAGCGCAAGCGCCGCAGGCGATGCAGCCAAACCCGATAGTCTGGTCCACCCGCAAACGGTCATCCTGTATGTACAGGGGTCCGCCCTTGCACACCTCAACGCAAATACCGCAGGTGGTGCAAAGTTCGTGATCGATCAGTACTTCCGCGTAACCGCTGGCGCGGCTGGTAGGCACGCTCATCTCATCCTCCTGTCATTCCTGTTCACCATTCCAGATCGCCATCCACTGCTTCACCGAGCGTGTCATCTCGACCGAGAAATCAGACACGAATTTGCGGGTGTAAATACCCTGAACCGCCCTCATCGCGGCTTCCCCGGGCTGTAGGTTGGGGAACTGCTGTGCGGCGTGCTCCAGCATAGCGGGGAATTCATGTGCGTCGATCGGTGTGTAACGGTCGCGGTGAACGACGAACCTGCGGTCAAAACGCCTGACCAGGCGTGGATTCTCGCGGGTGGCGTAAGGCCGCCCGAAACACACCAGGGTGATGGGGAAGGTGAAACGCGGCAGGTTGAACATGGCGCGGTGTTCATCGCAGTTCTCGAGGATGTCGCCGATATAACAGGAACCGATACCCATTGATTCAGCGGCAATGACCGCGGTCTGCGCGGCGATGAGCGCGTCGCAGCAGGCCAGCATCAGGTCGCCCTCCTGCGGCAGGCGGGGCTGTAATCCTTGTTCAACGCAGGTCTGCGGCGCGCCGCTCCAATCGAACGCGTCCACCCAGCGCTGGTAATCTGCCAGGAAGAGGAGCACGTAAGGCGCGCTGGCGATGAAGGGTTGGTTGTCGCAGGTCACCGCCAGCTTGTCCTTGATCGATTGGTCCTCCACCTCGATGATGGTGTACAGCATCATGTTACCCGCGGTGGGGGCGCGCAAGGTTGCCTGAAGGATGACTTCCTTCTCCTCAGCGCTGATGGGGGTGTCGGCGTATTTGCGCGTCGAACGGCGGTTTTGGATGACGGTGAGGGTCTCGTTCATGGGCAACTCCTAGTAAGGGATAGTATTCTACGGGATTATTACAGGCTTACCGATTACAATTATGCCATGGAACGTATTTTGATGGACGTGTTACCCGAGCTGTTATCGCGCGCGCTGCAATACCGGCAGGCGCAGCTGGAAGAACCACACAACGCAGCCCTGCGCCTGTTCAACGGCTTTTATGAGGGGTTCCCCTCTCTGGTGGTTGACCTATACGGGCGGACGCTGGTGGTATTCACCCACAAAGTGACCGGGGAAGAATCCCATGACCTCGCCCACATCGTAAGGGAGGTATGCCTTCCACACCTGAATTGGATCGACTGCATCCTCCTAAAACAACGCTCCTCCATGGACGCCGCCGGGAAACAGGGTGGGGCGGTGTACGGCACCCAGCCAGATACGAGCATCGTTGAGAACAGGGTCGCTTACGCGTTAGACCTGGTGATGAACCAGGACGCCGGATTCTACCTGGACACCCGTGGTCTGCGCGCCTGGCTCAAAAACAATGCCAGCGGAAAATCTGTGCTGAACACCTTTGCCTACACCGGCAGCCTGGGGGTCGCGGCGCTTGCAGGCGGCGCGAGTCGGGTGGTGCAGATCGACCGCAACGCCAGGTTCCTGGAACAGGCGCGGGCGTCGCTCAGGTTGAATCACATCGACGCGTCGAAAATGAAATGCACGGCAGTGGATTTCTTCGTGGCAGCCGGGCAGATGAGACGCAGGGGAGAGAACTTTGACATGGTCGTCCTCGACCCGCCTTATTTTTCGGTCACGCCGCGCGGGCGGGTGGACCAGGTGAAGGAGACCACACGCCTGGTCAACAAGGCGCGCCCGCTGGTTAACGATGGCGGACAAATGGTGGTGGTGAACAACGCCCTCTTCCTGGGGGGGCAGGATTATATGAGAGAACTTGAAGATCTGACAAAAGGCGATTATCTTTCCATCGGGGAGATCATCCCGGTTGGTGAGGATTTAACCGGTTACCCGGAGACGGTCATTGGCCGACCACCGGCAGACCCCGCACCCTTCAACCATCCGACGAAGATCATTGTGCTCAATGTGAAGCGTAAAACCACCAGCCCATAAGCAGAAAAATTTTATAAAGAGAAGAATCACACCTGAACCGGGAATCCGTTGGGCAGGATAAAACGGTCTTTAGACCATTGGGTTGAAATAATCCTCGATACTGCATAACCGACAGGACTCCTGCCACAGGCGGCGCGCCAGTTCGGGATCAAGCGCGAGCCGGGAGGGGGCTTTCGGCTGGCTGTCCTTCCAGTACAGGTCATCCGCGATCAACTCGCGCGGGGTTGTGGCGAGGTGCAGAATGGTGCGCGAAGGCACCTCGGCACCCGTTCCGTGCTTCTGCCGCGAGCGCCACACAAGGTTGGTGAAAAAACCCTTATCTTTGAGTCCTATATCGGTGTTGACCAACCCCGGGTCTACCGCCCACGCGTGCAGCTCGGGGGTATTGACGCGGCGGTTGAATTCCGCGCTGAAGAGCACGTTGCAAAGCTTGGATACGGCATAAGCCCAGATGCCGATGTAAACGGGAGGGTTGTGCGGACGGGTGGGATGGACCATGACGCGGTAATGGGAATTAGAACTGACAGTGATGATGCGTCTGTCAGCCGATTTTTTGAGTTGGGGTAAAAGCAGGTGGGTGAGCAGAAACGGGGCAAGGTGATTGACGGCATGGGTCAATTCGATACCATCCTCCGTTATCACCCTGCTGCTGGAATACAGTCCCGCGTTGTTGACAAGGATATCCAGGGATGTCCCGCGTTTTTCCAGCAGGTTTTGGATCTGTTGAGCGAGGTTTCTCGCCTGCTGCTGAGTCGACAGGTCGGCAACCAGGAACTCGATTTTAGCGTCCGGGTAGGCCAGCAGGATGCGCGCACGCGCCTGTTCACAACGGGCAGCATCCCGACCGCTGCCAATGACGCAAGCACCATTTACGGCGAAATCAAGCGCTGCCTGGTAGCCGATTCCGGAACTGGCGCCGGTGACAACGATGGTTTTATCTGAGAGATTTCCGGTCACTTGACCTCCACGATGTTGCGAATTTCCTTCCTGTATAATTATCAGTATAATTTTCCCATAAAATTGCAGACAGGAACCCAAATGACCCCACAAAGTAAAACCACCCGTTTCACCATGTTCGCGCTGCTATATTTTACCCAGGGGACGATCCTCGGTTATTTCGCCTCGCTCAATGCCCTCTACATGCTGGAAAATGGATTGGATATGGCTGATGTGGGCATCTTTTCCACCATTGCCCTCATTCCCTTTATCATCAAGATCCTGTTCGGCATCCTGAGCGACCGCCACAATCTTTTCGGGTTGGGGCACCGCAAGCCTTATATCTTCATCGGACTGGTGGTGCAGTTCGCCTGTCTCATCGCGGTGGCCAACATCAACCCCGGTACGAGTTACTGGCTCTATGTAGGGATGGCTTTCCTGCTGCAGCTGGGAATGGCCTTCTACGATACCTGTACCGACGGGCTGGCACTGGATATTACCCCGGAATCCGAGAAAGGCACCCTGCAGGGATTCATGGTCGGTGGGCGCTCGGTGGGTGTGATCGTGGCCGCCTCGGTGGCGGGGTTGATCGCGCAGCACCTCTCCTGGGCTGGAGTTTTCTACTTTCTGGCCATTCTCACGCTTGTTCCCATCCCCTTCCTATTCTTCATCAGGGAGATGCAAAGGACGCCGGAAATGCGCTTTCAGTGGTCGGCTTTCAGTGCTTTCAAAAACGTGAAGGTGCTGGCGGTAGCCGCGGTGGGGCTGATCGTGTTCCTGGTCATCGTCGGTTCCAACCAGCTGGTGAACCCGTCCTTTGACGCGCGGGTGGGCATCGACCTCAGCACCGCCGGGTTGCTCACTACCGTGTGGGGCATCGGCTGCGTGGCTGGCGCGCTCGCCGGCGGGCGGGTGATGGACAGGCTGGGCAACAGGAAGGCGTTGTGGCTGTCCGTCCTGCTGGTCGTCCCGGCGATGATCCTGCTGGCGGTGGTGGCGAACAAGGCCATGATGTGGGCGGTGATCGTGTTCTTCGGCATCGCCTACGGGCTTTCGCAGGCCATCTACTTCGCGCTGGCGATGAAGTACACCCAACCGGCCATTGCCGCCTCGATGTACTCCATCCTGATGGCGGTAACCAACATCGGGCAGGGCATCGGGCTGGGCGTAGGCGGAGGATTGGCAAAGCCGCGGGCTTCCCGGTCACCTTCTTGGTCTTTGGCGCGCTGATGCTGCTGGTGATCCCCTTCTTCCCGGTGATTTTTGGCAAGCGGGAGAGCGCGGCTGCGCCAGGCGTATGAGCAGCATCTACGTTACCCACTGCTCACGCGAAAAAGACCCCGCGTTGGAGGGCTCGGAAGAGAAAGTGATCCCCGAGCAGCTTTACACTTCGGAAAGATTGCAGCATTTCATCCGCTTCTGTAAATCAAAGTGGTTACCAATGGGCGATTTTCTCCGACCATTACGGTGTGGTCTTTCCGGATGAAGAAATCGCCTGGTACAGTAAACCGCCAGCGACAGTGACCGGGGAAGAAAAGGTGTTATTACTTGAAAATTTTATCAGCAGGCTTTCAACCTATGCTGAGA
Source organism: uncultured Chloroflexia bacterium (assembly GCA_963814295.1). GTDB lineage: Bacteria > Chloroflexota > Anaerolineae > Anaerolineales > Anaerolineaceae > UBA6107. Next base: position 222,231 of record CAWFCH010000004.1, read on the forward strand.
TTCACTTTTACCATCGCGCTGAGGAGACTCACGCGCTTTTCAAGGGGATCGTCGCGCAGGGCAGGGAAAGAGGATTGAATATACTCGAATTATTGGAAGAAACAATTAATCACAATTCCTATTAAGGAGCGAGCATGGAACTCAAGCATTTTATTGACACCCAGGATTTCACAAAAAAGGAACTGCTAGATCTCATTGAGCTGATTCGCCTGATCAAAAGCGCGGATAAGCAGGGTGCGACCCCCAAGCTGCTGCAGGACGCCTCGCTGGCAATGCTGTTCGAAGAACCCTCCACCCGCACACGTATTTCCTTTGAGGTGGGCATCACCGAGCTGGGCGGGCACGCGCTCTACCTCAAACCCGGCGAGATCCACCTGGGGGTGCGCGAATCGCTGGCTGACACGGCAAAGGTCATCTCGCGCTATGTGGATGTCATCATGGCGCGCACGCTCAAGCACGAGACCATCCTTGACCTGGCGGAACACGCCACCGTGCCGGTCATCAACGGGCTGACGGACTACAACCACCCCACCCAGGTGGTGTGCGATGTGTTCACCATGATGGAACACGCGCAACCGGGCAAGAAGCTTGAAGACCTGAACGTCACCTTCGTGGGCGACGCGACCAATGTGCTGAGTTCGTTAATGCTCATCTGCACGCGGCTGGGTATGCACTTCACCCACGCCGCGCCGGTGAAATACCAGGCGCCGCAGCAATGGCTGGATTGGGCGCAGGAGAACTGCCGTGTCTCCGGCGGGACGGTGCGCGTGACGGATGACCCGGTGGAGGCAGTGAAGAACGCCGACTTCATTTACACCGACCTGTGGTGGTGGGTCGGGCAGGAGGCTGAGATACCCGAGCGGCGCGCCGCCTTCATGCCCAGGTACCAGGTTAGCATGGACTTATTAAAGCAGGCGCCCGCGCACTGCAAGTTCATGCACTGCCTGCCCGCATCCCGCGGCGTGGAAGCTACCGACGAGGTGATGGATTCCCCGCAGTCAGTGATCTATGACCAGGCTGAGAATCGCCTGCACACCGAGAAGGGACTGCTGGTGTGGCTTGTTTATCCGCGTTTGAAAAGGCCATCAAAGAAGCTCAAGAAAGAACAGAAACAGAAGGTGCTGCAGTTCATCGAAGAAACATTTTAGCCTGGCTGACGTGCAGGCAGCGTGAAAGGATGGCAACATGAGTGCGTTGATCAAATCCACCCCACGGGTTGATGGTTACCACATGCCGGGCGAGTACGAGCCTCACGCCGGCATCTGGATGCTGTGGCCGGAGCGACCCGATAACTGGCGCCTTGGCGGACGCCCTGCCCAGCAGACCTTTGTTAAAGTGGCGGCGGCTCTTGCACGCTTTGAACCGGTGACCATGGGCGTCTCGCAGGGGCAGTACCTGAACGCCCGCGCGCTGCTGCCCCCGGCGGTGCGGGTTGTGGAGATGTCTTACAACGATTCATGGTTGCGCGACTGCGGCCCGACTTTCGTGAGCAACGGAGTGAATATCCGCGCGGTGGATTGGGGGTTCAACGCCTGGGGAGGGCTTTATACCGATTTTGAACAGGACGTACTGGTGGCACAAAAGGTGGCCGAGATCGAGCGCATTGACCGTTACAAGGCACCCTTTATCCTCGAGGGAGGTTCGATCCACACCGACGGGCAGGGGACGCTGTTGACAACGCGTGAGTGCCTGCTCAACCTCAACCGCAACCCGCAGCTCACCCAGATGGAGATCGAGGGATACCTGCGCGATTACCTGGGGGTGCAAAAGGTCATCTGGCTGGTGCGCGGCATGTACCTGGACGAGACCAACGGGCACGTGGATAACCTCTGCTGCTTTCTCAGACCCGGCGAGGTGGCGTTGGCATGGACGGAGGACAGGGCGGACCCGCAGTACGAGATCTCACGCGAGAACGAAGAGATCCTGCTATCCGCTACCGACGCGATGGGCAGAAAGTTGAAAGTTCACCGCATCCCGCTGCCGTCGCCGGTTTACATCACGAAAGAGGAGAGCGAGGGCGTGCTGCCGGTGGATGGCACCCTGCCGCGCAAGGAAGGCGACCGCCTGGCAGCCTCTTACATAAATTTCGCTTTTTGCAACGGCGGAGCGGTGGTACCCATGTTCAATGACCCGATGGACGACGTAGCGCTCGAGATGATCCGGAAATTGCTGCCTGACCGCGAGGTGGTAGGGTTACCCTCGCGCGAGATTCTGCTGGGCGGCGGCAATATTCACTGTATCACGCAGCATATACCGAGAGTCGAGAATAGAGAATAGAGAATTGATAAACCGAGAGTATAGATTCGGCGTAAAGTAGGGGTCGAGCATTGCTCGACCCCTACAGGTTATCAATGATTTTTGTTTCTCGAAAATCACACCCAGCCCCGCTCCTGGTACATCTGGTAGCCCTGCGCAAGCGCTTCTTCGACCTGGTTGAGAAGTTCCGGGGTGAGCTTCCTGATATGGAAGCAGGACTTGCCTTTAAGCAGGCGCAGCAGTTCGGGTTTGAAGAGTTGCTTCACTTCCGGCTCGGCGTAGACCGGCATGTAGTAAAAGCCGACATAGCTTTTCTGGATGATGAGCCCGGCGAAGAAAACCTCTTTACGCTTACGCCCTTCGATGACCAGGTCCTTGAACGACCACAGGTCGTAGTACCTTTCAGTATCCTGCTTGGACACAAACGGCGGCTGATAGTGCTGTAATAGCGGTCGCAGCGAGTTGAAGATTTGAGTCAGGTTGTCCATGTCATCCTCCGTAAACATCTTAACATAAAAAGGATTCCCGGTTCACGGGAATCCTTTAGCCTAGTTATTGCGATTTACAGGCTGGGTGCGAAAATACCGGAGAAGATCAGCCATGCCAGTGTGGTCTTGGCCAGCAGGCTGAGGACGATGTAGACGCGCTCGCCGTACAGGTAATCCTTCCACTTGCCAACCTTCTTGTACTGCAGCACCATGTTGATGGCAAAGATGTTGAAGAAGACGAAGAGGGTCGGGACGATGGCGTACACGAACGCGGGTGGTTTGGCATCCCCGGAGTTGACCGCGCCCAGGAAGTAGAGGAAGACAACGATCCAGGGGGCGATGCCGGCGATACTGCCGAAGATGAACGACAGCCAGCTTACCTTCTTCGTGTACTGGTTGTGGTATTCCATCATGATGCCGAACAGGTTCATCGAGGCGTTGACGAAGAAGGCCAGGATGATGGCGCCGATGTCGTTGACTCCCACCAGCAGGCCGATGAGCACGATCATCAGCGAGGAGCTGAGCGCGTACTCGTAAAAGCGCACCGGGTTCATGCCCTTCTTGAGCGACTTTTCGTACCACTTGTAGCCGAAGGTGGCCAGACTGAAGTGTGCCATCGCAGAGATGAGCAGGAATAGGGCGATGCCGATACCGAGCGGCGCTTCCCAGATCTGCTGGGTATTAGCGACCAACCCGCCCAAATCACGGTTGAAAGTGAGGTAATTGGAATAGACCGGGTAGGTCTCTCCAGGAGTATCCACCACCAGGGTGATGATGAACATGAATACGCTCTGCACCAGGTGCAGGAACCCCATGATGAGGTTAAAACGGCGTAACTTCTTGATTTTGGTGTCGAACGCGACATCCTCTTGCATGATTTCTTTTTTCATTTGTTCCACTCCTTATTTGATATACCTAATATTATCCCTTAGGAGAGGAACGTACAAGGTGTTGTATAAGGTTTTGTGGAATTCGGGTGCGATTTATAGGATGCCGAGGTTAACCAGGTCAGCGCGCAGCTGCGGAGCTGTAGTGTAGAGGATACCGGCGAACCCCAACCTGTTCGCAGCGTCGATATTGGCTTGCGCGTCATCGATGAAAACACAATCCTGCGCGTTACGCTCGATACGCTGCAGGAAGAGGCGGAAAATCTCTTCATCCGGTTTGGCCACGCCAGCCATACCCGAGAGCAGGTAATCATCCAGCAGGGGCAAAAAAGGGTAGCGGTGCATCAGTCGGGGGAAGGTCTCGTGGGACCAGTTGCTGAGACCGTACACCGGGTAACCCGCCGCTTTCACCTCCAGCATGATGTCCACAGTCGGTTGGATGGCGTCACCGGTGCATTCCATCCAGCGCTCGAAAAAGGCGCGCACCAGTTCCTGCTGGCGCGGATACTTGAGCAGCAGTTCCTCTTTCATCTTGCTGAAGGAGTAACCGGCATCCAGCTTCTTGTTGAACTCGCTGAAGTTTATTTCTTCCAAAAATTCGCGAACGGCGTCGTCAGAGGGGAGTAGTTTGCGGTAAAGGTGGTAGGGGCTCCAATCGATGAGCACCCCGCCGAAATCGAATACGATGGCTTTTTTCATAGACGGGTAATTCTACCCGATTTTTAGTTTGTAATAAACCACGAAATGCACGAAAAACACAAAATAGAAAATCCATAGATAGCACAGATAAAAAACCGATTTCCTTACCCCCAATCACTAATTACGAATCTCTACTCTCCACTCTCCATTCTCGATGGCTCAGAATTCCCTCACCGCCTCGACGATCACTTCGGGGTAGATCTGCCTGGGCGTCGGGGGCATGGAGTTGTACACCCAGTCCAGCTGGACGACGCCGCACTTGATACCGGCGAAGCGCTTCGCCCCCTGGTAGGTGCCGCGCACCAGCACGTCCTCCATCGTCAGTGCCATGCCGAAAACCGCCACCGGGGTGTAGGCCGGGATCTGCGCCAGTTCCTCGCCGAAGGCGCCGAAGGAGAAGATGAGGTGCTCGCGGTCGAGCGCCTGCGCCTGGATGAGCGGGATGATGACCGGGTAGCCGTCGGCATTGACATAGCCCAGGAACTTAAGGTTGTCGATCTTGTTGAAGAAGGCCTGCGTCCAGCCGTTGAGGACCGGGGTCTGCTCCGGTTTGCGGGTAAGGGTTTTCGCGATCATCGTCATCACCGCGGCGGGGATGATGCGGTTCATCGGCAGCGGGTGCTTGCCGGTATGAGAAATGAGATTCATGTAATGCACGCGGTGTACGCCAAAGTAGGCATTGTAACGGAAGAGCGGAGTGTTGTTATAGTACTCGTAATCCTTGCCCGAATTATCCGCGTGGGTGTAATCGGCGAAGCCGCGCCAGAGGTTCTTGTCCAATCCCATCACCATGAAACCGGTCTTCGGATTTTCCAGCAGGTGTTTCTTGCTGGTGCCCTCCATAAACTGCCCCCACACCACCACCTCTGGTGTACTTGCCATGAGGGTGGTGATGAGGGTAAGGTGCGGCAACCCCTGCGGGTTGACCGTGCCCAGGATGCCGACCTTCATCGCGGCCGACAGGTCCTTGATGTCCTGTTCAGAAAAACTGGTGTGAGGGTAAAGGGTATTGTTCATGGCACTCCGTTCCGTGATTACAGGATTATTTCTCGAAAATATTAACCAACTTTGGCCGCGCCGGTGACGAAGGTGCGCTCCGGGTCAAAACCGCCTGACCTGGCCCAGTCGCCCAGCTGCTGCAGTTCGTCAGCGCTCAGCAGCTCGCGCTTCGGCAAATGCCCACTGCATGCCCAGGCGCTCGTACTTGTCGCGGCACAGGTTGTTGAAGGCGCACAGCTCCCAGCGCTCCACGTTGCCGTTGAGCGTGGCGGCGAGATGCGCGCCGATGCTCTTGAGGTTCTCCTGGCACGCGGTGGCACCGGGGATGAGCGGGGTGCGCATCCACAGGCGTTTCGCGCCGTTGGAGGCCGCCACGACCTCGCGCACCACCTCCAGGTTGGCGAGGATGCGCGTATTGTCCACACCCGTCCAGCGCTTGTGCTCATCCGCGTTCAGTCAGTTTCAGGTCAAAAAGGATCAGGTCGGCTTTTTCAACCAGCGGCTTGAAGACAGCCGGCGCGCACAGCCCGCAGGTATCCAGCGCCACCTGCACGCCCTTCCGCGTGCAGCGCGTCCATCAGCGCGCCGCAGAACTCGGGCTGCAGGGTGGGTTCGCCGCCCGAGAGGGTGACGCCGCCGCCCGATTTTTCAAAGTAAGCCCTGTCCTTGAGCAACTCTTTTGTCAAATCCGCTGCGCTCACATCCTTACCCAGCATCTCCATCGCGCCCGCCGGGCAGGCATCCACGCAGCGGCCGCACACGATGCATAACGCGCGGTCTCTGACGATGCCTTCCGATGTGTGGGTTAACCCATCCTGTTCACAGGCTTCCATGCAGCTTTCGCAGCCGATACAGCGGTTACCGATCCACTGCACCTGCTTCTGCAGTGGAGAGGCTTTCGGGGTTGTGGCACCACTGGCACTTGAGCGGGCAGCCCTTGAAGAACACGGTGGTGCGGATGCCCGGACCATCCTCAGTGGAAAGGCGCTGCAGGTGCAGGATGGTGCCGGTGACGTCAGTATTCTGATCGACCATCACATCTGGTGGCTTTCGCGGGCGATGATCTCGTCCTGCAGTTCCTTGCCGATGGCGGTGAAGTAGGCGTTGTAGCCGGTCACGCGCACCAGCAGGTGGCGGTAATCTTCAGGGTGCTTCTGGGCATCGCGCAGCATGTCGGCGTTGAGCATGTTGATTTGTAGCGCGCTGCCGCCGTTCTCGATATACCCGCGCAGGTAGGCTTTGAACTTCTCCTTGTGCTCCGGGTCGCGCAGGATGGAAGGGTTGAAGGTGATGGTGTGGCTGCCGCCGTTGGGCAGCACGCTGAAGTATTCCTCCCAGTCGCCCTTGCCGTCCGCCGCCTTGCCGCCCATGGCCTTGCCCACCGAGTTGGTGTTGGCAGTGGGTCCGTTGGAATCAGCGCCGTTGGAAGGACACAGCGCGTTGGAGAGGAACTTGCCCTTGGCGCGCCCGTCAGGGCTGGCGGCGAGGATGTCGGAGTAGGCGATCCAGTAGTTCCAGCTGAGCATGCCCGGCCTGAACTGGCGCCCGGTGGAGACGGTCTTGTGTTTCCAGGTCTCCTCCGTCCACAGGTCCATCACCTGCTTCGCCATGGCGTCGGCGTAGTCGTCGTCGCGGCCGTACTTGGGGGCCTTGTGCAGCGCGATGGCCTGCAGTTTCTCGTGCCCGACCCAGTTGTCGCGCAGCGCCTGCACCAGTTCGTTCATGCTGCAGATGCGCTTGTCGTAGACCAGGTACTTGACCGCCAGCAGCGAATCGACGGTGGTGGCGAAGGTGACCCCTTCGATGGTGACAAAGCCGAGTTCCGCTCCGCCCTCGTTGATGTCCTTCCCGCTTGCAGCGCAGCCTTTGACCAGGCAGGAGACGTAAGGCGTCAGGAAGTACCTGGCGCGTATCTCCTCGGAGCGCTCGTAGGTCTCGACGCTCTTGCGGATGATATAGCGCGTCTGGCGGGCGTAGGCATCCCAGAACTGCTCCCAGGTGGTGAAGGACGCCGGGTCGCCGGTGTCTTCACCGTCGCGGCGCGGCTTTTCGGGCTTACCGGTGAGCGCGTCCACCACCGGGTTGAGGTCATATCCACCGGTGAGGGTGAGCTCGACCGCTTTTAGCAAATTCAGGTTATCGTCCACGGTGCCGGAACGGTCGTTGCCGACCATGGTGTTCTCCAGGCAGCCAACGGGGGCGTACTCGTGCACGTTATCCGCGTTGATGAGGTGCTCCACCCCGGCTTTGCGCGCTTCCAGCATCATGCCGGCCATCGAGCGTTCGTCGAAGTTGAGTAAAAACGGCGCGCCCTGGCTGGTGGCGACCATGTCCACCACCTTGGTCAGCAGGTCATCGGGCGTGCCGCGGTGCAGGCGCACGTTGGGCTTGGGCTCGAGGATGGGCGTCATCTCGTCGATGACCTCGAGCATGGCAAAGGTGAGGTCGTTGGTCATATCCGCGCCGCCCTTACCCATCCCGCCCAGCGTGAGCAGCTGACCGTACCCGGCGGTGATGCCCTGGTTGCCGCCGGTCTGGATCATGGCGTCGTAGGCGGTGTTGCAGTGCACCCAGAAGCACTTGAGAATTTCCTTGCCGAACTCGCGCTCCATGCCATCCGCCAGCGATCTTTCCCACAACGGATAGAGGTACTGGTCGATGCGCCCAAAGGAGACGCCGGGGCCGGGGTAGCACTCGTCGGACATGATGAGCATGTGCGTCAGCCACAGCGACTGCACCGCCTCCCAGAAGGTTGTGGCGGGTTCCCATGGCACGCGCGCCAGGTTGTTCGCCATGCGTTCCAGTTCAGTTTTCCGCTCCAGGTCTGTCTCGCGGGCGGCTATTTTCACCAGCAGGTCGTGGTATTCCGCGGCGAGGTCGCGCGCCATGGTGGATGCGGTCAGCATCGCGCGCAGCTGCGCGCCTTTCTTCCCCTTCTGTTCCGCCGGGGAAAGGGCGTCGTAATGATTTTGAATGTCCGCGTGGATGGCTTTCCAGCCGTGTTCGATGACGGGCGCGTACCCCGGCACCAGGTGACCGCTGGTGGCGCCGGTGTTGCCGTATCCGTGGTTGTGGAACCACAACATGGCGGCACGTGCGCCTTTCTTGCCGTAGATCATCTTGTCGTAGGCTTTCGCCTCTTCCTTGTTGAGGCAGTGCGACGCCATCACGTTGAAACGCGCTCCGGCCAGCAGGTCGCCGGGTAGGATCTCTTTGGGGTGGTACTTAACGAGCACTTCCTTCATGAACCAGGCGCGGCGTTCCGGCAGGCTCCAGCTCCAGAAATCTGGGTGGAGTTCTACCGGACGGGCGAGCTGGTTGAACGAGGAGCGGAAGGTGGGAATGTAGAAATAGGTCTCGGGGACGATGTAAAACGACAGCTCGTTGTACTGGAAGTCCCACGGCGTGCCGGTGGTGTACGAGATGTACTCGTTGTTCCACTTGCGCTTCACGCCTTCGAAGTAATAATCGCGCAGCCATCGCACGCGCTCTGATAGAAATTTCGGTTCTTTGATCTCGAACCTGGGTTTTTCGGTAGTCAGGGTGGTCATAGTGTTCTCCTTAATTCGCACGAACAAGATTACTTTCCTTGCGCTGTATCAATCCCCTTTTTCTTCCCGCCGCCATACGAGGTAGGAATAGATCACGGAGATCAAGGCTGCAGCGATAACAGTAACCATCAGTAGGATGAAAGCCTGGTCCGGAATGAAGATTCCTAGGAGAGTTATCACGCCAGCAGCAATAAACAACTTGCTGCCCAGCCGGTGGGTCTCGTCCCACACTCGGTCACTTGAAAGCGTCCAGGGAGTCCGGATTCCGATGAAGAAGTTGCGTTTAGCCTTTTTCAATAAAAAGCCCATAAAAATAAACAGCAATCCCATGGCGGGAAGCATCATGATACTCATACGGAATCCCGTATGACCCAGGTTCCAGGCGAGCGTTAGCGTGTGTACGCATGCCATGAACACATTGAACAAAACGATAAAGATATTGAACACTCCGCGGAAGGAGGCGATATTCTTCTTGAGGGGATCGATATGAGGAATGGCGAGAAACAGAAGGGTAATACCCGCCATCAAAATAGGCACCATAAATACCCCCCAGAATTTTCTCATATAACCGTTAACCTGATCCTGCTCGTTCCAGTGGGAGGCCATTTGGTCGGGAAATTTGTTCCATAAAATGACTCCCGCGAGGGAGATTGCGATGATGAGCAGCGCAGATATTATGATCGTGGTTTTATTTGTCATTGTCTTTTATCCAGGATTCATGAAGTGGTAAAAAAATATTATAGCCTTGTTTTCAAGAGGAATGCGTCTAACAAAAGGGAAGTCTCTCAGTTAATACAAATACCTGATGGAAACATTCGAGTACAATACGGAATACTAAAGTCGGTTAAGGAGCTTCATATGAAAACCATTGGCCTCATCGGCGGCATGAGCTGGGAATCAACCCTCGAGTACTACCGCATCCTCAACCAGACAGTAAAAGAAAAACTCGGCGGACTGCATTCAGCCAAGTGCATCCTGTACTCGGTGGAATTTGCCGAGATCGAGGTGCTGCAGCGCGAAGCCCGCTGGCAGGAAGCGGCGGAGTGCATGGTGGATGCCGGCCGCGCGCTCGAGGCCGCCGGGGCGGATTTCATCGTTTTGTGCACCAACACCATGCATAAACTAGCGCCAGAGATCGAAGCCGGGGTAAACCTCCCGCTCCTGCACATCACCGACGCCACTGCGGATGCCGTCAAAGCCGCTGGCATCACGCGCGTGGGGCTGTTGGGCACGCGCTTTACCATGGAGCAGGATTTTTACAAAAAACGTCTGGCGGAAAAGCACGGGCTTGAGGTCCTCACGCCGAATGAGGCTGACCGTGTGATCGTCCACAGCGTCATCTACAACGAGTTGTGCCTGGGCGTTGTGAAGCAGGAATCCAGGAACCAGTTCAGCAGGATCATCGACAGGTTGGCAGAAGCCGGTGCGCGGGGGGTTATCCTGGGCTGTACCGAGATCGAGAGCCTGGTGCGACAGCAGGATAGCGTGCTGCCGGTCTTCGCGACAACCAGGATCCACGCCGAGGCAGCGGTGGAGATGGCGCTGCGGTAGTTACGATTTTGTCTGAGCCCGTAGAGACTTAATCCGTGGATCAAAGCCTCGTTAAAAATGTCTAAGCAACCCATGAAAAGGTTGTTACTAACCTTTTCATGGGTTAGACCGTACTACAGGAATCACCCCTCTCCAAAACATGGGAGAGGGGTACAGAGGCGAGGGAGAAAGAAATTTAATGAATGATTTCGATCAATACGTCAGGTTCTTGGCGTCTGCCTTCACCCGCTTCCTGAAAATGACGTATGTCCACGACTGGTATGCCAGCACCACTGGCAGCATGATGGCAGTGATGATCGAGATCACTTTCAGTGTGTATGGGGAGGACGAGGCGTTGTAGATGGTCAGGTTGTTGGCGGCGTCCGTGCTGGAGATCATCACGTTGGGGAAGAGCGCGGTGAACAGCGCGGCCACGGTGAAGACCACGGCCAGGCTGGAGCAGATAAAAGCCCAGCCCTCCTTCTTCTTTCCCATCATCACCCGCGAGACGATCAGCGCCGCGGCTGCCAGCACCGGCAGGATGGCGGTCAGCGGACCTTTGGCCGAAAAGGCGGAGGGAGTGAACAGCAGCGCGGCGAACAAGCCCAGCGCGAACAGCAGCGCGGCGGGGAAGTAGGTGCGGGCGGCATTGTGCGCGCGCTCGCGCAGCCCTTCGGTCAGCTTGAGGCTGAGGAAGTTGGCGCCGTGGAAGATGAAGAGCATCACCACCGCCAGCCCGCCCAGCAGGCTGATGGGGTTGAGCAGGGTGAAGAAACTGCCGGTAAACTGCATCTCCGCGTCAATGGGAACGCCGCGCACCAGGTTGGTGAAGACCACGCCCAGCAGGAAGGCGGCGAAAAAGCTCGAGATGGCAATAGCCCAGTCCCAGCCGTAGCGCCAGCGCGGGGAGGGCATCTTGCTGCGGAACTCGAATCCAACGCCGCGAACAATCAGGGCGAAGAGCAGCAGGAAGAAACCCAGGTAAAATCCGCTGAACATGGTGGCGTACCACTGCGGGAAGGCGGCGAAGGTCGCACCGCCAGCCACGATGAGCCATACTTCGTTTCCATCCCAGTGCGGGCCGATGGTGTTGATGATGGCGCGCCGTTCCACATCCTTTCTGCCAAGCGAGGGAAGCAGCATACCGACCCCGAAATCAAAACCCTCAAGGAAGAAGAAACCACCGTAAAGAACCGCAACCAGGATAAACCACAGGATATTGAGGTCCATCATTTTCCTCCTTTTTTCTTTGTTTCGATCTCACCCGCGATGTGCGCGGAATCCATGTCACCGGCGGGCAGCCCTTTTTTGGCGAATTTCACCAGCAGATACACGTCGATGATCATCAAGGCGGCGTAGATGAGCACGAACCCCACCAGGCTGATGATCACCGTGGCGGGTGTCAGGATGGGGCTGACGGCGTCTTCGGTCAGCATCAAACCGTGCACCACCCACGGCTGCCTGCCGGTTTCGGTAAGGATCCAGCCGGTGGTATTGGCGATGTAGGGCAGGAAGAGAATCCACACCAGCCAGCCGGAGCGTTTGATCCATTTATCCGGGTATTTTTTCCAGGCGACGATGAGAGCGACAGCGGCGACTAAAACCATCAACAACCCAGCACCCACCATGATTCGGAAAGTCCAAAAGGTGAGCGTTACCATAGGTATATATACACCAGGTCCAAATAGCTCCTCGTACTGCGCCTGGATCTGGTTGATCCCCTCCACCTCGCCTTCCCACTTGAAGAAGTACAGGAAGCTCAAACCTTTGGGAATGGTGACCGACCAGGTGATGCGGCGTCCCGCTTCGTCTATTCCGGCAATGAGGTGAAAATCCGCCGGGTCGGCTGTCTCGTAATGCGCCTCGGAAGCTGCGGCTGCCATGGGTTGCACTTCGAGCAGGTAAACGCCCTGGGCGTGCCCTGCCAGGCCGACCGCGATCGCGGAGATCAGTCCAACAAATGCGGAAAGATAAAACGATTTTTTAAAAGCTTCAACCTCGTGGTTCCGTACCAGGTGATAAATGCTGATGCCCAGCATGAAGAAAGCCGCAGTCACCAGTCCGGCAAAGAAGGTATGCAGGAAGAGGTAGATCGCGCGTGGGTTGCCCAGCAGCGCGCCGAAATCGATCATCTGGGCGCGGCCGTTAACGATCTCATACCCTACCGGGTGCTGCATGAAGCCGTTGGCAAGGAGAATCCAAAAGGCGCTCAGGTTACCGCCGATGGCGACAAGCCACATCACCGCAGCGTGCAGTTTCTTGGAGATGCGCTCCCAGCCGAAGATCCACACACCAAGGAAGGTGGATTCCAGGAAAAACGCCAGCAGGCCTTCTATGGCCAGCGGTGCGCCGAAAACATCCCCCACATAGCGCGAGTACTCAGACCAGTTCATACCGAACTGGAATTCCATCACGATGCCGGTGACCACACCCATGGCATAGTTGATGAGAAAGAGCTTGCCCCAGAACTTGGTGAGGCGCTTATACATGGGGTTGCCGCTGCGCACGTACATGGTCTCCAGGATGGCAACGAGCCATGCCAGGCCGAGAGTGAGCGGCACAAAGAAAAAGTGGTAGATGGTGGTGAGGGCGAACTGCCAACGGGATAGTGCAACAATATCCATATCAGGCTCCTTTAAGGAGATGTGCGGCGCGTCACAACGCCGGCCAGAAATTCGGGACGAAGATACGCAGCAGCGTGTCGATCAGGATGGCGAGCAGCAGCAGGTTGCTGAACAGGCGGTTGTGGTAGAAGGTGAAACCGGCGAACCAGGTCGGCCAGTACTGCCATTCCTTTGGGGGTTCATCCGGGCGCGGCTTGGTGTGCACGCCGATGGCGTAGAGGGCGCGTTTACCGGCGAAGAGTACGAGCAACAGGACGGGCGTGAAGTAATGACTGATGAATACAAGGTAGAGAATGAGGATGTAGATGAGCACGAGGATGATCATATTGATGATACGGGCGGCCTTCTCGCCGATGACTACGGGCAGCGTGCCAACCTTTTTCTTTTTATCCTCGGGGGCTTTGTCAATATGCTTACCGAGGTTGATGCTCACCACGCTCAACCCCCACGGAACCGCTGCCAATGCAACCGGCCAGACAGATTCCGTAGCGCCTTTCGCCAGCACCAGGAATACCGCCGCGACCATCACCGGCCCCCAGATGAGGAAAATGGAAATCTCACCCAATGCGATGTGCTTGAGCGGCCAGGTGTAAATCAACAGTACAATTGCGCCAATGGCAAAGAGGATGATGATGTTGAGCGAAAAGTTGGTGTAGAACAGGGCAAAGATACCCGCCAGCATGGCGAGCGTGCCGCTGACGGCGAACCACCTGAACTGCTGGTCCTTGGTCCAGAACTTCTGGATCAGCGGGTGGACGCCGTACTGCGTGCGGAAGTAATTGTCTGTATCCACGCCGCGCGAGAAATCAGTGTAGTCGTTGAGGAAATTATTCGTGCCGTGCGCGATGAACAGTCCGATCGTGATGATCAGCCAGGCGAGGATGGACATCCCCCAGTTGCCGGTAAAGTAACCGTGCCTTATCGCCAGAAGGCCGCCAATGGCGCAGGAGTACAGCGTAACAATGGTCACCGCGGAGCGGGTGGCGATCAGCCATTTGGAAATCACGTCCAGCTGATCCCATTCCTCTTTGCTGTCCATCTTCACCAAAGCGGATAAGGCTTTCTTCCACATGGAGAAATTTACCTTCATTTGAACCCCTCCTTTTTGTGGCTAATTGTTGCGTGTCTTTGTGATGATTAATTACCAACTTGATTATATCCAAATTTAACCCGTGCGTTTCACATGAGACGGGTAATTTCCTGTAATAGAAATTTAGTCGCGTGGAACAGGGGGGGTGACCGGTGTAACAGGCTTTGAGTACTGCGGGATGACGATACGCCGGGCAACAAAAAAGTTGATGACGGCAATGAGCACTCCCAGTAGGAAGACATACTGGAAGCCGAAATTATTCCAGATTACCCCGCCCAGGAGGGCAACGCTGATGGAAAAGACGTGGTCAATGCTGATCGATGCCGAAAGCGCGGGTTGAATGTCAGCCGGGTCAAGCGCGATCTTTTTTATATAAGTAGAACGCGCCATGCCGACTGAGAAAAGCATCTGGTCAAGCAGGTAACACACGCTTACGATCAGGAAAGCGATGTTCTCAGGGAACAACGAAAGTGAGAAACCGTATCCCAGGCAGACAAAGACCAATATCACGGCTTCAGCGCTTAAAATCAGGCGTTCACCGTAACGGTCTATCATCTTGCCAAGAAACGGTTGAAAGATGATACCGATCACGCCACCAATGGTAACGAGGGTGGCAATGGTCTGGGTGGGCTTATGAAAAATTGTGACGATCACCCAGGGGGCAAAAGTGATGAAGATCTGTTTGCGTGAGCCCGATAGTACGGAGAGGGCATAATATAGCGAGTATTCCTTGCGCAGTTTCAGGTAGGTCTTCGGCGGTGCGGATTTTTCGGGTTTCATCAGGAACATTAACACAGCCGCCGCGATAAAGACGATAGAGGCGATGGTGAAACTATGCTGGTAGGTGAATCCGAAGAATTTAAACCCAATGAAAACAAGAAAACTCCCGGCGATGGCCGCCAGGTTGCGGATGGCGTTAAGCTGCCCCAGCCGCCGGCCGGTCCTGCCGTCAGAGGCCAGCTCCATGCCGATGGTCGTTGCAACTGGCATAAAGAGATGATTGCCGCTGCTATAGATGAATAAGAAAATCACCATCAGACCGAAGCTTGATGAGGAGAAGCCAATGAGGAAGGTACCCAGGGCGGCCAGCAGCATGGCAACTGCCCCCAGGCGCCGGCTGCCAAGAAACCACAACGCGGCGGACAAGAACACAACGATTACCCCGGGGAACTCGCGCGGGAACTCGAGAAAGGAACGTTGAAAACCGTCCAAGGCGAAGGTGTCGTTAAGGAAGTTGTTCAGGGTGGAATCGACCAAGCTGGCCCCCATGCCCACGGCGAAGGACGCCGTGATGAACAGAGCGAGCTCACGCGATATATTGGTCATTCGAGAGTGCAACGATGTGGGCTTCAATGGGTTTCTAACCTACTTGCGGTCTGCTTCAATGAGGATTTTCAACGCTTCGACTGCCACCTTGATGACGGCGTCGGCGTCGAATTCCGCCATGTGTTTGGCAGCGTTCTCGTCGTCGGTTTCCGCCAGGTCAGATTCGTTGATCACGAGCATCACCCCGCCGGCGCGTTTACGGTAGAGAGATGAGAGGATGAACAGGGAGGAGGACTCCATTTCGGAGCAGGCAGCACCGCCGGCGATGAACGCGTTCCAGCGTTCAGCCAGGTGGGCGGCCATGGGCATGCGGGTGCGCTCCACCTCGCCGTAAAAAGAATCCTTGGATTGGGCGATACCGGTGTGTGATTTGAACCCAAGCCTCCTGGCGGCCTCGCGCAGCGCGGTAACCACGTCAATATCCGCCACAGCCGGGAATTCGATGGGGAGGTAATGGGAGGTAGTGCCTTCATCGCGGATGGCAGCGCTGACCACAACCACATCACCCATGTGGATGTACGGCTGCATCGAACCTGACGAGCCGACCCTTATCAGGGTGTCAGCCCCGGCCTCGACCAGTTCCTCCACGGCGATGGCTGCTGAGGGGCAGCCGATGCCGGTGGAGACCACCGAGACCTTCTCGCCCAACAGGGTGCCTGTCCAGATGACATATTCGCGGTTCTGCGCCACGAAATGAGCTTTATCAAAGTAGCGGGCAATCTTTTCACAGCGCCCCGGGTCGCCGGGCAGCAGCACATAGCGCCCGATGTCGCCTTCCTTGATATGCAGGTGAAACGCCAATCCTTCTTCGTTTTTCATGGTTACCTCGTTCAGTTCAAGTGGAGTTGAATTATAGCAGGATTGACCTGTGCCTCAGCACGAAAAAGTTGCCCAATCAGGATCAACGTAGCATTACTATGAATTTATGACTGCTGTAGAGATGCGTTAAATTGTTTTTATTCCATAGGTATCCGCCAGCACCTGCTCCAGGCTCGGCTGGGTGCTGAGCAGGTCGGTGATGTGATGCTGGCAGGCGGTCTTTATCAGTTTATCGGGCTCTCCCTGCAGCACACAGCGCAGCTTGTTGCCTTCAATGGTCAGGTTGCGGATATTTGGAATGTCAGCGAAGACATCCTTTGAAACAGCATCAGCAAAGCGCATTTCAACCACGCGCACAGCGCGTGCGCGCAACTGGATACCGCGTTCCACCGCCACCAGCTTGCCGCGGTGAATAATGGCAACCCGGTCGCAGATACGCTCCATTTCAGCCAGGGAGCGCGAGGTGATAAATACGGTACGCCCTTCCTGGCGCGCATCCGCGATCAGGCGGTAGAAGACGTCCTGGACGGCGGGTTTTAGCTCGTATGTGGGCTCGTCCAGTATCAGCAATTCCGGGCGCGGGATGAAGGCCTGCAGCAGGTCGAATACCTGGCGGTCGTGCGTGGAAAGGGTGGCGGCGGGCTGAGCCAGGTCAAGGTCAAGCTTTTCCGTCAGTTTTTGAATGTCTGTCCACAGCATACCGCCGGGCTGGTGGCCCTGCGCGCGCAGCAGTTCAGCGACGGTAAGGCGGCTGGGAGCGGGGTAATTTCCGGGGTAAAAGCCGGTGCGCTCGCGTATCTGGCGGGATTCGCGCTGACTGTCAAGACCGAAGAGCATGAGGTTCCCGCTGGAGGGGCGGAAGTAACCGGCGAGCAGGCTGATAAGTGTGCTCTTGCCGGCGTGGTCATTGCCGAGCAAGCCAAATATCTCGCCCGGTTCGACATCGAAGGAGATATTTTCAATCCCCTGGCGGTGGCTGTATTTTTTTGAAACCTTTTCCGCTTTGATGACAAAATAGCGCATAACGGCCTCCATAAGTTAGGTGGTTAACCGCATCCGCGGCCGCCACTGGATGATTTGAACTCATATAGCCGGATAAAAAAACCGGCTGGTTGCGGAAGCACCAGCCGGCAGCATAAGCATGCCTTAATGATCAGACCAGACCGATCAAGCGGGTACTTCCTCCTGGCGACCCCGCAATTGCATTCGCGCGGGGACATTATTCTTTTCAACGTACGTGGACAGCTTTACGAATCCCCTGGGACTAAGGGGAGGCACATCCTTGGAACTGCCCGTTTCTTCCAACTGCATTAGGAACCCTTTCTGCTTAGGTATTGGCTGCGATTTAAGCATGGTTTCAGTATGTTGATTTTAGTATCTCAAAACAGGAAAGTCAATAGGTATTCTTGAAAATCTCCGAATTCAGATTCGTTCCAATTCATAATCCACGCCATCGGCATCGGCATCGCTCTCTAACTCGCGGAATTGGTTCTTCACCAACACCTTGCGCGACGCGAAATTGTCTTGGAGCACCCCGATGGCAGTGATTTTTTCACATTCCAGGTGGCTGAAGGCCCATTCCACCATCGCCCTCACAGCCTCTGTCATATACCCGCGTCCCTGGAAGATGGGGTTTATGCCATAACCGATTTCAACTGATCCGCTGACGTCGGGGCTACCCTTAAAACCAACCAGTCCCGCGCCAATACCCTCCTTGTCTATGACGATGAGCCAATAAGTGAACCATGGATGCAAGAGTTCTGGAACGGCGCGCATTTTTTCGATCTTAATCTTTACAGCCCGTTCAGCATTCTCCGTGATCAGATCAGAGACAAGCGGAATGCCCATCTCGGCGGATAATTGCTTGATGGATGACAGCCCTGTTTCAAGCTGCTGCAACGTCAGAGGAATCAGTGTCATGCAGCCGGTATGGATCATATCCACTCCTTTTTTATCTATCCATACCAACAGTCTACCGGGATTGCAGGTCAAAGTCAATTATCTTTTGTTATTGATATAATCTTCTCATCCTGCTTTCCACTACTGAAAGGACGATCTCTATGACCGCTACAGTTTATTATGGTTCACCCCGCCAGGCGCGCCTTGAAGCCGGCGAATCACTGCCCGCGAAACTTGACCTGATCCTGGAAAAACTGAACCTGCGCGAACGGGTGAAGGACGAACAGGTATGCCTGAAGCTGCATGTGGGCAACAATATTGGTTACTCCACAATTCATCCGATCTTTGTACGCAAGGTGGTGAAGGCCATCAAGGATGGCGGCGGCAAGCCTTTCATCGTGGACGTGGACTGGGATGTGGCGGGCTGCGAAGCGCGCGGGTATACCGCTGAGGTGCTGGGCTGCCCGGTTTTCCCGAGCGCCGGTCTGCACGAGCGTTATTACTACAGCCACGAACGGGAATACAAGAACATGAAGACCTGGAAGGTCGCGGGCATGGTCGAGGACGCCAGTTTCCTGGTCAACTTTGCCCATGTCAAAGGCCACCCCTCGTGCGGGTTCGGATCAGCCTTCAAAAATATCGCGCTCGGCTGCATGGTGGGCGAGACCCGCGGGCAGCTCCACGACACCAACCATTTTGACCGCTACTGGTTCAAGGATCGCTGCCCGGACCGGGCGGTGATGCAGCAGATCGTTGACTCGTGCCCGTTTGGCGCGGTGGTCTTCGACAAAAAGGACCCCGAGGAACTGCACCTGCATTTTGAACCCTGCAACCAGTGTATGCGCTGCCAGGAAGTAGCGCCGCCGGGAAGCCTGCTCATCCAGCCGGTCAACTTTCACTCATTCATGGAAGCGGCAGCGATATCCACTGCCATCACGCTCTCCACATTCGAAAAGGGAAAAACCACCCATCTGGCGCTGGCCAACCAAATGACCCCCATGTGCGATTGTTTCGGCTTTACCACCATGCCCATCATGCAGGACGCTGGCATTTTCGGTTCTGATGATATCGTCGCTTTGGATAAGGCGGTGTTGGACAAAACTGCTGATCTACAGTTGATGGAAGAGAATATTCCCACCAGCATGGAGGTGCAGCGGATCGCTGGGCACCCCTTCGCGCAGCTGCACGGCAGGTTCAAGGACCCGTATGTGATGATGCGCTATGCTGAAAAACTGGGAATCGGCAGCCAGGATTATGAACTGGTGGATGTGCTGCCGGTGGATGATCTCAGGCCGGTAACAAAAGGGTATTACATTTCCTCGAAGTAAAACCGCATCAATCAACTCGAAACCGGAGCGGAACCCCGTTCCGGTTTTTTATGTCATGGCCTCTGTCAGTTGGTCGCTCTGGAGAGCCCGCGTTAATTTGAGCAGCACCTCCCTGCGTTGCTTGAGCATGTTCTTGAAATTGTAGTTGTCGGTGTCCGCGATCTCCTGCCGGAGGTCTGAGACGCAGGTATCCAGCAATTGAAGCAGCATCGTCCTTTCCTCTTCATTTAGCTGTATGTAAACCATCAATCCTCCTTTCGGGTGTATCAAAAAGGCTGTCCATGAGTTTGGACAGCCCGGAAATGAACTGGGGTGATGAAAGTTTGGGGAGCCATCAGCGATGATTTCTTCTATATTCAGTATAGAAAGTTGGGGTGCTTAAGTCAATAGTCTTAGGTTTTTCAAATACCCATTTCATAGACACGGTATCGGCGCAGGTATTTTGCGCCAAGTTTCATAATGGCATTGTTCATACGGTCGTTATCCTCGAGCACGTAATTGATCTCAAGGCGCAAGTTTCCGGCATAAATTGCTTCGTATGTAGCGCGGTAAAGCAGGGTATCGATCGCCCGGCCCTGCCACTCGGGGATCACTCCCAGTGCCCACATGCGGTACTGTTTCAGGCGCGGCAGCTTGAACAGCATTTTGAATACACCGAAAGGCAGCAACCTACCATTCAACCCCTTGAGCACCTGGTTGACATCCGGCAAGCTCATGGCAAAGCCGATCGCGCGTCCGTTCTCATCTTCCGCGATGAGGATCGCGGCGGGGTTGACGATCTGCCTCATATCCCGCGCCATTGCCCGCGCCTCCTCCTCGGTGACCGGGTAGAAGCCCCAGTTATCCGAGATGGATTCATTGGCAAGGCGGGTAATGGTGAGCACGTCCTCCTCGAGCTGCTTCATGTTCACCGGCCGCACTGTTACGTGGTAGCGCTGGCGTATCCTGTCCGTCAGCTGCAGGATGCGCTCCGGGACCACGTAGTTATCACTGGTATCAATGATATATACCAGCAGGTCCTTGACCTTGGCGAGTCCGAAATCAGACAACAGGGTATTGTAGTAGGACGGGTTGTAGGGCGCCAGGATGACCGGTTCGGGTTCGTACCCATCCACCACCAGGCCCCATTCCTGCGAGGCGAAGCTCCACGGACCGCGCATGGCGGTCATCCCCTTTGCGCGCAGCCAGTCACGCGCGGCATTGAGCAGACCATCAGCGACGGCTGAGTCGTTAATGCTTTCGAATGAACCGAAAAGACCAATTGGCTGCTGCCAGTGCTCCAGCGCTAAATGGTCAATGAAGGCGGAGATGCGCCCGACGACCCTGCCCTGCTGCGAGGCGAGAAAAAGCGCGTACTCACAATGTTTGAGCATGGCGTTGCTATCCGGTGCGTATTGCGAGCGCTGTTCAGTGCGCAGGGGCGGGACCCAGGTTTTATCATCACGGTACAACCGGTAAGGAAAGTTGATGAACTCCTGCAGCTCACGTTTTCCGCTCACGGGAGTGATTTCCATGCTACCTCCATTAATTTTCAAAGTCATTTTCTAATTGCCGTCAGCACCAGGTTGCCACTGGAAGATACCGAGAAATCCTCACCGGTCATGCTGCCGTAGGCGTGGATGCTCGCGAAACCCGCATCAGCAAGTGCCGTTTCCAGCTCTGCACGCAGCTGCGGACGCAAACGGGTGCTGGCAACGGATGATACCCAGCCGGAGACCCCCTCTTGTTTCAGCGTTACGATATTAAAACGAATCCCCCCGCTTTTTTCGTAGTCGTAGAAGCGCTGGAAGATCCATTCCGTATCACCATCGCGGTGGACCTGCGGCTCCATCCAGCGGTCACGGCGTTGCATCACCGCGTCGAAATTGCGGTTCTGGATGAGCACCATCCCGCCCGGGCGCAGGCAGGCGGCGAAATCTTTAAGCGCCGCGGTCAGTTCCGCATCGGTGAGCAGATGCGGCAGCGAATTCCCCAGGCACAGCACGAGGTCGAACTTTTCTTTACCGAACACGCCTGCCATGCTCCCCAACCCGGTGGTTTCAAAGTTTACCCGGACGCCGGCATGGTCAGCGTTGGCGCGGCTCTTCTTGATCATCTCCGGGTACAGGTCAGCGCCGCTGACCCGGTGACCGAGGCGTGCCAGGGCGATGGCGTGCATCCCCGTGCCGCAGGCGCTGTCCAGGATATCTAGCACGCGGGATTTGCCTCCAGTGAGAATCCCGATCCGGGCTTCTATGAACGGCATTTCATAAGCCAGGCGGTCATCCCAATTAACAAAGCGGTCGTAATCTTCTGAAAGCGTCTCGTACATCCGCTCCTCCATTAATTGGTTTTCTCAATTGAAAAGCTGAAACCCCATCACTCCTGACCCGGAAAATGCAACTTAATAGCAATTAACTGGTCGCTTATACTTTACCAGAAATGACTAAAATATTGATATCAGATTTTTTAACCTGGAAGGAATTCAAAGATGACTTCGTGGTTGTTTCGTTCTTACCCGCTGCTGGGGCTGGCTGGCAGCCTGGCCATCCTGGCGGGCGTGCTGCTGCCGGCGCTGGTCTACCGCGGCAAGGAGGGTGAGCGCTACTCGATCACCCGCCATTTCATCTCTGAATTGGGGGAAGTGGGGGTTTCGCGCCTGGCGGCTATATTTAACCTTTCCCTCGTCATAGCGGGCGTGCTCTTCCTGCTGATGCTGATTGGGGTGGGCATCGATATGAACACCGCTTGGGGGTACGTGGCGATGGCTGCCGGCATCATCACCACTTTCGCTTGCGTGCTCGTGGGTATCTTCCCGATGAACTATATCAAACCACACACCGTCGCGGCGATGACCTACTTCCGCTTCGGCCTGGCGACGGTTCTGTTGTTCAGCATTGCCATCGTATTGCAGCCAGCCGAAAACAGGGTAATCCCGCTCTACGCGCTGGCCTTTGGGGTACTGTCAGTGGCGGCTTACGCGGCGTTCCTCATCCACGCTGGCAATGTGGCCAAAAAACAGCGGGAGAATGTGCTCGACACAGAAAAGGTGTTTGCGCGGCCGCGCTTCTGGTGGATGCCCTTCCTGGAATGGCTGGTGCTCATCTCGACCATCGTGTGGTTCCTGGTCATCTGCATCGCCAGGTGAGGCGGAACTTTCACACACCCGCCTCCGTCTTAAGGTTGTCAAAGAATGGAGGTTGTTGATATGAAAAAACACAAACTCATCGCGGTCTTCGTCGTGTCATTGATCGCCCTGGCAGCGTGCGGCGCACCGGCTGCCAAGCTAGCTGAGAGCGGATAACGGTACGAGTGTTGACCTGAAAACCGGGGAGACATTCACCATCTCGCTTGAAGGCAACCCGACCACCGGTTACAGCTGGGAGGTCAGCGGCATCGACCCGGCCGTGGTGGAACAGGTTGGTGAGCCGGACTTCAAGTCGGATTCAAAGCTTATCGGGGCTGGCGGTATGTTCACCTTCACCTTCAAAGCGGTGGCACCGGGAAGCGCTCCCGTCATGCTTGTCTATCACCGGTCATGGGAAAAGGATGTTACCCCCATGTATGAATACCAGGTCACGGTAAATGTGAAATAATACACAACCCCCGGCTATTTGGCCGGGGGCTATTTATTGATTAATCCTCAATATTTCTTTTTACCAGTTCGGCATGTTTCTGACGGGTGAGGGGGTACCAGATGAGCAGCGGTAAAGCGATGAGGAAGGCGATCACCGGTACGATGGCAAAGAAAAAGCGGATGCCAAAGAGGGCACGGGCGGTTTGGACCGCAGCCTCTGGATTAAACCCGTATAATTTCAACGCCCAGCCCATGATGAAAGCACCCAGACCACCAGAGATTTTGCCGAGGAGGGAATTGGCACCGAAATAGATGCCTTCATGGCGCTCACCGGTCAACGCCTGGTCTACCTCAACCACGTCCGGAATCATACTCCACGGGAAAACATACTGGGCGGAGAATCCCAATCCAGCAAAGAAGGCAATCACGTAGATCAAGTTTGTGGGATGGTTGGGTAGGAAAAATGCCGCGATGATGGCAATACTGGCAATACCAAGCCCGAGCGCATAAGACGGGCCTTTATTGAGTTTTTTAGAGATCAATTGCCAGGGGATGAGAAATATGCCAATCGTGCCAAGCATTACCAGCATGACCAGGAAGAATTGATCCTGCATGTGGAGTTGATATGTTACGAAATAGGTAAGCAAGCCGGTGAGCAGGGTGAAGCTGATGCTGATAATGGTGCTCATGATCATGTACTGGACGAAGGGACGGTTTTTAAAGATGCGCACGATCTGTTTCCAAGGCGCCATTTTTGCGGGCACCAGGTCAGGGTTGGGTCTTTCCTTAACGAATAAGGTAGTGATCAAGACGGTAATCGCAGCTACAACGCCAAATATCGCCCCGGTGTAGCTATAAGCAGCTGGCTCTGAGGCACCCATGTCAATGAACAAGTTGGCCAACATCTGTGTTGCCCCCGCCCCCAGGATGTACCCCAGCACCGTAAAGATCATGCGGATAGAAATCAAAGAGGTCCGCTCGTTGTAGTCGTAGGTCAGCTCTGCTGACATAGCGTAATACGGCACGCTCACCAGGGTCTGGGTTGTATCTACCAGCAGGAAGGAGCCCAGCACCACCAAGAAGGCAGCTGCTCCAGTCAGGTCTTTTGGCAATGAAAACATCAACCAGACGGTAAGCCCGAATGGAATTGCGCCGAACAGCATGTAGGGTTTACGGCGCCCCCACTTGGTTCGGGTGCGGTCGGATAAATAACCCACCAGGGGATCGTTGATGGCATCCCAGGTGAATTTACCGACCAGGAGAGCGGTTCCCACCAACGCCGGGTCCATACCCAGGACCTTGTTGTAATAGAAAAAAAGCACAAACTGGATGGCCGCGGTGACCATGGCGATACCCAGGTCGGCAACCCCGTAGAAAATCTTGGTCTTCAGTCTGAGTTTCTCATTCATGTTTATCTCCTTTATTCAAAGTTTCCTGCAGGTGTTCGCGAGCAAGCAGGAGAAACTCATCTCCTCTTACCACGTGTACATGCTCTTCATCCAATGATGCAACAAATTTCGCGACATCCTCGTACGTTGTGCGGTAAGCGAACAGGTGAACGCCGATAAACCGGG
This sequence comes from uncultured Chloroflexia bacterium, assembly GCA_963814295.1. Classification (GTDB taxonomy): domain Bacteria; phylum Chloroflexota; class Anaerolineae; order Anaerolineales; family Anaerolineaceae; genus UBA6107. The sequence goes on from CAWFCH010000004.1 coordinate 246,857, forward strand.
GTCGCGCGGTTGCACGTGAGATTTCTTGACGCACTTCTGAAAGCAGATCCTCCGCTTTCAGCCAGATCTGGGCGACTGTGGGGATGCTGTTGGCGACCAGCGGTGTGCCACGCAGCAGGCGGATGGGCGCGCGGTTCACCACCGCGTAGCCTGCCAGGAACCCGGTGAGACCGCCGCTGTGCCGCGCCAGAACATCAAGTATCCTCGCGGGTGGATCAGCCACATAGGTGGTGACCACATTGATCCCAGACTGCGCGCAAACCCGGGCGGTGTCATCCATGTAGCGGTCCAGCCGCGGCGCGAGCGGCGGCACGATGTAACCCGCGCCTGATGGACCCGCAATAAGGCAGTCATTTACTGTCGCTGTGGCAATATATTTTTCCAGCAGTGCGGGGGCCAATTCAACCAGCAGCGGCTGGGTCTCCCAGTTGAATGGAACGCTGCCACGTAACGAACTGTACCAGCTGCCGAGTTCGCCGGTGCTCATCATCATCAACTGGTCGCCGTCCGATAGGGTGAAGGTCAGGTAGACCCCGTCCGGATCCAGTACGGGGGTTGCTTTCAGTTGAGGTTGCCGCGCGCCATCTGATGGCAGTTGCGAGTGAAAGGAGAAATTCGCTGCCAGGTGAGAGGGTACCAGGCGCATGCCGTTCGCTGAAAGTTGCAGCATGAACGAGAGTTCATCGTCCCTGCGGGTGTGCCAGCCGAAGATGGTGGGGTACGGCTGTTCTTTCACAGCCTTTTGAATGCGGTTGGAAAGTCTCACCTCGCTGTTTTTCCAGCCCATCCATACGAGCGATAATTTGCGGATGAAACCATCCAGGCGGGCAGCGAAGAGGAGTTCGCGCAGGCGCGGCGGTCCGAAGGCCAGCAGCAACAGTAATTGACTGCCAAAACCTCCAGCCGTGGCAGATAGACTGTAGACAAAGATTTTCTGCTGCACAATGTAATCAATGAATTCGGGTCGCTGCCAGTCGGGTTCGATGCAGGCTAACAAGCCGGGTTTGCAACCTGAAAACAGGTTTTCAAATGCCCAATTGTACAGGCTAACGCGGTCCGGCCAGCGGCCGCGTAGATCGTGCCTGACCGTGAGCCCGGTACCGGCCAGCCGCGCGGCAAGCTCAGCGCTGACCGGTAGCAGGTTCTCCTGAGCGGAAAGCATGACCGCGATATTGACCGTGTCGGTTAGACTCTCGTCCCAGACCACCAGGCCGGATATTTCCGCCGCGTGGGTACTGACCAGTTCGGTTAACCCTTGTGCTTGTTCAACGGCGAGATCGAATTTCTGCTGGTAATACGCAAGGTTGCGCTGGTCCTGTGCGCCAAGCAGGGCACGGTACTTGCCGAACCAGGTCTCGTCATCCATGAAGACCTCGTTGGTACGCCTGGCCAGCGGGTCATCGTAAATACCGTAATCCAGGAAGAGGGCGGGCTGCTGGCGGTTAACCAACCCCTGCAGCGCAGCGGCGCACACCCGCTCCGCGTAGGAAAGCTGGCTGACATCAAGCACGGTAACCGTTTTGTTTGGTGATGAATCAAGCATATTGAAATTATAGAGTGCTGTCAAATAAAGTCAACAAAAAAACCGCCGCGGCGGTTTTAGAATTGTGGCGGGGAGGGAGGGATTCGAACCCTCGGTCGAGTTTAAAGCCCGACAATCACTTAGCAGGCGATCCCGTTCGGCCACTCCGGCACCTCCCCGAGTATTCAATTGTTTCCTGCCGCGATTGTTTGCGAGTGAATGGCGGAGGGAGAGGGATTCGAACCCACGTTGGCTTTCACCAAACCTGTTTTCAAGACAGGCGCCATCAACCACTCGGCCATCCCTCCTTATTACCTGCAGGGCGGAGTCATTTTATCATGACTGACACCCGCGGGCAAGCGCAGATGCAGCGCAGTTAGCCGGGCTACTCCACCGGCAGCGGGGATGAAAAACGTCACCGCGGCGCCGGTGTCTTTGGCGAGCGTTTCGGCCGGCAGCCTGGCCAGGCGCAGCGCAACCACCATGTCTCCGGCAGCGCCGGAGGCGTTGAACACGCCAAGCAGGATGAGCAGGTAGCGCAGGTACGGTCCGGCGAAGGGTAGCAGCAGCAGGCAAAGCCCGCTGATGGCAACCAGCGGCAGCAGCGTGGCGAGCATGAACGGACGGCGCGGCAGGTACCAGTCGCCGGGGCTGGCTGAGGCATAATAGACTTTGAATTCGAACTTCGGCGCTTCGCCGGTGGTGCGCCAGAAAACGAGACCGTGCAATCCTTCATGCACGATGAGCATGACCACAGTCACCAGCAGGATGCCGCCCAGGATGCCGATGAACTCACCGGGCGAATTGATGCTGATTGAGGCGGAGCCATTCGCGCGGCCAGAGGCCCATAACACCAGCACGATGAGCGGGATCAGCAATACGGGAAGCACCAGGCTCCAGATAACCATGGGAACGAGATCTGATTTCTTTGTCAGTGTGACCGAACCGGCAGGGACGTAGCCGGGCGGCAGGGTTTTAACGGGTTGGTTCAATGTTTGTCTCCTCAATGTAGTATCATTTTATCGCATCCACATCTTTTCAGCAGGGAGTGACACGCATGGTCGAAAAAATCACGAGAGCCAGAAGGGCGTTGATGTACGTACCCGGCAGCGACGAGCGCAAGATTCTCAAATCCGCTGCGCTGGGGCTGGATGGGGCCATCCTGGACCTTGAGGACGGGGTGGCGTTCAACCGCAAGGATGACGCCAGGGTCACCATCCGTCAGGCGCTGGAAAACGTCGATTTCGGGCGCACCGAGCGCCTGGTACGCATTAATCCAATCTACAGCGGCAGGGCTGAAGAGGACCTCAGGGCAGTGCTGCCGGGCAGACCGGATGCCATCCTCATTCCCAAAGCCGATACCCCGCAGATCGTTCGCGAAGTGGATGGGATCATCGCCGCGGTTGAAAACGAACAAGGCTGGGAACCAAACGGGATCGCCATGACCCTGCTCATCGAGAGCGCAACGGCCTTCATCAACCTGGCAACCATCTGCCAGGCCAGCACGCGCGTGCAGGCGCTGATCTTCGGCGCGGAGGACTTCTGCGCGGACGCGGGTGTGACCCGCACGATCGAAGCGCGCGAACTGCTCTACGCGCGCAGCGCGCTGGTGATGCACGCGGCGGCTTTCGGCCTGCAGGCCATCGACATGGTGCAGGTCAATTACCTGGATAACGACCTGCTGGAAAGGGAGTGCCGCGAAGCCGCGGAACTGGGCTTTACCGGAAAGACGGTGGTACACCCGGCTCAGATCGATGTGGTGCAGCGCGCATTCACACCATCAGAAAAATTAATTGCTTACGCCGTGAGATCGTCGCGGGGGCAACCGCCGCCCAGCAAAGCGGCAGTGGGGTTTTCACCCACGAAGGCAAGCTGGTGGACCTGCCGGTGGTCAAGCGGGCAGAGAACATCCTGGCACGCGCCAGGGCTGCCGGGATGGATGTGTAAAAATAAAACGAGTCTGATACCAGACTCGGCTTTTTATATCCGGGTATTAAAAATTCAATCCTCTTTGTAAGGCAGCACCTGGACGCGCTTGGGCACTGCGCCGTGGACCTCGAAGATATAGGCCAGCCTGCCGAACTGCACCAGGTCACCGTGTTCCAGCTGCACGCCCCTGGTTGAGACCGGGGCGTAATTTACCCACGTGCCCGCCGCGGAACCGGAGTCCGCAATACGGTAGTTGCCGTCCGCGTCCTTGAAGATGCGCGCGTGCAGCGGGCTGACGGTGGAATGCACCAGCACGTAATCCACCTTCTTGCGCTCGGAGCCGATCAGGGTCTCTTCGTTCCCCAGCGGGATCTCCAGCAGGTATTCCACCTGCGGCGAAGCGGAGCGCTTTTGCAGCAGGCGCGCGGGCGCCAGGCCAAGCCCGCGGATGACCGGCCATTTAACCTTTTCCTTGTACCGTTCCGGGGCCAGCGTGTATTCTCCGTTGATTCTCACTGCCTGGGTGACCGGATCCGAGGCTTTGCCCTTGTCTTTTTTACCTGATTTCTTCTTCAACATCCTGACCAACAGGATTATGCCGACGATGACCATCAATAAGATGACTGCGGCGACAATGGAGTTGACTAGGGTGAATTGCTCAATTATGCGGTCGGTGGTGCTGAAAGTCTGCTCCGCGATGATCACATCGACTGGCAGATCGATCGTCTGCCCCTTCAACCCGGCAGTATCTTCGATGATCACCTGCAGGGTGTGGCTGCCTGTTTCTGTATAGCCGGAAATATCCCAGGTGAAGGTCTCGAACGGGGGTGATGTGTTTTCATCGGCCAGTTTATTGTCAACAAAAAGCCGGCTGTAGACCAGGTCGCGCATCATGCCGTCAGGGTATTCGACCACGATCTCAAGTTCAGCACCGTCGGGGGTCAGTACGGAATCGGCTTTCTTTTTGGCTTCCGTCCAGGTGCGGGTGATCTCGCTGGGCGGTGAAAGGAAGATCGGGTTTGGTGCGGATACGACCAGTGTAAATGTGACGGGTTCGGAGGTCAGCGAGACTTCACCCCGCGTGACATTGAGGACCAGCGAATAATCTCCGCTGACGTTGGCGGGTGTGGTGTATGAGAGGTGGTACAGGTACTCCATCGGTTCCAGCAGGTCAGCAATGACGGGCAGCTCTTCAGCACCGGAGAACAGGAAATACTCACCGCCGGTGTCGCGCGCGAATCCTTCCAGCTGCAGGGCGGTTTCACTCCCCGCGTAGTCCTGCGGGCCGACCAGCCAGATGAACACGCGAAGACCATTGCTTTTTGCCCTGGCGATGATCTCCTGCATGCCGGTGAGCTGGGTCTCCGTCGGCAGCGGGGTGATGAAGAGGACGGCGGTAGCCTTTGGTGATGACAGGCTGGTGTTCAAGGCGTTGTCCACGGCGGTGGAAAAACTCGCCATCCCGGGTGTGGCATTCACCAGGTCAGGCAGGTAACCCTCGAGCGTATCATTCCAGCTGCCGGGGTCGGCCGGGTTCATCTGGTAAGCACCCTGGTTGATCACCAGGTGGAACTCGTCCTGGGTTTCAGCTGGCTGGGCGGTGATCCAATTGAACAACGCCGTCTTGATGCGGTCGATGCGCATCACGCCTGAAAAGCGGTTGTCGAGAGTGGGTCCTTCGTTAATTGCCACGTAAAAACGCACACCTACGCGCTCCATCTCCAGCGTGTAATCAGGTATGGTCACGTTATTTTCAATAACGCGCAGTTCGCCCGGTCGCAAGTCCTTAATGAAAGCACCGGAGGGATCAATGGCGGTGAAGGTGGTGCTGACCTGGGGCCAGGCGCTTATGTCCGGTTTGGCGATGGTAACAGTGCCGGCTTCCTGGGCGTACGTGGACGTGAAGACCGCTGCCAGCAGCAGCATGGTCAACAGCAGGCAGGTCAAGACCCTGGAATGAATACGGTTCAACATTGGATATACCTTAAAACATTGTAAGCGATAAAACGAGGTTTTCAACCCTTTACCTGTAACTGGTCACTCCCACTCAATGGTGGCAGGCGGTTTGGAGGTGATGTCGTAAACCACCCGGTTGATACCCGGCACTTCGTTAACGATGCGGTTCGCGGCGCGGCCGAGCAGCTCATAGGGCAGGTGCGCCCAGTCAGCCGTCATGAAATCCTCCGAGGTAACCGCACGCAGGGCGGCGGTTTCCTGGTAGGTGCGCTGGTCTCCCATCACCCCCACGGAGCGCACGGGCAGCAGCACGGCGAAAGCCTGTGCCAGGCGCGTACCACCATCCTCAGGTTTCAGGTTGATCAGACCGGCGCTGACAAGCTCCTCAAGGAAAATCGCGTCTGCCAGTTGCAGGCAGTGAACGCGCTCCTCGGTCACCTCGCCCAGGCAGCGCACCGCCAGCCCCGGACCCGGGAATGGCTGCCGCCAGACCAGCTGTGCCGGGATCCCGAGGGTTTCGCCTATGCGGCGCACTTCATCTTTAAACAAGTAACGGAGCGGTTCCACTAATTGAAAATTCATTTTCTCTGGCAAACCACCCACGTTGTGGTGCGACTTGATGCGCTGCGCCTGGCTGCGGTCAGCTGCGGAGGATTCGACCACGTCGGGGTAAATGGTTCCCTGTACGAGATAGGGTGGATTACCGGCGCGCGCAGCTTCCTGCTCGAATATTTCAATAAATTTGGCGCCGATGATGCGCCGTTTTTCCTCCGGTTCCATCACTCCCTTGAGCGCCGCGAAGTAACCCGCGCTGGCATCCACCGTGACGAGGGGGATGCCGAGGTGTTCCTTCAGGACAGCCTCCACCTGGGCGGCCTCATTCAAGCGCAGCAGACCGGTGTTAACAAAAACTGCGCGCAGTTGGCTGCCGACGGCGCGGTGTACCAGCGTGGTTGCCACGGTCGAATCCACTCCGCCGCTGACAGCAGAGAGCACACTTGCTCCCCCCACCTGGTCGCGGATCCTGCTGACCGCTGCCGCGATGATGTTTTCCGGTGTCCAGTCAGCTGTCACGCCGCATACATCAATGATGAACGCGCGCAGCAACTCGAGCCCGCGCGGGGTGTGGTGCACTTCGGGGTGGAACTGCACACCGTAAATTCCCCGTTCCATATCACCCATGGCAGCGATTGGGGTGTTGGCAGATACCGCGAGAGCGCTGAAGCCGGGAGGCAATGATTCGACCCGGTCACCGTGTGACATCCACACGGGCTGGCGTCCGGCTGGCAGGAGCGCACTGGCAGCGGTGCATTCGATCTCCGCCAGGCCGTATTCCTTTTTCTCCGAGGAGGACACGCTGCCGCCGAATGCCCGGGCAAGCAGCTGCATGCCGTAACAGATCCCCAGCACGGGCAAACCGCTTTGCAGGATGAATGGCTGCAGCGCTGGAGCGTGCTCTTCATATACAGAAGCAGGTCCGCCTGATAGGATGAAACCGGCGGGGTTCAAGCCATTAACGAGTTCCGGCGCCGCGTTCCAGGGGAAGATCTCGCAGTACACCTGCAGTTCACGCACGCGCCTGGCGATGAGCTGCGTGTACTGCGAACCGAAATCGAGGATGGCGATTGAATGGCTCATTTGGTCATTGATCTTTAATCAGCGAAAACAATGCGACCATCGTCCATGTTGGTGATCTGTACCAGGGCTTCGATGGGAACGTTTAAGTACTGCAGGGCTTCGCGACCGCCCTCGAAAGTCTTTTCAATGAGAGTGCCAATTCCCACGATGGTAGCGCCGGCTGCCAGGGTGAGGCGTACCAGCCCAAGGATGGTGGCGCCGGTAGCCAGAAAATCATCAATGATGAGCACCTTCTCTCCGGGCATGAGGTATTCAGGAGAGACGATCAACTCCACATTTCTGCCCTTGGTATGAGAGGGAGCGATGGTGAGGTATACCGTGTCGGGCATGGTCACCGGGCGGTTCTTGCGCGCGTACACCACCGGGAGGTTGAGATGACGGGCGGTCATCAGCGCCGGGGCGATGCCCGATATCTCCGCGGTGAGGATACGCGTGGGCATGGTGAGGGCAAAACGGCGCGCGAATTCCAACCCGCACTGGTCCATTAATTTTGGATCTACCTGGTGATTGATCAGGCTGTCAACTTTGAGGATACCACCGCCAAGGTTTTTTCCCTCCGCGGCGACACGTTCCTTCAATGCTTGCATATATCCCTCCCGGGAAAAATGATATAGACCATTTTACCCGAAATGAGATGAACCGCCTTGCCGGCAAGCTGGTGTGTTAGAATAATTTGTATGACAGATCCCCTTATTGTGCTCGCTTCGAACTCGCCGCGGCGCCGGGAAATGATGGCGTGGATGGACATCCCCTTCACCAACACCATGGCTGAAGTTGATGAGACGCCGCGCACTGGTGAAACCCCGGAGGATTACGTGATGCGCCTGGCGCGTGAAAAAGCGCACGCTTGTGAGCGGCAGGCACCTTTCAACGCGATCATCCTGGCGGCAGATACGACCGTGGCCGATGGGGATGAGATCATTGGCAAACCATTCGACAGCGAAGACGCTGCCAGGATGCTGCGCAAATTGCGAAACCGCTCTCATAACGTGCATACTGCCGTTGTGGTGGGGGTTCCCTCGCGCGGTTTAACAGAGGTCGAGTTGTGTTCAACGCACGTTAAGATGCGCGCCTACAGCGATGAGGAGATCGCCTCGTATATCCTCACCGGCGACCCGATGGATAAAGCCGGCGCGTACGCCATCCAAAACGAAGATTTTAACCCGGTCGAAAAAATATCAGGCTGCTTTGCCAGCGTGATGGGACTGCCGTTGTGTCATATTGAGCGGGCGCTGCGCCGCCTGGATTTTGGCTGGCGTAAAACCGTACCCTACCGCTGCCAGCGGGAACTGGCGTATACTTGCCCTGTGTTCAAGCGCATCCTGGCTGGTGAGGATGTTGGTTAACAGACATATAACAAGGAAAAGATGAAATTTCTCTGGCGAATCACGATCATTTTACTGTTGTCTCTAACAGCCTGTGCCAGCGGCGTGGATCCCACGGAAAAACCGGGAGCCGAACTTCCTTCGCCAGTGGTATTAACCACGCAGCTGCCGGACGCCTCGCACACAGTGTTGAATTACCTGGAAAAGTGGAATCAATCAGATTATGCCGGCATGTATGCCATGCTCGCGCCTACCAGCCGGGACGCCATCAGCGAAGCCGACTTCACAAAAACTCACACAGACGCTGCGGTCAGCCTCACTCTTAAGGAGATCGAGTACGGTATATTGACCTCCCTGGTCAACCCGGGTTCAGCGAAAGTTGGCTACCAGGTTGTTTTTAAGACCATTTTCTTTGGAGACATTATCCGCCGCATGGAAATGAACCTGGTCGCGGATGGCGGCAACTGGCTGGTGCAGTGGGAGAGCGGCTTGATCATGCCCGAACTAAGCGGTGGCAAGAAACTGGCGCTCAGCCTCACGCCACCAACTCGCGGTGATATTTATGACAATGACGGCGATATCATCGCCGCCCAGGCAGAAGCGGTGGCCATTGGCGTGGTACCTGATGAGATACTGGAAGGACAGGAAGGTAACCTGGCGGGTATTCTGGCCGTCATGACCGGTATCCCGGCGAATATCATCGGTGACACCATTGAGCGCGGCGGCGGATTTTACGTTCCCATAGGTGTCGTGTCAGCTCAGACCTATTACGATAGGGCAAGCTACCTGAGTTCCTTCACCGGGGTTGCCATCAATCCGTACACATCGCGTTACTACTACAACGGCGGTGTTTCACCACAGGTGATCGGTTACCTGTTGAGCATTTCACCCGAGCAGTACGAAGAGTTCCGGCGCAAGGGTTACGCGGGAGATGAAAAGGTCGGCGCGGCTGGAATAGAGAAATGGGGCGAAGAGAATTTAAGGGGTAACCCCGCCGGGGACCTATATGTGGTCAACCCTGACGGCACCTACGATACCATGTTGGGCAGGGCAGACCCTGAAGCCGCCAATACCATTTACACCACGATTGATAAAGACCTGCAGATACTGGTGCAGAAAGCGCTGTATGGTTTTACCGGCGCCATCGTGGTGCTGGAACGGGACACCGGGCGCGTGCTGGCCATGGCGTCCTCGCCGAGCTTCGACCCCAACAATTTTGTACCGCAGAACTACAACAGCCAGTGGGCTTTGGAAGAACTGGTGAATGATGAAGAACGACCGCTGTGGAACCGGGCAGCCCAATCCGCCTACCCGCTGGGATCGGTATTTAAACTGGTCACCGCGACCGCCGCGCTTGAATCCGGCATATATAAACCAAGTTCCATGTACGACTGCACCAGCCAGTACACCGAGCTGCCGGGTTTCGTGGGCAACGACTGGACCTATGACAAAGAACTGCCGCCTTCAGGCAACCTCTCCCTGGTGCACGGCATTATGCGTTCCTGCAATCCCTGGTTCTACCACCTGGGGCTCGACCTCTATCGCCAGATGGGTGCCACCTACCTTTCAGATTGGGCGCGGGAGTTCGGGTTTGGTCAGTACACCGGTATTGATGCCGTGGCTGAGGAGGTGGGGCAGATCACTGACCCGACCACGGAAGGCGCGGCAGTGCAGATGGGCATTGGGCAGGGCGACATGCTGGTGACCCCGCTGCAGGTGGCCAACATGGTGGCGTCCATCGGTAACGGCGGCACGCTGTACCGTCCGCAGATCATCGAAAAGATCACCAGTGTTGATGGCACGGTGCTGGAGCAGTTCGAACCCGAAGTGCTCAACGAGATTCCCGCCAGCGCGGAGACGCTGGAGGCGGTAAAACTCGGTATGGAACTTGTCGTCCGTGATGAGCGCGGAACTGCCTACCGCCGCTTCACAGGCATGAGTACTCCTGTTTTCGGTAAAACGGGCACAGCCACCACATCAGTCGAAGACCCGCATTCCTGGTTTGCCGGTTTCACTGATGCCAACAACCCCGATAAACCCGATATAGCTATAGCGGTCATCCTCGAATACGCGGGCGATGGCTCGGCTTACGCCGCCCCGGTGTTCAGGCGTGTCGTTGAGGCTTACTTCGCCGGCGAGGTTTACACCCAGTACTGGTGGGAGTGGGATATATACATCACCCGCACCCCCGCACCCGATACAGAATAATTGTGAGCAGTGAATTCCTGAACGGCATCGTTGTCCGTAACCAATCCGGCTTTTACACGGTTCAAACAGCTGAAGGGGTGATCACCTGCGGTCTGCGCGGCAGGTTAAAGCGCCGTACCATCCAGGGGGATGTGATCAGCATCGGCGATAACGTGAAGATAACCGTGCTGCCTGAAGGCAGCGGCGTCATCGAGGGGATCGAACCACGCACCTCCGAACTGGTTCGCCTTGACCCCACTCCGCGCGGGGAATACCGCCAGATCCTGCTCGCCAATCCCGACCAGATCGTGACCGTGTTCGCCTGCGCCTCGCCCGAGCCGCACTTGCGCATGCTCGACCGCTTTTTGGTGATCGCCGAAAAACAGAGGCTGGGAGCGCTTATCATCGCCAACAAGGTTGACCTGGTGGGAATGCGGGCGGCGAAGAAGATTTTTGACATTTATCCCCCGCTGGGTTACCGGGTCATCTACACCTCGGCAGTGACTGGCGAAGGGGTGAGTGAGCTAAGAAAGGCGCTGGTCGGCAAGATCTCGGCACTCGCGGGACCTTCGGGTGTGGGCAAGTCAAGCCTGTTGAATGAGGTGCAGCCCGGTCTGGGGCTAGCGGTGCGCGAGGTCAGCGGGCATAAGGACCGGGGACGGCACACCACGGTGGTGCGCGAATTGTTCCCGCTAACAGAGGGGGGTTATGTTGCCGACCTGCCTGGTTTACGCAAGCTCTCCCTGTGGGATACGCAACCCGAGGAATTGGATGGATACTTCCCTGAGCTGCGCGAGCTGGTGAAATACTGCCAGTTCAATGACTGCGCGCATTACGAAGAACCTGGTTGCGCGGTGATAAAAGCGGTCGAGGAAGGCAAAGTGAGCGCGGAGCGGTATGAATCCTACCTGCGCATGCGCGCCGGCGATGAGTAATTAGCGTGACAGCATGGAAATATTTCCATGATGGTTGCATCAATAAAAATCCAAGTTCGAGCATGTCGTTGATAAAACGCATATTCAGAAAAATCATCCCTTATGCCGGATATTGACTTTTGATGAATTCGAAGTATTATTTATTTTCCCTTATCGATACGCCGACTTAGATATAAGGGTACCCGTTTCACGGTTCGAGGTTTTGAAAAATGAAACCTGCAGTGAGCAAAAGAAAGCATGTCGCGGGGTTGTTATACGGCCTCGCCGCCGGACTGGCGTTTGCGATTTTTGCCTGGGGGGTTGACGCAGTTTTACTGGCACGCGCGAATGGTATTTTTACGTGGGTAAAATTCATTCCGGGTTTGATCATAAGCCTGTTGAGCGGCGCGCTGGTGGGTTGGCTCACAGCGCGGTTTGAGCGTACCTGGTTGAGCCTGATTCTCTGGTTGCTGCAAGCGCTCCTGTTTGCCCACCTGGTGATATGGCTGCCGATCAAGGTGGCGCCGCGCATCATCAGCCTGTTCAACCCGGCGCTCGGTGAATTCTTAAAATATCCCTTTCATAAGGAACTTAACCAGAACCTGTGGATTGGCTTTGCGATCATCGCAGTGGTTTCGCTTGTCTTGCGGACTGATCGAAAATATCCTCATCGACCAGGCTTTGTTCTCATCCGGCAATTTTGCCATTATCGTTCCGCTTGTGATCTGTTTCCTGGCGTTCAGCCTGGTGGGCAACAGCAGCGACGCTCTCCTCAACAAGCGGTTCAGAGAGTCCATCCAGCAGGTGGATAAGGTGATCGGATTTTCCATTGCACATGAAGGGCAGGATGTACCGCGTGAGCAGGCGCGCAAGATGCGCCTCTTCGCGCTCAGCCAGGTTCAGGAAGTGGTGACAGAAGAGCGCGGCTTGATCTTGAGCAATTTCGACGAGATGTTAGGCCAGGTGGATGTGCTGGTGGATTTTAGCGGTCAGTGGGTCAAATGCCCTGTGATCTATAACCAGGTTGTCACCTGCAGCCGGGTGTTTGAAATGCCATGGATCAGGTTGGGTACCGTTCTCAAGGTGGCAGCACTTTATCCGTGATTTAAGGGTTGTATAGATGAGAGATGGTGAATGAGTAGAGAAATAAATTTTTCAGCCGGCAACATGAAAATCAAAACAATTATGGTAAACTATTAAATGCCGAGTTTTCGGAATACCAATATTTTAATTACAAGGATCTGTAAATGGGTGAGCTACTACTAAAAGTCCGTGATCTGGAAACTCACTTCAAGACCCCTGATGGAACCGTTCATGCTGTTAACGGTGTTTCTTTCCACATCAAGGAAGGTGAAACCCTGGGTGTTGTCGGCGAGAGCGGTTGCGGAAAAAGTGTGACCATGCTTTCCTGCCTGCGCCTCATCCCCTCGCCGCCAGGTAAGGTCGTCGCTGGTGAAGCGATATTTAGAGGGCAGGATCTTCTAAAGATGAGCGCGGAAGAAATCCGCCACGTGCGCGGTGGTCAGATCAGCATGGTTTTCCAGGACCCGATGACATCGCTAAACCCGGTCATGAATATTGGCAAGCAAATGGCGGAACCGCTGATGCTGCACATGAACATGACCAAAGAACAAGCGCGCAAGCGTTCTGTTGAATTGTTAGAGCTGGTTGGCATACCCAGGGCTGGCGAGAGGTTGAAGGATTATCCCCACCAGTATTCCGGCGGCATGCGCCAGCGCGTGATGATCGCCATCGCGCTTTCATGCAACCCGCAGATACTGATCGCGGATGAACCCACGACAGCGCTGGATGTGACCATCCAGGCACAAATCGTCGACCTGGTAAAGCGCTTGCGCGATGAACTTGGTATGGCCATCATCTGGATCACCCATGACCTGGGAGTGGTGGCAAATATCGCTCACCGGGTAATGGTCATGTACGGCGGATATATTATTGAAGAATCCGACGTTAATGACCTGTACTGCAGACCCGCGTCATCCATATACGCTGGGTTTGCTTGGCAGCCTGCCAAAGATCCATGAAGATATGCACAGGAAATTATTCTCGATCGAAGGAATGCCCCCGATTCTATACCAGAAACCGAGATCATGCCCGTTCGCACCACGCTGCAACTGGGTGACCGAGCGCTGCTGGCAGGAGAACCCTCCCCTGGAGACGGTAACTGAAGGACACCGCGTGGCATGCTGGGTCGATACCCGGAACGGGAGCAAGTGAACATGACCGCAGACAACAATGTTCTGATCAAAGTTGATAATCTGGTAATGCACTTCCCGATCTACCGCGGCGTTATCCGCCGCCAGGTGGGTGTGGTACATGCCGTGGACGGCGTTTCATTTGACATCAAACAAGGGGAGACGCTCGGCCTTGTAGGTGAATCCGGTTGCGGTAAATCCACTACCGGGCGTACCATTCTTCAGCTTTACAAACCCACTTCAGGTAACGTGTATTTTAAAGATACCAACCTGGTCAAGCTTCGCCCTGAACGCATGCGCATGATGCGGCGAGAAATGCAAATGATCTTCCAGGATCCATACGCCAGCCTCAACCCGCGTATGACGGTGCGGGATATTGTTGGCGAACCGTTGATGGCTTTTGGCGAAGCCAGCGGCAAGCAGATCGACGAGCGCGTTGCCTCGCTGCTTGACCTGGTGAAACTTAACCCCGATTTTTCGAGCCGTTATCCGCACGAGTTTTCCGGTGGGCAACGGCAGCGCATTGGTGTTGCCCGCGCGCTGGCACTTAACCCCTCCTTCATCGTCTGCGACGAACCCATTTCAGCGCTGGATGTTTCCATCCAGGCGCAGGTGGTGAACCTGCTGGAAGAACTGCAGCAGGAACTGAACCTTACCTATCTCTTCATCGCCCATGACCTTTCGATGGTGCGTCATATCAGTAATCGTGTGGCGGTGATGTACCTGGGGATATTTGTGGAACTTACTGAGCGCAACGAGCTGTACCGCAACCCGCTACATCCATATACCCAGGCATTACTCTCAGCGATACCGGTGGCTGACCCTGTTTACAATGAACAACGCCGCCGTATCATCCTGGAAGGCGACGTGCCTTCTCCAGTCAACCCCCCTTCAGGGTGCCGTTTCCGCACCCGCTGCCCGATCGCGGATACGATCTGCGCGGAAAAGACACCAGAGTGGCGGGAAGTAGAGCCGGGGCATTTCGCGGCCTGTCATAAAATTTAACCAAAGGGTGAATATAAGGAGGTGATGATAATTCCGTTAGATATGATTAGAAATCAGAGGTGTTTGTACGTAACCGAATCGAAAGAATTTCTCACAAGGAGGAGAAAAAATGCGTAAGTTATATGTACTGCTTGCTTTGCTAATGGTTGTCAGTTTTGCACTGACCGCCTGTGCGCAACCGACCGCGGCACCTGTAGTTGAAGAGCCCGTGGTTGAAGAACCTGTTGTTCAGCCGACCGCCGAAGTTATCGAGGTCGTTCTGAATCCCTACCTGGGTTCCAATAAACTGGATGGGAATGGTATCCCGCCGACATTCTTCGATGATGTCCATATCCGCAAGGCTTTTGGCTACTGCTTCGAATTCCAGACCATCATCGATGATATCTTCATGGGTGAAGCTGTCCAATCCAAGACCCTCTCGCTGCCCGGTATGGCTGGTTACTCAAACGATACCGCTCATTATACTTATGACCTGGCAAAGTGCGAGGAAGAATTCAAGCTGGCTGACGTCGACAAAGACGGCGTTCCCGCTGGTGAAGACCCCGATGATATCTGGGAAATGGGCTTCCGCTTCCAGATGCTCTACAACACCGGTAACACCACCCGCGAAATCTACACCGAGATCGTTTCGGCCAACGTCAATGCGGTTAATCCCAAATTCGTTGTCGAGACCCTTGGTCTCCCGTGGCCTTCTTACCTGGCTGCCCAGCGCGCCCACAAGGTGCCTATGATGACCGGCGGCTGGCTTGAGGATATCCATGACCCCCACAACTGGTATCAGCCCTACACCACCGGTACCTATGGTGGACGCCAGAACTTGCCCGACGATCTGTCGGCTCAGTTCAAGGCTCTGTTGGATGAGGGTGTGGCTCTGATCGATTTCGATGATCGCTCAGAGGTCTACAAGGAATTCAACTCGCTGTACTACGATCAGGCAGTTGGAATCCCCCTGGTGCTCTCCACCTCGCATGCTTACGAGCAGAGGTGGGTTGAGGGTCGTGTTACGAACCCGATCTTCTCGAACATCTACTACTACACCATTTCCAAGGCTGCTGACCCCACGAACCCGGAACTCTTCACCGTAATGACCACCGGTTCACCGGATACCCTCGACCCCGCGCTGTCCTATGACACCGCCAGTGGCGAGATTGTCCAGAACGTTTACGAAACCCTGGTCTTCTACGATGGTGAATCCACCAGCGAAATGGTACCCCAACTGGCAACCGAATGGACCACCTCGGAAGATGGCACTGTCTGGACCTTCACCATCCGTGAAGGCGTCAAGTTCCATGAAGGTGGCGACTTGACACCGACAGATGTTGCGTACTCCTTCCAGCGCGGTCTGCTGCAGGGCGGATATTCCTCCCCGCAGTGGCTGCTGGCCGAGCCGTTCTTTGGTGTTGGCCTTGATGACATCACCGGTTTGGTTGATGACTTTGCTTCTGCTGATGACCGCGAAGCCCTGCTCGCCAATGACCCGGCTGTCCTCAAAGCTGCCTGCGAGACCGTTATGTCCAAGATCGTAGCTGACGATGCCGCCGGCACCGTAACCATGACCCTCGCCCAGCCCTGGGGCCCCTTCCTGCCGACGATCGCTAACGGCTGGGGTTCCATCATGGACAAGGAATGGGTGATTGAGAACGGTGGATGGGATGGCACTTGCGATACCTGGCAGAACTTCTATGGCATGGTCTCCGCAGACAATCCCTTCTCCACCATCGCCAACGGCACCGGCCCCTTCAAGCTGGATTACTGGAACCAGGGCGTGGAAGTTTCCATGCTCCGCAATGATGCATACTGGAATACCCCCGCTGCCTTAGGGCAGGTCCTGATCCAGGACGTGAGCGAGTTCGGTACCCGCTTCGCCGCCCTCCAGGCTGGTGACGCGGATATCATCGCAGTTCCTGCCGAATTCCGTACCCAGGTTGACCCGCTGGTGGGTGTCGCCAAGTTCTACGACGCAGAAACCAACACCTACCTCGAAGAACAGAACATCTGCACCATCGACACCTCGCTGCTTGGAGCTGACCGCTTCCAGGTATGTGCTGATGCCAATGATCGCCCGCTGCGCCTGTACTTTGGACGCCCCGGTCTTTCACAGGATGTGCTGCTGTTCACCTTCGCAGTCGAGTAAAACTTAGTAACTTCTGTACGAAACATGCGGGAGCCTGTTAAGGCTCCCGCATGAACCCCACCGTTTTTCTATGCGGAGTGCATTGAAGGATTTTTCAATCCGTTCCGCACAGAAAAACCTTATCTGAGGTGTTTCAATGACCAATTATATTATCCGCCGCGTGTTACTGGTTCCGGTACTGCTGTTTGGCGTTACCCTTATCATCTTCGGCATGCTGCAATTCCTGGGTCCGGTGGAACGGTCCGCTTTATACATGCGAGACTTCCCGAAGAATGAGGGCCAGATCCAGGGTATCATCCGCAAGTACGGTTTGGACAAGCCTTTCCATGAGCAGTACTGGATCTGGTTGAACGGCGTGATAGATCCGGTGACGGGTGAACGCTCTGGCGGCATCATACACGGTGATTTTGGTTATTCGCGGTCACAATCCCAGCCGGTGATCAATATCATCAAAACCCGCTTCCCCAATACACTGGATCTGGCGTTATGGACGGTGTTTCCGATGCTATCGGTGGGCATCTGGTTGGGAGTGCTGGCGGCGGTGCACCAGAACGGCTTTATCGACCAGGCTGCCAGGGTTTTTAGTATCGTCGGAACCTCCTTCCCGGTTTTTGTGTTCGGTCTTCTGGTATTAATGTTCTTCTACGCCAAGCTTGGCTGGTTCCCGCCCGGTAAGAATTCAAACTGGGTGACGCAGGAGATCATGACCGGAAATTTCACGCAGTACACAAAACTATTAACCATTGACGCGCTTCTCAATGGGCGAATTGACATTTTCTGGGACGCTCTGCGGCATATGATCCTGCCGATCCTAACCCTTTCCTACATTACCTGGGCAACCTTTGTCCGCGTTACCCGTTCCTCCATGCTCGAAACGCTGCGCATGGAATATGTGGTCACAGCGCGCGCAAAAGGCTTGAAGGAGAAAGATGTCATCAATAAACATGCCCGCCCCAACGCGATGCTCACCATCGCCACCATGGCTGGCATGAGTGTCGTCGGGTTGTTGGGCGGCGTCGTGATTACCGAAACGGTTTTCAATTATCCGGGTATTGGGTCAGCGGCCGCGGAGGCAGCTCAGCAACTGGACGTGATCACCACACTGGGTTTTGCTATTTTTAATGGTTTGATACTGATCTTTGCCAATCTGATCGTAGACATCCTATACGGGGTTATTGACCCGCGCGTACGGTTGGACTGAGGAGAGCAACATGACTGAGATGACAACCCCGAGTGGTGATAACACCCTGCTGAAGGAAGTGTTGCCGGACCGCAAAATTGGCCGGCTCGAAAGGGTACTTGGACCTGAAAACTACAGAATTCTAAAAGGCTTAATTAAGACCCCGGCGTCGATCATTGGGTTCATCCTGATCGGCCTATTCATTTTCATTGCCATTTTTGCTCCGGTGATCGCCCCGCCGGTAAATGATGACCCGTTTAAGATTCCGCGAGATGGCTTTAGCGGACAACCCCGGCCGCCCGGTTCTGAATGGAAGAAAAATGTCCCAGAGATCCCCTTCTGGTACACACCGCTGACCGGTCATGAAGAATGGGTTCACCTGATGGGTACCGCCCAGGGGCAGTATGATATTTTCTTCGGCATCATCTGGGGAACCCGTACCGCCTTCCGCACCGGGTTGATCGTTGTGTTTGCCACCGTGATGATCGGCGTCATCCTGGGTTCAATAGCCGCGTATTACGGTAAGTGGGTTGACCAGCTTATCATGCGCATTGTGGATGTCTTTATGACGGTTCCGTATATTATGATGGCGTTGATCATGACAGCGGTGTTGACCCCGGTGATCGGAAAAAGTATCGTTCCAGCTCTGCTGGCAATGATCACCTTCGGCTGGATGGGCTATTCACGCATCATCCGCAGTGACATTCTCTCGGTCAAGCAGCGCGATTTTATTCTGGCCGCGCGCGTGAGCGGGGTGAAAGATGGCAGGATCCTGTTCAAGCATATTCTGCCTAACGCCATCTTCCCCACCATGGTGCTGGCCTCGCTTGGTATTGGCGATGTAGTGCTTGGTTTTGCCGCCCTTTCCTTTCTCGGTATCGGCACGCCGATCGGTTACGCCGACTGGGGACAGGTGCTCAGTTTCGCGCGCAACTGGATCACCAACCTGGCGGATTACTGGTACATTGTCATTTTTCCAGGCATGACCCTGGTTTTCTTCGTGATGGGCTGGAACCTGGTAGGCGACGCCCTGCGCGATGTGCTCGACCCGCGTATGCGTGGCAAGACATAATCCCCGGCAATTTATGGAACGGCGGCAGAACACAGCCGCCGTTTTTGTATCCCGTCTATGCTTTATAATTGACGCAACGAAAAGGACATATTTATGAGATCAACGCGATTCACATTGAAATCACTGCTGGTGGCACTGGTCATCCCGCTTTTCGCTCTCAGCGCGTGCGCGCCGGGTACGCCAGTCCACGCCCCCACCCACTGACACCCCCACTCGCTACCATCGACCCCCACGCCGGTGCCGCCAAAGACGCTGGTGGTGTGCCTCGCAGACGAGCCTGAAGACCTGTATCTTTATGGAGACACCTCGCGTGCCAAATGGAGCGTGCTGGAAGCCATTTATGACGGTCCGCTGGACACGATAAATTTTGAACCATCACCGGTGATCCTCGCGGAGTTACCGACGCAGGAGAATGGTGGCGTTACCCTGCAGGCTGTTGCGGTCACAGAAGGCGACCCGGTTGCCAACGTGACCGGCGATATTGTAGCCTTGAAGAAGGGTGTGCGCGTTTTCCCGGCGGGATGCCTCTCACCGGATTGCGCGCTCGAGTGGGACGGGACGAGCGAGCTTGAACTGAACCAGATGGTCGTCAACTTCACCCTGCTTGATGGAATCACCTGGTCAGACGGGGAACCTCTCACAGCACAGGATTCTATTTTTTCCTTTACTGTGAGCGCGGATCCTGAAACAGCCGTCACGAAGACCAATATTGACCGAACCTTTTCTTATACCGCTCTTGATGACAACACCGTGCAGTGGATCGGTCAGCCGGGTTACCTCACGCTCAACCCCGCTGCGTTCTTCTGGTCTCCGCTGCCGCAGCACGCGTTAGCCAGCCTTACCCCGGAACAGATGACCAGTGATCCGCTGACCACCCGGCAGCCGCTCGGCTGGGGCGCCTACATGCTCGACGAATGGGTGAGCGGTGACCATATCCGCTTGGTGAAGAACCCGAATTACTTCCGCGCGGCTGAAGGCTTGCCCTACTTTGATGTTGTTGTTTACCGTTTTATCCCTACCACGCCGGAGGCTGACCTCAGTATGATGGTTACCAGCGAGTGTGACATAATTGACACAACCGCGGGTCTGGAATCGCAGATCGTGCGCATCCGTGAACTGGAGGGATTGGGGGATCTGAAACCTTACTTTGGCATGGGTCCGGAATGGGAAGGGCTGAATTTTGGCATCAAACCCGCCTCCTATGATGATGTCTACAATCCCTACGAAGACCGGCAGGATTTCCTCGGTGATGTGCGCGTGCGGCAGGCGATTGGTTATTGTGTTGACCGGGATTACATCCAAACTTATATCACGTTGAACCAGTCGGATGTTCCGGTCACCTTCCTCCCACCCAATCACCCTTACGCGGCAACGGATACGAAAACCTATGTGCATGACCCGGTGCTGGGCGGGCAGCTACTGGATGAAGCGGGCTGGCTGGACACCGACAACAACCCCTCCACCCCGCGGGTAGCCGCGGACGTGGAAAACGTTTTCTTTGAGACCGAACTGACATTGAATTACTATGTCACCGAGAGCGAGCTGCACGCCAGCACCACAAACGTTGTAGTGGAATCACTGGCAGAGTGCGGCATCAAGGTCACCCCGACCTACCTTTCGGTGGCGGAGATGTACGCCGCGGGTCCCGAAGGACGGGTATTCGGGCGCAACTTTGACCTGGCGGAACTCGCCTGGTCCACCGGCCGCCAGCCGCCCTGTTTTCTCTTCTCATCGTCTGAGATCCCGAGTGCAGAAAACAAGTGGCTGGGGACGCGTTATGGCGGTGTGAACTTCAGCGGTTTCTCCAACGATGAATATGATGCTGCCTGCGAGCTCGCCCTTTCGGCTGGGCTGGACCGGGAACTTCTGGTAAGTCAATCCAACCGCATGCAGCAGATCCTGATGGAAGAGCTTCCAGCGCTTCCCTTGTTCTTCCATGTCAAAGCCATGGTTTCACGCCCTGACCTGTGCGGTCTGGTATTGGATGTGACCTCACGCAGCGGTCTGAAGGATATCGAAGCACTTACCCTGGGGGAGGTTTGCCCGGAGGACTGATACCGCGGGTGGTCTTTCGCCAAGGTGTTCTTTTTTGTGTTAAAATCTACTCCACTGCACAGGGAGTAAATTGGGGCGTGGTGCAACGGCAGCACACCAGACTTTGAATCTGTGAATCTTGGTTCGAATCCAGGCGCCCCAGCCTAGCAGCAGCAATAATGAAGAAAAAACCTGACCCTCATAGAACGCATCTTAAAACCAGTCAACGAGCGCCGCGCATTGGAATTCAACGCGGTGCTGGCATTGCATCCGGTGTAGAATAAATAGCATGGGCATCAATCTTCAGTGGAGAAAAACATGAATCTATCCACCATTATCCTCGCCGCCGGTCAGGGTACCCGTATGAACTCGACCCTGCCTAAGGTGCTGCACCCATTAAACGGCAAGCCACTCGTGAAATATTCCATTGACCTGGCATCCGCTGCCGGTTCGCGAAGGACGGTGGTGGTCATCGGCAACGGCGCGCAGCAGGTACGTGAGGTCGCTGGAGATAGTGTGGAGTACGCCATTCAACAGGAGCGTCTCGGTACCGCCAACGCGGTACAGGCTGCGGAAAGCCTACTGGCGGGAGAAGAAGGCCTGGTGCTGGTGATTTCCGCGGACATGCCGCTGATTACGGCTGCAACATTGACCCGCTTGGTGGAAACACAGGCGACAGCCACTGGACAGATGACACTGCTAACGGTACGCTCTACCAATTCGCGCGGATTCGGCAGAATTATCCGCAGCATTGACGGCGATGTGATTGGCATTATTGAGGAAGCGCAGGCAACGGCGGAACAGCTAAAAATCGACGAATTGAATGCTGGCGCGTATTGCTTTTCTTCCCCGTGGTTGTGGCAGGCGCTGAAAAAGATTAAGCTTTCTCCGAAGGGTGAGTATTATCTGACCGATATCGTGGCAGTGGCAGTTGCCGAAGGAAAAAAGGTGCAGGCTGTTACCGTTGAGGATGAAGAGGAGACGTTAGGCATCAATAATCGGGTTCACCTCGCCGAGGCGGAGCGCGTCATCCGTCGACGAATCAACCACACGTATATGCTCGCTGGTGTGACCATGATCGACCCGGACCTCGTATATATCGAAGAAACTGTGCGCATCGGCAGAGATACGGTTCTTCTACCCAATACAAAGTTGACCGGCAGCACGGTTATTGGTGAGGGCTGCGAGATCGGACCCGGCACCATCATCAGTGATTCCTCCATCGGCAATCACTGTCACCTGCTTGCTTCCGTCATCGAAGGCGCTGTGGTGGAGGACGAGGTTGGCATGGGGCCTTTCTGCCACCTGCGCAAGGGGGCACATCTCGGGCGTGGGGTGCACATGGGTAATTTTGGTGAAGTGAAGGATTCTTACCTGGCGGCGGGGGTCAAGATGGGGCACTTCTCGTATATCGGTAACGCCACCATCGGCGAGAATGTCAACATTGGCGCCGGTACTATCACCTGCAATTTTGACGGGGTGCATAAGCATCCGACGGAGATAGGTGAAAACACTTTCATCGGCTCTGACACCATGCTGGTCGCACCCCTGAAGATCGGTAAAAACGCCAAAACGGGGGCTGGCGCGGTGGTGACGCACGACGTCGCGGATAATGAGGTTGTTGCCGGCGTTCCGGCACGCCCAATGAAGAAGAAGGATTGAAGTGGAATTGATCGCCTGGATATTGCTTATCGTTTTTGTGCTGCTGGACCTTTTTATTTCGGTCACCAGGGCAGCCCTGTTTAACGCGCGGCTGCCGCAATTGATCGACCTGGGTACTGAAGACCAGGAACGGCTTGAACGAACGATCAAGGTGCTGGAAGCACCGCGCATGCGGGCAACGATGCGTTTTCTGGTGTCGCTATTTCACGCCATGGTTCTTGCCTGCGTGTGGGCACTGACAGAAATATCGGGGTTGGAATACACCCTTGCCGGCAAGCTTGGTTTGTTTGCTTTGACCCTGGTTCTACTCCTTGGATTCGAATTCCTGGCTGAAAGATTCCCGTTGAAGAACCCTGAGACCTGGGCGATGCGTCTGGTTCCCACTGCTAAATTACTTGACCAGTTGTTCAGCCCTCTCATCACACTGTATATTAATCTGCAGGGTACTGGCGGCGTGGTACAGCGTAACCTGGGATCGGTCACCGAAGACGAGTTAAAGACCTGGATGGAAGTGGGCCAACCCGAGGGCGGGTTGGAACCGGATGAACGTAAGATGATCTACTCGATCTTCCAATTCGGTGATACGTTATGCCGCGAGATCATGGTCCCGCGAATCGAGGTACTGGCATTGGACGTGAATACACCATTGAACACAGCGATCAACCAGCTGGTTGAATCCGGTCACTCGCGCGCACCGGTATACGAGGATGTCATCGATAATGTGGTCGGTCTGCTGTATGCCAAGGACCTGTTGAAAATGCACACCGGTCCGACTGATAAACAGACCATCCGCAAGTTCCTGAGGCCGGCGTATTTCGTGCCCGAATCCAAGAAAGTGGATGAACTGTTGGCGGAGATGCAGGCGAAAGGTATTCACCTGGCGGTCGTGGTCGATGAGTACGGCGGAATGGCTGGACTGGTGACGCTTGAGGATATTGTTGAGGAAATCGTAGGCGAGATCCGGGATGAATATGACCAGAGTGAGGAGCTGCTGGTAGAAAAAATTAACGACGAGGAGTTTGTGTTCCTCGGCAGGGTTGCGCTGGATGATTTCAATGACGCGCTGGATACTGACCTCGAAACGGACCAGACCGACACTCTGGGGGGATACTTCTACACCCAGGAAGGGCGCGTTCCGGTGGAGGGTGATGAGTTGTATTTTGATGGCTGGCGGTTAACAGTGGAAGAGGTACATGGACGCAGGGTCGGCAGAATTCGCGCGCTGAAAATGGAGAGACCTGATGATGAAAACGCAGATTAATGACGATACCCTGGCGAAACTGATCGACACCGCCCGCAACGCGCGCGGTTGGGCGTACGCGCCTTACTCCCATTACGCCGTTGGTGCCGCGCTGCTTACGGAAGGCGGGAGTATCTATGATGGGGTGAATATTGAGAACGCTGCCTACCCCACCGGGATCTGTGCTGAACGGGTGGCGATCTTCAAAGCGGTTTCAGAGGGCGAGCGCGATTTTAACACCATTGTGGTGATGACAGATAACGGCGGTACACCCTGCGGTTCCTGCCGCCAGGTGATGGCCGAGTTTGGTCTCTCCACCCGTGTGCTAATCGTGGATACCACCGGCAAGGTGCATGTGGATACCACGGTGGAAGGACTTCTCCCCAAGGCTTTCAGACCCGAAGACCTGCTCTGAGGGCATATGCCCAGAACTGAAAGAAATATCCGGGTTGACGCGGTGGTGCTGCGTCATTCAGATTGGGGGGAAGCCGACCGCCTGCTAATTCTCTATTCGCGTGAACAGGGTAAATTGCGCGCTATTGCCAAGGGGCTGCGCAAGATCCAATCGCGTAAAGCGGGCCATCTTGAACCCTTTACCAGGGTGACCATCATGCTGGCAAAGGGACATGACCTGTGGATCGTGACCCAAGCGGAAGCCATTGACCTTTTTCAACCCATCCGCGAGAACCTGCAAAAAATGGGGCAGGCGGCTTACGTGGTTGAACTGCTCGACCGCTTCACATTTGAAGAAGGACAGAACTGGCAGCTCTATAAGTTGCTCACCGAGACCCTGGAAAGGCTCAGTACATTTGAGGATGATTTTATCCCGGTGAAGTTCTATGAAATGCGCCTGCTTGATCTGTTGGGTTACCGGCCGCTGCTGTTCGAATGTGCCGCCTGCGGCGAGGCGATCATCGCGCGCGACCAGCACTTTTCAGCCGACCTGGGCGGGGTGTTGTGTCCAAAGTGTGCGACGCGCGGTCAGAGCAGCCGACCGGTTTCGCTTGAGGCGCTGCGGTTTCTGCGTCATTTTCAGCGCAGTGACTTCAAACAAGCGCTGCGTGCCGATCCACCACCCGCAGTACGTCAGGAAATCGACGCGCTGCAGAATTACTACCTCACCTACCTGCTCGAACGCAGCCTGAACTCCCCTGAATTCCTGAAGCAAATCCGTAAACAGATGTGATCAAGCCCCAAAAGAAAGGGCTGCCCCTGCTCTCAGGGTATAATTGGAACACTTAAACGCCACGACCTCCCGGGAGAATTTATGAACAAACCGCTTGATTTTCAATCCGTGATCATGTCTTTGCAGCATTTCTGGGCAGACCAGGGATGCCTCATATGGCAGCCATATTACAGCCAGGTCGGCGCTGGAACGATGAATCCCGGAACATTCTTACGCGTGTTGGGTCCCGAACCGTGGAAGGTGGCGTACGTGGAACCCTCGATCAGACCTGATGACGGGCGCTATGGCGAAAACCCCAACCGTTTTCAGCAGCATTACCAGTTCCAGGTCATCTTAAAACCTGACCCCGGCAACCCGCAGGAGATCTACCTCAGATCCCTCGAAGCCATCGGCATTGATTCGCGCGAACACGACATCCGTTTTGTGGAAGACAACTGGCAGCAACCGGCGCTGGGCGCCTGGGGGCTTGGCTGGGAGGTATGGCTGGACGGGCAGGAGATTACTCAATTCACCTACTTCCAGCAGGCGGGCGGGCTGATGCTCGACCCGGTCTCGGTGGAAATCACATACGGGCTGGAACGCATCACCATGCCGCTGCAGCGGGTGCATCATTTCCGCGAGATGCGCTGGAACGATACCCTTACGGATGGCGATATCAACCTGCAGGGTGAGGTGGAGCACAGTAAATATTACTTCGAGGTGGCGGATGTAGACCGCATGCGCCAGCTGTACAAGTTATATGAGCAGGAAGCCGAAGAATCCCTGTCCCATGGACTGGTACTGCCGGCATATGATTACCTTCTAAAGTGTTCGCACACCTTCAACATCCTTGATACCCGCGGTGCGGTGGGAGTGACGGAGAGACAGGCGTTGTTTGGCAGGATGCGCGAAATGGCACGCCGCATTTCTGAATCTTATGTCGCCCGGCGACAGGAACTGGAGTTCCCCTGGCTTAAAGAAGAGAACACCACAACGACGATCAAAACGAATGTTGGCGCAAAGGTAATCTATCCTTCTGGTCCCGCGCATTTCCTGCTGGAAGTCGGAACGGAAGAACTGCCCGTCGCAGAATTGCAGAGCGCGTTAGCGCAGCTGGAGGAACGTGTGCCGGTTATGCTGGATGAGCTGCGACTGACACACGGCAAAGT
Source organism: uncultured Chloroflexia bacterium (assembly GCA_963814295.1). GTDB lineage: Bacteria > Chloroflexota > Anaerolineae > Anaerolineales > Anaerolineaceae > UBA6107. Next base: position 273,202 of record CAWFCH010000004.1, read on the forward strand.
GACCGTCCAAGGTACACCGCGCCGCCTGGTGGTCATCGTTGAGGATCTCGCTGAACGGCAGGAAGCGAAGGAGACCATCGTAAAAGGACCGCCTGCCAACCGCGGTTATGACGCCGCCGGGCAGCCAACCCGTGCTGCTGAAGGGTTTGCCCAGAGCAAAGGCGTGAGCTTGCGTGATCTTCAGGTGCGTGATATCGATGGCGGCAGCTACCTTGTGGCACTTGTTAAGGAAGAAACCCGGCTGGCGCATGAGGTACTGCGGGAAACACTTCCCGGCCTGGTTGAAAGCATCAAGTTTGAAAAGACCATGCGTTGGAATCATACGAACGTTCCCTTCTCCCGGCCGGTGCGCTGGCTGGCAGCCGTGTTGGGCAGTGCCCCGATCCCGTTCGAGTTTGCCGGTGTCACCGCCTCCAATATCACCAGGGGATTACGCTTCATCGACCCGGCTGAAAAAGAGATCAAATCACTGGCTGATTACCAGGCGTATCTCGCTGCGCAAGGGATCATGCTTGACCCGCTGGCGCGGAAGGAAACCATCAGGCAGCAGGTGAACACACTGTGCGCGCAGGTGGGGGGGGCACCGTTGAGTGATGAGGACCTTCTGGAAGAGGTGACAAGGCTGGTAGAAGCCCCAACAGCGCTGCTTGGCAGGTTTGATCCCTCTCACCTGGAGCTGCCTTCAGAGGTGCTGATCTCGGTCATGAAGAAACATCAGCGCTATTTCCCAATCATAGACACAGCCGGAAAACTGCTTCCGTATTTCGTCATCATCCGCAACGGCGATTCACAAGGAGCGGAGGTCGTCATTGACGGCAATGAACAGGTGATCAGGGCGCGTTTTGCTGACGCGCAGTTTTTCATAAAAGAGGACCTGAAACATAAGTTGGAAGATATGCTGGAGCGCCTTGGGACGCTGACTTTTCAGCATAAATTGGGGTCGATGCTGGATAAATCCCGCCGCGTTAATGCCCTCACGAAAATACTGGCGGATGAATTGGGATTATCAGATGAAGAGAAGGCGACTGCGCTGCGCGCTGCGACTTTGAGTAAGGCAGACCTGGTCACTCACATGGTGGTTGAGATGACCTCGCTGCAGGGGATCATGGGGCGCTATTACGCCTTGCATTCTGGCGAATCAAAACCAGTGGCTGATGCCATTCGTGAACACTACCTGCCGCGTTTCACCGGCGATGCCGTTCCGGCATCCAAAGCCGGGTTGGTTGTTGGCCTGGCGGACAGGCTGGATTCACTCGTCGGGCTTTTCGCCGCCGGATTAGCGCCGACGGGCACTCGTGATCCCTTCGCTCAGCGCCGCACCGCCATCGGACTGGTACAACTGCTCTCAGCATTTGACCCTCGATTTTGACCTGCAAAAATGGATGACCCTGGCAGGGCAGCACCTGCCAATAGAGGCAAGTCCTGAAAATATGAAAGCCTGCGCGGATTTCATCACCGGACGCCTGCGCAGCAACCTGATCGAGCAGGGTTACCGGTACGACGTGGTGGATGCCGTGTTGGCAGAGCAACACAACAATCCTACCGGGGCGCAGCGTGAGGTGAAGGCACTGGCCAGGTGGGTGGAACGCGAGGATTGGAACACGATCCTGCCGGCGTATGCCCGCTGTGTGCGCATCACCCGCGACCAGGCTGAAAAGTTCCTGGTTGACCCCCTGGTGTTCACTGAGCCTTCGGAGATAGCGCTCTACAGCGCCCTTGAAAAGGTAGAAGCAGGACACCACCGCGAGGGTTCTGTTGACGACACCCTGTCCGCCTTCATGCCGATGATTCCGGCGGTCAATGCTTTCTTTGATGCCGTGCTGGTGATGGCGGAGGACGTACGCATCCGCTCGAACCGCCTTGGCCTGCTGCAGCGTGTCTCCGCGTTGATGTATGGCGTGGCGGACCTTTCACGGCTTGAGGGTTTCTAGACGGGAACTTTGTTGGCACAAGCCCATCAATGTATAAAAATGATTCAGGATTAAAATTGTTGCTATGACAGCGGTTGATGAAATCAAAGCCAGGCTGGATATCGTTGATATCGTTTCAGAAACGGTAAAACTACGCCGTTCAGGCAGGAGTTATACCGGGTTCTGTCCCTTCCATCCCAATTCCAAGACCCCCGCGTTCGCTGTCTTTCCGGATTCCGGTACCTGGCGCTGCTTCGGCCAGTGCAACGAGGGCGGCGATATCTTCAAATATCGTGATGAAGCGCGAAGGTTGGGACTTCGCGGAAACACTGAAGTACCTGGCTGATAAAGCAGGTGTGACGCTGACCCCAATGACGCCGGAGCGCAAGGAAAAGGAAGACCAGTACGAAACGCTGCGCGGCATCCTCGAGGAAAGCGTCAAATATTACCAGTTCCAGTTAACCAAATCTCCGGCTGGCAAGGCAGCCTATGATTACCTGGTGAAACGGGGCATCACCCCTGCGTCCATTGAAGCATTTGAATTGGGGTACGCGCCGGATTCCTACGAAGCACTCATGGGGCATCTGGGCGGAAAGGGTCATTCGCTGGAGCAGATGGCTGAGGTGGGGTTGCTCATCGAACGGGACACGGGCGGGTATTATGATAAATTCCGCAACCGCATCATGTTCCCGATCCGGGATGGCGCGGGCAAGATGGCGGGTTTCGGCGCGCGCGTGCTCGACCCTGAAGACATCCCGAAGTTCCTCAACTCCCCGCAGACACCGTTGTTCAATAAGAGTCACCTGCTGTACGGGTTGAACCTGGCGAAGAAGGCCATCCGTGATGCCGACCAGGTGGTGATCGTTGAGGGTTACCTGGACGTGATCGCGCTGCATCAGAGCGGTTATGCCAACAGTGTTTCGCCCATGGGTACAGCGCTCAACGAAGACCAGCTGCGCTATTTAAAGAAATATACCCGACGCATCGTGCTGGCACTCGACGCTGACGCGGCGGGTGAGAAAGCCACCCTGCGCGGTGTGGAAGTGGCACGCCAGGCACTGGACCGGGAAGCCGAACTGGTGTTTGACCCGCGCGGTTTGCTCAAGCATGAGGCAAGGCTGCAAGCGGATGTGCGCGTGACCACCCTCCCGCCGGGTCTGGACCCAGATGACGTGGTATTGAAGGACAAACAGGAATGGCAGCGCGTATTGAACAGCGCCAAGCCGATTGTTATCCACGTGATGGAGACACTGGCTGCCGGTCAGGACCTGGAGGATGCCAAGGTTAAATCATCCATCGCCGCGCAGGTGACCCCCCTCATCGAAGATGTGCCGTCAGCGGTTGAGCGTGATACATACCGGCAACAACTGGCACGCTTGTTGAAAGTTGATGAGCGTTCTCTGCTGGGCAGCCAGAGGGTGCGCGAACGCACCCGGCGGTCAAGACCCGGGTCACAAGACGAAGAGCAGACTACCGCCCGGCAACAGGTGGTGACGCCTATCGATAGCAGGGTCCTGCAAATGGAGAAGCATTTCCTGGCGTTGCTGTTACGCGATACCAACCGCATTTATGACCTCGAACGAGGATTGAAATCGGCTGGTCTCGCGTCATTTTCAGCCGCGGATTTTGAGGATTCTCAAAACCAGGAGCTGGTGCGATTGCTATTGAAAGGTATGAGGCAGGATTCACTGGATCCGGCGGATTATTTAAAAGAAAACGCCGGCGAGGAACTTGTGGAGCGCTTGAGCGAGTTGATCAATGATATCCGGTTTGAGGAAAAGCTGGATGAGGTTTTTTTATCTGACCTATACCGCACCTTGATTTCGCTTCGTTTGACCCGCATCAACCAGGTGGTCAACCAACTGCGCTACCTTCAGGAAGAAGAGAACGCTGACCGTGATGACCAGGCGCTTCAATCAATGATCCTGGCCAATATGATCGAGAGGGGAAGACTAGACCAGGCGTTGTCAAAAGTACTGATAAAAAGATAAAAAATACTTTATGGTATATTTAACCCATGTCTTCAAGCCAGGATAACTCATCGGATCACGCCACGACGCAGAAGAAAAAAAGTTCTGTTCATTCGGCAAATGCTGCAAAATCGAGTAAAAAACCTGTGACCAGGAAATCTTCCTCTAAACAAACAACCAGGAAAACAAGTGGTGAAAGGTCACAAGCGGGTGCTCTGATCTCCGCTGATATGGAGCCGCAACAGCAGAACCCCAAACCTGTGTCAGGAAGTATTCTCGACAACCAGGAATCTGAAGAAGCCGGCATCTCTCCAGCGGGAAATGATTGGAATGAGGTCGAAGTGGAAGAACCCGGTGAGATCCTTGAGGACCCCGCGATTGCGCTTGAACTGACTGAAGACCCGGTAAGGTTATATCTCAAAGAAATCGGCCAGATCAACCTTTTGGACGCCGACGCTGAATTCAGGCTGGCCGCCAGGATTGAGGCTTGCGTCAGGGTTAAATCCTTGCGCAATCATGTTCAGCCAGAACCCGGACATGAAAAACACTTTCGTGCATTGTTCGTCGCGATTATTAATGAACTTACAACCTCCTGGAAACGTCTACAGGAAGATGCCGAACGCATGGGGTTGAAAGATTACCCTGACCTCGCTCTGACGCTGGCTGAAGCGCAACTTCTCAGGCAAACATGGCAGGCTGACGACCCTTCTTATCTTCACAATTACCTCGATAATGGACTCTGGGGTAAGGATGCCATATGGGAAGGGCTGGTCAGGCAGGCGTTCACAGTTTTCATGTGTATGTACCTCTTACCGGATAAGCTTTCAATATCATTGCTGAATTACGTAAGTCAGTACGAAAACCTGCCGGATATATCATGGCTAAAACGCCGCTTACCGGATGAAAAAATCCTGGAATTGGAAGTTGAAGAGACCTGCAGGCGGGCGGAAGAGGCGAATCAGACCCTGATACGCGCCAACCTCAGGCTGGTGGTGAGCATTGCCAAGCGTTACCTCGGTCGAGGGATTTCATTCCTGGACCTCATCCAGGAGGGAAACCTGGGGTTGTTGCGCGCGGTAACCAAGTTTGATTCAACCCGTGGTTTCAAGTTCAGCACCTACGCCACCTGGTGGATCAGGCAGTCTATAAGCCGTTACATCGCCGAACATGCGCGCACCATTCGCATTCCAGTGCATCTCTTTGAGGCGATCACCCGTATTTTACGGGTACAACGAAGCCTGGTGCAGGAACTGGGCAGAGAACCGACGCTTGAGGAATTGGCGTTGGAATCGGACCTCATCTCAACAGAGGATGCAGTATCCATCAAGGCAGCGCGCGCGACCAACCAGCCGCTTGAAGGTGAAATGCAGCGGCGCTGGTCGTGGGCTACACTGAAAGTCCAACGCATCCTGCAATCAGCGGAAGAGCCGATTTCGCTGGAAAGACCGGTTGGTGATGAGGAAAGCAGCCAGCTTGGCGACTTCATTGAGGATGATGAAGCGCTGGAACCGATGGATGCAGCCGCGCGTGAAATGTTGCGGGAACAGGTTCAGAATGCCCTGGCAGCGCTTTCAGAGCGGGAACGCCAGGTGCTTGAACTGCGCTTCGGGCTTATCGATGGCAAGGATCACACGTTGGAGGAAGTGAGCCGTTACTTTAACGTGACGAGAGAACGAATCCGGCAGATCGAGGCAAAAGCATTGCGTAAATTGCGCCACCCAACGCGCAGCCGATATTTGAAGGAATACCTGGGTTAAAGCGCTACTATTGCTACTTGCAAGTTTCTCCAAGCGCGTCGCGCAGGCTGATCACCTGCCAGTCAGTTTCCATCAATAGTTGAAGTTCATCGAGGTTTTCTGGAATGATGTGCAGGATGAGGATGCTGCCTGCCCTGAGGGGCATGCGGTTTGTCTCGAATGTGTGTTCGTCCGCACTCCAGTAGACGGGGAAGAAACCCTGTTCGCTGGTGGCTTGCATGAATTCCGGTGTCCATCTACCCCAGGGTGCCCGTACGTACGGGGTCACGCCGCGATCGTAGAGGTCATCCCCAATGACCCCGCGCAACGCTTCTGACCATTCCTGGTAATCACGCATCCAATCCTCAACGGTCATGCTGTCGATGATGCTTACCTCAGGATGAGTGTGGCTGTGGTAGGCGATGTCATTCCCGTTCTCCACCAGGCGTTCAAACGTCTCGTACTGAATTCTTGTCGCGAACGATGTTCCCACCAGGAAGAATGTGGCCGTAGCGTCGTTTTCCTCAAGGATATCCAGCATCTGGTTGAGAACCTCGTTGTTATAACCATCATCGATGGTAAGGACCACAATGTTTTCGTTTGTCAGGAATGATTTTAACAAACCGCTTTCGTTGTATTCCGGCAGGGCTTTCACCCGGCTAGTCTGGCAGATCTCGATTGTGGGGGTAATGGTAGGCTCGCTGGTGGAGGTCATAAGTGGCACCGCAGTGGCTGGCGCAACCAGGGTAGAGGTGCTGACTTCAGAAGGCGGGTTAACCACAAGGGGTGCGCGGACGATCCGCGCGGAGCAGGCTGAAATCGATACCATAAGAATGAGTGTTACCAGTAAAGCACCTTTAATTGAAAAATGCATTAATCCTCGCTGCAGTGTTTGAAGGAACTTGAAATTTATAAATATATTTTACCCAATACTCTTGACTTGCACCAAGTTTTTATCCATGATATACTGATTTTACTTGAGATAATAACAATATTGAGAAGGTAATTTCTGGTTTCGCAAAATGAAGCCGGAACAAAAAAAATCCCGTCCCGGAAAAATAAATATAAAGTCCCAGACCTGAGACCAGGTCGGGGTGTCAATATTCAACCTATAACGATGGAAATGAACATATGAAAATACTTGAGATGGAAGACGCCTCCCTTGCTTCATTACGAGAACTAGCGGAGGAACTGAAAGTCCCCAACGCCAAGCGCTTGAAAAAAGAAAACCTGATCATCAACATCCGCCGGGCGGAAGCCGAGCAGGAGGGTGTGGAGATACGCGGCGGGGTACTCGAGATCACACCTGAAGGCGTGGGTTTTCTGCGTACAAATTACTCGATCGGACCTGAGGATGTTTATGTTTCTCAGGCACAACTGCGCCGGCACGATCTGCGCATGGGCGATCTAGTGATTGGTGTGGTCAGACCTCCGCGAGATGCTGAAAGACATTACGGTCTGCTAAAGGTCGAAAGCGTCAATGGTATTGGACCTGAAGAAATTCGCAATCGTGTGACTTTTGAAAAACTTACGCCTATCTTTCCGGATAAGCGTTTTGACCTTGAAACGGATAAAAGCATTCTCGCCTCAAGGGTCATCAATCTTATTGCCCCTATCGGTCGTGGGCAGCGGGGAATGATCGTTTCACCACCGAAAGCCGGTAAAACGACCATCCTCAAGCAGTTGGCGAACTCAATCACGACCAATAATCCTGAGATCCACCTGATCATCGCCCTCATTGGCGAGCGTCCGGAGGAAGTAACAGATATGGACCGGTCAGTGGACGCGGAAGTGGTCGCCTCAACATTTGATGAGCCGGTCAGCGCGCATGTACGCACCGCGGAGATCACGCTTGAGCGCGCCAAACGCCTGGTGGAGATCGGTCGGGATGTGGTAATCTTGATGGACTCTTTAACCAGGTTAGCCCGCGCTTATAACCTGGTGGTCAATCCCTCGGGACGCACCCTCTCCGGGGGTATGGACCCTTCAGCACTATACCCGCCAAAGAAATTCTTTGGTGCCGCGCGAAATGTTGAAGAAGGTGGTTCATTGACGATTATTGCGACCGCGCTAGTCGATACCGGTTCCCGTCTTGACGATGTTGTCTACGAGGAATTCAAGGGAACTGGCAATATGGAACTTCACCTCTCACGCAGGCTGCAGGAACGGCGTGTCTTTCCGGCAATCGATATTGAACGGTCGTCCACCCGCCGTGAGGACCTGCTTTTGGGTCCGGACATCCTGCCGCGTGTCTGGTTGATGCGGCGTATGTACCTGCAAATGATCGGTAACCCACCGCAGGGAGCGGGTATGGACCCGGCTGTGGCAACCGAAGCCATTCTGCAGCGTATGGCGCGCACCAAAGACAACATGGAATTCCTGGAAAATCTAACGGAGGACTAGTGACAAAAAAACAACCGGTCCCGGAAGCGCCGGCTGAACCTGAAGAACAGATAAAAACTGAACTGCAGGCAAAGCCAGCGAAGACTTCATGGGCTGTCATTCTTTCATGGGGGGGAACACTTTTACTGGTGGCAATATTACTGGCAGTGCTGTTCCGTTTTAATCCCGCAAACCTGGTCAGCGGGAACGACCAACCTGTTAACGAACAGGTCGATAATCATATCGAATTACCAGCGCTTACGACAACCCGGGCGGATTACTCGCTGGTAAGAGCTGCTAGCATGGACACGACCATCCCTGAGGGGGTCAGGCATTTCGCCATTAAATACACGGTCGAGGAAGGCGACTCGATCTTTGCCATCGCAAAGATGTACAACCTGAAACCCGAATCCATTTTGTGGGCGAATTATGACATTCTAAACGACGATCCCACTTACCTGAACCCCGGCTGGCGGTTGACCATCCCCCCCACTGACGGCATTTATTACCAGTGGAAAGAGGGTGATACCCTGGAAAAGCTGGCGGAGAAATACTATGCGGATGTTGAAGACATCATTCGCTGGCCTTCCAACCACATGGATATCACCAGTCCTTCGGTGGAAGGTCTGGAATACGTGATGATTCCGGGCGGTTACCGCGAAATTCAATCCTGGATCGTACCACTGGCGTATACCTCGGGAGCAGGTGCCACACGGGTAATCGCCGGCCCTGGCGGATGCGATACGGCAAGGGCATTAATTGGTTCCGGCGGGTTCATCTGGCCGGCCGGCCAGTACGGGCTTTCGGGTTTTGATTTCTCCAGTTACCACATGGCAATCGATATTTCTGCCGGTACAGGCGACGCGATTTACGCTTCCGACAGCGGTACTGTCATCTACGCCGGCTGGAACGACTCTGGTTATGGTAACCTGGTCGTCATCGATCATGGTAACGGGTACGAAACGCTTTATGCTCACCTTTCGCAGGTGTATGTTTCCTGCGGGCAGGGAGTGTACGCGGGAACGGTAATTGGCGCGGCGGGTAACACCGGCAGGTCTTTTGGATCGCATTTGCATTTTGAGGTGCGGCTCAACGGCGGGTTTGTCAACCCCTGGTCGGTGCTGGGTTATTAGAATACCTGATTCTATGATTAACGGGAGGCAATCCGCCTCCCGTTTGTTTTTAAAGCAGGTTTATTGGGTCCAATGTGAAATCCACCAGCAGGCGGGTGGGCTGCCAGGTGGTGATGGGATGGGCTTCAAGCACCAGTCCCGGGTCCGGTCCACGGATGATGATCTGCCAACGGTAGTACCCGGCGCGCTTCTGGTAGAAACAGGGAACCGGACCGATCAGCGACGTATTACGGTAGTTCTCCAGGTCAATCCACTGTCTTAACTGCTCACCAGCGGCAAGGGCGGCTTTCTGTGTCACCAGCGCGTCAGTGTGCCTGAACTCGACCTTCAACAGCCGGGAATAAGGTGGGTATCCAGTCCGCTCACGGTAAGCGAGTTCGGTCTTGTAAAATCCTTCAGCATCGTAAGCCGCTGCGGCGCGGATGGCATAATGATCCGGCTGGAAAGTCTGCAGAATAACCTTTCCGCCCCGGCCGCTGCGCCCTGCCCTGCCAGCCACCTGGGTGAGCAGCTGGTAGGTGCGTTCGGCTGAACGGAAGTCAGGCAGGTTGAGGCTGATATCCGCCAGCACGACTCCAACCAGCGTGACAAGAGGCAGGTCTAAACCCTTGGCAAGCATCTGGGTGCCGATGAGGATATCTGCCCGGTGTTGGATGAAGTGATCCAGGATGAGGTCATGCGCGCCGCGGTAGCGGGCTGTGTCCGCGTCCCAACGCAGCACCCGCGCGCCGGGGAATTGGCCAACGATGAAATTTTCCAGGCTCTCGGTTCCCATGCCGAACTGGCGGATATTCTTTCCATTACAGGATGGGCATGTTAGCGGCATGGCACGGCGGTAGTTGCATGTGTGGCAGACCAGCGCGGACTCGTCTGCGTGCCAGGTAAGCTGGGTGTCGCAGCGCGGGCAGCGCAGCACGTAGCCGCAGTCGCGGCAAAACACATAGGAGGCGCTGCCGCGGCGGTTGAGGAAGAGGATCGCCTGCTCATCGCGCTGCAGTACTGAAGTGAGTGCTGCGTGCAGCGACCCGCTGATAGCCGACCGGTTGCCCGCGCTCAATTCGCGGCGCATGTCCACCACCTCGATCTCTGGAAGCTTGGTAAAGACCGGTTGAACAGCTGGCGGTTCATTCCCCTCCCATTGGGCATGTGCCAAAATGCGGTTGGGGAGGCGGTGCACAGGCCATTTGTTTTCGTTGAAAAGGTATAGGGTTTCAACACCCGGCGTAGCGCTGCCAAGCAGCAGGCAAGCGCCGGTGATGCGGCTGAGCGCGAGCGCGGTATTGACCGTGTGGTAGTGAGGTTGCGTATCCTCCTGGCGGTAAGAGGCGTCATGTGCCTCGTCAATGACGATCAAACCCGGGTCAGGCAGGGGTGAGAACAGCGCGCTGCGCGGACCAATAACGATGGGCAGCAGCCCGGCACGAATACGCCGCCAGGTATCGTACCGCTCACCCGGAGAGAGCCTGGAGTGAACCAGCCCCACCTTGCCAGGGAAGCGGGCAAAAAATCGTTTCACGGTCTGCGGGGTGAGCGAGATTTCGGGGACAAGGATGAAAACTCCCTTACCGGCATCAAGAGCATCCGCGGCAGCGCGCAGGTAGATCTCGGTCTTGCCGGAGCCGGTTACACCTACTAGCAGGTTCGGAACTCGTGGGGATTCATTCAGGAGTTGATGTTGGATCTCCTGCCACACTGCCTGCTGGTCACTGGTGAGCACGGGGGGGTGGGTGAGGACGGGTTGCAATTTTTCAAGCGGGTCGCGCCAGATCTCGGTCTCGCCGAGAATGATTAGACCCAATTCTGCCAGGTGGTTAAGGTCGGCGGAGGATGCCCCGCTTTCGGCATAGACCCACGATACGTGCACGGGGATTGCCTGTTCCTCGAGGAACTCAAGCGCAGCCCGGCGGCGCTGTTCAGCGGCAGAGGGTACGCGGCCAAGAACAACAGTCGGGTCGGTACGCCAACCCGCAGGTGCACTGAACAGGGCGGTACGGGTGATCTTGGGGCGAACAGAGGGCGGTGGCAATATAGACCGGCTCTCCACCAGGTCGCGTTTAACCAGTCCGGGCAGGCTGTCACGCCAGTTCACCCGGGGTAGCGCCGCGTCTACCTGGCGACCCCGCAGCGTGCCGCGTTTCTCAAGTAGACCGAGAAGGCGCTGCTGCACGGTAGAGACCCCTGGCGGGAGTTCACCCTCAGTCCGCTGAAGGAGGATATCCGAGTGCTGGCTGAGTCCGGGAGGTACCATCAGGTCAAGGCACTGCGGCAGGGTAGCGAGATTCTCGCCGGTCATGCTTTCAGCGAGCCGCATTTGCCAGCCGGTCAACACCGGTTCTTCATCCACCACGGTAGTGACGGGCTTTGTGTCTGCAACAGATGGTTCGTCCAGCAGACTGACCACGATTCCCTGCGCTGGTTGCCTGCCAAAAGGTACAGTTACCAGCGTTCCAGGTTGGATTCTGTTTTCTAGTTCGGCGGGAATCTGGTAATCAAAGAGGTCGGTTAATTGGGCTATATTTACGGATACGCGGGCGTATTGGGGCATCAATGATAATTCCTCCTGCGCTTAACCGGTTACCGCGAGTGCACCATACCCGACCACCCGACTGGCATCGCCCGAAGCATCGGCAGACGTACTTTGATGCAGCAAGGTTACCTTATTCGCACCGAGGAACCGACTCGTCCACAGCATCAAAGCCACGGCTCCAGCCCCGCAGGCGTACCCTTCTCCACAACGTTCGGCTTTGAGGACCCCCTCTGGTGAAAATGCCGCCATCTGATGCAGTATGCTGGTATCCAGCAGGACGGCTTCGTCTTTTGAATAAAAGTGTGAAAGGTCCGTGCTGGCCACAAGGAGTGCTTTGCGGTTCTTAAGCACTGGGGCGATCGCGAGCGCAACGGCTTCGAGCAGGGCGGGGTCCTGGCTGCGAACCATCACAGGAAGCAGGGTGAAGGATTGACTCAGTGCCACCTGCAGGAAGGGGAGCTGGATCTCGAGGGAATGCTCCCGGTCGTTGGCAATATGCTGCAATGTCTCTCCTGTAGATTCTTCGATCCTGGCAGAACATTTCTCCACCAGCGGTTGGTCTACCGCTACCTGACCGAGCGGCGTCGCGTAAGCCTCGTGGGCGCTGGTGAGCAGTTTGTTGGGCATGTAATCGTGTAGCGGTGAGAAGATGATGCAGACCTCGTAAGCTTTTCCCTTGACGCAGCGGTAGGCATGCCCGGCGGTCGCACCAGAGTAATAATACCCGGCGTGCGGCGCGATCACGCCTATCACCTCACCCTGAAGCAGCGGGAGAGTAGCCTGATCGATATACCCGTTGACCTCGCTCCGCAGCACATCCGGGTTCGACGGATACCACGCCCCGGCGATCGGGGAACGACGGATTGGAGAATATGGGCTCATGATTACCTCGCTGTCTCTATTATACAATTGCGTGGTGCGTAAAAAAAGAACCCGGCTGGAATTCATAACTCAGAACAGGTTAAATGATATTCAATGATAATCCACCTCGGGTTCAAGAAAATATGAAACGAACGAGATTCATCATTTTTCTATTTTGTCCTACTTGAGAATCAAGGAGAAATAAATTGTAAATTAAATAAACCGCTTCCAAACCTCATTGATGTTGAATATTCGCGGGATGTCCATTGTGGAAAATCTCCTTACGAGTGTGAATCGATTCGGCTAGATCCTAACGGTATGCTTTAGCCGCTGGTGGGTGGCAATGCACTTTATCCGGGATCATGGTTCAAAATCACCCAATACTACTATACTGATTCTTACGACTCGGTCCGCGCGGGAGAGGTGAGGGTGACCTTTTGAGAGGATGGTTTTAGGATTCACTTTGCCATTTAACAACTCTGACACATCTTTTAGACTGGCTCCCGCAGCATGCACCAAATTGCAAGATCGAATTTTGGAAACATGTCTGTGTGAACCAAAGAAAAACCCATCCGTTGATAATAGGCGACGTTTTTTTCGTCATGCGTTTCCAGGTAAATTGGCATTTTTTCTACATCTGCCTTTTCGATAACTGGCTTTAGCAGGGCAGTTCCTATTCCCTTTCGTTTCTGGCTCGGATCAACCGTTAATCCCCACAAATAATAATGGGGGCGATCATCCATTATCCTTTCATGTGTATCGGCAACGAGCTTTTCACATTCCTGTGACCGCACATAAGCACGAAATCCTAAAAGCAAAGGTGTAAGTAAAAAACCATTTTGAATATACTCGCTCTGGGAAATCTTCGTATGGCCAGGAGGCAAAGTAAAAATTACGCCTGAAATCTCAGCGGTTGTATAAACTTCTCCGTAGCGCAGTGCACAGTTCAGCACGTTTCCCAGGTACCAGGGCAGGATCCGAGCTCGCTTTTTAGGATCAGGAAAATACAAAGTGAACATGGGGTAATCAAAAAAAGCCGCTGCCACAACTTTAGATGCTCTTTTCTTTTGTCTGGGATCCAGTCTAATAATTTCCATATGGCTTTCCTTGGTTACAGATCCTGCCCATTTGGCTTTTGGGCTATTTTGAGTAATGCGTCTAACATTTTTACTCTTAATTCAGGCGAGGGTGGGGCAAACCCAAATAAATCAGAAATCCATAGACCGTCCAACGCGAGGCGAATGATCGTTCCGACCTCTTCTGAAGGAGCGACAGCTACGATTTCACTCTGCATTTTGAGGAAGCGTGCCCGAAGTGGTTTGATCAGGGCAGGATCGTTTGAGATTGCGGCAAACAAGGCATAAGAAATCTGCTCTGGTCCAGTTACAGTTTTAAAGGATGCGCGAATGTATGACGCCATATAATCTCCACCGCTCTGTACTAATTCCTCCTGGAGCATGGAATCGACCCTGGCAATCATGTTTCCTATCATCCCTTGGATTAATTGTTTCTTTGAAGGAAAATGGTAGAGTAACCCACCCTTGCTGATACCCGCTTCTTGTGCAACTGCCTCAAGGGTAAGTGCATCTGCGCCTTTATCCAAAATAACCTTATTGGCGGCATTCAGGATGTTTTCTTTTGTGGACAAGGAAATATCTTTTTGTTTCATGAATACAGTGTACCGTCTGGACGGTATACTGTCAAGAAATTGAAACATTTTAATAGTGAGGATTCTGATCCTGAGCATCAAACGATAAAATGCCCTCCATCTCTGGAAGGCGCTTTGCTCTCAATACAATTATTTTACCCCTGCATCACAGGACGAAATTTATACCCGTAAATCTGATATTGACCACGAAGCAGTGACCAGGAAAATAAATTCAGTAATTATTTACGTACCGAATATAGCCTGGCTTACTTCGTCTGTTCAACGCAATGAGTGGTGGCTTTCGTTCTTATGATTCCGTATTTCCGCGTGAGTTTACTTAATGGATAACAATTACAAAGCAGCTGGAATGAATCTGGGCTCGATTTACACCTCTACCAGGATCACCCGGGCTTTTTATCCCTAAGCGCTGCCGTGTGATAACTAGCCTGTAACGCTTGAAACAATTCAGAAGTCATGTTACCTGCAAACCACGCCCCATTGGAGGTTAAGACCAAACCGCCAAGACCATCGTCTTCCACCAATGCGTTTTCCGACCAAAGGTCCAGGAGTCGTTGCCCCTGCGGAGAGCGCAACTCTTCAAAATCTGTAAGATTTGGTGTAAAAATATGTGCCGAAAGCACTTGCGTCGAAAGGCCGCGGTATTCTTGCTCAAGTTCTGTGCGTCGCAACCCGCCTTGCAGGTTTGGGATCCCTCCATGCCCACTCTTCATATACTTTGCATAGGGAGGATGTCTGTAATGGTAACGACCAAACACCCCATCTGCAATTGCGCCTATCGCCAGTAAGTCTTCTCCGCGCGACGGGGAGGTGAAGTACACATTTTTATCAAGTTCGTCAGACCAGTGATTAAAGAGATTTTGTCGGAATCCGCGCATTTGTAACAACATGGCTCCTGCCTGGAACATGAGGTAATTAAAGAGATGATCTCGATTGTCCAGACCATGAGAGACAGCCCAATGAGTATTTTGAGGATAGATCAGCAGCTCATAAATAGAAAAACCATTCACCCCAAGCGTGACCAATTTATCGATATCCTCCAGGAAGGGTTCCATTTTCTGACCGGGCAGACCGACAATCATATCCACACTTACCACCCAACCCAAATCCAAAGCGTTGGAGATTGCCGCAATCACCCGGGCTGCCGGGTTTTGCCTTCCAATCTTTTCTCGCACATCATCCTGCAAACTCTGAACGCCCACATGTAATCGGCGGAATCCCATGTCGTGCAGACTGGAGAGCATCTCCGGGGTGAGGCCATGTGCCGTTGATTCCAAAGCCCATTCTGTGTTGGAAGAAGTATTAAATAATTCCCGGCATTGGTCAATCAGTCGCTCCAGGTGACGAGGGTGTAAGTAAGTTGGACTTCCGCCGCCAAGGTGGATGGTTGAAATTGGCCGTTCTCCGAGAGCACAGTGGGTTTTCCACGCTGTCATTTCCTGGCAAAGGTGATCAACATAAGCGTTCATGTTCTCTTCAACATGCGACGCAAGCTTGAATGAATAACTATCACAAAAACCGCATTTACGTGAACAAAAAGGGATATGCATATAAATACACATTGGTGTTAGAGCCTGGGCATTCATTGAGTCCTCGACCAATCGCCGCCATGCCTGTTCACCGTTATGATCGTATGGCCGCATCGCCCAGGGCGGTAGTGCAAGTTTCCAATTTTCAACGCGGTACCGCGGCGTTAACGAAGTATATTGTCTCGTAATGGCATCAAGATCCAGACCCATCGAACCATTAGAAAAGTGTTCCATTAAATTAAGGGTTTTCAAAGGAAAATTTCTTTCAACAATTTTGAACCAAAGGCCTGGCCTTCACGATGAACAGGTATCGTGTTTTGTAGGATCGCGGTAGCCAAAGTCTGCAATCCCTCCATCAGGATCAGTTGATTGACCACGCAGCGGAAACTATTTCTTGGCTCGTCGCTGTCAGAGATTGCACAAATATCTGGACAACCATATGTGCAATGAGCCTGCGCGAAACAGTCCAGGCAACCAGGAGGCGCATTGCTTAACTTTTGTCTCAAGCGATTCAACTCCAACTGTTCACCCATCTGAAGTTCCCCGCTATTAAATCTTCCAATCAGTAAACCCATTTTCTCTGCCTGTGCCAGGGTGGTTGCCTTAAAACATGCGCTAATCCCGTCACCAGGTACAAGCTGCAAAACCTCCCTCGCGGTATGACAGTATCTGCCATGCAGTTCCCACGGGCGCAAATCCGAGATCTGGAGTGGCACGCCGTATTCCCGGGCGACTTTTCTGGCAGAAAGAAAATTAGTTACGAAAAGCTGAGACAGAACAGGAGGAATCATATCCTGCTGTCTCATCCGTCCACCCGTGTATACTGGTTCTAGGTGAATTTCCATCGGCTTAAGGTATTCACAGATGTACTTGATGATCTCATATTGGCGGTTTATGGTTTCGGGTGTGACGGTCACCCTAACATGAAAGGGCAATCCGGATACTCTCAGAATCCGGGCAGTCCGCTCAAGTTGAGCCGAGGTCGCCGTTCCATTTTTAGTCGGCCTCTGTTGATCTTGTATATCCGCCGGTCCATCACAAGACAATCCGACCAGATCGAAACGCCGTGACAACCAATCCGCTACCCTGGTTGAGATTATCCCATTCGTGGCAATATAAAAAAATGTATCTACTCCCAAATCATCGGCGGTAATGGAAACTTCATCGAGGAATAGATCAATCTGCTTATGGTGTAAGGTTGGTTCACCACCACCATGGAAAACCAATGTCAATGGTTTTCCCAGCGATTGTGAATTTTCCGCAACGATCCTCGCAGCTTGGCGGAGCGCGGTTTTTGTGAGAGTTTCTCTCGTTTTGTTTTCGTCAGCGGGAAAGGAATAGCAGTAGCGGCAGGCCAGGTTACAACGATTTCCCATGTAAATTGTCAGGCATGTTGGTTTGAAGCCTTCATTCAGCAAGAAGTGTTGATGTTTGGAAGCAGCATAAGCGTGGGCCAGCAGTGATTGACTCACCTGACCTTGCGGTTCTTCGGAAACCAGAACCTGGTCAAATGATTCTTTCTTGGATTTTTCTACTACTGCAAGGTAACCGGGAGAATAATAAAGCACATATTGTTCAAGAGATCGCGTGAAAATTGGGTTTTCCCTCATCCGTTTGAAGGGAGAGACTACATCAATACTACCACTTGAATCCGGAAAGAAACTCACCGCAGGCTGCATATTCCATTCATAACCATAGTCAGAAAAACACCTCTGACATATGCAAAACTATAATGCAAATCCCAGCCCTCCCCGCGAGCAAAAGTATCTGCGATTTCATCTATGTTTGCCATACCATCAAATTCATTAAAAATTCGACAGGCATTTGAGGAGATTTTAAAAAGCTTCTTTGACTTTCCACTTGGCTGTCTCCCAAGCACATAATCATTTTCGATCATGATTTTAATGTGAGGAATAACAACAGGTACCACGGTGGACAGTTGTGCATCGGTCCATTCTCCCACCTCCGCCAGTTTCCACCCATCACCCCCACTCCTGGTACCCGCCCTGACCTCCACCTCTGTTAGCATTGACTTAAAGAATTGCCTGCGCGTGATGTTAAACGGCAACCGCCCGCGCGGAAATTCGACAAACTCCGTAGCGTCAGGGTCAACTCGCATTAATTAGTTCCTGGTATTCCAACACCCTATTCAATAAAACAGGATCTTCTATCGCCAGCCAGTCTTCCGGGCAATCCGCAAAGAATTGTGAAAAATCCATTGTGGTTCTTTGTATCCACTTTTGCAGACCTGGATTCAGTTCATTGACCGACCCTGGAATGGCGTATGAAAAAAGGTTCAGACCGCCAAGGTGGTAGTGGGCAGGAAAGGGTGGAAAGTTCCCGTTCAGATGATTGTTCATGGGAAAATGAGCGACGCTATCGTCCTCTTCTAGTAACGCACAAGCTTGCTCAAGTGTATCCATCCGGGGTAACCGAAGAGAAAATTCTGAACGATGCTGATAAGGGTGTTTTGCTGACATAAGCGCATTGAAAGGCACCGGATCAAACCCTTCCAAATCGCCTGGCCAACGCATTGGTGAGACCCAGAACAACGGGATAGTGATAGATGGTGTTTTTATTTCGTGCTGAGGAAGTGCAAGCACCCGATCCGATCTATCCAAATCAGTCTCAACTTGCTGCAACCAGTTCTCAGTGGCTTCGAGTAAAAACAGATCGTGATCAAAAAACCACAATCCTGCTTCATGAGGTAATGCCTCCTTAACGAGATACCGGATGACGCGGGAATGTTCAACTGGGGGTTCCGGCGGATATTCCAACTCGACAATACCCGGTGGAAGAAGGTGGCGCAGCTTCTTTTTCTGTTCATCCGATTTTCCAACCTGCACCAGTACGATTTCCCTATCTCTGGCAAATTGCATCAGGCGCTGCATGCATGCCAATGCAAGGCAGTTAGACCACCAGGAAATTACAACTATCGGTGTTTTTTTTGAACTTTCCGAATTCCATTCATCCAAGTGGTTTTTTTCCCTTGTTCATATAAGTCCACACGCCATTGCCCTTGGCAATCCGCTCAAGAATTAACCCCGCAGTGATTGACTGGTTGATCTTACAGCGCGGGCTTCGCCAGAAGGGATTATCAGGCCCGGATCCCATAGCCCGCGTATAACAATCACCCGCACAAGACCAATAGCAAAAGCAATCCCGGCACCCACCTCGACGCTCAGCAAACAAATCGAATAGCTTATCGCGGGATTCCTGGTTCAACGCCACATGTTCAGCATCCATTGAGCCAAAACAAGACATCGCATACATCGGGTGAGATGACTCTGTGATCTCATAACAGGCGACGATGTGCCCTCCAGGAGCGACAACCAATGCCTGGTAAGGAGCTGTGCAGAATATCGGAGTCACCGTACCAGGGCGGGCGCCTGAATAATACAACTGGCAATTTTGCGTTTCGGCAAACTGGTGCGCCTGGAGGTACGCTTCCACAAACAGGTTGGCTTGTTCAGGATTGGGCGGCAAATGCCCGCCACGCACGTTGTTAAATGCTGGCTCCACCTGGATCACCCGGCATTTGGTCTCACGACATATAAAAGCTACATCATCCTGTAATCTATCAAAGGGTGCAGTGGCTGTCATCCGGATCCCATAGCGTTTTTCTTTCTTGTCAAGTTTTAACAGATTTCGCATTACGGTGCCGGATGATGGACCACCAGAAACCCTTGGACGTTGGTGATCTTGCGTCAATGGAGCTCCGTCCATTGATATGCTAATTTGGTCAATATTCTCAATGATCCAGTCACATTGTCGAATAGTCCACAATGCATTACTCGTAATTTGGATACTCACCGGTATTGGTTGCTGACGGGCAAAATGAACCAGACTTTGCATTAATCTCCAAGCAACTGTGGGTTCTCCACCACCGTGAAAAGCCAATGAAAAGCTGGTATTCCCGTTATCGGTGACTTGCTGAACAACAAATTCGATCGCTTTACGACCATGACTTTCGTCAAGCGTAGAAACTGTTTTTTCACCGGCAGCAGCATAACAGTAAATACAACGTAGATTACAGGAGTTGGTCAATAAAAGGACGGCGGTTGTTAGTGATCTTGAAGGTGGATTTAGCGGCGGAGGATCCGGACGAAAGAACCCAATGGCTTCAAGAAATAACCGGATATCCTCCTTAACTTCAGAAGATTCACCGGATGCCGCATTGGTTACCAATTGTGCCATCGAATTGTTGGCCACAAACGCCAAACCGGTTAAAGGGCGATATACCAGGTATTTTTCAGCGCCCTGGTCGTCATCGATGGCTATTGTGAATAATTCCATAAAGTCAGATATCGCTTCCTGATCAATTTGGGTACCAGTAGTGAGATGTCACGGCATCACAAGTGCATGAGACATGCCCATCACAAGAACATCCTGCTGGAGCCGTTACGCAGTTGCAGGTACACACCGCTCCAGCAGGAATCGGTGAGCCGCATGGAAGGGTGTAAGTGACCGTTCTGCCGGATGAATCTACACTTGTGTATTCAACACCCGTTTCGCCCGGTTCCACATTCCCTTCTTCGCCCGGTACATCAGTTGGTTTAGGTGGTATCGGTGTGGGAGGTGGCGTTTTAAGAGGAAGGGAATCTACGGGATATCCGCTAAGATCCAGTAAGGTTCCCTTGATCCAACCTTCTTCTCCGGACATTGTTTTAGCAAAAAACCAGGAATTATCACTTATCCGACCCAAGAGGATGAGACGCTCTCCAAATGCGAGCACACGCACAACTCCGTAATTGGTCCCAGGCCCGGCACGGAAATTTACCGAATCTTCGATCACCTTCACTTCAGGTTCAGGAGTATCGGTTGGGGCAGGTGTTTGTGTCGCTGTTGGCTTGGGAGTACTGGTTTTTGTAGGATCAGGTTTGGTCGCGACAGGTTCTGCGGGCTGGTCATTACCGGGGATGGGTTGGCTTGGTTCGGAATCACCGCAGGCTGATATGGCCACAGCTGTTGATGCCAAAGTCACGACCTCAATGAATTCTCTCCTGGTAAATTTGCGTTGTTTCAGATCTTTCGATACCGAATAGACCTGAGGGTCTTCCAATGCTTCACTTTTCAGCTTTTTCTTCTCCTCTTTACTATTCATCTTATCCACTCCTTTCAACTAATTTCCATTCCGCAAGCTCACGGGGAATGGTTAAACTTACGCTGGTAGACCTAAATCTTAACATTGTGGCTGCCAAACAACCGCCGGAACACAAGCCTTCGATTTTATATTTGCATGAAGAGCACTCTGGATAGATTCCAGCAACCCTGAAAACCCCTTCTTGTTTTGAAAATTCATCACGCATTTTGGTGGCATGACTAATTGGAGTAAGCCTACTTGAAAACCCAGACTGTAAGGGGAAACAAGGAAATGCTGTGCCATCCACATCAACATCCAAAACCGGGCTGCAATGTGATTCGGGCGAATCACACGCCAAAGCCAGGTCCAGGAACTGATTCTCAGTGAACATGCATCGAACAAACCCACAATCCAATTCTAATTTTACACCTGCCTCTCTTGCTTTCCTGGCAAAAACAGCTATTTTCGCACCGATGTGATTGTACTGTTTGGGATGGACGTAACAGTTATCGCGCTGCAATGTTGGATGAGCCAATCCCAGGCGGATGGCTTTGCGTAGACCAAGTTCCTCAACAACGGGGATTAGCGGATCAAGCGAAAAGGTCGTTTGATAAATCGTGAACCCTGCCTGAGCCAAAGGTCCCAACCGCTTAAGTGTTTCATATCTTCTTTCCCGAATAACATCCTCTGACGCGTCAGCGTGGATTCTCGCATTCATGTTAACGAGCACGGTACACTGCTCAGGATTGAGTTTTAAAAGTGCGGACAATGCTGCGGCAGGGATCCATCCATGGGAAAAAACCATTAATTGAAAACCTGCATCAATTGTCATGGAAACTAATTCCCCAAAATTTGGGTGGAGGGTAGGTTCTCCACCCAGCATTCGAACCTGATGACAACCAGAGCGATCTAGAAATTCCAATCTCTCACGGAAAACAGCCGGCTTTATGAATGCCTCCCCCCCTGGTTTTGTAACTTTCAAGTAATCCCCAGCAAAACAGAACTGGCAACTTGCGTTACATACGCGGCTGATGACAATATTAGCCATCTCTTAATTCTCCACCGTTAACAATCCAGCCAAATGCCAACTCTCCAGGGTTTCCATAAGAAGAGATCTGGCCTTGTCATCAGGACAATTCATTAGCAAAGAAGTCTGTGCGATTAATCGAGAAATATCAGAACAACCAGTCAACCACTCCCAAAGGATTGCCGGGTAACCTCTCAACCGGTGAACCACGCCCCCATTAACATCAAACACCAGGATCTGACCACTGTCAACACACCACGATAAACCATCAGAAACATAGGTAAGCATCGGTTCCATCACTGTTTCACTACCTCGACGCGGTCATCTTTCTGCCAAACCATTTCCTGCAAGTTTTGAGGATCTCTAAGCAAGGAAAGACCCAATTCACATTCGCCTAACTGAGTAAGCAATCGCGTGAATGTTACCAATCGGGTCAGAACACATGACTCGTTGGCTCGATCCTGATAATTGGTAAAACGTCGGTTCACGTGGCATCCGCCAGCACAGTGAAAACGGCAAAAGCAACCAGAACACATTTCATATTCTGTAACGTTTAAGCGGCGAATTGATTCAAGAGCTGAACCATCTATATTGAGACCCGGAATTTGGTCCATAGAAGTGGAGAGTCGTCCAAAAGTGAGATCCAATCCTGCCTGACGCCAATCGTCTTCAATGCGATAACAAGAATGTATGTTGCCATCAGGTGTTACGATCAGCGCATCGTGGCCTAACGGGCAAAAACTCACCTGGCAACTATCCAGGCAGGCTGTAGAAAGTATCGCCTGAATTCCGTGGCTTTCAAGGATCATGGAAGCCAGATGAAAGTTTAAGGCAAACTTCCAGGGATCTGGTGGTACCAGATGTGATTGCACTGATCGGGGAGAAGGAACGAGCCTTTCAAAACACACACTGGACGGGATGAATTCTTGAGCCATCCATTCGGCGATTTCCGGCATACGATCAACCGTTTCGCTGGTCACACAAGCGCGAAGAACAAGTTCTACATCACTCAATGAAAGGTAACGTGCGTTTTTAACCACTTGTTGAAAACTTGGTTTCCTGTTCATTGTCGGACGATGATGGTTTTGAATATCCGCAGGACCATCCAGGGAAAGAACGACGGAATCGAATGCACCTGCGATCCACTCAACCTGCCGTTGGTTGAACAATCCATTCGTGATCACCTCAACGGACACATCCAAATCGCGTGCACAACCCTGCAATCGCGCGTAATTCACCGCAAACTCAACAACATCCGGCACAAAAAAGGGTTCCCCCCCAAAAAAGTGGATTTCAGCCTTTCGAACCCCTTTATTTTGGAGTATTTTGAAATATTCATCAATCGCGCAGCGAACCACGTCTGTTGTCATGCGTGAGTGTTGATCATCGTGGCCGACGAAATCACAATACGCGCACTCCATGTTGCAATCCCGGGTAACGACCAAACCAAGAAATTGGGGAATACCGAGTGGGCCTGACCGGGGTAGTGGCGCGTGATGTTTGTGTTCTTTAAGAGCCCTTAAAATCGGTACTATTGCTTGACTGATAGTTGTTGATTTTCCGTGTAGAGCAAGTTGAACTTGTTGAAAAGCGGCGGAATTTACCAACGCCGCATAACCTTCAAGAGGCGAGTAAATTAAAAAATTTTCCTTGAATGGCAAAGCGAAAATATTTCCAAACATGTAAGTTTTGGTCAGAATTTACCCCTTGAAAATCTATAGTTATTTGTTGTTAAATTATATGTGTTTATCGAAGTGAATGCAAATTTAAAACCCGGCTGTGAAGAATTCCAGCCGGGTAAGAATTGAGAACTTGTTTTTACACGTCTTCTCGTTCACGCAGGGGGGGGAACAGCAGCACTTCGCGGATATTCTTCTGACCGGTCAGCAGCATTACCAGGCGGTCAATACCCATGCCAAAGCCTCCCTGTGGCGGCATACCGTAGGACATGGCATTAAGATAATCCTCGTCCATGGGGTGCCTCTCTTCGTCGTCCGCCTTGTAATCGCGCCCCATATCTAAAAAGCGTTTCTCCTGTTCCAGTGGGTCATTCAGTTCGGTAAAGGCATTACACAACTCCATTCCGCACACGAAGCCTTCAAAACGCTCCACGGTTGAAGGGTCACCCGGGATGTTCTTGGCGAGAGGCGAGATGTCGCGCGGATAATCATACATAAAGGTAGGCTGAACGAGGGTGGGTTCCACAAATTCCTCAAGCAGCTGCTCGATCAATTTGCCGCGCGCTTCCCCTGGCTTGACCTTTAACCCTCTTGCTGTCATCACCTCTTCCAGCGATTCAGGGGTCTGGTACAGGGAGATGTCAATACCGGCGTTGTCAATGAGGCTTTGCCGCAGGTTCACCCGCTGCCAGGGCGGGTTGAAATCAAGTTCCACGCCGTCATACATTAACTTGCGTGTACCAAAGACATTGTCACATATGTAAGCGACCATTTCCTCGGTCAATTCCATCACCTGGAGGTAATCAGCGTATGCCCAGTAAAACTCCAGCTGGGTAAATTCGGGATTGTGCTTAAAGGAAACGCCCTCGTTGCGGAAGTCGCGACCGATTTCGTATACCCGGTCAAAACCACCCACGGTGAGACGTTTTAGATACAGCTCAAAGGAGATACGCAAAAAGAGGTCTTGTTTTAACTGGTTGTGATGCGTAACAAAGGGTTTAGCGGCCGCGCCGCCGTAAATGGGCTGAAGGATGGGTGTTTCGACTTCGAGGAAGCCGCGTTCATCCAGGAAGTCACGCAGCGCGCTTACCACTGCCGCCCGGGTACGGAAGATCTTGCGCACCTCCTGGTTCACCGCCAGGTCTGCGTAGCGCTGGCGGTAGCGGGTCTCAGGGTCAGATAGGGTGGCGTGGCGCACAACCTGCCCGTCGACCACTTCGTCCTTGGCAGCCGGCAGGGGAGTAATGGCTTTGGCGAGCATTTTGAACTCACGCACCAGCAGGCTTACCTCGCCGGTACGCGTCCGGATGAGTTCTCCGCCAGCCTGGATGTAATCACCCAGGTCAAAATGGTCTTTGAAGCGCTGCATTTCTGCTTCACCAAGTTCATTGACTCGGAAGAAGAGCTGGATGCGACCGCTACCGTCTTCGATGTGCGCGAAAGCCAGTTTACCCATCAGGCGAACAGCGCGCAAACGCCCACCAAGGATGACGGTCAGCGTTTCCTGGCTACCGGATTCTTCGGCTGTTTCGAAAGCCTTGATGGCCGCGGAAGTGGTGGTATTTACTTCGGTACGCGTCGGGTAGGGTTCATAACCGCTGGCGCGCATCTGTTGAATTTTTTCGTAACGAATTTTTTCAAGGTCTGAGAGTTCCATGTTATTTTCCTTTTATTAATAAACAAGCCTGCCCTTGAGTTTGGGGGCAGGCCTCTGTTTTTCAGAGAACGGATCACCTCGTCTTGCTGCGGCGTGACCCCCGGTATCGCTAGAGATCCACCTTGAGCACCTTAACGGTGTAAGCACCCGCGGGCGCGTCAATCTGCACTTTATCGCTAACGCGTTTACCCAGCAGGGCTTTACCCATGGGGGATTCGTTCGAGATTTTTCCGGCGGAAGGGTCTGCTTCAGCCACACCTACTATCTCGAACTCTTCGCTCGTGCGTGTACCTTCCTCCTGGATGGTTACCCGGTTCCCCACCTGGATGACCTCCTTATCGATCTCCTTTTCGTCCACCACGCGAGCAGTGGCAAGCAGGATCTCAAGCTCTTTGATGCTGCCCTCGACGAACGCCTGTTCGTTCTTTGCCGCTTCAAGTTCGGCGTTATCCAATAGTTCTCCGCCTTCGATGGCTTCGTGCAGCCGGATGGCAATCTGTTCACGCTTGGTCGTCCGCAGGTATTCCAGTTCCTCCTGCAGTTTCTGGTATCCTTCGGGTGTCAGGAATGAGGTTGGCATGTTTACTTTCCTTCCATGATGTTTCGTTCGAATGGATGATCACCGAACAGTAATACCATTGAATATCAATATAGATAGAAAAAACCACTCCGTTGGGAGCGATTTGGTGTAGATGAGAGAAGATTGTCTCAGTTCTCTCTGGATTAGAATAAATATAACATAAATTTTGTAGGTTTGCAAGCAAAACCTGGACACGGCTGGTGTTGTCTGGACAACCATCTCTAATGAAATTCTTACACGATTTTACTATCATTAAATTGGTGATTCCTCTGTATTTACGGTGGAATCTCATCGGAAGACGGTAACAGTCGTGTATAATGAAATAAAGGTAAAGAAAGGACAGAATGGAACTACTAATTGATCCCAATGTCGCGTATGTGATCCTGGTGATAGGTTTTGTCCTTGGTGTGCTTGCGCTCTTTGCTCCAGGGACCGGCTTCCTGGAAGTGGGTGCGCTGCTCGCCATTGCATTCGCGGGTTACGCGGTGATTGTAATCCCCATCAATCTATGGGCTTTGATCTTGCTGGCTGTGGGTGTTATCCCCTTCCTCATCGCCGTACGCAAGTATAAACACTGGGCATACTTGATCCCTGCAATAATCTCCATCGTTGTTGGCACCGTCTTTCTGTTCAAAAAGGAATCAGGCGGCCCAGCGATCAATCCGTACATCGCAACCTTCATGAGCGTAATTGCTGTTTCGTTTTTATGGTTCATCGCCCGTAAAGGGGTTGAAGCACTGAATCTGCACCCGGCTCAGGACCTGGGTAATTTGATTGGACAGATCGGGGAGGCTCGAAGCGATATCCGCAAAACCGGGTCGATATACGTGGGGGGTGAAGAATGGACAGCCCGCAGCGAGAAATTGATCCATGAGGGAGAACAGGCACGGGTGATCGATCGCGATGGCCTGGTGCTTGTGGTTGAACCGGTAAAAGAAAACAGGTAATATATCCGTGTTTCATATTTCCTAAAGGAGGAGATAAGCGTATGTTTGGAGAAGAGAGTATTCTGATTTACTGCCTTATCGGGGCTGTGCTAATCCTGCTGGTGTTTTTCCTTGCCACTGCGATCAAGATCGTCCCCGAATACCGCAGGATCGTCGTATTCAGACTTGGTCGTTGTATCGGTGCAAAGGGCCCGGGGTTGATCTTGCTGATCCCGATCGTAGACCGCCCGGTTATGGTTGACCTGCGTGAACAGGTGCGTGAGATACCAGCCCAGCAGTCCATTACCCAGGACAACGCACCGTTATCAATCGACTTCCTGTGGTATTACAAGGTCTTCGATCCCGTGCAGTCTGTGCTGCAAGTACAAAACTTTGAGCTGGCAGCCCAGGGTATCGCCACCACCACGCTGCGTTCTGTCATCGGCGGCATTCTGCTGGATGGTGTGCTTTCTGAGCGCGAGAAGATCAATACCGCGCTACGTGCCCGCCTTGATGAAGTGACCGAACGCTGGGGCGTGAAAGTGACCAACGTTGAAATCCGCGAGATCATCCCGCCGCGCGACGTGCAGGATTCCATGAACCGCCAGCTCACGGCTGAACGAACCCGCCGTGCTGTGGTGACTGAATCCACAGGCAATCGCGAAGCTGCCATCAACGTGGCGCAGGGTGAAAAGCAAGCCAATATCCTCCGCGCTGAGGGTGAAAAGCAGTCCGCTATTCTGAAATCCGAAGGCGAGCGCAAAGCCCAGGTGTTGAAAGCCGAAGGTTATCAGCAGGCGCTTGAGGCAATCTTCGCTGCCGCCAAGAACATCGATCAGAAAACCATGACACTGCAGTACTTTGAAACCCTCAAGAGTATGGCTAACGGGGCTTCAACCAAGTACATCTTCCCGATGGAATTCACCAGCCTGCTGAGTGACTTCGTCAAGAAGACCACTGATAAGTAGGGACTTGAATCAAGTGGTACTTTGTGGGTTGGGAGTATTAATTCCCAACCCACATTTATAATTAGATTATGGATCAAAGACCCTTGATGTACGATTTGTTGCCTGCCTCGCTCGGCGACCTGTCACAATTAGGCGCGATGGAAAAGGCATGCTTTCCGCAGGACGCATGGCCGCTGATCGAGCAGATCGCGGCGCTCACCTTTCCGGCTACGGTACGCATCAAGGCGGTGCACGCCGGTAAAATGATCGGCTTCGTTGGCGGGGATATTCGCCGCTCGCGCAAAACGGGCTGGATCACCACCCTGGCGGTGCTACCGGAGTACCGGCGCATGGGAATCGGTGAAGCCTTGCTGCGCGCCTGTGAGCAGGCGCTGAAGATGCCGTTGGTCAAGTTATCCGTGCGCCGCACGAACCTCGAAGCCCAATTGCTGTATATCAAGAACGGATATCACAAGGTGGAGACCTGGCGGCGATACTACGACGGTGGCGAAGACGCCATCGTGATGGAAAAGATCATACCCGAGTTCAAGCTGTAGGGGAATTGTCGGGTAATCGTGGTTGACAAAGCGGGTAAAAAGGTCTAATATATTACCAACTTGGGAGAACTGATCACCATGCGAGTATTGGTTTACCATACTGGAGGAAACAACTGAAGGCACGCCTGTTAATGCGTGCCTTTTTGCTACCATATTGATCAAAAGGAGCTTACTGAAATGGATTACAGTATGATCGGCAAGATCGAAAAGGCAAAACGCTACGCACAGGAACGTGAAAGGTTCGAATTCCACTCATTCAAAGTCACCGTCAAGGGTGACAATAACGCTCACGTTGTAGATTATATTGATGGTACCTGGAAATGCGATTGTGAATACTTTATGACCCGCGGGCGCTGTGTGCACACCATGGCGCTGGAAACCATCCTCGACGGCATGACCGTCCCTGAGCCGGTACCGGCGGTTTAGTTTCTGCTTTGTGAAAAGATAAGAGTCCCCGATGTGAATCCGGGGACTCTTTGGATTTAATTGTTGGAGAATGGTCGCGAACTTTGCACCCTAGTAGCCGATCTTTGGCGGAGAGGGTCGCGAACTATGCACTCTGAGCGACTCTGCTGAGAGGATCGCGGGTCATGCACCCTAGAAGCGAACAAGTGAGCGGAGAGGGTGGGATTCGAACCCACGGTGACCACGAGAGCCACAACGGTTTTCGAGACCGCCCCGTTCAACCACTCCGGCACCTCTCCAGCGGGGGGAATTATACCCGATATCTTTTAGATCTCAGCTACATAGTTCAGCTCGGGGTAGTGGACGTTAGTAATGCCGTTTTCCTTGAGCTTGTTCATAAATACCCCGGCTGCGTCTTCTTCTCCATGAATAAGGAAGATGTCTTTCACACGACCCTTCACGGCCAAAGCGTAATCGAGCAGCAGCTGCTGACCGGCGTGCGCGGATAAGGCCGCTGATGACATCCACCTCGGCGCGCAGTTCATAGAGTTCCCCGAAGATGCGCAATTCTTTTGCCCCTTCCACCATCCGGCGGCCTAAGCGTATCCGGAGCCTGCCAGCCGACGATGAGGACGGTATTGCGCGGGTTCTCGACGTTATTCTTCAGGTGATGGAGGATGCGGCCGTTTTCTGACATGCCGGAAGCGGAGATGATGACCAGCGGCCCTTTTTTATCGTTCAGCGCCTTCGATTCTGCGACATCGCTCACATAGGTGAGACCGTCAAAATCGAGCGCCGGGTGCTTGTGCTCACGGATAAAGGCATTGGTCTCGGGGTCAAAGTACTCGGGGTAACTGGCGAAGATCCGCGAAGCCTGCACCGCCAGCGGGCTATCAACGTAGACCGGAACACGGGAAATCACACCATCTGAGATCATCTGGTTCAGAAAGTAAACGATCTCCTGGGTGCGTCCGACGGCAAAAGCCGGGATGATGACCTTGCCGCCGCGGTCGAAGGTCTTCTTCACCACGCGGCTGAAGTTCTCATACGCCTGCTCAACGGTGAAGTGTTCCATGTCGCCGTAGGTGCATTCCATCATCAGGTAATCCACATCATTGGGCATCACCGGGTCGGTGATGAGTGGCAGGCCGTAACGCCCGATATCCCCTGAGAACCACAGGCTCTTCTTCTCGCCGTTCTCATCCACGTCCAGGCGGATGGCGGCGGAGCCAAGGATGTGACCGGCGTCAATGAATTTCACGGTAACTCCGGGCACCGGGGAGAAGGACTCGTTATAGTTGACCGGGTAATATTGCTCAATTGCCCTGGCAGCGTCCGCCTTGGTGTAAAGAGGCTCCACGGGGGGTTCTCCGCGGCTTTTGCGTTTCTTGTTCACGTATTCCGCATCGTATTCATGAATGTGCGCGGAATCCATCAGCATGATCTCACCGAGAGTGGCGGTCGGCGGGGTGGCGTAGATCGGTCCTGTGAACCCGCTTTTTACCAGGTTGGGCAGGTTGCCGCTGTGATCGATGTGCGCGTGTGAAAGCAGTACAGCGTCCAGCGCTGCGGGATCGAAGGCAAAATGACGGTTTACCTCGTAGGTATCTGCCCGTCTGCCCTGAAAGAGACCGCAATCCAGTAAAAATGTGCTGCCGTTGACTTCGATAAGGTGTTGTGATCCAGTCACTGTACGCGCAGCACCGTTGAAATGTATTTTCATTTTGCTCCAGGGATTTTCAATTGTTTTATTATGGCTTTACCGTATTGGCGGTAACGCCAGGGAATTTCAGTCATGATCTGTTTTAGCGCTCCCATAGTGCGGGGATTCGAGATTGCGATGCGTTCCATGAAATCTCGCGGGAGTACTACATCTGACTCGACCTTCAATTGCAGAGCCTGTGCCTTGCGCCATTCGTGCAGCACCTTCAACCGGTCCAGGACGGCTTTTTCGGGGCGCTTGTGTGAAGGGCGCGAGATTGGTTTGGCCTGTTCGCCTTCTTCGATAGCGCGCAGCAAAGCACTACCATGACGTTTCAAAAGAATATCACCTACTCCAGGCACGTCCTTCAGTTCCTGGAGAGTGTGTGGAGCTGCCTGGCTGAGTTCAACCAACAGCTGGTTGGATAGCACTTTGAAATGCGGCACATCGAATTTTTGCGCCTGCACGTCTCTATAAGTGCAAAGCGCTTGCAGTACAGTGGTTTCCCTGCTGTTCAACTGATGACCTCCCGAAACCTTCCAACAGGAGGCGCCGTTGGGTTCTACTGCAGGCTGCTCCACCTTACAGACCAGGGCAAAATCTTCCAACGCGAGTTCCCATAATCCCTGGCTTTTTAATTTCTCTTCCAGTAATGACTTGAGGTCAAACAGATAATGCGTGTCCATGCGTGCGTAATCGAGCATGGCGTCGGGAAGGGGTCGCTTCCCCCAGTTGGCACGCTGGTATTTCTTATCAAGCTCAATGCCGAAATAAGTTAAGAGAAGCGATCCCAATCCGACCTGGGGTTCAGCGAGGATGCGGGCAGCGATCATCGTGTCAAATATGTTGTGAAAGGTAAAGTTGTAGTCACGCGTTAAACAGATCACATCATATTCTGCAGCGTGGAAGATCTTTTGCTGCTGCGAATTGGCAAATATCGCCGCGAGCGGTGAGAGGTCCTCCAGCGCGAGGGTATCGATCAGGTAATCTGTTGACGGAGTGGAAACCTGCACCAGGCAGACGCGCTCGCGGTAGGCGAAAAGTGAGTTGGACTCGGTGTCGATCGCGAGGATGGGCTCGGATGCGATCGTAGCGGTCATTGTCTGCAAAGCTTTGGGAGTGGCGATCCAGAGCGGATCTGACGCGGGACGCGGTAGCATGGAGGAATTATAACCCTCTTTGAAAGCCTGCCGCGGCGCATGGGTGGTTACAGGCGAGAATAAATTAGGTGACCATCGAAAAGAGCTATTGGGTATTAAAAAGGAAATGCCCGGGGAATGGACCGGGCATTTCGGGTTGGGACCGGGTTACAGGTCGCGCGATCCCTGCTGCTCCGCTGCCATGAAGTCATTAGTTCTTCAACGGCTGATTATAGCGGGAAGTGTTTGGCCGCGCCATGGAGTTCATGGATGCGCGTGAGACCGGAGCCTGGGATGAAGGGCTGGCGGTTTGTTGACGGCCATAACCTGGAGCAGGGTGGTTATTGACCGGGAACCCGGCGGGTGAGGTGGAACGGGGATTGGCGGGAGCGGGCTGACCTTTTCGGGAAGAACGTTCAAGCGCCGAGGTGAGCGACCCGATAATGAGAATACGGATGACCCATACCATGATGGCAACCAGCACCGGCACGATCGTGGTCAGGTGCTGCGTGCTCACCACTTCAGCGCTGCGCAGGGAGTGATTGGCAATGGCGATGGTAACCCCCCACCATGTGAGGGCGGCATTAAAGGTGGCGGCGATGAGCCATGCGCCAAACAGGAACCAGGATTCCCTGTTTTCTTCAGCCTTGACTTTCTGTGTTACCAGGCGGGCGATGCCGGCAAAATCGAGGCTGCAGAAGGCCAGCGCCATCAGGGTGGCCCAGCTGATGCCGGCGAATTTCAGATCACCGAGCAGGTCGCGCAGGGCGTAGGCGGTGGTGCTGTAATTGACGGCCTCGAAAGCGATGAGCGCGAGCACGATGATCGCGCTGTAGACGCCCCCGGAGCGAACGCGTATTTTCTTGATCGTCTGCAGGGGGTTGATGACGGAAGTACGGGTGGCGGTTAGGTTCATGACTGTTCTCCTTGATAAGTCTCTTATCGATACGAACAGTCACATTATAGAACAATAATTCTATTAAGTCAATAGATTTAGGAAATTAGTTCTACTTAGTTTTCAGATATGTAAGCCGCAAAATCAGGCAGTTGTAATGTGTTTTCCAGCTTGATCAACAGCGGTTGGCCGTTATCAGGGATATAACGCACCACGTCGACCAACGGGATCTGGCTCGCCACAGCGTATAACGCTGCAGCAGAAAGCCCATGCGTGCAAAGCAGCAACCGACCGCCGTTATGTTTAGCATGATACTCGTTGGCAGCCGCGACCATGCGCCTGATCACCTGCTCGAGTGATTCAGCGCCTTCAGCCCGCGGCGTGGAGATGTACTTGGGATTGCGGCTGAAATCAGGTTGGTATTTTTCGCGCACCGCCTCGATGGTCTGCCCCTCCCACACACCCTGGTTGATCTCGCGCAGGCGCGGGTCGGTTTGTACCGGCAGTCCCTGCACCTCAGCGATGATCGAAGCGGTATGGTACGCGCGCATCAGGTCGCTGGAATAGATGGCAGCGAAGTGCACCCTGCTGAGAGACGCCGCGAGTTTGCGCGCCTGGGCGATGCCCGTCTCGTTGAGGGGGATGTCGCTCTGCCCCTGGTAGATACCGCGCAGGTTCCAGTCCGTTTGTCCGTGCCGCACGAGCCACATTTCTGTCATAGGCAAAGATTATAACTGATGTGAATAAGAGAATTTACCCGCGAAGAAAATTTATGGTTTATCTATAATCCCTCTCGTAAAACCTCTCTCCCAAACAGTGCTAAGTTTGGGAGAGAGGCAGGAGTGAAGGTGTAAATCAATGATTCATTAATAAGGGTTACTGCTCACCCGTCTTTTCCGCGTACTGACACAATTCCCTCACCGGGCAATTGGGGCAATCCGGCTTGCGGGGATGGCAGGTCTCGCGGCCGAGGCGGATGAGGTTGAGATGTCCGGCGAAGTAATCCGCGGGGTCGATCAGTTCCTCCATCAGCATGTGCGTCTTTTCCACGTCTACGGCGGAGGGGCGAACACCCAGCCGGCCGGTAACGCGGTAAATGTGCGTATCGACGGGGAAGGCTGGTCGCCCCAGTGAGAACTGGAGAACGATGGCAGCTGTCTTGCGCCCCACTCCTTTGAAGCGCAGCAGCCAGGCGCGGGCATCCTCCAGCGGCATGTCGGCGAGCAAGGACAGGTCGAGGGAGCCCACCTCTTCATGTATCTGGTTGAGGACGGTCTTGATACGCGGTCCCTTCTGGTTGGCCAGGCCAGCAACACGCACGGCATCGATGATCGCTTCCTCGGGGGCATTGCGCACCGCGTCCCAATCGGCAAAACGCTGCCTGAGTGCGTTGAACGCGCGGTCGCGGTTCATATCGTTGGTGTTTTGCGAGAGGATGGTGGATACCAGCTCATCGACCGGCGGCAGGGGTTCACGCCATTCCGGTGCGCCATAGGTTTGATACAACGCGTCCAGTACAGCTTTTATCTGTTCTGACTGCGGTGAGGACGGCATGAAAATGGTCTTAAAAAACTGAGAGCTGGTCAGGCTGCGTGCCAGCCGTGCGTTTGAGGTACTGGGCTAAACCCCAGCGTGCGCGCTGAATATGGTGTAGTTCCACCGCTTTGGGCACGTCGCATTGCTTGAGGATATTATTGGCACTTTTTTGAATATCCTCGTTGCGCAGTGGTTTTTCGGCGAGCTTCTCGATCAAATTATCGATCTTTTGCAGCGTCTTTAACTGGTTCTTGATGTCATTCGTGCTGATAAGCCCGCCGCGGCCGGAGACGATGAT
Organism: uncultured Chloroflexia bacterium; assembly: GCA_963814295.1. Lineage (GTDB taxonomy): Bacteria > Chloroflexota > Anaerolineae > Anaerolineales > Anaerolineaceae > UBA6107. The sequence goes on from CAWFCH010000004.1 coordinate 307,347, forward strand.
ATACGAGCGGTAGACCGGTTTCAACAAAAGGTTGAGGCTTTCCATCCATTTATCCAGGTCGGCGTTGGCGAGGAAAGGTACGGCGTTGGGCATGACGGCGTCACCAATGAAAATCACCTTTTCGGTAGGCAGGGTGACCCAAATGGCTGCCTGTGAGGGGCCGGGGTGAGCGTCAAGGAGCAGGGTCTTGTCATCCCAATGCACCTCGAGATGTTCGTTGAAGGTGATCTCAGGAGCGCTCCAGCGGATGTTGCCCAACGCGTTATGCAGTTCCCACTCGGCACCGGTCTCAATGCCCTGCGGCCTGATGTTCACCGGTCTGTCTTTGAATAGCTGAGAGAGCTTCTCGTGCCCGATCACCGTGCATTCGATCTGCCTCGATCCAAGCGTGCGGTCATAATGGTCATCCAGGCTGATGAGCAGGTGGTCTTGGCTTGTAGCCTGTTCCTGCATGGAGGAACGCCACAGACGGATATCATCCGGCCGGAACGGGGCATCGATCAGGATCAAGCCGCGTTTCCAGTTGATCAATCCCAGTGTGACCCCGGGGTAATCCTTTTCAATAAAGACCAGCGGTGCAATTTCCTGCATCATTCATCCTTCCGGAGTAGTCTCCTGCTGCCGCGTTACCGGCAGACTGAACATGAACCTGGATCCACCTTCATTGATGTTCTCCATCCAGATTGTACCACCGTGCGCCTGCACAGCGAGTCGGCAGAACGCCAGGCCCAATCCAAGTCCTCTTGATCTCCCCTCCACGTTCAGGCGCACGAATTTTTCAAACACCCGCTCGCGCGATGCCTCCGGGATTCCCGGTCCCTGGTCCTCAACAAAAATGATGAGTTCATCGGGTTTGGTCATAATTCCTATCGTGAGCCTTCCGCGCAGCGGTGAAAACCTCGCTGCATTTTCCAGCAGGTTGATGATAACGCGGCGGACCATATCCACATCAAGGGATAGCACCTGTAACCTGGGCGGGATCTTTCTGACCACTTCAAGTTCCTTGCTGCGGATTAAGGGCGTGACGATCTCAATCGACTCGTCTACCAGGTTTTCCAGCCCTATGCGGTCGCGCCGCAGAATCTCCTGGCCTGATTCAAGCCGGTTGATATCCAGCAGGGAACTGATGAGGCGCTGCATGTGCGCGCTGGAACGCCCGGCAATTTGCAGCAGTTGATTTACCTGGGGGTCAGGATCCGAAGGCAGCGTTTCAGCCAGGAGCTCCAGACTGGAGATGATGTTGGCCAGAGGAGAGCGCAGGTCGTGGTAGAGCATTGCCGTCAGGTCATCGCGCAGCTTATCCAATTCGCGCTGCGCGCTGATATCGTGGAAGATCCACTGCACGCAGTCGAGGTCGCGGAAAGCGATATGCGCCGCGTTCACTTCGACCGCGATCTCAAGACCTTCTTTGACTTGAAACAACGCTTCATAGCTGGTCATCCTGGCGGGGTTCTTCCGTTTGTAAACTGAAAGTGCTTTTTCCGCCAGAGGGTCAAGGCGGATTATGGAGAGCTTCTTTAGTTCCCGTTTTGTGTAACCGCTGCGCAGAACTGCCTGGTGGTTGCAATCGATGATCTTCCCTTCGAGGTTGGTGATGAAGATCGGGTCCGGGCTGGCGGCGAAAAGACGGCGGTAAAGGTTGCGGTTATGTTCCACGTCTTCATACAGCTGCGCATTACGGATGGCGATTCCCGCCATATCAGCGATCGTTTGTAGAAGTTTTAAATGATCTGCGGTGAAATAACCTGTCCGGGGGTGAACGATGGTGAGCACCCCCACGATCCGTTCCTGCGCCAGCAGCGGTAGGCATAAGGCGGATTTTGGCGGGCTGTTTTCCTCCTGCTCGTATGGACGCAGCAGCCAGCGGTTATCCTCGCGGGTATTGTCGAGGATCGCAGGCTGACGATGACGCACCACCCAGCCTGCCAGCCCGCGCCCCATGATGGCGGAAATTGTCTGCGGGGTCGCCGAGGAGAGTTCGCCTTTGTACAGGATGACCGCGTCTTGCGGTATACCTGCCGGGCTTAGTACGATCAGGCTGGCGCGCTCAGCGGCGAGGTTACTAGTGGAGAGGAGCAGGACGCGCGACAATACCTCGTGCAGGTCAAGGCTGGCAGCCAGCTGCCGGCTGACGTTGTAGAGGATTTCGAGCTGGGATCGATCTTCAGCGATCAGTGTCTTCATCATGAAAATATTTGAGGCCTGTACCCGTGTTAAATAATACGACTGTTTCGCCTGCTTCACACCAGTCACTTTTTAATAGTTTGTTGAGCGCTGCCAAGCGTGGCAGCGCCTTCGGGAGCGGCTAAAATGCCCTCATTGCGCGCTAGTTCATGCTGGGCAAACATGATCTCTTTATCACTGACACTGACCGCGCAGCCACGGCTCTGGTAGAGGCAGCGCAGCACCAACCGGTCAGCGAACACTGCCGGTACGCGCAGCCCCGCGGCGATGGTAGCGGCGTTCGGCCAGGGTGCGATGCGCTCCGCGCCGGATTCGAAAGCCCTCACCACGGGCGCGCAGCCTTCTGCCTGCACAGAGACCATGCGCGGCCTGGCGCTGCCGATCCAGCCAAGCGCTTCCATCTCGTCGAAGGCTTTCCACATGCCCACCAGGCCGGTACCGCCGCCGGTGGGGTAAAGGATGACGTCCGGCAGGGTCCACCCCAGCGCTTCGGCGATTTCGTACGCCATGATCTTCTTGCCCTCAACGCGGTAGGGCTCCTTGAAGGTGGACATGTCAAACCAGCCGTGCTCGCGCGCGTCCGCGGCAGCCAGGCGTGCCGCGTCGTTGATCAAACCGTCCACCAGGCGCACCTCCGCGCCGGACATACGGATCTCGTACTGGATGGGGGCGGGGGTGTCCCGCGGCATGTACACATGCGCGCGGCAGCCGGCGCGCCCGGCGTAAAAGCCCAGCGCTCCGCCTGCGTTACCGGCGGTGGGAATGACGAACTCTGATATGCCCAGCTCCACAGCCTTGGAAACCGCCGCTGCCATACCGCGCGCCTTGAAGGTGCCGGTGGGATTGAGCGACTCATCCTTCAGCAGCAGGCCGGGGACGCCTAGCGCCGCAGAGGTTTTCGGCAGGCGCAGCAGCGGGGTATCGCCCTCGCCGAGGGTGACCTGGTGTAGCGGGTCGTTCACTGGCAGCAGTTCATGCCAGCGCCACATACCGCGCGCGCGGGCGCTGATCTCGTCTCTATTCAGTTGTTTGCGCAGGGTTTCCAGCGGGTAACGTGCCAGCAAGGGGGAGCTGCAATCGTGGCAGTAGGTTTGCACAGAACGGGGTTCGTAAACCCGCCCGCACTCCGGGCATTCCAAGGTATAGCGGGGAGGGAGTGCTTGACTCATAAAAAAAGTATAGCATAAGGGGTAAATTGAGTTGTGGATGTTACGCGAGTGGATTCCGGATCTGGACGGAGGTTAATGTCAATGATTGGCGACAGTATCAGGGTTCGCACACCACCGGCGTTACCCCGCCGGCCTTGTTGTTGAGCAGCATGCCCAGGTAGGGCGAGGGGTCAAGCGTGTTCGCGATCTCCAACTCGTTCAGAAATCTGCCGCTGCCGTCGTCCTTTAACACCGAGAAGTGCAGGTGAACCCCGGTGGGGTTGCCGGGCGTTCCCGAGTAATTCCCCTGGTAGCCGAGCAGGGTACCAGCTTCAACAAACACCTCGCTGCTGCCCGGCGGGAAAGCCGCGGCGATGAGACTTTCACCGGATTGGAAGGCCATATGGGTGTAGTAGGTCCAGATCTGCGTGCCGGGGTTAAGCGGGTCGGACGGAATTCGAATGATGACGGTGGATTTCCAGTCGGGTAGGCGGGTGAGATAGCCGCTGTAGGCGGCGTACACCGGTACCACACCCGGCTCATCCCCGCCGAAGATGTCGATGCCCTGGTGGCGGTGCCCGGGGCGGAAAGAATCGTCCCACAGAAAGCCGATGTAGCCGCTGGTGGGCATGGCGAAGGGGGCTTCACCGCAGTGCTGGCCCGCTTCAATGCGCCAATCCGGGTGGGCAGCGGGGTCGCGCAGCCAGGCGAGCAGGTCACGGGTGCGCGGGCTGACGCGCGACGGGGCGAACCACAGGAAATACACTGCCACCATGGCGGCGATGAGCAGTACTGCTGTGAGAATGAATAGAACGCGTTTCAAAGTCTCACCCGGCGAGTTCCCCCAGCATTGACCAGGGTCCGGTCCAGGTGATTCTCACCGGCAGCACCTGGCCGCGCAGGTCAGTCTCGGTCTCCACGAAGACCAGTTTGTTGGTGGGGGTGCGCCCGCGCCAGCGCTTTTTCACCTTGTCCTCGAACAGCACATCTACTGTGGTATTCAGATAGCCTGCGTGGATTTCGCGCACGATGGACTCCTGCAGCTTCTCGAGCGCTCTGAAGCGGCGCCATTTTTCAGCGTCAGGCACGTCATCCGGCAGGGTGCGCTCTGAAAATGTGCCCGTGCGCGGTGAATAACGTGCCAGGTGCGCCACGTCCAGTTTCAGCTCGGCCAGCAGGTCATAGGTGTTTTGGAACTGCGCTTCTGTTTCGCCAGGGAAGCCGACGATGATATCGGTGGCGATGGATACCCCGGGGATACGTGCGCGGATCTTTTGCACCAGGCGGCGGTAGCCATCGGAGGTGTAGCCGCGCTTCATCGCGGCCAAAATGGCATCATCGCCTGCCTGGTTGGGGATTTCAATGTGCGGCATCACCTTGGGCAGTTCTGCCACGCAGTCCAACAGCTCGTCGGTCATCCAATTGGGGTGCGAGGTGAGGAAGCGCAGGCGTTCGATACCGTCGACGCGGCTTAACTCGCGCAGTAAACCGGCGAGGGTTGGGTAAGTTGGCTCGTCCTTGCCGTAGCGGTCCACGATCTGACCGAGCAGGGTGATCTCCTTCACTCCCTGGGCGGCGAGTGAGCGTGCTTCGCGGTAAATTTCTTCCGGCGGACGGCTGAACTCAACCCCGCGGCGGTAAGGGATGATGCAGTAGGCGCAGGCATGCGAGCAGCCGTAAACCACGGGGATCCAGCCGACCACCTGGCTGGCGTTTTCGTTATGCGGCAGCACCAGGTCGCCATCCATCAACGCGAAGCGCCTGGCTGTCTCGGCTTCCTCCGCGCTGCGGGCGTCACGCTGGATGAGGTACTCGACCAGGGGCGACGGGTCCGACGGCGGAGAGAAGACGTCAACATACGGGAAACGCTGGCGCAGCGGCTGGTTATCCTTGATTCCCACCAGGCAGCCCATCAGGTTGATGACCACTTCAGGGCGGGCGCGTTTGACCGGCAGCAGCGAGGTGAGCCTGCCGTAAGCCTTTTCTTCAGCTGACTGGCGTACCACGCAGGTGTTCAGCACGATCACGTCCGCATCCTCGATGACCGGCGTGTATTCGTAACCCAGGTGTTCCAGCGCTGATGAGACGCGTTCTGAATCGGCCACGTTCATCTGGCAGCCTTCCGTCCATACGTGATATTTCATAGGCGTGATTATAACAAAAGAAGCGGCAAATCCGCCAAAATTTGTCCAATTCGACATCACAGCGCTTTTCTTTGAGGTAAAATTGTGGGACGTGTAAAAGAATTATCACGGGTAATGGATAAGCGAAAGGTGATTGGTAAATATAAATGAAAAATAAAGTTGGTATAACGATACTGGTGCTGGTGATCTCCGCGTGTTTACTGTTGAGCGCTGGTTTGATCGTTGGCGGTTATTTCCTGTTGAAAGCACAGAAGAACTACACCGCTCCCGCTGCTCCAACGGCGGTGGTGGCAACGGTCACGTCGCCGCAGCAGACGCAGGAACCCGCAGCGCAAGGCGAGCTTTCTCCTGAGGTCCTGGGGCAGATGGACGAAATCCAGCAGCAGGTGATGGCCATCCGCGGGCTTGATATGTCCACCGAATTGAAAAGGGATCTGATGACCCCGGAGGAGCTGCAGGATAAGGTCATTAATGATTTCTTCGCGGACTACACGGATGAAGACGCGCTTCAGGATTCAAAGGTGCTTTCCACCCTGGGTTTGATCGAGGAAGGTTTTGACCTGAAGCAATTCTATCTTGACCTGTACTCGGAGCAGATCGCCGGCTATTACGACAGTGAAACCAAGGACATGTATGTTATCGCCGGGGAAAAATTTGGCGGTATGGAGCGCATGACCTACGCTCACGAGTTCAATCACGTGCTGCAGGACCAGAACTATGACCTGGAAAACGGGATGAAGTTGAACGAGGACTATTGCAAGGAAGACACGGAATACTGCGCTGCTGTAAGCGCTCTTATTGAGGGTGATTCTGTCTCAGCGGAACAGGCCTGGTTCATTAAACACAGCACCAGGCAGGACCAGCAGGACCTCTTCTCCTTCCAGGAGGATTACACCAGCCCGGTTTACGATGCTGCACCGGCCTATATGAAAGAGGATTTTCTCTTCCCTTATACACTGGGGTATGATTTCGTGCAGGGGTTGATCGAGCAGGGTGATTGGGCTGCTGTTGACGCGGCTTACCTCAACCCGCCGGTGACCACCGAGATGATCCTTCATCCCGAGAAATACCCGGACGATAAACCCGTTACCGTCGAAATGCCCGATCTTGCTGCTGTTTTAGATGGTGAGTGGATCGAAATTGACCGCAATGTTATGGGAGAATGGTACACCTACCTCATTCTCGCCAGGGGCAGGTCAGACCAGTTCACCATGGATGATGAAAGCAAGCAAAACCGCCGCAGCCGGCTGGGATGGTGATAGCTATGTTTACTACGCTCCGGAGGACTTGAGCAGTTTCCTGTTCGCGTGGCGCAGCACCTGGGAAACCCCCGCGGATGCGGAGGAATTCTTCACCATGTCCCGCGATTACGGACTGGCGCGTTGGGGAATCCCCGTGCAGAACAGCAACGGTATTGTCACCTGGGATTCACCGGTCGACGGCAGGATCACCATGCGTATGGTGGGGTCAGACATCCTTTGGGTTATGGGGTCATCCGAAGGTCTGGTCGCTGATGCCCTGGCGGCGATCGAAGATTTCGGTAATTAGCCATGCCGCTTGACCTGGCGCGCATCAGGGGTCTGTGTTTCGATGTGGACGGCACGATCAGCGACACGGATGATGCCTGGGTCGATAAAACGACACAATTATTTACTCCGTTGACTAGAATGCTGAAACGCCGGGAACCCCGGCGTTTTGCCCGCTGGTTGGTAATGGCGGCCGAATCTCCCATGAACCTGGTCATGTACGGGATGGATTCACTCAGCCTGGATGACAATTACGCGCGTGCGTTTGAACGAATTGCCAGGCGGCGCGGGTACCGCCACACACCTTTTTTGTTAATGCGGGGTGCGCGTGAACTGCTGGACGCGGCGCGAAAGGAATACCCGCTAACCGTGGTCAGCGCGCGTGATGAAAGGTCGACCGGGGTTTTCCTTGATCAATTCGAACTGCGCGACCATTTTGTGGAAGTGGTCACCTCGCAGACCTGCGCGCGCACCAAACCCTACCCCCAGCCGGTGCTCCACGCCGCCAACGCGATGGGGCTCGACCCCCGGGAATGTGTGATGATAGGCGATACCACGGTGGATATTCTCGCTGGCAGACGGGCTGGCGCGCAGACGGTGGGGGTGTTGTGCGGTTTTGGTACCGAGAGAGAACTACGAAAAGCCGGCGCGGACGTCATCCTCAACGACCTGGAGGACCTTCACGCCCTTCTGTTTCCTCGTTGACCAGGGTTAAGGCTGAATACGAAAGCTGACCGTGCCGGATTGAATGCGGTTGCCGGCGGTATCCCAGGCTTTGACGTAAACCGTGTGGTTCCCTGAAGTCGCTTTGAGCTGGTAGAGGTATGGGGGCGACGTTTGCTCCATCACTTTTTTCCCATTTACCCACCATTCCACATTATTGATTCCCACCAGGTCTTCCACGGCAGCGGTGATGGTCACCCCACCCCGCACTGGTTCAACTGTTTGCCCATCCTGCGGGTAAGTGATACGCGCTGAGGGCGGCGTGTTGTCCACCGTTACCTGGGTGACCGCGCTTCTCACCAGGCTGGCGGAATCGATAACGCTCAAACGGATCGCGAAAAGCCCGTTCAGTCCGCTTGAATCCCACTCAGCCAGCACACCCTCTTCTACTTCGCGCCTGGATTCGTTGACCTGCAGCCAGTTTTCAGGGTTGATGCCTTCACCAACTTGCACCTGGTAGGAGGTGAAATCATCACCCGCGGCGGTACCCCGTATCATGACCCTGCCCGCGACCGGTGAGAACATGGCGGGCTGCTCGATGTTCGCTTCAGGGTCCACCTGGACAGCCTGAATGGAATCATATCCCTGTGGGACAATGGCGAGGCCAGCGCTTTCCGCCCAATCACGCGCTTCCGGGGGAATGTTCATATATACCCGTTCTTCAACCAGGGCGGGCGGGGTGAAAACAGTGGCCAGCTGACCGGTCTCGCGATTCACTTTTACCCTGGTGAAGAGTGTGTCGGGCAAAGTGGGTTCATTTCCATATAGGAATACATCGTAGACAATGTTGGGGCAATCCCGGGTGGGCAGCATGCCTGAAGGGCTGCAAACCTGCATTTCCGTGATTCCGGCAGGTCGCGTCCAACCATTGAATTGCTGCTGACGAGAGGTATATTTGAAAACCGCGTGCCAGATCCCTGCTGCCATTCGCTCATCCAGCCCTGGTAGGCTCTCTGATTCTCCGTCAGTACCCATCCACACGAGCACCAGGTTTTGTGGGGTGTAACCCACGGTCCATACCTGGCGGTGATTATCAGCGCTGCCTGTCTTAGCTGCCACCTCCGAACCGATCTCTAATTCATTCGGGTATCCCAGGCTTGGCCAGCGCGCGCTTTCATCGCTGAGAACGTGGTTGACCAGGTATGTGACGGTATCACTGACGATAGCCACTTTTTCCGCCGCTTCGGCTTGCCACAGCACCCGGTTACCGGCGGTGGTAACCTTGAGCACAGTCTCCGGTACAATCTCATTTGAAACCGTGTCCAACCTGCCGCTGCGCACACCGGAGTTGGCGAGTGTGCTGTAAGCTGTTCCGATCTGTAACAAACTGCTTTCACTGCCACCGAAAAGCGGAGAAGCGTCATCCGGCGGGTTGTTCAGCGAATCAAGGCCGATGACGGCAGCGGTGCGCCATGTGTTGAACGCGCCAATTTCCATCACCAGATTAGCGATGGGATTGATGTAATCATTTGCCACCGATGAACGTATGTTCACAGCTCCTTGATAATTAGCTGGCGTACTTGTCCTGCCTTCATCCACAAGATCTATGGTTGAGGGGATATCCCAGACAAGGCTGGCGGGTGAATAGCCGCGCGAAAACGCGCCAACAGCGACGATCGGGGTCAATAGTGACCCGGGCTGGTATCCTGCATCACTCAAGCGCTCACCGCTGAGCGTGACGGGTTCAAGGTATGCCAGCACCTCGCCGGTTTGAGGATTCATCACCAATCCCGCCGCTGCCAGTTCAGTATCGCCTTGAGCGGCGAAACTCTGTGTAGGCAAAAGGAGGGCGGCATCGCAGTCGGGCTGGTCGGGGGCAACGCCGCTCACATTGCTGTACGCCAGGCGGATCATCTGTGTGTTGGCAGTACAGGTGAGTTGGTTCTGCAAGTCGGCGTCCAGCGTGGTGAGCACCACCAGCCCGCCGCGCTGCAGTCGCTGGCTGCTCAGCACGTTCTCAAGCCGCTTCTCCACCTGTTTCACAAATCCTGCTGCCATCGAATGTCCAGTGCTGTCGGGTTTTCGCAGCGTGATTACCTCGTTGAATGCCAGGTCGTATTCTTCCTGGATAATGGCTCCGGAAGCGAGCATCTCGCCTAGCAATTCCTGCTGCATGGCGATTGCGGTATCCGGCGCATCTATCGGGTTAAGCGCCGGGCTATTAATCAGGGAGGTAAGCAGCGCGGATTCCGCCAGGGTGATATCCCGCGCGGATTTACCAAGGTAAAGTTGCGAGGCACTTTCCACTCCGTAGGCATATCGACCGAACCAGGCGCTGTTCAGGTACCATTCGATCACCCGCGAACGGCCATAAGTGGCGACGACCTGACCGGCAAGGATACGCATCCTGATGGTTCTGGCTGTTGAAGGAGGTTCATCCCAAAGGATAAGATCGCTGACCAGCCTTTCGGCAATTGTTGTAGGTTCCGGCATTTTCCACTGCCTGAGGTTGTAACCTTGATTTGTCCAGAAGGTGGGGTCGAAGGTGGCGGTGACGCTGCGGATCAATTGGGGACTGATGTAATCTTCTTCATCGGGGTTGATCGATAGGAACTTTCGTTCAACACCCTCATCCTGGTAGGTGAACAATGTCACCTCGCCGTCGCGGTCAAGAATCTTTGTTGGCTGCAGCAGCTCACCATTGTCGCGGTCGAGCAGCACAGGCAGGATCTCGATCGACGGCAGGTCGCGCGCGACACGGGCGTAGGAGTAACCCGCCAGTAAAAGTACCGCGATGCCCAGCAGCGCCAGTGTCGCGGTTACCGCACGCGCAGCCCAACCGAGCGAGCGATTCACGCGGACAGAGCGGCCCTGCCTGGAGAGTTTGCGGTTCTTTAAAAGCAGGTAAAGGGAGGTTTTACGCACAGGTTATCACTCCCGGGGTGTCCGCGTCGGTGTAGGTGTTTTGCTGCTTGCGGGAGTGAGAGTTGGCGTGGAGGTCGCGCGGGCAGTACGGGTTCGGGTTGGTGTGGGTGTTGCGCTGACAACCCTGGTGAGGGTAGGCGTGGTAGTTACCAGCTGCTTCATGAGTGCCAGCGCGTCCTCTCGCAGGCCAGCCGGAAGGGCATCATCGGGAAACTGTATCAACTCCTCAAGGTCAGCCCTGGCAGCAGCGTACTGTTTCTGTGCCGCGTAAGCCATCGCCCGCCAGTAGAGCGCTATCGCCTTCTGGTGTTCTGTTTGCCCGAGTTCATAGGCTCTGCGGGCGTATTCCACCGCGCTCGCGTTCAATTCCCTGGCCAACTGGATGCGGGATTTCAGGATATTGGCTTCAAAGGAGGTTTCGTTTATTTCGAGAGCGCTATCGAGGCTTTCAGATGCCTCGAAAAACTTCTCCTGGTGAAGCAGGATCTCACCCCGAACAATCAACGCGGGTACGGAGCGCTCGTCAACCTTTAAGGCGCGAATTGCCATTTCTTCTGCCTGCTTGTATTTTTCCGTTTTCAAAAACGCCCATGCCATCATGGCAAGAGCTTCAGCATCTTCACTTTCATAGGCAAGGTAGGTTTCAAGCGGCTCGATCGAGGCGGATATCTGTTCGTTTTTCTGAAACGCTTCTGCCATTACCTTGTAGGCAGGCAGTAGGGTGAGATCAAGGTGGATGGCATTCTGCGCGGCGGCAAGGGCCGCAACCGCATCTCCCGTCAACAGGTTCGCCCTAGCGCGTAGCAGCTCGACCTGCGCCGTGATGGGAAATGATTCCTGGTAATCCGCAATGCTTTCGAGCGCGGCACTGGTATCGCCCGCAGCAAGTTGCATTGCTGCCAGTTCATACAGGGCTTCAGCAAGACCCGGGTCCAGTTCGAGTGCTTTTTCAAAATTTTGAAGCGCGCGAGTCGCGTCCCTGGAATTTGCGAGTATTATCGCGCGCCCTTTCCCCAGGTATGCCGGGGCAAATGAAGGGTTAATTTTTAGGCTGGCGTCATACGCGGCATTTGCTTCTGCCGTCAGCCCCTGGAAGCGGTATATCTCGCCAATGTGGTAATAGACATCCGGTGAGTTGGGTTCAGTAGCAAGCACCTGCCGGAAAAAATCCAACGCGTTCGACCAATCCCCTTTTTCGTAAGCCCTCATTGCTGCCATGTAGGCCTCGGTGAGCTTGTGCGGGGTCGCGGCGTAGACCGGTGTGGCGGTGTATGTGGCTTCCAGCAGGGTCCACAAGGGTGCCGCGCCGACTGAGGGAGGGGTGGGGGTGGTCACCTGGGTGGCGGTATGCGATGGCGCGACCGTAAATTTCATGATCGGCGAAGTATCGGGCCGGTAGCGCCCCAATTGCGCCATGTAAACCAGCAGCGTTGTTATACCCACCACCACAATACCCAGCATCACCCATGAGAGCGTGCCCGGTCTTTTACGTTCCTTTTTCTTTTCAACCGGTTTAACCATTTCAAGGCTGGTCTTCCATTGACGTTTCAGCGGGTCGATGGCCGGTTGTGGTTCAGCGAAATCGATGTCAATACCCAGCATGCGCAGTCCGCGCACCGCGGTGGCGCTCTTCGGGTCCAACTTAAGTACTTCCCTCAGGCAGAACTCCGTTTCCTTAGGGGTATCCACGAGTGTGCTCATCCATAGCCAGTACCTGGGGTTCGCACGGTTGAGCTGCAGCAAGCGGATCATCTTTTCCCGCGCCTCGGGGATTTCATCCTTTTCGATGAACGCCATGGCTTCCTTGAAGAGGAGCTCTTCCGGTTTCATGGCATGAGTGTAGCATATGGCTAACCAGTGGGCAAGCATCCATTCAGGTTATAATGCGCAGTATGAAGAAGATGACCGGATTAGTGGTTCTGATGTTAATGGTTCTGGGTATTTCCGCGTGCAGCGCCGGGGGGCAAACTTCCACGGAGCCATCGGGCGAGGTGGTGAAATTGACGCCTTACCATACCGCCACCCTCACCCCTACCGACACGCCTACGCCGCAAGGTCTGCCGACGAACACACCCGTACCGACCGTGACTGCCACCCCGCAGGTGTACGAAGTGAAGGCAAACGACACATTGATCGGGATCGCGGTTTATTTCGGTCTGACCTTGGAGGAACTACAAGCGGCTAATCCCGGTGTTCAACCGGCGCTGCTTTCCATTGGAACGAAGTTGACCATACCGGCTCCGAAGGCGAAAACTGAAACGGTAAGTGTGGTGACACCCGTTCCTTACGCCGTTACCATTGGCGCGCCGGATTGTACGTTATCGCTCACCGGAGGTTTCCATTGTTTCGCGCTGGTGGAAAACGGTGAGGAAATACCCCTCGAGAACCTGACAGCTGAAATCACGCTCACCGATCCTGTCAGCGGAGAAGAGATTTCACAGCAGGTGCTGTTACCTCTCTCCCGGTTGGCACCGGGAACGAGCCTTCCTTTTTACACCTATTTCGCCCCACCGGTAGTTCCTAACGCCACGACGTCAGCCAGGATATTAACCGTGACTGAAGCCCGGTCGGGGGATAACACGGTTTTCCCATTGGTTATCAATATTGATGAAGTATCCATTCCCGTGGATGGCGCGTCTGCAAAGGTCACAGGTACCGCCGCGCTGGAGGAGGTTGGTTCTGAAACAAGTTTTATAACGCTGGTGGCGGTGGCTTATGACGCTGCCGGGCGCGTGATCGGGATGCGCCGGGTGGCGCCGCAATTGGAGTGGGGTAGTGAAGGCAATTTCGAATTTGAGATAACGGTTTACAGCATTGGGGGAATCATTGACCGGGTGGAGGTATTGGGGGAAGCGGGGAAATGATCAGGGGGCTTTCCAAATCATGTAACTCCCCTGCTCGCACACTGGCAGGGATGAACTGGTTTTAATGCAAACCTCGTAAACCAGGATTGTGCCGTTGGGGATTGAATCCTGGTCAGGAATCTCGATCGAAGCTTTTCCCTGATCATCGGTAGGGGGAAGCTCGCTGGTGTTTTTTGTACCGTCCGGAAGCGTGAGGTTCAGTGTTGATTCGATACCGGCGAGAGGTGTTTGGTCCTCTGTCTTCACCACCAGGATTCCGATGCGCTGTATCTCCCCTCGCGGCAGCAAGGAAAAAAGCTCATTCACCTGCAGTGTTACCGTGTCACTCGAGATGATCATGGGGTTCAAATGGTCAGTGGCAACCTGAAGTGAATCCAGGTACTGCTGACCAAGCGGCGCGAGGGTCACCTGTTCCAATTTGACCGCTGACGGGTTGTAAAGCAGGCAGTAATAGGTGAAGCACTGGCGGTATAACCCGGGGTTGAGTTCAATGGTCTCGGAGATAGGGTCACCGGAGAACTTTCGCCCACCGTGAGCGACGATAAATTCGTCAAATACGATTGGCACATGAAAACCCAGTTCGTCCTTTAACCGGGTAAAAGACCACATTCTGTCCGCTGTCGTGCAGCTGCGGTACCGGGTCTTCGCGGGGCATCCCCAGTAATTCAGGCAGCGGGCGTAGAGAGATCTTTTTGGGGTTATTGGGTGGACTATAAAGCACAGCGTTGGTGTAGACCTGCTCCAGTTCTCCATCCGCAGCGATGTAAGGTTGTGTCAGGGGAATGCCGAATACCGTGCTGCTGTCCATCTCTCCGAGGGCTGGTAGGAAAGGCTGGTCAGAACCGGCTTTTGCAGGGTCGACGATCAACGCCGCGGCAGTAGGAGGAAAACTGCATACTTCGTCACAGGCAAAAGCGCCGTATGCCAGTAGATTTACAACTCCCGGCGGGTCATCGAAACTGCGGTACAAACCGATATTCTCAAAATACTGTTCGATACGCCGCTGGGAATAATTGATCCTCACGGGGGTGATCGGGTTGCCGGCATAGCGCGCTGCCGAGAATTGTTCAAACACGGGGATAAATTCCTCGTAGACACTTAAACCATTGACCACCAGCTCGCCGTCTTCAGCCGCCTTTTCCTCAGCAGATTGCTGAATATCAAAAGCCATTCCCAGTGGGTAAAGGATGAAGCGCGTCTCTCCACTGAGAAGCGGGTTCTGGCACATCAGCGTGTTCACCGTGTACTGGCATTCGTACTTTTCAAAATTAAAGAGCTGGGAGATCGCTGGACCAAGCACCTCCTCGCCACCAAGGGAGGCGTGAAATTCCCTGAACACCGGGGAGACTTCGTAGGTCGTCCCGGAGGATAGCGTGTTCGCCCCGCTGCTTCCGCACCCGGTCAGCAACAGGCTGACAAGCAGGCTGCAGCAGAAAAAGCAGCTGTTCGACTGCGGTAGCGCCTGGTGTGCTCAGTATGGGCGTGTGTCAAATTGGCATCTCCTGAATTATTATAAATCAAGGCATGGAGAAACTCATTTAATTATGCTTCTCAATCCTGTAATTGGGGTTTTGTATGTGATGGTAGAATGATGATGAGTCACCACTGCAGGAGGTATGTATGGTGGATGTTGTCGTTGTCGATGCAGTAAGAACCCCGATTGGGGTGCTGGGAGGGGGACTGGCGCGCGTGAGAGCGGATGACCTGGCCGCGCTGGTGATCAAGACCATTGCCGTTAGGAACGACCTGGATGCAGCGGAAATTGACGAAGTGTACATGGGATGTGCCAACCAGGCCGGTGAAGATAACCGCAACGTGGCGCGCATGGCGTCGCTACTGGCGGGTCTGCCCGTGACGGTGCCTGCTGTGACCTTCAACCGGTTGTGCGCGTCAGGGCTCACCGCGGTCAACGCGGCTTTCCGCGCCATCCGCGCGGGTGAAGGGGAAATATACATCGCCGGCGGCGTGGAAAATATGTCGCGTGCTCCTTACGTATTGGCAAAAGCCGAATCGGGTTACCCGTTTGGCAACCTCACCGCCTACGACACGGCGTTGGGCTGGCGCTTCCCGAATCCGCGCATGGCGGAGCTGTACGGGACGGATGCCATGGGTGAAACAGCGGAAAACATCGCTCAGCAGTATGGTATTACCCGCGAGGAGCAGGACAGATTCGCCGCCCAAAGCCACGCGCGGGCGATTGCTGCCATTGATGCCGGCATCATGGCAGAGGAGACCATCCCTGTTCTGGTTCCCCAGAAAAAGGGAGAAGCGCTGACCATCGATCGTGATGAACGCCCCCGACGGGATACCACCCCGGAAAGCCTGGCGAGGTTGAAACCGGCCTTCCGCCAGGGAGGCACGGTGACCGCGGGAAATTCTTCCGGCATGAACGACGGCGCTGCCGCGCTGCTGGTGATGAGCGCGGAAAAGGCAGCGGTGTTGGGATTGAAACCGATGGCGAGGATACTCTCCTCCGCAGCGGCAGGTGTGGAACCGCGCGTCATGGGGCTTGGACCCGTCACGGCAGCCCAAAAGGCGCTCAAGCGGGCGGGCTTGACCATTGCAGACCTGGGACTGGTCGAGTTGAATGAGGCCTTTGCAGTCCAGGCGCTGGCGGTGCTGCGCGACCTGGGGATCTCGGAGGAGATCACCAATGTGAACGGCGGTGCCATTGCCCTCGGTCACCCCCTCGGCTGCTCAGGTGCGCGCATCCTCACCACGTTGCTGCACGAAATGAAACGCCGCGCTCCCCGCGAAAATAGACCCTACTTCGGCATGGCGATGCTATGCGTAGGAGTTGGGCAGGGTGAAGCCACGGTCGTTGAGTGGGTCGGATGATGACGCGTTTGTTATTCGGCTTCTCTGTTGTCCATTACCATATTCTAAAGAAGGCAGGAGCATAACGCCGTTTTTTTACTTTTGGACAATGATGATAGGAAGAGTAACACTTTTCAAAAACGGATGTTTTGAGGATAATAGTAATCCACCGGCGTAGCACAGCCGGTGATCAAACCCCGAAAACGGGGAATAAGAGGAGGTCTGAATGCCCCCAAAGGGTAGGATCGATGTCAGCGAGTTGTACTGCAAGGGCTGTGAACTATGTGTGGATGCCTGTCCGCAGAGCGTGCTGGGACTGGACCACGACCATCTAACTGCCAAGGGTTATCACCCGGCCGCGTTAATCGCGCAAGGCTGCACCGGTTGCGGC
>CAWFCH010000005.1:0-209882 GCA_963814295.1 uncultured Chloroflexia bacterium
CAACCCTTAGGTGAAGATACCTTCCTGGTCACACGCATGGCTGAACAAGTAGCCCTGAAGACCGGGTGCACAATTGCCGAACCTGTCTGGTATGGTTCACACCCCTATAATCACCTGGGCATGCCCGGGACGGTGGTTGTTCCTGAAGATGCTTTCCTGGCGAACCTGCGCGCAATCATCGCTGGTCTTTGGAATATGGGCTTTCGCAAGCAGATATTCCTCAATGGTCACGGTCAGGAAGAGGTCATTCCCCTGGCGCTGCATCAATGGGCCAAGAAATACCAGGTACCCAGCCTGTTGATCTCTCTGCATTGGCCGACTGTGATCCATGAATTCCTGAAGGATAAAGCCCACGGGGGACCGTTTGAAACCCCCTTCCAACACGCGTGTGAGGTTGAGGCTTCCTATTCACTGGCGCTTTTCCCTGAATATATGCAAATGGAACTGGCAGTGGATACCAAACCTGAAGGCTTCCTGCCGCCCGGCCATGTGGACAAGGGCGGCGAGGTCTACCACGCCCCTATCAAGGGTCACGAGCATGTCGGCCTCGGTGGAATTGAGGTGCTTGTTTATCCGGAAGGTGTGATCGGAAGGCCAACCCTGGCGGACCCCGAAAAGGCCAAAGCCGGGCTCAACGCCCTGCTTGATTACATGGTGAAATTAATCGGTGACATCATGACCAGGTTCCCAGCAGGCGTGCTTCCTCCTACGGATAAAACGACCATGCGCGACGAGGTCGAAATTGACGCGCTTGCTTAAGGGGCCGCTCAACGGCGGAAAGCATATCTACACAGTAGCCTATCCTCCATAAACCTTTCTGTCCATTTTTAGAATGGTACTCCTCTTATGAACCCAACCATCATGGAATCACTGCCAGTTCTCAGTCTGGTGGTGGTTGGGTTCGTATTAAAAAGATTGGCGTGCTCAAGGCTGAAGATGGGTCTTTCTTTTCACGGATCATTTTATTCATTACCCTCCCATGTCTCATTTTTTTATCAATCTCACAAGCCCAAATCGAGTCCGACCAATTGGCAATTCTTGCCTTGGGCGGGCTAACAATTCCCCTGATATTACGAGATCTTATCTGGCGTTGTCACCCGGATTTTGAAACTGGAGGATTCGATTGCCGGCGTTGTGATCCTTTGCAGTATGGTAATGAACATCGGAGCGATGATGATTCCTATCGTCCAGACCATCTACGGTCCCGATGGTGTCAGCCGAACGGCAGCCTTCGATATTGGAAACTCATTCATGGCTAGTGGTTACGGATACTACATCGCTTCAAGGTACGGTACCAAAAACAGTGATGGAATTTTGAAAAGCATAAAAAGAGTATTCACTGTTCCCAGTCGTTTGGGCGGTGATCATCGGCGTTGTTTTTAACCTGGCAAATATTGTCGCACCCGCCTTTATCACAAAAATATTATCTCCCTTAAGCGCGGCCAACGCGCCACTGGCGATGCTCAGATTGGGGGTGTTTGTTAATTTCAAATTTCCCAGGTGGAAATTGGTCGGTATGACCGTCTTTCTTCGGATGGGAATTGGTTTCTTGCTGGGATTATTATTCGTTCAGATATTTAACATGCAGGGATTAGATCGAACGATCGTCACCATGGCAGCCGCGATGCCGATCGGGTATGGTGCCGCTTGTTTACGCGGCTAACGAGGGATTGGATACTGAATTCGCCGCGGCCTGCATTTCCTTATCGATCATTATTGGCATCATCATTACACCGTTTTTATTAACCATCTAAATTTTTCGACAATGGAGTGAATTATGAGAATCCTGCGCATTGATTATGAAAACCAAAGAAACCCACTTTGAGGATGTGCCTGAAAAGTACATAAAATACGCCGGGCGTGCGTTGATTGCCCGTTTATTACTCGAGGAGGTTCCCGCGGATTGCGAATCGCTCGGACCACACAACAAGCTGATCTTCACCCCGGGTTTACTAGGCGGGGCAGGTGTGACAACCGCTGGAAGATTATCCGTTGGCGCTAAAAGCCCGCTGACCAGGGGGGTCAAAGAAGCCAATGCCGGTGGAACCGCTGGCGATACCCTCGGCAGAATGGGGATCAAAGCAATTGTGGTAGAGAATCAACCCGGCGAAAGGTGAATTCTTCATCCTCCATGTTCACGAAGAGAGCACCGATCTTGTTGGGGCTGACGAAGTGACAGGGCATTGGGGACTTACGCGACCGCGGAAAACCAGGAAATTTATGCACGGCGCGGATACCACGATCATTTCGATCGGCCAGGCTGGCGAGTTCCTTATACGGGGAGCCGGGCATTGCCTGTACAGGAGAAAAGGACCAGCACAGCAACCATGCCGCGCGGGGGGGGCTGGGCGCGGTCATGGGCAGCAAAGGGTTAAAAGCGATCGTCATCCACAAGCCCGGTTCCAAGCAAATCAAGTATGCTGATACCGAATCTATTCCGCACATCCGCGCGAGCGTTCGCGGAAAAACTGATCAATGACCCCAAGCTCGGGCCGCAGGGGGACAGCACCTTTACGGAACAGCCTCGATCGTTGGCGCGGTGAACGAGATGGGCTCCCTCCCAACCCATAATTTCAGCCGGGGAAGTTTTGAAGCATCGACCAACCTGCGCGGCGAGGTTATGCGCGAAACCATTCTCGCTAGGAAGGGAAAGATCGGTACACGCTGCATGCCAGGCTGCGTCATCGCCTGCCGCAACTCTTATGTGGATAAGGATGGCAGAGAAATCGTTGGAACGATGCAATATGAAACGATCGCGCTTGTTGGATGCCAACCTGGGTATCGACAACCTGGATGACGTGGCGAGAATCAATTACATGTGTAACGACCTCGGGCTTGGACACGATCGAAACCGGTGCTGCGCTGGGCGTCGCGATGGAAGCGGGTCTGGTGGAACCTGGTGATACCGATGGATTCTTAGACCTGCTGCAACAGGTCGCGGAAGGGACTGCACTGGGAGGGTCATCGGAAACGGTGCCGTCACCACCGGCCAGGTACTGGGGATTCATCGGGTTCCCGTTGCCCTAGGGCAGGCAATGCCGGGATATGACCCCCGCAGTTTGAAAGGAAACGGCGTGACCTACGCGACCTCTCCGCAAGGCGCGGATCACACCGCGGGCAATGCCTTCGGCGCCAGGAAAGAAGTCAACCCCTGGGGATTGAGGGGCAAAAGGAACTCTCTCTGAAATTGCAGATCATCGCAGCGATGCTTGATAGCACCGGTTTGTGCCTATTCGCCCGCCCACCAGTCATTGCTGATCCGCAGCTGATGGTGGATATGTTAAACGGAATTTATGGTTGGAACTGGACCAAGGAAGACCTGGATCAATACAACCGGGACGTACTAGGGATGAACTTGAATTCAACCGTCGGGCAGGGATCACCAAAAATGATTACCGTATCCCAGAATACATGCGTGAAGAACCCCTTGCTCCTCACAACGCTGTTTTTGATGTACCTGACGAGGACCTGGATTCTAGTTTTTGAGAAACTATAGGAGTTAACATTTGATGATTGAAGTGGAATTATTCGGGCGACTAATGCCTGATCTGCCCAGACTTCATGCATACGTTGATCTGAAGGAACCGGCAGTCGTCATTGACGCAGTTTCGAGCCTTGGGATTAGATCTGGATCAAGTTGGTTGATCACCATTAACGGCGTCCAGAGCGAAGAGCAGGACCAACTTTCAAACTGCTGCCGTTTATGTTTTTTTACCCATATGCAGGGAGGTTAGCACTTCAAAGAACCGCGTTAATAAATTTAATGATATCCATTGTTCTGGTTTTCATCTAATGAAAACGATTGACATCTAGTAAAACTTTCTGTATACTAATTAACAAAACACTGTTTCATTTAGCGAAACATTCCGTCGCACAATCCGAGGCAAAGCCTTAGCCTCCCGAAATCCGGTCGCTGTTATTGGTGGACGAATCAAATTGTACGAAGGAGGAATATGCGCATTCTGTCTGTTGAACAGCTGAACAAGAACTTTGGGGGATTAAAGGCAATCAACAACGTTGATTTCTTTATCGATGAGGGTGAGATTGTTGGCATCATTGGACCCAATGGCTCCGGGAAAACGACCTTCCTGAACCTGATTACCGGGTTCCTCAAACCCAATTCCGGCAAAATTATCTTTCGGGGGAAAGAAATAGGCGGCCAACCGCGCTACAAAGTATGCCAGCAAGGAATTGCCAGAACATTTCAGCTGTGCAAACCTTTTCTGGATTTCACTGCCCTACAGAACGTGATGGTAGGCAGGGCTTATGGACAGCAACCAAGCAGCAATCTCCGATTGGCTGAAAAGGAATCAATGGAGATACTGGAACAGATCGGTCTTGGCAGCAAGTCGCACGTGCAGGTAAAAGATCTGACGGTAATGCAGCGTAAGAGACTTGAACTCGCCAGAGCTTTGGCGACCAAACCTTCCCTGTTATTGTTGGACGAACTGATGGCCGGACTGAATGCGGTCGAGGCGGATGAAGCGTGTAAGTTGATCACACAGATTCGTGATTCAAATGTAACGATCATCATCGTGGAGCATATTGTAAAAGCAGTAACCTGCATTTCCGATCGAATTAGCGTTCTCAACATGGGTGAGAAGATCGCTGAAGGCGAGCCTGAAGTCATCGTTCATGATCCCAAAGTCATTGAAGTCTATTTAGGGAAAACCCATGCTTAGTTTAAAAAACATCAATGCTTATTACAAAGAAATCCAGGCGCTCTGGGACGTATCGATGAACGTGCAGGAAGGGGAAATTGTCGCGCTCGTTGGCCCCAATGGAGCGGGCAAAACTACCCTGTTACGGATCATCAGCAGTTTACTCAAACCGGCTTCTGGAACGATTGAATTCCTGGATCATCACCTGGAGAAGGAAACACCGCACAAGGTTGTTGAAATGGGTATCTCCCAGGTTCCCGAAGGCGGAAAAGTTTTTACTGAAATGAGTGTGCTGGAGAACCTGGAATTAGGCGCGTTCGTCATGAGAGCAAGGAAGGATAAAGACCAGAGCCTGGAACGTGTGTTTGAGACTTTTCCGCGATTGGCTGAGAGAAAAAATCAAATGGCAGGAACGCTTAGCGGCGGGGAGCGCCAGATGCTGGCGATAGGACGGGCTTTGATGGCCAAGCCAAAGTTATTAATGTTCGATGAACCCTCCTTCGGGCTGGCACCGATCCTTGTGGAGCACATGTTTGAAACGATCGGGAAAATCAACCAGCAGAACGTGACCGTCCTTCTGGTAGAGCAAAATGTCCAGGCCTCGCTGGAATTATGTCACCGGGCTTATCTGCTCGAAAACGGACATATCGTTGAAGAAGGCAAAGGAAAGGACCTCCTGTCCTTTGAATCCGTCCGCAGTTCATATCTTGGATGAGCATTAAAGAAAGGTAGCTGAGGTCCTTATGTTCCAAGCTCTGGGTCAAAACTTAGTCTTCGGGATCCTGGTAGGTGCCTTATATGGTTTGGTGGCTTTGGGTCTTTCACTCGTCTTTGGGGTCACAAAATTCCTGAACGTCGCGCATGGTGAATTGGTCATGTTTGGCGGTTATGCCAGTTTTTGGGCGTTTTCCTTGCTTGGAATTGACCCATTCTTATCAATTCCAATCACGATCGCCCTCATGTTCCTGATGGGTATTGTCCTTTACAAACTCGTTTTCTCACATACCGTCAAGTTAGTCGAAGAGTCAAAGATAAAAAACACCATGCTTGTGGCATTTGGCTTATCGGTAATCCTGCAGAATTTGGCGCTCAGAATGTTTACCGCGGACGAGCGGGGAATTACGACTGCCTACTCCAGCATTTCTTTTACATTACTGGGTATTCGATTCCCGATCATAAAAATTGCAAGCCTGGTGATCACAATTCTCTTTTTGGTCATCCTCCAGGTTTTCTTAAAGAAAACCTATACCGGAAAAGCCATTCGAGCCACCTCCCAGAACTGGGAAGCAGCCTCTTTAATGGGGATCGATATTCATAAAGTGTATCTACTGGCGTTTTCAATTGGCGCCGCCCTGGCAGGAGTAGCTGGCATATTGGTCAGCGTCAATTACGCGATCCATCCGGCAATGGGTCTCGGTTGGACAATGAAGGCACTGATCGTTATGGTGCTGGGGGGATTGGGTAACATCCCCGGCACAATTATCGGAGGGCTGATCCTGGGCGTAACTGAGTCGGCCACATCCTTCTTTATCAACAGTAATTATCGGGAGGTGGCAGGGCTTGTCCTGTTCATCCTGGTGCTGGTTTTGCGTTCACAAGGTTTCTTAAAAACCAAAGAGGGCTGATCAATGAAAAGAAAAAGCGTTATCACGCTCACAATATCGATTATCACGCTGATCGCATTAGCCCTGATCCCTTTGGTCATCGAGAATGACAGCACCATCAACCTGGTGATCCTGATCCTCCTATATATCATGCTGGCGTCAAGCTGGAATATTCTGGGCGGGTATACTGGCCAGACCAATCTCGGGCACGCAGCTTTTTTTGGCATTGGATCATTGGCAACCCGTGTACTTTGGATCGACGGATTTCCCTTCCTCCCTAGTTTGTTGGCGGGTGGGCTGTTAGCCGTGTTTTTGGCGCTGCTTATCGGGGTGCCTGCGTTCAAATTGAAAGGCGTGTACTTCGCTATTGGCACCCTGGCACTGGCGCTCATGCTCAATCTGACAGCAGGGAACATCTTTCCTGAGATGTCTTACAACCCGGGATTATCTGATTATCAACTTCTCCCCCGCTATTACTTATTTCTGGGGTTGACTGTTGTAACGATCATCACAACAATCCTCCTGACCAGGTCCAGAATAGGTTTGGGGATGATGGCGGTCAGGGAGGGCGAGGATGCCGCTGAATCGCTCGGAATTAATTCATTGAAACACAAGTTGATCGCATTCTCGATCAGCGCTTTGTTTGCCGGTTTAGCCGGAGGCGCTTTTGCTTTTTACCATGTCAGTTACTACCTCTACATGCCCTTTGGACCGGAATGGACGTTCGACCCGATGATGATGGCGTACATTGGCGGTCAGGGCACGATTATTGGTCCCATCATTGGTGTCCTGTTCTTCGTCGGTCTAAAACAACTATTGGTCTGGAATGTTGGTGAATATCACCTGATCATTTTCGGCACATTGTTCATTCTGATCGTTCTCTTCCTTCCGGGTGGCCTGCTTGAGGTTTGGCATAAGACCAGGAAATATATTAACCGCCAATTGGGTAAGCGCAAGAAAGATATTCCGGTCAGTCCAGGCAGCACAAATCACGAATCTCCACCAAATGGAAAGGAGTTGCCTATTGATAAATAGAAGGAGCGCAAATATTTACTGTCCATCAGATAACTATTTCAAAGGAGAATGAGAATGAAAGCAAGAGTTTTAATCATAACGATCGTGCTTTTGATAAGCATGGCTCTGGCTAGTTGTACTCCTACACCGACCGCAGCCCCAACCCCTGAACCTGTCGTGCCAACAGAAGCACCGGCAGTCCCGGAGGCTCCTCAACCTACTGAAGTCGCCTTCCCTCCTGCGCCAGAATTCATCGAGATTGGTGCGTCAATACCACTAACCGGCAAATTCGGTTCCCTGGGCAGCCAGGTTAAAAGTGGGATATGACTACGCAATTGCAGATATCAACGCCGCTGGTGGTGTGTTCGTTGCCGAGTACGGCACGAAAATCCCCCTGAGGTTGACCGCCTACGACGATGAATCAGACCCCACCAAGGCGGTTAGCAATTTGGAGAAGGTCTTCTCTGAACAGGAATTGGTGGCTTACCTGGGTGGCGCGGCCAGTGGTATGCACGCTGCTACAACCGCCATCGCGGAAAAGAACAAAGTGCCTTACCTGGGTGTTTCCTTCGCGTGGTGGAACATTCACCAGAAGGGTTATAAATACCTGTTTTCCCCGTTCCCCAAATCACCTGACCAGGCTCGGGATGTATTCGCGGCTCTCAATGAGCTCATTCCAGAAGATCAGAGACCCAGGAAAATTGCCATTTTCCAGGAAAAAACTGACTGGGGCAATGAACTGGGCGGTCTCTTCAAATCAACCGCCGGACCTGCCGGATACGAAGTTGTCTACTATGCCGAATATGCACCTGGCACAACCGACTTCTCGACACTGATTCTGGAAGCACAGGCTGCCGAGGCAGATGTCCTGCTTGGTATGCCCACCACTCCTGATGGCATCGCTATCGTTAAACAAGTTGCAGAGCTTGGCTGGAAACCCAAGTTTACCATGTTGGTCCGCGCACCTGATGCCGCAACCTGGGGAGAAGCAACTGCTGCAGCTGGTGATTTTGTTACCATGTTCGCCGGATGGCATAGTGGTGAAAAATTCGAAGGCGTGGCAGCAATCAACGAGAAACATCAGGCTGACTTCCAACGACCGGCTGACATCCTTGTCGGACCGGCCTATGCGTGCGTACAGATCCTGGCTGACGCGATTGAACGCGCTGGGACGCTGGACCGAGACGCAGTCCGTGATGCGATTGCAGATACTGAGTTGATGACGGTGATCGGACCTGTGTCCTTCAACGCGGATGGTACAGGCAACGTTTTGAATCCGCTTGTTCAATGGCAGGGCAATAAAATGGAACTCGTCTGGCCTGTTGACCAGAAGAGCGCGGATATGGTCTATCCTATCCCTTAATAATAAAGAGGATATGTTGCTGAGCTGTTGATCAATCCAGGGTATGTGTTGGGGAAATCCCTAACCATGCCAACGCGATCAGAAAACAATCCCAGCGAAATATACTGGGATTGTTTTCTGAAATAGAGGCAGGATAAACTAGAGATATATGTTTTCTTGAAGAGGAAGAATGGAATAACCCATTGGAACGAATAATGGTGATTTTCCAGGCACACCTCACAAGATAAGCAGCAGTAAACCCGATGAGAAATAAAAAATAATCTGGCAAGAAAAAAGGTGTAGAAAGAAAGGAGCGATTCAAACCATGCGCGTTAAAAATCGAATGACCCCAAACCCGGTTGTGGCAACCCTCAAGACCAACTACAACGAAGCCTTGAGTTTAATGAAACAAAATCACATTCAGCATTTACCCATTGTTGATGAGAAAGGAAAACCAGTGGGTATCGTTACGCGAGATATTATGCTGCGTGCCGCACCATCCCCCGTGACCACCCTAAATGTTTTTGAGATCTCCTCATTTCTTGACAACGTTACCATGGAAAGCATCATGAGCAGTCCCGTGCTGGCTGTTGATGAAGCCTGCAGCATCACCAACGCGGCCAACTTCATGCTTGTTAATGAAATAGACTCACTCCTGGTGATGCGCGAAGAGGCGCTGGTAGGGATCATTTCAATCGCCGATATATTTAAGACCTTCATTGAAATTACCGGTGGGGGTCAATCAGGTTCACGCATTGAAGCCAGGATACCCAATCAAAAAGGGCATCTCGCCCCCTTCATGCAGGCATTATCAAACGCCGGCAGCTATATTGTATCTTTGGCTATCACAACCAACGAAATCGACGATTATGGGTATATGGACGTAAAAGAACGCGGTGGTAATGAAGATGAAATTCGCAATGAACTCGACAAGTTGGGATATGTAGAGATCATCTCTTTTCGCCATAGCGACAGCGATAAAATTCTAACCTTTGGTAGGGGTGAACCGAAAAGATAAGCAAAATAATAATGAGATGAGACTAAAACGTAAGACCAAATTGGCACGACATAGACAGACACCCTTTCATGGCAGGTGTCTGTCTCGTATTTTATTGCGTACTCGCTATTAAGTATCAAAACCTGTTAGTTTTACTGATGTTTGAGCGGATTCCCCCAAAACCATCTTGTATTTTCACCTGATGTTAATGATTGACATCAGGTGAAATTTCTTGTATACTCTTTATGAAACTTAGTTTCATGATATGAAACTTTTCAATAATGAATCTTTCATTGCGTTTTCTGCACCCCTTTTCTTGAATCTATTATCAGATTCCGGGTTATATCAAGGTATTTGTTATGAGGTGCCAGCGCGGGTAAGTTAAGAAACACACATGATCCTTACCAACAGCAACACCTTGAATTCCTTCACGCGTGCAACTGATTTCTTTCAATAAAATACCGTTCAGTACTTTGAATGACTAGAGCACAATTATTTAAATAAAGAAAGGCAGGTGATGCAACCAACAACTTTCCGATAAGGCTTTTTTACCAATCAGACCTACCAAATTCTTACCAAGGAGAGAGTGATGAACAAGAAATTGATGCTAATTATGACCGCCCTGATGATTTCCGTGTTTTTGATTTCAAGTTGCGCCCCCAAGGCTACCGAGGCACCAGTTGTTGCCACTGAGGCCCCTGTGGTTGCCACTGAAGCAGTCTTTGCTGAAGATACCATTGTTTCCATGGTGCCCGCACAACCTGGATCACCTTTTGATATCAAAGGCAAGAAAGTTTGCTATATGATCCCTTCGCTTGCGAATCCTTTCTTAAACGGAGTGGCCACCTCAGTTACTGAGCAGTTTAAGGCTGATGGCGTGGAAGTATCCGTCTATGGCGGTGATGAAGGTGGATTAAACCAACAATTTGACCAGATTGAGAACTGCATTTCAATGAAGGTTGATTTCATGTATGTTATGGCAGCCGGAGAGATTGACCAGTTGTTACCCGCAGTTGAAGAAGCCAAGGCTGCTGGCATCCTTGTGATGGGCGTACCCCCTGCTAAACTGGAACCATTTGATGCCATCATGCACACCAGCCAATTCGAAGATGGTCAAAAAGTTGCCAAGATGGCTTGTGATTTCATAGATGCAGTTTACCCAGATGCTGCTGATGGCAGTGTTGAAACGGCTATCATTGGTAGCGCAAGTTCCTCTGTTGGGATGGCCGAACGCTTTCGAGGTTACCTAACAATCACAGACATTTGCCCCAAAGTGAATCTTGTCAAAGAAATGGATATATCCGGTGATAGCATCCCTGTCGGTCAGGCGGCTGCTGAGAACGCTTTGACATCAAATCCAGACATCAAAGTTTTTCTAGGTCAATCAACTGCCCACGCCCAGGGTATTTCCAATGCCATCAAAGCACTGCCAAATGTAGATGTGTCGAAATACGGCGTCTTTGCGGGCGATATGGATCCTTCCATGACCCCAGTTGTCACCAGCTGCCAGGATCCCTATAAGGGGTTCGTCGCCATCGGTGGAACTGCTCTTGATGTAGCTACGTACGAACAGATGAAGAAGATGTTACAGGGCGTGGAACATCCAAACATCATCAATGATCTTTTGGAACCGATAACTTGCGATTTTAGCACCCTAAAATAGAGCAAAATAGTTTTTGTTGGTAACATTAATGAAGGGGGGGCTTCCCCCCCTTCATTAAAAAGTAGAGGTGAAAAGGAATGGATGCCAAGGTCGTTTTATCCCTGGAAAACATTACCAAGAAATATCCTGGTGTATTGGCTCTGAACAATGTTTCAATAGACTTTCTCGAAGGGGAAGTCCACGCTCTATTAGGCGAAAATGGTGCCGGAAAATCTACATTGATCAAAGCAGTGGCAGGTGCCATTGATGTGGATGCGGGTATTATAAATATTAATGGACATGAATATTCCAGGATGACTCCAGCCCTTTCCAGGAGCCTTGGTATTGAAGTTATTTATCAAGAGTTCAACCTGGTTCCAACGTTATCCTGTTCCGAGAACATCATGATGGGCGAAAAGGTAGGCAGCAACATCTTTTTTAATTCCAAACTGGTTGATGCCAAAGCAGCTGAAGTTTTAGAGCAATTTGCCGTCGGCATTGATCCTAAAAAACTTGTTCAAGAATTATCCATTGCAGAACAGCAGATCATAGAAATAGCCAAAGCGGTATCCAAGAATATTAAGATCTTGATCATGGATGAACCCTCCGCCCCACTGAGTGTTTCTGAAGTTGAAGTGATGTTTGATATTATCAAACGCCTGAAACAGAAAGGTGTGACAATTATCTACATTTCACACCGTCTGGAAGAAGTATTCCGGATTTCTGACCGGGTGAGTGTCATGCGTGACGGCTGCTATGTCACCACCAGGAAAACCAAAGATACCAATCGGCAGGAATTGATCAAACTAATGGTAGGCCGTGAACTAAAAGAAAGTTATCCAGCACGGAAAAAACTTCCGGGCGACGTTGCATTGGAAGCTAAGAATCTATACGGAAATGGCAATAAGAATATTTCCTTTGCGGTAAGAAAAGGAGAGATCCTTGGAATTTCAGGTTTGGTGGGAGCTGGCCGAACCGAACTGGCGATGCTGCTATTCGGAGCAGTGCCGGTTGAAAACGGTGAAATTCTATTAAAAGGCAAACCCGTTAAGATAAAAAAGCCTCTGGATGCCATCCACCACAAAATTGGACTATTAACAGAGGATAGAAAAGGCCAGGGTTTATTTTTGGAAATGACCGTAAGGTGGAATATAAGTTTTCCAATCATAAAAAGACTTTCAAAATATGGGGTGGTAAACACTAAAAAAGAAGATGAGATTGCCAGGAAATTCAAGGAGCGGATCAACATCAAGACACCCAGCTTATCGCAGCAAGTGATTAATTTAAGCGGCGGCAACCAGCAAAAAGTAGTGCTTGCCAAATCCCTGGCGGCTGAAACTGATATTCTGATCTTCGATGAACCTACCCGAGGTATTGATGTTGGCGCCAAACAGGAAATTTACCAACTGATGACGGAACTGGCTGACAATGGGATTGCGATTCTGATGATCTCTTCAGACATGGAAGAACTTCTGGGCATGTCGGACCGGATCATTGTTTTATGTGAAGGCGAATTGGCTGGGGAAGTAAATAAAGACCAATTCGAGCAGCATTATATTCTCGACCTCGCATCGGGGACTCATTAAAATCTGGAGGAACACTTCATGAACAATCGATCTGAGTTTTTCAATAATCTTAACGGTCGGATAGGATCGGTCATGAAAAAGAACGTGCCTTTTCTGATCCTACTCTTTTTGTTGATCCTATTTACGTTTGTGGCACCAAATTTTATGACATTTGGAAATATACGAACCTTGATTCGTCAGGTATCATTTTCAGGGATTAGCGCTGTCGGACTTATGTTTGTGATGATCAGCGGCGGTATTGATCTTTCCATTGGCTCCCAGATTGTGTTTAGCAATGTCCTTCTGGCGATCATGATGGCCGAATGGAAGTTACCGCCCTCAATGGCAATTCCACTTATTCTGTTGGTGGGAACGGGGTTAGGCGCGATCAATGGATTTCTCTGCATAAAACTTAAGATCCATCCACTTATTATTACCCTCGGCACGTCTGCGATATTTAAAGGGTTTGGATACATCATCAATAGGTCAAGGAATATCATGGGGTTCCCTGATTCCTTCCGCTGGTTCGGCCAGGGATATGTGTGGGGAATCCCGGTGCCAGTCATTATCATGGTTGTTGTGGCGCTGATCGGGTCTTTCATCCTGACAAGGACCTACTTTGGACGAAAAGTTTTCGCGTTGGGGGGTAATGAAGAAGCTGCTCGTCTTGCAGGGGTCAATATTAATAGAATGAAAGTGTCCTTGTTTATGATCTGCGGTTTTATCACCGCAATCACCACTGTTTTATTGCTATCACGAGTTTTTGCAGGCCAGACCATCACCGGACAGGGTCTTGAATTTGACTGCCTCACTGCTGCACTTCTGGGTGGGGTCAGCTTCAAAGGTGGTGAAGGTACAATTTTTGGTTTGATGGTTGGAATCATCATCATCGGAGTGCTGAACAATGCCATGCAACTGGCCAACTTTCCAGATTTTTCCCAAACTGTAGTCAAAGGCGCTGTGCTATTAATTGCAGTTGCATTTGATGTGTATCAGAAAAATCGAAAAGCTAAAGAAACCGTGGCAAAAGTAGCCGCGTAATTACATGATCATCGATCATACTCAACCCGGGCTAACTATATGCTTCCTGGATAAAATCAATAAAGATTTGAGCTGACTTGGGGAGTGTGCTGTTTTTCAAATACACAAGTACCATATTGCAATCGATTTCTTCTTCCAATGGGATAGAAACAACATCCGAATGCTTGTGGTAATCAAAGATTTTTGATGGCACAAGGGCGATGCCAATATTTGCCTCCACCAGGCTGAAAACACTTACCTTACGATGACTCGAATAGAAAATCGTTGGCTCGAACCCGGCTTTTTTGCAAGCATCAATAATCAACGCGTTCAAATCAGTTACTTTATCAAACACGATGAAGTTTTCATCAGAAAGTTCCTTAATGGATATGGCGGTTCTTGTCGCGAGTCGGTTCTTTTTTGATACCAGGATCAGCAACTTGTCCTTACTGGTTTCAATCCAGGTATATCTTTTTTGATCCAAAAGGTGGTGGCGGGTAAACGCCAGGTCGAAACGGTGCTCCTCCAGCCCGGGCAGGATATTTAAGCCATCAATTTCTGTCAGGGTGAAGTTGATATTTGGATATACCTCTTTGAATTGGGCGATATAGGTTGTAATCCCGTACTGTGCTATCACCGGGATAGCGGCCAGGGAGAAGGCACTCGCGCTGGACTTGAAACCACCAAGCTCAACCAGTAAAGCATTGTAAGTTGTATTTATCTTTTGGGCATGCTCCAGAAACGCTTCTCCGGCGTTTGTTAAGGATACTTTTCGCTTGCTACGGTCGAAAAGAAGAACCTCTAACTCCTCTTCCAATGCAATAATCCTCTTGGATAGGGAGGATTGGGAAATATAAAACTCATCAGCCGCTGCAGAAAAGCTGCTGGTCTCTACGATTGCGAGAAAGTATTGGATCTGGCGAATTTCCATGAGAATTAGCACCTATTCCGATTAGGAATACATTGTAACATTAATTGAATTGCATTTACGGCAGGAAAATGTCATTATGTTCATAAGTGTAATTGCCTAATCTTGGAGAAACTAATCCCGAACCAAAAACTATAAAGGAGAAGAAAATGAAAAAGTTACTAATGCTCGTGCTTGTGACGGTTCTATTGGTGACAGCAGCTTGCACTGCCACGCCAGAGACCGCCGCGCCAGAAGTTGTGGCACCAGTAGAAACTGCCGCCCCGGCTGAAACCGCTGCCCCAACCGAACCGCCTGCTCCTGCCGCGAAGGAAATTATCGCTGTGTGCCTGCCCGCATTAGATAATCCCTTGATGCTGGCCATCCAGGATACCTTTGTAAACGGATTTGGCGCAGATTTCGACGTGCAGGTCGCCAGCGCTGACGGCAACGCTGTCAACCAGGCAACCCAGGTCGAGAATTTCACCGCCATGAAGGTGAAATTAATGGTCGTGATGGCTGTTGAAGCTTCCAGCCTGGTACCGAAATTGATCGCAGCCCGTGAAGCCGGCATCATCGTTATGGTCATCGGCGGAGACCCTGGTGACCCTGAAGCCTACGACAGCGTCATGATGATGAACCAGTACCTCTCGGGATGGTATCAAGCCTTCATGGCAAAAGAATGGGTTGACGCAACCTTCCCGGACGCGGCTGACGCTTCGATTGAAACTGTAATTTTCGAATCCACCCTTAACACCGATGCAACGAATCGGTCAAACGGTATGAAGATGATCACTGAGCCGTTAATGAAAAATGTGAACGGTGAATATACCGATGCCGAAGGAAAAGTTGTTGCCGAGGCTGACGCTGCACCCAATCCCGCCTATTCTTCAAAGGTGAATGCGGTACAGGTCGTTCAAGCAGAAATGTTCCAGGCTGGTCAGACCGCGATGCAGAATGTTCTCACCACCAATCCCGATGTCAAGCTGGTTCTTGCATACGCAGGTGATGGTGGAATGGGTGCCTCCCAGGCAATCCTGGATGAGTTCGCCAAAGGACCTGGCCTCAGCGTTATAACCGATTTGAATCAGGTTGCGGTTTTCGGCGTTGGCATGATCGGTGCTGAAGGCCCCGCGGTCATGGATTCAGCGACGAATAAGACGGTATTCCGTGGAACAATCCGCTTTGGTGGAGATCTTGTAGCCCGTACCAATGACATCGTTCGAAACATTCTGGAAAAAGGCGAGATCATCAAGGTCATCTATGATCCGCTGGATATTGTCACGATAATTGACGGTATGCTGATGGCAACCCCCATTGAAGACACCGAGGTATTCCGGGTGCCAACCGCAGCGCCAGTTGAGGTAAAACTCGGACCTCCTCCCGGATAGAAATATCTTATATACTTAACCGACCCAACGGTGAGAGTCCTGGCACGTTATCGAAATAAGATTTTCGAATAAAGAAAAAGGGTAGCTGGGCTGGGTGAAAACCAAAACGGGTTTCCCCAGCCCTGTTTATTTCTCCGGTTGATGGAGATCATATATGCACAGCACAATCCTATCCATCCGAAATGTAACCAAAACCTATCCCGGTGTAATTGCTCTCAATAATTACTCCATGGATTTTGAAAAGGGGGAGGTTCACGCCTTACTGGGCGAAAACGGTGCCGGAAAATCCACTTTGATAAAGATTATCGCGGGAGCAATTGAACCCGATAATGGTGAAATCATTATTGACAACAAGATCATCAAAAAGATGACTCCCTCCCTGGCAAGAGAGCTTGGGATCGAGGTCATCTACCAGGAATTTAGCCTGGTTGAACCCCTATCGGTGGCGCAAAACATTTTTTTGGGTTCCATTGATGGTGTATTTACGGATATCAAGAGCCTGAAAAAGAAATCTGAGACCCTTTTTAATGAAATGGGCGTTGGAATGGATACCGCTGCAATCGTGCGGACGTTGAGCCCGGCCAAAAAGCAGCTGGTGGAAATTGCCAAGGCGATCAGCCGGAACGCAAAGATTTTAATCATGGACGAACCCAGCGCGCCGCTTTCAGCCTCTGAGGTGGAGACGATGTTTAAAATCATCTCCAGGTTAAAAGAATCCGGCGTTACTGTAATTTACATCTCTCACCGCATTGAAGAGCTGTTCAGAATTTCAGATAGAGTTACCGTCATGCGCGACGGCAAATATGTTGATACGCTCATAACCAGGAACACGAACCGCAAGGAATTGATCAACCTTGAAGTTGGCAGGGAATTGAAGGAATATTACCCCAAGCGTTCCGCTGACCTTTCTGATGTGGCGCTTGAGGTCAGGCATTTGACCGGAAATGGTGTTCAGGATATTTCATTTAATGTGAGAAAAGGTGAGATATTGGGGGTCGCGGGGCTGGTTGGTTCCGGTAGGACAGAAATGGCGCACGTGATTTACGGCTCTGCCCGCAAAGACAGCGGGGAAATCTGGGTGGGCGGAAAAAAAGTAGAAATTCATTCACCAGATCGGGCGATCTCTTACGGTATTGGCTTGATACCGGAGGACCGGAAAAACCACGGTTGTTTATTAAACGCAGATGTTCGTTTTAACATCGCCTTGTCAGTATTGAAAAAGTTTTCCCGATGGTTTGTTCTAAATACAAAGAAAATTGAAAAGGTTGCCAGGTATTACGCTGAAAAATTAAACATCCGCACCCCTTCCCTGCAACAGCAGGTTCGTAATCTCTCAGGGGGAAATCAACAAAAGGTTGTACTGGCAAAGACGTTGGCAGCAGACTCTAATATTCTGATCTTTGACGAACCAACGCGTGGTATCGATGTGGGTGCCAAGCAAGAGATCTATAACCTGATGATCGAGTTGGTGAACCAGGGAAAAGCCATCCTTATGATTTCTTCGGAAATGGAAGAACTATTGGGAATGTCAGACCGCTTGATCGTTATATCCGAAGGAAAATTAATGGGAGAGGTACCACGGGATAAGTTTGACCAACGTTACGTCATTGATATGGCTTCGGGTCAACACTAATACTAATTCGTGAGGAAAAAATGCCAAAATTTAACCTGAGCGGCTTAAAGAAATACACCATCATGCTCATTCTTGCATTATTGATGATCGTCTTTTCAATTACCAGTCCTTACTTTTTTACATTGCGAAACCTGACGAATATCGTTACCCAGAACACCTACTTCATCATTGGTGCTGTTGGTTTATCTTTTGTCATGATCGGCGGTGGGATTGATCTTTCCGTAGGATTTCAGATGTCCCTGGTTGGTGTTGTGACCGCAATGTGCATGACCGTGTTTGGTCTTCCCGTCTGGTTGTCGGTAACCATTGGGATAGCCCTGGGGACTTTTCTCGGTTTACTAAACGGGTTGATCGTTACCAACATCAAGGTATTCCCATTGATTGTCACACTCGCTACCAGCATGGTTTTCCAGGGAGCATCTTATTTGATCTCCAAGGCGCAAACCTTCCGCAATTACCCGGATTCCTTCTTGTGGCTCACCAAGGGAAAGATTTTGGGAATTCCTTTCGATGTTTGGTTAACAATATTTATCGTCCTCCTCGCCAGTTTTATATACGCCAAAACAAGATACGGTTGGAACGTCCTGGCATTGGGCGGAAACGAAGAAGCAGCAAGGCTGGCCGGGATAAAGACCAAGAGAGTAAAAATATCTGTTTATGCGCTCTGCGGGTTCTTCTTTGCCGTCGCGACGATGGTTATGATCTCCAAATCCAACACAACTGCCTCCAACTTTGGTCCGGGTACAGAATTTACCGTGCTCACAGCGGCTATTGTAGGCGGGATTAGCTTTATGGGGGGCGAAGGAAATATGCTGGGGTTGGTCACCGGTGTATTTATCCTGGCTGTGATTGGCAACGGGATGCAGCTGGCGGGTTGGGGAACTTATGCCCAATACATCGTGCGCGGTCTCATCCTGCTCGGAGCGGTTGCTTTTGACGAATACCAGAGAATATCGCGAAACAGTAAAAAAATTACCGGCAGTTCGGTGGAGAAAACCAATGGCTGAAATAAATGGAATGAAAAAAACATTTAGTCCAATAAGGAATTCAGGACCGATCGATGAATCGTTGTTTCACATACCGGATGCGGATGTGTCATTCGTAAAACGGAAATTTCTTGATCTCCCCTACGCGACACGTTCACAAACACAAAAACTGGATATTTATCTGCCAGAAAGCGGAGATGGACCTTTCCCGGTCATCATGCATCTCCATGGAGGTGGCTTTGCTATCGGAGATAAACGTGATATTCACATTTTGCCTTTCTTCAAGGGTTTGGAGCGGGGTTATGCAATCGTGAGTATCAATTATCGCTTGAGTGGTGAGGCAATTTTCCCTGCAGGTATCCAGGATATCAAGGCTGCAATCCGTTGGCTGCGGGCGAACAGCCACCATTACCACCTTGATGGCACCCGGTTTGCGGCCTGGGGTGGATCGTCAGGGGGGAATTACGCGGCGATGATTTGTTTAACAGACCGCGTCACCGAACTCGATGACCTTAGTCTTGGCAACCCTAATTACCCGTGTAATGTTCAGGCAGCCGTTGACTGGTTTGGACCCACTGATTTCTTGAAAATGGATGATCAACTTGAAGAAAACGGATTTGGCCCTTCAGATCATTGTGAGCATTATTCTCCCGAATCCAGGTATTTGGGTGCAAAACTTTCTGATGTACCGTTAAAGGTTGAGCTTGCTAATCCGATGACCTATATTCACAAACACATGCCGCCTTTATTGATCCAACATGGGCGTTTGGACACGATGGTACCGTTGCAACAATCCCTGATATTTGTGGAAAAACTTGAAAAATATGTCAGCCAGGATCTTTTTGAATTTGAGATCATAGAGGGGGCAGGTCACGGCGACCCGTTATTTGAAACTGAAAAAAATATGGAAAGGGTGTTCTTGTTCCTTGATAAATATCTTAAGCAATGAAATTTTATTGACCCAGAATCCAACTAAATAAATTGATAGTTATAAAGTTAAAACTGTCCTCCCCACAACAAACCGCGGGGAGGATGCATTATCCGCTTCCAGGACCTTTTTTTATTTGTAACAAGAGGTCTCATTAGACATAATCAAAGACGAATCCTTACTTTGATCAAACAGCCACCTACCCTCACAAGGGCCTTCATGCCAGACATGCTCTCCCGCTTGCGCGCTTTACCCGATAACATCCGTGGCGGAGGCGTGGCAAATGGCAACATCGGCCGCGGCATCGTTTACCAGGTGGACGTCACGCTCGGGATGGAATGCGTGGCTATTGCCGACATACATATTGATCGCTTGCTATTCCTTGTGCTTTATGACTTCAAATCCCATCCTTTGAGTTTCTTCGCCGCCGTGCCGAACGGACCGAGCTGGTAAACGGCTGCGCCCGCGGGTGAGAAGGTAAACGGTTCAAACGGTTCAGCCAGCATTGTATCTAGATAGTTACGGAGGGCGACGCCAGTTGTTACGTGTGGACTGTAATTGTCGCCGGTCTTCTTCGGCACGAAAGTCGACACGTATTCGATCACCTGCGCATCAATTGCAGGATCGTCGTGCGCAGCGGTGAACGCGGCCATGGTTCCGGTATCCACCGTGAACGGGGCGACTGCGGCAATGATGTCCGCCTGCAATTTGAGCAATTCCGCTGTCGGCTTCGCGACGATGCCCGCAAGGCCAATGGCACCGTTCGGGATATAGTAGTATTTGTAAGCCTCCAGCTTCATGGCATTTACATTGGCGGTAGATAGCACCTTGTGGGCGGCGGTATAGACTTTTTCGAGGTCCGCAGTGCGGACGAAGCGTTGAACGATGGTGATGTGCGGACGGCGATTCTCACCCAGAGCGAAACCCTGCGGGAAGACGCCGAGAAGTCGCGCGTTATTGGCCTGGCTATGCTGTAGCATCGAGGCATCAGGATCTAACAGGATGCCAATAGCCGTGACGGGGCTTTGCTCGACCGGAAAGATATGTTTCCAGTCACCCTTCATGCTGACGACGATCCAGCCGTCTTTCTTCGCTTGCTCATCAAGCGCTGGCGTGAAGGAACCCAGTTGTACATCTGGTAAACCGCGCGCCGGTCCATAAGCATATTCGCGCGTCTCGTCATCGTGCAGGACAAGAAGCATGAACCGCGCGCCGCTGCCGCCCTGCGTGTATTCCAACATCTGCTGGTCGCCAGTGGAATTACCAAACGCCATGATGGGCTGGCGGCCAATGTGCTGGTTGATGGCCACGGGTTTGCCGCCTTTATCACTGTTGAAGTTCAGCTGCGGTAGACGTACGAGGACGGGCAGACCATCACGTATTTCAAACTGTGTCTGGATGCTGCTGCCGATGACCTGTTCCGGCGGGATGCCATAAACCTGTTCACACCAGACGCGCATGAACTCGATGCCGCCGCCGGAAACGATGTAGTTCTTGAAACCATTCTCGCGCAAGAGAGTAAGCAGTTCAAGCATCGGCTGATAAACACACTCAGTGAAAGGTCTTTTGAATTTTGGGTGTTGCGCGTTAGCAAGCCAATCCTTGACGATCTGTTCAAATTCCATCGTGGTCATGCCCGCGTGCGTGGCCATGACGGCTTCGAGGAGCGCGCGTTCCCCCAAGGCGATTGCAGCATTCAAATTACCCTTGAGCAACGAGGCGAATGGTTCCTTGTCCTTCCATTCGGGATGCTGGGGCGCGAGGGCGTGCAATCGGTCGACTGCGAAATAGAACTGAACGGGCACCGGTTGTTCGCACCAGAGCGTGCCATCGTTATCGAAGGTGGCGATGCGCTCTGACTCCGGCACAAAGTCGGGGCTGTCTCGGTGTGGTTACTTTCGTTACAAAGTCGAGTATGGCGCTCTTGGCTGCCCCATCGTTCCAGGATTCCAATGGTGTTGACATTTATAAGTCTCCTTAAACCAATAAATAGGACTTTTTTCTATAAGTGACTTTTCTTCCCCGTTTGAGCAATGTGGAATCCGGGAGGTAGTAATTCCCAATAATGATATGGGTGGCTATTTTACTCTCCCGGGTTTCTCTCTAGCTTGCCACAGCCTTTTTCGCCGGATCCGGCAGGATCAACGAGGCCACGAAAGTGACAATGCTCACCACAACAGCTCCCCAAATGGCTGGCCATAACCCATCCACCTGGAACCCGATGCCGAACCAGTTCTGCGCGATCTGTGAGGCAAAGAGGAATGATAAGCCATTCACCACCAGCATGAACAGACCCAGGGTCAGGACGATGAACCCGCAGGAAAGGATGGTCAACAAGGGGCGGATAAAGGCGTTCACAAGTCCCAGGATGAGAGCCATCCCTATGACGACCAGCCAGCCATTCTCCCCTACAATGCTGATTCCGGGTACAAAGTACACCGCTGCAGCGACCGCGATTGCTCCGATTAACCAACGAATTAAGAATCTCATTTTTTATCTCCTCGATAAATTTTTTTACTAAGCCCCAGGTTGACTTACAGCTTGCGAGTCTTCCTGTGCTTTACGACCCAGCCAGATGGCTCCTAACCCCAACAATGTAACAATCAAGCCGAAAGCAAATCCAACATACGGGATCGATGCCAAAAGTACGTACAGCACCAATCCAAGCACGAGCGCAAGCCACTGTTTCGATGCAAACGCCCGCCGGCTCAGGCGTGACAAGATGAATTTACCAACCAGTAAGGCAACAATAGCTTTGCTCACATATGTGACCACCAGCAGAAACACTGAAAATCCCGCTATCAATCCGCCAAGCAGGGTGGTGAAGGTCATCCAGGCGATGGAATTGAGGGATAGGAAAAGCAAACCCAAGAGAATCCCGATCATCAACACGATCATCAGTATCGGAAAGAGATATCCATTTATCAATACCAGCGCTCCATACCCGATGGACGATAATGGACGACGTTTAGCAATACCGGACCACCGGTGCAGATAACCTGGAAACCACCATAACGCCAGCAATCCAACAACCAGGAAGGTGGTGAGTGAAACCAGCGCTTTCTTCAGCCAATCCGCCATGACTGGTTTTACGTCAACCTGATTTGGGTCAGGCGTCTGAGAAGTATCCTGCTGAACCCGGGTGGGAAAAGGTAAATTGAAAAGCGCACCGCCTAGAATCTTGAAATTGCCCGGCACCACCGATTGAGGGGGCACACTTACCGGTTCTGTTGTCGATAAAGCTAATGAACCACGCTCGGACAGAGGAAGCCCGGTTATGCTCCGCTCAAACTGCCGGGTCATAATGCGCCACATTTCCCATAAACCGATCACGGCCCGGGTATCCCGTTCAATTGTTCCCTGCAAATTTGCCGAGATGGCAATTGTACGCAGATCCCGCCCAATGCTGCTATCGGGCGCCGTGTTTAAACTGAGACTCAGGTTATACAAGCTGCGCCCGATCTTCGCATCCGCCAATTGACGGGTGGTAACCGCCGCGATGAAACTGTTCCCGGTAACCTCGCCTCCGAGCGTTACATTTTCTGCCACAACGAACAGGTTGCCATTGACCACGCCACTCACACTTACATCGGATCCAACTATGAACGCGTCGCCATTTACGATGCCTTCAAGCACTGGTGCTTCTCCGTGCAGAAATACATCATTCTCAATGACGAGTGAACTCTGCACTGACTCGAGGCTGGTGATAGTTCCCGCATGGACCAATAATGCGGGCGTAGCAAGGCTGGCCCCTATAAGGATGCTCAGAAGAAAAAGAAATAAAACTCGCCAGGTC
This sequence comes from uncultured Chloroflexia bacterium, assembly GCA_963814295.1. Classification (GTDB taxonomy): domain Bacteria; phylum Chloroflexota; class Anaerolineae; order Anaerolineales; family Anaerolineaceae; genus UBA6107. Next base: position 23,487 of record CAWFCH010000005.1, read on the forward strand.
CTTATCGTAAACTTCGTGGTCGGTGTCATAGGTTAACCTCCATCTAATAAGGATTCTTCTGCTGGAAATTCAGTCCAACTGAAAGAGTAAAAATAATACAAGGGAGATACGGCCGAAATTTCCAAATGTCTTGTTTTCTGTGCTGAGTTACCTTACCATGTTGTCGCAAGATGACAATATTTTATCATAATTAAGATAATATTTATCCTTACCAAGATGCTTATTTCACTTTCTTTTATTGATTTTACGTATCTCGTTCTTACGGTGTCTGTTTGAATTACGAAATTGTGAGAAATGTATCACATAAAAGAATCGGCGCACAGCATCAATGAGCCAAATGATACCGTTCATTGCGGAGTCAATAATAGTATCGGCTGGAGTAAATTTCAATTGTGGATAATTCAACAATAAATTTAGTTTACACCGATCAACGCGCGAACGCCCTACTGTACGAAACCATTGACTGGGTTGGATGAAGACCCGCTTCTCGCTGTTTCAGGGAACTTTCACTGTTTTAGCGAACCAACTCACCTGTCACGAAACCAGCACATTCACCCAATCCTGCGGCAGGATGCCAGGGGAATCAACCTGGTTCTCAGTGTAGAAATCGGTAATACGCTGCAGTAAACCCTCGCCATCAAACGGCTGCCCTTCCAGAATCTCTTCAAGCGCCTGCAGCTTTTGCATTGGGAAGAAGAAGAAATCACCGGAAATGTGCGCGTCATGCAGTACCCCCTCCCGGTTGACCGCGGTGATGCGCACCAACCCCCCGGGCAGCTTGGCCACCTTCTGTATCACGTAAACACCCTCGGCAATCTTCACCTGTGCCGGTTTCGGGCGTCGATTGTCGTTCGACAGCAGCCATTCGGGGGTATCCATCTCCGCCATCAATTCATCGGCCTTTGCCAGCAGCTCGGCGTCAAGTGGTTTGAGGTCCATATCACCCAGCAATAGCTCGCAGCGGCTGCTGAACGCGGCAGCCAGGTCATCATTGGCGGGAATGCGCCCGGTCTCGCGCAGAAAGGTGGTGAGGTTCTCGCTCATCGTTTTGTAGACCTTGTCACGGAATTTTTCATCCGGCACGCGCAGCACCTTTGACATCATTTCGTAATTGAAGTCCTGGATGAAATTGCCCACCAGCACCATCATCTCCCCGATCTGGGCAGCCCCTGTGCCGGAAATCTTGCGGTTACCGGTGATGATATCGTTGACAGGTCTGTATTCCGCCGGTACGCCGAACTCGCGGAATGTTTCTATCACCGGTTGCAGGTATTTTTTATAGAACCCGGCGACCGTTGAAGGCATATCCTCTCTGTCCCGGCGCAGTATGAACTGGAAAAAGAGCTGCGCGCCATCCAGGTAGACCGCCCCTCCCCCAACCTCACGCCTGAAAACCGGGATCCCGTTCTGCGCGGCGAAATCCAGGTCAATTTCCTGCTGCGCGTCCTGGTGAAACCCGATACACACGTAAGGCGTGGCGGGTCTGAGGATGAACAGCGCCTCGCGCTCCAGGTGGGCGGCGGCGTGATATAGCGCCTGGCTGTGCTGCCATGAAACTGCGTCCAGGTAGTAGTAATTCATGTTGAGTTCTCTCCTTAGGTGTTGATGATTCCCCACGTTTTTAGGATCTGTATGGCGCGCGCAGTGACCTCAGGGATCGCCTGCTCCACCACAGCGCTTATTTCCATGCCGATTTCCAGGTTCTGCGGTTGTATCCCGATGAGGTGCAGGTGTTCAGGCAGGTGCTCGCGGATCATCGCCAGCCCCAGCACCTCCTGGAAAGTGGTTTGATGCTGTGAAAGCCTCACCCCCGCGTACAACGGGATCTCTTCCTTCGTCAATTCGATAACGGTCCCGGGTGCCTTGTCAGCATCGACCGCGTCCAGGATCAACAGATGACTGCATTCCTCGACAATCATCAACAGGTTTAATCCGAGCACACCACCGTCCAGCAGTTCCAGTTCGGGCGGTCTGGATTGAAGCTGGGCGTCAAGCTCTTTTAAAGCCTGAACGCCCAGCCCTTCATCACAGTTCAACGTGTTGCCCAGACCCATAACAACGATTCGTTCGGGTCTCATCATTCCGGGTTACCTGATACAGGTTGTCAGATTTATCGCGGCTTCTCCAACATCTTTCCCGTTGGCATCGACCATGTGGATGGCGCAGGCCATGCAAGGGTCAAACGAATGGATGGTGCGCAGCACCTCAAGCGGCCATTCCGGCTTGGCGAGCGGTGTTCCCACCAGGGAGGCTTCATACGCTCCGGGTTGTGACTTATGGTCGCGCGGTGAGGCGTTCCATGTTGTGGGAACCACCATCTGGTAGTTCTCGATCTTGCCATGGTCGATGACAATCCAGTGACCCAGTGCACCGCGCGGAGCTTCCATGTAGCCAAACCCTGAAGCCTTCGCCGGCCAGGTATTGGGTTCCCATTTACTTCCCTCATGTGTTTTGGTATTGCCAGCCTTGATTTCCGCAATGAGATCATTGTAGTAGGTGCGCATCATGTCCGCGAAGACCTTGGTTTCGATGGCACGGGCTGCTGTGCGTCCGAGGGTAGAGAAAACCGCTGCGAGAGGTACATCCAGAGTTTTCAGCACCAGGTCGGTCAGTTCCTTCGTTTGCGCGTGACCAGATGCGTACATCGCCAGCACACGGGCGAGCGGACCAACCTCCACCGGTTTTTCGTCCCAGCGCGGAGCCTTTAACCAGGAGTATTTCTGATCGACATCCAGGAATTCGTATGGTGGTTTTGGACCAGTGTAATTGAACTCGGTCTCGCCCTGCCACGGATGCAGCCCGGCATCTTCCCCGTCCTTATATTCATACCAGGAACGGGAAATGAATTCCTTCATTCTCGCAAAATCACGCGGGTCTGGTTCCTGGATATTAGCCAGGTCGCGGTTCAGGATCAGCGTGCTGGGCACAAGAAAGCTCGAGACGTCGCTGTTATCCTCGCCGGGGAATTCTCCCCAGGTGAGGAAGTTGCCCAACCCCTCTCCTATCGCCCCATATTCAAGGTAGTACGGTGCGATGGCGAGCAGGTCAGGCAGGTAGACCTGGTCAACAAAGGTGATCATCTTGCCTATCGAGTCGTTGATGATGGATAACCGCTCAGCATTTAATGCGGTATCACTGTTCAGATCAATGGGCATCGGCACGCCGCCAACAACAAAGTTCGGATGGGGGTTCTTGCCGCCAAAGATAGTGTGTATCTTTGTGGCATCCTTCTGCCAATCAAGCGCTTCCAGGTAGTGCGCCACGGCCAGCAGGTTGATCTCGGGTGGCAGTTTGTACGCCGGGTGTCCCCAGTAAGCGTTCGCGAAGATGGAGAGCTGACCGCTATCGACGATCGTCTGAACCTTCTGCTTCACTGCGGCGAAGTAACCCGGGGAGGAGTTCGGCCAGGGCGAGATGCTCTGTTGAATCCTTGAGGTCTCCGCCGGGTCAGCGCTCAAGGATGAAACCACGTCCACCCAGTCCAGCGCGTGCAGGTGATAGAAATGCATCACGTGGTCGTGAACGTATTGCTGTGCGATCATCAGGTTGCGGATGAGATTCGCCGCTTTTGGGATCTTGATCCCGAGCGCGTCTTCCACAGAGCGAATGGACGCGAACGAGTGAACGGTTGTGCAAACTCCGCAGGCGCGCTGGGCAAAAGCCCATGCCTCACGCGGATCGCGACCCACCAGGATCTTCTCAATGCCGCGCACCATGGTTCCGGATGAGTAGGCTTCGGTGATAGTGTTGTTGGCGTCGACCTGGGCTTCGATGCGCAGATGTCCTTCAATACGGGTGATTGGATCTATTACGATTCTTTCTGCCATGTATACCTCCTACTGGTTTCGCAAGCCAGGTGAGCGCTTCTTCTTCAGTTTCAAAGTACGACACTTCATGGGTGTAATAGCTTTCAGGAATGACGAGTGCCGCTGCGTCGAGTTTGGCGCCAAAAATGGCAGTGGTGGGCATCATCGGGCGGAATTGCTTCAGGTTGGTCATGCATTCTTCACCGGTTGTGCCGCTAAGGTCTACCAGCAGCTTCCCGCGGTAATCGTGCAGAAAGCTGGCCAGGGTTCGCACATCTTCATGTGAAAGCGGCGCGGTGTGCTGGCAACGCATGATTCCTTTTTCAACAGGCGTGATCATAAACGCTGTCATCTTATTCCTCCTTCTCCACTAAGGCATCGGAAACCAATTGGCTGAAGCCTGCCACCTTGACTCCCAGATCGAAGTGCTGAACACAGTCGACAAATTGCAGGCGGCAGTTGGAACAACTCATCACAACCGTCTCCGCACCAACTTTGTTCATTTGATCGATCTTCAATTCGAACGCGGCGTAACGGTTGGCGTCTGCCTCTTTTATCGCGATCACCCCTCCACCGCCACCGCAGCAGACGGCTTCTTCGCGGTTGGGGGACATTTCTTTGAATTTATCGGGGGCGAGGATATTGAGCACCTCGCGCGGTTCCTTGATGTGTCCACCGCGGCGCTGGATCTTACAGGCATCGTGGAACGTGATGATTCCCTTGTCGTTTAAAGCGCCGGGTTTTAGCTTGATTCGGCCTGTCTTCACATACTCGCCGATCAAACCGACAATGTGGGTGATCTCGATATCCTTTGGCACATCCATCATGTTATAAGATGTCCACCGCAACGCATCGTAGGCGTGACCGCACTCGGTGACTACGATCTTCTTTACCCCCAGTTCCTGCGCCGCGTCAAAAATCTTTTTCATGAAAAAGATGGTTCGCTCATGGTTCCCTTCGTAGAACCCGAAGTTAACCACCTCGCGCCCCTTCTTGCTCAGGGTCCACTTTTCACCGGCGGCATTAAGGATGTTGGCGATGGCGGCGATGTTTTCAGGGAACTTCATCACCTCGATGGAACTGAAGACCACCAGGGTATCAGCTCCCTTTACATCCAGCGGGATGTCCACTTCCCAATCCTCTGCCACCCACTCAATTCGGCTGTCGAAAACGTCATCCGTCACACCGAGAGGGCTTCCTTCCTCCACCTGCTTGTTGACCGCAGCCATCAGGTCAGCAGGTACAAGACCGGCGTTTGAGAACCCGGTGCGCACCTCGTGAATCAACGGTCCAAGCTGGATGCCCATGGGGCAAACCATGGAGCATTTGTTACACAGGGTGCAGGCTTCGTAGACGAGCTTGCTGGCAGTGACCAGATCATCCTCTGTGATGCGCTTGTCGATCCCCAATGCCAGCTTGAGTTTACCGATGAGGGTGAACTTCTGTTCATAAGCTCTTTTCAGCACTTCAATTTTCCAAACCGGCGCGAACTCCGGGTTACCGGTCGCCTGGTAGAAATGACAGGCCTCAGCGCACATGCCGCAGCGTGTACAGGCTTCCAATTGAGAGGCGGCATACCCACCAGTTTCTTTAATAAAAGTATCCAGAACAATTTGGGTTGTTTGCATGCGCTACCTCCTTATGGGGTTACAGACCGCTTGCCAAAGTCAGCTCCATGTATCGCCTTCGAGAAGAAGTAGAACATGAAGTGAGAAATGCGGCTCAACGGTATCCAGATCAACAACAGGTTGACGGAGATCATGTGGAGGCTGAACAAAACCTCATATCGGAACCACAGGTGGTGGGTCATCATATACCCGGTAACCATAGGAATGAAGACAACCAGCAGGTTCATCCACTCTGCCGGTCCGGTTATCAGTTTGAGCACCGGGTTGACCAGGCGGTTTATGAAGAGGGCAATGATGGCGACAATGCCAACCGCGGCCATCCAATCGACGATCGGTACCGGGAGTGTCCTCCAACCGAATCCCAACAAACTTTTCCATACCAGCATATGCGCCGTGCCTAAAACAAGCACGACGAACAATGACAGATGGAACAGCCCGCCGGCCAGGTAGATCAAGGGGTTGCGTTTGAAGGTGTTTTTCACGAAGGGAACAAATGGCCAGATCAGTATCCCTTTAAGGAAGGAAATAACGGCACCACCCAGCTTTACTTCCCTTTGCAGGCACACGGTCGGGGCTCCAGCCCAGGAAGATGACGCGAACCAGCCTGTATGCCATGCCTGCAATAAAGATCAGTAAGGCGACTTGGAAGAACGGGCCACGCGCAAATTCAAGTACATCCGTCCAGGTCATGATTCCTCCTCTTCTTTCTTCTCTCCAGCTTTATTAGCACTTTTTTTCTGCGCAGCATTGGCTATCGCGACACCTGCTCCAACGACTACACCAGCGCCAACCGCCGCGGCTGCTGCTGCTGCTGTTGGCTTGTCCAGGGGTGCAGATTGCCCCGCGTAGAAACCGCCGCCGTCCCAGAAATTCGGTTCAGAGCATCCCAGGCAGGGATGTCCGGATTGAACCGGGAAGGAAAGCCCACCGTTCCACTTCATGACCGCGCACGCGTTGTAGGTTGTTGGTCCTTTACAGCCCAGCTTATACAGGCACCAGCCATTTTTCGCTCCCTCATCGTCAAAGGAAAGGGCAAATTTTCCGGCGTCGTAAAACGAACGCCGCAGGCAGCGATCATGAATCGTGTTCCCATAAAAAGTCTTGGGACGCAGCAGGTGATCCAATTCAGGCAATGAACCGAAGACCAGGAAATGCGCTAACACCCCGGTAAATACCTCGGGAATGGCCGGGCAGCCAGCAATGTTGACAATGGGCTTGTCCTTGATAAGATCCATGACGCTGACAGCCCCCGTTGGATTGGGATCTGCCTTTGGCAGACCGCCGAAGGAGGAGCAATTGCCTGTGGCGACGATCGCGGCAGCGCCAGCGGCGGCTTCCTGCAATATATCAAGCGAACTTCTTCCACCAATTGTGCAATAAACACCATCGTCTTTGGGAGAAATACTGCCTTCTACGACCAATACATACTGTCCGGCGTATTTTTTCATCGCTGCCTGCTTGGCCTCTTCCGTCTGGAAACCGGCCGCGGCGGTCAACGTTTCGTGGTATTCAATGGTGATGGAGTTTAAAACCAGGTCGGTCAAGGTGGGTGATTGGCTGCGCGTTAATGCCTCGCTGCACCCTGCACAGTCCTGCAGTTCCAACCAGATGATCGGAAGCCTGGGCTTTTCTTTGAGAGCGCGCGCGACCAGTTCAGCGTTAGCCGCATTACGGGATAATTGACCCTTTAGATCATCGGGAAACCCGGGCGCGAGGTTATTAAGCCCTATGGCTCCCGCCATCATGCCGCATAACTTCATAAAATCACGGCGGGAAACACCTTCTTTCATCAACTCTTTATAAACGCTATCTTCTGACATACTCCCTCCGGGTGTTAGGTATGGTACTTAAAGCGAACTTGGTTTAAGCAATCAGAAGCAGGTTCTTGATGTGGAATATTGTTTGTAAAATGTCGAATTAATGTATTTGAGAAACCCGTTGATGTCTGGCGTCGATGATTCGCTTTTTTATAAGTTTATGCGCAGGAGATGTTCTCAGCTTCCAGTTTTGCCTGGTAGGCCGCCACTCCTGCCGAGCCTGATGCCAATGTCCCTTTTTCAACTTCCCAGTTGGAAGCCTGGATCTCAGCAACCCACCCTGCCCCATAGGGGTCGGAGATTGCGATATTGGGATCGCTGGCCAGCACATCGTTACCGCGCAGCACCACCCCGGAGATCGGCGCCGGAACAGGTCCGACGAATTTGCTGCTTTCGATGGTGGCGAGGCTTTTAGCCTGCACGATTTCCTGTCCAATGTTCTTGGCTTTCACGGTCAGGGCAGCGAGCTTCCCGCCTGAGAGTTTCGCGGCCACGGCGGTGATTCCGACGCGCACCACACCGTTCTCGAGCGGCTTTGCCCACACATGCTTTTCGACCAGGTAATATAGATCTTCAGGTAGATCACACCCTCTCACTGTCGTCATGTAACCTCCAAAATTATCAGAATGTCAGAACTGTTTTACACTCTTCCGCTTCCTGCCACATCGAAGCGCCGCCGACCATCTTTACACCCTCGATGAGGTCAGCGGGGGTCAGGTCATGCAGTTCCGTGCTGGCGGTGCAGGCCTGAAAGTTCACTCCGGCATCCAGTGCATCGCGAATGAACTCGCTAACCGGTTTACCACCTGCCTTGGGGAAAATGGTTTCTGCCATGCCTTTTTTTAACAGAAGTGTGCCATCAATGGTGAAAAACATGGTCACTTCGTAATCCATGGCCACAGCCAGGCTGGCGAAGAAAAACGGTGTGGCGCAGCGGCGCGGTGTATCTGGTCCGCTGGTCATAATGATCATGACTTTATCGTCTGCCGTTAATTTGATCCTCCTATTCTTAGAATGTCAGTGTGATGGCATTTTCACTGGCGTAGCTCAGGAATGAGGCGGCCCCACCAATTTCAATTCCATCGATCAGGTCTTCCTTTTTAATGCCCATCACGTCCATGCTCATCTGGCAGGCGATCATGCGCACTCCGCCATCCACTGCCATTTCCAGCAGTTCACTCAACTTTGCCACATTGGATTTCTTCATCCATGAGTTCATCATCCCTGTGGCCACGGCGGTCATGCCGGGAGCATACCGATGATATTTGGTACCGGCATTGGCATGGCCGGGTTGGCGATAGGCGGCAATTTTTAGTTTATCGACGTTGCCTTTTTGAAGGATTTGCAGGCCGAAAAAAGGTAAAGAATATAGCCGCTTCCATGTCCATCGCGACCGCTGCAGTAGCCAGGATAATCAGCGGGTAGGCCAGGTCCAGCGTGCCATGTAAAGCGATGATTGCCAGACGGTTACTGCTTTCAGTTCCCATGTTTACTCCTTAATATCAGTGATTTTTTTACTTGTCATTCAGTCTGGGCGTTTAACTTACCACCCTCATTTAACTTTTTTAATATAGAAAGTGTACTTTCCCCCCTCCTCTTCAGCTCCCAGTAATTCCTGACCTGTTTTTGTGCTCCAGGCTTCCATATCTGCTGTGGAACCCGGGTCGGTGGCAATCATCTTGAGCACCTGCCCAACCTGCATCGCATCCACTGTCTTCTTGGTCTTCAAGATCGGCATCGGACAAGACATACCACTGCAATCCAACTCTTGATCAAACTTGATTTCCATCTTTTACTCCTTGATTTGATTATTCTGACAGCGGATTCTCGACCCTGCTTAATTCCGAGATACGCTTCAGCCTATCCATGATTTGCTTCCGTTCATTGAGAATCACCTGGAAGGTCAACGCAACTTTGGGCGTCCACTCAACAACCTGGCGGCGTTGAAACTCATCCAGCACGGGCACTGACGCGTAAGCTGTTCTTAATTCGCTAATGGATGAATTGATAACGCTCACCAGGCGCTTCAGTGTTTTCTCCTCATTCCAGGCCTCCATCGATTGCAACCGGTACTGCCCCGCAATGAGCCAAGCCGCGGGTTTTTCATCGACCGTGATCGGAGCTTTCCAAGGTAATTTAGACCGGCGTGACAGGTGTGGAATCCGGGATTTCCATCACCGTCCCCTGCGATCTTGCGCCAGGAAGCCTGGCACTTCTTGCGGGTTTCAGGGTGTGAAAGCATGTATCTTGCAAAAAGGATTGCTATACTCGGGGTCGTGCAATGTCTCCCCCTGTAGTGTCACGATCACCGCGCCTATCCCAAGGAGACCGGCGAAAAGCTGCTGCACTCTAACGATACAATCCGAAGGGAAATCCTGGATTTCATTACTGCCCTCATCCCGCGGTGCGTGTCCCATTTCCCCGAGCAAGCGATTGATCTCACTAATATGAAAACGCCATTGGTTGCCGATCTTTATCCCGCTGAGGCGCCCGTCATTCAACATCCGGTAGACAGTGATCCGGTCTACCTTGAGGTACTCCTGGAGTTGTTTGGTCGTGAGGAGCTCTTCCACTAATTAAGTTATCTCTTGTTATAGTATGTTATACACTGTTATATTAGCATATTTAATCTGTTAAAAGCAAGCGTTTTTTATAATTCGTAATAAAATTTAAGAATAATGCCACGCGCCCATTGCCAGCGCGCGCCAAGTTAAGGCTGAAACACGATTATCAGATTGATGATCACGAATGTGATTTAATTGGAGGAAACACCCATGACTGATGCAGTATTCATGCAGAAAGCCTACACTGACGAACGCTCAAGCGCCCTGCTGTACGAGACGATGGCCGGGGTGGAGAAGGACCCGCGCATCGCCGAGGTGTACCGCCGTATCGCCAAGACGGAACTGCGCCACGCGGAAAAATGGTCCGCCAAAGCAAAGGAAGCTGGTATCCAACTGAAGGAATACAAGCCCTCCGGGCGCACGCGCACGCTTGTTTGGCTCGGAAAGCGCTTTGGACCCGCCATGATCCTGCCTGCCATCCAGGGCATGGAAAGAACCGGGTCTGCGGCCTACGGGAAGATGGAAGAAACGATGGGTATGGGTGCGGAGGAACAGTCGCATTCGCGGCTGCTGAACATGGTCACGGGCAGCGTGCGCGGTGGTGTCGAGGGCGGCGTGCTGATGCAGCTGGAAGGCCGTCATCGCTTCACTGGCGGTAACGCGCTGCGCGCCGCGGTACTGGGTGCCAATGACGGTCTGGTGTCAAACCTCAGCCTGGTGATGGGGGTAGCCGGCGCCACACTGGCAGGAAACAGTGTGCTCATCGCAGGTGTTGCCGGTCTGCTGGCGGGGTCGATCTCAATGGCGCTGGGGGAATGGCTTTCGGTTCAGTCCTCACGCGAGCTGTACGAGTACCAGATCGAGACCGAACGCGTGGAGATCGAAACCGCGCCTGAAGAGGAAGCCGAGGAACTTGCCCTGATCTACGAATCGCGCGGGGTTTCCCCTGAATCCGCGCGCAGCCTGGCCAGCCAGATCCTCTCGAACCACGAGTCCGCGCTCGAGACCCTGGCGCGCGAGGAACTGGGTATTGACCCGTCTGAGTTGGGCGGGTCTGCCTGGGAAGCCGCCCTCACCTCTTTCGTGCTCTTTGCGCTGGGCGCCATCCTGCCGGTCGCGCCTTTCATCTTCACCTCGGGTATGACCGCTGTGTACATCAGCATCGCGCTCAGCGCGGTCGGGCTTTTCGGGTTAGGCGCTGCCATCACCCTCTTCACCGGGCGCTCGGTGATCCTTTCAGGGTTGCGCATGGTGCTGTTCGGCCTGGTCGCAGCTGCCATCACCTTCGGCATCGGCCGCCTGATCGGTATCACCGTTACATGATAAATAAAGTATTCCTGTTCTCTATTTGACATGATAAACTTCTTAAAATATTGGCTACGCGCATTTCCTTTTGACCGCCTTTTTGCCGGTCACCTGCTGGTGGTGCTGGCGGCTAATCTGAATTATTAGCGCTACCAAAACCGCTTCAGGCGTGCGCTGCCCTGCTGTTAGAAAAATGTGATTTACCACATTACACTGATCTTTTTAAGGTTATAATGCACCTCTGAAATTCAAATTCAATAATCAAATCACCCTCTGCCACAGGAGCACACCATGTCAACGAATGACAATTTAAGCGGGAGCGGTCAACCAAAATCTTCATTTCGCTGGGTATGGATCGCGTTAGGGCTGGTCATTCTTGCCGTGGTGGCGGGCGTCATCATCAATAACACCAGGCAGCAACGCGATGCGGAGCGTACCGCCGCGATAAGCCAAACCTCCACCGCTGCAGCCCAGGCCACAAGCGCCGCGGTGGCTGAAGCCGCTGCAGCAGCGGCTACCCAGGACACAAGCCAGCCCTTTGGCCGGATCTCTTTTGGCTGGGGTGGATTCAGACCGCTTACTTGCGTGGTCAGCCGGGAAACAACCACATTCTCGGCTTTGGAGCTAAATAACGCCACGTTTATCTATTTTGTTTCCCCCTTCTTGGAATCAGAGGTTGGAAATTACATAAAATGGAAAATTGTTCTGCCGGACGGCACCATTGCTTATGACGCTGAAAGCCGGATTTACAATGATGAAGACCTGTGTTTCTGGCAGGGCTTCGTGCTTGCTGATGAGGACCCGGGTGAGCACACACTCGAGATAACGGATTGGAACGGTAATGTCACTACAATAAACTTTATCGTTGAATAATTGTCCCAACGTATATTTTCCCCTTAACTAAATCTCCCCGACTTTTACACCGGGGAGTTCGTTTATACGCAAATATCTATATTGTCCCCTACCCCAATTGCTCCACCAGGTAGTTCTGAATACCCATCTGCTCGATCTGGTCCAGCTGCGCCTCGATCCAGTCGATGTGGGCTTCCTCGTCGGCGAGAGTGTGTTCGAGAATCTCGCGCGTGCCATTGTCCGCTTCGGTGGTACACAGCTTGATGGCTTTGTTGTACTCTCTGATGGCACCATCCTCCGCGGCATGGTCATGCTTCAGCATGGCCGGCACATCCGGACCGATATGCATCGGGTTCAAGTTGCTGACGATCGGGGTCCCTTCCAGAAAGAGAATGCGGCCGATGTGGGTCTCTGCGTGCTTCATTTCTTCGATGGCGCGCTTCTCGATGGCTCCCGCCAGTTTCTCGTAACCCCAATCAGCACACATTTCCGCATGCACCATGTACTGGCTGACAGCGGTTAACTCATCTGCCAGCAAAAAATTAAGAACGTCGATTACTTTCTGGTTTCCTTTCATTTTTTTACCTCCGTATTAAGATCATTTTAATAATTATATTGCAGAATTACACGTTGTGCTTGGTCCTATGATCGTCAGATTAAAAAACCGGAGGTTGCTCCGGTTTGACTTGGTTTATTTACCAGCGCGCGTCAGGCGAGGATCGAGCGTGTCGCGCAGGCCGTCACCCAGCAGGTTGAAGCCCAGCACAGTGAACATGATGGCAATACCCGGGAAGATGACCAAATGCGGCGCACTGAAGATGCTGTTCTTTTCCTCACCCAGCATCAAGCCCCACTCCGGGCGCGGCGGCTCGGCCCCCAGCCCAAGGAACGACAGCGCGGCGGCGTCGAGAATGGCGGTGGCGATACCCAGCGTGCCCTGTACAATAAGCGGGGTGATGGCGTTGGGCAGGATACGTTTAAATAGTATGTGCATCCCGGAGGCGCCCAGCGCCCTGGAAGCCTGTACAAACTCGAGATCCCTCACCGTGAGCACGGTGGAGCGCACCAGCCTGGCGAAGCGTGGAATGGAAACGATACCGATTGCCAGCAGCGCGTTGATGAGCCCCGTGCCCAGGATGGAAACGATGGCGATCGCCAGCAGCAGGCTCGGAAAGGCCATCAACACATCCATCATGCGCATCAGCAGGTTATCCAGCCACCCGCCGACGTAGGCCGATATGGCGCCGATCAATGTGCCGATAACGATGGCAAATGCCATTGTCGCCACACCTACCTGCAAAGAAAGGCGCGAGCCGAAAATGACCCGTGAGAAAAGGTCGCGGCTGTTGCCGTCAACACCGAAAAGGTGCTGCGGTTGGTCGGCCGGGCAACCCAGCAGGTGAATACACGGGGTTGAGCGCCTGGTGGATTCCTTCAAAATTTCAGTTGGATCGTACGGCGCGATAACCGGGGCAAATATGGCAATCAGCAGCAGCAGACCCAAAATAATGATCCCGGCCCTGCCCGAGGTGTGGCGCCATAGATGCCTGAGGGCTTCGCGGGTGGGCGACTTGCGTTTTGAGGTGGCGATTTGCGTTAGTTCAGTTGTGTTTTCCATGGCAATTCCACCTAATCCAACCTGATGCGGGGATCAAGATAAGCATACGAAATATCCACGACCAGGTTCACCATCACAAAAATGGTGGCAATAACCAGGGTAAAGCCCTGCACCACCGGGTAATCCCGCGCCAGGATCGCAGAGACGAGCCCGGTACCGAAACCAGGCAGGTTGAACACCGTTTCCGTCAACACCGCGCCTGAAAGCAGGCTGCCCGTTTCGATACCGATGATGGTGACGATGGGAATCAAGGCGTTGCGCATGGCGTGTTTGCGGATGACCCGCCGCTCGACCATTCCTTTGGCGCGGGCGGCACGGATATAATCCAGCCCGACCACTTCCAGCAGGCTGGAGCGCGTCATGCGCGCAATGATGGCCATCGGGATGGTGCCCACGGCAACGGCTGGCAGGATCAGGTGCCGCAGCGAGTCCCAGAACAGCGGCCAATCGCCGGTGATGATCACGTTCACCAGCACGGTGTTGGACATCAATTCAATAATAAATGCTTTTAATCCAGTGAGGTCTTCAAGACCCCAGTATTGAGCCAGGTCAACGGGAGAAAGACCAGCGGAGAATCTCCCGGATGGAGGTAAGGCAAAAGGTGTACCTTTTAACGTAAGAGCGAAGAAGTACGCCAGCAGCAGACCAAGCCAGAAGACCGGCATACTGACGCCGATGTTGGCGATGATCATGGTGATGGTATCGATAAACGTACCCCGCTTCAGTGCCGAGATGACTCCCAGCAGCACGCCGACCGTGGTCGAGAAGATCATGGCCAGCAGGGTTAGCTCCATGGTGAGCGGCAGGCGCTCAGCGATGAGTGTGGTGACAGGCCGGGTGAAGCGGATGGAATCCCCGAAATCACCTCTGAACAGGTTTTGCATATAACGGACGAATTGCACCGCGATGTTATCATTCAGACCGTACCGCTCAAGGAACGCCTCGCATTTGGCCGGGGTGGCGCGCTCACCCAGCATGGTAACGCACGGGTCACCCGGGATCAGCCGTACGATCAGGAAAGTGACCAGGATAACGCCAAGCATCACTGGCAGGAGTAATAATGTCCTTCGCGTGATAAATTGAAGCATGATGCGTCTCTCTAAAGGTTTGGTTTTGGATGGGGTTGGTGACCCAACCCCATCCAATTTCTTACTTTGTTGGTCAACTACTCAAAGACTTAAGGTACAGCGTATCCGGCTTCAGCCAGTTTCGCCTTGGCCATTTCCTGGTCAAAATCCCACCAGAGGATGTCGGGGCTGGCGCCTGGGAATACAAATGCAGGTACAAAGCTGTTGGAAACACTGGAGCCCACCGGGTAGTACTGGTCTACGATGCGCTGGCGGTCAATTGCAAAGGTGATTGCCTGGCGCACGAGCAGATTGTCGAACGGCGGGATGGTGTTATTGAAGCCGATGTAGAAGATATTGAAACCGTTGCGGGGATACAACGTGAGGTTGGTATCCGCTTCAACGGAGGCGATATCATCAGGACCCGGGTTGTCAATACCATGTACGTTGCCCGACTGCAGTTCAAGCAGGCGCTGGGCGGACTGTTCTGACCAGCGGAAGATGAGGTTCTGGGTCTTGGCGGCCTCGCCCCAGTAACCGGGGAAGGCTTCGAAGACCACACTGTCGCCGCGGTTCCAGGTCTTTACCATGTAAGGACCGGTGCCGTTGGAATTGTCGCTGATGGCAACAGAATCGCCCTTGGTCAGGTCCAGGTGATCCTTATCCAGGATGCTGAAGACGGAGAAGGCGACCTTCGAGGGGAAGGCGGGGTCGGGGTAGCACAGGGTGAATTTGACGGTCTTGGCATCCACTGCCGCGATGGCAGCGAATTCACCGCCGTAATCGCAGCTGGGGGCTGTGAGGGAGAGCATGCCGTCGGTATCAACGAGCTCTGCATCAACGGTTTCAGCGTTGATGGGTCCACCGAAGAAAGCGCCGAAGTACTCGAAGCTGCCGGTACGACCGGTGCGGTTCGGGCTGGCGGCATCCCAAAATGAAGCGTAGGTTGCCACAACATCGTTGGCTTCCAGGGTGGCGCCATTGTGGAAGGTGACGCCTTCGCGCAGGGTAAAGGTGTACTCGGTGAGTTCTTCATTTGCGACGAAGCTCTCGGCGAGCGAGGGGATGACATTTGTTCCGCCAACCTCGAAGGCCAGCAGAGGTTCGTACACCTGCTCGCAGGCGCGCAGGGTCTCGCCGTCGGTCTCATCCGAGCACCACAGCGCGTTGGGTTCGCCGTTCTGCATCCAGACGAGGGTATCGGTTCCGTTTGCCATCACACTGAAGACTTCGTTCCCCAGCGGGCTGGAGTGAGCGCCTTCAACATTCGCGGCAAACACGGTCGAGGAACCACCATTGGCAACCGGGATCATCATCAAGTAATCCTTGAGCATCTGGTTGATGGTGTCATAGTGTGCCTGGCGGGCGTCGGGGTCTGAAAGCTTGCCGGCTGCCCTGATCTCTGCGACCATATCTTCATAGAGATTACCAAACTGCATGTTCTCCGCGGTGGCGAAGTGGTAATCGTAGAAGTTGGTGGCATCCGGGTAGTCAGCGTTCCAGCCCAGCAGGTAGAAACCTTCCTGCCCGGCGGCCGTAGAGTCAATAAAGGCGGCGGATTCCATTTCCTTAAGGGTCACATTGATGCCGACCTCTTTCAACTGCGCCTGGATCTCCTGCGCCACCTTGTCCGGTGAAGGCAGGTAAGCGCGGTCAACAACGCGGAAAGCGAGTTCGATTTCCAGGGGGGCAGCAGCGGCGGGTGCTTCGGTGACAACTGGTGCTTCAGTGGCTGCCGGTGCTTCGGTGGCAGCGGGGGCTTCGGTCGGCGCTGGGGTCGCGCAGGCGGCCAACAGCAGGGTGGCGACGATCAAAAAGCTGAACAGTACAAATATTCGACGTTTCATTTCTTTTCTCCTTGTAGATTGGTTGAACAATACAGGGTTCACATTATCAGAACCCATTCCGGCCTGTCTTTGAAATCTGTTGATACGACCACCTCCTTTTAAACTTGCTGCAATATTTTTATCCAATGCTGGGGGGCTGTTCAGGCGAGCCAGCAGGCAACACTATGGTCAGTCTTCTTTTCTACAAATGCTGGTTCTTCAACCGCGCATTGCGCCACAGCGATGGGGCAGCGCGGATGGAAGCGGCAGCCCTTGGGCGGGTTGAGCGGGCTGGGCACATCCCCTTTGAGGATGATGCGCTCGCGTTTCAACTTGGGGTTGGGGATGGGAATGGCTGACATCAGCGCCTTGGTGTACGGGTGAAGAGGATTGCGGAACAGCTCGTCGCGGTCCGCCAGCTCCACCATCTTGCCCAGGTACATCACCGCTACCCGGTTGGAGATATGCTCCACAACGCCCAGGTTGTGAGCGATGAACAGGTAGGTCAGCCCGAACTCCTTTTGCAGGTCCTTGAGGATGTTGAGCACCTGCGACTGGATGGAAACATCCAGCGCTGAGACCGGCTCATCGCAGACAATGAAGCGCGGGTTCAAGGCCAGCGCGCGCGCAATACCAATGCGCTGGCGCTGCCCGCCCGAAAACTCGTGCGGGTACCGGCGGCTGTGATATTCCTCAAGACCCACTTTTTTCAGCGTGTCCACTGCCATCTGGTATCGGTCCTGCTTATTGCCGATGCTGTGGATCTCAAGTCCCTCCATCACCGAGTCGCCGATGCGCATGCGCGGGTCCAGCGAGGAATAGGGGTCCTGGAAGATGATCTGCATATCACGGCGTACAGCCTTAAGGTCACTGCCCTTTAATTTCAAAAGGTCCTTGCCGTCAAACTTGATGTCGCCGGCGGTGGGTTCGGTCAGGCGCAGGATCGTGCGCCCGATGGTCGTCTTGCCGCAACCGGATTCCCCCACCAGTCCCAGTGTTTCGCCATTCCTGACGGTGAAGCTCACGTCGTCTACCGCCAGCACATGGTCTGAGACGCGTTGCAGCACACCTGTTTTCACAGGAAAGTATTTCTTGAGGTTGCTGACCTGTAACAGGTCAGTGCCGTTTTTCTTTTCGTTCACGCTCGTCAGGTTGCTCATATTATTCGACCTTTAAAGGCGCGGTATGTTCTTCTGAATCACTGTACAACCAGCAGCGCACCGTGTGGTTGGGTCCTACCGCCACCAGGTGCGGCTTAAGCCTGCTGCACACATCCAGTCCGTATTTCTGTCGTAACAGGCAGCGCGGTTCAAAGCGGCAGCCGGGGGGCAGATCGATGAGGTTGGGCACCAGCCCGGGGATGACCTCGAGGCGGTCCACCACGTTGCCCAGCACCGGGATCGAGCCGATCAACCCCTGGGTGTAGGGATGCAGCGGTTTATCAAAAATGGGTTCCACGTCGGCAAATTCCACGATCTCACCGGCGTACATGACTGCCACGCGGTCAGCCGTTTCGGCGATGATACCCAGGTCGTGGGTGATGAGGATCACAGCGGTGTCAGTTTTCTCGCGCAAGTCGCTGATAAGGTCGAGGATCTGCGCCTGGATGGTGACATCCAGCGCCGTGGTTGGTTCATCGGCGATGAGCAGCTTGGGTGAAAGGGCCAGCGCCATGGCGATCATGACGCGCTGCGCCTGACCGCCTGAAAGCTCGTGCGGATACGCGTAGGCCTTCTTTTCCGGGTCGGGGATGCCGACCACCGTGAGCAGCTCAACGGCGCGGTTCCAGGCGTCTTTCTTTTTGATGCCCTTGTGCAGCATGCAGCACTTCCGCTACCTGCTCCCCCACCCTGAATACCGGGTTGAGGCTGGATTGCGGCTGCTGGAAGATCATCGAGATGCGGTCGCCGCGCATTTTGACCATTTCCTCTTTCGAGAGCTTGAGTATATCTCTGCCCTCGAAAATGATCTCGCCGGCAACGATCTTGCCCGGCACGCCCACCAGCCTCAGGATGGAGAAAGAAGTAACGCTCTTGCCGCAGCCGGATTCACCCACCAGGCCCAGCACCTCCCCGGCTTTGACCGAAAAGTCCACGCCGTCAACAGCTTTGACCACGCCGTCTTCAGTGAAGAAGTAGGTCTTCAAATCACGGACTTCGAGGATGGTATCCCCTGCTTGTGCTGCCGGCTTGTCTTTCATGAACTGACTCCGTTAAATACAAAATTTCCAGTACATCTCATAAAACGAAGTAACGATAAACTTACCGATAACGACTTAATGGATGCTTGATATTTCATTATACAGGCTTTTACACCTTTTTTATTGCTTTTCTGTTTCAATCCTGGTGGTCATTCTCAGGTTGCGTTTTATTGAAGCTAACGAATGATGATTAGCCTCTCATGGTCTGGTTTTTACACCTTGACATTCAGATCTACTTATTTTCAATCTTTGAGAGAGATATAATGTTTAATACTACGACTTTTTAATTCCGAATTCAATAGGTTTTTTCGACTTAACAAAATTCTTAAGTCGCGGTTCTATTGGACCGGTTCATAGGCTTCTACGTTATCAAAGATCACTTTATAGCCTTCATCCCCGGCGAAATCGTAAGTGTAAACGAACAGGGCTGCCTTTCCCTTTTTTGTAAAGGGCTTCTCAATAAAGACCTCGTCAACAACCTCGGTGTTGGCCATGACAAATATGGTGTCGAGGTAGCAGCTGATATTGATGTGGTTGACAGAATTTGCGGCTTTCAATGCTGCGGACTCGTGCCAGTAAGTGCCATCCGCTGCCTGGGTGGTGAGAGGGATGTACTCCCCATCAAGGCTCTGGGCGATGACATAACTGCTGGTCAACAGGTCAAATTCCACGTAGTAGTAGTTCAATTGATCCTGTAAGTGACAGAACACGCCTACTGTACCATCCTGGTAGCCCTCGACAGCCCGCACACCGAACCCGATTTCAGAAGGGTTAAATGTCACCGGCAGGTAAACAGTATCAAAAGAGTCTTTTTCAAACAGTTGAAAACTGTAACCACCGTCTTCGTATTTGAGGATCTTTCTACCATCGTCGATTTCCGGCCATCCGAGTGCTTTTGAAGAAAAATCATCAACCAACCCGTGATCGTCGCGAAATTGCTCGCCGGTCAGTACCGTCCCCGAACTGGTGGGGCCAGGTGTTTCTGTTGCTGTGCTCGTCATCTCAGCCGTCATGGTTTGAGAAGGAGCCGGGGTACTGGAGGGAACCACCTGAGAAGTGGCGGTAACAACCAGGTACGCCGCGGGCGCTGTTTCTGGCACAGCCACCTGCGGCGCGTCAGCAGGCTGCTTGAGGTTATTGATTAATCCAATACCGGCCATTGAGGATAACTCACAGGAAACGAGGAACAAACCGATGAGCAGTATCCATTGCAGGATCGGGGAAAGCTTATGTGGAACACCGGGGGCCTTGTTCTTTTTCACCATCTTCATGATAAGCAGCACGGCAAACAACACCAATCCCGCCGTGCCGACCACAAACAGGAAGATGACTCCCGGCAGCGCGGGCTTCCAGCCAGCGAGCCTGGTGAAAATAGACCCTCCCCCGCTGGCAGGTTGGTAACCTCCCCCTGCTACTTCAGGAACCGCTAGGTCGGGCAGTGAATTCAACCATTCCTCGGAGATTTCGGTAATGGTCTCAGGCTGCAGAGTTCCCCCGTTCCACTGCAACGGCGCGCCAAGCTTGTCCGTAGACACCTGGTAGACCATGTTTTCATCGACCTCAAAGGAGTATTTCTGAAGGCTGTCCGGTTCTCCCTCCAGGGTCAGCGTCTCGCCAATCAAAACCTCGCCCTTCCCCTCCCCCATACCTTCGAACACCAGTGTGTATCCCGCCCCCTGGGGATAGAGCATTTCCGTCACAATAGTGCCATCCTCAAGCGGCAGCGCCATGAAGGTAACGTTAGGCAGCTGATCGTAAACCTTGTCGCCTGAAATACCACTGCGCGCGCCTTCCGCGTTGACCAGGTACAGTTTCAGGGGGCAATCCGCCACAACCTTGTTCACTTTCTCGACCCCGGCCAGCTTCATCTGCAGGTATTCCTTCTGGGTAATCAGACTCATCTTATTAAATTGTTTTTTCTTTTCTTCAGGTAGTGTTTTAATGTATGCGTTTTCAGCTGGTGATAGAGTGAGTTCATTCCCAGCAACGGAGTAAGGATTACCATACATTGGGTAATTGCCTGCAATGGTGTAAGTTTTGCTTGGACCAATGCCCCTGAACGAGGCACCACTGCGTTCCTCTTTGGTATATGCGGATTCAATGAATGGTGCAAAGGCATGCCCACTGAAATCTATTGCCCAGTTACTGATCTCGTAAATCTGCGGCTTCTGCTCTATCCAGGGATCCAGCACGGTTCCAGTTTCCATCCAGTTGGTCGCGAAAGGGTACAACACCACCGCCTGGTGAAATCCCCACCAGGCTTGAATGGGTCCGTAATCCCATTTATCCAGCAGCACCCGTTCGCAGGGATTATCGCTGAACTTCAATTTATTTAGAAAATCAAGGATTTGTGACTGGTATCCTCCGCAAACAAATTTTCGTATTTTCCCTGTCATACCATCAGCGACATTAACCTTCGGACCTGAATTTCCGATACCGACGGGAATCTTTTTAAAATACAAGTCAAGGATTGCCGCGTACTTTTCTTGTTCACTGAGCACCGGGCATGCGGTTGCGGTCAGGGTGGGTGTAGCAATCAGGGTCTCAGTGCTCGTCGGCGTTGGCGTTTCTGTTTCGGTCGCGGTCGGGGTGGCGTGGGGCAAAAATAAATGTACTTGTAATCCACCCTGCCGCCGCCACCGCGGCATCAGCAAATCCATAAATTGTAAAAGTAGCCCCTTCTTTGATCCCGGTGGGGATCGGTGAAAGCAATGCTGTTATAAACAGAATCGCTTGGCTCTGTATTGAAATTTGATCTAGGATCTGCCGTGCCTCGACAGAATCACTCCCCAGATTAAAAGGAGGTGGATAACCCCCCCACTGAAGATTTCGCGGGGAACCAGAATCAACGTCCCAGGAGACGCCGACCTCGATGACCAGCGTGTCACCCGGTATCATCGTGGTGCCCGGGTACGTCCAGGTGTGAGTGGTGGAAAGACCCTGCCATTCAATATTCACCGTCGTTCCGGAAACAGACGATCGCATCCGGCGCGCAGGAAACCTGGATGGATGGGTTTTTCATCAATCTTCCAGTAACAATTCGGAAATTGCGCCTGCGCAACCGTTGGCGTGGCAAAAACAGAGGGAGCCACAATCAACACAGCAACCAGAAACCTGAACCAAAAAAGACGGCGTTTCATGATCCCTCCATTGTTGAGAAGATTAATCTTCGGAATAAAAAGATTATAGCAAATTGACTACCTTTTCATCCATCGACCTAGCAGGGTGCTCCTCTGGTTCACAGGGATTGATTTCGTGTACAATCAAAAAGATGGCACCCGATAAAGACATCCAACCCCTGCTGCCGGGAGAGCTTGCCCAGCTCATCGGCCTCAACGCCAACCGCGCCGCCGCGCAAACGCGCTTCCGCGACTACCGTTCGCGCCGCGCTGAAGAGACGCTGCGCCGCCAGGACGCCGACCTGGCGCTTTTCCACGAATTCCTCGAGTTCGTTGACCTGCGCACCGGCGACCTGGCGCAGGACCCTGGCGCATGGCGGCCGGTCACCTGGGGCCTGGTGGAGGCTTTTGTTAAATGGCAATTGAACGAAGGCTACGCCATTAACAGCATCAACGTACACCTCTCCTCCGTTAAAACGTACGCGCGCATGGCGATGCAGACCGGCACCCTCACACCGCAGGAATACGCACTCATTCGCGCCGTACAGGGGTACTCCTTTCGCGAACAGGTGCGCATTGACCAGAAACGTCCGGTGAAGCGCATCGGTTTCAAAAAGGAAGAGCCTGTCAAGATCACCCCCGCCCAGGCGCAGCAGTTGAAAGACCAGCCCTCTACCCCTCAGGGGCGGCGTGACCGGCTGCTCTTGTGCCTGCTGCTCGACCATGGTTTGCGCGTGGGCGAAGTCACCGGACTGGCAGCGGCCGACCTCGACCTCGGCGAAGGAACGCTGCGTTTCTTCCGCCCCAAGGTCAACAAGGAACAGGTGCACCGCCTCACCCGCGAGACGCTGCAGGCGGTAAAGGACTGCCAGGCCAACGGCGAACTGTTGCCTGGGGCCCTGCTGCTGCGCCGCAGCAAGAAGAACGAGGAACTCGGCGCTGCGGGCATGAGCCAGCGCGCCGTCACCGCGCGCGTACGCCTGCTCGGCGAACGGCTGGGCATCATGGGGCTTTCGGCGCACGACTGTCGCCATTACTGGGCCACCTCCGCCGCGCGTAACGGCACCGACCCCTTCGTGCTGCAGGAAGCTGGGGGTTGGTCATCGCTGGCGATGCCGCGCCGCTACGTGGAAGATAACAACATCGCCAATGAGGGGGTGAAGCTGGCACGGGATGAAGAGTGACAATATAATAATTATCCTGAGAGGTGAACCTTGAATAAGTATCTCACGCAGAAAAATACTAAAACTTA
This sequence comes from uncultured Chloroflexia bacterium, assembly GCA_963814295.1. GTDB lineage: Bacteria > Chloroflexota > Anaerolineae > Anaerolineales > Anaerolineaceae > UBA6107. The sequence continues at coordinate 46,541 of CAWFCH010000005.1, forward strand.
TGTTATCAGGCGTGGTGACCGCCGCGACGATGCCGCTGCTTGAAGCCTGCCAGCCGAAACAAACGCCGATTGGCGGGGAACTCTCCAACACAGACGCGCCGCCGGTACCAACTTCCACACAAAAGCCATCCCCCACCGCGCTAAGCTACCCCGATTTGGTGGTGGCTCGTAAAGGGCAACCGGAAGCGTTGGTGCGCGCCGCCATTGACGCGCTGGGCGGTATGGCCCGTTTCGTGCCGAAAAACGGCTGGGTAATCGTTAAGCCCAATATTTGCGTCTCTTACAATTCCTACGAATTCGCCTCGACCACCAACCCCTGGGTGGTGGGAGCGCTGGTGAAAATGTGCTTTGAAGCCGGAGCCTCCAAGGTGCAGGTTATGGACTCCCCCTTCAGCGGCACGCCGGCGAACGCCTACATTACCAGCGGCATAGGTGAACAGGTGGAGCTGAACGGCGGCGAGATGGTACAAATGTCTTCTTTCATGTTTAAGGAGGTTACCATCGAAAACGCTCTCATGCTCCATAAGGTTAAGATCTTTGAAGATGTCTTTAAGGCCGACGCGTTGATCAACGTGCCCATCGCCAAGCATCACAGCATGGCTACACTCACCCTGGGCATGAAAAACCTGATGGGGCTCATCACCAACCGCAGCGCCATCCACTTGGATTTTGCCAACCAGCTCACCGACCTGGCAATGAAGATCAGACCCGCGCTCACAGTCATCGACGCTGTGCGCATCCTGGTGAGCAGCGGTCCTACCGGAGGCGACCTCGACGACGTGCAGCAAATGGACACGATCATCGCCTCGCCGGATATTGTCGCGGCGGACGCGTATGCCACCTCGCTATTTGGCCTGTTGCCTGAGGATTTGAAATATTTGGTGGTTGCCAACCAGGCCGGTTTGGGTGAAAAAGACCTCAGCAAGATCGAGATCAAGGAACTCATCCTTGAAGCGTAAAGCCAGCGCTTGGGTGGCGTTGCGGAAAACCGCGCAGGCAGTCGCTCTCGCTGGATGGATGCTCCTATGGGTCAAGACCGCCGGTTATACCTGGACGGCGGAGTGGATCCAGCTCCCTGCCAGGCTGGACCCGTTGCTGGCGTTGGCGGTGATGATCGCCAGCCGCACGGTCATCGCAGCGCTGCTGTTATGCCTGCTGGTGGTGGGCCTAACCCTCATATTCGGCCGCGCCTGGTGCGGCTGGCTGTGCCCGGTGGGCACTGTATTGGATTGGATCCCGCTGCGGCGCAGGAAGAACACTCGAAAACCGCTGCCCGAAAATATACGCAAGGGTAAGTACGTGCTACTCACGGTCATCATCATCGCTGCCTTATTCGGCAACCTCAGCCTGCTGCTGCTCGACCCGATGACAATATGGATCCGCACACTATCGGGAGGGGTCGCGCCAGCGCTCAACACAGCCTTCACCGCCGCCGAGGTATTCCTCTCTCAGTTCGGGTTTCTGGGTGGAGCGCTGCAGTGGCTGGACCAGCTGGTGAGACCGGCGCTGCTGCCGTTTGAACAGGTCGGCGCACGCCTTGTCTGGCTGCCGGTGCTGATTTTTACAGCAATCGTGCTGCTCAACCTGCTGGCAGAGCGTTTCTGGTGCCGCTACCTCTGTCCGTTGGGCGGTTTGTTGGGCTGGATCTCACACCTCGCGCTGGTCAAACGGCAGGTAAGCGGGGAATGCACCCACTGCGGCGCGTGCGCCAGGGTCTGCCCCACCGGCACCATTGACCCCGCGCGCGGTTTCCAGTCTGACCCGGCGGAGTGCACGCTATGCATGAACTGCCTCTCCTCCTGCACAGCTGCTCAAACCCGTTTTCTTCCTTCCCTACCTAAGCCAGAGAAACTGGCGTACGACCCCGGCCGGAGGGATTTTCTGGTCACTGGTATGGTCACTCTTGCTGGATTAGCAGTTGTGGAAAGCGGGGTGAGCCTGCACAACTCCCCGACCACGCTGCTGCGCCCGCCGGGGGTTGACGCGGAAAGCTTCCTGGAGGTTTGCCTGCGCTGCGGGTTGTGCACACGAACCTGCCCCACCGGGGCGTTACAACCTGCCATCACCGAAGCCGGCTTGAGTGGATTCTTCACGCCCGTGCTGATACCGCGCCTGGGGTACTGCCAGTATGCCTGCAACCTGTGCGGCCAGGCCTGTCCCAGCGGGGCGATCCCGGCGCTGGCATTGGAGGAGAAACGCCTGCAGGTCATCGGGCACGCCTTTATAGACGAAAACCGTTGCATCCCATGGGCGGATGGTACCACCTGCATCGTGTGCGAGGAAATGTGCCCGCTGCCGGATAAGGCCATCGTGCTCGAAGAGAAAACCGTCCTTCGACCGGACGGATCGAGTGGGGTGGTGAAACTGCCTCATGTACTGCGCGACCGTTGTATCGGCTGCGGCATCTGCGAAAACCGTTGCCCGCAAGTGGGCGAAGCGGCCATCCGGGTGTACCGGACTGAGGTTTCATGAACCCGGAAGGGTCACCAGACCATTTCATCGCTTGAAGTTTTATTGAACGGAGCAATTATTATGGACCGTGAACCTTCCCTATTCTCAAATATGACACTCGCCGACTGGCTTCTGGCGGCGGTCTTCACCGCCGTGGTTGCCGTGCTGGTGCAGCTCAACTTCCCCCCGTACGGCTGGCTTATTGGCATCGTCATCGCGCTGGGGTTGCTCTACCTGGCCAAGCGTCGGCGCGACAAAATGCAACGCCCGCCTGACAAGGAATAATCCGCACGGAACCTTGCCGGGTTATGGTTTAAACGTTGTAGTGATTGCATTTTTTGGTTCACTCCCCTTATAACCAAACCTTATAATTGATCAATTCTCCACCAATATGTAATATATACTTGACATTATGTATGATTTGTTGTACTATATGTTAGTATTTCATTACATATCAAGGAGTATTCACAATGTCTTACCAGGAAAAAAGAACGATCACCAGCATCACAACAGGCATACTTGTATTGGCGGCTTATTGCATCTACGCATTAGGTCAGTATCGCTCAGGTACCGTTGTTCAGGGCGACATGAAATTCTGGGCAATTACCATGTTGACCTTTGTCGGTATCGGGGTCGTCGCAACCATCATCATTCAGATCATTTTTCATATCCTGCTTTCGATGGGAATCGCAATAAAAAAGGAATTCAGGGGAGAGAATAATGATGATAAAGAGATTGAAAAATCAATCAAGCTTGAAATGGTGGAAGACGAAAGGGACAGGTTGATCGAGCTCAAAGCAACCAGGGTTGGTTTCATCGTAGCCGGGGTCGGATTTATTGCTGCGCTTTTTTCCTTAGTGCTGCAGTATTCGCCAGTCGTCATGCTCAACATCCTGTTCATCTCCTTTAGCGTCGGGTCTATCCTCGAAGGATTCGCGCAGCTGTTCTATTACAGAAGAGGAGTCTAGATGGATAAGAAACTGGAAATCACCAATAACATACGAAAATTGCGGTTCTTTGCCAACGAGATGACCCAGCAGGAACTTGCCGAGAAAACCGGTGTTTCCAGGCAAACGATCATCGCGGTAGAAGCTGGCAAGTACTCTCCATCCCTGGAACTCGCTTTCCGAATCGCCATCGCATTCGGCGTAACTATCGGAGAGGTTTTCGATTACGCCGTGAAAGCAGAAAAATGAAAGCCATAATTTACGATAAAAGCGGTTCATCCAATCGCCTTATTTATCGTGAATTTGGTATAACTAATTAAAATTAAGGATAACTCAAGAAAGGGTTCTCTCATGGAATACACGAAACTGGGTAATACCGGCATGGACGTATCGCGCATCTGCCTGGGCTGTATGGGGTTTGGCGACCCGTCACGCTGGATCCATCAATGGATCCTCGACGAGGAAAAAAGCCGGCCGGTCATTAGAAAAGCCGTTGACCTGGGCATTAACTTCTTCGATACCGCCAATGTCTACTCCACCGGGGCGAGCGAAGAGGTGCTTGGTCGTGCGTTAAAAGAGTTCGTGAAACGCGATGAGGTCGTCGTCGCCACCAAGGTGTTCTTTAACATGCGTGAAGGGCAAAACGCGACCGGGCTTTCGCGCAAGGCGATCATGAGCGAGATCGACAACAGCCTGAAGCGGCTGGATATGGATTACGTGGACCTTTACCAGATCCACCGCTGGGATTACCACACCCCCATTGAGGAAACGATGGAAGCGCTGCACGATGTGGTCAAAGCCGGTAAGGCGCGCTACATCGGTGCCTCAGCCATGTACGCCTGGCAGTTCCAGAAAGCGCTGTACACCGCCGAGAAACACGGCCTCGACGCGCTTCGTTTCCATGCAGAATCACCTCAATCTCATCTACCGCGAGGAGGAGCGTGAAATGCTACCGTTGTGCCGCGAGGAGAAGATCGGGGTGATCCCCTACAGCCCGCTGGCATCGGGAAGGTTGACGCGCGACCGGGCTGCGGAAAGCACGCTGCGCTCCGAGACCGACCAGATACAGAAAAGGAAATACGACGCCTCCGCGGATAACGATGCGCTGGTCATTGACCGGGTAGCTGAACTGGCTGAAAAGCACGCAGTCTCACGCGCTCAGATCGCACTGGCCTGGGTGCTGCAAAAAGAACCGGTGACCGCGCCCATCATCGGGGCAACGAAGATCGAACACCTTGAAGAAGCGGTCAAAGCACTTGAGGTCGAATTAAGCCAGGACGAAGTCGAATACCTGGAAGCCCCCTACACTCCCCACCCGATCGTTGGAGCCTTGTAAGTATTAGAAAGTCAGGGTCTCGAAAGAAGTTCCCTGTCATACCCTGTTGTGCTGCGGTTTGAGAATATTTTTAAGTTTTCGGCTGCATATACCACTTACGTCCGATGAGCAGCAGCACGAAGGGCACCAGGTTGATGACGAGCGCAACCACATCCGCCCAGCCCACGTCGTCAAAGATCGTGAGCAGCATCACCACCGCCAGCGCCACCATCGCGATGTAGTAAGCCAGCCGTCGTGCGTTTGGCCAGCAGCCAGGCCAGCGCCACCAGCACCGCGAAGGCAGCAAACGAGGCCAGCGCCATGCCCCACTTAATGAGCGGGTCGGAGGGCATACCCGGGTGCAGCTGCGCGGCGATGAGCACACCGATGATCAGCCAGGTGAGCGCGCTGAGCAGGATAAAGCCCAGGGCAACCTTGATTACGGTAGGGATATTTTTCATCGAAAATCCTTTCACTGGAACACACGCCCATTGTACAACTTTACCCCGCCCGCGAGCGGGAGATAATCGCTCCCCGGGGTCAGCGGGCGGCGGCTGACCTGACCGTACTGAGATAGTCACTGTAACCACCAGGGTGGCTCACCACCTGCCCCCCGTCCACCACCAGGATGCGGTCAACCACCTGGTCGAGGAAATAGCGGTCGTGCGAGATAATGAGCGCTGTCCCCTCGAACTCCGCCAGCGCGTCCTCCAGCACCTCCGCCGAGGCGATATCCAGGTTGTTGGTGGGCTCATCCAGCAGCAGAAAAGTTGGCCCGCGAGAGCACCACCAGCGCCAGCTGCAGCCGGCTGCGCTCTCCGCCTGAAAGCTCGCCCACCTTTTGCATCGTCTGACGGTAGCTGAACAGGTATTTCGCCGCGAATGCCACCGCGCTGTTCTCGCCCATGTTGCCCGCCAGGCGGATGGCGTCCAGCACCGTCTGCCCGGGGTCGAGCGTTTCGTGCTCCTGGGCATAATAACCGGGAAGGATGCTCGGCCCAACCCTCACCTCGCCGTTATCAGGCTCGAGCATGCCCAGCGCCAGGCGCAGCAGCACGGATTTGCCCGCGCCGTTCCTGCCGATCATCCCCACCCGCTCGCCGTGATGCAGCACCAGGTTCACGTCCTCCAGCAGCGCTTTGCCGTCAAACACCTTGCGCACACGCCTGAACTCGATCACCTTGTGCGAGCCGCGCCAGCCCTGCAGGCGCAGGTCCATGCGCCGCCGCTCCAGCAGCGGGCGTTCGATCCTGTCCATTTTATCCAGCCGGTTCTGGATGGCGCGCGCACGTTTGGCGAATTTTTCGTTGTCGTAGGTCTTCGCCCAGATGGCGTAGCGCTTGATGGCGGCTTCGATGCGCGCCACCTGCCGCTGCTGCACGTGGAACAGCTCCGACTGGCGCGCCAGACCGCTGCTGCTTGTCGAGTATATATGAGGAGTAATCCCCCTCGAATGTGGTCAGCTTCCCGTCCTCGATCTCGCTGATGTGCGTCACCACCGCGTCCAGCAGGTAGCGGTCGTGCGAGATGATCACCACCGCGCCGGGGTACCCCTGGATGAAACGCTCGAGGAAGGTCTTGCCCTCCAGGTCGAGGTGATTGTCGGGCTCGTCCAGCAGCAGCACATCCGGACGGGAGAGCATCAGCTGCGCCAGCCCCACCAGCTTTTTCTGCCCGCCGCTCAACACGCCCAGCGGTTTATCCTGTTCGCCGGCCTTCAGCCCCAGCCCTGCCAGCAGCTCACGGGCGCGCTCAGGGTACTGGTCGCCGCCCAGCGCCATGAACTCGTTCAGCAGACCCTGCTGTTTTTCCAGCGCCCGGGCGAGTTTCTTCTCATCGCCGTACACGCGCGGGTCACCCAGGCTGGTTTCTACAGACCCCAGCTCCCGCAGCACTTCAGCGTAGCGCGGATTGCCCGCCAACGCCAGTTCGAACGCGCTGCGCTCAGGGTCCAGCTGCGGTTCCTGCGGCAGATACCCCACGCTCACCCCGCGCGCCCGCACCACGGAGCCGCCCGGCTCGGGGTTGTATTCACCCATTATCAACTTGAACAGCGAGGACTTGCCCGCGCCGTTGGGTCCGATAAGCCCGATCACCTGGTCGTGCTGGATTTCCCAGTACAGGCCGGAGAAAATGGTGCGCGCGCCGAGGATGAGGGTGAGATTGTTGAGGCTGACGGAGATCATGGCTCCATTTTACCTGAGGAAAACCCGCTTCTGATGGAATATAATCAGGTTGATGGGTGAAATATGATGAACATCAACGTCCAGTTGTTTTCCCCGCTCAAGGAATTCTCCGGCGCGTCTCTCGTGGCGCTGGAGCTGCCCGAACCCACCACCGCGGAGCAGATGCTCGATCTCCTGTCCGCGCAGTACCCCGCCATGCGGCCCCTGTTGCGCAACGCCCAGGTGATTATCAATAACGACATGGTGCACCGCCTGCACCTGCTGCACGACGGTGACGAGGTGCAGTTACGCGTGCCCATGTTCGGCGGATAAAACCTACCTCACGGTCTTCCGTTCAGGGCCGACGATCTCCCTCTCCCGGTTCTCGTGTGCCTTACTGCTTTTCAGGGTTTTACCAGTCGCGTCCAATCGCCCAGCGCCACCAGCAGCTGGCGCAGAAATTCGCGTGTTTTTTCATTCACCAGCCTGCCGTCCTCGTCGAATGCCTCAGCCGCTCGCGCCACCATCACCTCGGGTTTGGGCAGCACCAGCGCGCCGATGTGGGTGAGAACCTGCCTCAGCACCAGTTGAGCCCGCGCGGTGCCAAAGGCTCCCGTGCTGGCGCCGATCACCGCCACCGCTTTACCGCTGAATGGTGCCTGCGGTGAGCGTGACGCCCAATCGATGGCATTCTTGAGCACCCCGCTGATCGAGCTGTTGTACTCCGGTGTGGCGATGAGCACCACATCAGCTGCGGCAATGCGCGCGCGCAGGCGCATGACCGGTTCCGGCATGGGCTTTTCTTCGTCCTGGTCAAATGGCGGAATTCCCTCCAGGTCGGTGATCTCCAGCCTCATCTCCGCCGGCAGCAATTCCCCGGCAGCCCGCAGCAGCGCGGTGAATTGTACGCAAAGGCATGACGCAGACTGCCTGTAATGCCAAGGACGTTAATGGTCGTTGACCTATGTTCAGCAAAACACTCCGGTGTGATGTAAATTATTTCACTTATGCGTGTATTGTAACTAGTAATTCGCAGGGTGTGTTCGGTTTTTTACACGACTTATTTTTCTATAAGTGGGTTGCAATCTATCCCACCCAGCGCGCTACTATTAACTTTCCTGCAGCTAGTTCCCGACCAGGTAGTGGATATCACTCAATAACGAAATAGCGTCTCAAGCCCTATCCCATCCGCTACGGTGAGATTGGAAGGCGGAGCCACCTGATCCCACAACCAATGTAATACTGAGGCACTGCTTTCCGGCACCGAGTTTCAACAGGATTGAAAGACGTTTTAAATCTAAAAAGCCACCTGTTTTTTGAATGAACCCCACAATCCGTCCAGGGGTACTATGGTTCAATTAACGCGTTATTGATCGGGAGGATGAACACCGGGCTATCTGTTAATTGCACCACTTTCTGAGCCACGCTGCCCATCAGGATCATATCCAGCCCTCCGCGCCCCTGCGAAGTGATCATGATTAAATCGACACCCTCGCGCTTGCCAATCTCAACGATATCGCGCGCCGGATTGGAGCCATAAACCACAGTGCGAACTCGCAATCCTTCGCTTCTGAGGCTATCAGCAACCAACGTGAGATAGGTGTCCATTTTTTCCACGGTCTGTTTCCGAATCGTCCGTACAACCCGGTCAGGCGCGCGATACTTTTCGCTTTCCGGCACGACCGGCACACACACAAGCATCAACTCACAATTGAATTGCCTTCCAAAAGCGCGCGCGTAGGGAAGCAGCTGTTCGGCAAAAACCGAACCGTCAAGCGCTACCAGGATGCGGGCACAGTGTGGCGCAATTGGCGCACCGCTTTCGTACACCTGTACCAGCAACACCGGGGCATCCAGCTGGTGAACAAGCTTGCTGGATAGTCCTCCTTCTTTCCAGTTCTTTTCTCCCGAACCCCCCCGTGTGGTAACTACCACCAGGTCGACTCCCTTTTCCTCCTCCAGCTCACGGGCTGCGGTCACCGGAGATTCTACACGTATCGCGGTGTTGACCTGAATACCACTGGCTCTAATCTTTTTTGCAGTACTAGTGAGATATTTCTTTATAGCCTCTTTCTTTTCATCATCTGAAAAGTCTCGTGACGAGGAAAGGAGTGTTAATTTACCACCGGTCATTTCACACACAAAACCTGCGACTGGCAAGGCCTGTTCCGCGTAATCTGACGCATCCAGCAAAGTGAGCACATGGTCGATCTTTACCGTTTTATTGCAACACCGGGCATCTGGGATTCTTTCCGGTATCCAGGTGATTGCCGCGGTTCCGTTCTCCCCGTTTCCATTATCTTCACCGGTGGCATAAGCCTGCCCGAAACCGAACCCCGCCAACAGGTTGGAATCGATCCGTCCCAGGTATTCCATTTCCGGCGCAGGCGCACCGATGCGCTTTCTGAAGAAGGTAAAGACCAGGAAAAGCATGGGAATGAGCACAAAATACAGCCATGCGCCTTCCTGAAAACGCTCTTTAAAGATAATTAATGTTGCGATAGTTGTTAACAGGGCGGCTATGGTTGTACCAATGATTAACAAACCGTTGATCGAAAAGGATTTTCGCGAAGTCTCCCTGACCAATCGCTTGGTAACTGCCCATCCGGTCATGCTCAGCAGGATGAACACTCCAGCTGCGTATAAGGAGAGGTAGGTCTCTTCACGCGTGCCAAACAACAGGAAACAAAAGCTCACGACCCCAACCTGTACCCATACCGGCTTATTGGCGACCTCGTAATGGTTCAGCGAGGCAAAATTTGGCGGCAAGTAGTGACGCTCCTTGAGACCAAGCGAGAGGTTCTGCAACCCCTGGGCGCTGGCTGCGGATGCGGACATAAGCACAAAGATACCAATTATGGAGCCTATGTAAGGCAAAGGCGATGGCAGTAGTCTATCCATCGTCTGGGTGAAAACCGAAACGTGGAGATCTGCGGGATCCGCAAGGGAGAAGATGGCTGGTCCAACAATGAGCATGGTCGCGATGGTCGTGCCCATGATAATCAGCAGGCTTTGGAAAGATTTTTTGCTTTTCTGACGCTGGTTTCCTTCAAAAGCCGGAACCAGGTTTGCGAAAACCTCGATGCCGGTCATCACCGCTAGGATGTGAACATAACCGCTGATCGTCAGATTCAAGTTGGGTGGTGTGAATGCCTTGATGGAAAGGGTTGGTAAATGCAAGCCAGTATTGATGATAGTCGAAAAGACCATCAACCACAGAAGAATCAAGACACCCGCGGTTGCCACACCAAAAGTGCGGGATGCTATCTTTGGACCTCGATTGACAAGCCAACCGGTGAACAGGGTGAGCGAGATCGCCACCAGGGAACGGTACTGGATGCCAATGATTTCACTGTTAAGAAATGGAAAGCGGTCTGCGATGAACGTGACCATGGCAGACATACTGACCAGGAAAGTAAGCGTGTATTCAATGAAGGTGATGGCAGCGTTGATCTTCACCGCCCATCCGCCAAATTCCTCTTCACTCAACCCGCTGCCCCCCGAGCCATCCGTCACCCAGCGCATCACCAGGCGGTACATGGCAGAAACCACCGCGATTGTGAGTACTGCCAGCCACAACGACCCGCCAAACACGATGCGCGCCGCGACCGAAGTATAGACTAGGCTGAGGAAAGGACCGAACACATATAAGGGCGAGGTCGCCGCGTCGCCGCCGCCAGCCAATGCGCCTTCAAGTGGATTTTTTAGTTTATGGGAAACGTGCGCCATTATATTTGCTCCAATAAAATCATTGCCCAATTCGGCAGCAAGATACGTTAGCGAAAAACTATGATGATGCCGAAAAATAAGACCATATTATTCTACCTTATCCTCCAAAATTTTCGGTCCATTACAGAAAAGCAGGCGCACAATGTGCGCCTGCTTTTCGGATCACTTCGTCGTTACCTCTTTCCGCCCCCGCCCTGGCCACCGTTACCGCGGCCGCGTCCGCCCAGCGATGCGCGCGCGCAAGCGTGCCACTGCGTCAGGAAAGGGTTTTTCGCCTTCCTCGTTATTGGGAGGAATTCCTCACAGGTCGATGATCTCCAGTGTCATGCCGGTGGGCAGCAGTTCTGCGACCGCCGCAGCAGGGAAAAATTATAATGACCCCTCGCACAGACTGCCTGTAATGCCAAGTATGCTAATGGTCTTTTCATTGTTCATCACGAACACTCCGGTGTGATCTGAATAAGTTCATTTTATCCGCGGTATGCCATCAAGTATATTCGCTCTTGTAAATATACATCCGACGGGAATATGAGTAAAATATCAGGTATGCCATTTCTCTTATTTCAGCCCTTCTAGAGGAGCGCTCATGAATTTCAATCAATGGTTCCAGGATTTCCTGCAGCGCTCGCTGGACTTTTTGCCGCACCTCATCGTGGCGCTCATCGTGTTTGCCATCACCGTGCTCAGCGCCGGCCCCGCGGCGCGTTGGATAGCCAGAAGAGCCGGGAAAAAGATCACAGACCAGGCGACCATCCAATTGCTCTCCCTGCTGGTTCGCTGGACGGTGCTCATCACCGGCACGCTGGTGGCACTCGACCAGGTGAATTTCAACATCACCGGGTTTGTCGCCGGGTTGGGCATCGCCGGCCTCACCGTGGGCTTCGCGCTGCAGGACATCACGCGCAATTTCATCGCCGGCATCATCCTGCTCATCCGTAAACCATTCAACATCGGCGATGAGGTTGAGATTGCCGGTCACGTGGGCAGCGTGTTTGCCATCAGCACGCGCGACACAACGCTGAAATCATTTGACGGTGACGCGGTCATCCTGCCGAACATCAACGTGTTCACCGCGGCCATCACCAATTACACCACCCTCAGCGACCACCGCCGCACCATCCGTATCCGCCTGCCTTACGAAGAGGACTTCGAAAAGGCCACACGCGTGTTCCTTGAAGCCATCAACGGCGTCGAGGGGGTGCTCGAATGACCCGGCAGCCACCGTCCTGGCCGATGAGCTGGCTGACGCGGGCATCACCCTCGTCGCCCGCTTTTGGGTCAACCGGGAAAAATACGGCCTGCTGGACATTCATTCGAAGGTCATCAAAGCGATAAAGGAAACAGCCGAAAAGGAAGGCATCGACCTTCCCTATCCCATCCAGATGGTGCCGCTGGGGAAAAATTGCCGGAATCAAAATTAATTCACAGAAAATTTATCGATTAAAATTTAGTTAAAGGAGCAATAAATCAATGAACCAACACGAAATTCACGCCATACAGGATTACAAACTCTACCCGTCCCTCACCATCACCCTGCCCACCCACCGCACCTCGCCTGCCAACAAGCAGGACGTCATCGTGCTTAAGAACCTGGCGCAGCAAGCCAGTGAAAGGCTGCTGGGTGAATTTAAGAAAAGGGAGATCAAAGGTCTGCTCGAAAAACTGGATCAAATGGTTCGTGAAGTTGACCACCGCAACACGCTCGATGGTCTAAAGCTTTTCCTGAGCGCTGAATATGCGCACATCTTCTACCTACCCTTTACGCTCGATGAGCGGGTTGTCATCCAGGACACCTTCTTTACCCGCGACCTGGTATTCGCCATGAACCGGACGCCCCGTTACTGGGTGCTCGCCCTGAGCGAAAAACCCACCCGTTTGTACGAAGGCACGCATGATAGCCTCGTTGAGGTCAAAGAAGAGGGTTTCCCCATGGTGCACAAAGGCCCCGGCGGAGCTGCTGCCCTCCCCGGCGGATTTGGCGTTAGCAAGTCAGCTTACCGCGATGAGCACCACCGCCATTTCTTCCGCAGGGTAGATAACGCCCTCCGGCCGTTCCTGCTGGATGATCCCCTCCCGCTGGTTGTCGTGGGGGTTGACCGCTATCTGTCCTTCTTCAATGAAGTCTCAGCGCACACGGATAGCATCCTGGCCACCCTCACCGGCAGCCATGACAAAACCTCGCTGTCCAATCTGGCAAACCTGGTGTGGCCGGTTGTGAAGGAAAGACTGGCTGAAGAGCGCAAGCAGGTCCTGGAAGAACTTGGGCAGGCAGTCGGAGAGAGAAAATCCGCCTCCACTGTGGGCGAAGTCTGGCGCATGGCCAACCAGGGACGCGGCAGAAAACTGGTCGTCGAGGAGGATTTCCACTATCCCGCGCGCCTGGATGAAAAAGGTATCCTTTATCCGGCCGATGACCCCACCGCCGAGGGCGTGATCCACGATGCCGTGGACGAGATCATCGAAATCGTGCTGCGCAAAGGTGGCAAGGTGGTATTCGAGGATAACGGCAGCCTCGAGAAGCACGGGCGCATTGCCCTAATCCTCAGGTACTGAGATTTTGCTTGTTGATACTATATCCTTAATACCTCGGAATTCAATAATTTTTAAAACCCCTCGCCTCTCTCCTGCCCCTCTCCATCCAAATTGTGGATGGAGAGGGGTTTGGGGTGAGGTAAATATTTTTCCGCATCATATTTCAGGGGAATCTCATTACATCATTAAAATCCAACGGGAGCGCAATTGCGCTCCCGTTTTGTGATTTGATCCTGGTTTACCTTTTTCCACCGCCCTGGCCACCGTTGCCGTTGCCGCGTCCTCCGCTGCCGGAGTAAAGACCGTTCTCCGTCAGGTAGGTCTGGTATTCAGCCCATTCGTCTTCGCTCATGAACTGCGGTTCGTAGGCTACCCCGGCTTGTTGCGCGTACACCGAAGAGAAGGCGTTCAGGTGATTGTAAGACCCGGCCAGCAGGCTCTCGAAGACCTGGCGGATGTCCTCCTGGTCTGTCTGCTGCAGCCGTTCCTTGAGGTCGAGGATGTCGATCTCTTCGATGGCTCCACCAACCTTCAACGCATCCACCAGCGACTGGCTGCCCTGCAGGGTCAGATCGTCGTACAACTTTTGCAGGTCCGTGTTATTGAACACGCCAGCGGTATCGGCAACGGGCACTGCCAGTTCGTAGCGGTCAAGCAGCCCCTTGACTCGAATCCATGTGGGTCTGTTCTGATGAGGCGATATTGCTGAACATCGGTTGGGTGTAGAGCGCGGCTAACGAAGTGTAAACATCGCGCGCCAGCTTCTCTTCCTCGTACATGAAGAGCAGCGCGTCCGTCTCCGCCTGGTTCAATTCACCCAGCGGCAGGGTCTCAATGAGCAGTTCGCCCGCGCCGTACCCGTATCCATCTTCGCTGTGCTCATCTTCATCGTTTTCTTCTTCGTCGTGGTCTTCTTCGCTGAGCGGAGAAGGTGCGATGGCAGCGCCTGTGTCGCTCGTTTCATTGCCATATCCGCTGCCATTGCCGTTGCCATTTCCCAGCAGTTCACTTTCAACGCTGGCGACAGATTCTTCACTTTTAGCTTGCGTCCGGTTGATCGCCCCGAAGGCAAGCACGCCGATAACGACCACCAGTAATGTGATTCCTAACGCTTTTTTGATCATTGTTTACTCCTTTACACCTAATTTTTCCATCGGATTTATTGTTCGTATTGAGCCTTCCGGGTTGAACTGGAAGACCTTTTTTGACACCTTGACGATCCATCCCCAGTGAATGACAAAGTGGAGGATGGCGGATATGATGAACACTACGCTCGACCAGGTGTGGATCATGTCCCAGGTCGTGCGGGAGAAGATGAACATCGGGTCAGGGATGGTACCACCGTGACTGCTGCCGGCAAACAGGAAGTAGAGCCCTGAGATCGCGCTGATGAGAAAGCTCAGCGCAGTTGCACTGTTGAGCCCCAGGTTGTACTTCCCGCGCGCGCTCATCGTGCCAGCCTTGGCGTTGAAAACGCGGCTGAACATGTTCTTCACCCACTTCCAGTGGAAGATGATGTGCACCAACGCGATGACCACCATTCCCACACCGATCCAGGTATGCAACCACTCCCAGGTCTCGCGCAGGAAGAGGATGCGTACCCCGTACCACGGGTTCCGGCCGCCCATGAAACCGCCATCAGGGAGAAAGAGGAAATAGATCCCCGAGAGCACCGTCACGACCGCGGTTAAGAACAGGCCGGCATCCATGATCCAGTTGTTTCTTGTCAGGCTTGAAACGCCTCGTTTATTTTCCATTTTTGTATTACCTCCAAATTTTTTCTTACTTACGACCCAAGGATAATGTGAAGGTGTGAAGAAATTGTGAATTTTATCTGTGTTTTTTGTGAAGGTATTATCCCTGTCGATTTCCGCGGGTGTAAAATGAGGTGGAACACATCATTCATAATAAGGAAACCCCATGCCTTTTCCCCAATACGTTCCATTGGTAGAAACCACCCGCGGTGGCATCGTTGAATCCATTCACTACGGAGCGATCGCAGTCTGCGACCCCGCCGGCAGGCTGCTCGCCGCGTTGGGCGACCCCGACGCGCTGGTCTTCCTGCGTTCCTCCTCCAAGCCCTTCCAGGTGCTGCCGCTGGTTGAGGGCGGCGGCATGGAGCGCTTCGACCTGACGGAACGCGAACTGGCGGTGATGTGCGCCTCGCACAACGGCACCGATGAACACGTTGAGGTTATCGCAGGCATCCAGCGTAAGCTGGGGGTAGGCCCGGCTGACCTGCTGTGCGGCACCCATACCCCAGGCGACCCGCGCACGGCTGAACGCATGTTCCTCAACGGCGAGGAAAACACCCCGCTGCGCCACAACTGCTCCGGCAAGCACACCGGCATGCTGGCGCAGGCCTTGCTCTACGGGGACCCCACAGCCGATTACATCAACCCGATGCACCCGGTTCAGCAGCGCATATTACAGGCGTTCAGCGAGATGACCGGTGTGCCACTTGAGGAGATCATTCTTGGCACCGACGGCTGCTCCGCGCCGGTCTTCGCTATTCCCCTGCGCGCCGCGGCCTTCGCCTTCGCCCGCCTGGCTGACCCCTCCGCCCTGCCCGAACCGCGCCAGGGCGCGCTGCGACGCATCTTCAAAGCCATGACCTCCCACCCCGACATGGTCGCGGGTCCGGATGCTTTTGACACAAGATTGATGTCCGCCGGGCGCGGGGCCATCCTCACCAAGGGCGGCGCCGAGGGCTACCAGGCGATCGCCCTCCTCCCCGGTTCCTGCGGGTCCGGCAGCGGCGCGTTCGGCATCACCCTCAAGATCAGCGACGGCGACCAGGCGCAGATAGACCGCGCAGAACGCATCGCGACGATCGCCCACGACGGCGGCGGGCGTGCCCGCTCCACCACCGCGGTGGAAGCCTTGCGCCAGCTTGGCGCGCTCGATGAGGAACAACTTGAAGAACTGAAGGACCACGCACCCCGCGCGCAGTACAACTGGCGCCGTATCCAGGTCGGTGAGATCCGCCCGGCCTTCACTTTGGCTTTGCCCTGAACCTGTTGTTTGCATAAGGGGTTTATATCAATAGTCAATCAAGGAGTTGTGATCATGTCTTCCCCCACCCGTAAATTCTGGCAGGAAGCCCGTCAGCTCAAGGATTACCCCCTCAGCGAGAAGCTGCACGGACTGTTCTACATGCGCTTCACCTACCTTTACATCGCCACCGGTACGCGCTCGAACCACCTCGGCAGGTTCACTTCCGGGGTCAGACGCTTTTTCAATCGCCTCATCCCTCCCCGCCCGGCAAAACCCGGTGCCATCACTTTCGCTGATACTTATCACGGAAAAGTTGTACCGCTGCAGACCGCGCGCGAGCTGGTGAGCGTAAAGGAGAACATCAGCGTGCCGGACCTGGAGCACGTCATCCCTTACAAGCTCGCCCGCTCCCTCATCCTCGATCATCCCGACCACCTTGCGGTGCTGGATTGCCCCTGCCGCGCGGCGCGCGAACACCCTTGCCTTCCCCTGGATGTGTGCCTCATCATTGGCGAACCGTTCGTCGGGATGGTGCTGAAACATCAACCGAAGCGCGCTCGTGCCATCACCTCTCAGGAAGCCATCATGATCCTCGAAGCCGAGGAGGAACGTGGGCATGTGCACCACGCCTTCTTCAAGGAGGCGGTGCTGCAGCGCTTCTACGCCATCTGCAACTGCTGCTCCTGCTGCTGCGGCGCCATGCATGCGCACCAAAACGGCACCCCCATGCTGGCCTCCTCCGGTTACACCGCCCGCGTGGACGATTCATTATGCATCGGTTGCGGGGAGTGCGTGGACTATTGCCAGTTCGGAGCCCTAAGCCAGGTGGATGATGTGAACACGGTAAACCTTACAGCATGCATGGGCTGCGGGGTATGCACCTCGCATTGCCCGCAGGGTGCCATCGAACTCATCCTCGCTCCCGAAAAGGGGATTCCGCTGGAGATGGAAAAGATCCTCTCCTTAAATTAAAAACGTTTGGGCACGATATATCGTGCCCCTACCGGTTCGTTTCTTATCTGATAATAATTAATCCCTGCGTTTGAACAGGTACAGCGTACGCTGGCTGCCCGGGATTGACACTTTCTCCTCCAGCTTGAAGAACAGCGCAAATGCCTCCTCGAAACCTTCCTCGGTGTACTTGTCGAAGATATCCTTGCGCGTCGCCAACAGGCGCTTCACCTGCGAATCGCTCTTGGGTACGAACTCCACGATCGCCCACCTCCCAGCTTTCGCCATGAACTCCGCCACCACTGGCAAGGGTACATTATTGGAGATGGCAAGATGGTGAATGAGCGCCAGCGCCATCACCAGGTCCACCGGCCCGCGCTCAAGCATTGAGCTGCGTTCACGGTGTGCCCAGCCAAGCGCCGGGCTGGGGTTGGTGAGGTCGATGACCAGTGGTAGCAGGTGCTTTTCATCACCAGCTTTAACCGCCAGGTAATCCTGTTCCACAGCGGCCGGGTCAATATCGCTGGCGGCTGTTTCCACTCCCCTGCGCGACAGCTCGCGGCTGAAAAGCCCGTTGTTCGCACCCAGGTCCCAGGCGGTTTTTGGCTTCGCGATGTCTACGAACTGACCTATGATCTCACCCTTGGTCTTGAGCGAGTCATCGGTGTAATTGGTGATACTGTAATACTCGCCCCACTCGGTGCCCTTCGGCTCCCACTTGAGCGGTTGGATGGTCTTCTCAAGCGAGTTAAGCATGTTAAGCAACGCGGACTTGCTTAACTTAACCGCCGCGGCCTGTGAGACCTGCTTGTCGCTGTACTGCTGCTGCGCCCTGGCATGGATGTGAATGTGCACTGCCAGACCGGTAAGCCCCAATTTCGTCTTTCCCGGCAGCAGCTCACTCGCCAGGTCCAGCGGAACACCATCGATGTATACGCGCAATAATTGGGTGAGACGGATATCCACCAACGAGGCCAGCGCCAGCGGCGCTAAAAAGTGCTGGCAGAACTGGCGGTAGGCATCCCAGGGGGCGCCCTCGTGGTAGATATCGAACGAAAGCGTGTCAATGAGGACGGGCTTGCCGCCCACGAACTGGATATTGTAGGCGCTCGCGTCCTTGAGGATCATCCCCTTCTCCAGCGCGGCGCGGGTGCTGGCAAGCGTCAGCAGCGCGGCGTCCTTCAGCTGGGTGAAGCTCCACTCGTAGGGGTACGAGATGAAGGGTACAACTTCCGGTCGGATGACCTTGTATACCAAAGCCAGGTCGGCAGCTGGTTCTTCCACCTCTTCGTGCGGGATGAGCCAACCTTTAATGGTAAGAGTATCGTAAACACCCCCTGCCATCAACTTATCATAAGCCTTCTGATAGGCCTTGTTCACCTGGCGGTAAAGCACACCATCACGTTTAAAGATGAATCCACTCGGGTCGCGAAAAGACGCCCCGATGCGTTCAGAATGAGCTGTCATTCCTCAGTTGAATCCTTCTCTTCTTCGTCTTCCGCGGTCGGTTGCGGGGGCACGTACTTCTCGCCCTTGAAGAAAGCTTTGATCCGGCCCCAGAACATCTTGATTACGATCCCGACCCCACCGAGCAATCCGGCTGCCAGCAATTGAACGAGCAGGCTGCCTGAACCGGGGTCAAGGTAATTCAGTTTGAATAAGATGATTGGCATGGTTCCTCCCAAATATTCCCTAATAAAATTTTTCGTTCTGTATTAACGACCGGTTGAATATATCACTAAATGCATGATTTGTTTATTGTAATGGAATATTCGCGCCGAAGTAATGGTTAAAGATGATCGGTAGTGTGTTGATCGGATTGATATCCTGGGCTATTTGAGAGGTGTCATACCCCGGCAGGTACATGGCGAAAAGAATATCGCGCTGGAATTCCTGGGGAAAATCCAGCAACACTTTGTTGTTCGGTTTTACCCGCGCCCCGTGGTCAGATTGCAGGATGATGATTGGCAGATTCTGCGGATCAGCATCAGCGAGAATGGCAGTAATCATATCTTCAATGACCAACATTGAATACTCAACATAATCCTCATAAGCGACCCAATTGAAGTATAGCGACGGATCTACATCATTGCCTTCCGCGTCGAACAAATAGGGTGTGTGCGGCATAGTCAGGTGCAAGTACAGAAACCTTGGTGCTGGAATATCCTCCAGGTTGGGTACCCTTTCTATCGCGTGAGTGATAATCCTCCGTTGCGGTTCCATGGCTTTTTCAAGGAAGAACTTCTGGTGCGCGATGTTCTGCAGCAAGGTGCCTTCCATCACCAGCAAAGTGAAATCGTCCTGAATAATAAAATCCAGGCCTGTCCTCATCTCTTCGACATTGTAAACATGATCGGCCTCGATTTGCGGCATGGTCGGGAAGAACCTGCTGAATCCCTCGATCATAATCGTGGTATATCCTATTGATTTCGCGAAGGACATCGCTTTGTTATGCGCGATCGAGTAAAGCCAGGTCTCTTCCTGACCTTCGATATATTCATAATCAAAATAATTCAAGCGCGTCGCGATCTGGTGAATCGACCAGATATCGCTGGAACGACTTTCTTGCGCAACAAAAAACCCATTATCTTCCAGGAACGCTACAAATGGATCCACCTTATCATTATGCCAGTATTCGCGCAGCGATTGTGTTCCCGGAAACTCATCGAACACCAGGTAATAAATATCCGGATGAACTTTTGTGGCTTCCTGGACATTGATGCTGATCGGTTGCTGATTTCCTCTACGAATTTCAGCTTTAATGACCTCGTGAGGGATGATTCGAATGGCACTTATCGCGGTGAGAAACACAAAGACGAGGGTGAAGATCCTCCAAAGCGCGAACGAGGTCCCTTTGTTGATTCGGCTGACCAGCCAGCTGCTGTAAAGACCCAGGAAAATGAACAGAGGGAGCAGTGTGAAATGTTCCACCCTTACCAGATCATTTTCCATTAGTAAATTATAGGTAATACCATAGGTATTGAAGAAAAGCAGGAATGCCATGGCTGAGTTGGCTGCTCGCACAGTATTGAAACGGTTGGTTACCAAAGAGACCCCATAAACAACCGCAACCAGAAGGATATACACTGGAATTAGACGCGCAAAACTCGAGAACAGCACCAGCGCGGCATTTCTGGTAAATAAGAAGAGCGCCGGGTAAATAGCAAACAGAAAAACAGACACTGGCGGCAACAGAATGCGCGCCGCGTCAGCGTGGCGTACTTTCTCGTAGAATTCTTTAAACCTTTTTATCAAAAAACTAAAGTTTCCCAAATCCCGGTAGCATTTTCGACCGGTTTTCCTTATTGTAACGGAATATCAGCGCCAAGGTAATGATTAAAAACAATGGGAAAAGTGTTGACCGGGTTCACATTCTGCGGGATGGTGGAGATGTCGAAGCCGGGTAGAAACATGGCGAAAAGGATGGGTGTGCGATCCTGGAATGGATAATCATCCCGGTGCAGACGCGCCCCGTGGTCAGATTGCAGGATGATGATGGGTGGGTTCTCAGGGTCAGCATCCTCAAGGATATTGTTGACCATCTGCTTGATGATTCCCAGCGAGTAGACCCAATAACCCTCGTAGTAATCCCAATTCCGGTAGTACTCAGAATCCACCAGCTCACCATTCTTATCATTTAGATACGGGCGGTGAGGTATCATCAGGTGGGAATAGATGATACGGGGAGCAGCGACATCTTCCATGTTACCCAGGCGGTCCACGGTTAACAGGATCATATTGCGGTGTGGCCGGTAACCAAAATCCTCCAGCTGATACAGATCAGATAGTGCGTAGAACATGGTGTTATCAGTGATCAATACACCGAAATCATCAAAGATCATCCCGAAATCACTATTGTCGCTGGGGTCAATCTCATAGAGAATATCCGCATTGATTGTTGGCATGGTGGGATACGGCCACGAGACCTCGTCGAAAACGACTGTTGTGTATCCCTTTGATTTGGCAAATTTTAGAGCCGCGCTGTCCGCGATAAGTTCGAAGTACTTCGCTTCCTGGTCCGGAATATCAGGGTATTCCGTGTAATTCAGACGGATCGACATCTGGTGCAGCGTGGAGGTTCCACTTGAAAGGCTGTCCTCTGCCACGAAAAAACCTTTTTCTATCAGGAAATCTTTAAAAGGATCGACCTCGGCGGTGTGCCAGTATTCTCGCATGGCCTTAAAGCCGCTGAATTCATCGAAGATCAGATAATAGATGTCCGGTAGTTTTTCACCCCCCGCTACCGCGACAGGTTCAATTTCACTGTAACTGGTATTCTGGGCACGTGATTTTCTGACTTCCGCCGGGATAATGCTGATGATATTCACTATTGTTAAAACCAGGAAGATACCTGTAACTGCGAACCACACAGTTTGGGAAGGTTTTTTCTTAATGCGGGTCACCTGCCATGCCAACCACACAGCCACGAACAGGTAAAACGGAAGCAGTGTGTAGTGCTTGACCATGATCAAGTCTTTTTCTTCAAGGAAACGGAAAAAGATGCCGTATGTATTCATAAATAAAAGGATTACATTCGCTGCGTTCGCCGCTTTGATCGGGGTGTGGCGGTTGAGCAGCAGGCATATACCATAAATCAGAACGATGAGTACCAGGTATATGGCCAGGATTCGTTCGAGACTGGAAATCAGGATCAGGTTGACGTTCTTACTGTAAAAAAACAATACGGGATAGATACCGAACAGCAATGCGGATACGATCGGGTACGCGTATTTAAACCAACCGGTTTGGAAAAATTTTGATCTCGTTTTTCCCGGGTTACTCATCGTCAACCTTTGTTTCGATCAATTGCAGCGTATTTGGGGTTCTCAGCATGCGCCCGTCAGTGGCCTGGAAGACCACCTCTTCGCTTATCTTGTGGCGGTATAGGAACCCAATCTCATACTCGCCAAGCGCGAGGGTTTCTTTGGCAATGTACACCACGAAGCCGGAGGTTTTCAGGTTCATTGTCACATCCGGAAATGCTTTTTGAATGTCCCTGCGGCCAACCGCTGTGGTTGCATATAAATATTCGTTACGGTCAGAACGCAGTACAAAATAAATATCGTAATCCGCCAGGTCCGTCGCCGTGGTCAAAAAAGACCAGCCGTTGATCCGGTACAGGCTCTCCCCCTCGCGGGATACAGGTTTGATCACATCCACAGCGCTGCGGATCAAGTCCGAGGATTCAGGCAGGGGTTCGTGCCACTCGACGGGCTTACCTTGTTTTAAGAAGTATTTCACCTCTATGACAGGTGAGATGAACATATACCCAACCATGATCGCAAACAAGCCGATATGAACCCAAGTGCTCCTCTTAATTTTCATGTTTCGTTTTTCCATTAGCCACCTGCTAATTCCTCAGCCCGCGTTGGGAAGATTGCACACTCTTAACCCATTTTGAGTCTACATTTCCTCAATAGCCCCGGAGCTGATATGAGCCATTATTGTAACGGAATATTCTCTCCCAGGTAGTGATTGAACACGATTGGAAAGGTGTTCACCGGGTTCACATCCTGCGGGATCTTTGAGTAATCGTAACCCGGGAGATACATGGCGAACAGGATGGAGGTGAGATATTCTTTCGGATACGAACTCACCCTATACCGGGCACCGTGGTCAGACTGCAGGATGATGACCGGCGGGTTTTCCGGGTCGGCATCCTCCAGGATATGGTCCACCATCTCCTCTATCAATCCCAGCGAGTAAGCCCAGTAGCCTTCGTAATAATCCCAGTCCCGGTAATTATCAGGGTACAGCTCCTTACCATCCCGGTCATACAGGTAGGGTCGGTGAGGGATCATCAGGTGTGAATAAATAAATTTTGGCGAAGGGATATCTGACATATCCGCCAGGCGCTCGCTGGTGAAAATGAGCATGTTGCGGTGCGGGGTGTAGCCAAAATTCTCCAGCTTGTAAAGGTCCGAGAAGGCGTAGACCATCGTTTTATCCGTGATCAGCATGCCGAAATCGTCAAAGATCAAGCCCAGGTTGCTGGTTTCTTTGGGATCCAGTTCATATAGGTAATCCGCCTGGATGGTCGGAATGGCCTGGTAAGACCACGAGATTTCGTCGAACGCCACTGTCGTGTAACCTCTTGATTTTGCCAGCGCCATCACCTTGTTGTAAGCAATTGCTTTGTAATACGTTTCGGATTGATCGGGGATGTCAGGGTATTCCGTGTAGTTCAGGCGGATCGACATCTGGTGCAGCGTGGAGGTGCCGCTGGAATGGCTGTCTTCTGCTACAAAGAACCCCTTTTCTTTCAGCATCGCCACAAAGGGATCCACCTCTGGTGTGTGCCAGTACTCACGCATGGGTTTGAAACCGGCAAACTCATCGAAGACCAGGTAATAGATATCCGGGTATGTTCCATCCGGACTGGTCTGAACGGGCGCTGCTACCGGTGTATCGACATGCTGCAAGCGGGCTTTGTTTATCTCGGCTGGGATGATCCGGGCGATGTTATACACGCTAAAACCTAAAAAGATCACCGTGACCACCCGCCATGCGGTTAAAGCAATATCTTTGCGCAGCCGCGTTGCCAGCCATGCCAGGTAGAAGCCTGCCAGGGCATAAACCGGCAGCAGCGTGTAATGTTTGATTTTTATCAGATCATTCGTCAGTAGAAAATCAAATACGATCCCGTAAGTATTCACAAAGAGCAGGAAAACGCTGGACGCGAGAGCTGCCTTGATGCCGTCGAATCGGCAAAAGAGTAAAGCGATACCATAAATAATTAGGATGACCACAAAATACAGTCCCAGCATGCGCAGTAGGCTAGGCAACAGCACCAGTTCGACATTCCTCGTGTAGTAATGGAGGACCGGGTACATGCCGAACAGCAGCGGCGCCAGGATCGGAAAGACGATGCGATAGACACTGGAACGCGTGAAGGGGAGAACCTTTTTCATTCGCCTCTTTCCATGGTTCCAAGTATTAATGTGTTCGGCGTTCTGATGATCCGCTTGGTGGTGGATTGGTAATAGCGCTCACCGCTGGCTTTATCAACATACAGAAAGCCTATCTGGTAATTCCTTCCATTCAACGTGTCTTGCGCTATATACGTATGAAAACCGGAATACAGCAGGTCTATGCCGGCATCTGGAAAAGCTTTGTTCAGGTCAGTGCGCCTGGAGGGTGTGGCTGGAAAAAAGAAGGCCTTCCTCCCGGAGCGCAGGACAAGAAAAATATCATATTTGGATTGATCCGGTTCTTCGGCGAGGAACGACCAACCCCAGATTTTATAAACACGCTCGCCATGCAGTGTGACCTCATCCATTTTATCCACGGCATACCGGATCTGTTCCACGGATTCAGGTAATTCTCCACTTAACTTAACAGACTTTCCCTCTGTGAGGAAATACCGCATCTCAATGATGGGAGCAATAATAAGGTACACGATCAGTATTCCCAAAATGACAAAATGGATCCAGGCACGCGGTTTATTTTTCATATTGAAGATAACATGGTGGTCTTAGGTTTCCTGCACACCCGATGGCTTTTGTAATGATACTTATCCATAATCAGGTTTTACACCTATCAATCGCCTTCATCAACGCCGCGCTGGTTCGGTGCCAGCAGCGGGATGTTCTCGCCGAGAAAATGATTGAAGATGATGGGAAGGGTGTTGATGGGGTTCTCATCCTGCGTCAGGGTGGAGGTATCAAAACCGGGCAGGTACACTGCGAACAGTATATTGCGGAGCATATCCTGCGGGAAGTCCTTTAATTGTTCGTTGTTCGCGCGGATGCGCGCGCCATGGTCCGATTGCAGAATGATGATGGGGGGATTTTCCGGGTCGGCATTGGCGAGAATGCTCGTCACCATTTTCTCCATGTATTTCATGGAGTAAATATACTGACCCTCGTAATAATTCCAGTCCCGGTAGAAACTGGAATCCACCAACCCGCCGTTCCGGTCGAAAATGAACGGCTGGTGCGGAATCATCAGATGAGCGTAAACAAATCTCGGTGAAGGAATATCATCCAGGTTGGGGATGCGTTCCTGGAGGCTGACCAGAAAATCCTTGTGCGCTTTATCTGCCGGGTTTTCAACCTTGTACATTTCATCAAACGCGTACAGCATGGTGTTGTCAGCCACCAGCATGCCGTACTCGTCGAACAGGATGCCCATATCTTCATCGGTCGAATAATTGTAGTGGAACAAATAATCCGCTTTGATATCGGGTAGTGTGGGATGCAGCATCGAGATCTCTTCGAACACAACCGTGTTATACCCCTTCGATTCAAGCAGCGCGATGCCCTTGCCATTAGCCAGGGCTTCGTGCCAAATGGGCTGGTCTCCCTGCTTATATGGGTATTCAGTGAAATTCATGCGCACCGCCATTTGGTGCACCGTGTGGTTGGAACTGGAGAAGGATTTTTCAGCCACGAAAAAACCTTTGTCTTCCAGAAAGGTCTTAAACCTGTCAACATCCTCGTTATGAAAATACTGCCGCATGGCTTCGAAACCCGAGAACTCATCAAAGATGAAATAGTAGATATCCGGTAATGAACCCGCGGTTGCCGAGGCCGCCACCGTTGCCACCTGCTGACTGTTTCGTCGTACGCTGGCTTTCTCGACCTCGATGGGGATCATGCGGATAATGGATATCAACATCAGGGCGGCGAAAATAATGGCCGTGCCCTTCCACAATGCGGCAGCGTGTTTCTTCTTCAGCCGGCTGCCGAACCATATGGCGTAGAATGCCAGGAAGAAGAAGAAAGGCAGCAGCGTCAGGTGTTCCATCCGGGCAATTTCGGCATTGCGCAATTCATTGAAAATTATGCCGTATGTATTAAAGAACAAAAGGAAGATGGAGGCAGAATTTGCCGCGCGGATGCCGTTAAATTTATGCACCAGCATGAACACCAGGTACAAAGCCAGTATCAACAGGAAATACGCCAAAATGACCCTTCCCAGGCTGGCAGATTTCACCATTGTGGCATTCTTGGTGTAATAGTAAAAAGCCGGGTAAAGGCCGAATAACAAAGGAGCGATGAACGGGTAAACCACTTTTGCAGCTTTTGAGTGGATAATACGGTTAAAAAGATCGGTAAAGTTCTTCATGGATGTCGCATCACTCTGACAGGTTGATTTTGTTCAGCGTTTTAACCAGGTATTGTTCTGTTGCCTGGTAAATGGTCTCACCGCTTTCATTATCTTTATGCAGGAAGCCAATCCTGTACTCCCCGTTCTTCATTAACTCTCTGGCAATGAAAACTGTAAAGCCCGATTGGGTCAGGTCAACAGTGAACTCGGGGAAGGATTTTTCGACATCCTCCCGCTCCCCGCGGATGGTCGGGAAGAAATACGTTTCATCAGCCGAACTCAGCACCAGGAAGACATCGTAATTGGTTGGTTTTACATCCTCTTCAATAAAAGACCAGCCGATAACCCGGTAGAGCATCTGCTTGCCGGATTTCACCTCGCTGATCTTATCGATGTTGAAGCGGATGATACCAGCGGATTCGAGAGAGACGTCTCCCAAGTCCACCGGCTTTCCTTCCACGATGGTCAGTTTATCCTTGATGGGAGGGGCGATGAAGAGAAAGAGGATCATCGCTCCCCACAACACAATATGGACCCAAAATTTGTTCTTGAATTTCATTTAAGCACCAATTTCACCCTACGGAGTCAGAAAAGGTCTGACAGGATTTACGCCATGATTCAGGCTGTTCCCAGTACTGAACAGCATGGTATTATACCGCTATTGGCAATGGTTGTTTAATTGGAAACGGCTAATGAGGCGGTTGAAAGCAGCGGTATATTTGCATATACTATTAGTAGTGAGAGAATAAGGAGGCGCATGATGAAACCGATCCTTCTATTGGATGAAACCCTGAAGGTGGAGATTTACTATTCCTGCGAGGATTCCGACCTGGAGGACAATATCTGCTTGAAGTTGACGGAAGACTGCGCCGAGGAGGAGAAGGTCTTCCGCCACGACGAAAGCCACCTCTACCTCACCGCTGCCCAGGCGCGCATCCTCGCCGAAGCTTTGCTTGCCGCGGTGGAGATGAGCGGGAAACAAAATTGATTGATTATTTTGAAATTCCAATCTTAGACCTTTTTTCTGCACGTTTCTTAACCGGTATGATTCTTGAAAAATAGAAAAGTTTTTTTCATCGCGTTAATCATCGTAGCGCTTTTTCTGAGCTTACTACTCCTTAATAGCCATAACATTAAACCCGCCCCCCACCTGGATGATCTTAACTCCGGGGCTTTGCTTGATTCTCTCTACGCCATTGCCCTGGCAGGACTTGTGCTTTTTATCGCCGCAGGACTGGGTCGGATTCTCATCAAGCCCTTCAAACTGACCGAGTGGACATTCATTGAAAGAATGGTTATTGGTCTCCCCCTGGGCCTGGCGGTCATTGGCTATGTTGAATTCTTCATGGGGTTATTGGGACTGCTCAAGCCAATTCACCACATTGCGCTGCTTATCGTTATAGCCATTATCGCATTTACCAACAGCGTTGCCTTCGTCGAAGAAGGTTTTTCTTGTTTAAAACAATTCCCGCATACCTGGCGTAGTTTCTCACTTGTTAAGAAGGTCTTCTTTTCAGCCGGTGCCTTGGCACTGCTGTTGGCGTTTGCGCAAACGCTAACCCCGCCTTGGGATTACGACGGGCTTATGTACCACCTGCAAGGTCCGCGTTTGTTCCTGGAGTCGGGGAGAATCATTCCCATCCCTGAAAACTGGTTTACCTACTACCCGTCCACCTGGGAGATGGTCTACATGCTGGGGATGGGGTTGGGGAGCGACATTTTCTCCCGCCTTATCCACTTCACCACCTTGATGCTCCTTTTATTTGCGACATACGCTTTTGGCAAGCGGTTTTTACCGGCTTCCGGCGGTTGGCTGGCTACTGCGATCATGGTTGGTATTCCGATTTTATTGGTTTGGGGAACCTTCGCATACACAGATCTCGCCTGGTCCTTATTCCAGTTCCTGGCTATTGCGTCTGGTTTTAATTTGGATTGTGAAAGGAAGATCAAAGTTTACTTGTACTTGCTGGCATAATGCAAGGATTGGCATTGGGTTCGAAATATGTCTCGCTTTCAGGCTTGGGTATTTTAGGGCTCTGCATTATCTGGTTTAGCTTTGGTAAGAACGGTTTATTAGCAGGCATTAAAAGAGCTGGGGGTAATGTTTTTCAATTTGGGTTCATATCACTCCTGATTGCTTCACCTTGGTTATTAAAAAACTTGTTGTGGACAGGAAATCCTGTATTCCCATTTTATTTTCCACAGGAGATTATCAACCCTAATGAACTAAACCTAGTCATGGATTATATTGACAGTTTTGGTACAGGTAAGGAATTACATGACTACCTTCTTCTGCCAATCAACATTTTTTTAAGATTCACAAGGTTCAGCACATTTTTAGGCAATATTGAGATCCCAAATCCTGTATTTCTGCTTTCATTTACTTATCCTTTCATCAGGAAAAAGAATCATCCTCGGACACGCTTAATTATTGATGTGTTGGCGATTATCACTTTCGGGCAGTTTATTTTTTGGGCTTTAGGTTCACAGCAGAATCGATTTCTTCTACCGCTTTTCCCGGGGTTAAGCCTTATCACCAGTAACGTGGTCCTTTCATTGACAAAAATGATAAACAAAATACGTATGGACTGGGTGATTAAAACTGGTGCTATTGGGGGGATGATCATTGCATCACTTGTGATCGTGCTTCGTTTGTTTATGATGTTAGAACCGTACAAAGTAACATTAAATTTTCAAACGAAATCTCAATTTTTATCCTCATTTTTAAATAATTACGATGGCTTAGCATTTGTTAACACCCGATTACCTACTGATGCCTTTGTACTAATGCCTTGGGACGGCCGGGGATATTATTGTGATGGCCGTTGTTTTCCAGATGTTGGTCCTTCTGTTTGGACCGCTTTGATAAAAGAAAACCCTGACATAACAATAGTTTCAGAGTGGTTAATAAACAAGGGCATCACGCACATATTTCTAAGCAATGCTGATGTATCATTTTACCTGTATTCACATGATCTATTTGGCGACCATGAAAGAGCTGTTGATTTCTTAATCGAGGATTTCGCACCAATTTGCGCGGTACAAATCTATTCCGATAACCGGGTGCAGTTATTTGAACTCTCACTTGGAAATAGTAACTGTTACTGATGAATTGTTCAACCACATCCATAAATTTTCCACTCCCCAACAGCTGGTATGATTGGATATTACTATCATTATCAATGGATTTACAATGCATATTAAACACTCTGAAATGAACAATGCAAGCGATTCCCACCTCAAACATTTTACTCGCGGCAACGGGCTTCTGGAACCTTACCTGGCCAAAACCAGGGCATCGAAAGCTAACCGATTGATCCCGGACCATTTAAGAGAAGGAAGGATTCTTGACATCGGTTGCGGTAATTATCCTTACTTCCTGTCTCATACTTATTTTAAGGAGAAATTCGCGATAGAGAATTCACCAAAGTCTGATTTGGTCACTGGCATCAGTTGGTTCTCGATGGATCTAAACCAGGCTCCAAACCTGCCTTATGATAATGGTTTTTTCTCCACCATCACTCTGTTGGCTGTAATAGAACATCTCGATCCCACCAGCTTGGTGCAGCTGCTGAAGGAATGCCACCGTGTGCTGACCGATAATGGTGTACTAATTTTAACCACCCCCGCAGCCTGGTCAGATAGGTTGTTGAAGTTCATGGCAAAGGTCTCACTAGTAAGCAAAGAAGAAATCAACGAACATGTTTTCGCATACACGCTTCCACTTATCGGCTGGTATTTTGGAAAAGCAGGATTCCAGATGACAAAAGTGAAATTCGGGTATTTTGAGATGATGCTGAACATGTGGGCTATTGCAGCTAAATAATAATTGTATTGGGTACAATCCCCTCATTGGTAACCCTTATGCCCCTCCTCCCGTCCACCCCCGCTGACCCCGCCGCCATCAAGCAGCTAATCCTCACTGCCCGGCCTCAAGAATGGGCGCTTGACTTTCCCACCGCTATCGACATTGACGAGCTCTTCCAGGATCCCGCCATGGTGCAAACATCCCGCCTCTGGCGCACGGCTACTGGTGAACCTGCGGCTTACGCCTTCGTTCACTTCCCTTTCAACAACCTCACCTTCGAAGCCCTGGAACCTCATTGGACCGACGCGCTCGAGGACGAGGTCATCGCCTGGGCATGGGAAGTGACGCGCGCGCATTACGGCCTCAACCTCAGCGAGAACACGCTGGACGCCTCCTGCCGCGCGGAAGATGCGCGAGCGATCCGCTTTCTCACCCGCCACGGCTTTGAACGCCAGGAGGTTGAATCTCTTTCTTACGTGGTCGAAATACCTTCCCGTCCCTCCCCCGTCCAATTGCCGCCCGGTTACTTTTTACGCCCTTTGCAACCGCACGAGGTGGAACAGGCGCTCGCGTTGCACCAGGCAGCCTTCGGCACTGATAATTTCTCCCTGGCTGACCGGCTTGCGGTGATGAACACCGATGCCTACATCCCTGACCTCGACCTGGTCGTTGTTGCCCCGGATGGCACCCTGGCTGGAGGCTGTATCTGCAGCATCGGAAACGCTTCCATGCGGGGGGGTGAACCTGTGGGCTTTACCGACCCGGTGTACGTGCACCCGGGCCACCAGGGAAAAGGCATCGCCCGCGCCCTGTTGGTTGCGGGTCTCATCGGGTTATACGCTCGCGGAGTGCGCAGCGCGCACCTGGGCACATCCAGCGCCAACCTCGCTATGCAGCGTGCCGCGGAAGCCGCGGGGTTCATCTGTGTTGCGCGCCGGCTTTGGTTCTCCCTTAATTTGACAACATAATTCCCACTATTTTTGTCTTATATGATACAATCCCCCCATTGGAGGTAATGACCATGGCTCTTAAAACCGGTACACCCGCGCCTGATTTCACCCTGCCATCGCAGCTGGGCACCAGTGTCACGCTCAGCAGCTTCCGCGGCAGGAACGTTGCCATCGCCTTCTTTCCCCTCGCCTGGACCCCCATATGAACGGAGCAGATCCCGCTTTACGAAGCCGAAATGGCCAGTTTCGCGGGATTGGACACCCAGGTTCTGGGTATCAGCGTTGACTCCGTTCCCTGCCTGACGGCGTGGGCTAAAGACCTCGGCGGTATCACCTACCCGCTGCTCTCGGATTTCTGGCCGCACGGCAATGTGGCGCAGAAGTTCGGCGTGCTGCTCGATGATGGAAGAAGCGAGCGCGCCATCTTCGTTATCGACAAACAGGGCATCATCCGCTACGTGGATGTGCACGACATCGACGCGCAGCCTTCCAACGACGAGCTGCGCCGCGCCATCCGCGCCATCGACCCCGAAGTGCGCGACCGTCCCGACCTGCCCGAACCCGAACCAGTTCCCCTACCGCACGGCGGCATCGTGATGTACTGCACCAAATGGTGCCCCGATTGCAAGGACGCGCGCACCTGGTTTGTCGAGAACAAGCTGGCTTACACCGAAGTGGATATCATCACCACACCCGGCGCCGCCCGCCAGGTGGAGCGTTGGGCGAATGGCAGCCGCACCACCCCCACCTTCGATATCGACGGCACCATCGTGGTGGACTTCGACCTGCCACGGTTGAGAGAAATATTGAATATCCCTTAAGAATCACACGATTACGGAACACACTTGTAGGGGCTCGGCATCTTGTACGCATTGCCACACGCCCCTACTAATCACTTTTTCATTCTCCCTTCTCTTCCCTCCGCCAACTACTCACTGCTCACTTCCCCTCATTTGTGTCTATAATATTCACATAACACACCGTTCAAGCCTTTTCCATGGAGGGAACAATGGCAGATTATGATGTTGTCGTCATCGGCGCGGGTCTCGGCGGGCTTTCCGCCGGAGCGCTGCTCGCCAAACAGGGGCGCCGCGTGCTCGTCCTTGAGCAATCGACTGCCATCGGTGGCTGCTGCTCCACCTTTGAGCGCAAGGGATACCGCTTTGACGTGGGCGCTTCCATCGTCGAAATCATCGAACCCATCGAGCGCGTCTTCGAAACCCTCGGCACCACCCTGCAGAAGGAGGTGGACCTCATCGCCTGCGACCCCATCATGTCCTTCCTCTTTCCCGATGGCGAGCGCGTCACCCTTCCCCTCTCCGCGCAGGAGACCGGCAGGGTCATCGCTGAGATATCCCCCGAGGACGGCGCGCGTTGGTCTGATTTCTGCACCTTTGCCGACGACCTGATGCGTACCACCCTCGACACCTTCTTTCAGATGCCCGCCAGCACCATGACGGATATGGGCAACCTCATTAAAAAGAACCCGCGCTTTCTCAAGTTCCTGCCGGTCTTCCTCTCCTCCTACCAGGATATCCTGCAGCGCTACTTCAAGAACGACAAAGTGCTCAAATTGATGGCCTACCAGGCGCTCTACTTCGGCCTGCCGCCTAACCTGGTGCCCGGCCCCTACGCCATGGTACCCTACACTGAGCACGTGGGCATTTACTACCCGCGCGGCGGCATGATCCGCATCCCCGAAGCGCTGCAGCGCGTGGGTGAAACACTGGGCATGGAGCTGCGCACCAGCGCCTGCGTGACCAAGGTATTAATGGAAGGACGACGCGTCATCGGCGTTCGCCTGGCCGACGGCAGCGAGATTACCGCCGATATCGTCGTCTCGGATATCAACGCCAAGACGCTCTACCTAGACCTCATTGGCGCTGAGCACCTGCCAGTAGCGGTGACCCGTGGTATCCGCAGCTACAAGTTGTCGCTCTCCGTGCCGATGATCTACCTGGCGTTGGACGGCTCGCCCG
Organism: uncultured Chloroflexia bacterium; assembly: GCA_963814295.1. Lineage (GTDB taxonomy): Bacteria > Chloroflexota > Anaerolineae > Anaerolineales > Anaerolineaceae > UBA6107. The sequence continues at coordinate 79,416 of CAWFCH010000005.1, forward strand.
AACTCGAAGCGCACCACAGCGTCATCGCAGTTTCGCCCGAAGAACTCAACCGCTATTACTATGATCAGCTCATCCCCGGCCGCCTCAACGACGACCCATTTGGGCTCATCTGCTGGCCGACCCACTCCGATAAATCGCTCGCCCCGCGTGGCAAGCACGTGCTCAATCTCATTCCGCAGGGCTTCTACAACCTCGAAGGCACCGACTGGGACACCGAGAAGCCGCGCTACATCGAGCGCACCATCGACGCCCTCTCCCGCAGCGCCATCCCCGGGCTTAAGGACCATGTCGTCTTCGCCGAATGCGCCACCCCGCTCGACTTCGAGCGCGACCTGCTGCTGCCCGAAGGCGCTATCTACTGCCTGCAGCAGGATCTGGCGGCGCAGGCGGTCTTCCGCCCCGCGACCAAATCAAAGAGCGTCGCCGGCCTGTACCTGGTGGGATCGTCCACCCACCCCGGCGGTGGCGTGCCCAGCGTTATCGCCTCGGGGTACATCGCCTCCAACCTCATCGAACAACACGAAGGATAAAGGAGTCCATTATGAGCCACTCCATCCGCAGACCGCTGCTCACCTTTTTAATTACCGCCCTGCTCGTCTTCGGCATCACCTGGTGGTACCGCAACCTCAGCCTACGCCAGAAGCAGTTCGTGCAGAATTTAGTGAAACAGGTGCCCGACCTGCCGTTGCGCTACATGGTGTAGAAGAGCAGTGACTGGTGATTAGTGAATAGTGATTCGTGAACAGTGGGGGAGGTTCCGCGTATTTTGCGTCCCCGAATGGTTTATGAGTGGGATGAACCTCCCCTACCAAATGATTGATTACTCATCACCAGGTGCCTGATTACCGATGAACTTATCCTCCTTCTACGCCATTCTCCTCAACCACGCGGCGCGCTACCCCGCCTGGCAGCCGCAGGATGTGTACAAGCTGGCGCACCAGGCAGCACTGGGTAGTGAACACGCCGTCATTGACCGCGAGCGCGCCTGCGCCTGGCTGGAGGAGGAAATCACCGGTCTGACAAGCCCGGAGCTAAACCCGACCGATGAACCCCTCGTTGACCCCATCTCCGTAGATGGCAGCGTTGCGCGTGTGCACCTGCGCCCCCTCGTGCGCCTGGACCTGCCCCCCGACCTGCTGCTCGAGGCTTTCCTGCGTACCGCCGCGGAGTTCCGCGGGGATATCGACAGACTTGAGGAATACCTGTCGACCGCCGGCGCACTGGCAGCAAGCGGGAAGCTGGGCATGGATGCCAAACCCCTGGCGGAACTGGTTGCAGAGATGCGCAGCACCGGCTTTCCCGCCGCGCACCACTCCGAGACCTACACCCGCGCCTACCACCCCGCCTACCGCGTGGTGCTCCTCGCCACCCTGCCAGAGGTTTTTAGTAGGGGAGGTTCCGCATATTTTGCGTCTCCGAATGGTTTATGAGTGGGATGAACCTCCCCTACCAAGCACTTGATCACTCATTACCAGGTGCCTGGAAGCAAAAATTGGAAAAGGAATGTTTATGAAGCAAACATGGATCCTACGGCTATTGTGCGTGCTGATTCTGCTGCTCACCGCGGGCTGCGCCAAACCGCAGTTCGAGGGCAGCGAGACCGCAGATGACACCCAGTTCGCCCTCGAATTTACCCTGCTGGAAGGTACCCGCGCCCACTCCATGCGCATGCAGCCGGGTGACATCGTGGACGTGATTATCCAAAAGGATGCTGGTCGCATCGATCTCCTGGTGTCCGCCTCCGGCGGAGAGGTGCTCTACCGCGCGGACGACGCTGATTCGGGCGTGTTCTCGCTGCTGATTCAGAAAGAGTACACCTACAAGTTCTCCGTCACCGGGGTAGACGCCGCCGGATCGGTGACCTTCACTGTGGTCAGGTAGACTGCTGGATGGTCAGGAGGAAGCCGCTTCCACATCTTATCAACAAGGATCATCCCTAGTACCACCACCGCCATTGTGATGGACAAAACTGTTAGGTCCAGGTTCTGGAAAATGAAAGAGGAGGTGTTTGCCGAGGCATGAGCCACACCGGCAACCAGGATACTCCCCTTGCTGCGGTTGTAGAACCAGACGATGAAAACAGAGCTCATCATTATCACGAGATACTGCCCAATCCAATATTGTAGTGAGAACACGGGGCTTCCTTCTGCCTGCCATAAGAAGAAGTGCCAGATCGGCCAGAAAAACCCCACCATCAGTAGTGCGCCGAGGGGACTGATTTTGGATTGCATCCTGCGCTGGGCGAATCCACGCCAACCTGCCTCCTCCCCGGTGGCGTTGAAGAAGAACCACTGGTAAAGGAATTTCACCATGATCAACCCGACCAGTGCCATGCTTGTAACAGGGAAACGGGGAAAGGAGAAGGGTTCCCGACCCAGTAGACTGCTGATGCCCATGGTAAGGAGCATCAGCAGCGGGCTGAAGGCCAGCGCCAGCAACGCCCAACCCCAAACACCGCGCAACCTGGTCAATGAGGAGAGGTAACTCCTCACCCCCGGGTTTCGTGAATGGGATGAACCTAAGATGAAAGCAACTGGTAGTGTACCAACAAGGGTAATCACAATCATCATCAGAGAAAACGGCATTCCGTTGATGAGAGTGGAATTGGCGAGGAAGACTAGGGCGGAAATGACCCAACCCAGCGCGAAAGCCAGCCAAAAAACTTTGCGGGGTGTTTTTACGGATTGGGTCTTGGTCAGGGCGGAGATGATGATTCCCGCCAGCGCCGGTCCACAGGTCGCCACAAAAACCAGAGGCGCAAGGTAAAAATTGTTCTTTTTTATCACCTCGCCATAAGAAAACCCCAACCCCCAGGTAATGGTGAACGCCAGGATGAAAAATGCGACCACTTGATGGTTCGTTATCCAATCAACCAGTTTTTTCATTTCTTCCTCCACGCAACCAATGCACACCCTGCTGTATATCCACAAACAGTCTCAATACAATTAATGCGAACCAGGGACGCAGCACATTAAAAAAACCCATCATGGCACACGATGATGGGTTCGACGTTCACGGGAAATGCAAATTTTATGATACTGCTTTTCATGGTTTGATTCAATAGTACTGATTTTTTTGGTAAATTGCATCGGTTTAGAGACAACTCTTACATGTGTTTTCGAACGTACGTTACATGCCCAAGTTTTCACCTTCCATCTCAGACCGAGATGGCTTCAATGTCGCTGAGGATGACAGGAGTGCCCAGCCGCAGCGAGTTGTGGATCTCTGCCACCTTGTCGGTGTGGTGCATTAGTTCGCGCACCTGCTCTTCAGGCGCGTCGGCAAAGACGCGCACGCGGTAGGTCACGTTACGGGCGGGTTCGCCCTCCGCGCCGAACTCGCCTTCCACCTCCACCTCGACCTGCTCAACCGTAATGCCGCGCTTCTCGGCCTCGCGGTACATATCATTGCAATAGCATGCAGCCAGCGCAAGAAAGAGGAACTCGCCGCCGTTGACGGCAGAGCCGAAACCGCCCGGCTTGACCGGGATTGTCAGTTCCTGCAGGTTGTCGTTGGTACTTAAAGTGGACTTGAGCTTCCCCTCAGTATTGACCAGTTTTGCGCTTATCTTCATGGCCTCCCTCCTCTTGCCCCTCCAGACTGACCTGTTAACGAGTGATCTCAGCCACCGCCTGTGCCACGCTGCCGGTGATGCGTTCGGGCAGGCTGCCCAGCCGCCCGCTGAGACGCGCGCTGGATACAGAACGCACCTGCAGTGCGTCGGCCGCCATAGCCTGCGTCAGCCCGCTGTTGAGCACGGGCGGTACGCGCACCATCCATGGCGTATCAGCGAAGGCTTCGCGCCATGCCACCAGCGGCACCACCACCCGCAGCGGCAGCACCGCCAGCGCGTCGCTGGAGAGGATCAGCACCAGGCGAAATTCAGATGTGCTTTTCCCGGCAGTAGGATCGAGTGTGAGCTGCCAGACCTCGCCGCGGTTCACGCCTGCGCTGCCTCTGCCGCTGAAGTCCTCGCCGTCCAGCGCTGAGTAACCCGTCAAACTGCCATCGGTGTAGTACAGGTCCATCATCTCCTCAGCCGCACGCGCCAGCTTATCACGGCGTACCTGCTCCAGTCCCTGCGCCACAATACGCCGCAGCAACGCCGAAAGGCTGATGCCCTCCCCCTCGGCCAGGCTGACCAGTTCGCGGTACTGCCCGGGTTCAAGCAGCACCTGTGTGCGGTAAAGATTTTCTTTTTTCATTACATCAATATTATACATCGATTTTATGTTGCTTATATATATTATTTTTATTACATTACTGTATGCAATAACATAATATCGAGAGTGGAGAGTCGAGATTAGAGAAGTGTCAACCAATCTCGTTTATCGAATCTCGAATCTCGTCCACTCTGTAAAGAATCATTCAATACAGCCCTGCACTTGAGATACAATATTCCTATGACCAAGCAACTCACCATCATCGGAGCCGGACCGGCAGGAATGACCGCGGCACTGTTCGCGGCGCGCAGCGGGGTAAACGTCACACTGATCGACGGTAACGCCACGGTAGGGCGCAAGCTGCTGGTCACAGGCGCCGGGCGCGCCAACCTCACCAACCGCGAGCTTAACGCCTCGCGTTACGCCTGCGCAGATGCCGCCTGGTTGGAGACCGTGCTTGGGCGCTTTGGCCATGCCGAACTCACCGCCTTCCTCGAGAGCATCGGCGTGCTCACCTACGCCACCCCTGACGGCTGGTGCTACCCGCTCTCTGAGTCCGCGCAGACGGTGGTCGACGCCTTCGCCGCAGCGCTTGACGAAGCCGATGTGCACCTGCTGCTCGATCACAAAGTAACAACTATACGCAATAATAAAACGGGTTTTGAAATTGACTTTAAGACCCAACGCCCACACACCTGCTCCGCGCTGTTGGTAGCGGCTGGTGGGGCTGCCTACCCCACCCTGGGGTCGCGCGGTCAGCTCTTCCCCATGCTCGAGGTTCTCGGCCACAACGTCATTCCGCTCGCGCCCGGCGCTGGCACCGGTCACCTGCGACATGACCCCCTGGCAGGCGCTGCAGGGCGTTCGCCTTGACGCTGTGGTGAGCCTGTATGATGGCGATACGCTTATCGACCGTACCACCGGCAACCTGATCTTCACCGCGTGGGGGCTTAATGGCCCGGCGGTGATGGACCTGAGCCACCACATCTCCGCGCGCCCGGGGCACCCGCTGCGGCTGGAACTTAACCCCCTCTTCGCTTCGGAGGACGCGTTGCGCGCGCTGCTGCGTGAAAAACGCGATACCCCCATCCCGCTCACAGTGCTGCTGGGGTCCGCGCTGCCGCCCAAACTGCCCCCGGTGGTGCTGAACAGGCTGGGGATCAGGCCGGATATCAGGATGAACGAGTTGTCTGATAAGTCCCTGCCCTACCTCTTCGCCCTGCTCACCGCCCTGCCCTTCACGGTCAGCGGTGTGCGCGGTTTCGAGTACTGCCAGGTGAGCGCCGGCGGCGTGCCCGTGAGCGAGGTTGACCCGCTGACGATGCTCTCGCGCGTCGTGCCCGGTCTGCAGCTCGCCGGCGAGATCCTGGACGTGACCGGTCCGTGTGGCGGTTACAACCTACACTTCGCCTTCAGCACAGGGGCCATCGCCGGGATGTGTTTCTAAGCACCGTACCCGATAACTCCCTGTTTCCCCAACCGCCCCATTGTCTTCTCCGGGTTATTATCAGGAAAAATTACTCTCCAATAAGCCTTACGGGTATCCATATATGACCGACCAGACGAACACAAGAAAACGCTCAATGCTCAACACTCTCAGCGTGATCCTAATCGTGGTGCTGGTAGCACTGTTCAAGAACAGGGCAGCCGAGCGCCGCTGGCTGAACCTGGAGCCGATGGCCGATCAGGCCGCGGCCTACCGCGCCGGGGGTCAGCTGATGGTGGTGTACTTCCATTCCCCTGATTGCAGCTCGTGCAACCAGGTACAGCAGGCGCTCGACCAGGTTTACCCAGAATTCTAAGATTCAGTCGCCCTGCTCGATGTGGACGTGACCAATCGGCGTGAACGTCCGTTCGTCGACGCGACAGGCGTTCAGACCACCCCCACCCTGCTCTTCATTGATAACGGCGGCGCGGAGAAACTTTTCGTCGGCGAAATCAGCCCGAATGCGCTGCGCGCGGAACTCTCCACGCTGGCGGGAGACACACCATAAATATCGACCCCTCCCTGCTGCAGCCATCCTCCCTCATCGGCTACCTGCTGGTCTTCCTCGCTGGGTTGCTCACAGGTATCGGGCCGTGTAACGTGGCAATGGTACCGCTTATCGTGGGCTATGTGGGCGGCGCGCGCGATCTGCCGGGAGCGTTTTTGCTGGGATTGGTATCCGGGCTGGGGGTGTCGCAATGCGCCACCCCGGTATTGGCGGTCATCCTCACCTACGTCATGGCGCAGCAATCCGGCGTTCTCTACGGCGCGGCGCTGCTCTTCATCTATGCACTTGGTTGCGGGTTGCCGCTGGTACTGGTGGGAACTTTCGCCGGGGTGCTGAAGAACCTGCGCGCCTTCGGCAAATGGTCTGACACCATTAACAAAGTCAGCGGTGCGCTGTTGATCCTGGTAGGTGTCTACTTCCTGTGGGTTGCGTGAAGATCTTGTTGATAAATTGATAATTATATCTATGCTCAGTTTTACTCCGCCAATCCTTCAATCTCGTACACAATCAATTCGCAAATCAACGGCACTTCATTTGCAATGAAGTGCCGGCGAGGCTTACATCACTAGTTCCCTCCACCAGCTGCCCGTCGTGGTCCAAAAGACGAATAGTCCTCCATCACTGAGGTGTCATGGTAAAGTTTCCATCGAGCTGGGGGCACCTCTCCTTCTGAATGTTGACAAGCATTGAACCGCTGTCATCAGAAAAGATCAGCGTGCAATGATTCCAAGCGAGCACTTCGACAACTTCATCATCCACACGCAATACTCCCCTGTACCCGCACCATCTGCAGGCTCTTAACAAGCAAGTTCCAGGCAATCTTCCACTGGGCAGTCCAACTAGTTCAGCGATAGTTCAGATCAATCGGCACAAGAACTCTCTGGCGAAGTGAAGGACTGGATCTTCTCCACAAAAACTTCGCAGCGCCGGTTTCGATTATCTCCGCCCGGTGCTTCGCGCTTCCAGTAACCCTTACCTATGCCCATCCCGGATGAGGCGGCCGGTGTTGTCACGGATGACCAAGGTCCTGCTCGCGGAAAACAATCGGTAGTTCATTCCATGGGTTAGCACCCTCCCGATCCCGGGACAAGCACTCTGTGCGTATCAGGGTCACAAGATCCATACCGTACCAACCTTCGTAGCCATAGATGGTGAATCGGGAATGAAAAACCTTCCGGTTAGGATGCTACGGGATATTCAGCTCATCAAGAACGCGCACTGCCTTAAACGTTGTGAACTTCAGTCTCCGCGGCATGCGGCGTGGGGGTGATGGTGGGGTGGCAGACGGGAAGCGGCGTGGGGAGTGGGTGGGCGTGAGGGGAATGGGGTGCCGGCTGGCAGGCCGCCAGAGGTCTTGACGATCAATAACACCAAAAAATAATGACAACAGTATTCGCATTATTTTCTTCATGCTCATCTTCCTTTGATACGGGAATCAAGCTCTTTGCCTGCTTTCCCACACCGATCGAATGAACGCCTGTTTCAAATGGCCGAATGTTCAATCTGGCTCGCTGCTGATAACAGTTAAGCCATCGTCCACGATGGCTGCAAGCGCTCACAGGTTGGAAAAGATGCCCAAAAACACCGGGATATCCATGCCAGCGTGCAGTAGGATGGACGCCCACAGTGAGTCCGTCTTTTGCGCCAGGTACCCTAGCAATAAAGCAAGTGGAAAGAGAACCACGAGGAACTGCAATTGGTCCGAGGTGTACGTCGCGCTGTAATGGATCAGCGTGAAGACCACGGCGATGAGCAGATTGGAAAACAGCTTTCCCAGGAAGGGTTCGAGTTTACGCAGGAACAGACCGCGGAACATCAACTCCTCCAATAAGCTGTTGGAGAATACAACGATCAGCAACCACGGCAGCCAGGGCAATGCGCGTGCGACGCTCAGGTTCCTGCCCCCAAAGAGGCTGGTGGCGATCGGGATCCCTGAGAAAAGGAAAACAAGAAAAAAGACCCCCCCAATGATCAAGCCCAGCCTGAGGTTGCCTTTCTGCAGGTAGATCGATCCCAGCCCTGCGCCGGAACAAAGGGTGAAGAGAATGATGACCGTGGCAACAATGAAGGCCTCGTGCATCTTGACCAGTGCCAGTGTGGTTGGTGAATTTACCTGAATCCCCAGGTACTTGATCAGGAAGATACCAAAAACCCAATCCAGCGCAACCACCACCGCCAGCACCAGCAGGCCGAACACCACCTGCGCGTAGCGCGACAGTGTCGCACTCCTGCGCGCCACAAGGTAGAGGATGGCGAAGAACAGGATCACGCCCAGGCGCCCAAGGTAATCCCAGGTTTTATCGTCGATCAATGGATTCCACGGCGAGAAAGACCACGATCACCAGCGACCCGGCAGCGGTGAAGAACAGCGCCAGCACAAGGCGGGAAATGACGGTCTCACCCGAAAGGATTTTCGTGTTCATAAAATCCTCCTCTATGCAATGAATCCAGCGGTCACGGAAAAATGAGCGGGCAGGCAGCGAAGAGATGACCGGAGGTTGAGTGCCAATGATGGCTCGATTAAAAACTCCAGTAACAATATAGCACGAACGCTTGAATTTCAATCATCGAGATTTTATGAGAGTTATGGGATTCACCTGCATGTCACGGGTCACAACTGGTCTGCCAGGCGATAGAATTGGCGGTTCGTTTACAAGCAGAATTAGTATGAATTCCGCTTATGGCAAACTTTTAGTACGCTTGTCTTTACTTATTCCTTTTCCCCCGAAAACTCCGGCAGGTACCACTCCTCCTCCTCCATCAGGCCGGTCTTCACCTGGTCCAGCGGGGTCAGGGGGTCGTCCATGCGCACCTGCAGCGAGATGCCGGCGGTACGCACGCCGTTGGCGGTCATCACACGGCGCACACGGTAGCGCAGGAAGTAACGCTGCACCAGCTCGGTATTGAGCACGTCCTTGACAGTGCGCACGGATACCGCCGCGTGCTCGGCCAGCTCACCCATTTCGGTTTCGACCACGTTGCGCAGCTCGCCGGTCATCGGGTTCCAGTAACACATGGAGCGCGCCGCCATGATGATGGTGAAAGCCGAGTGCCCCAGCAGCGGCAGCCAATTGTTGAAGAGGTAGCCGGTGACGAACATGCCGCGTTCCGGCTGGATGAGCTTGGCGCGCTCACTGCCGTAGGCTCGTTGCAGCATCACTTTGCGTGACCGTCCCGAACCTGCCAGGTTCTCACCTGCTGGCACGACGTCCTCTTCCGCGGTGGTCATCTCTTCCGCTGCTTTCCTTTCGTCTACCAGGTCCTGCGGGATAGTCTTCTTGAGCGGAGTACTCCCCTCCCCGGCGCGGTAGAAGCCATTGGCGACAACAACATTAAATTGAACCGGTTCAGCATACAATCCTTCAAGCAGGCGGGAGATGCGCGCGCCAAGTCGCTCCTCGACCCAGGCGCGCCCATAAGCATTGTAGGCCCCGACCGAGAATGTGCCGTTGTTGAAGCCAATTGCCTTGAGAGGCTGCACCCAGGTCTCGTAAAGCGCGCGCGACATCTCCGTGCGCAGCTCGCCAAGCACCATTTCCCACGCCTGCTGGAAATCCGGCCTGTCCACCCCGAGCGATTGACCCTTTATCCCTTTATCCATTCCATTAACCGATCACCTGTCCGGGTGCGCCAATTCCCGGTCGTGTTTTATTATAGAACAAAATTTCTATTATTACAAAACCACAATATTCCCTTTTAAATTCATACAAATAATCATCCGGTCTAATTTTTTCTACCATTAACTCTTGTCTTTTATGGAAGAAATTATTCATTCCTCACCTATCAGTTTTTCAACCAGTTGACCCAGTGTCTCGATATCTTCCGGGTCCTGCAGGCGCGTGTAGCGGTTGGTACAGATGCGGGTGAGGATCCCAAGGGTCTCACCGGCAGAAACGGAACGCTGCAGCAGTCCGGAAAACCGCTCGCGCCAGTTCTCCAGTTCGGTGATCTCCCCCTGAGAAAGTGTCATTCCCACTTTGCGGCGCGGCACAATGCCGGGGGGTCTTCCAGGGGAGCGACCTTCAGGTTCACTGGGAACGCGGCGGGCTTCATAAAGCTGTACCCAGGCGTTCCGGTTCGGGTTCTGTATGGCAGCCATAATCAGTTCACCTTTCGTGCGATTTCGATATTGATCATGGATTCATCACTTTCCAGCAATTGATCCATCGAGTGGGCGCACAGGCGGATGATCTCGCGCGGCACACCCCGGGATTTTTCATATAACACTTCAAATGCATCATCGTTGATCAAGGGGATTGACCGGCCCGCCACGCTAATACGGAATAGCACCATCTGCAACGCCGAGGAAAGGGTCAATGGAGGAAGTGCCAGGCGCACGAAGACGCGCGCGTTCACCGCCTTGTTGAGCTCAAAAACGGACGACATTTCGGATTGCCCGAAAGCCAGCACCTGGACGACCTTGGCATCGTAATCGAAGTTATAAAGGCGGTGCAGCACCTCCAGCGCTTCGGGCTCCATCAATTGCGCGTCATCCAGCAGCACGACGACGTTGTGATTGGCGGTATAAGCTGAAGCCATGAACTTTTCCAGCGCTTCCATTTGCAGTTGGAAGGAGCGCAGCCGCGGCATGCCCAGCGTTTCAGAGATCTGGCGCGCTGCGTCCATGGCGGATTTAAAAGCCGCGGTGTGGATGTAACAAATGTCCACATTCTCTTCGGAAGCGTACACATCGTAAAGGCGCCGGGCGAGGGAGCTTTTTCCCATCCCCATGTCGCCACTGATGAGCGCCAAGCCGCGCCGCCGTGAAATGACTCCCTGCGCCTGTCGGTAGACCGCCAGGTGCTCCGGTCCGAGATACAAATAGCGCGGGTCGGCTGATAAAGTGAACGGGTCTTCTCTCATGCCCAACCGGTCAAGCCTTACCTGGCGCCACTCATCGTCATTCATCACATCGCCCATGGATAACCTCCGTTACCTCAACAATTATCGCACGAAATCGGGTCGAAATCAATAGATTTACGCTATTTTACACTATTTCTACCCGAAATACCACAACTTGTTGTAGTTTACCCTGTTTTATGTTAATATAGGATTAATGGATATTGTGTATAATCGGTATGCGGGGTGGCGTTAAGCCCTCACGGATTGGCAGGTTTATGGCAATCACCATCACCATCGCAAACGAAAAAGGCGGGGTCGGAAAAACCACCACCGCGGTAAACCTGGCTGCCGGTTTAGCGCTGCGTTTAGCCGACAGGTCGCAAGGCAGCAATCGCGTGCTGCTGGTGGATATGGACCCCCAGGTGCACGCCCTGCTGGCAGTGGCATACGATAAGCACGACCAGACGCCCCCGGTCTCGCTGGCAGCGCTGCTCACCGAAACACCCCCGCCCTCCATTCAACGCCTCATCCAGCGCAGCGAGTATCACACCAATCTCTTCTTTGTCCCCTCGGAACGCTCCGCCATGATCCGCGCCGCGCGCGAACTCCCCTCGCTGATGGCCAACGAGACGCGCCTGCAGCGCGCCCTTGCCGGGGTGCAGAACGAGTACGCCTTCATTATCATCGATACTCCCCCCACCACAGGCGACCTGCTTATCAACGCACTGGTTGCCGCGGACCACGTCATTATCCCGGTCGAGACCTCCTACCTGGGCGTCTCCGGGTTAATAGAACTGCAGCGCACCATCGACCAGGTGCAGACCCATTTCAGACCTGAACTCAACATCCTCGGTTACCTGCCGACGTTGTGCGAGGAACAACGCACCGAAGCACGCGAGATATTGGAGGAAATGAAGAAGCGGTACAAGAAACTGATGCTGCCACCTATCCACAAATCTTCTGACCTGGCTTACGCCCATTCAAGTCACATGGACGTGTTCACATACCGCCCGCCGCGCAATCCCAGCAGCCAGAACATCGTGTCGAGTTCGCGCCCCACGCGCGAGTACGCCGAGCTGATCGATATCGTCCTTAAACGCACCGGCGCTGCATTGCGCGCCCGGGAAGGATAAACTTATGCCGCAAAAAAAGAGGTATAACGCCTTTGATGATCTGGGGAAAAAACAACCAGACAAACCCAAGATAGAAGTCCCTGCCAGGATACCCACGCAAGATGCGGGGTCGGCGCCAGTAGAACGGATTGAACGGTTGAAAGCCAGCCAGGTCTTCCCTGACCGTTTCCAACCGCGCCGCCTGCTGCCGGCCGAGATCCGAGCCGATTTCTATTCTGGGCGCATCAACTGCTACCAGGCTGCCCTCGAATGGCTGGCGCTCTCCCGCACCGACCCTGGCATGGAACAGGAAGTACAGAAACTGCTGGCTATGGGTTCCTCATTCGATGAGCACGGCCAAATCAAATCCATCACCGGTAAGTGGGCACTTGGTACAAACGGTGAATACGTATTTATTATCGAAACCGGTGAGCGCCGTTACTGGGCTGCTTGCCTGCAATACGCCTCCTCGGGCGCTGAAGAAGAACCGTTGCTGCGGGTGGAGGTGGTGGAAAAACCCACACGCCAGCGCCAGGTGCTGGAGAACCGTCACGCTGAGCCACCATCGGCGGTGGAACAGGCTTGCGAAGTCGCCGCCCTCATCCTGGCAGAGATGGGTGTTCAGCCAGAAGACGATCTGGCGGATGACTACGACTATTTCCGCATCGCGCGTACTCAACGAATGCCCGCGGGTTTGTGGGATAAGATCATTCCCGTGATGCAGCTCACGCGCCCACGCATGGTGCAGCTGCTCAACATACTGCAACTGCCCACCAATCAACTCGACCTGGCTGACCGCTATCGCCTCTCAGAGCGCGTCCTGCGCGAGATCCTAGCGGCACCGCGCGACCAGTGGGAACGCATGATCCGCCTCAGCATCCAGAACCAGCTCACCTCCGATGAGATTGCTGATATCACCGCTCCCACCAGGGGTGGTGAAGAACCCCCCCGGCGTCCCGTTACCCCCATACTCCCCGAACCCGGCCGCCAGGCAGCGCGCTCGCTGCGCCGCTTCGTTCAGACGGTAACTGAACTTGATCGGATCGGGCAGGATCAGGCACTTGATGAGATAGCCAACACAATGGTGGTGAGAGGACTGGGCAGCCAATCCCTCAACCTGCTGGAGGAATTGGCGCGCTTGATCCGCGCCCGCCTCGACAGGAACAAATAAACGCTAATCTTCTAGAGCAATGATTAATAAAAGTGTAACCATGGTTACACTTTTATAATTTTATTAAGTTGCCTGACGAGAGTGTAACCGTGGTTACTATTTTTTATATTAACTCATCAGTCTAAAACGGTCCCTATCGGTCCGTTTTTTATGGGTGCATAAATATCCTACTATCTCTCCTTCTCCAGCCTGGAGCCGTTTCTGCCGCTCAAGGGGTGACCCTGTGTTATGATCAATGAATAATCCAGGGGCGACCCTTGATTTCCAAGGGGTGACCCTATATAATTTCATGGGGCGACCCTTATTATCCATTTGCACCGGTTTCCCGCGGTCTTCCGCTGGCCGGTGCCCAGAGTGAGGTTTTTGATGATCTTCGCGTTCGCCAATCAGAAAGGTGGGGTGGGTAAGACCACCACAGCGGTGACGCTCGCTGACGGCCTGGCGCGCTTGAAAAAGCGCACCCTGCTGGTTGACCTTGACCCGCAGGGGCACCTGGCGCTGTCATTCGGCCTGGAAAAATCCCCGGGTTTATACCGCCTCATCTGCCTCGATGAACCGCTCTCCGAGGTGGTCCGGCCACTGCGCCCCAACCTTGACCTGGTGGCGGGGGATAAGCAAACCGAAAAGGTCAAACGCCAGATCACGCTGTCCGATTTCCGCGAGACGATCCTGACCGACATCCTCTCCAACTCCGGATACGACGTGGTGCTGCTGGATATGGCGCCGTCGTTGGATGTGCTGCACATCAACGGGTTGATCGCCGCGGATTGGGTGGTGATTCCCACCCGTCTGGACGCGCTGGCGGTTGACGGTGTGAAGGAGATCCTGACCACGATGGCGGAGATCAGCCGTAACGGGCATATTTACCGCGGTTACAGTATCCTGCCAACTTTCTTTGACCGCACTACGCGCGAAACACTGATCCAGTTCGAAGATCTCACCCGCGTGTTCGGTGCCAATGTATGGCCTCCGATACCGCAGGATACCCGGGTCCGTGAAACCGCGGCTTACGGGCAAACGCTTTGGGAATACTCGCCGGGTTCCTCTTCTGTAGAGGGGTTTATTGATGGCAGGCAGCACCTCGGTGGTTATCGCCAGGTGCTCGGCCGCATGCTGGAGGAGATCGATGGCTGACGAGAAAAAGCAGCGCCGTTCCGCACTTGACCCGGCGGTGGCTGACCTTTTGAAGGGTATGCAGCAGAAGCAGTCTGAGTCGCAGCTGCCGCGCCGCGAGCGTGAGCGCGTTTCACGAGAACGCGCCAAGATCCAGTCAAGGCGAGACCAGCGTGCCACTTATGATCTACCTCCCTTTATCCGTGAAGGGATCAGGCTGCTGGCTGAAGACCAGCGTCTGCCAGCCAGTCAGCTGGCCACACTGGCGTTGGCGCGGTTTCTCGCAGATTATCAAAACGGGTTGATCGACCTGGGAAAATTCAAACAGCCTTCAAGGAGTCCGCGTTATGATTGGAACCTGGTATTCCCTGAAGAATTGATTTCGGTAACGCGCAAGAAAAAAAGTGGTTAATCTCTTAAGTAATTAAAGTCGTTAATTAAGTAGTGAATAGAATCACGTGCATATTTTGCACGCTGAAGAGATGCACATCCTGCACTCATTAGAAGGACATATTTTGCACTCCGGCTTCCTTAAGGCGAAAGTTTCACTCCGGCCGGCGTGCAGATTTTATCATCTGGCCAGGGGGAGAGAATTGCACGCAGGCCAAAGGGTAATTCTTGCATTCAGGCTAAAAGGTAGAAAATGCACGCAGGCGTGATGGAGAATTCTGCATTCAGGATTTTGGTTGATCGGGTGTATTAAGGAGGAAATGACCAGGTTTCTCAGGTATTAAGTGTCAGTGCGATGAATACTCTGTCAACGCGGCGGAAAATCCCCATGAAGTCGAAGAATAACTTCATTAACCCGTACTTACGAGAATACACTTTTTTTACTAATACCGTTTCCTCTGCCATCATGAAGCGGGCATCCGTGGGGTGCCAGTCACCGAGCAGTTCGCCGTTGACGCGGCAGGGCGCTACCATCACCCGGGGGTTACTTCGCAGGCGTTTGACCTTGCCAGATGCGGCTTCGGTGGTGAAGCACAGTTCGCCATCGTGCTCCACGAACCATACCGGGGTGCGCACTCCCGCGCCTGATTTACGGTAGGTTTCAACATTCATGTATTGCTGTTTATCAAATGCCGACAAGTCTCCCATTTAATTCTCCATAAGATTGCAATAGAACCAGTTAGGAGAATAATACTGCAGGAAGCGCAAGTCAATGTAAATCAGCGGCTTTTTGTAGAATGTTTTTTATGAAAGCTGTCTTTCCGTCGGTATAGGCTTCGCGGTCAAGCCTGTATTGCTCCGCCAGGTAGACCTTGAGCGCGGCGTAACGCTGTGCCTCGGCGGGGTGAGCGCGAAGGTAATCACGGAAGAGCAGCTGTACCCTGAAAAAATCACTAGTCGGTTCGACCATGTGCAGGTGGTGAGTGTGCGCGCCATCCACAATGCGGTGCAGGTAGCGGCGTTCGGGGAAAACGTCCTCGTGCTCGGGGACGTAGGTGTAGCCGAGAGGGTACAGGGGAGGGAGGAAAGCAGCGGCGTCCTGCAGGCTGCGCACACCGATGAGGATGTCGATGACCGGTTTGGCTGCCAACCCCGGCACTGCTGTGCTGCCGATGTGTTCGATGCATATGAGGTAAGGGGAGATGCCGTCAAGGATCTCGCGGCGGGCTTGCTCGTAAAGGTGCGGCCAGCGGGGGTCGTAGGGAAGGACCTCGATCGGGATGACGGTTTTCACAGGACAATGATACACCTGCCGGAATAATTGCGCATAGATATAATACTGACAAAAGATGACATTTTCCCCAGGTTTACTAAGGGGCTGGTTCACTATGAGTGAACGACCGTTCATACAAGTAAGGCCAGCGCCTGTTATGGCGCTGGCCTTACTGTTATCGGCTTTCCCCTCGTTCACAAGACCCTATGTCTGGCCTGTTTGAACTGTACCTTCAGCCGATCCCGTTTGATTGACCTACTTACCCGGATCGCGTTTCTGTTCTTCGTGTTGATGGCGCTTTAGGTTGTAACTGTCGCTCTGGTAGTTCTTGCGACGTGGTTCGTCCAAACCCTCGCGTACCTCCATGCTGATGCGGTTGTAGCGCATGCGTGTGGGTTCCGGCAAATTCAAGCCGTGCTCCAGCATCAGCCTGTCCATCAGCTTACCGGCGTCCTCGTACTTGCCGGCGCGTTCCAGCTTGAAAGCCTCGTTGGAGATGTGACCGACGACCACGGAGGAGTAGCGGGTGACCATATCCGCGTCCCTGTTTTTCTCGACCTTCGCCACCTCATCGGAGCTGGCGTAGTGCAGTGTAACAACCTCCGCCTGGCGGAAGGGTTTGTTCTCCTCGTCCAGCCCTTTTACCACCGCGTTCAGTACCAGTTCGCCGCTTCCGGGCGGTGTGAGCAGGTTGAGAAAAAGGTTGATGGTGCGGTTGGCGGCCATATCGGATAGGTTGATGAGGATACGGTCCTCGCTCTTTTCCGCGCGCCATTCGCCGAAGAGTTCAAAAGCCACGCCGGCCGGGAAGGTGAGTTCCAGCGTTACATCCTTGAGCGTGACCGCCGCCAGGTCCTTGAATTCCTCCATCAGGATCTCGGTGATGCGCTGCCGGGTGTCGATATAATAGTAGTTGCCGCCGCCGCTGTTGGCCATGGCCTCAAGTAGGTGCTCGTTGAAATCCTCGCCCACACCAAAGGTGGAAGTGGCAATGCCGCGCTCGAAGAGGGCGGAGGCGTGCTGCTTTAGTTCTTCCAGGTCAGTGATTCCCCGGTTGGCCAGGCCGTCGGTGAGCAGCAGCGTGCGGTTGACCCTCTTCACGGACTGGTGCTTCGCCACGCACTCGCAGCCCTGCAGCCAGCCGCCGCCGAGGTTGGTCATGCCGCGCGGCTCAAGCCGGTTGACAGCGGCTTTCATCTCCTCGCGAGCAGATGGCGTGACCGAGCCGCTTTCGGCGGTGACGGTCACCCGGTCATCGTAATCAACGATGGCGACGCTGTCGGTGGGGCGCAGCAGGTCGAGGATCTGGGACACGGCTACCTTGACCTGGTCCAGCTTGCCGCCCTCCATCGAGCCGCTGCGGTCGATGACCAGCGCCAGGTTGAGGGGGGTTGATTCCCTGTTGCTCCCGGCTTCCGGGGCGGTGAACTCGATCTCCAGGATGCGCTTGGTGGGCTTGGTCATGGAGACGAGCGGTGCATCGGCTTTCAATTTCAATTGTGGTGTTTTCATTGGTTTATTCCTCCCTGTGGAATGGATTTTGTTGATTGAACAATTCGATTACCTGGTCAATAAGGCGCTGCAGGCGCGGGCGTACCGGCTGGCGCACATGCAGCTCCAGCCCGGGGGCCAGGGGGATGCGCTGCCACTCCTCGGTGAAGCGCGGCGCTGGCGGTGGAACCTGGCGGTAACGATGCACCTGTCCTGCTGGTGCTGATTTAATTTCCGGCTCTTTTTCGCGCAGGCTGTGGATGTAAGACAGCGCGCTGTCCTCCGGTCTGGTTGAGCACCAACGGAGTGGATTGCGCCTGGTCAAACACCGGCAGCGCTTGCAGGCTGGCAAAGGCGTTCACCGGGTCCTTCTCGAACTCCTCCAGCAACGGTACGATCTGTTTGTCGTCCAGCACATCCAGGATTTCCCTGATCTTGTTCAGCGGCAGGTAGGCGTCCTTGAGCAATTTGATCAGCCGCAAGCGGTGCATGTATTCATCGGTGAAGACAGCGTATTTGCCGCGGATCTCAGGTTGGGGCAGCAGTCCCTCCTGGATGTAATAGCGGATGGTGCGGGTGGAAACACCCGAAAGCCCTGCAAGTTCAGATATCCAGTATTCACTTGGCAGCATAAGCTCTCCTTTCCGGGTTTATAGTAACACTATTACGTAATACTGTCAAGGTTAATATGGAAATTAGTCCTGAATCTTGTGCGTGTCAGGGGAGGGGGGTCAGGCGAGGATGCCGTCGAGGTAGATCTCGATGAGTTCCTGCAGGGCAGCGGCTTGGCTTTCTTCATCGACCGGTTTACCCAGCAGCATTTCGTTCATATGGAAGGTGTAGAAAAGCCCGAAGAAGGCGCGCAGCAGAGCGTCATCTGAGAGCGGCTGAACGGCGGTCGGGTCCTTGCGCAGGCGCTTCACAAAATTCATCATACCCGGCGCGACGGCGGGGTAAGCCTTGCGCAGATGCTCGCCCTGGAACTCGACCACATCAATAAACACCAGCTTCACCAGGTCGGGGCGGGCGGAGAGGGCGTTCACCAGCCGGCGCGCGGCGGTGCGCACTAGGTCGGCTGCGGTTTCGCCCTGCGAGTTCTCCAGCGTCAGCAGCAGGGTGGGGTAGGGGTTGTACGCTTCAAAGACGGCGCTGAACAGGTCGTCCTTGTCGGCAAAGTGGTTGTACAGCGAACCCAGCGCCATGCCGGATTCTTTGGCGATCTGGCGCATGGTGGTGCCGTGAAATCCCTGGGCTAGGAAAAGGCGGTGCGAAGCCCCGATGATCTGCGCGCGTGAGCGCACGGGGTTGGGTTTGGTTGGGGTATTCGAACGCTCGTTCATCGGCAGTATTCTACCGGATAGCATCAAAACACGCAATATCATTGCGTGTTTTGATCGGGTTTGATATAGGGTTATTCGGGCAGCAGATTTTTCATCTGGTTATAGATGATCCCGGCTGCACGCTCGGGCATCAGGCGGTAGAGGAAGTCCATCATCTTCGCGTCGCTGCCGACCAGGACCCGGTATTTTTTATCCTCAATCCCCTCAACAATCGTCCTGGCGGCCACATCTGCCGCGGTGGTCTTGTAGCCTGAACCCGCACCGCTCTCCAGTTGTTCCTTGGTCATTACCCCTGAGTTGAGCGCGATGTTCGTGGCAATGGCTCCTGGGAATACGATCGTCACGCCAACGTTCGTGTTCTGAAGCTCAGAGTTCAATCCTTCAGTATAGAGCTTGACCGCTGCTTTTGAAGCGCCGTAAATGGTCTGCCCGGGAACAGGCAGGAACCCGCCCATGCTGGCGATATTGGCGATGTGTCCTTCTGGTCTTTGCAGCAAGTGCGGGAGGAAGGCGCCGGTCATGTAAAGAGTGCCATAAAAATTGATGGTCATGACGCGTTCGATGTCCGCCAGGGGCAGGTCCTTGAAGAGCACGAATTTCTGGATGATGCCGGCGTTATTGATGATCCCATCCACTGCACCGTGCGCTGCGATGACCGCGTCAGGCAAGGCATTGACGGCCTCGCGGTCTGCGATGTCGACCACGTGTGTGCTCATCCGGCTGCGCGCGTCTCCTGCCAGCTCGAACGTTGCTGCAAGGCTTTCCTTGCTGATATCCACCGCCGCGACGGTCGCGCCGCGTTTCAATAATTCAAAAACCAGTTCCCGGCCGATCCCGCTGCCAGCGCCGGTGACTACGATAACCTTATTCTTTACTTTCATATTACACCTCTGTTCTGTCTGCACAACCTGATCGATGGAATGGCTGCGTTGGTGGGGATGGTTGTTATTATGATTTATTAGATGAATAATATCATAATAATATTTGAAACATATTAGAAACTGGCCTCTACACAAGGTTTGGCGGGTGTGGAGGATGAACGCAGCCCCTCTTGGGTTAAAAAGAGGGGCTGGGAGTTTGTCTTGAGTTTCAGGTCACTTCACCGGCTCATAGATGTACAACACCGATTCCGGTGCGAACCCCATGAACTCCTCGGTGTACACTTCCATATCATAACCACCGGCGGGTTGGCAGCCTGAACGCGGGAACCACTCATTGATGATCCGGTCGTAGGTCTGCCCCAGTGTTTCAAGTGACCCGCGGTGGGCGAACACGGCGTAACGGTTTTCCGGCACATCCACCACAACCATGCCTTCGGGCACCTTGTCGTACGCCTCCAACTTGAAGCCGGCGACGTACTCGAACACGCCTGCCGGCGCGTCATTGAGCATGTAGCACACTCCGAAGGGGCACTCCCCGACCATGGGGATCTCGTCTGTGCGCGTGTTTAGACGCTCCCACATCTCCTTGATCTCCTGGTTGGCATTGTTGCCGCGGTATTTCATTCCCATCACCTTGAAAGCAGGCAGGGTTTCGTACTTCACAGGTTCCATCTGACTCTCCTTTTGTTGGTTTGCTGATGCCGGGGTCACCTCCCGGCATATGACGATGTCAGCCACTGATGCCGGTCCTTCCTCCTCGATCTGCTCAAGACGTTGCTGAACACGTTCGAGTCGCTGGCGTTCGCGCTCCACAGTCTGCTGCAGTTCAGACTGTTTCATGCGCAGCATGCCGCGCAGCTCCTCCGCGGTGATCGTTTCGCGCATCAATTGCTGGATCTGCGCCAGGCTGAATCCCAGGTCTTTGAGCGCCAGGATGCGATTGAGCGCGGGCAGCTGGTCGGGGGTGTAATAGCGGTAACCGCTGAAGCGGTCGATGTACACCGGCGTGAGCAATCCCTCGCGCGCGTAATAGCGCAGCGTTTTGACGGTCACGTTGGCAGCCCGGGCGAAATCACCTATTTTTAACATGGCACTCCATTCCTTTTGGCTAATATACACTATCCCCTAAGGTCAGAGTCAAGGGTTTTGCCGTAAATTGATTATAATGAGCATCATTGAATCATCTTGAATTACAAATTACCTGGAGCATGTTGGAGGATTGTTGAGATGCTCAAAAAACTGACCTGCTTTCTTTCATTTTTGTCTTCCTGCTGACCGCATGCGCGGGCAGCAGCGGCGGAGCCTCTCTTCAGGGCACCACCTGGGAACTGGTAAAGCTTGGCGCGGACCTGCCGCTCACCGGTACCGCGGTAACCATCAAGTTTGAGGACGGGAGCGCCGGCGGCTCTGCGGGGTGCAACTCGTACAGCGGGGAGTACAAACTGGATGGCGAGGATCTCACCTTCGGCATGATCGCCTCAACGCTCATGGCCTGCCTGGAGCCGGGTGTGATGGAGCAGGAGAGCGCTTACCTGGCCTTCCTGCAGCAGGCGACCTCTCATACTATCCTCGACGGATTCCTTTACATTTACCGCGAAGATGGCAGCGCTTTACAGTTCAAAGCGCAGAAGTAAACTCCGGGACTACTTATAAACTTGATGCCGGGTCAAAATACGTCTTAACCCGGCGTTTGCTATCCTGGTTTGATGAGGTTTTTATTCACGCGTCAGGTCAAAGACCATATCATCGAGTTCGGGGACGTTAAAGGTGAGGAAGAGCCTGTCACCGCTGCACTCAAAAGTACCTGCTTCAGCGATGTTGAAGTTGATTACCGGGCTGGTCGTATAAAACGGTTGAACGTTTCCCTTCGAGTCAACAGCGCGCCAGTCGTAGAGTTCGTTCTGCGCTCCGGTTTTGTTGAACTGGATCATCTCCCCGTCAGTGGTGAACGTACCCTCAATGAGCACCTTCGCCCGCGCGTCCAGAAAGCCGTCGAGGAAGCTGGTGCGCAGGAAGAGATCATCGGAATGGTAGGCGAATTTGCCGTTGTCGAAGTTGATCCTCAGTGCGCCTTCCAGTATCGTCATCGAGGGAATGGAGGATAGATACACCAGCAGCCTCTCCGCGGTGGCGGTCTTTATCATCCAGTCGCCCTGAAGACAGGCCGCGGCAGCGTCAATCGTGGGGGTGGGCGGAGTGGTAGGGGTGGCGCTTGGCTGGGGCAGCGGGGTTGGGGGTAGTTCCGTGGACGCGGGCTGCGGCGCGCATGCGCTGAGGGCGAGCAAAAAGCAGATGAGCAGGGGGAGGAGAATTCTCATGGGATCCGCCTTGTTAATGGATTTGAGCGTACACGCTAATCAGTGTACGGCAATATTCAACGGATGGCAAGATAATCCCCGGTCTGCGCTTCGCTTCGCCGGGTGCATCTAAGGAATTGTGATCCAAGCGACCGGTCTGCGCTGTGCCAGTCCGGGGGAGCGGGACGATCAGCGGTGGGGATCAGAGCCCCAGCGACTGGAGCGCCGCGTGGACCAGGAAGGCAGGCCACACCAGCGCTTTGAGGAACCCCAGCACGCCCAGCCAGAATGTGGTGGCGCTGCCGATGAAGTAGATCGCCGCGCCGATGAATCCCAGCCCGTACACAGCCTCCGCGCCGCCGCCCCTGTGGATGACCTTGGTGCGGCAATCTCTATCGTTGCTTGCGTATTCAGTGCTCATTTTTTTTCTCCTTTGTGATGACTTGTTTATGATACATACGTGGATGGTCCCGCCAGGTTGCGCGGGTTGGACCGTGATGTCGGCGTGACAGTTTTCGTAGGGGCACGGCGTCGTGGTATGTGCATACCCGAGCGAAGCGAGAGGTATTCCGTGCCCAATAATGTGGGGGGAAAGCCATCGCGACCATAAATTCGTTATCCGTAGGGGCGCAGTGTCGCGGTCTTCTCATACCCAAGAATTGGGTTGAAACCCCACCATATTATTAATCGGTGTATCAGTTCTTGTAGGGGCACAGCGTCGCTGTGCCCGAATAAGGTTTCATTTCTCCAATCCGTTATACAATTAACCGTCACCGTTCATTCGCAAAGGAAGGCCAATGCCATCGCCAGCACTCGTATAGCTCAAAGAAAACCTTTGACACATGATGTATAATTGATGGTAGAACAAACATACTATTATCTGATAACTGATTGCTCTTACCAACCGATTCGTTCTCCATTCGATACTTTAATTAACGCAACCATGAATCATGAACACTCCTTAACCCGAAATAGCCGGATGCGACCGGCGTTCGCGGGAATGGCTTTTTCTCAGTACGTGATCTTGACGTGCAGGCTGGTGTGCGGCGGGTCTTCCTCCGCGGCCATACTGCTCACCACTGCCGTCAGCGGTCGCTGGGCATCCAGGTGGCGTGCGAGCTTGTCGCCGATGCGCCCGGGTAAAAAGCCCACGCGGCAGGGGTGTTTCCCCTCTGTGTTTGGCAGCAGTACCTCGATGGTGTTGAGGTCTCCCTCTTCTGATTTTACGTGATTCAGTATCACCGATCCACCGGGGGTGGCCAGCTGCTTCAGGATCCGCTGGCGGGAGGTACCATCAGTGTTGCGTTTGCTCACGCCCACCACACGGGTTATGATCTGGCGCATGTCGCCCTCGTTTCTTTTGACTGCAGCCCGCAATTTCCGGGAGAACACCGAAGCAACAAAACCGGCAAATCCACCCGGCGAGGTTGTTCAGTGAGGAGAACAATGGATGATATCTTAATTATATACCCGAAAGCTCCTGTGCGCGCGGTGGTTGGGGCGCGGAGGTGACCGTAATAGGGATGCAACCGGGGAAAACTCCGTATAATGAAAACAAATGTGAGTGAAACGGAGGGAACATGCGCGCCAAAATCCTGTTGGTGATCTTCGTCCTTCTATCCATCCTGCTTGCCGGGTGTGACGACCCGCGACCCCTCTCGCTCCGCTCGGGGGTGCACAGATCGCAACCCCCGCGCCGACTGCCGTGCCAACCCAGGTCCCGGCCGTCTCCCTCGAAGAACGGCTTTACGAGGAGGACACGTTCAGCTTCACCATCCCCGCCGGCTGGGGGATGACAGCGCGTGAAGGCGAGTATTACGACCTGGGCATGCAGGAAAAGTTCACTGCCCACAATGCCCCGCTTATCACCGATTCGGGAGCATTCTTCACCTTGTCAACCGCGCAGTTGGCGGAGGGCGAGGACCTGGAGAGCCGCATCGCCAGCGCTTACGCCGTGCAGATGACCGGCATCGAGGACCTCGCGCAGCAGCCCTACGAGCGCGAAGGTCTCAGCGGCTACGAAGCCACCTACCGCCGCCCGTGGGGAGAGCCCTGGTGGCGCTTCCGCGACATCTGGCTTGAGAAGGAAGGCACCAGCTACCTGCTCTCCTTCAGCAGTTCTCCCTATTCCTTTGACAGCAACGCTGAGGTATTTGACGCCATCCTCGCGAGTTTCCGTTTTAATGATTGAAAGGTTAACAGGAGTGTATGGTGCGCTGTAAACCAAATCTCTGTATAATTAAAGGACCGCAAGTTCCGGGTGGAGGCATTATGCGCACAAAGATCCTTCTGGCTATCGTTCTAACGCTAACCCTTATTCTCTCCAGTTGTGCCGATCGGCCTACCAGCGAGCAGCTGGTTGAGGAACAGTTGGCGCTTATTCTCACCCAATCCGCGCTGGACGCGCAGCCGTCGCAGCAATTGGTGATGCCCGCCACCTCCACGCCCACGAAACCCAGCGCCGGAACCGGCGGCTCAGGCGTTGTTACCCCAACACCGGATGCGCGCATCAACATCACTGCCATCCAGCAGATTGGCCCTAATACGGCGATCGTCAATTGGGACGGCATCGGCAAATTCCCGTCAGGCTTCAACGTGGTGTGGACCAACGAGGTACGCCGTCCGATCTCACCGCGGGACGACGGTTCCTTCACCAACGATCCGTTTGCGCGCACCTCCATGTTCAGCGGAGAGCCGGGATACGTGTACATCGTGCGTGTTTGCCGCTTCACGGGCGATGGTTGTGATGTTTACAGCGAAACGGCTTTCTTCACGTTCAGGCGTTACGCGCCCACACCCACTCCCAACCGCACCGCGACCGCCAGGGCGCTTACCCCAATTGGCGGCGGTGGTGGTGGCGGAGGTGGCGGGACGTCCGCCACGGCTGCTCCCGATTTTTCCATCATCAGTATCACCGACGCGGGTAATTTGAGGGCGCGCATGCTTTGGACCTCTGACAGCAATCCCGCGCGCGGATTCCGCATCTATTATTCCACCAGCAATGAGGAACCCGGATTCGGCAGCGACAGTTACTTTGCCATCGGCGATGGCGAAACACGGGAAGCCTATGTGGATGGTAAGGCGGGTACGACCTATCACTACCGCGTTTGCAAGTTTACCGGCAGCGGCTGCGACGCTTACACGCCTTCCTACAAGTTCACCTACCCGGGGACAGCAGCCAACGTGTCGCCTACCAAGAAACCTCCGGCGGCTGCCACAGCCACTATCGATCCCTCCGCCATCCTGATCGCGACCATCAGGGACGAGGAGGGAGGCGCCGCCACCATAACCTGGGCGGCCAGTGGGGATTTCCCCGACGGCTTTAAAGTGATGTACTCGCGTACCAACTCAAAACCGACCCTGAGCGACACCGTGGTGACGGTCAGCAATGGCACCAGCCGCAGCGCGGTGGTTGAGGGGCAGCCCTCAACCACTTATTATTTCAGGGTGTGCCGGTATGATGGCAGCAAGTGCACACTCTATTCACCCGTGGAGACTTTCACTTTCGCCGCCATGGCGGAGAACCCGGCGTTCGTGCTTTACGCGGATGACGCGATCACCGACCCGGGCCGCGTGGTGCTGGAGTGGGACGCGCTGGCAGACCCGCCTTCCAGGCTGGTGGTGATGTGGACTTACCCGGATACGCCGGTCTATCCCACCCATGTGCAGGGCGAGACCGCCGGTACCGCCACCAGTTACGACATCAACAGTCTCAACCCGGGGATGGATTACAACTTCAGGCTGTGCAAGTCCAATGGCAGCTACTGCACCGAGTACTCCACCGTGCTGCACGTGACCGCGCCTGCCGCTGCCCCTTAGCAGCGTTGAGGAAAATAAATCAAAAAACGGCTGACCTTCAGCCGTTTTGGCTATTAGGGGGAGTGGCGGAGGGGGAGTAGGGGATGATCAGACCGTGCCGTTGTAGCGCCCGTTGGCCAGGGGGATGATGTTGATGACCGGTTCCTCGTACGGGTGAACGTCACGCACCGCCTGTACGGCTTCCAGCAGGTACTCCTCGCGGCAGAGCACCTCCAGCTTGACCTCGCTGCCGCTGAACAGCTCACCCGGCTTCCCGAGCGCTGGCTTGCGCCTTCCAGCGGGCGCCAGAACCCCTGCACGGGGATGAGGGTGGCGCAGTGGTCGTACTTGCCGATCTCGCCGGCGTGGGTGTTCACCAGCGCCGCGAGGATCTCGTCAACACTCTCCTCGGGGGCGTAGATCTCAAGCTTGAAGTAGGGGGTCGGGGACATGGTACGGCTCCTTAAGCGCGCTTGTTAGTAGACGCGGTACATCACGTAAAAACCCAGCAGGGTAAAGAGCAACCCGCCAATCGCGCCAAGAACTGGCAGGAGCACTTTAACGCAGGGGAGGGGTTTGCCTCGGGTACGTCGCCCGCCAATGAGAGCGAAGAGAACACCGCCAGCCACGGTGAGCAGGGCTGACAGCGGGAAGCGGCCTGTGTTGATGGGAAAGATGACGGGCAGGATGTAGCCAAAGAAGCTTCCCCACGGGATGGCGAGAAGTGTCCAGATGGTGCGCTTGCGCGCCACGCTGATGACGATACCCAGTATAGCGCCGCCTACGAGCGCGGTCAGCAGGTGGAACAGGTAGCGGTTTAGCCCGGCGGCGCTTTCACCCGCAGCGAGACCGACAAGAAAGGCTGAGAACGCGATGGCAATGCCCTGGGCAGCGACGCGCAGGATGATAGCGCCAACCCCCAGCGAACCCGCCACCACTCCGGCGGTCTTGAGGCCCTCCTGCAGCTGGTCAGACGGTGGCAGCAGTTCGGAGAGAGTCTCCTCCACGGTGGGGGAGGGCAGCTCCGGCTCTTCAACGATGGTCACGCTTGTAGCGGGCAGCGCCTTGTAGGGAAGCGGCGCGCCGCAAGCCTGGCAGCGTTCAATGCCTTCAGGGTTATGGCGTCCGCAATACTCGCAATCAGGGTTGATCATGTCAGTCTCCTGTGTAGGCGTAAAGCCCGTTGATCCAGTCCTCGGGGTCCACCTCCACGCTGCCGACGAAGATGCTGAAGTGCAGGTGGGGACCGGTGACGCGCCCGGTGGCGCCCATCATGCCGATGGTCTGGCCGGTCTGCACCACGTCGCCGACCTTCACGTCAATACGCGACTGGTGCCAGTAACCGGTGTAAATGCCCCAGCCGTGAGAGATGACGGTGGTATTGCCGCGCACATCGAGTGAGCCGGTGAATACCACCACACCCGGGGCGGGGGCGAGGATGGGTGAGGATTCACCGCCGCCGTAATCCAGGCCGGAGTGATAGTAATTGTACTCGCTGCCGTTGTAAGAACGCAGCCGACCGTACCACGAGGTGATGAATTCCGGGGTGGTGGAGGGGTGGGCAAAGCGCCCCTGCCACAACATCTCCGGCGGCGCGTCGGCGACGAGCGTCATCATGAAGGCGAACTCGGGCTCGGTGACGGCGGGGTCGACCACGTTATCCATCACCTCGAGCGGGGCATCGGTGCCGTAGTTCTTGGCCTGAATATAACCGCGCTGCTGATGGGTGAAAACGCGCCCGTCAGGGGCGGCGGCGGTAAGTGTGAATTCTGTCAGACCGGGGTCGATGAGGCGCGGCACGCCCTGCAGGGCGGTGTAGCCACTTCCGCTGGCGTTGGGAAAGAAATGCAGCGGGTAACCGAGCAGCTCGCCTGAAAGCACGGTACCCACGGAGGCTTGAGCGGTGAACACCGAGGTTTTGCCCTGCGCCAGCTGGTCCAGCGTCACATCCGTCACCTGCGGCAGGAGAGCGGTTAAAGCGCCGCGCTCGGTACCGGGCAGGAAGAGAGTATCGTTGGGCAGCAAACGCCACGGTTCGGAAAGGGTGTTGTATTCAGCCGCCAGCCACGGGCTGGCATCCCCGTACACGGCGATTTCCAGCGGGGTGAGTCCTTCCACAAGTTGCAGGCGGGTCTGCTCCAGCTCTTCCGATGCGATGTAAAGGAACTGCCGCCCGACCATCAGCGCGTCTGGCGCGGTAACGAAGTTAAGGCGCTGGAAGAGGTCTTCGGGCAGGCGGTAGGCACGCAGCAGCGTGCGCATGGTCTCCCCGGCGGGCATGTCGGCGCGCAGGATCTCGCCCTCCACGTTCTCGAAGCCGGGGATGAGCAGCACTTTACCCGGGGCGAGGTTATCGGGGTCCGTCATGGGGTTAAGGGCGATGAGATCGTTGAGCGAGGCGCGGAAGTAAAAGGCAATATCGGTGAGGGTGTCGCCTTCCTGCACGGTGTAGTAGGCACCGTTGTACTGCGCCTGCACCGTTTGCGCGGGCATAGCAGAGAGCGCAAGGGAGAGGGCGAAGGCGAGGGTGAGGGCCAGCCGGAGGGGTCGATTCATAATGCCCAATTGTAATAGAGAATGAGAGGTTTTTTCGGATTCAAAAAGTTCGAATAAGGGATTCGTTTTTTTCCCTGCTCGAAAACCACTCGCGGGATGCACAAACCGCAAAAAACGAATAAAAACGAATCCTCTGAAACCCTGGATAATGTAAACCTGCTCTCGCATTTCATACCCTTCGCTTTGCTCGGGTATTTCATGCGTTCGCGGGATCTGCGCGAAGTAATCTTTACTTCGCTCCGATCAATCGCCGATGCTGAGCGAGGTGATGTACTGGTCGAGGCAGTCGAGGGCGGGGGTGAAGGTGTCATCCGCCTGGCTGTTCATGAGGGCTTTCATGGTGGCGTAGTAGGCGGCCATGTCAGCGTCGAAGGTGGGCGATGAGTAGGTGGGGATGGGCACGCCGCCGGGGGGAACGACGGTGGAATCATAGGTGGGCGGGAGGAAGGGGTGGTTGACCGGGAAGATGACGGAAACCCAGTATTTGCCGTCCGTGGTGAGCCCCTGGAAGGTGTAGAACAGGTCGTGGTTGTTATAGGGCACATAGTACTGCCCGTAAGAGGTGAGGTAACGCACACCGGAGCCGTTGGCGAAATCGAGGTAGGCCGCCTGGGTGTGGAAGACCTGACCGGCGCCGGCCATCACCAAAAAGGGCAGGGAGGCGTCGCTATCGGGCGGGCGCGCGGCGAGCAGGCTCTGCAGCGCGGCGATTTCACCGGCGGCGTAATTTTCGGGTGCTGCTGCGTACGCTGTAGCGAAATCCGCCACCGGGAAGACGCGCATGAAGGGTTCAAAGAACGTACCGCTGAGGGGATAGCCGCTGAAGTTGATGCGGCGGTGCTGCGGGAAGACCTCCTGCGGGCCGCCCATGGGGTCGTAAACCTGGGCGGGGATGATGGCGCCGCTGGCGGAGGCGGGCAGGCACTCGGGGATGACCATGTAGACCCCGCCGAGGTTCATTTCGGTGCCAGGAGGCGTGGTGGGTTCTGAGGTAGGCGGGGCGGTAGGCTCGGCAGTAGCTGGGACGGGTTCGGCCGTAGCAGGAGCGGCAGGGGTTTCCGTGACGATGGTGACCGGCGGGTCGGTGGGCGAGGGTGTTTCCGCGCCGGGTCCGACGGGAAGGTTGCAGGCTACCAGGAAGACAAGGACAAGCGAGAGGGCGAGAAGTTTTTTCATGGGATCGCTCCTGTATGAATCAATGGTTCGACACCTCTATAATAGCGCACTTAACGTAAAAAAGAACCAGCGAATACCGGTTATTTAACAGGTGGCAGGCTCATGCAAGGGGTTCTCAAAGGGATTGCCACGCTCCGCATAAATCGCGGGTCTCGCACCTCTCGCTGCAATAACATGCAGCTCGGGTGTGCAAACTTCGCACAATGACAGTCTGATGGTTTTATGCGCTCAAAGAGTTAGCGTTCCCAACGACAAAAAAAGGACTAAATCTCTGCCGCTGTGGCGAAGGGATAAATCTCTGTGCCGCGAGCGGCCGCGCGAATGGCGGGGTCGTCGGAGTAGAAGCCGCGCCGTTCGGACGGGATGAGGGGGGCGATGCTGCGCATGATGGTGTGGCCGATATCATCGAGTTCCTCCCGCGAGGGGCGCTTGGCGGGGTCGGTATTCAGCGGTCCGTACGGCACACCGATGTTGATGGTGATCTTCACCCGCCCTTTGCGCAGGCGGTCGAAGAATTTCACTGTGCCATCGATGCCCACCGGCAGGATGCGCGCGTTGGTGCGCCAGGCGAGGAAAGCCGCGCCCGGGCGGGCGGGCCGCAGCACGGTAGCCCAGCTGCCGCCTTCCGGGAAGATTCCCAGCACGCCGTTCTGGCGCAGGATGGACTCAGCGCCAAAAAAGGTGTCGCGTGAAACTGTGCCGCGGGCGGTGGGGATAACCCCAAACATTTTTTGCAGGAAGTGCGTGATCTTTGGAGCGTTAGGCATCTTCGCTCCACCAACGAACTCCATGGGGTAGGGCATGGCGTGAATGAAAGTGAGCGGGTCAAGGAAGTTGAAATGATTGCCGACCACCAGCAACGGTCCGCCCGGGGGGAGGTTCTCGCGGCCGTTGATCTCAACATCAGCCAGTACGCCGAAGGCGAGTGCGATGCCTGATTTCATGATGCGGCGGATGAACTGGCGCCGCGGGTAAGGGATCTCTTTTCTCATGCGCCTATTATAGTCCTAATAAAATTCACCGCCAGCCGCGGCTGGCGGTGGTATCTACACGTCGAACTGCAGCGGGTCTTTGTGCGTGACCTTGCGCACCGGCAGCAGGAAGAGAAGACCGATGACAAGGAAGATGACAATTGAGCCGATCGCCCACAAAATGCCGTTGCTCTTGGCCGCCGCCTCGCTGAGACCCTGGTTGAGATAGTGGTTGGTGAAGCCGAAGTACACCGAACCGAACACCCACGGTCCGATGAAGGTTGAGGTGCGACCGGCCACCGAGAGGAAACCGTAGAACTCCGCGGTCTTGGTAGGGGGTGAAAGCTGGCTGACCATGGTGCGGCTCACTGCCTGCACACCGGAGAGCGAGAAACCGGCCAGCGCGCCGATGACGTAGAAGAAGGTTCTTTCCTTGGTGATGAAGAGCAGCGCCACCACAATGATAAGCATGATGAGCGAATAGATAATGGCCTGCTTGCTGCTGCGCTTGTTGGAAATGCGCCCGAACAGGTAGGCGCCACCGGCGCCCGCAATCTGCAGGATGATGATGAGGATGATCAGCTCGGAGGTCTTGAATCCGAACAGGATGCCGGCAATGATGGCGGCGTTGTCCATCAACATCATGATGCCATCGTTATAAATGAGGAAGGAGATGGTGTACTTGACGAACTCTTTGTAATGCTTGATGTCGCGGAAAGTGGCTGCCAGCTTCTTGAAAGCGTGGCTGATGGTGGATTCGCCCGCAGGCAATTTTTCAGGTTCATTGATCTGTTTGACACGCAGCATCAAAGGGATGGAGGACACCGCGTAGAAGACCGCGGTGATGAGGAAGGCGATGCGAACCATCAGGGTGTTGCCGGGGAAGAGCTGGATGGGGATGAGCACCAGCACCAGGCAGGCGATACCCCCGAGCATACCCACTGCCCAGCCCTTGCCGGAAACCATGCCGATGGTTTCAGGTGTAGAAACATCCACCAGCAGGGCATCGTAAAAGACCTGCGAGGCGCGGTAGCCGATCTCCGCCAGGATGAAGAAGAGGATGCCGATGAAGACATCGCCTGCCTGCACGAAGAAGAGCAGCGCGGTGAAAATGACTCCCATGACCGTGAAGACGAAGAGGAATTTCTTCTTGCTTCTTGAGAAATCCGCGATAGTACCGAGAACCGGCGAGATCACCGCCACGACGACAGCGGCGATGCCCACGGCCAGGTTCCACAGGGAGGGACCCCTGACGTGGTCAGCCACCACGCTGGAAAAGTACACCGAGTAGACCGCCAGCAGTACCACCGCGGCGTAAGCGGAGTTACCGAAGTCGTAATAATACCAGGCGCGGCGGGCTATCTTGTCAGTTCTAGGGTCGATAATTGCTTCTGTCATTGTTCACTCCCACATTGAAGAGATACATTAAGATAATTCATATATAGAACGGCATGCAACACTTTGCTTAACCCTCGCGGGTGTGTTTGGTTGCGGAACGCTGCAATTATACCCGGGTATTCCATAAAGACGCGCAGTTCGATACAATACAGGGACGGAGTCGAAGCAATGGATGAAATCTGGTAGTAATGCGGACAAAGGCGCGACGGGTATGACTTGGGGTTTCAGGCGGGTGAGTAAAGGCAATGCACTGCGCATAGGTATATTGCTGGCCGTTGCAGTCACCCTGCTCTTAACAAGCGCGTGCGCGAGCACTCAACCGGCAGGGGAGGTGAGTACGCCGCTGCCGAGCGAGACGAATATTACTCCTTCCGCACCAACACACCACGCCCGTTCCCACGCTCATGCCGATCAGCCACACCTGTCCCATGCGACCGCGCCAGCGGAGGGGAGGTGACGCGGATAGAACTCAATTCCGAGCTGCTGCCTGCACCTTACACGGTGAGTGTGTACACCCCGCCGTGTTATGGTGAAGAAGATGGCGTGACCTACCCGGTGCTGTACCTGCTGCACGGTCAGAACATGGACGATACCTTCTGGTTGAGCCTGGGCGCGGCAGACCTGGTGGACGGCATGATCGCGCAGGGCGGGCCGCCTTTCCTGATGGTGATGCCGTACGAGGTGGATAACTTCGACCCGCCATCGGAGTCAAAGTTCGCAGAGGCCGTTCTCAGCGAGCTCATTCCGTGGGTGGAGGACAATTACGCGGTGTGTACAGATCGGGAGTGCCGCGCCATCGGGGGCGTCAGCCGCGGGGGCGGCTGGGCGATGCGCCTGGCGGCGCGCAATTTCGATACCTTCGGCGCGGTGGGGGCGCATTCCATGGGGCTGCTGCAGGGGGATGCCTGGCAAATCCAGAAGCACCTCGAGACGCGCACGCGCGAGGAGTACCCGCGCATCTACATTGACCGCGGCGAGGATGATTTCCTCTACGAGGGCATTGATTACTTTGTTGGGGTGCTGGTGGATAACGACATTCCCCACGAGTTCCATATCAACCCCGGGCAGCACGACAAAGCCTACTGGCAGGCGCACGTGGCCGAGTATTTGGAATGGTACGCGGAAGGGTGGGAAGATCGAGAGTAGAGAAACGAGAGTCGTCAAGAGCGGAAGATCGAGAGTAGAGAAACGAGAGTCGAGAGTCGTCATTTACAGCCTGATATAGTCTCCCATTGATATAATAGTCCAGTAGTCAGTTACGAATCACCAATCACCAATCACCAATCACCAATCACCAATCACTAATCACTAATCACGGCTTTCACTCAAGGACAACCCATGACCTCCTCCCTGACACCCTTTTTCGAACCCGCCGGCGTGGCGCTGATCGGTGCGTCGTCCAACCCGCGCAAGCTCAGTTTCGGCATTCTGCGCAACCTGGTCAATTCTGCCTACCCTGGCGGCATCTACCCGGTGAACCCCGGTGCGAGCGATATCCTGGGCAAAGCCCAGCTACGCTGATATTTCCGCTGTGCCCGACCCGGTTGACCTGGCGGTAATCGCGCTGCCGGCGCCGGTCATCGCCGATACGCTGGAAGCCTGCGGCAGGCGCGGGGTGAAGGCGGTGATCGTCATTTCGGGCGGCTTCAAGGAAGTGGGCGAGGGCGGCGAGGAACTGGAAACACGCTGCCTGGAAATTATCCACCATTACGGTATGCGCATGATCGGACCCAACTGCGTGGGGCTGGTCAACCTGCACACCGGGCTCAACGTCACCTTCATCCACGGCGTGCCGGACGTGGGCGGCATTGGCTTCATGGCGCAATCCGGCGCGGTGATGGGCGGGGTGGTCGACCAGGTGCTGGGCAAGAAGATCGGCTTCTCGCATTTCATCAGCATGGGCAACGAGGCCGATGTGACCGAAACCGACCTCATTGAATACCTGGCGGAGGACCCCGGCACACGGGTCATCGCCACCTACGTGGAACAGATCAAGGACGGGCGGCGCTTTCTGGAAGTGGCGCGGTGCGTTTCGCGTATCAAACCGATCGTGCTGCTCAAAGGCGGCAGGTCAAGCGCCGGGGCGCGGGCGGTCAGCTCGCACACCGGCTCGCTGGCGGGTTCCTATGCCGCCTACCAGGCGGCGTTCAAACAGGCGGGCGTGATCGAGGTGGAGAGCATCAACGCCCTGTTCGAGGCGGCGCTGGCGTTCGATTTCCAGCCGCTGCCGGCGGGCAACCGCGCGGTGATCATTACCAACGCCGGCGGCCCTGCCGCGCTGGCATCAGACGCGCTCTCGGCCAACGGGCTGGTGCTGGATGACCTGGAGCAGGATACCCGCGACACGCTACGCGCAGCGCTCAACCCGGCGGCGCAGGTGGGTAACCCGGTGGACATCCTGGGCGGGGCAGAACCGCCCGACTACACCCTTTGCACAAGGACTTTAATGAAGGATGACATGGTGGATATCGTCCTGCCGCTGCTGGTACCGCAGGCGTTGGTGAACCCTGCCGGGGTGGCGCAGGCCATCGTGGATGCCTCGGCGGGCAGGGAGAAGACGGTGCTGGCGTGCATCATGGGCGACATTTCCGTCGGCGAGGCGCGGCTGGTGCTGCATGAGAACCGCATCCCGATGTACACCCAGCCGGAGTCGATGGGCACTGTGTTGAAAGCCATGCTGGATTACAAGGACTGGCTATCGCGACCATCCGCGGAGCTGCCTGTACTCAAGGGCATTGACCACCCCGCGGCGGATGCGGTATTGATGGCAGCCCGGGGCAAAGCGAGCCTGGGAGAGGCTGAAACGCGACCGCTGCTCGCGGCTTACGGCATCCCGCTGGTGGAAGGCGGTTTCGCCGCCAGCGCCAGCGAAGCTACTGACCTGGCGGAGCGCATCGGCTACCCGGTGGTGATGAAGGTCGTCTCGCCGCAGCTGCTGCACAAATCCGATGTGGGCGGGATTAAACTCAATTTAACCGATAGCATTGAGTTGCGGCAGGCGTACGGCACGATGATGGCGGAGATTGGCGCGGCGCGACCCGAAGCGCAGCTTGAAGGTGTGATGATTGAGCTCATGGCACCGAAGGGGCAGGAGGTCATCATTGGCATGCGCCGCGACCCGGGCTTCGGACCGCTGATGATGTTCGGGCTGGGCGGTATTTACGTGGAGCTGTTCAAGGACGTGGCTTTCCGCGTGGCGCCACTCACCGCCGGGGACGCGCTGCAGATGATCACCGAGACGCGCGCCGGCAGGCTGCTCACCGGCTTCAGGGGCCAGCCACACGCTGACCTGGACGCCGTGGTGGATGTGCTGTTGCGCCTCAGCCAGCTGGCGCTCGACCACCCCGAAGTGGAGGAAGCTGAGGTCAACCCCTTGCTGGTGTTTCCCGCGGGTCAGGGCGCGCTGGCGCTGGACGGGCGGGTGATACTCAGCAAATCGCACAGATTTCCCGAATATTGTTAATTTAATTCATAAAAAAATCTGCTATACTATTAATTGATCTTCAGCTGGTTGCCCCCCTCAACCAGTTGAAGGTCACTTTTTTAAGGGGGATTCTTATCATTTTCTTATATTTCTCTAAAATATTTTTAACTTTCCGGCCGTAAAAATATGGGTGAAAAAATCTCTACCTAATTAAGGAGGCAAACATGAGCAATTCAGATTTTCCCACCAGGCGACCCATCAGGGGTAACCGGCTCTCCCTTAGGCCTCTGTTAAGTCGTGAGGGTGAGACCCCCGTGCTGGCCATCCAGAACGAGATGAACCGGATGTTCGACCAGTTTTTCTCGGACGCGATTCCGTTCCCGGCTCAGATGGTGGCACGCCAGACAGCGGATTTCCTGCCGCGCATTGATATCAGCGAGACTGAGACCGACTTTAAGGTAAGCGCTGAGCTGCCGGGGATGGACGAGAAGGACATCCAGATCAGGCTCGAGAAGGACGTGCTGCTGCTGAGCGGTGAAAAGAAGAGTGAGGTTGAAGAGAAGGAAAAGACCTATCACCGCGTGGAACGCAGCTACGGCTCTTTCGAGCGCGTCATCCCCTTCAACACCCAGCTGGACGAGCAAAATGTAAGCGCGGTCTTCAAGAACGGTGTGCTGACGGTGACGCTGCCCAAGGCAAAGGAAGCCATCAGGACGTCCCGCAATATTGAGATTAAAAAAGGCTGACAAATCAGCGTCAATGGTACAATCCTCCCGGAGATTATCCTGGGAGGATTTGTTTATGGTGAAGAAACTGGACCGTGAGCGGATGGAGGTCAACCGGCGTTACTGGGACGAAGTAGTACCGGTGCACGCCGGGTCGGAGCTGTACAACTTGGTGGGGTTCAAAGCTGGTGAAATCTCGCTGGATGATTTGGAGCGCGGCGAGGTGGGTGAGGTGACGGGGAAGCGGTTGCTCCACCTGCAGTGCCACTTCGGCATGGATACGCTCTCGTGGGCGCGGCTGGGCGCGCAAGTGACCGGTATGGATTATTCCCCTGAAGCCATCAGCAAAGCGCGGCAGCTGGCGGTGGACTGCGGGCTGGAAGCGCGCTTTATCTGTTGCAACCTCTACGAACTGCCGCAGCAACTTGAAGAGCAGTTCGACATCGTCTTCACCTCGTACGGCGTGTTATGCTGGTTGCCCGACCTGCGCGAGTGGGCGCGCATCGCCGCTTCTTACGTCAAACCCGGCGGGTTCTTCTACATCGCCGAGTTCCATCCATTCGCTAACGTGTTCGATGATGAGGTGAAGCAGCTGCGCTACCGCTACCCGTATTTCACGCAGGACGCGACACACTTCGAATTCGATGGTACATACGCCGATAAGGGGGCCAGGCTGGAGAACCGCGAGGATTACGAGTGGAATTACCCGCTGGGCGAGGTGGTGAGTGCGCTCATAGACGCTGGCCTGCAACTTGAGTTCCTGCATGAACACGCGTTTACCGTGTATAAGCAGCTGCCGTTCCTTGAGAAGGTTGGCAGGGCGCGCTGGCGCGTTCCGGATGGTGAAGAGCCGATCCCATTGATGTTCTCGCTTCGGGCAGCCAAACCGGAAAAATAGAAATGTTCTGATTCAGGGGGAAACGTGCTCGAGTTCTTCGGAGGTGTAGACACGCCACTGGCAGGCGTCATCGCGGCCGCAGGCATCCAACAACAGCAGGGATTGACCACCGCGAAGCAGCACGGTGGGTGCTTCACCCAGGTCGATGAGGTCGCGTTCCAGCGGGGTGCGGCTGCGGAAGTTCTCCACGCGGTCAATGGGGCAAAGGTTGAGCAGCGCCGGCAGGGTGAGCACACCCTTCACGCCATCCAGTCCCGGCAGCCAGATGAAACGCCCGTCGTTACCCGAAGAGCGCAACCCCACAGCGGCCAGCGCGCCAATGACGCCATCACCGTTACCTTGAAAGCCGGCGACGGCGATGTCCAGGGAGCGGGCCAGTTCCACGGCTAACCTGCGCTGCAGGCGCACGCGCCTGGCCTGCTGCCCCCATACCTCTACGGTAGATGAAAGATTGCTCCACGAGGCAAGAGCGAAACCGGGGTCGGAGGAAGGGGCGCTGTTACGCATCAGGAATTCGCGGCAGGTGAGCTCGAGATCGCGGCGGGCTACAGCGTCCGCGTCGATGAGCAGGCAGGCGGCGTTGTTATCATTGGTGAGGGGGATGTCAGTGTGGCGCAGCAACTGGTGGCTGGTGACCGCAAGGAGGCGCCCGAAGCGGCGCTCCTGTATGAGGTGACCCAGGCGGATTGCGAGTGCGCCGGTATCTTCACCGCCGATGGTATTCGTATCGTCAATGCCAATCAGGAAGAACATTTGTCACCCTCCAGCGTGGCGCGCGGTAAGAGGAACCCCGGTGAAGTGTTTCCCCTGGTTCTGGCGGTCAGGCGGTGCATGTGCTTTCCTCCTGGAACGGGGTAATGATAGTGGATAGCGGCGTGATTGTCAAATGAAATTGGGGATGTGACAATAAAAACGGAGAGAGTATGTAAATCATATACCACGGATATCACAGATTTCACAGATGAAAAAAAAGGAGGGGTCTTTGAATTGTGCACCGCCAAAAAAGTAGGGGGGGTTCTCCCTCTCTCTAAAACCGTTCGCGGACGCAAAAGTCGAGGAACCCTCCTCAACTAGATATAAAATGAGATTGCTCACCTGCACTGCACCAAACGCAGTGCGGTGCAAGTGTCTACCTGTACACCCGACAGGTCTCGCAATGACATACCAAGGCGGGCGAATGCCATTCGCACCTACGAATCTCAATTCTAGACGAAAGCCACTCGCCCGTATAAACACACCTGTTTTTGGGTATGGGAGTTAGAAGGAGAGGGGGTTGTAATAGGCGCATAAAACGGGATTGCTCACCTGCACTGCACCAAACGCAGTGCGGTGCAAGTGTCGACCTGTACACCTGACAGGTCTCGTAAGGGCTTAACTTTGGGGCGAATGCCATTCGCCCCTACGGATCTGGGTTCTAGACTACAGCCATTTGTTCGTACAGGATACAACCCCTCCCCAACTTCACGCGTCTGCGTCACCGCCCAGGTAAGCGTGGATGACCAGGGGGTCGTGCAGCAGGTCATCGGCCTTACCCTCCAGCACCACGCGGCCAGTTTCGAGCACGTAACCGCGGTCGGCGATGGAGAGTGCCATCAGCGCGTTCTGCTCCACCAGGATGATGCTGGTGCCGCTTTCATTGATCTCACGAACGATGTCAAAGATCTGCTCCACCAGGATGGGTGACAGACCCATCGATGGTTCGTCCAGCAGCAACACCTTGGGGTTGGCCATCAGACCGCGGGCGATGGCCAGCATCTGCTGCTCGCCGCCCGAAAGCGTGCCGCCTGCCTGCCTCTGCCTTTCCTTCAGCCGCGGGAAGCGCGCGAACATGGCTTCCATGCGTTCTTTCACCTCCGTGCGGTCGCTCAGGGAGTAGGCGCCCATCTCGAGGTTCTCCCACACGCTCATCGAGGCGAATATGCGCCGCCCCTCAGGCACATGAATGATGCCTTTACGAACGATCTCCTGCGGGGTAGTGGAAGTGATGTCTTCCCCGCGGTAGCGGATGCTGCCGCTGGTGGGATGCAGGATGCCGGAGATGGTGTTGAGGCTGGTGGACTTGCCAGCGCCGTTGGCACCGATCAAGGCCACAATCTCACCCTCGTCCAGGTTGAAACTCACCTCCTTGAGGGCGTGGATGGCGCCGTAATGCACATTGATGTTATCGATGTTGAGGATCATGAGGACTTTCTCTCCCGGAACTTTTTCGCCAGCGCTGCGCCGCCGGGTCCGAGGTAGGCCTCAATGACGCGCTCATTCTTTTGAATCTCAGCTGGTTCGCCTTCCGCGATCTTCTCGCCGAAATCCAGCACCGCAATCCTGTCGGAGATGTCCATCACCACGCGCATGTCATGTTCGATGAGGATGATGGTGACGGCAAAATCCGCGCGCATGCGGCGGATGAGGGCGATCATTTCCTGCGTTTCGTGCGGGTTCATGCCGGCGGTAGGTTCATCCAGCAGCAGCAACCGCGGCTGGCCAGCGAGAGCGCGGGCAATCTCCAGCTTACGCTGAGCGCCGTAGGGCAGGCTGCCCGCGATCGTGTTGGCGAACTCGCGCAGACCAACGAAATCCAGCCATTTCAGTCCTTCGCGTATCGAGGATACCTCTTCGCGCTTAAAGCGCGGTGTGTGCAGCACGGCATCCAGCCAGGTTTCCTTCAGGCGCGGGTGAAAACCAACCATCACGTTCTCTAACGCGGTGAGATTAGAAAAAAGCCTGATGTTCTGATAGGTGCGTGCGATACCAATTGAGGCGATGGCGTCCGTTCCCCTGCCGCAGATCGAATCGCCAAGGAAGAGCACATCCCCGTGTTCGGGGGTGTAAAACCCCGAGATGCAGTTGAACAGGGTGGTCTTGCCAGCGCCATTGGGGCCGATGATCGAAAAAATCGAGCCCTCGGCCACCTCCAGGCATACGCGGTTGACCGCCGTCAGACCACCGAAGATCTTGGTCACTTCCCGGGCAACGATGACAGTGTTACTCATGAGGCACCTCCCCCTGAGTGGTGTCATCCGCCTGTTCCCTTGGTATCTTATATTTAGGTCTTTTAGAAGGGATCATGCCTTCGGGCCGCGAGAGCATCATCACCACCAGCAGTGCGCCAAAGGTGAGCAGGCGGTAATTGGCGAACTCCCGCAGGATCTCGGGCAGACCTTTCAAGGCGAAAGCACCCAGGATGGTGCCGGGGATGTTGCCCATACCGCCTACGATGATCAGGCTGAGGACGTTGATCGATGCCATGAGCGAATGTTCCTCAGGTCCGGTGAACTGGTTACGGCTGGCGAAGATGGCACCAGCCAGCCCGGCGAAAGCCGCTCCCAGCGCCAGCGCGAGCAGCTTGTAACGGGTGGTGTTCACACCGGTAGCCCGGGCGACCGTCTGATCTTCGCGGATGGAAAGCCAGGCACGACCAGCGCGCGAATACTGCAGCCGGTTATAGACGAAGGCGGCCAGAAGCACCGCCGCTGCGATTAGGTACATGAACTGGACATCCGAGTTGAATGGTCTACCGAACAGCGTGGGACCGCTGATGTTCTGAATGCCGCGCGGCCCCCCGGTGAAGTCCGTGAGCATGTCACTTTTCAATAAGATACGGATGATCTCGCCGAACCCCAGCGTGACGATGGCCAGGTAGTCACCGCGCAAGACGCATGAGAGGCAGCCCCAGCAGCACACCCGCCAGCGCGGCCAGTACGACGCCGAGCACGACAGCCGGCCAGAAGCCCCACATCAGGTTGTGCGGAAAGGGGGAATTTAAAAGAGCCATGGTGTAGGCGCCGATGGCGAAAAAGGCGATGTAGCCCAACACCAGCTGCCCCGAGAGACCGACAATGATGTTCAGCCCCAGCCCAAGGATGACGTAAATTCCCACCGTCCCGGTCACGTAATTCCAGTAAGAGCCCCACTTGAGCGGCAGCAGGATGACAGCAGCGGCGAGCAGCGCGATGCCGGCGATGGTGAATACCAGCCGGTATTTTCCGTGCAGTATCGTTCTTAATTTAATAATGAGCGCGCTAAAGTATCCACCAATACTGCTCAATAACTTCCTTGTCCAGGCGAGACCGAGAAAACCGTTGAACAGACCGCCAAGCGCACCACCGGCCGTAAAGATCCCGGCAGTGGCGAGCGCACCGGTCAGGGGAGGCAGGTTGAAAAGCGTTACGCGGATGAAGTCGAAAGATAACACCGCAAGGTACTGGCGGAAATCGACCTTGTTGACCAGAAACCAGGCGATACCCAGGCTGAAGAGGAAGGCGATTACGCCGGCGACGAATCCGGCGGCCGTCCCCAGGGACACCGCTCCGGTCAGGGTCTTGGCTTTCGATTTTCGTGTCGCGGAAAGCCCGGCCCACAAGGCCAGAAGAATGGTATACAGTACCATGAAACGTGCCGGGGGGAGCGAACCGATGAGTTGCGCGCCGCTGACCTTGGCCAGCAGGGTGCCGATAAGCGTATTGAACCCGATCAAAACCAGGAAGATGTGAACGATAGCGAAGACGAGGCCGGTGCTGAAACTTTGCAGGAGGGGTGTTTTCATACCTTTTCCTCCGCGAGTTTTTCACCCAGCAGCCCGGATGGGCGGAAGATGAGGACGATGATCAGCAGGACGAACGCGATCACGTCCTTCAACTGGAAATCAATACCCAACGCGGCGGGACCCATGGATTCGATCACGCCAAGGAAGAGACCACCGAGCATTGCACCGGGCAGGTTACCGATACCTCCCAGAACGGCCGCGGTGAAAGCCTTGATGCCGGGGATGAAACCGACAAAGTAATATACCAGCCCGTTATGGATGCCCCACATCACCCCAGCGGCACCCGCCAGCGCGCCGCTGATCAGGAATGTGCGGCTGATGGTCTTATCGACGTCGATCCCCATCAGGGCGGCGGTTTTCTTATCCAGCGCCACCGCGCGCATGGCGCGACCGAGGCTGGTCTTTTGAACCATGATGTAAAGGCCGGCAAGCAGCAGGAAGGAAAGGACGAAGGTGAACACCCCGGTGTAGGGGATGATGACGTTGCTGCCGTTGATAAGGATCTCCCATCCAGCACCGCGTTGCAGTATCTCAGGATTGGTGACGTCGCGAAGTTGCGGGCTGAAGAGAAGCTGGGCGGCGTTTTGTAGAAAGATCGACGCGCCGATAGCGCTAATGAGGGGCACAAGGCGGGGCGCTTTACGCAGCGGCCTGTAGGCGATCTTCTCCAGGAAGTAGCCTGTTGACGCTGACACGGTCATACCGACGACAAAGGCGATGAAGATAGCAAGCACCGGGTAAGCGTTCGAAAAATTCATATCTGGTGTTACTTTGATGGATTTCAGGGCTTCGAAAACAAAAAAGCAGGCGTAAGCCCCCAACATCATAACTTCGCCGTGGGCGAAGTTGATCATAAAAAGGATGCCATAAACGAGGGTATAACCGATGGCGATAAGTGCGTATACACCGCCGATGATCAAACCGGTGATCAGCAGGCGGGTCCAGGTTTCAGGTCCATATTCCTGTTGAATGAAAAGCACCTGGTACAGGCGGTAGAGTATGAAAAGCACGATTGCCGCACCAAGAAGCGGGCGCAGCACCTTGAGATATTTCGATAACTTGCGGGTGTCTTCGATTTTTATCGACGGAACATTCATGGACCCGTGACGCTTTCATTTAGGAATAAGTTTGGTCGGGGAGGTTTTCCTCCCCGACCGAGGAGAGAAAGATGACTAGGGGGCAGGTACCCAGGCACCATTTGTGACAACGACGAACATTGGCGGCAGTGTGTTGCATTCACCGGTGGCATCGCAAGA
The DNA here is from genome assembly GCA_963814295.1 of uncultured Chloroflexia bacterium. Classification (GTDB taxonomy): domain Bacteria; phylum Chloroflexota; class Anaerolineae; order Anaerolineales; family Anaerolineaceae; genus UBA6107. The sequence goes on from CAWFCH010000005.1 coordinate 122,225, forward strand.
GTAAGTACCACCGATGCCCTTGTAATCGGTGAGGGTGCGCACCGCGGTCATGAGGGCGCTACGCGGTACATACAGGTTGCCGCTATCGCCCAGGATTGCCACAGATTTTACCGCGCCGATCAGGGCAGCAGTGGCATCGTAGCCATTCCAGGTGTAAGGTGAAAGCGAACCGGCTTCCTTGCCGAATTGCTCCAGGTACGCGGCGTCGAAGGCGGCTTTCTCAGGTGAATCGGGCGGGATTGGGGCGATGGTGGCGATAGCGCCTTCACCGTTCGCACCGGTGCGGGTTAGAAAATCAGCACCGTAAGTGCCGTCGTCACCGAAGAAAACGACCTCCGCCATGCCGGTTTGTTTCATCTGGTTCAGAATGATCGCGCCTTCAGCAGTATAACCGCCAAAATAGAGACCATCAGGGCTTTTGGCTGCGACTGCAGACAACACAGCGGTGTAGTCGGTTTCGCCCTTGGTGATGGCTTCGGTCACGACAACTTCGCCGCCGAGTTCGGTGAACTTGGCAGCTACAGCTTCTGCCAGGCCTTTGCCGTAATCACTACCATCGTGGAGGACGGCGAGCTTCTTGACGTTCAGCTTGTTGAACAGGTACTCCGCAGCCGGTGGTCCCTGGCGCGCATCGGTGAAAACGATACGGTTGAACACGGCGGAGCCGAGCGTGGTTAACTCGGGCAGGCTGGCTGACGGAGAGAGCATGGGAATGCCCACCTTCTCGTAGATGGGGATCGCGGCCGAGGTGGCGCCGGAGTAGATGTGCCCCGCGACAGCGACAACAGCCGGGTCAGATGCGAACTTATTGGCCACAGCAGCCCCGCCTTCCGCCGTGCCGCCGTCATCTTCTGCGACGAGTGCAAATTTGAACCCGTGGAGCTCGCCAGCATCCTGGACGGCGATAATGGCACCCTGCGAGATGTCGATACCGTAGGAGGCATCACCACCGGTCATGGGAGCACCCATGCCGATCTTGATGACATCGCCCGGCTTGAACACGGCGCAACCGAAGGGATCAGTGGCGCATTCCTCAGGAGCACCGGCAGCAGCAGGTGCTTCAGTCGCCGTATCAGCTGGCTTGCAGGCGGTGACCATGAGGGAAAAAACAATAATCAGGACAACGAATTTCAGGGCTTTCATGATTTCTTCTCCTTGTTAAATTTGATCTTGCGCGTTGATGGAAAAGTGCGTTGATGAATTCAATCTGCTTTTATTGCACCTCCTGTGTGCGGCCCGCTTCGATGAAAGAAAAAAACCACCTGATTTTGGTCAGGTGGCTTTTGGTATTTCTTTTGTTCTATCTCTATTTGTTTCTGACTTCAGCCATCCCAACCGGAAAAATGCTTGCGTAGAAAAGCATGACGGCAAGCATCATAAAATAAATGTAAATGGAGATGGCCAATTGAGATATCATGAATGAACCGTATTAAGTAAGTATGATACGGCTTTGGAGAACAAAAGTCAATAGCCCTTACAAAATTTTAAGGTTGGGTTTTCCAGCGGTAAACTATTACCTGAAATTTGCCTTCAGGTCACCACGGGTCCTGGTAATTGAAGGCGTCCAGCGCGTTACCCGGTTGCCGCCGGTATCCTTGGATACATAACTGGCAAAATCTGCACGTTCGAGCAACTGCTCGAGGCTTTTACAGCTCTTATTCAGGCTGGCTACACCGACACTGATGGAAAATGATAGCTGCCCCGCGTTGGTCTCAAAGGGTGCGCTGCTCACGTTCTGGCGCAGCCTTTCGGCTGCCTTTAAGGCAGCTCTGGGGTTAGTCTCGGGCATAATAACCATGAATTCGTCACCGCCATAACGAGAGAGGATATCGGAACGCCGCAGGGTGATGGTGCAGATCTCTGCCAGGCGCTGCAACACCTGGTCTCCAACCGCGTGTCCGTAGGTATCATTGACACTCTTGAAATGGTCGCAGTCCACCATGATGGCGGAAAGTTCACGTTCGTAGCGCAGGGAGCGGTTGAACTCGGGTTCACCAAGTTCGATTAACTTTCGCCGGTTATACAGGCCGGTCAAGGGATCAGTGACGGCCAGTTCCTGCACTTCGCTGAACAGGCGCGCGTTCTCGATGGCGATAGCGACATTGGCACCCAGTAGTTCCAGCAGTTCCAGGTCGGTGTCAGTGTAGACATGGGGTTGGTAGCTCTGCGCGGAGAGCACTCCAACCATGCTTGTACCAATCTTGAGCGGTACCACCAGTATGGATTGGGAGATCACGTCTTCCTCCGGATCGCCGATGATGACGGCCCCGGTCTCCTCGACCATGCCTTCTTCGAAAGAGTTGAAGAGTAAGGATTTGCCGTTTTCCAGCACGCGGCTGAAAAGACCCTGACCGAGCGGGCGGCTGGAGAGCTGCACGGGTTCACCGTGGTCAACCATATAGACATCCTCGACCAGCCCTTCGCTTTCGTTGACCAGGGAAATGCTGAAGAACTCGGTTTCCATCAATTCAGATGTAGCTTCATGGATGGCCGGGTAGATTTCCTCTGAACGGATATTGGCGCTGATCACCTGGCTCAACTTGTAAAGCGTCTCGAAGCGGCTGGCGGATTGCAGCGCGCTTTCATACAAGCGGGCGTTCTCAAGCGCTATCGCCACCTGGTCGGCGAAGGCGATCACCAGGCGCTCATGCTCCTTGTTGAACTGTCCCGCTTTATGACCATCCAGCGACAGGATGCCAATGGGCTGGTTCTGGATCTTTAAGGGCACACCGAGCCAGGAGTGAATGATGTGATTATTGTGGTGTGAGACCTGGTTAAATTGTGGTGCTTCCTCCGGGATATTCATCAGAATCCCCGGTTGGTTATCAAGGAACACAACCGCACCGGGATTGCCGCGGTCAAGGGCTATCTCCAGACCCAGGATGGGTTGGATATCACTGAATCCATGCCCGCCGACAATCTGCAACGCGCCTTTCTTGTACAGCAGCACTGAAGCGCTATCGTAAGGCACCACCTGCGCCAACTGCTCAAGGATGAGGTCAATGGCTTTTTCCTGGTTCAGTGTGGATACGACCACCGCGCCGGCTTTACGGATGGTCTCGGCCTCTTCGGCGCGGCGCTTGGCTTCTTCGAAAAGCCTGGCATTTCGCAGTGCTACGGTTGCCTGTTGAGCGAAAAGGTTCAACAGGCGGATATCGTTTTCGTTGAACTTGTGCTCACGGCGGATGTATCCAACGGTCAGCACACCCAACATTTCACCACTTCCCGCCAGCATGGGCACTGCCAGGCCGCTGTAAAGCTGCTGGTTTTCGTAACTGCTCATCCTGCCGCTCCAGTGGGAATAATCCATGACGGTGAGTGGTTTCTTGGTTTGTGCCACCCGGCCCATTAGACCTTCGCCTTTACCAATGGTCATCCCAACCGTGTCAGGGTTGAAATTCTCCGACACCAGGATGCGCACCAACTGTTCCTCGGGTTCGTAAATCCCAAGTTCGCCAACCTCGGCGTTCAGTAAAACCATGGCACGTTTAACGATCTCTTTCAGGAGTACGTTGGCATCGAGTTGTGAGCTGATATCCGTAAGGGTTGCGCGTAATCCATCCAGTTCCTTGATCCGTCTTTTTTCAGCGCTAAAGAGACGCGCGTTCTTAATCGCCAGCGAAGCCTGGGTGGAGAATACAGAGAGTAGCTTGGCGTGTTCATCGGTGTAAAATCCAGGTTCGACCTTATCCAGGCTAAAAATCGCCTCCACCTTGCCATCATTAATGATTGGCACTCCTAACCATCCATGGTAGTCCGTCGAGACCGGTGTAGGTAAAAATGTCTTTTCCAGCGCGGTATCCGGGATTATAACTGGTCTCTTTGTCGCGAACATGCTTGCTAGGTTGGCGGTGGCTTCGACCTTGAATCGTTGTCCCTGCAGCAAGGCCAGGTTCTTTTTGGTTGATAATTCGTAGCCGCGGGTGCGGGTGATCACCGCGTGGCCATCCTCTACCAGCATCACGCTTCCTCCGTCGTAAGGGATCAGGCGCGAGAGCTGGTCGAGTAACAGGTCGAGTATCTCATTTAGGTCGAGCGAGGTGGTGAGGGCAGTTCCGATATCGCGCATCGTTTCGGCAAGCCGGCGCTGATCGTGTTCACTCTTGAAGAGCCTGACACGCTCGATCACGACAGACAACGAATCACAAATGGTCTGCAGCAGCCTGATTTTGTTGTCACTCACGGGCATTTCTTTAACTTCGGTGAAGTTCAGCATCCCCAGCGGCTGCTTACCAATGTACAGTGGGAGGACGTAATGACTGGCTTCGCTGGTCAACGTGCTGCAGCGACAGTCCTTTATTACCCTGGGATTGGAAAGGCTGCCCTCAAGTAGTTTTGCCAGGCATTTTGGTTCCCTGCCGTGCAGATTCTCAGTCATTATCAGGTTGTTATCGTCCAGCGGGTGATATTCAATACGCTGGTGACCCGATGGACCAGAGTTAAGCAGGTAGAGCCATACACTGGAGGACTGGGTAATGGTGTTTACTGTCTCCAGCACAGGCAGCAGGGCATGGCGCAGCGAGGTTGCCTGGTTCAGGGCTTCGGTTACGGTACGCAATGTCGCCAGTTCCTCGGCGCGCAGTTGAGCATTTTCAAGCGCTGCCCGGGTTGTGTTCTCCTCCAGCTTTCGCTCGCGGATATCCTGAAGTGTGATGAAGAAAGCTGTATCGGTGCTACCGCTGATGGGCGTGATATTCAACTCCACCGGGAGGTAATCTCCGTTTGCCTGGAGGAGTGCCACTTCCTCGGTGGGGACGGGTTCGATGAACGGTCTGATGGTAAGGTCAGGCGCGAGGGGTATCAACTCCTGCAGTGAGTAGGTGCGCAGCTGGTCAGGTGTGTATCCTGACAGCATGATGAACTGGTCGTTGCTTTCCAGGATATTGCCTTCCTGGCCGAGCAGCAGGATACCATAGCTGGTGTTTTCAAATATGGCGCGGTAGCGTTCCTGGATGTCTATTCTTTCCGTTTCATCAATTTTACGTCGGGTGATGTCACGCAACACGACCATCAACCCTGCGGTCTTCTTGGCCGTCCCCGTCAACGGGGAGATACGCATATCGTAAGTGCGTTTACCAAGCGTAATTTCCTCCGAATGATCAATTGCCCATTCAGTCATGAGTTCATGACCAGCATTATGACGAAGAACTTCAGGGAAGGATTCACCGACATGTGCCGTGATGTTAAGCTGTGGAAAGCTGGCAGCGCTCGGGTTGCAATCGAGTATTTCGCCATGGGCGTTGAGCGTGATGACGGCGTCACTCAACTGATTCAGCAGGGTGCTGCCTGCCAGCGGGATGGTGTCCAGCATGCGATCCCCCAGCAATCCGTAGGCGAGCACGATAATCGCGATTAGGAGCGAGATCAGGGTGATATTGGCCGGGGAGTTGACGAGCCACGCGGGAATCGAGAGGGCAACCGCTCCGGTCATAACTATTGCGCTGATAAGCAGGATCCCTACCCGGCCGCGCGACCAGCGTGGTGAGTGTAGGTAGGTATACAGCAGGATCGCTGCCGCTGCGACGATCAACGCGACGCTGGAAGCAACGATCACCCAGAACCAGGGACCATGAATGGGTTGGGCTGGCAGCAGCCAATCCTCAGTGTTGCTGCCGGATACCGGGACCCTACGGAAGAGTTGGTGAAAATAATTGGTGGCAACGATGATTATGGTAAGCGTTGGGATCACATACAGTAAGGCCCAGACTGGCCGACGCACCACGGCGGAGTGGCCGGCGAAAACCATAGCCAGAACAAAAAATACCGGCCCTAAAAAACTTACCGGGATGAACTGCAGGTCATCGAAATACAGTTTATATTCACTGGTCCGCGCCAGGAGTTCAAGCAGGTAAATGAGACTCCAAACGAATCCCAGTGAAGACAACACCGCCAGGTGGAGCGCGCCAGTGATACGGCGGTGATACCAGGCAAAAACCGCAACTACCAGCGCGAGTATGCTCGAGGCGGCTGTGAGGATGAGGTTTGTGTAAGCGGGACCATCAAATACCGGCATTTGTATCTGCCTTGACCTTTCCTGCCATGTAAGAACTCTGCACGTGGATGTTCCCTAGTTCTTCTTGATAACATTATATGAAGACTGGCTGAGTTGAACAGGTTTTCTGAAATAACTGAAAAGTGATTCTAAACTCGTCATTTTCCCCTTAATACCCCGGAAAAATCAGCGGGTAAATCAATTCATTATTGACTCACCCGCTGAATATACTTCTTATGATATTTTCTACCCCTTTGGTACGGGTAACTTTCTGTTACCGGCTGACGAGCGCGCGCACGGTCTCGAGCTGTCCGGCGCTGCCCAGCTTACCGTTCTTGTGGGCGATGAATTTGGCGTACTCGGCCATGAATACCTTGCCAACCGGACGGAGGTCAAAGTTCTCAGGATGGGCCAGGAAGTACTCGCGGTGAACGCGCGTCCACACCAGGCGACCATCGGTGTCGATGTTGATCTTGGTAACGCCAAGTTCAGCAGCGCGCCTGAACTGGTCAGCGTCAACACCCCTGGCGCCCTTGAGGCTGCCGCCGGCCTTGTTGATGCGTTCCACTTCGTCCTGCGGAACGGAGCTGGAGCCGTGCATCACCAGCGGGAAGCCCGGCAGCCGCATTTGGATCTCTTCGAGCACATCGAAGTGCAGGCTCTGGTTGCCGCTGAATTTAAAAGCGCCGTGGCTGGTGCCAATGGCAACGGCTAAAGAATCGCAGCCGGAGCGCTCAACGAACTCGCGCGCCTGGGCAGGGTCGGTGAGCATGGCGTTGGCTTCGTCCACCTGGACGTGCTCCTCCACGCCGCCCAACTTGCCGAGTTCGGCTTCAACCACAATACCTCTGGCGTGCGCGGCTTCGACCACGCGGCGGGTGATCTCGATATTTTTCTCGAAGGGTTCAGCGGATGCGTCGATCATCACCGAGGAATAAAAACCGCTGTTGATGCAGTCATAGCAGGTCTCCTCGTCACCGTGGTCAAGGTGAACGGCGAAGATGGCTTGCGGGAAGACCAGGTCAGCTGAACGGATGAGGCCTTCGAGAATCAGTTTATCTGAATAGGAGCGCGCGCCTTTGCTGATCTGGATGATGAAGGGGGCTTCGCTGTCGAGGTTACCCTGGAACAGGCCCATGGTCTGCTCGAGGTTGTTGATGTTGTAGGCACCGATGGCGTATTTGCCGTAAGCAGCTTTGAATAAATCCCGGGTGGTAACGATCATGTGATTCTCCTTTTTAACTCCCCGCGGGGAGAGATTCTCGCGATGGTTATTATAATCCCAATGGGACTGGAACTGACCGTCTTACGGGCGTGTCACCTTGCACCCCTATACCCCATCATCCACCACGTAGTCAGGGAGGTCCTCCTCGTCCACGTCTTTTGCCGAAACCACTTTGCCGCGCACCGAAATACCCGCCTTATGCACCGCGTCGCGGTCACCGCAGACAAGATAATGCCAGGCGGGCAGGTTTCGCGAAATTTGCGTCCCCGAATTGTTATTAAGAGTGGGATCGCCTTCGGCCAGCAGCCGGTAGGCGCAGGTTTCGGGCATCCACGAGAGCATCCCCGCCAATTCGGGAGTGAGGGTCAGACAGGTCGGCACCAGCACGGAGCGCTCGGCGTAACGGGTGCAGCGGCAGTGGTAGATTTCGAGGTATTCGCAGACGACGTTGGTGTGGTAAACATGCCCGCTGTCTTCATCCTGGAATTTGATGAGGCAGCAGCGCGCGCAGCCATCGCAGAGGGATTCCCACTCCTCGCGGTTCATCTCGCTCAAGGTTTTGGTTTTCCAGAATGGCTGGGGCATGGGGTGATTATACCGGATTCAATGCGGTTGGTTTTAGAAAAATAAATGTGCAAGGTGCGATGCATACAGAAACATGGGCGATAGGTTGGGCAACCACATTGGCGAAATCAAATTCTACAGTGATGAAGTTACTATTTTAGACAAGGAAACTTTCATCTTATTGGCTCGGGATTATTGCTCACACTGACTGGAAAGTAAACTTGAGCTTAACACCGATCCCCTATGTGCCTGCTTACCAAGCGCTTATTTTACTGTTCTCCCTGCCGCCCGGTTTATGGGTGAGCTGTGCACACGTATTGTGTGTGTCCAGGTCAATCACTTCGTGTTGACCTGGATTCTACTTTCTTCTGCGTGAGCAGGTTTTCCCACCCGGTTTGTGGGCGAGCCGCGAAGGCATGCAATGAGTGAGCAGGTTTTCCCACCCGGTTTGTGGGCGAGCCGCGAAGGCATGCAATGAGTGAGCAGGTTTTCCATAATGTGTATAATTATCCAAACTGACGTAGAGGTACGGATATGGTAACCTTCCTTTCCAATTTTTCACCGGTGATGCAGGCACTCTTCGCCACGACGTTCACCTGGGCGGTCACCGCTTTCGGCGCGGCTTTCGTCTTCCTTAACAAGACCATCTCGCGCAAGGTGCTGGTACTGATGCTGGGCTTTGCCGCCGGGGTGATGATCGCCGCCAGTTTCTTCTCGCTGCTGCTACCGGCCATCGATATGGCCGAGGCTTCGGGGGTTCCCGGCTGGCTGCCAGCGGTGACAGGATTCCTGGCTGGTGGGGCTTTCCTCTATCTGGTAGATAAGCTGCTGCCGCACTTGCACCCCGGGCTTTCGACCGACCAGTCCGAGGGCATCAAGACGCACTGGCAGCGCTCGGTGCTGCTGGTGCTGGCAATCACGCTGCATAATATCCCTGAAGGGCTGGCGGTGGGCGTGGCGTTCGGGGCGGTGGCAGCGGGGATCCCCTCGGCCAGCCTGGCATCGGCGATCGCGCTGGCCATCGGCATCGGGCTGCAAAACTTCCCCGAGGGTATGGCAGTGGCTATGCCGCTGCGTGGGGAGGGGATGTCGCAGTGGAAAGCGTTCATGCTGGGGCAGGCTTCGGGGCTGGTGGAGCCCATCGCCGGGGTGCTGGGCGCGCTGGCGGTTATCAGCATGCAGAGCATCCTGCCGTACGCGCTCAGTTTCGCGGCCGGTGCGATGATCTACGTGGTGGTCGAGGAACTCATCCCCGAGAGCCAGCGCGGCGAGAGCACCGACATCGCCACCATGGGCGCGATGGTGGGTTTCGCTGTGATGACCTTTTTGGACGTGGCGCTGGGGTAGGCGGTGCGGGTATATGGATACTGTCGACCGTCGTACGTACAAGCCATCGAAAAAAGGAGTGAAAGAATGAAAGAAGACATCATTGTAAAACTTGCCGCGCATATTACCGCAGACGTGCTGCGGGACACCGGGCGTGTACTGGCGCCGGACGAGAAACTCATCTCGAGCGGCATTATCGACTCTTTCAACCTGGTGGACCTGGCAGTGTACGCCGAGGACACCTTCGGCGTGCACCTGGACGACATGGAGCTCAACGCCGACCGCTTCGACACACTCGAGGAACTGGCAGAGCTGATTGCCGCCCGCATGGGGTAATTAGGCGCGTGGCTTATTCTAGAGAGATAATTACCCGGTTGCCTGAGCCGGAAATTCATCAAATCTTCACAATTTTGCGCTATTCTTTGCATGATAGAAAAGGAGTTTGACGAATGAATAAGACACTCAAGTGGATTTTGATCGGGTTGGCGGTCGCGGCGGGGACGTTCATCATCGCGCTACCCATCTTAATGCTGGCGCAAAACGGCGGGCGTATGGCGATGATGGACGGCTGGGGGCTGCGTGACGGTCTGCGAGACGGATTAAGTACTACATACCACCATTCACCGTTCTTTATGATGCCGTTGATGGGCATTTTCGGCTTGCTGCGTCTGCTGCTGCCGGCGGCTGTGCTGGGGTTGGCGGTGTACGGGGTGGTTGCGCTGTTGCGCGGGAACCGTGCTGTTCAAAAACCACCCGTGCTGCCAACCCAAACACCCGTTGCAGCGCGAGTATGCTCTGCCTGCGGGCACGAGCTGCACCGCGAAGGCGAGTTCTGTCCTTTCTGCGGCACAAAGCAGTAAATTTTTTCCTGTTGAGACATGTGCTTCCCTCCTGCAAGTGAAGGGGGGAGGCTTTTGTTTGTGGGGTAACAGGCGCTTGCTGACCTTATGACGTATAATAATCCCGCAAGTAACCCACCTGAGGAGCAGAAGAACATGGATATTCGCGATCAGAAATTGGCACAGCTCATCACCCAATACTCCATTGGCGTCAAACCCGGTGACAAGGTTGTGATTCGCGGCGGTGTGGCGGGGGAGCCGCTGTTGAAGGAGTTGTACAAGCAGGTCATCGGAGCCGGCGGTCACCCGGTACTCTGGCCTGAGCTTTCCTGGATGGAAGAGGTGCTGCTCAACCTGGGCAATGAAGAGCAGATCACATACATCCCCAGGCCGACGGCGCTGTTCTACGAGGAATACGACTGTCTCATCCGCGTCATTGCTGAAGAAAATACCAAGGGCCTCAATGCGGTCGACCCGCAAAAATATACCCGCTACGTCAAGGCGCGCGGTCCCATCATGAACACGTACATGGAACGCGCCGCGAAGGGCGAGCTGCGCTGGGCGCTGACGCTTTACCCGACCAACGCGTACGCCCAGGACGCCGACATGTCGCTGGAGGATTACGCCGATTTCGTCTACCAGGCGTGCATGCTGGACGCGAAAGACCCGGTGGGCTACTGGCGCGGCGTCTCGGAACGCCAGGAACGCGTCATCAAATGGCTCAAGGGCAAAAAGAAGGTACACCTGCTCGGTAAGGGCACTGACCTGCGCCTCAGCATTGAGGGACGCAGCTTCATAAACTGTGACTGCCACCTTAACATCCCTGACGGCGAGATCTTCACCGGCCCGGTGGAAGACAGCATGGAAGGACACGTCACTTTCTCGTATCCCACCATCTACCACGGGCGCGAGGTAACCGGTGTGCACCTTGAGTTCGAGAAGGGCAGGGTGGTGAAAGCCTCAGCAGAGAAGAACGAAGCCTTCCTGCTGGAGACGCTCGACACGGATGAAGGCGCGCGCGGCGTGGGCGAGTTCGCCATCGGTACCAACGAGGGCATCCAGCGCTTTACCCGCCAGATCCTCTTTGACGAGAAGATAGGCGGCTCCTTCCACATGGCGCTGGGCAAGGGCTATCCCGAGTCCGGCAGTGTGGCGCAGTCTGCCATCCACTGGGACATGATCTGCGACTTGCGCGACGGCGGGCAGATCTGGGTGGATGACCAGCTGCTCTATGAGAACGGCAAGTTCGTCATCGAAGGCTGATGATTGGAAAAACAATAGCACGGGACCCATCGGTCCCGTGCTTTCGTTTCGGGGAGTTGCTGAAAAGCGAGGCGCGAGTTGCTTAAGTCGCGCTTCCCAGGTCGGCTGGGATGGCGCTCATGTCCATATAACCGACTTCCCAGTAATGCCCGTCGAGGTCAGAGAAGCCGCGCTGGTACATCCAGCCGTGGTCGCGCGTCTCGGTGAGAACTGCACCCGCGCGCTCCGCCTTTAACATCAAAGCGTCCACCTCGGCGCGGCTGTCAGCGGTCAGCGAGAGAATGACCTCTACTGTTTTGCTAGTATCGGCTATGTCCCGGGTGACGAAGGTCTTGAAGAAGTCCTTCACAAGCAGCATGGCGTAAATATCCTCGCTGATGACCATGCAGGCGGCGTTCTTGTCGGTGAACTGGGGGTTGAAGGTGTATCCCAGCGCAGAGAAGAAAGCCATTGTCTTTTTCAAATCACTTACCGGTAAATTTACGAAAATCTTGGTGTTCATGATTTTCTCCTTTCAGGTCTCAAGGGCGCACTCCGCCCGAGAATATTAATGAGATAAATATTATCATATTTATACAAAATCAGGAAGGTTGTTGGCGCTCGCCAAAGGGCTCGCGGTACGGCACGTTACTTGCACCTTATTTCCTCTGAACGCTGTGCGTGACGAGGTATATTATGAAACAATCAACCCTAAAACTTACCATCCTGCTAACCCTTTTACTGGTTGCACTGGCGCTGCTCATAGGCGGTTGCGCAGTGCTACCCGAGGAAGAGAATGTGGAGGAGGGGCAGCTACCGCTGCCCAAAGCGCTCTCCGATTCAACTGAGATCGAGCTCTCCAACCAGATACAGGCAGAGGCAGCAGCGCGCGAGGATGTGATGGCATTCATCGTTTACCGCGTTGTCATCGATAACGTGGATTTCTCACAGGATGGCGACCTGGCGCTAGCCTGGCTGGCGCTGGTGGACAAAGACACCGGTTATGTCCAGCCGGGCGAACCGGGATTGGTGATCGCCCACCGTACGGATGACCCCGATAAACCCTGGCGGCTGGTCTTCCAGGCGGATAAGAGTTTTACCGATGAACTGAGAGCACTGCCTGACGAGATGCTTTCCGCTGAAAACAAGGAGCGCTATCTGCCCGGGGTGCAGAAGGTTGAAAAAGCCGGCAAGGTCTACACCGGCTACCGCCTGCCCTGGCCCAAGGGGCAAACCGTACGCGTCTCCGGAAGCATCGGACACGTGTATACTTACAAATCCTGCCCGTCCTCTTGCCTCTACGCCTTCGATTTCGCCAACGGCACCATGTTCGATGTGGTGGCGGCCCGCCAGGGCACGGTGAAGTACGCGGTGTGGAAGTACGAGAACGGCAATCCCACGAATGCTAATTACATTGTGCTGGAAGATACTTCCACCAACCCCACCACTTACCAGGTGTACCTGCACCTGGCGCAGAACAGTATCCCCACCGAGCTGCGCAAGGTGGGCGCGAAGGTAGTGCAGGGGCAGTTCCTTGGCAAGGCGGATGACACCGGCTACAGCACCGGTCACCACCTGCACTTCCACGTGCATACCAATGCTGAAGATTACTGGGGCAAGTCAGTGGATATCGTGTTCGAGGATGTCTCCATCAATGGCGGTCGCCCGCGCACCTGTTCAGAGTCCGGGGCGTTTCCGCAACTCGGGGACGAGTGCATGCCGGGGAACCGTTTGGTTTCGAATAACGGCGATTCAGAGCCGCCCACAGGCGGCATCACCAGCCCTCAGGTTGGCGACAAGGTAAAAGCGCCCACGTTGAACGTTAACGGTTGGATGAAGGATGACATTGGTGTGCTCAGCGGTCAGCTGTATTACAAGACGGTGGGCGGTTGGTCGCCGATCGGCAAAGCTGTCACCAAGGGCAAGTTCTCCAGAACGATTGACCTGTGCGAGGTGCGCATTCCCAACGGCAAGTTTTCCCTCGCGCTGGTGGTCACGGACCGGGCTGGAAACGTCTCAAAAGCACAAGGGAAGATGGAACTGGTAAAAAAGTATGACTGCCCGCCGCTGCCGCCGGTGTGTACGCCGGCCGCGGACGAGATTGCGCTGCACAACGATACCGAGTTCCAGGGAAGCTGCCAGCTGTTGAAGCTTGGCGAGTACGCTGACCTGAGCTCGTTAGATCAGGTCAAAAGCGACCAGGCTCTTTCCATCCAGGTGGGGGCTGGTGTCACGACGATGGTCTACAGCGAGGCCAACTTCGCCGGCACGATGGAGCTTTTCCAGGACGGCGATGATAATTTGGGGAACAACCTGGTAGGCGCAGGGGCGATCTCTTCTGTGAAGGTAGTGAAGCGTATTGTCCTGCCCACACCGCCCGCCATCACCCTGCCGAAGAACATCACAGTGGATACCGACCTCGCCGTGGAGTGGACGATTGAGGAGGGCATTGAGACACGCGCTACGTTGAATGGGAAAGGGAAATTCCTGAGAACGATCGACTGGCAGACGGGTGGAAACTGGCAAATCGGCAAGCTACCTGTGGGCGATTACATACTGACTGTGGAAGCGCGCAACCTGCTCGGCACTGCCTCGACCAAGCAGGAGTTCAGCGTGGCAGCGGCGACCGTTCCGCCGAGCAGCCGCATGGACGCCCTACCGCAGACTTACGGGTCAACCGCCATCAAGCTCGGCTGGGTTGTCGAAGCCGGCGTGGATGAGGTGGACCACTTTGAGTTGCAGGTGAGCGAGGGCAAGGGTGAATGGAAGAATTACACGGATGAGATCAACGCGAGCGCGCGCAGCCTGGTGTACTGGGGGGTGCAGGACCAGGTGTACGAGTTCCGCCTACGCGCAGTGAACAGCGCTGGGGAAGCCGAAAAATTCAGCGATAAACCCGAGACTTTTACCTACATTCTGGCCACCTGCACCGGCGATGATGCCGAGAGCAGCGGAGACAACAAGCGTACCAATGCTCCGCGGGCGACCGCGGGTGTAGCCGTTATGCACAACTGGTGCCCGGCTGGTGATGTGGATTGGGTACGCTTTGACGCTAAAGCGGGTGACAGCTTCGTGCTGCGGGCGGTACCGCGCGGCAACGCTTCGGCCGCGGTGATTCAGCTGTACGCCGCGGGCAGCGATGTGCTGCTCGGTGAGGCACGCCCGGTTAACCCGGACAGCAACGCGGTGCTCACCTGGTTAGCGCCAAAAGACGGGGTTTACGCCGTGAGGCTTACCCCGGCTGACGCGCGCATTGCCGGTGTGGAAGCGGTGTACGACTTCACTGTGGAAAAGAAGAGCAGCGTTAAACCGCTGTGGTTCGTGATCTTCTCGGCGATGATTTCTGCACTGATGGGCGGCAGTTACGTGGCCGCCAAGAAGGTGCAAAAATCGATGAAGCAGAAGAAGAGCCGCCACGTGGGGTGGTAGGATAGGACGTGTTTGATGATGGTAGAGGCGGGTTCCAACCCGCCCGGTTTTGAGAGGGTTGGTTATCGAATTGGGGCTGGTTAGGAACCAGCCCCTACGAAAAACGTTTAACGAAAACCCAATAATTATTGACGCAAAAATTTCCGCGTGCTATAGTAATGTGGATTTCACTATCCCATAACGAGGTACCGCTTTGCCAATTATCACCCTGACGACGGATTTCGGGAACAAGGACGGTTTTGTGGGGACGATGAAGGGCGTCATCTGGGGCATCTGCCCGGAGGCGCGCATCGCCGACATCAGCCACGAGATCACGCCGCAGAACGTGGCCGAAGGCGCTATCACGTTGTGGCGGGCAGCGCCGTTCTTCCCGGCGGGCACGGTACACATCGCGGTGATCGACCCGGGCGTGGGCACGGCGCGGCGGGCGCTTGCGGCGAGAATCGGTGACCAGTATTTCGTCGGTCCGGATAATGGCCTGTTCACACCGATCATCGAAGACGCGCAGCGGGCAGGCGCAGAGACTACTTTCGTAATACTCGATAAACCCGAATTCTGGCTGCAGCAGGTGAGCCGCACTTTTCACGGCCGCGATATCTTCGCGCCGGCCGGGGCGCACCTGGCGCGCGGCGTGAAGCTGGAGGCGATGGGGACCCTCATCAACGATCCCGTACTCACGCCGCTGGCCAAACCAGAGAAGATTGCGAGCGGGTACAGGGCTCAGATCTCCGTCGTGGACACCTTCGGCAACCTCACCACCAACCTTCCCTGGCCGGATGTAGCCGGCAGGAAACTGCTTATTTCGATCAAGGGCAGGGTGATTCACGGGTTATCCACTTCGTACGGGCATTACCAGCCGGGAGACCTTATCGCGCTGGTGGACAGTGAGAACTTCATCGAAATCGCGGTGGTCAACGGCAGCGCGGCCAAAGCACTTGATGCGCGGGCGGGTGACACGGTGGAAGTGCTGTTCACTGAAGCAGATTAGCAGCTTAACGGGCGAAACTATCACATTGGTCAAGTGTTATAGACAACTGGTGATAGAATAATACGTGTTTTAATTTGTCTTGTATAGACAATATGAAAACAAAAAATTATTTTTCAGGAGGAACAATGAAAGACAGAGGTATTTTTAAGGTAACAACCAGAACGATCGTAGCAGCAGGACTTGGGGCGGCGCTTTTTGCACTTCTGTTCATGTTCGTGAAAATTCCGTCTCCTGTTCCCGGCACATATATCCAGACCGCCTACGGTTTAGCCGGTTTCTTTGGCGTCCTCTTTGGACCGATCGCCACTGGTTTAATGGCCTTCATCGGTCACGCTATCAGCGACGCGGTGCAATATGGCAGCCCCTGGTGGAGCTGGGTTATCTCCAGTGGTATCGCCGGCTTCATTTACGGTTTCGCTTTCAAACGCACCAGGGTTGAAGAGGGTGAGTTCAAGTGGAAAGACATCCTTACCTACAACGTTATCCAGATCATTGGTAACGCCATCGCCTGGTTGCTTGTTGCACCAGTGCTGGATATTGTCATCTATGCTGAACCGGCTAATAAAGTATTCCTGCAAGGTTTGATGGCCTTCCTCTCGAATTCAGTTGTTGCCGGCGTTGTCGGTACCTTGCTATTGATCGCTTACGCCGCGACCCGCACCCGCAAGGGCAGCCTCAGCAAGAAAAGCTGATCGACCGGGCAGAAATTAAATGATCTATAGAGGATGGCGGTTATCGAACTGCCATCCTCATGTCGATTAAAGTATAATAACGCGGTCACGCGGTAGTAATAACTGAAAGCATTAAGGAGAAAAACGCCGGTCTTACCGGGTATGACCTGGCGCCTGATGAATAACAGTGGTTACACAACAGAACCCCATCATCGATTTTGACCATTTTACCTTTCAGTACTATTCTCAGGCTGAACCGACGCTGCACGACATTAATTTGAAGATCTATCCCGGGGAAAAGATCCTCATCGTCGGACCGAGCGGGAGCGGAAAAAGCACGCTGGGGCACTGTCTGAACGGACTGATCCCGTTTTACTATAAGGGCAACATCGAAGGCAGCCTGAAGATCAAGGGCACGGAAACCAGCGAGCTGGATATCTTCAAGCTTTCCAAGATCATCGGCACCGTGCTGCAGGATTCCGACGGGCAGTTCGTGGGGCTGACGGTGGCCGAGGATATCGCCTTTGCCATGGAAAACGATTGCGTGCCACAAGTGGAAATGCAGGAGCGGGTGGAGCGCGTGGCTAAAATGGTGGATATCGCGCATGTGAAAGGCCTTTCTCCATACGAACTTTCGGGCGGCCAGAAGCAGCGCACTTCCCTGGCCGGGGTAATGATCGATGATGTGGACATCCTGCTCTTCGATGAGCCGCTGGCCAACCTTGACCCCGCCACCGGCAAGACGGCCATCGAGATCATCGATGACATTCATAAGCAGATGCACAAAACCATCATCATCATCGAGCACAGGCTGGAGGACGTGCTGCACCGTGACGTTGACCGGGTGATCGTGTTCAATGATGGGCGCATCATCGCCGATATGAACGCGCATGAGCTGATGAGCTCTGATGTGCTGACCTGCAACGGCATCAGGGAACCGCTGTATGTGACGGCGATGAAATACGCTGACATTAAGGTCACCCCTGAAATGAAACCGGGGCATATCTGGAGCCTGAAAACCGGGGGAGTAAATGAAGCGCTGCGCAGTTGGAACCGCTCGGTGAAAACCCCGGTACACCCGCCGCTCAAGCCCCCGCTGTTGACCATCGATAACCTATCGTTCTCATACGATGGTGTGCGGCCAACCCTGAAGGACATCAACTTCGAGATACGGGAAGGGGAAATGGTCTCGATTGTGGGCAAGAACGGGGCGGGTAAATCGACGCTGGCCAAGCTGATGTGCGGTTTCGAAAAGGTGGACAAGGGAGCGATCTTGTACAAAGGGGAGGACATCCGCCACAAGTCCATCAAAGAGCGGGCGGAGTTCATCGGCTTCGTGATGCAAAACCCCAACCAGATGATCTCAAAGAACCTTATTTATGATGAGATCGCGCTCGGGCTGAGGCTGCGAGGCGTGGATGAGAAGGAGATCAAAGAACGGATGGAGAAAGTGTTGGACATCTGCGGGCTCTCACCGTTCATTGAATGGCCGATCTCCGCGCTGAGTTACGGGCAGAAGAAGCGCGTCACCATCGCCTCCATCCTGGTGCTTAGACCCAACATACTCATTCTGGATGAGCCGACTGCCGGGCAGGATTACCGCCACTACAGCGAGATCATGCAGTTCCTGCGCTGCATCAACGATTCAGGCATCAGCATTATCCTCATCACGCATGACATGCACCTGATGCTGGAGTACACGCCGCGCGCCATTGTACTCTCGGAGGGTAAGCTCATCACTGATACCCAGGCTTCTGTGGTGCTGACCGACCAGCATGTCATCGCGGAAGCCAACCTGAAAGAAACTTCGCTCTTCCAACTGGCGCAACTGGCGGGCATCGAGGATGGGACGCAATTTGTGCAGCATTTCATTGATTATGAAAGGGTCGCCGTCAATTGAAGACGAAACTCTTTTCATATAACTATGAAAACACGGCAATTCACAACCTCTCGGGGTTGATCAAGTTCATCTGTTTCCTGTTGTTAACTTTCGCGACCATGTACACGTATGATATCCGAGTCATACTCGGGATGCTTGTCTTTTCTGTGATCATTTTACGGATATCGAAGATCAAATTCAGCCAGATTAAATTAATGGTCTTCTACGTTTTGATCTTTATTCTCATCAACGCCATCTTCACCTTTTTTTTCGCGCCCGAACAGGGCGTAACGATCTACGGAACGCGAACGCCGATCGTTCCACTTTGGGGTTCATATGAATTGACGCAGGAGCAGCTGCTTTACCAGGTTACGCTGGCGTTCAAATATCTTTCGGTCGTCCCCCTGGGGATCATCTTTTTACTGACGACCAATCCGAGCGAGTTCGCTTCTTCGGTGAGCGGAGTGGGCGTGCCCTATAAAGCCTCATTCGCGATTTCACTGACGCTGCGCTATTTCCCGGATATTTTACGCGTGTATAACGACATCAGCCAGGCGCAGCAGGCGCGCGGGCTGGAAATGTCGGGTAAGGCAAAAATGAAGGAGCGCGTTAAAAATTCGTTGATGATCATCATCCCGTTGATCTTTTCGACGCTGGAGCGCATCGAAGTGGTGACCAACGCCATGGACCTGCGCGGTTTTGGTAAAGAGAAACACAGAACCTGGTACTGTAAGCAAAAGCTGCGCCCCACGGATTTTTACGCGCTGGCAGTGTCGCTCGCGGTAACCCTTGTGGTGGCGTATGTAGCGGTGTTCATCAACCACGGACGATTCTTCAATCCATTCATCTGAGTAAAAAAATCCTTTATAATGATTATCCAAGGGGATCGTGGACCTGTGACCGGGTACATTGACCCTGTTCCCGCTTGAATTGTCTGCCCGCCCGGCAGCGCGTTCAGTTTTGAGCACCATTATTATTATCAAAATCCGCTTAGCGGAAATTATAGGTAAAATTTCTCTCCTGCAAGTGTGCGAGAAAACGGGGTAATCCAAACAGACGGAGGTGGATGTGACGAAGACGGTTGTTGCCGCGGCCATTGGAGAATGCGTGCACGTGGCAGGGGTGATGAACTTTTTGCGCCTGGCCGAAGCCAACGGCTGGCGCACGGTGTTCCTCGGTCCGGCTGTGCCGGTGAAGGAAGTACTTGCAGTGGCGAAGCGCGAAAAAGCCGAGCTGGTAGGCGTCTCTTACCGGCTGACTCCTGAGACCGGCGAGAGGTTGCTGGCGGAATTCGCCGAGGAAGCGGACGAACTGCGCGCGCAGGGCGTGAAGTTCTACTTCGCGGGCACGCCGCCGGTGGCCGAACGCGCGCGGGCGATGGGATTCTTCTCAGCTGTGTTTGACGGCAGCGAGCAGGTTGAGGACGTGCTCGCCTCGCTCAAGGAGGGGCCGGTTGAAGGCCGCGTTGAAGTCGCTTACCCGGACACAGCTTTGGAGCGTATCCGCTGGAAAGCGCCGTACCCGATCCTGCGCCATCATTTCGGGCTGCCGACGATGCAAGCCTCGCTGGAAGGCGTAGCGCAGATCGCTGATGCGCGGGTGCTGGACGTTATTTCATTAGGCGTTGACCAGGACGCGCAGGAGAACTTTTTCCATCCCGAGCGGCAGAACCCGCGCCGCACCGGGGCGGGAGGTGTGCCGGTGCGCTCGGCGGAGGATTACCGTGCGCTTTACCTGGCCAGCCGGCGCGGCAATTACCCGCTCATGCGCACTTATTCGGGCACCGATGATTTCATCCGCCAGGCGGAGGTTTTTGTGGAGACCATCCACAACGCCTGGTGCGCCATCCCGCTCTTCTGGTTCAACCAGATGGACGGGCGGGGTCCGTGGGACGTGGCTGGTTCGATCCGCGAACATCAGAAGGTGATGGCGTGGTACGGTGAACGCGGCATCCCGGTGGAGCTGAACGAGCCGCACCACTGGGGGATGCGCGACGCGCCGGACGTGGTGTGCGTGGTTTCGGCTTACCTGGCGGCGTACAATGCGAAGGCGTTCGGGGTGAAGGATTACATCGCCCAGTTGATGTTCAACAGCCCGCCGGGGTTGAGCGATGCCATGGACCTGGCGAAGATGGCGGCCATGCTGCGCCTCATCGCTCCGCTTGAAAGCGCTGATTTTCACATCTGGCGGCAGACGCGCACCGGCTTATTGAGCTACCCGCTGCAACCGGACGCGGCACGCGCCCACCTGGCGGCGAGCATCTACCTGCAAATGGCGCTGCGGCCGCACATCGTGCACATCGTGGGGCACACCGAGGCGGATCACGCCGCCACCGGGCAGGACGTCATCGAAGCCGCGCGCATGGCGCGGCGGGCGATCGATAATTCGCTGCGCGGAGCGCCGGATATGCTGGCGGACCCGGCGGTGCAACAGCGTATCGAGACACTGGTGATTGAAGCGGAATTCACACTGGGTGCCATCCGCGCACTGGCGGAGCCGGGGTGTGCGACCCGCTGAGCGACGCTGATACGCTGGCGCAGGCAGTAAAGATGGGGATCATGGACGCGCCGCATCTGCGCAACAACCGCTTCGCACGGGGAGAAGTGCGCACGGCTTTCGTGCACGGCACTTGCGTGGCGGTGGACATGGACGGGAAACCGGTAGGGGAAATGGACCGGCTTGGAGCATTGAGGTGAAAGGAGAGAACACATGACAAAGACAAAATTCACAGTGATCGGAGCCGGGCACGGGGGCAAAGCAATGGCGGCTCACTTGGGACTGATGGGGTTCAGTACGAAGCTGTACAACCGTTCGATGGACCACATCGCCGCCATTAAGGAACTGGGCGGGATCGACCTGGCGGGGCACGAAGGGGAGAAACGCGAATTTGGCCGGCTGAAAGCGGTTACGGATAATATGGAAGAAGCGCTGGAAGACAGCGACATGATCATGGTGGTGGTACCCTCCTCGGCGCACGCCGACCTGGCCAAATGCATGGCGCCGTACCTCAAGGACGGGCAGATCATTGTGCTGCACCCGGGTCGCACCTGCGGCGCGATCGAGGTGGCGAAGGTGCTGCGCGATAACAACTGCACCGCCGATGTTACCGTCTCCGAAGCGGAAACCTTTATTTACGCGTCGCGTTCAGACGGGCCGGCGCAGGCACGCATCTTCAGGATCAAGGAAGCGGTGCCGGTTGCGGCGCTGCCGGCCACGCGCAACCAGGAGGTGCTGGACCGTATCCACGAGGCTTACCCGCAGTTCATCGACGGCGGCAACGTGCTGCAGACCGGGCTGAACAACATGGGCTCCATCTTCCACCCGGCGCTCACCCTGCTCAACGCCGGCTGGATCGAGACCACGCACGGCGATTACCAGTTCTACATCGACGGCGTTTCGCCCTCGGTGGCGCGCGTGCTGGAGGTGCTGGACCGCGAGCGCGTGACAGTTGGCTCCTCGCTGGGGCTGCGCACGCGCAACGCGATGGACTGGTTGAAACTGGCGTACGACACCACCGGCGCGGATCTATATGAAGCCATTCACAACCAGGAAGGCTACTACGGCATCAAGGCGCCGCCCACGTTGAACCACCGTTACATCTTCGAGGACGTGCCCTGCAGCCTGGTGCCGATCGCTTCACTGGGCGGGCGCTTCGGTGTGAGCGTGCGCGGGATGGACTCCATCATCACACTAGCGAATATCGTACACCGCACGGATTACTGGCGGCGCGGTCGCACGGTGGACAAGCTTGGGTTTGGCAAATTGAGCGTGAGCGAATTGACCGCTTATGTTAACGAGGGCATCAGGGAAGATTAGGCGGATAGTTGCGTATAGACATTCACAAGGAGGAGTGATGGCTTCAGGAAAAAGATGCAAAGTTTGCGGGAAACCCCTGAAAGGTGAGGGGGATATTGGCCCAACGTGTGAAGAGCACCTGGGGCTGGTGGGAAAATACTATATGATCAGGTCCGGGGAACCAAACCCTGATGAGTATATTTCCCTGGTCGAGCTGTGCAATCTCGCGCAAGAATATGGCAAGTCACGCTATTGGATGGTGAAGCTCACCGGTGGTGACGCCGGTGTCAATCCTCCCACATTCCCGGAATTCACCATCTATAAATTTGGCAATCAAAAATACTGCCGCCGCGGTGCCATAAAGACCATGCGCGAACTTGCCGGGCAAAAGTAAAAGAAACATGAACCCATACAAGCTCAGTCCCTCCATGCTCACGTTCTTCTGGGACGAATGCCCGCGCTGTTTTTACCTGCAGGTGGTGCGCGGCATCAGCCGTCCATCCATGGCCTTCCCCAAGGTGTTCACGCGCATCGACAACCTGATGAAGCAGTTGTATACCGACAAGCCCACTTCGTTCATCTCCGAGAGCCTGCCGGCGGGCAGGGTGAGCATGCAGGGCAAGTGGGTCAACTCTGCGCCAATACGCTTTGAGGGTATTGGCGCCTCCTGCTACCTGAAAGGCGCATTCGACTCCGTCCTTTCGTTCGACGATGGCTCGTACGCGGTCATCGATTTCAAGACCTCGCAGCCCAACCCGGCGCATATTGCTTTCTACGGTCGCCAGCTGCACGCCTACGCTTACACGCTGGAGCACCCGTCTCCGGGCGCGCTGCGGCTCAGCCCCATCACCCGCCTGGGGCTGGTGTACATGGACCCCGTTGAGATAGCGTACAACGCCGAGCGCGGGCGCATCTTCTACGGCGGCGAGGTGACCTGGAGCGAGATCCCGCTGGATATGGGCGGGTTCGAGGCGTTCCTCGCCGGGGTGCTGCGGGTGCTTGACGCGCCCGAGCCGCCAGCAGCAAACCCGGAGTGCGGTTTCTGCGCCTACCGCGATGAGGCGCGCCGGCACGGGATGTAAGAAAATCCGCTTTTCTTGACAAGGAAAAGAAGAACTAACCACTGATTGCACTGATGACGCTGATAAAGCAACCTAGCAGAAAATGTAGGGGAGGGTTCCGCGCATTGCCGGCCTTAAATGCCCGAGCGAAGTGAAGGGTATGAACGGTTTGTGTGAGTGGGGTGAATCCTCCACTGCTCTTGGCGGGCGAATAGCCATTCGCCCCTACGGTTCACGATTCTTGGCGGGTGAATGCAATTCGCCCCTACGGTTCACGATTCTTGCGGGCGAATAGCCATTCGCCCCTACGGTTCACGATTCCCGGGTCGCGGGCGGGGCGTATCGTCGTGTTTTTTGCACTCCGGTTGTTCTTACCGGAGCAATACGCCCCTACCAATCCCGAATCAGGTTATTTCCTCCCGATAACTTCCTGATTGATTTTGCATTTTTTCCGTGCGATAATCAAATAAATTCATCGCGGCATACTTTATCAACAGGCGGGAGAACAAGTTCCCACCAGGCTCAATTTCGTCTCAAGTTCCAGGGAGGGATTTGCCATGTCTGCATTCCGCTACTCACTCAACCGCAACCGCCGCTTCGCTGTGCTGCTCAACGCGCTGGTGATCGGCAGCCTGCTCTTCGGCAGTTTCAGCACCGCCATGGCGCAGGATGAACCGCCGCTCGAGCCGACGGCCGCACCGACTGCGGAGCCGACAGCGGATCCCGCTGCGGAGCCAACCGTTGCGCCCACGCTCGCGGCAACAGAGGAACCTACTGCGGAACCGACCGCACCAACCGCGGAACCCACGGCAGAGCCCACGCTCGCGCCGACCGCGGACCCCACCACTGAACCCCCGCTGGAAGAGGATGTCCTCCTACAGTATGCCCTGGGTAACGACAATATAGCCAACGCCATACCAGCAACCCTTAACGTGCCCTACTCCCAGGTTACCACCGGGGCGACCCTGGAAACCGGCGAGCTGGAAAACGTGTGCAGTGTCGGTGATACCGGCAGCGTGTGGTACAAGTTCAAGCCGGTTACTTCCGGCATCTACTTGGTGAGCGCTTTCGGCAGCAATTATTCACCCAAACTATCCATCCTGCGTTACGTAAGCAGCACTTCGCGCACCGCGGTGGTGTGCGGCGAGACCATCACTGGTTCAGAAGATACCTCAAAACTGGCTTTCAACGCCACTGCCGGCCTTACCTACCTGGTGAGGGTTTCGGATGCGGTCGGTGGGGGGAACCTGTCCCTGACCATAACCAAAGCAGTTTGTAGCGCCACGGAATTGTGCGGCGCGGCGGTGGGGGGCAATGGACGGGTGATCAGAGCGCCAACCATGGTGATCATTGCTCCTAATGGTTATGATTGGGGGTATGGTATAGGCAATTACAGCGGCTTTGTCTCCGGTACCATGTATATGAGCGGTATGACCGGGACATTCAACATCCTCACCAGGGGCCAAAACAACTTAATTCTCACCAACAATGTGCATGTACCGGGTATTTACTCCCCCACGGCGGTTGGACTGCCCAAAACCAGGATGGCGGTAATGAATACCATCGGGGAGGAAATCGTGCCGGATGAGATCATCATGGTATCCGCCACGAACAATACCATCGGAGCCTGGATGCAAAACGATGATTTCTACGCCCCGGCAGGCACCTACAACTTCTCTGCAGACAGCGAAGCGGAAGGGCTGATCATTTACCAACCCGGGATCACGATCGTTTCCACTGCCAACCCCGGGACGATCAGGCTGGACGCTTCCTCCACGGCTCTGGCGAAAGACTCCTTCAAGATCAGTGCGACCGGGATTGACACCAGCCATGTTGAAGTGTACAGCCCGGATCAATGGGGGCACAGGCTGGAAGTCGGCAGCGGACGCACGTTCACCTACGCAGCGCCGGTTGATACCCACATCGATATGGATTACTCGTTTGAAAAAGGTCATACCGATGGTATGACCTGGCATTATGCAATGGGTTTAGTTAACAATGTCTGGATCTATGGAGGCAGCTCTTACACTTTTGATGTCAGCAGTACCCTGAGTGTAAACCCCGAGGCTATTGGAATCCCAAAACGGCTGGATGAGGGCTACGGCTACATCAGCGCCGGGGTGAGAGATTCCGAGGGACGCGGGATTACTGAGATCTATTATGAGGACTATTCAAGTGCCAGCTTGCCTGAAGATGTGGTGGAGTCGACGGGACTGAGCGAGAATCCATTTTTGGTTGAAAAAGTAGACGGGGTTTTCCTGCACCGCTCCCAGGTGGATGTGCAGGAGATCATCAGCCAGGGGGCTACCTGGGAGTATATACTACCCAGTTACGACCTTTATGATGGCAACCATGTCCCGGTATCCGTTGGTGAGGGATTTGGATTATCTAACCTTATGATCTATTACCTGGATAGCTCCACCGCCACCGGGAAATGGCATGTGGATGAAACGGTCGACCTGGGCCCATGTGGAGGAGTCACGACTGGCACGCAGGATTTCGAGGTATATGCGATTGATGATTACCCGTTGGCGAATGATGAATTTAATTCACCGATCGATATCACCCCCATGCCCTACACGCTCAGCAATTTGGATACAAAAGGCGGCACCCAGGCGGATGATGACCCGATCATTACCCAGTTGAACTCACGCGGCTTTGCCTCAGCCTGGTTCAAGTATATCCCAACCACCAGCGGCTATCTCTACCTGGACACGTTCAGCAGCGATTACGACACCGTGCTCAACGTGTGGCAGGGTGCGCGCGGCGCGCTCAGCAACCGTGCTTACAATGATGATTATTTCAGTCTCCAATCGCAGGTGGGGTTGTCTGTCACTGCCGACCAGACCTACTATATTGAGGTAACGCAGTACGTGTACGGTACCGGCAACCCGAACGTGCAGTCGCTGGAGGAACTTGACCCGCCCAAAGAGGTGGGCATCGCTGAAGGCGAGGTGAACGCCGAGCAGATCGGTGGAAGCCTGACGCTGCATGCCACCCAGCTGCCGTGTTACTCGTTGACCGCTACCGCCAGCCCGGCCACGGGCGGAACGGTGACGCGCAGCCCAGCGCCTAACTGCCTGGGGACAAAGTACATGGATGGCACGGTCGTGACCCTCAGCGCGGCGCCCAAAACCAACTTCGACATGTGGAAGTGGGTCTTGACAGGCGGCGCGGATATCACCTTCCAAAACCCGTATGTATTTACGATTGGTGGGGATCTGGACCTGCAGGCGAAGTTCGTGGCGGTGCCCGGCAAGCCGGCGCTTGTCGCCCCGGCCACCAACGCGCTTGTGCACCGGCATGATGACCTGACGCTCTCGTGGTACGAGAGCGCGCCGGCTGCCAACACTTACGAGCTGCAACTTTCGACGGACGCGGGATTCTCCGGCGGGACGATGCA
This sequence comes from uncultured Chloroflexia bacterium, assembly GCA_963814295.1. GTDB lineage: Bacteria > Chloroflexota > Anaerolineae > Anaerolineales > Anaerolineaceae > UBA6107. The sequence goes on from CAWFCH010000005.1 coordinate 148,639, forward strand.
CATATGGTTGGGATTAAGCACAGCCTCTTATACCATGGCTGCGCCTTTTCTGGAGAATAATACTATTTACTACTGGCGCGTGCGCGGCGTGAGCGAGATGGGGCAGCTCGGCCCCTGGTCGCTGACGCGCAGCCTGCGCGTGGCGGTGCCGCCTCCAGGTGGGCTGCATGTTTGGGATGACGATTTTGATTTCGATGTAGGGACTCCTGATGATGAATTACATACCAACCGTCCTTTGTTCTCCTGGAATACAGTGGCGGATGCATCAGGTTATACAGTCCAGATTTCTCGCACTGATACCTTTACCTCTCTGGTCACAACGGGCACTATTAGTGGAGGGGCGACCAGGATCTTTACCCCGGCAGTGAACCTGCCAACTGGCATCACGCTGTACTGGCGGGTGCGTGCCAATGCCGCGCGCGGACCCAGCCTCTGGTCTGAAGGGATCTCCTTTTCGGTACCCGTCTCTCCACCCATCCCCGTGCTGGTCTCGCCAGCCAGTAATGTGCTGACAACGGATTACGCACCGGTCTTTGACTGGAGCGACGTGGTTATCCCAGCGGGACATCCGGAATTCGACCATTATTGGTTGGACATTGCTTTTGACCCGGCATTCACAAACTCATACTGGGGAAATAACGCAAGTATTACGGTTTCGACATATGATATTGGTGATGTTCCAGAAACATTACCAGCAAACACTACTCTGTACTGGCATGTGCGGACGGTAGATGATGATGGGAATATGAGCGGTTGGTCCGCGGGGCGCAAGCTGCGCACAGCGGTGGAACCTCCTGTCCTGTTGTCGCCATTTTCCCCGAGCCTCGCCCAGACCAACCGGCCTGAATTCACCTGGATCCCGGTGGACGAGGCTAGCGGCTACACCATTCAGATCTCGCGCTTCGATGATTTCCACTCGCTGGTGACCAGCGGCACGCTGACCGGCCGGCTCAGCACCAGCTTCACGCCAACCCTCAACCTGCCTGACAATGTCACTCTGCGGTGGCGGGTGCGCGCCAACTCCACCAGCTACGGTCCGGGAGACTGGTCAGAAAAGTGGGTGGTAGTCATCCCAAAATCCCCGCCCATCCCGGTGCTGGTAACCCCGGCGAACGGTGCGCTCATCACAGGCTATGCCCCAACTCTGGATTGGCAGGATGTGAAAATCCCATCCACCCAGCCGCTGCTGGATCACTATGAGATCCAGTACACGACGAGTAATACCTTTACCGGTACACCGGTCGAATCGGTGATCGGTTCCTCGTACGACTTTCCGCCGATTCTGCTTGCCAACGCAACTTACTACTGGCGCGTGCGCGCGGTGGACGACGATAATAATTACAGCGGCTGGTCGGCGGTGCGCAGCTTCCGTACCAGGGTGACCCGTACATTTTTTATGGACGTGACGAACGGCCCGGGTGATTGGAGCCCGTATGAACCACTTTCGTTGAATACAAACCGCCCAATGTTCAGGTGGACCGATGTGACCGGGGCTTCCGGTTATACCGTCCAGGTTTCGAAGTATGCCACCTTCACCTCGCTGGTGACGACCGGCACGGTGTTAGGAAGCACGAACCTCTCCTTCACCCCGGCGGTGAACCTGCCGGCGAACACCACACTCTACTGGCGGGTGCGTGCCAACTCTGCCACCAACGGTCCGAGCGACTGGAAACCCTCAGCGGCTGAAGCACAATTTTCCTTCACGGTGCCCGCGGTGCCGGGCATCCCCACGCTCACAGCGCCAGCGAATAACACGCTGACGACGGATACCACACCGCTGCTGAATTGGTCAGATGTGAACGGGGCGACGAATTACTACTACGAAGTGAGTGATGACCCGACCTTTTTCTCTACGTCAGAGATGGGTTATCGCTCAAACTCAGAAGTGGAGGTGGCGAATGAACTCGATCGGCACACCACCTATTACTGGCGGGTACGCTCGGTGGATTCACCGTACTTCAGCGGCTGGTCAGCCGTCCGCAGCATAAGGGTGGCGGTGGCTGCGCCGGTGCTTACTGATCACCCGGATAATATTTATACCCTGAGACCGACCTTTGATTGGGAGATGGTGGACGGCGCATCGGGTTACACGCTGCAGATCTCGCGCAACAGCGCCTTCACCTCACTGGTGGGCACTTACACCCGCACGAGTCTGCAAACTGACTACACCCCGACAGCCAACCTCCCGGTTAATACCAGGCTCTACTGGCGCGTACGCGCGGATTCCCCCACGCACGGACCGGGCGCATGGTCATCCTCCTCGTTGGACACGCCCAATCCACCCTCTGCGCCAACACTGATAACTCCGGCCAACGGCGCGACGCTGACTGATCTATCGCCCAGGCTGGACTGGAGCACCTCCACCCTGCCTGCCGGTACGAATTTCAACCTCTACTATTTGGAATACTCACAAGATCCGCTCTTCCCGATGGGCAACACGTTTGCGGTGAAGTTGTACGTTTCCATTACCGATTCCGAGTATACGTTTAATATCCCACTGGCGGGCAATACCATCTATTACTGGCGCGTGAAGGCGGTGAACATGGACGATGAATACAGCGCCTGGTCGGCGGTGCGCTGGTTCAGGGTGATCGGGCTGTAAGCGGTGGGCATTTGAAATAGTTCCTTGGGAGGGTTCCACAATAGGGGAGGTTCCGCGAATTGTGCGTCCCCGAACGTTTTTTGTGAGTGGGATGAACCTCCCCTACTTTTGGGCGGGCGAATGCCATTCACCCTACGATTCACGATTCTCGGTTATCCACTCTTGCGGGCGAATGCAATTCGCCCCTACGATTCACTTTGCGGGAGAATGCCATTTGCCCTACGGTACTCGATTCCCGAATCACGGTATCTGTTCACCCCTACGATCACCAACCCTCAACCTGGCTGGATATGGACTCGGTAAGGGACTTCTTTTTGCCCGAAGATTGTGATGCGTTTATGATTGGTGTTCCCTCTCCCACACATGGGAGAGGGAATAAAAGGGGAGGGGTTTCTAAACCACGAAACACACGAAGCACACGGAAAATGTAAAAACGTCAAGTAGGGGCACTCTCGAGGGGGCGAATGCAATTCGCCTACGGCTCGGTTCTTGGCGGCGAAAGCCATTTGCCCTACGGTTCACGATTCTTGGCGGGCGAATGCAATTCGCCCTTACGGTCGTCTTGGCGGGCGTGCCATTCGCCCTACGCACGATTCTTGGCGGGCGAATAGCCATTCGCCCCTACGGTTCTCGGTTACCCACTCGCACTTTTTCTGCAATTGATACGCAATATTCGATTGCCTTTAATTATCTTTGTGCTATATTATTAACAGTTTCAAATCATTAAAACAACAAAAAACAAATATTCAAGCCAAGGGGAGGTGTCTATAGGGGAGATAAAACACGTCAGTCGCACAGGTCTGTAATTCATCGTTATCAGTCATTCTTTACATACCAAGGAGCAGGATAATGAAATTCTATAAGGTTTTCAGTGTGTTCGTGGTTTTATGTTTTGTGCTGTCGATGACGTTTACTGCACGACCGGTCAGCGCGCAGGATGACCCGCCCGCTGACCCGGGCGAATTCATCCCCGGAGAGGTGGTCGTGGTCTTCAAGTCTGGCAAGACCATCAGCGAGTACGCCGCCAGCGCGGCTGACCTGGCGGGACGGACGCAGACCGCTGCCATCAAGGTTGGCAAAGACGGCATGGTGCTGCTGCGCGGTGACGCCAGCGTGGACATGAGCCAGCTGGTCGATGTCATCGAGAAGGATGCCGACGTGCTCTATGCGGAACCCAACTTTGTTTACCGGATCCCTGATATTGTGGTGTCGCCGGACCTGGACAGGGTCAATGAAGAATACGTATTCAGAACAGCCGTGTCATCGGAAACAGGCGTGGAAGAAACGACGGTGACCCCCATTTCCTACCTGCAGAGCCTGAAGTCGGTTCGTGGCGGGAAGACAATGGCGACCTACCCCAACGACCCGTACCTGTGGTGGAACTGGGGCTGGGATTTCATCGACGCGGATGTCGTTTCCTCCAACACCACGCCCAGCGCGGGCGTATGCGTACTGGATACCGGCGTGGATTACCGGCACCCGGATCTTTCAGGTAAGGTAATCAAAGGCTATGACTTCGTGAACGGCGACGCAGACCCGATGGATGATTTCGGCCACGGCACGCACGTGGCGGGTATCATCGCGGCCAAAGCGAACAACAAGATCGGCATGGCCGGCGCCTCAAACGCGAAGGTTGTGGCAGTGAAGGTGCTGGGCGCGCAGGGCTGGGGCACCAGCTATGATATTGCGATGGGTATCTATTACTGCGCCAACCGCAGCGATGTAAAGGTGCTCAACATGAGCCTGGGCGGCGGTTATTCTGAAGTGATTGAATACACAATCGATTACGCCCTCAACACCAGGGGCAAACTATTGGTGGCCTCAGCGGGTAACAGCGACACGGATATGGAGTCATATCCCGCGGCGTTGTCGGTGGACTTTCCCGGCATGCTGCTCTCTGTGGCGGCTTCTGGATCCTGGGAGTACGTGGATGAAGACAGTGACGGCGAGTGGGATTATTACTACCTTGATGAATACGGCTGCAAGGCGGAATACTCCAACTACGGCGATTGGGTGAACGTCATTGCCCCGGGAACGGATATCTACTCCACCACGCCCTACGATAAACCCTTTTACATGAACTATTTTGAAGGGGCATATCCCCGCTACGAGTACCTGAGCGGCACCTCGATGGCTGCGCCATTCGTGGCCGCGGTTGCCGCGCGGCGCTGGGGGTACAAACCAGCCTCAACCAACACCGACGTGTTCGACGCGGTCGTCAACAGCGGTTATGGCGTGTCAGGGGACGACGACTGCTGGCCTGCAATTATGGACGGCATACACATCGTCAACGTCGCCAACCTGATGGACCGTTACGCGTTAGAAGCCGGTGTAAATGATGCCAGCACCGGGCTTGGGTTAACCGGCGCGGCGCTTCAGGTGTATAAGGGCAGCACACTGGTCGGTTCAAGTGTGATCGTTCCGTCCGTCATGGGTTACAACGAGAGCAACTATAAAATCCTGGATGAATTCAAGTATTACACCGCCTACACCGAGGTGATCAACCTGCCGGCACCCACCGATGGCACACCTTTCTGGTCCTGGTATAACGGGCATACTTACAAAGTGAGCAAGGCCGGTTATACCTCCACCCCGCAGGCTGTCTTCCAGCACAACAATGGCCGTTGGATTTATCCAGCGACCGTGAAGCTCGATGAACGGGCAGCCATTCCGCCGAAATCCAGCAACGTGGAAGTGGTGATGGGGTGGAATGATAACTGGAATTATGACTACGAGAACGCTGTTTCTGACCTGGATCTTAATGTGTGGCTGCCCGCGATGCCAAACCCGCTCGATTCCGGTCAGAAGGCTCAGTTCATCGTTGGCTGGGAAGGATATTCCTGGGGCTTTCTCGAAGGAGATCCATCAGGTGCGATGACCGACTTCCCCTTCGCGCGTTATAAACGCGAAGGCGGTGCTGTTGATTACTTACCCGTTGAAAATACGACCATCAGCTCGCGTAAAGCGCACACACCGCTGGCGACCAACGCTGCTTTGCCCTACTACCCAGGTGATTACGTTGTGGGCGTGACTGATTATGGCCAGACATTCGACCATGATAACGACGCTGGTACCGCTGAGATCCATGCAATGGGGGCGGCTTATGTGCCGTACCTGTACATCTGGAAGGACGGGTCCATCAAACTCTTTAACATGATGGAATACCAGGAAGCGGGTGGTGCCTGCAACATGCAATGGTGGAGAGGGGCTACCATCAGCAGCGGCATCACGGGCGCGATCACTTACACACCCAACAACAGCTGCGACAATAGCGATGATATCTTCCCGTACTCTTACCCACACTAAGCACTATTTGTAAGGTTATCAAGGATGATGCCGGGGTTTAATTCCCGGCATCACCCCCCGGCGGAGAGCAGCCATCATGCAATTGGGACGAGTTAACATCAACCGCAAACAGGTCATCGGCGCAGTGCTGGCGTGGGCGCTGGTGGGTTCGCTGTTGTTGATGCGCTCTTTCAGCGTGAACCCCGAAGCTCCGCCCGGCAACCTTGCTGGCGGAGGTGAGGCTGACGCGGCTGTTCAAAGCAGTATGCTCGCGCCGCATCAAACCCGCGTGGTGACGGCTAACACCGCGAGCGAGGGGTCGGTGGCATCAGCAGGGAACACTGTGTCCATCCCAGGGCTTTCAGCCGGGGAGGAGAATTCGCCTGCCGGGTTAACGGGTGCCAATTCACCAACTATCGGGGCACAAGGAAAGCCCGCTCAGGCTGTTCTGGGGGACGAGGGCGGAGTTTATTACTTCCCGCTTGCTGGCAGCAGCGCGCAAGCATCCACACCGACCTGGTACGTGAAGGTTTTCACGCCAAGGCCAACCTCAACACCGCGTGCTACCTACACCCCTTCCAGCACCCCCACACCCAGGCCTTCTTTCACCCCGCGTTACCCGGCGACCGCCAGCCAGACTCCCAGCCTGACGCCCACCCGCACCAACACGTTGATGCCCACATCAACCCTCACACCATCGCTAACCGCCGCACCCACGCAAACGCAGACCGCTTCACTTACGCCCACTCACACGCTCACACCCACTAACACGGCTACCCACCGCCACCGCTACACTCCCAGCCGAACCGCCCGTTGCAGGGTCGTTCGCGTTCGTGTCCCGCGGTACGGACGGCGCGGCGGACAGCGTCAACCTGCTTGAACTACCGGGCGAGGCATCCGCAAAGATCGCCGAGTTGGACCGGGTGGAACTGTGCGGCTGGTCACCGGATGGCAGCCGGTTGCTGGTGCAGCTGCCGCGCGGCGACTCCGGGCTGACGGATCTGCAAGTGATAGCGGTGGACGGCACGCTTATCGCGGTCACCACTGCGTTACCCGGCAGCAGCCAGTGCGGGGATTGGATCGGTGATGACGGTGTGGTGCTGTTCCCGTACACCGATGACAGCGGGGTCACCAGCCTTTCAGAACTGACGCTGGCGGCGGGGGAACTCAAACAGGTTTACCAGGACGGGAACGGCATCAGCCAACCGCAGATTTCCCCCGATGGCAGGCAGGTGGTCTTCATCATCCACGACGGCGCGGGCAGCGATGTAGCGCTGCTCGACCTGGATACCGGGGTGGCGGTCAGGCTGACCGATACCCTCGAGGCGGAAGACACGCCAAGGGTCTCACCTGACGGTCAAACCGTGGTGTTTGCCAGGCAGGTGGAGGAAGGTTGGGCGTTGTTCACAGTCAATATCACTACACGGGAAGAGACCAGGCTAACGCTTACATCCGGCAGCGAACAGCAGCCGGACTGGTCGACCGACGGGCAGTACCTGGTGTTTACCAGCGATGAGAGCGGAGCGCGAAATATTTACACCTACAAGCTTGGCGAAGCCGCGCCAATGCTCCTGCTGCCGGACCCGGCCAACCAGGATTCCCCGCTGTGGCGGCCGTGAGCGCGTTCTGAAGTGCCCCCCCCATAAAACCTTTTTTTTCGATCTCATAACCACGAATTATTATCCACAGTAGGGGCACAGCATGCTGTGCCCCTACCAAAAATTCCCCCTCATTTTTCAAGGGGGCGAATTGCATTCGCCCCTACGGCGCTCCACTCTCGGTCGGGCGAATGCATTCGCCCCTACTCTGCGCTCACCCTTTACAACCCGCGCGTCCAATTCCCGTATATAATTTGAGACGATCCTGTGGAGGTTAATTATGTTTGATATCGGAAATGTTCTGAAACGCGCGTGGGGGATCCTGTGGAACTACCGGGTGTTGTGGGTCTTCGCCCTGCTGCTCGCGTTAAGCGGCGGAGCCGGTAGCGGCGGCGGTGGGGGCGGTGGTGGTGGCGGGGGCAGCGGTACGGCCAACCTGCCAGCAGCCGGCAACTCCTTTTTTGAGGAAGGCGGGGACTGGTTCAACGACGGCGGGGAATTTTCCCAATGGGGTAAAGAACTCGAGCTCTGGGCTGAGACCCATATTGTGCCGCTGTTCGCCACCGAGGAGAAAGCGATAAGTTCGGCGATCGCGATTGTGGCAATACTCGTTGGCTTAGGGCTGCTCATCAGCCTGGTGTTAGCGCTGGTGCGCTATCCCTCCGAGACGGCGGTGATGCGCATGGTTGACGCGCACGAGCAAACCGGCGAAAAAGTGAAGTTCAAGCAGGGCTGGAAGTTGGGCTGGAACGTGCGCGCCTGGCGGGTCTTCCTAATCGACTTGCTCATCGGCGTGCCGGCGTTCACCTTCGTCATGCTGCTCATCGGGCTGATCGCCTGGATTGGCTACCGCATGGTTAAAATGGCTGACATCCAACTGGCCGCGCCGGCGGTGATCGGCATCATTCTCATCGCGCTGTTCCTGGTAGCTTTCGCTATCTTCATGGTTTTCGTGTCCTTCCTGCGGCAGTACGTGGCACGCTACGCCGCCATCGATGGCATGGGAGTGGGTGAGTCATTCAAGCGCGGCTGGGTGCTGTTCAAGAGCCAGTTCAAGCACACCTTCCTGATGGGGCTGGTGCTCATCGGGGTGGGAATGGCGTTCGGTGTTGCCATGGTGCTGGCAATCTTCCTGCTCATCCCGGCGTACATGCTGCTGGCAATTCCGGCGACCTTGGTCGCGGCCATCCCGGGCGGGTTGGCGTACTGGCTCACCAGCCTTTCCGCGCCGAACGCCGTAGCGCTCATCGTGGGGCTGATTGTGGCAATGCCATTCTTTGTGACGGTGACTTTCCTGCCGCTTAGTTTTTTGAGCGGGATGTTCGCGGTATTTTCCTCGAATGCGTGGACGTTGACCTTCCGCCAGCTCAAACCAGCGGTCCCGCCGTTGATCATCGACGTGCCGCCGAAATTGCCGGATAACGGGTAACCGGGGAATACACAAATATTATTCGGTAGTAGGGGCTCAGCGTCGCTGAGCCCCTACTTGGGCGTATAGCCATACGCCCCTACATTATCATACGGACTAATCCGTGATAAACTTCTAAATTGCCATGAACCAGACAACCACCGCCGAATTCACCATCCCGCCACAATACAGTACAGACCGCAGCTCACCGGCACGCTGGGTGTTCTCGCATGGGCTGCGCCAATGGTGGGTGCTGCTGGCCGCGCTCATCGGAGCGCTGGGTAACGCCGGGCTGATGGCGGTCGCCAGTGTGCAGATCGGCGAGGCTTTCAACGTGGTGGCAGCGCCGGTGTTTGATGCCGGTGCGCTGCGGGATGTCTTCTTCATCATCCTCGCCTGCGGGCTGGGGCGCGGCGTGCTGCAGTTTTCGCGCAACTTCGGCTTCGAGTTCTGCGCGCAACGCATCGAGCGCAACGTGCGGCGCGAACTTTACGCCAACCTGCTTTCAAAGAGCATGACATTCCATAACCTGCAACCGGTGGGAGATACCATGGCGCGCGCCACCAACGATGTGCGCGAGGTCAATTTTCTCTTCAGCCCCGGGCTGAACATGGTCATCGGCAGCCTGTCCTTCCTTATCTTTCCGCTCATCGCCGCGCCGCGATACAATGTGTCACTGATGCTGGTGCCGGCACTCTTCATTGTGCTGTATTTCATCGTTCTCAAAGTCTACATGAAGGGCCTCGCCCCCATCACCGAGGAGGTGCGCGAGTCCTTCGGCGGGCTTAACATCCGCCTGGCGGAATCGCTTGACGGCATCGAGACCGTAAAGGGGTCAGCGCAGGAAGCCGGCGAGATCAGGCTGTTTGAACAAAATGTTACCCGTTACAAGAAAGCCATCATCGCCCAGGGACGCAAGGAAGCCAAGTTCCTGCCGCTGCTGCTGTACGCGGTAGCGTTGGCGGGCGGACTGCTGCACGCACTGCTGCTGTTCCGCCAGGGGTTGGTGGATCTGGGCGGGGTTGTGGGTTACTTCGGGCTGCTGCTGATGCTGGACTTCCCGACCTTCGCCTCACTGTGGGCGTATTCACGCATCTCGCTCGGACTGGCTGGCGCGAAGCGCATCCTCGAGTTAATGAACCGCGAGAACAATCTTGACCAGAACGCAGCCGGTCACGCCCGCCCGGTGCGCGGCGAGGTGGAGTTTCGCGGCGCGACCTTCCGCTACGGAGAAGGCGACGCGGTGCTGGAGGATGTCAGCTTTAAGGTGGAGCCGGGACAGACGGTGGCCATCGTCGGGCAGACGGGCTCGGGCAAGACCTCGCTGGCACGCCTGATCAACCGCACCTATGACGTGAGCGGGGGGCAGGTGTTGGTGGACGGAGTGGACGTGCGCGAGTGGAACCTGGAGAACCTGCGGCAAAATATATCCATCATCGAGCAGGATATTTTCCTGTTTTCGCGTTCGATCGCCGATAACATCGCTTTCGGAAGACCCGGCGCTACGCGCGACGAGGTGGAAGCGGCGGCGAAAGCCGCGCAGGCACACGAGTTCATTTTGTCATTTGCCGATGGATACGACACGGTCATCGGTGAACGCGGGGTAACGCTCTCGGGCGGGCAGCGGCAACGGCTGGCGCTGGCACGCGCCTTCCTCACCGACCCGCGCATCCTCATGCTCGATGACTCCACCAGCGCCATTGACTCAGCCACCGAGGACCACATCCAACGGGCTATCTACGCCGCGGCGCGCGGGCGCACCACGTTCATTATCACCCACCGCCTGTCACAGATCCGCTGGGCAGACCTGATCCTGGTGATACGCGGCGGCAAACTGGTGGCCAGCGGCGGGCACGAGCACCTGCTGCGCACCAGCGATGCATACAGGAGGATATTCAGTGATTAAATCCCGAGAATGGAGAATCGAAAGTGGAGAGTCGTCAAATGACAGGCGACGATTCTCGGTTCTCTACTCACTACTCTCGGTATTCAAGTAATTATGGGCTTCTTCTCTTCACTCGACGCGGAAAAGTATGACCGCAGCTACAAAGATAGCGACCTGGCGCGGCGCATTGTGGCGTACTTCAAGCCGCAGTGGCGCCGGATGGTGCTGATCTCCATCCTCACGCTGCTGGTGGCGGGGGCTGGGGCGCTGCTGCCGGTGATCGTGAGCCGCGGCATTGACCTGCTGGAGGGGGTGCCGGCGTTGCTGAGCACGCTGGCGGTATCAGGAGCGGTGCTGCTTATCGGGCTGTCGATCTGGTTCTTCAACTGGGGATTGCGGCGCCTCACCTCCACGGCCATTGCTGAGGTAGTGGCGCAGCTTTCAACGGACGCTTATGCCGCATCGGTGGAGCACGACCTGTCGTTCTACGACGAGTTCTCATCAGGGCAAGATCGTCTCGCGCATCACCTCGGATACGCGTGATTTCGGCGAGCTGGTGACGCTGATCACGGATGTGGCCAGCATGTTCATTGAATCGCTCATCCTGGCGGTGGTGCTGCTCACCATCCAATGGCGATTGTCGTTGTACGTGTTCGCGCTGGTACCAATTGTGTTTGTGTTGGGGCTGGCCTACCGCACCATCGCGCGCAAAGCAACGCGCCAGGGGATGCGCGCCATGGCCAACGTAAATTCAACCATTAAGGAAACGGTGAGCGGCATTGCCGTGGCCAAGAACTTCAGGCAGGAAGGCAGCATTTACAAGGAATTCAGCGACGCCAACGAGACCTCCTACCAGGTTAATGTGAAGCGCGGGTTGGCGCTATCGGTGGTCTTTCCTGTGCTCAACGCGCTGGCGATGATCGCCACCGCGGTGATGGTGCTGGCTGGCGGGCGCAGGGTGATTGAGGGCGTCGTGACACTGGGCGCATGGTACTTGTTCATCCTCAGCCTGGACCGCTTCCTCTTTCCGATCATGAACCTGACCTCGTTCTGGAGCTCGATACAGAATGGGCTCTCGGCCTCTGAACGCGTGTTCGCGCTCATCGACACTCCCACCGCGGTGGTGCAAACCGCGTCGGAGCCGGTGCCGGCGCTGACGGGTGGCATCGTTTTCGAGAATGTTTCTTTCCATTACAAGCAGGGCGAAGAGGTGCTGAGGGATTTCGACCTGGTCGTAAAACCGGGAGAGAATCTGGCGGTTGTGGGGCACACCGGCGCGGGCAAAAGCTCGGTGGCCAAGCTCATCGCGCGCTTCTACGAGTTCCAGCAGGGGCGCATCCTCATCGACGGGCGTGACATCCGCACACTTGACCTCGAAGCCTTCCGCCAGCAGTTGGGGGTAGTGTCGCAGGTGCCCTTCCTGTTCTCGGGCACGGTGGCGGAGAACATCCGCTACGCGCGGCGCGACGCAGGGGAGGACGAGATCCTGGAGCTGGCGCGGCGCATCGGCGGCGGCGAATGGCTCGAGACACTGCCACAGGGGCTGACCTCGGAGGTAGGCGAGCGCGGCTCGCGGCTCTCGATGGGGCAGCGGCAGTTGGTGGCGCTGATGCGGGTGCTGGTGCAGCAACCCGCCATATTTGTATTAGATGAAGCAACAGCAAGCATAGATCCGTTTACCGAGTGGCAGATCCAGCAGGCGCTCGACCTCATCCTGCAACAGTCGACCAGCATACTCATCGCGCACCGGCTTTCGACCGTGCGTTCGGCGGACCGCATCATCGTGATGGAGAACGGCCGAATCATCGAAGAGGGTGACCATAACGGGCTGCTGGCGGGCGGCGGGCATTATGCTACGCTTTACAACACTTACTTCAGGCACCAGTCGCTGGAGTATGTGGAACAGGCGCGCGAATTCGCAACCGGCGGGGCAGGGGAAGAGTAAGCAGAAGTCAGGGGCAATATCCTACGTGATTAACCTGTAAAAATGTAGGGGTGTACAAAATATCAACAACATTAGATTACATCTTTATTGTCATAATTCTTGCTGTTAAACAAAGTAGGGGCGATTCATGAATCGCCCCTACCGTATTCGTACGTTGTTTTATTATTTCACTTCCACCAGCACGGCGCGCACCAGCACGCGGGAGAGGTACTCGCCGCTTTCTTCATCAAATCCGCGGCAGGTCACCAGGGTGACCCAGGCGCGGTCTTTGTGCTTTAGCAGCTGGTTGACGCTCCCGGTGGAGACCTGCAGGCGCTCACGTACTTCGTAAACGTAAGCTTTGCCGGCGTTGTGCACGATCACCTGGTCGCCGTAGCGCAGGTCTGCCAGTTTCTCGAACACGCCAGGATGGTTGAGCGCGTCCCACACGTGGCCGGTGAGCACGGAATTGCCGGGGGAGGTGGGGAAGGCGCTGCCTTCGAGCCAGCCAGCCTGGCTGCCCAGCCAGGTCACATCCCAGGTGCCCGCGGTGAGCGGCACGCCGGTGATGGCGGTCTTCACGCCCAGCGCCGGAATCTCAAGCCACAAGTCACCGAGTTCACTGTATTCCACCGATTGCTGCGGCAGGGCAGTGATGTACCCGGGGGCGAAGCCGGTTTCCGGCAGGGCGGTTGGGGTCTCGGTTTCATCTTCCTCACCAGCTGCGCCGGTAGCCGGCTTGGCGGCATTATCGGCCTTAGCGCCGGCTGTCTTGAGCAGGGTAAGTCCGACGATGATGGGGTCGTGGTCCGAATAGCGGAAGGGATCAGCCGCGTATAGCAGGTCCTGGGCGTCTTTCTTAAAGGTCATGTCGTAGTCGATCAGGTCAGGTTCGTCGGCGTTGACGTGCCAGGCATCGACGCCGGTGATCTGGGCGGCCAGGCTCTTGCTGGCGGCATAATCGAGGTAGCCGATCTGACCATCGAAGACATAGGAGTAAGCGTACTCTCCCTGGTAAGTATAGAGCAAGTCAACAAAGTCATCGGTGGTACCGGGAGTATCATCCGCGCCGGCCATGAGGGCGTCGATGGGGTCTTCCTTGTCGTAGGAGTTCAGATCGCCGATGATCATAAAATCTGTGTCATTGCTGCCGGTTGGATCTGAGGCCAGCCAATCTACCTCCGCCTGAGCGGCAGCGAGGCGGGTGAGGTTGCAGTTGCCCTGACCGTCACCAAGGTCCGGGTCACCGGTGCATTCAGAGCCCTTAGATTTGAGGTGGTTGACCGCCACGGTGAACACACCTCCGCTGCTGGTGGCCATAAAGGTCTGCGCCAGCACCGGGCGGTTACGGGTATCAATGAAGCGGGCATCCACCGACGAATCGAGGATGGCAAAAGCACCCATGGGTGAGACGGTGGCGGGTTTGTATATGAGCGCAACCTTTATTTCATCGGTTCCGATAGAGCCAGTGTGAATGTATTCATACGTGCTTGCACCCGCGGCATCGTTCAACCCGGAAACCAGGTCTGCCAGTGCGGCGTCGTTGTTCTCGATCTCCACCAGCCCGGCGATATCCGGGTTCATGGCGATGATGGCGGCGATGGTCTTGTCACGCTGGCGGGTGAACTCTTCGGACGTATTCGCGCCGCGGCTGTTAAGCGTGACAAAGTAGTTGAGCACGTTCATTGATACCACTTTCAGGCTGCCGCCCACGTCGGGGGGTGTTACCGGCCGCGGGTTCACCTCAAGGTGGCTGGCGCCCTGGGTGGGCTGGATGCGGTACAGGTCAAAACTATAATCGAGCACGCCGGTCACATTTGACAGCAGGTCACCGCCGCGGAAGAGATTGGTCATGTCGAACGTGGTTCCGTCCGGATGAAGCGCTGGGTCGGAATTCTGTGTTGTGCGACCGTCATCGAGGGTGATGCTGTCGAGCAGGTAAGAAGCCGCTAACGCTATGGCAGGCGCGCCGGGTTCGACCAGCGCGGTGGGGGTAAGATGGCGCACGGAGGTAAGCATGATCTCGTTATAGCGGTCAAAGTCGAAGTACTCTGAAATCACCAGCGCCTGCGGGAAGGAGACAAGCATACCCTCGTGAGCTTCAAAAACATCCAGGTTGGCAACCGGCAGCGCCAAGGTGGCGGGGGAGACCGAGTTGCCAGTTGAGCATTTCCAGATTTGTGACACGGTTATCTCGGTCATGCCATTGTATTCTGAGACGGTGCCACGAACACGCACGCCGTCACCAGCAAGAACTTCAGTAGCACCGGCTGGATAGTAGATGAATACACCTTCGGAGGTAGCCGGGTCGGCGTCAAAAGCACTTGCCGGAGCCTGCAGGTGGAAGCCGTTGAGGTCGCCGTCATCGGCGGAGGCGTTGTTTTGGAAGTCGCCCACTACGACGCCCTCGACTGCAACCTCGGTGGCAACCACCGGACTGGCTGCGCCACTGCCCTGGACGTTGTGGATGGGTGTGGAAGGGTCGCCGCAGGCCTCAGGGTTTGCACAGAGGTTTGCTGTACCCGGTGTGGGTACCCACTGGGCGTATGTGCTGGTGTTGCGCGCGCCGCCGCTTCCGTTGGGGCAGCGCTGGTTGGACTCGGTTGCTCCTGTGGCGTTCGCGTTTTCATCCACCTGCGGTTGAGCGGCGTTCAGGAGTGCAAGCAAACCGGGATCATCGTCGTCACTGGTATCATATACGAGGGCGTCGATGAGATTGGTGGTGGTTAAGGCGGTATTATTGGGGAAATCGGTAGCATCCGCCAGGTACAAGGCCACTGCATCCTGACCATTTTGTAAAAGGTTACCTGCGAAAGTGATATCTGGGGAGAGAGCGCTATTCCCTAATAGCAAATACCCGTTGGCGTCAGTGCTGTACCCATCCAGGTCATAAGAAGCGTAGGACAGGTCATTGCTGCCATTGTAGAAAACAACGACCAGGCCAGATAAAGAAGTGTTGCCTGTGCCGCCATCGAATAACTCAACAAACTCCAGCGCATCGGTGCCGGGAGTATCAGAGTCAACTTCATTAATGATTACTGTAGGTATATTTCGGCAGATGTTCACATTTCCCGGTGTGGGAGCCCACTGCGCGTAGGTGCTGGTGTTACGCAGGCCTCCGCTTCCGTTGGGGCAGCGCTGGCTGGATTCGGTTGCACCTAAGGCGTTCGCGTTTTCATCCACCTGCGGTTGAGCGGCGTTCAGGAGTGCAAGCAAACCGGGATCATCGTCGTCACTGGTGTCGTACACGATAGCGTCGATGAGTTGGTGGTGGTTAAGAGCGGTATTATTGGGGAAGTCTGCAGCATTCGCCAGGTACAAGGCCACGGCATCCTGACCATTCTGTAATAAGTTACCTGCGAAAGTGATATCTGGAGACAGGGCGCTATTTCCCAGTACAAAATACCCGTTGGCGTCAGTGCTGTACCCATCCAGGTCATAAGAAGCGTAGGACAGGTCATTGCTGCCGTTGTAGAAAACAACAACCAGGCCAGATAAAGAAGTGTTGCCTGTGCCGCCATCGAATAATTCAACAAACTCCAGCGCATCTGTACCGGGGGTATCAGAGTCAACTTCATTGATAATGACATCAGGTGGTTCAGTCACCCCTGCCGGAGTGGTAAAAGTAAACACATAGTTCGCTGCCATGTTATCTGCAGTGCCGTCCTGGTCAGCTACCCCCGCGGCTGATATGGTCACAGTACAGGTCTCGGAATTGGCAAAATCGGAATCAGGGTTAAGGGTGAAAGTAGGTGTACTTCCGCTGACCGCAGCGGTGTGCGCTCCGCTCGATCCGCAGGAGATCGTGAACCAGGAACCGGTCACAGTCACGGGCTCGTTGAAGGTGATGGAAATGTTGCTGTCAATGGCGACATTGGTTGCATTATTAGCCGGGGTAGTGCTGGAGACGGTGGGGGGGGTATCTGTAGGAGGTGCAGAACAACTATTGGCAGCCCCGGGGGTAATGGTGCTAACGAATGTAAAATCGGCATTGTTCACATCTGTATCGACGCCATCCGGGCAGCGGGCAATACTACCAACAACTGTATTGGAATCAGCAGCAGATGTGCCGGTAGTTTCAGTATAAGGTGCACCCGTGTTGCCTTCATAGCTGACTGTATCGACGATGGTTGTGCCAAAGAGAAGGGCTACTGCGTCTGGTGCGCCATTCTGGACCAAATCAGTATCGGGGCTAACATCGAAATCACAATTTGCCACATTCGCAGCATTACCACATACAACATAGTATTCCCCCGGGACAAGGGTTACTGCAGGCAAAGCAAAAAGTTGATACTGGGCTGCCCCGCCACCAGTTCCATTTATCAATTGTAAGGAATAACCACTTAAATCTGCACTCGCTGTACCAATATTCTTGATCTCAACATATTCTGCGCCATCGGTGCCAATTTGGTCATAATCGATCTCATTGATCACAAGCTTGGGTTCAGGAACTTGAGCCTGTACCTCTGTAACCGGTAAGGCAACTGCAAATCCCCCTCCCAATAATGAAAGGATAAACGCGACGCCTATGAAAATCCTGAATCCTGCGATTAACGATACCTTCATCTTCCCTCCGACAGCAACCCGATTTTTACCACTTCTCTTAACGCCAAAACACCGCTTGGTCATAGCAGTGCATATGAAAAATCAACAGCGAACCTGTTTCTCCCGCGGCGGCGGGAGCAGCTGTACCTTTCGGCGTATGAGGTTGAACCAATAAAATCGAACAGGAAACAATAACATTAATAGTGTAGTGATTTTTGAAAATAATGCAAGCGTTTTTTCCGATTTCGACAAAACTGATAGAAATGAGACACCAGTAAGATGCCTGTATAAACCCCGCAGATCGCCCCGGGTCGCGGTATAGGCTGGTTGGTATTTGCGCAAAAAGTCACGGAAAAGTTGTACTATTTAATTTAAAAGATTGTTGAGCATCCCTGCGAATCAAAGGAGGCGATATGATCCACTGCCAGAAATGTAAAACTGTAAATCCGTCTGACCGCGAGAAATGCCAGAATTGCGGTAAGTCGCTGCTGCCGGGCAGCGGAGCGTTTGTCCGTATTGGAGGACTGCTTGGCGCGCTGGCGTTCGGAACGCTAGCGGTGGTCATTTTGGTGGGTTTCTACCGGGGGGCGGAGTTGCCCGACCTGGGCTGCGCAATCACTTCCCCTGTTTTTTGGATCATTGTAGCAGTCGGAGCGCCGATCCTCGGGCTGGTGACCGCTTTTCGACGCACGCCACTGCATGAAAAATATACCGACCGCGCCAAACGCCACATAACGCTTGACCCCGACCAGGCGCTGGCAGATTTCAACCATGCGCTGCAGCTGGCTCCGGAGAAACAAAAGGGGGTGGTGCTGAAGGAACGGGCAAAGTTGCTACAGACGCTGGGGCAGTCGCAGGAAGCGGCGCGCGACAAGATCGCCGCCATGGAGAGCGAAGGGGCGTATGAGGGTGCGGCGACTTTCGCTACCCTGGTCGGGGCTGACAGGGATTTGGCCGTTCGCGACGCTAAAGCCCGTGAGCAGAAGGAGCTGGTGAAAGCGCATGCGGCGGTCGGGTTGGGCTGGTGCAAAAAGTGCAAGGCTGCGGCCGAGCTGGATAGCGAGATGCATTGTAAACTGCACCCCAAGGCGCGCATCTGCGATATCAAGCTGGCAGTCGCGGAGGACGTGCCGCTGGAGCTGGCGGCGATGCAGGAAACGCTGACCCGGAGAAACAAATCCATCCGTGTGCGCCGGATCGTGTTCGCCATCCTCGCCATCATTATCCTCGTAGTGCTGTGTTATTTCACGAACCAGTGATTATTTACCATGCCCCCGTTACATTCGGGGAGTAGGTTTTTAAATTGTCCTGAGATTTGAATACACTCAGGCGTAAGCGGGTATAATTGCCCGCATGCCTGAGACCCAGCCTATCAAAGCCATTTTGTGGGACCTGGACGGAGTGATCGTCGACAGTTTCGACGGGCACTACCGCGCCTGGGAGCGCCTCTTCGCCGAGATGGGCGAGCCCTTCACGCTGGAGGACTTCCGGCGCACGTTCGGCATGAACAACCGCAATATCTTCAAGACGCTGCTCGACCGCGAACTGCCCGAGGAGGAATTGTGGCTGCTCAGCAACCGTAAGGAGAAATACTTCCGCGACGGCATCTGCGGTCACGCCCAATTGCTGCCCGGGGTGGCGGAGTGGCTGGAACGCTTTCACCGCATGGGGCTGAAGCAGGCGGTGGCATCGTCTGCTCCGCAGGAGAACATCGACGCGCATCTCGACGAGTTGGGTATCCGCGGCTGGTTTGAAGCGGTGGTTTCGGGGGAGAAATTGAGCGGCAAACCCGACCCGGCGGTGTTCCTGCAAGCGGCACGGCTGCTGGGTGTTGCGCCTGCTGAGTGCCTGGTAATCGAAGACGCCGTGCCGGGGGTGACAGCGGCGAAAAGCGGGGGTATGCGCTGCCTGGCCGTACTCACCTCCAACCCGGCAGAGAAACTGGCAAAGGCAGATGTGATTGTGGAGGATTTGACGCACTTCACGGGGGAAATGCTGACGATGTTAATGAAATAAGACCTGTCATTGCGAGGGAGTCGTTTTTGCGACCGTGGCAATCCACAGTCTGAAAAGCCGCATATGAGATTGCCGCGCCGCACAGAGCGCAGCTCGCAATGACATATTCAAGCTTTAGAGCACCTTGAACGTCCATTTGGCGGAAGCGCCCTGCTTGACACCCTCGCGTTTCACCAGTTTCACCCGGGCGAACTCCTCGAACTTCTTCGCGTCGATGGCATCGCATACCAGGGGGAAACGCGCGTGCAGTTCAAGCCCGCGGTGCAGGTCGGCGGCGCTGAAAGTGACACGCTGCTCGCTGCGCTGGCGTGCCGGGGTGACAAAGTTGGATTTGGCGTACTTGCGCACATTGTCAGCGGTGGCATGTTTGACCGCGGTGGGGCTGGACTTTTCCGGTCGTTTGAAGAGGTTGAGCAGTGATTTGAACATTTAGAACTCCCTTAGGATGTATTGGGGGTTGATGTGTTAATCATACACAAGTTTTTCCGGATTTTTAATCTTCAGTTAATCTGTGCAATAATGTGTTTATCTCTCAAAAATAATAAAAGAGGTTTGTATGTCAACATTCCTGAACGTTCTCAAGATCATCGGATATATTATCGGCGGATTCGCGGTGTACCAGTCGTTGTTGCGCCTGGTGCGGCGTAACTGGCACTTCCCCGCGCCGGCTTTCATCACTGTTTTCCTCAACAGCCGCCTGCGGGGGCGAATGCAGGATCCGCGCCAACTGGTGAAACGCAGCGGCATCCGTTCCGGTCAGCGCGTGTTGGAGATTGGTTGCGGCGGTGGATTCTTTTTACCTTACGCCGCGGAGGCGGTGGGGAAGGGCGGGCGTGTATTCGGACTGGATATAGCTACCGATATGCTGGAGCGCTGCCGCCAACACCTGCTGCGCTTCCCGGCTGAGATCAGGCAGCGGGTGGAACTGCTGCAGCAGAGCGCATACGAGCTGCCGTTAGAAGATGGCTCAATGGATGTTGTCTACCTGGTGGCGGCATTGATGGAAATCCCCGATCCGCAGCGATGCCTGCTGGAGGCGAAACGCGCTCTCAAGGCGGATGGCGTGCTGGCGGTGAGCGAATTCCTGCCCGACCCGGATTACCCCGGGCGGAGCGCCACCGTCCGCTGCGTCGAGGAAGCGGGTTTCACGGTTGAGGCTGTTGAGGGCAACTTCTGGGCGTACACGATCAGGTTCCGTAAAGCCGACCAATAGGGAGAGAGGGTGCATCACCGGCGTTCCATCCGATTACCAAAATATGATTACACCTCCGAGGGTGGTTGTTTCATCACGATCGTTACCCATCAACGACAGCACCTTTTTGGTGAGATTGTCGCGGGTGAAATGCACATCAACCCCTTTGGCGAGGTTGTACATACTGAGAGGTTCCGCACCGCACATATGCGCCCCTACGTTGGATTATTCGAAGACGAATTTGTCGTTATACCCAATCACATTCATGGAATTATCTGGTTAATATGTAGGGGCACGACGCTCCGTGCCCCTACCCCGGATGATAATTCACCATATGAAAAATTTGGAAAACCGGTGCCGGGGTCTATTCCAACGATTGTACGGGCGTATAAATCTGCTATTACCAAATGCATCAACGAAATTCGGGGCACCCCTTCATTCCCGGTTTGGCAGCGCAACTATTTCGAGCATCTCATCACTACTGATCGCGAATATGACAATATTGTGGATTACATCGAATCCAATCCACGCAACTGGTTGATGGATGAAGAATTCTGTCAATAAGAGGAGAATGAAGTTATGCCTGATGAAAATGTGTTGACCTGGTTGCTTGAACCATCCGACCCGGGTGTGCGTTACCTGGCACTGCGAAATTTGCTCGAAAGACCGGATGACGACAACGAACTGAAAACCGCATGTAGAGCAGCCCACGAGCAGGGTCCGATCGCGCACGTGCTGCAGCATATGCAACCTGAGGGGTATTGGGAAAAACCGGGTCCGGGATACGGCCCCAAGTACAGGTCTACGGTGTGGTCGCTCATTTTGCTTGGACAGCTGGGCGCTTCGGTAAACGAGGACGCGAGAATCGCGACCGCCTGCAAATACCTGCTAGACCACGCGCTGGCACCGGGCGGGCAGTTCTCCAGTTTATCTTCAGGTGCTCCTTCCGGGACGATCGATTGCTTGCAGGGCAACCTGTGCGGAGCGCTGCTCGCTTTGGGGTATGAAGACCCGCGCCTGGATAGTGCTTTCGAATGGATGGCACGCTCTGTGACAGGGGAGGGGGTGGCAGCAAAGGATGAGAAGGACGCTGAGTTGCGTTACTATGCCTATAAGTGCGGTCCGGACTTTTGCTGTGGGGCAAATTATGGTTACCCGTGTGCCTGGGGGGCGGTGAAGGTGATGATGGCGTTCAGCGCCCTGCCCGTGAGCCGCAGGACACCTTTGATCGAGCGGGCGATCCAGCGCGGGCTGGACTTTTTGTTCAGCGAAGAGCTCACCAGCGCCGCCTGGCCCGGGCACCGTTATGTCAACCCGGAGGTGACGCCAGTGAAAGCCTACACGGATAACCTGCCGGGGACAGTGAACTACAAACCCAGCAGCAACTGGTGGAAGTTCGGATTCCCGGTATTCTACAATACCGACCTGCTGAAGGTGGCCGAAGCGCTGGTGGGATTGGGTTATGCGCATGATCCACGAATGGCGGAGCTGCTGCAGCTCATCCGCGGCAAGGCGGATAAGACGGGCAGGTGGGCGCTGGAATACGATTACGCGGGCAAGACTTGGGGCAATTATGGTGCAAAGCGCCAACCCAACAAGTGGGTGACATTGCGCGCGCTGTCAACCTTAAAAACCTTTAATAGTTGACAGTGCGTGCCCTCAGGGTCTTGCTTGGACTACAGGAGATCAATTTACGGAACCAATAACAGTCTGGCGTCCACAAAGTTCAACACCTGGTCACGGTCGTAGAGCATGGGATGAAATTCTCCGGATAACCAGGGTTTGATTCCATCAGAGTAGTGTTTGCTGGCCGGGTGACCGGATTGCCCGGGTACGATAACGCCGCGGGAATTGTTCCAGTTATCCAGGTCGCCGATGAATCGGAACTGCGGTCCGACGAAGGTATTACTGCTGACACGATACATACCGGCGTGTCCCATCCAAATGGTATCAATATCACCTCCCATTGGTATAGGGCCGCGATTCAATAACTTATCCAGCGGTTTGACGCTGCCCAGGTTATGAGAGAAAGTTATCTGATGGATCCTGCCCCACTGCCAGTCGTCCATGTTGGGTCCACAGGTTGTCTTTAAATATGCCACAGCTTCCAGCAGGGCTGCGGATAGATGATCCTCGCGGGAGATTCCTTCCTGGTATGTCCACCATACACTTGAGTGATCTTCGAGGATGGATAATAGCCATTTTCTTGAATGGTCGCCCAGCATATTACTTGTTTTAATCACAGGCGTTAGGCCTTTGCCTGCGTAATACTCGGTCAATTCGCCCATGAATGGTTTTAATAGACGGTTTATTATCATATGGATAAACACTTCATAGATTGCTGCTTCCGGGCTGGTGCTATTAAGGCAGCCATCCCATTTTGAGAATCGTTCAAGAATGGGTTTTAGTACCTCATTTTCTGTAAACAGGTCTCCGAGAATCCCGCTTATGGTACGGGCTGCAATGGATACCTGGTCGACCTGCATTTGGCCAATATCCTCTATGGTATGTCTCTCAATACTTTCAATCAATTCTTCAATCCGCTGACAGCGGTTGCCAATGCCAACGTCCAAACCCAAATGGTAAGGATAATTATCATCAACCACCTTATTGTTAGCAGTGGCGATATAACCCTTTTGCGGGTTAATCATGTGCGGTAATTCCTCGAACGGGATATACCCGTTCCATTCATAATCAGCATTCCATCCGGGCACCGGCAAACGACCATCACCTTTATTGCGGATGGGAATGGTCCCCGATAGCGAATAGCCAATATCGCCTTTCGTATCGGCATAAACAACATTCTGCGTTGGAGTGGTCCATCCTCGTAATGCTTCGCGAAACTCGTCACAACTGCGTGCAGAATTCATCTTGAAAAGGGTAGAAACGGGGGCGTCCTCACGCAGCGCGGTCCAACATAATGAGAGGGATTCTTCACCGCAAAAATCGGGTGACAGCAAGTTGATGATCGGCCCGTGTTGTGTGATGATTACCGTTTCGGTCACAGGATCGAGACCTTTTACCTGGATGACTTCAGAAAGAACTTCTGCCTCCAACCACTGCCCCTGGTATTCATATTGGTAGCTACCATTGCCACCACCCCGCAGGTGTTCAATGAAAAGGTCCTGCACATCCGAAAAGCCGTTAGTTAATCCCCATGCCACCCACTGGTTATGCCCTTGCATAACTCCGGGAACCCCCGCGAATGAGACTCCGCTGACGTTAAGATCTTTGGCTACCAGGTGATTTTCGTACCACAAGGATGGGATGCCCATTCCCAGGTGCATATCGTTGGCCAGGATCGGTTTGCCGCTCGCGGTTCTTTTTCCGTTTAGTACCCAGTTGTTACTACCAAGACCTTGCGAGGCTTTTGGACCGGTGAAGCTCCGGGCTGCTTCAGCACGATTCAGGGCTGAACTCCCGGGAGAGAAAAGATCATCGTGATTTGAGATGATAATTGGCCATTGATCCAGGTAGGGAGGTTCCAGAAGAGCTGCTTTTTCTGAACCCACCTTGTTGATCAACTGAGCGCGGATAATTTCCGTGTCCCAATTCACGCTCAAGTCCCAGGCCATCATTTTCGCCCAGGCCAATGAATCCGCAATCGACCATTCTTCGGGACGATACTGCAACAATCTCATTTCCATCGGCAGGATTCCAGTGGCGATAAACGCGTTCACTCCAGCCACGTATTTATCCAGGAATTCCTTGTCACTTCCGGTCATCGCGGCGGCTTCCTGTTCAGCGCGCCGGTACATGGTAAGCGTGCGCATCCAGCGGTCCAGGGGTACTGACACTTTCCCAAGAATCTCTGAAAGACGTCCGGCGACAATTCTACGCTGGAAGTCCATCTGGAAGAGGCGTTCCTGGGCGTGGATGTACCCCTGGGCGAAGAACAGGTCCTCCAGGCTTTGCGCGTATATGTGAGCCACATCCCACTTATCGCGCAGGACCTCTACAGTGCCTGTGAGACCGGGTATATGCAGTTCCCCGCTGCGTTGCGGTTGTGGCTGTCGGAACAACCAGCAATCTGCCAGCACCGTCAACCGGGAAAGGGTTTCCAGCAGAGGATTCACCTTTTTAGGACGCGCCTGATTTTCCATGCTTCACCTGTCCACTTTAGAATTTTTCACCCTGACCGATGGATGGAGAGCGACGCTACAAGGATGCGGTTGAATCTGCAATAATGGGGAATATGACCAACACTACTATAGCGCGTATCATTAGCGATATCAATAGGTATTTGCGAATTATTCGCGCTGGCAATCCCTGCAGAAGTACACACTGCCGCCCATGTAGGCTTCTTTGGTGATAGAGGTTCCACAGTTCGGGCAGGGAGCGCCGTTGTTCTTTGCGGACATCACCACCGGGTAGCCGCCCGGGTTACCGAAGAGGTCCTTCTCGGTGTCGCGCCCGCCCAGGCGGGTCATCTCCGCTAATGTATGCTTGAGGGTGGCGAAAAGCGTGTGCGTTTCATGCGCGGTTAGGGTGTTGACCTTGCGTTTGGGGGAGAGGCGCGCGTTCCACAGGATGTCCTGCAGCACGCCGTTCCCCAGTCCGGGGATGCGCTGTTCGGTAGCGAGGGCAGCCTTGAGACTGAGCTTCTGCACCGCTTCACCTGCAAGCAGCAGCAGGAAATAGGCTTCGGTGAAGAGGTCATCGTTGAGCGGCTGAGGGCTTTTCGCGCGCGACTGCGTAGTAG
The DNA here is from genome assembly GCA_963814295.1 of uncultured Chloroflexia bacterium. Taxonomy (GTDB): domain Bacteria; phylum Chloroflexota; class Anaerolineae; order Anaerolineales; family Anaerolineaceae; genus UBA6107. The sequence goes on from CAWFCH010000005.1 coordinate 173,796, forward strand.
GGGTTGTCAAGTTCCTCGCCCGCATCCCAGCAAAGCAGCCCGCCGTACATCTGAACGGAGGCGACCAACGCGCTGCCGTCTTCGAAGGTGAGCAGCAGCTGGTGCTTTGAGCGGAGCGCAGCGCCGGGTTCGATGTAGCGCAGGTTGACGCCATCGCTAAAAAGCAGGCTGGCGCGGCTGAGGTTCACCTGCACCATCCCCCCGTACGCCGCGGCGGAATGGATGGCGTTGCCAATAAGTCGTTTGGGGTAATCCGCGGGGTCGCCGTGGTACCAGGCGAACTTGTGCGTTGAGGCGGCGGCGATGGCTTGCTGAACAGTTTTTCCGGTCAGCGTGGTTTCCAGCTGGCGGGCAATGGTAATGGCTTCAGGTATTTCAAGCATGGATTCCCTCCTTTCCCGGTAATACTATAGCACGGAAAAATCCGCTTGGGTACGAGTAAACCGCGGTGACGCGTTTGGCTTGCTGGAAGGATTGGTGGATTACATTCTATTGATATAATGCATCAATATATCCTTGATCAGAATCGAAAATCGGATGATGCCTGGCAAAGAAGGAAAAAATAAATTGAGCACTTACCTGTTTTATGGCGTTCTCGGAGCCCTGCTGACTGGCCTGGCTATCGGAACACAATCTACCCTTTCCAGCAGGATTGGCACGGTTATCGGCAACTTGCGCACCGGCGTATTGATGAACCTGGTCGGCGGTGGGCTCGCTGGTATCTTTTTCCTCATCCTCGTTCTTATAAACGGCAAAACTTATGCCAAAGCTCCTCCCCAGGCCTGGTGGTTGTTGATCATCGCAGGTGCGCTGGGAATAGCGATTGTAACAGGCGTATCGTTTTCGCTTCAGCGCGCCGGTGTAGCTGCCGGACTGGCCACCATCATTCTCGGGCAGATGGTGGTTTCCTTGATCGCCGATTCGCGTGGCTGGGGTGGAGCGGCCCCCATACCGGTGACATTACCGCGTATCTTCGGGCTGGTGTTGCTGGCGGCAGGGGTATTTTTCCTGATCCCGAAGCGATAAAAAGGGCGGGGTGTGAAGAATATGCGCCAAATCATGGCGTCATACCTGTAGTATTCTTACTCCGGGGACTGCTCGTTCTTCGGCAGCTTGAACTTGAACCACACCGGGATGATGGCGAGGAGCGAGACCACAGCGGTGATGGCGAAAGGAAACTGCGGGGAGATGTTCTTCCACATCAGGCTGCCGAGGTAAGGCGCGGGCAGGGAGATGAGCCCCAGGCTGGTACTGAACAAACCGAAAGCTGTGCCGCGCAGGTGGGCGGGCACGGCCTTGCTGATGAGCGACTGGTATGCGGGGGCAATGAGCCCGACACCGATACCCGCGACAGCGAAAGTGACGAAGTACATCCACACAGGGCTGGCGGGTGGCAGGATGGAAATGGCGCCCAGCGACAGGAAATGCATGAAGAAACCGAGTGCGATACCCAGGCGCTCGCCTTTCTTGTCAGACAGCCAGCCGCCAGGGATCATGAAGGCCATCATGAAAAGGCCGAAGACGCCGTTTAATATACCGATGGTCTGGATGTTGAGGCTGCCAATCTGTTCCATGAACAATCCCAAAAAGTTCATCGACATGCCAAATGAAATGTCACGCACTCCATCAGTGATGAGGATCCAGGTGATGACGCCGCCGGCGAACAGCATTCCAAACATGGTGCCGAGGTTTTTCTTGAGCCCCTCGAAGGTGAAGGCAGTGCGTTCGTAGGTGACCGTGTCGTGCCTGCCGGAGCGCGCCATGAGGATGCGGATGACCATGGCGATCATGTAGAGCACAGCAGACACCCACAGCATCGTTTTATAGCCGTAGTTCTGCACGATCCAGCCGCCGGCCGGGGGGCCGATGACCGCGACGATGCCGTAGAGCATCTGCGAAACGCCGAAGACGCGCGCGCGGTTGTGTTCGGAGGACTTCTCGGCGATGAAGGCGTCGAAGCTGGGTCCAACCAGCGCGCCTGCTCCAGCCCCCACCGCGCTGGCGAGCAGCACCCAGCCCCAGCTGTTGGAACCGACGAGGATGAGGGCGCCAATGGTGCCGAAGACGCTGCCGATGGCGATGGCGCGCAGCCTGCCCAGTGAATCGGAGACCCAACCGCCGAGGATCTGCAGCACCAGCGGCACGACCTGCGACAGGGTGTAAAACAGCCCGATCTGGGTGACGGTCGCGCCAAGGGATTCAAGGTAAAGCGAGAGCAGCGGTCCGTACATGTTGCCGCCCAGGTTGGCCAGGATCATGGCGACCATGAACACGATAAGAACGGGCGAGAGGAGGGGAGTCTTTTGTTTGATGTCAGTAGATGTCATGTCAGGGTTCCGGTTTCAGCGCGAAAGGATATTGTAGCAGGATATACGGAAAATGAAGGAGAAAGTGGCGGGGAAACAACCGAGAGTGGAGAATCGAGAGTCGAGAAGCGGGGGACAAACAGATGCCGAGAAAAGAGAGAAGTGAACCGAGAATAGAGAGTCGAGAACCGAGAGTCGTAGGGGCGAATGGCCATTCGCCTTCGTCCTTGGTTGAGGTTGATGTTTCTCTTATATTAAAACCCCTCACCCTTTTATTCCCTCTCCCACACATGGGAGAGGGAAAAGCAGCGTCCCTCAGCAACAATCACGGATATTATACGAACAGGTCTCCGGTACCGCATGTATTTTTTTGTGGGATCTGCGTTATCTGTGGTTAAAACCGTTCTGTAAATAATGAAATCCTTGCACCGGCACAAGGTGCGGGTGCAGGATGCTCTGAAAAAGGAGTAATCGATTGGCGAGGTGATGTCTCAACACAGTATGGGATGAATGAGGGTTACGGGCTGTCGCCTTTTTTCAAAGCAAGCACCTGCAGCACCGCCTGAAGCCTGGAATCCGGGTCATCCTCGTCGCGGTGGCGCACGAGCTCACGGGCGATGCGCAGGTCAAGGCCTGCCAGCTCCTGTCGCGCTTCCTCGAGCGAAACAACCAGGTCGCGGGTGTTGGGGCCACCTGTCGCCAGTTCCAGCTGCTGCGGCGAAAAGACTTCGTAAATGTAAGCCCCGCCGGGTTTGAGTCCCGCAATCACGCGGCGGTGCAGTTCCACCCGTTCGCGCTGTGGCATGTGGCAGAAGAAGTCGATGATCACATCCCATGAAGCGGGTTCGATGACAAAGTCGTTCAGGTCGGCGGTGACGGTGGTCAGGGTCACACCTTTCATCTTGGCCAGGCGCTGCGCCTTGGCGTTGCCCATCTCGGATTGGTCCACCGCGGTCACGTCATAGCCGAGCTGCGCCAGGTAGACAGCGTTGCGCCCTTCGCCCTCGCCGAGCGACAACGCGCGCCCGGGTTTGAGCAAGGTGGCGCAATCCACCAGGAACTTGTTCGGGCGGGTGCCGAATCGGTAATCGTCTGATGCGTAACGTTCGTCCCACATAGGCTGCCATTATAGCGCTATTCGCCCCGGCGCGGAAAGAAATGCGGTCATGGAATTGGTCGTTGGTCACAGCCGGAAATCCCACCAAGGGCACATGCGGAGAGGATTCCGGGTAGGTAAAATATAGCTGCCCCAACCGGGGACATTACTGTTTGGAGAGTGGACCATGCAAATCGTGACAGATAGCGGGACGGACGTAAATTTCACCCCCGAAGAGATGAAAAAATACAACGTGCACGTGGTGCCGTTGACGGTGACCCTGGCCGGAAAATCCTATCGCGAAGGCATCGACATTCAGCCCGACGCGTTCTACCAGTTGCTGGACGAGACGGGCACGCTCCCGGTCACATCGCAACCCGCGGCGGGGGAATTCGCAGCGCTTTACAGCGAACTGGCAAAAACCGACCCCGAGATCCTGTCCATCCACATCTCATCCGGGCTGAGCGGCACTTCGGATTCAGCGCGCGCCGCGGCGGACATGGTACCCGAGGCTAATGTGACCGTGGTGGATACCAAGACGCTATCGGTACCATCAGGCTGGCAGGTGGAGGCCGCTGCCCGCGCGGCGCACGCCGGCTGGTCCAGGGAAAAAATCCTCGAGCTGATCGCGCGCATTGGGGGCGTCACGGATGTGCTGTATACGCTTAAGGAATTAAAATACCTCATTAACGGCGGACGCATCAGCCACATGAAGGGGTTGATCGCCTCTGTGCTCAACATTAAACCGATCATCGGGGTGGAAAAAGTGCGCGGCACTTACGTCAATCTTGGACAGGCGCGTTCATTCAACAATGCCATCAAAAGCGCCGGTGAGTATATCAGCCGGAAGGTGGCGCAGGGTATGAACTTGAGAGTGCAGGTTGTGCACGCCGCCAACCCCGAGGGCGCACAGCTGCTGGCAGAGGAGATCGCCTCGCGATTCAAGGTGGATTGGGTGCCGGTGCGGCAGCTGTCACTGGTGCTGGGCGCGCACGTTGGCCGCAGCATGGTGGGGGTGTGTTATGCTCCGGCGGGTGAGTTTGAAGCGTTACCGCAGTAGGATTGTTATTCCGATCAAATCATTCGGGCAGGGAAAAATCCCTGCCCGAATTTCTTTAACTATTTGAATATTTTATTCTAAAGAGTGAGATTATTCATACTTGAAGCGCAGCACCCCGATGACGAAGAAGACCAGCGCGAAGCCTAACAGCACGGCTGATTCCAGCAGCACGCCCTGGATGCCCTGGCCGCGGACGAGAATGTCGAGCATACCCTGCATCGACCAGTAGGTTGGCAGGATCTGCGCGGTGCTGCGGATGACCTGGGGGAAGAGTTCGATGGGGTACCAGCAGCCGCCCATCATGGCCATCACCATGCCGATCATGATGCTCAATCCGTTGCCCTGGGCTTCTGTCTTGACGAAGGTGCCGAGCATGGTACCCAGCGCGCCAGCGGCGAGGGCAGAGGTGATGATGATGAGAGCGGTAGCGCCGGGGGCGTGTCCCCAGTTGAGCTTGAGCACCAGCACACCGAAGCCTACCAGGATGGTCATTTGCACCACGGCGGTGAGCACCTGTCCCAGCACCGTTCCTGCCACGTAGGTAGCCTTTGTGGTGGGGGTGACGAGGATGCGCCGCAGTGTGCCCAGCTGGCGCTCCATGGCGAACATAGCCGAAAGCCCGATGAGGGGAATGAAGACCCAGGTGATCATCTGCCCGGCTGCGGAGTTGGTGTTTGGATCGTAATTGATGGTGTCTTCAGTGGCCGCTCGCACCTCGGCAACGCGCTGCGGCGCTTCTTTTAACTGCGCATAGGCATCATCCAGTGCGGCGTCGAAGAATACCTGTCGCTCCTCCGGGGAAGGGAAGGGGACGATGCTCTCTGCCTGTTCTGTGCTGGCAGCAGCGATATCCACGGCGCTGCTCACGCGGGTGAGGGCATTATTCACACCCTGTTGGATGGCAAAGGCGCGCACGTCGTTAGGCTGCTGACGCAGTTCCACCTCAACTGTGCCCGATTGCAGCGTTTCGAGTGTGAAATCCGTAGGCAGGACAAGCACTGCCGAGATTTGGCGTTCCTCGAACTCGGAGATAGCTTCCTGGTATTTCATGACAGTGGGGCGCACCGCGCTGGAGCGTTCCAGTTCGTCAATGAGCGCGGCTGAGAGGGGGGATTGCGCCTGGTCGACGACGAAGAAGCTGATACGCTGATCGGGGTTTGGACCGGTACCACCACCCAGCAGGAAGGTGAAGAAAATGGGAAGGATGATGAAGAAACCCCACTCAACTGGGCTGGTGAAGCGCAGCAGGGTGTCTTTGCGGAAAATGGCGAGAATCCTGTTCATGTCATTCTCCTCACTGCCGCGCCAGTCCGCGCCGGCTGAGCCAGAAAGAAGCTGCGATGAAAAGCACAGTGCCCATGATGAGCAGCGCGAAAACCGGCGTGCGCACGCTTGCCATACCGCCGCCGCGGGAGAGGTCCAGAAAGCCCTCCATGCCCCAGGCGTTGGGGGAGACTTTGCTGAGGGTCTGAACCCACTTTGGCAGCATGGTAATGTCAAAGAAAGAGCCACCCAGCAGGCCGAAGATGAGCATTACCGCGGAGCCGACCGAGGCAATCTGCCCCGGGGTTTTGAGGAAGGCGGCAATGACCACGCCCCAGCCAGTGGCGGCGAAAGCCGCCGCCAGCACCAGCACCACCACCGCCAGCGGGTTGCCCCACTGCAGGCGGAAAAGCAGTGATGTACCCCCGATGAGGATAAACAGCTGGGCTACGGCGGTGAGGAAGATGCCCAGCACCTTACCGCCGAGTACCTGGGTGGAGGTGGTGGGGGAGATGAGCATGCGCGCCAGCGTGCCCTGGCGGTTCTCCACCAGCAGCGAGCGACCGCCATAAGTGACAGTGAACATGAGGAACATCAGCGCCATGCCCGGCGCCATGTAGGCGAGGATGTCAAACTCGACTGCGCCACCGCCTTCTGTGGTGTTGACCAGTTTTATAGATGAACCTAATTCAGAAGATTGCGCCATCTTTTCGGCAGCGCTCATCCCCACCTGTGCCGCCTGTTCCGGGTTGATGATGCCGCTTCCGAGCAGCCGGGAAACGGTCACCTGGCCGGCAATGCGGCTGACCTCAACACGACCCAGGAAAGCATCAAGGATGGCTTTGAGGATGCCGGCGCTGGTAGGACGGGTGGGATTGGCGTAAAACTCTATTTGCACCAGGTCAGGCGGAGCGGACCGCTGCGGCGGAGGGATGATCGAATTGGTAAATCCGGCGGGGATGATGATGGCAGCAGCGTGCTCGTCGTTGTCGACCGCTGCGCGCGCGGCTGCGGGGTCAGTGAGCTCCACCGGGTTGACCAGGGAGTCGAGGTCTGCCGAGGTGAACATCTCAACGAGCGCGTCGCCCAGCTGGCCGCCGTCCTGGTTGACCAGCACGAGGGGGATATCAGCGATGCCGCTGTTGGTGTCGCTGCCTGAAAAGCGGCCGGTGACCGCGCCCATGCCGATGGTCAGCAGGAAAGGCGCGAGCAACATCAGCACCAGTGCGGATCGGTCGCGGAAGATCAGGCGCAGGTCTTTGAGCGCGATCTGGAATAATTTTCGCGTAGCCATTTTATCAATCCCTCAACGCGCGGCCGGTAAGATGCAGGAAAACGGCTTCGAGATTGGGTTCGCGGATATCGATGGAGTGGATCTTTACTCCCATACTGTCAGCCCGGGTCACAACAGGGGCGAGCAATTCTTCAGCGGATGGCGTGACGATGGAAACCTCGTGATCGGTGGTGGTGGCCTGCAGCACGCCGGGTAGACCTTTCAAAGCGTCGACCAGATGCTGCGGGTCATCGTTCTCGCCAATGTGCAGGATGAGGGTGTCTGTCTGGCCTACCTGGCGGGTGAGCTCGGCTTGTGTGCCGAGCGCGATGAGCTCGCCGTGGTCGATGATGCCCACGCGGTCTGATAGTTCCTGCGCCTCTTCCATATAATGGGTGGTGTAGAGCACGGTCATCCCCTGGCGGTTGAGCTCCTTGACGGACTCGAGGATGGCGCGGCGCGACTGCGGGTCGATACCCACGGTCGGCTCGTCCATGAAAAGCAGGCGCGGACGGTGCAGCAACCCCACGCCGATGTTCACGCGGCGTTTCATGCCGCCGGAGTAGGTCTTGATGCGTTGTTTGGCCTTGTCCTGCAGGCCGATCTGTTCCAGCACCTCGCTGATGCGGGAGGTGAGCTCCTTACCCGTAAGTCCGTACATCTGCCCCCAGAACACCAGGTTCTCCTGCGCGGTCAGGTCCTCGTACAGCGCCAGTTCCTGCGGTACCACGCCGATGCAGCGTTTGACCGCCATGGGTTCATCCTTCACCGAATGGCCGCAGATAGTGGCGTCGCCGCTGGTGGGCGCGTACAGGGTGGAGAGGACGGAGATGGTGGTGGTCTTGCCCGCGCCGTTAGGTCCGAGCAGGCTGAAAATCTCGCCTTCCTTAATGTCAAAGGAGATGCCTTTGACGGCGGTGAAATCGCCGTATTTTTTGACTAGATTTCGCACTTCAAGTATGGGGGGCATGTTTCAACTCCTTTTGTAGCATTTTTATTATACGGAAAATGGCAGCGATTGTTGCATCCAGTTATAATTAAAGAGGATAGACACCACAGCTTGGTGTGATACAAAGGTTTTTAAATTTTTCCTCACCCCAAACCCCTCTCCATCGAATTGTGATGGATGGAGAGGGGCAGGGGAGAGGCAGGAGTTAAAGCGTGGTTTTTTTGCTCAAGAATAAGAAATTTTTTCAATACCCACAAGTTTACTATGGGGAAGAATTCTTTAGAAATCCGGTAACTCCCTGCAGGGGAGCGGTCCGATAAATGAAATTGAGGTGAGTTTATGGCATATCCCTATCATTCCATCTGCGTGTTCTGCGGCTCGGCTGACGGGCTGGCACCGGAATACTACGCCGCTGCATACGAGACCGGCAGGTTGCTGGCGGAGAGCGGTATCACACTGGTTTACGGCGCGGGGCGCACCGGATTGATGGGCGCGCTGGCGGAAGGCGCGCTGGGAGCGGGCGGGGAGGTGATCGGGGTCGTACCCAACGGATTGGAGAGCCCGCAGCTCATCTATACCAGTGGTCTTTCACGCCTGGAGGTAGTGGCGGATATCCAGTTGCGTAAGGCACTCATGAACGAGCTGGCGGAAGCCTTCATCACGCTGCCGGGCGGGTACGGCACATTGGACGAAATGTTCGAGGTGCTCACCTGGTCGCAGATCGGCAGGCACCGCAAACCGAGCGCCTTCCTCAATGTGAACGGCTACTTTGATTCACTGTTTGCGTGGATCGACCGCGCCTACCGGGACCATTTTATCTATGAAGAACACCTTGACCTGTTTGTGGCGGATGCCTCACCGGCAGCGCTGCTGGAGAAGCTGGCTGCCTTCAAGTTCCCCGAAAATATAGACCGCTGGCTGGAGCGTTGAGGAAGCGCTGATCCGTTATGAGTAAAAGACTGCTCCAGCCAATCAACCTGCTATTGATCATCGGTTTCCTGTTCGGGGTGGTATTCGCGATTTTCACGCCGTTCGGCACCGGTTTTGACGAAGAGCACCACCTGGCGCGGGTCTACGATATCTCCGGACTTCAAATGCTGCCAAACCGCAGCATCTATGATAAGACGGTCTATTTCGTGGAATTTCACCTCCTTTCCTACTGGCGGCGGTTCTACCGCAACGAGGGGTTCGAGTTGTTCAAACCTGAAACCTTCCTGGTGCGCGGAAATTACGACAGCATGGAAATTAAATCCACCATGTCCGTGTACCCCCCGGTGATGTTCTTCCCGCAGGCAGTCATCGCGGGCATCGCCTGGCGCTTCCTCGATCTGCCGATCATCCCGGTGACCATCGTGATGCGTGTAGTCGGCTTATTGCTCTACCTGCTCGGTTGTTGCCTGGCGTTGAAGGTGCTGCCGATAGGGAAGTGGGGTTTCCTGGTCGTGGCACTGAGCCCAACAGCGGTGTACCAGGCAGCCACGCTTAACGCCGACGGGTTTTCCTTCGCGGCGGGTTTCATTTTCATGAGCCTTGTGCTTGCCTCGGCATTGCAGCCGGACACACAGCTTACCCGCCGCTACCTGGTGTACCTGTGCCTGGCGATTGTCGCGTTGGGGCTGGGCAAACCAGCAACAGTTTTTCTGTTGCCGCTGCTGTTCCTGCTGCCGCGAAAAGTATTTGCTTCACGCTCTCAGGTGATCACGCTGTGGGTGGTGAGCATCGCGGCTTTCCTGTTCCATTTCGCCTGGCTTTACATTGGCTTTAAGAATTCCCGCGTCGGCCAGGATATCTTTGCCGCCACGGCGGGCAGCCTATCCACGCAACTGCTGGATTTCATCGCCGCTTTCTTCCGGTCCTTCGCGATGCACGCCGGACAGTTGTTTAGTTCAATGGTCGCCGGATACGGTAACTGGGAAGGCAAGGTTCCCGCACTGGTGTTCGTGTGCTTCGCGGCGGTTCTCCTTCTCAGCCTGGTGATGGATGCGAAACACAAACATCTCACCATGAAGACGCGCGTCTTCATGGTGGCGGTGATGCTCTTCTGCTGGGGCGGAGCACTGCTGCTTTTGACCGCCGGAAAATTTTCAAGTGGCAGCACAGATAGTTTTTTGATCGCCCAGGGCAGGTACCTGCTGCCGACCCTGCCGCTGCTCGTTTTTGCGCTCACCAGTCTAGTGACCGCCAGTGAAAAAACCAGGGCACTTCTGACGCGCCTCATCCCCTTGGGTATTGTTCTTTCGCTGGGCTTGTTCTTCTGGGGGCTTTACGCGCATTTCTACACCGCGTGCGGACCCAGCCTGTTCACTGGTCAGAACTGCAAACTACCTGCCTATCACAATCTCGAGACCTCCACACCGCTTGAAGTAAAGCTTAAGAAGGAACAATCCTGGAGCAGGAGTTCACCAATACCTGCAGGGATCTGCGAGCGGTGGAGGTGCTGGTGGATGACGGAGTAAGCAGCGCGAGCGGCACGATCAGGTTCGCCCTATATGACGGGAACGGCGCTGAAATCGCCAACCGCGGCCTTGACGCGGGCAGCCTCGTGCCGCTGCAGCCTGTCATCCTGAATGTGCCAGACGATGTTCAGGTGGACAAAGGCACACACACGATCACGTTGGAAGCGGTTGACCTGGTAGGTACCATTGGCTTTGCCGTGCGCACGCCTGACCGCTACCCCGGCGCGTTCTTGCTATCCGGTGAGCCGTTCGATGGTGACCTGGTATTCTATTACTACTGCGCACCTGCGGGTCTTTTCGGGTATTGAGGCTGGCAGTATGGGGTTATGCACAGTAAATGATGCGCATTTAATCAAAAAACAGGTCATTTTTGACCTGTTTTTTATGTTTTAAGCGGTTTTTTCGGCCAGCGCGCGCTGCTGCAGCTGCCGGTGCATGGCATCGATGTCCTTCGGGATGAGGAAAATGGCAATCATGATGAAAATAAAACAGAATGCCCAGGTAGTGAGACTGATCCATAATATTGCGGAACCCACGGTGAATTTATCCGCGATGATGCCGGCGATGAGCGGTGCCGCGGCCGAGCCGATATATTCGATGAAATTCTGAATGGCGTTAGCGGTGGAACGCACCTCGGGTAGGGTGACATCGTAAATGGTCGAGATGATGTTGGGGGAGGAAAAGGGCATGAAGAGCGCGGTGCCCAGTAAAAGCAAGGTGAACAAGGTGACCTGCTCGGCAGGGGTGTTCATGGTGAAGTAGAGCAGGATCGCTCCCATCAGAATGCCGATTGCACCGGCGATGAGGCGTCCGCGCTTGGTCTTTTTGAACAGGCGATCGCCAATCGCACCGCCTAGCGGGTAGCCCGCCGCCATGAAAATCACAGCCGGCGCCATGATCATCAGCTGGGTGTTGCTATCGTAGCCGCGGTCGGTGGCGAGGTAACCGAAAAAGTAGTAGGTGATTACGTTCCACGGGAAAACGCCGATGAAGCCCTGGGCAAAGACGAAGATGAGGCTGCGTTTCTTGAAGATCTCGGCGGCGGTTCTCCAGCTGAACTTGTACTTGCTGACCTCGACGCCCTTTAATTCCTCCTCGCTGCTGCCGCGCGGTACATCTTTGACGCCGAAGAAGATGGCGACAGCGAGGACGATCCCTAGCGAACCGGTGATGAAGAAGACGTTACGCCAGCCAAGCAACCCCCCGAGCATGAGCGCCAGCACCATGCCCAGCAGGTAACCCAGGGGTTGGGTGAGTTGGAGCAGACCGTAGATCTTGCCGCGTGACTTGGGCGGATAGTAATCGGCGAGCAAGCTCATCATGCCGGGGTAGCTGGAGTCGTCGATGCCGGTGGAGGAGCGGGAGACAAGGAAGCCCGGGAAGGTCTTGACGATGGCGGAGAACCAGGTGGTTGAACCCCAGATGAGCGAGGCCAGCGCCAGCAGCTTGCCACGGTTATAGTGGTCGTTGAGCCAGCCCCACACCGGGTACAGGATGGCGCCCACCAGCAGCGCGCCGGTGTTGATGGCGCCCCACTGCGTGTAGGTCATTTTGAAAGTTTCCATCACCTGGATCTGCAGCGGACCGATGAGGAGTTTATCCGTCTGGTGCAGCAGCATGAAGAAGAAGAACAGGACTGTGGAGACGCGTGCGGCACGTTTGAACCCGCTGTTCTGATTGAGCATTTGGCACCTCGGTCTTACGGGATGGATGTTGTTATCAGGTAATTATAACCTCGCTGTGAAATGGAAGCAGGCGGTGTAGTTAATTAACGCAGGAATCGCTGAGCAGGGGATCATTGGTGTTGATGGCAATGGGAATTTCGGCAAAGTCGCCGCCATCTAACTGGAAGTAGATGACCGCTGATGTGGCGTTCGGATCGAAATCCATCACGAACCGACCGCTGCCGGAGTTGGTGTCCTGCTGGGTGGCCGGGAAGGTATTGCCAAGGTTATCAACAAGGTAGGAGCCGCTGAAATCAAAACTGAAGGTGTGATGTTCACTATCCTGAACATAGAGGAAATGGATGTCTGCGTACCAGCGGCCTGTATCCTTGTCCTGTTTCAGGCAGAAATCCTTGAGGTAAACGGAATAGACATCGTTGTGCTCATTAAAAGGGTACTGGGCTTTCAATTGCTCTTTCGCCATGCGGGTACTCTCCCCGTTCATGAGCGTTTCAGCGGTGGCGGTGGCTTGCGCCGCAGGTGAGAGTTGGGTGGCATAGGGGATTAGGCAGCAGACCACGAGGTAAAACACACTGGAGATTGCCACGATGATGACCGTCTTTTTGTGGTTCTTTTTTTTCAGTACCTGCTCCTGCATCTGCCGGAGGAGACGGTAGGCTTTGTCCGCCTCCTGGCGGGTGGCTTCCTGCTGGAAGTTTATACCGCACTTCAAGCAGAAGGTGGAACGGGCCAGGTTGCTTGCTCCGCACTTGGGACAGGGAAAATTGAACTGCATGCCACATTCTCTACAGTGCAGGGCATCGGTGGGATTGAGCGCGCCGCATTCCGGGCAAAGGATGCCTTGGCTGGTCTTTTGCTCGGAATCAAATAGGTTGACCGATCCGCAAAATGGGCACTTAACCTTCCCTCCGTTTGAGGAGACGTTGAGCGGTCCGCCACAGGATTGGCAATTGTGTACGAGGGTTTTTGGCATGGGTACCCCTTAATGCGTGGTTAAAGATACCTGACAATTATAGCAAGCTTATGAAAATGGTTTGTGAAATAACGCAAGGAAAAACCGGGAATTAAAATCACATTAATTTAGGTGTATTTATTACTTCCGATTATTTAACATAATCGGAAGTTATGTTGATTTATAGTAGGTTTTGAATTGTAAGATCGGTTGTCACCAGGATTGTGTGGAATTGCTTAAAAATAGGATTATTGATCAAATCCTCAGACAACCCCTTAAAAATACCCTTTCAGCATTCCGTCATCCCCCGGCTGGCGCGGATATCGATCCCTGTACCCAGCACATTCTCCAGGATCACGTCATCCATTTTCACCGGTGCCTTTAGCTGCACATCGCGGATGACCTTCAACAACTCGGGAATGCGCGGTTTGGGAAACGGCGCGGAAGTGTAGACAGGCATCAGCGGGTGCATTCCACCCTGGATGCGCACTGAACTGGCCACCATGCGGCGCGGATCAGTCAGTTCCTGTTGGGCGTACTCGTGCCCGCGTTTACAGCCATTTTCGACCTTGAGCACGGTTTCTCCATCCCTGGTGACGAGCAACGTGCAGCCTTTCGGGCAGGTAACACAGATCACTTTTTCTTCAATGGTTGGCATCATCTCACCTCGTCACGATCGCGATGGTCAATTCGCGCGCTGATTTGACCTGGTCCAGCAGAGCGGGTTTTAAGGGGATGGTCACCATCTCTCCCGGTCGGGCGTAGGGTTCACCCTTTCGGGTCAACAGGTTCTCTCCGCTGCGTACTTCCACCCAAACAGGATTTTCTATAGGTTTACCTACACGCATCTGGACCCTGATCTCTCCATCTGCCAGGTGATCCGGATTGAGCGTGTGCGGCACAACATAACGCACGTTCTCCCCGGGCTTCACCGGAATGACTTTTCCGGGTTTGGATTCGCTCCCTTGTATTAACCGGGCGGCTGATTTTCCCGCGATGAATCCGGCTTCGGTGACCCAATCCACCAGGTCGTAGACATGCACCACATTGCCCGCTGAGAAAATTCCGGGGATGTTGGTTTGAAAACCATCGTCGACATAAGGTCCAGCGGTTACCGGATCGATCAAAACACCCGCCTGCCTGGATAATTCATTTTCGGGGATCAATCCCACTGAAAGCAGCAAGGTGTCGCATGGAATGGTCTCTTCCGTTCCGGGAATGGGGTTCCACTTCTCATCCACCGCCGCGGCTTCAATCGCTTCAACGCGTTTCTTGCCGATGATGTTTTTCACCGTATGCATCAACTGCAGCTGGATGTCATAGTCCATCAGGCACTGCACGTAATTGCGCGTCAACCCCGAGAGATACGGCATCACTTCCAGCACGCGTTCCACCTTCGCCCCCTCCAGGGTCAGGCGGCGCGCCATGATCATGCCGATGTCTCCAGAGCCCAGGATGACAAAATTCTTCCCCGGCATGAATCCTTCCACATTCACCCAGCGTTGGGCAGTACCCGCGGTGAACACACCTGCCGGTCTCGTACCAGGGAGCCGCACCTGGGCGCGTGTGCGCTCACGGCAACCCATCGCCAGCACGACGGCTTTGGCTTGAATGGTCAGAAAACCGTATCGTTTGCTCGTGGCGGTGATGCGGTGGTCGCGGGTGATTTCCAGCACCATGGTGTCGAGCAAGAAATCAACTCCGACTTCAAAGGCTTCGTCGATGAACCGCTGGGCGTAAGAGGGTCCGGGCAGGTCCTGTTTGAAGACCTCAACCCCAAAGCCATTATGAATACACTGCAACAGGATGCCACCGGGTTCAACGTCACGCTCAATGATCAGCACATCCCTGGCACCGTTCTTCTTAGCTGAAATCGCGGCAGCCAGGCCGCCCGGACCTGAACCAATGACAACCACATCATAACGATCCTTGTGTGTCATGTCAGGCTACCTCTTCCTTGGTGGTGCGAAACAGGAATTCGGAACCCGGACCTTTTTTTGTCACTTCGAGTGGTGAGATGCCCAGTTCTTGAGAGAGGATGGAGACCACGCGCGGCATATCGAACGAACCCAGGCATCTCCCGGTTCCCAGCCAGGTGCGGCGCTTGATGGCATCATATGTGCGGGCAGGCAGCGGCGCGTGGATTTCCGCGATGATCTCCCCTTCCGTGACCATCTCGCAACGGCACACGACGCGACCGTAACGCGGATCTCTGGCAACCAAGGCGGCTTGTTCTTCCCGGGTCAGGTGGCTGAAGCGCGGGCGGGGAATACGGATCGGGTTCCAATCCTTCTTTGCAACCAATTTCACTCCGGCATCCTTAAGGAGTTCCACTACCCTTTCAGCAATGGCAGGAGCGGCAGTTAATCCGGGAGACTCGATCCCGGCGAGGTTGATCAGACCTTTCACAGACCCGGACCTCTCGATCACAAAGTCGTGGGAATAATCCACATTCAACGAACGAGCGTTGCCGGTGGCGCGCAGCCCCGCGAACACGGCGATGATGCTGCGTTGAGAGATGGACGGCACCAGGTTCTGCGCGCCTTGCCAAATCTCCGCCAACCCCGCCTGGGTTACGGACTTATATCCCTTTTCGGGAACCTGATTCGAATTGGGTCCCACAACCACGTTGCCGTGAGTGCTTCCCAAAACCAGGATGCCTTTACTGAATTCATTCGGCACGGGGAAAAGAATGTTGTTGAGCTCAATGTCGCTTTTATCCAGGATGTAGTATTCACCCAGGCGCGGCGTGATCTTGAAATCCGGCCGGTCTCCAGCTTTGTGCATGATGTCATCGCTGTATTCGCCGGCGGCATTGATGACCCAGTGACAGGCAAAGTCACCTCGATTTGTGCGAATGCCTTTGATCGTTTTACCTTCCAATATGAAATCCTGGAATGCAGTTTCGATGAGGACATCAACGCCATTCAGAATCGCATTCTCAATTGGAGCGATGCAGGCAGCAAAAGGATCGATCATCCCGGCGGTCGGGGTAAAAAGCGCTCCACTGACTTGCGGATTGATCAGCGGTTCACGTCTCTTCATTTCATCGGCAGTTATGATGTCGGCCTGCACGCCATTCTTTTTCGCGCGTGCCTGAAGCGATTCGAGGCAGCTGCAGTCTTCGTCAATGGCAACGATATAAGCGCCGCAGCGTTTGAAAGGAATACCCAGTTCCGCCGAGACCTGATCCCACATCGGATTGGCCAACAGGTTCATCTCGGCTTTGAGCGTGCCGGGTACCGGGTCGTGACCGGAGTGAATGATGGCGGAATTGGCAGAACTGGCCCCCATGCCAATATCGCTGTTCTTCTCAATGAGAAGAATGTTGAGATCAAATTTCGCAAGGGTACGGGCGGTAAGGCAACCCACCACACCCCCGCCGATAATGATGATGTCGTATGTTTTCATTACTTTATGAAATGAATTCTCCCAGAGTTTGCTGGGAGTTCGAGTTGTATATTTCGTTTTTGAGCAAGTAATCCATTCTCTACTCCGACCTCTCCCCTGCCCTCTCCATCAGGATGGAGAGGGGTTTGGGTGAGGCAACAATTACAACCATTTTTCGCAGCAACCTGCAGGGAAATACCCTCTTTGAATTATACCCATGGAAGATTATTTTCACGAAAGCGGATTGTTTCCTTCCAGGGGTTCATCCACCCAAATGATCGCCCCAGAAGGACAGTTGCGTTCACAGGTGCCGCATTCAACACATATGTTGACATCAATGTGCATCTGTGTCTCTCCCTCCGTTATCGCGCCAACTTCACACCCGGCTTCACACGCACCGCAGATGATACATTCACTCGTAACAACATATGGCATGCTGGATAATTCCTTTCAATAGTATCTTCAATGTTAACCCATATACATTTTTTGTGGATCGATCTGCTCCCGGATGAGCCGCAGTTGCTCTGCTGAGGGTTCTTCCGTGAACGGTACTGTACCTGGAATTACAGGAACAAATCCCATTGTGTTGACCACATCATCCACGGTATTCCCGGGATGGATCGAGGTGAGCATCATTTTCCTGGTTTCCGGGTGGAAACCAAAAATAGCCTTGTCGGTAATGACCCGGCTGGGACCTCCGATCAATCCTTCATCTTCCCGGCTTCGTTCTCCCGGGAGATAACCGGGGCTGGTGACGAAGGAAATGGCTTTCTTGATCTTGCGGGCTTCATGCCGCATGATGATGATTGTGCTCTTGGCGCTGGACGCGATATCATTCGCGCCGCCACTGCCTGTGAAGTGCCGGAACTGGCCATTCGGATCCCCCACCAGCGAGGTGTTCAAACTGCCGTACTCATCGACCTCCAGCCCGCCCAGGAAACCTACATCCACCCTGCCGTGATGCAGGATGGCCCCCAGGATATCCACAAAACTGCTGAGGACCTTGGCCCGGTACCATACCCGGGGGTCAGCAAGACCAACACCAGCGTGAATGGGTTCGGGGTCGATCACCCCTAATTCGAATAACATGGTCATATGTGGAGCGTGGGTCAGTTTTGCCAGGAAGGAGGCTACCACCGGCAATCCCAGTCCAACCGCGACGACCTGGTGATCCTGCAATTCTCTCGCGCCAGCGACTGCCATCAATTCCGAAGGAGAATAATCTTGATTCATTTGATCACCTGGTCCTTAATACCCGAGTATCGCATCAGCTTTTAATTCCTGGAGCTTCCTGGCGCCGCCAATTTTTTCGAGGAATTGCCAGTGATCGCCGGTTGAATAGACAAACTCATCCAGGTATTGCTTGAAACTCTCAGGGGTTGAATAGGCTGATACATATTGCTCGATGTGAGCGGCATCATAATCGTATTCGCGGTACACCGCGGTCGGATAGCAGCTGAAGGGTTGTTCCACCACGTGGGATACCAACAACCCCGGGATCACCGTGTTCTCAGGTTGCCGGCGAATCTCATCCGTCGACACAAGGTGTTCTGTGATCACGATCGTCCGGTTGGCTGCTCTCGCCTGTTCCGTATTATCCCAACGCGGTCCCATGATCCAGGCATTTCCTTCCGCGTCTGCTGTTTGCGCCTGCACGATGGTCACATCCGGAATGAGTGGTCTCAAAGCCAGCCAGTTCTTCCCTGTGAATGGATCATCTACTGAAGCAATGTCCGGGCTTCCTTTTTGCTGCAATTGCGTGAACAGATCAGAACCACGCAATGACCGGATGGGCATGAACGGAAGTCCCAGCGCGCCTGCCAGGTACCGGAAGGAAATTGAGAGGCTGCTGTATTCATCCGCTTCGAGTGTGTGGTTCTCGATCCCCCGGTTTACGTTTCCCAGCCTGCCGAACCGGTCAAGCGAACCGCCGCCGTAGATGATCTTCTTTACGGCACCAGCTCCCACCAGCAGGTCAGCGTCCATCGCGCCCACACATTGAGAGACCGTGAGGTCCCGGATACCCTGGCGAACCACCTCGTGGGCAAAAGCCATCGCGCAGCGGGTGATGGCAAAACCGGGTAAAGCCACATGGCTACCAGAAGGAATGGACGCAACAGCCTCAGCCAGAGAACATACTTTGGACATAATGGCTCCTATTCCAGGGTGGGTCGTTTTTCAAACAGGATCAGTAATAACTGACAGGCGCCATCTTCAACCTTGATCTCTGCCAGCTCGACCGGGAGGTCTAATTTCTCTTCAATTGCCAGCACGATAAGATTCGCCGGGATACAGGTGAAGGGTTCAATGTTGTTGGCGACCATCTGTTGTTCGATGGCCAGGTGGATACAGTTCTCAACCCTGATTTTGAAAAGCCTGTCCTCTTTTACATAACTCACGTTCGTCACGATCCCTTTTTCTTCGAGGACGGTTTTTATGGCAGCGAGGATATTGTCAATATCAGCATCTTTAAGTAAGGGTAACAGGTTTTCTTTGTAGAAACCCCGACCCACGGTTGTCATGCGGAACCTGGCCCCCTTCCCTCTTTCGTCGTAGAAAGCCTTTTGCATCTCATACATTACATTATTGGCATAATCCAGCGGAAGGCTTTTTGCGCTCATTTTGACTCCTCATAGTAGTTTTCGCCCCATTTTTCGGAAAAGACGATTTCATTAAGTAAAAGTCTCGGGCGTGGCCGATGCGGTCTCGTTGGATGTCCGATCGAAATGATGCTGATCGCTTTATATCCCTGTGGGATGGAGAGTAGCTCTTTGATGCGTTCTTCATCACGGATATCAATACAGGGCGCGATAACCCAACAAGCGCCTAAACCCAGCGCGGTCACCATGAGGAGGATGTTCTCGATTGACGCGGATGTATCAAACGGTAGGTCCCACACATCCTTCTTCCCGACAATGACCAGGTCAACCGGCGCATCTGCCAGGAAAGCAGAAACCTGCCCGGAAGTAAGTTTTTCAAATGCCGCCTTTTTCTTGGCTTCATCCTCGAGGCTGGCGAAACGTTCCTGCATCTTTTTTGTCACAAATTCAGCGGTAAACCTGCGGCCGCTTCCGCCTCCGGCTATGGCCCCAAGTTTCTTCCGGGTGGCTGCGTCTTTTACCACAATAAAACGCCAGGGTTGGGCATTTTCACCCGATGGCGCTTGGCGGGCAGCCTCCAGAATTAAATCGAGGTCTTCATTTGACACCGGGTCAGGCGTGTATTCCCGGATACTGCGACGATCCTGGATAACCTTCAATGTCGCATCCGCTAATGTAAACGTATCCACCATCGCTACTCCTTTTGTTGATTATGAATGTCTCGTCTAATAAAACATTGTTTCATTTTATAGGAATAGAATAGCATTTTGTGAAACAATTGTCAATACATAGGGGTCATTAAGAAAATATTTTAATGTATACTTTATTTAATATTTGGCGATAAAAAAGGAAGATTACTGTGAGCGAATCAATCCGAGCGGTCGAACGGGCACTGGATGTACTGATGTGCTTCTCGATAAGCACCCCCGAACTTACCATGACTCAAATTGCCGATAAAATTGGCATCAATAAGAGCACGGTTCACAGATTGCTGGCAACGCTCGAAGCCAAACGGTTTGTCCAACGCGATCCGCATACGGGGATGTATACACCAGGAAACCGGCTTCTCCAGATGGCTTACCTGACCCTTGAAAAGAACAACCTGAGTGAAATTGCAGCCCCGCACATGAGACGATTAAACGAGGTCCATCGGGAGACCATCACCCTTTCAATTCTCGATGGCTCAGAAGTGGTTTATCTATCTGTTCTTGAAAGTCCGCAAAAAGTTAAACTGGCTGCCAAACCTGGTCAAAGGCTGCCCGCCTTTTGCACCGCATCTGGCAAAGTTATGATGGCTTTCTCGGATGAAGCTGTCGTTCAAAAGATCTTTGGGGTTGGTTTTCCTGAATACACAAAATTCACGGTCCGGAATACAGATACATTGGTTCATGTTTTCCACCTGGTGCGGGAAAGAGGGTTCGCATATTCTGAACAGGAGTTTGAGGAAGGGGTCAACGCCGTAGCAGCCCCCATCCTGGACAAGAATAAAAAACCCCTGGCTGCCATCGCCGTGGCCGGCCCGGCTTACCGATTAACGGTTGAACGTATGCTTGAAATCGGTCCTTTCGTTGCTGCCGTTGGCAAGGAACTGAGTGAGGATTTGGAATCGCTGGTCATCACCAACTAAACCAAAAAAAAGGACCGATGCGCGGTCCTTTTTTGATCATTGAACGACTATTGAATCAATCCAGCTAATATTTCTTTGGACGTTGCTCTTATGTTGTCGTGCAGGCTGGACCCGTGAGAATCCATGGTCACGACCACCGGCAATTTTTCAACCCTGATCACCCACATGGCTTCTGGTACGCCAAATTCCAGTTTATGAACCCCAATCACTTCCTTCACTGTCTCAGCGATCAGCGCTGCCGCTCCACCGATGGCATGAAAGTAGACCGCGGGTACATTCCGGCAACCTTCCAGTGTTTTTTGTCCCATGCCGCCTTTGCCAATGACACCCTTGAGGTTGAAAAGCCGCATCACATCCGCCTGGTAAGGCTCTTCGCGGATACTGGTGGTGGGACCAGCCGCGACGAATTTGTATTGCCTGGTATCGAGTCCTGCAACTACCGGCCCGCAATGGTATATCAACCCCCCTTGTAAGAGAGATTTTAGATCCTGAAACACAGCCTTATCTTCGTCGGATGGTTTTGCAGAGGGATTAATGAAATTATCCACAATCCACTTATGCGCCGCGTCTCTTCCAGTAACAACAATACCTGAAAGAAGAACAGTATCGCCAACTTTTAGTTTTCGAATATCGTCATCGGCAATTGGTGTCTGGAGTTCAACCTGCATATAGGTCCTCCTACTCGTAGTAAACCTTATCGGCGGTTACTGTCATCTTGTGTCTGCGATAAGCCCAGCACATGTATGACACTGTGACAAAGAAGGATGCCGGCAGCCTGTGGGTGGAAGTAATTTTCGTGCCAAGCACTGTGGATTTACCCCCAAATCCCATCGGACCGATCCCCAATTGATTGGCCTCCCCGGTGATCTGTCGTTCCAACTGGTTTAAATCAGCATCGGGGTTTTCGTCATCCAAATCCCGAAGTAACACTTCCTTTGATGCCGCATAAGACGTTCCCCGATCACCGCCAATCGCCACTCCCAGGAACCCTGGCGCACACCCCTCCCCCTGTGCTTTGTTCACCGCGTCCAGAACCACCTTTCTCACGCCTTCCAGGTCGCGTCCTGCTTTCAGCCGGTCATCCGGCAGCGAATACTGAGCGCCAACGTTCTCGCACCCTCCCCCTTTGAGTATCAGGTCGATTGTTAGTTCCTGTGTATCAACTTGCGTGAAATGAATGGATGGAAAATGCTGGTCACCAAGATTATTGCCGGTGTTCTTCCCGGTTAAGGAATCAACCGCATTTGGTCTCAAATATGTCTTTTTTGTTGCCAGCTCGACCGCCTGTCTAATCTGGGCTTCAAGCTCGGTCATATTCATGCTGCTGAGGATATTGCACAAAGAAAATTGGGGTACCCGTATCCTGGCAAATGGGTGTTGAATTCTCCCGGGTCATTTCGATATTCGCCAGGATGGTGCGCATGGCGCCGTGGGCAGCGGATCCCGGTGTTTCCTGGTTGGCGGCATCGCGCAATCTTTTTTCAACTGACACAGGTAGGTCAGTCGAAGTGATGCGAATCAACTCGCAGATTTCTTGGGTTAGATCTCTTTCCATTTACCCTCCATTTATCTTTTCTTCAGACGTTCTTCCAGCTTTGCCACATAACTGTCCAGGTCCAACTCAACCCTGGACACGCCGCTTAGCATGGCAGCTTTAGCCACCGCAGGAGCCTCCCAAAGACAGACCCGCTTATCCAATGGCTTGGGAACAATGTATTCCTTACCATATTCCAAATGATCCAGGTTGTAAGGCTTGAGAACCTCTGCGGGAACCGGCTCTTTCGCCAGCTGCGAAAGCGCGTTGCTGGCAGCAATTTTCATCTCGTCGTTGATGGCTCTCGCTCTTACATCCAACGCGCCGCGAAAGATGTAAGGGAAACCAAGAAGGTTGTTGATCTGGTTGGGATAGTCAGAGCGGCCTGTACCGATGATCGCGTCCGGACGGGCTTGTTTGGCAAGCTCGAATTTTATCTCCGGGTCAGGATTGGCCATGGCGAAGATGATCGGTGACTGGTTCATTCGAGAAAGCATCTCTCCGGTGACGATGTTGGCCGCGGAAAGACCGATTAACATATCAGCGCCTTCAAGGGTATCAGACAGGTTGCCCGGGTTTTCTCCCTGGGCAAATATTTCTTTTTCGGGGAACATCTCTTCCTTACGCCCGTGAAACACCAAACCCTTGATGTCACACATCCAGATATGCTCCCTGGGGACGCCGATCTTTACCAGGTGATTTGCCGAGGCTATGGCCGCTGCCCCGGCGCCAGAAAAGACAATTTTCACCTCATCGATCTTTTTCCCTGATATTTCAAGACCATTCAAAAGTGCCGCGCCAAGAATGATGGCAGTTCCGTGCTGGTCATCATGGAAAACAGGGATATCCAGCATCGCTTGCAGTCTTTTCTCAATATAGAAACATTCCGGGGATTTGAAATCTTCCAGGTTGATCCCGCCAAACGATTGCCCTATCGCCGCGATGGTATCAATGACCCTCTCCGGGTCATGTGAATCCAATTCAATATCGATGCTGTCGACATCGGCAAACTTTTTAAACAGAACTGCCTTCCCCTCCATCACCGGCTTGCTTGCCAAAGCGCCGCGGTCACCCAACCCGAGGATCGCTGTGCCGTTGGAAATAACCGCCACCAGGTTGCCTTTGTTGGTGTATTCATAGGCAAGTTCCGGGTCGTTGGCAATTTCGAGCACCGGGTACGCCACACCGGGGGTATAAGCCAAACCAAGATCGGTCTGCGTTTCAAGCGGTTTGGTGGGAATGATCTCCAACTTGCCGGGTTTGCCATCCATTTGATGGTAATGAAGAGCACTTTCCTTTGTGATCGCTGCCATAGGACACTCCGTGATTATTTATTTTAAATATCAGTAGATGTGAATTTCTTTCAGAAATCTAAAAACCCGCTCAATGTTTTCCTGGGTCTCGAAGGCAGGGTCAGCATGTTCGGCTTCTTCGAAGATTTCCAGAATTGCCCGTTGCTCGCCTGCTTTCCCGTTTAGTTTCTCAAAGAACTCAATCGATTGCTGAACCGGAACAACCGGATCCTTTCGCCCGTGCTGCAGGAGCATGGGAGGAAAGGCATCTGTGATATAAGTTTCTGGATTCGCCGTCCTGACTCGATCGGGTATCCTGGTGATTGTTTCACCAAACAAAAGTGATTCGGGGGAGTTTGCACCATTATGCCGTTGGTCAATTGGGGGTGTTAGGCCGCTCTGGATTAACTGCTCGTCCATTTTAAGAAAGTTGGTGGGGCCGTACCATATCACCGCTGCCTGAATTGCGCTTGAGTAATCTGCGTAACCCAATGATAAATCTTCCATATCCTTGTTTTCAGAGGACACAGCCAGCATCGATGCGAGGTAACCTCCGGCCGAGCCTCCCCAGGCTACAATTTTCATCGGGTCAAATCCATACTTGTCCGCGTTACCTCTTATCCAGCGTATCGCTGCTTTCGCGTCATGGACCAGGGCTGGAAATTTTGCCTCGCCGCTCATCCGGTAATTGATGGACACTACCGCAAATCCCCTTTTCAGCCCATCAAGCATGGGTGTGACCTGGACATCCCCCTTATCACAGCCCATGAACGCGCCGCCATGGATCGATACGATAACCGGGAAAGGTCCGCTTCCGGTTTCAGGTAAATAGACATCAAGCCGCTGTGAGTTGGAAACAGTGGCATATGGAACATCAAGAAATTTGCGGGTAATAAAACTCGTATCCGCCGGTGGCGGTACTTCCTGAATTCCGTAATGTAACTCCGGGTTAATAGGTCGATCGAATTTCGCCATATAAGCCTCGCTTATTCCATATCACTATATGAAACTATGTTTCGCTTATTGAAACAATAGTATTCTAATACAAAACGTACCAATAAGTCAACTACCCGCCCAGGCAAACCACAAACCCGTGAAAAATAAGTTTCATCTGGTGAGATTTGTGCTAAACTACTAAAAAGCATACGTGAGGATAATATCATGACCGATGAACCTGATTATAATGTGAGGGCAGTAGAGCGGGCGCTGCAAATCCTAAAATCTTTTGATGACAGGCACCCGGAACGCGGGGTAACTGAGATTGCGGAGGTGGTAGGCTTGCACAAAGCCACTGCTCACCGCATTCTTTCTACATTGGTAAATTATGGCTTCATTGAGCGTTCAGCGGACGGCCTCAAATACCGGCTTGGCGTTCAACTGATTGATCTCGGTTTTAAAGTGACACGCAGAATGGACCTTCGGCGGGAAGCGATGCCCCATATTTCGAAGCTTGCTCTTATGGTCAACGAAGCGGTCGACTTAAGCATCTGGGATCAATCTCAAGCGCTATATATAGAAATGATCCAAAGTCAACACGCGCTGACAATTTCAGCCTCTGTCGGTCAACGGTTGCCGGCTTATTGCACAGCCAGCGGTAAAGTATTCCTGGCGCATCTCAATGATGAGGATTTATCTCATTATCTCGAGCTGCCGATGAAAATATTCACGAAGAATACTGTCAAAAATCCAGAGGAATTACGGAAACAATTATTGGCTATCAAAGAAAATGGCTATGCCGTTGATAATGAAGAATTCGAATATGGTGTGAAGGCGATTGCGGCCCCGATATTCAATCACCAAAACCGGGTGGCCGGGGTGGTGAGTATTCCCAGTCCTGCGAACCGGTTATCGCAGGATCGGATCAACGAGGTTGCGCCAATTCTGATCCAAACCACCAAAGAAATCTCCATCCACTTGGGTTGGATAAAATAAATCCCATTTTCTCCGATTAACCTTCCGACCGCCTGAGTGATTCATCGCCAGGCGGTCGGAGGACAAAAGAGAAAAAGATTGATGCAAGTTAACTTGCTGAAAATTGATTCCCTAAACAAATCCTAAAAAGGAAAAGAATAGTGTTGCAGACCCAGATCCTCTTGAAGGAATTTAATATCCTTCTGAAGATTCTCGTTTAATTCAATACCTCTTGCGGCAGTGAGCTTAGACATCTCGTATTCTTTTTCACCGGCAGTGTAAATGCGGTCTTCTCCCGGTGCCCTGGTGGAATTGCGCAAGCCCCTCAGGATTTCTCCGGTCGTGTGCTTGAACTCATCCAGGGGGACAAAGAACTCAATATTGATCGCCAGAAAAAAGTGCCCGATCTTGAAGGGTTGCGATTTACCATCCGGACCAACACCGGTGAGACCGTATGAAAAAGCACCGGATTGAAGCGAAGCCGAGAGGATCTCCACCATCGTGCCCAATCCATACCCCTTGTAGCCGGCGAGAATTTCCCCTGCCCCACCCAGCGGCAAGAAGGAAGCTGTTCTGACACCTAACGCCGCCAACGCTTCAGCGGAATTCGTCATGGTCTGACCATTTTGATCGATTACCCAACCATCGGGAACGGGCTTTTCTGCCCTGGCAAGGACCTCGATCTTTCCGCGCTGTGTGATCGGTGTAGCCGCGTCGTATAGGAAGGGAAACTCCTCGTCTGTCGGAGCGCCAAAAGCGATTGGATTCGTACCCAGCATGGGCTTTACGCCAAAAGTGGGAGATACTGAGGGTCGGGCATTGGTGACCGAAAGGCCGACCATGCCTTCCCTTGTTGCCATCCAGGGATAGTACCCGGCAATTCCATAGTGACTTGAATTTCTCACCGCCACGCAGCCCAAACCATACGTTCGGGCTTTGTCAATTGCCAACTGCATGGAGCGCGTGCCGATGACCATCCCCAACCCGTTATTCCCGTCAACAACCGCGGTCGTAGGGGTTTCTTTCACGACCTCGAACTTCGCTGAAACTTTATGCTGTCCATTCTTGATGCGCTGGATGTAGTAGCGTAAACGTCCGATACCATGCGACTCGATGCCGCGAATATCCGACTCAATGATCACTTTCGTGCAAATCTCCGCGTCTTCTTCTGGTACACCTGCGCTTAGGTGCACATCTCGAATGAAGCTTCTTAAGGTTTCCACTGGCACGAAAACGGATTTTTTGCTCACGAATCCTCCAAATTTGGTACAATGTCTCGTCTGTTGAAATCTTGTTTCATAATTTAGCATATCAAAAAGAAGAGAAATAGTCAAGTTAATTTGCATAATTGTTTCATGAGGTGAAAGTTATTGACATCAGGCGAAACTGTTGATATACTGTTTTTAATAAAACATTGTTTTGCCATGCAAAACTATCAAAATTCCTGGTTGGAGGTGAAAATGAGCAATTTGCCGTTTGTTGTAGCAGCTGATGTTACCGGGGAATATCGTGAACCGCCGCGAGTTTCAAAACTCCTCCTCGCCCCAAAATTTGGTGGCGTCCACAATCTTTCAATGGGAATGAACATCACCGAAGTTGGTAGCATGATCCCGGATCACGTGCACGTGGACTCGGAAGAAGTCCTGTTCCTCATCAGCGGCCGCGCAAAGATCGTCATCGAAGGTGAAGGCGAATGGGAAATCGGTCCTGAAACCGCGTTCTACTCCCCTCTTGGCAAGAAACATCGTGTTGAGAACATTGGTGATGAACCGCTAAGAATTGTCTGGGTCTACAGCCCTCCCTTACCGGCTCACTGTAGTTGATCACAAAATTTTTATTTCAAGGAGAACAAAATGATTTTTCAAGAAACCCGTGATTATTTGAAGAAGATTGGCTTACCCCAGGGTGACCTGTTTGATATGCCAACCTCCACGCAGCGTTTCCCTGATGGGGCGGCCTACCGCATCGAAGTCCCCACGGTCAACACTGCGGACGCCGTTGCGTCGTTGCTGGACACCGCAACCAAAAATAATATCGTGATCAATCGTGTCACTGAGACGTACGGTATGTTCAGGCACACGAAAGAGGAAATCAAACAGTACTGTAAGCTATGCGCACAATACGGAGCGGAATTAATGCTTTCGGTTGGACCCCGCGCGACTTATGACACTGGTGCGACTGTCCTCTCTGAACAGGGTGTACGTATTAGCTATCGTCTGCGCGGTCAGGAACAGGTCATCCGAGCCGTAGAGGATATCAAGCGCGGCTATGACCTGGGAGTCCGTGGATTCCTCATTTACGATGAAGGTATGCTGTGGCTGGTAAACCAGATGCGCCATGATGGCGCCCTGGGCAAAGACATCATCTTTAAGTGCTCCGCTCATATGGGTCATTGCAATCCCTGCTCTTTCAAACTTATCGAGAGCCTTGGGGCTGACAGCATTAACCCCGTTCGTGATCTGCAAATCCCGATGATTGCGGCGTTACGCGCTGCGGTGAAAACGCCATTGGATGTTCACACTGATAATCCTCCCGGTTCCGGCGGGTTTATCCGAACCTACGAAGCACCCGAGATCGTCAGGGTCGCGGCACCGGTACACTGCAAGACCGGCAATTCCGTCGTCGCTGGTCATGGTCAACTCACCTCTGCCGGCGATGGCAAGAAAATGGCTGATCAAGCATCCATCATTGTCGAGATGTTAACCAAATACTATCCTGAAGCCAAACAGTCAGAGAGAGGTTCATCTGACCTGCATTTACCTGTTGTGTAAGAAAACGGCCTAATTCATGAAAGGAGGATAAGATGGGCGAATGGAAATTCCCGCCTGAAGGCGGCAGGATGGAAAAAGCTGAAGGTCTTTATCTTCAAACGATGAACATGACCCAGATCAATGAACGCTTGAAGAAAAATGATCTGATCATCATTCCGGTTGGCAGTACAGAATGCCACGGCGCGGCTCAACCGTTAGGTGAAGATACCTTCCTGGTCACACGCATGGCTGAACAAGTTGCCCTGAAGACCGGGTGCACAATTGCCGAACCTGTCTGGTATGGTTCACACCCCTATAATCACCTGGGCATGCCCGGGACGGTGGTGGTTCCTGAAGATGCTTTCCTGGCCAACCTGCGCGCGATCATCGCCGGTCTTTGGAATATGGGCTTTCGCAAGCAGATATTCCTCAATGGTCACGGTCAGGAAGAGGTCATTCCCCTGGCGCTGCATCAATGGGCCAAGAAATACCAGGTACCCAGCCTGTTGATCTCTCTCCATTGGCCGACTGTCATCCATGATTTTCTAAAAGACAAAGCCCACGGCGGACCATTCGAGACTCCCATTCCAGCATGCGTGTGAGGTTGAGGCTTCCTATTCACTGGCGCTTTTCCCTGAATATATGCAAATGGAACTGGCGGTGGATACCAAACCTGAAGGTTTCCTGCCGCCCGGCCACGTGGACAAAGGCGGCGAGGTCTACCACGCCCCGATCAAAGGCCACGAGCATGTCGGCCTCGGTGGAATTGAGGTGCTTGTTTATCCTGAAGGAGTGATCGGAAGACCCACCCTGGCGGACCCAGAAAAAGCCAAAGCCGGGCTCAACGCCCTGCTTGATTACATGGTGAAATTGATCGGCGACATCATGACCAGGTTCCCCGCAGGTGTCCTTCCTCCGACGGATAAAACAACCATGCGCGACGAGGCAGAAATTGACGCGCTGCTTAAGGGGCCGCTCAACGGCGGAAAGCATATCTACACAGTAGCCTATCCTCCATAAACCTTTCTGTCCATTTTCAGAATGGTACTCCTCTTATGAACCCAACCATCATGGAATCCCTGCCAGTTCTCAGTCTGGTGGTGGTTGGGTTCGTATTAAAAAAGTTAGGAGTACTTAAGCTTGAAGACGGGCACCTCTTTTCTCGGCTGATCTTAAATATCACATTACCCGCTGTGATCTTTTTATCGATCTCACAAGCGGATATTGAACCACTTCAAATGGGTGTTTTAGTTCTAGCCAGTTTTTATGTTTCTCTTGTTTTAAGGTTACTTTCAGGAGGAATTACTCGTCTTTTAAAAATTGAGGATTCTGTTGCGGGTGTGATCATCCTGGCAAGCATGGTGATGAATATCGGCTCACTTTTATACCCTGTAATCCACACAGTTTATGGGGCAGAAGGTGTTAGCCGCGTTGCGGCATTCGATATCGGAAATTCACTCATGGCAAGTGGATATGGATATTACATTGCTACCTGTTACGGTACTAAAAATCCGTGCGGTATCAGCAATAGCTTAAAAAAAGTCTTCTCAGTACCGATCCTCTGGGCAACGATCATTGGTTTGATCGTCAATCTCCTGGGGATTGCACTCCCTACATTCTTTGCCAAGATGCTAACACCGGTAAGCGCAGCAAATACCCCCTTGGCTATGATCGCATTGGGCGTTTTTGTTAACCTGAGGTTTCCAAAATGGAAGTTGGTCAGCCTGGCTGTTTTTCTACGAATGGGAGTGGGTTTTCTTCTCGGGTTATCTTTCGTGGTAATTGCGAATCTGCAAGGACTCAACCGTACCGTAGTATTAATGGGATCGGCCATGCCGATCGGCATGGTTCCATTGGTTTATGCAGCCACTGAAGGATTGGATACAGAATTTGCCGCGGCGTGCATTTCCTTATCGATCATTATTGGCATCATCATTACACCGTTTTTATTAACCATCTAAATTTTTCGACAATGGAGTGAAACATGAGAATCCTGCGCATTGATTCAAAAACGCAATTAGAAAGGGCAAAATGCAAAATATTACATTAACGATAAACGGTATTCAGCAAAAGATTAATGCAGATCCGGAGATGGTCCTGATCGACCTTCTACGCAATGATTTGCACTTGACTGGAACAAAGCAATCCTGCGACCGAAAAGGTCAATGTGGTGCATGCATGGTCATCGTCAACGGGAAGGCAGTCCGTTCGTGCCTCACCAAGGTGGTGAACCTGGAGGGAGCCGATGTCATCAGTGTCGAGGGTCTGGGCACACCCGATAATCCCCATTTAATTCAGGAGGCTTTCGTTCTAAGCGGCGCGATCCAGTGCGGTTTCTGTACCCCCGGATTGATAATTGCTACCAAAGCCCTATTGGACGCCAACCCCGAACCCGATACGGCAGCCATAAAAAAAGCGCTGGCAAAAAATCTCTGCCGCTGCACAGGTTACAAGAAAATTATCGAAGCTGTTCAGCTTGCCAGCAGATTCATCCAAAAAAAGACCACACCGGAGGAAGTGCGCAGCCAGATTGGAAAGGCCGCGATAGGTAAGTCTCACGTAAGGCCGACAGCAATGCTCAAGGCCTGCGGCCTTGCTCAGTTCAATGACGATATTCCACTCCCACCTGATGCCCTTGAATTGGCTGTCGTCCGCAGCACTGAACACCATGCGTTCATCAAGTCAATCGACACTTCAACAGCAGAAAAGATGCCTGGTGTTATCGGGTTTGTAAGAGCCCAGGACATAAAAGGAACGAACCGTTTGCGCCAGGTTCACCCGGATCAACCCGTCTTGTGTGAAGACAAGGTCCGGGTACTGGGAGATCCCATCATTGCTGTAGCGGCTGAAACGCGGGAGCAAGCTCGAGCAGCGGCGGCAGCAGTGAGGGTTGAATACGATCCCCTGCCCGTCCAATTGACGCCATCCGAATCTTTAGCTCCGGGAGCTTACGTGATCCATGCGCACGCGCCCGATAATATCTGCAGCTCCCAACCGATAATCAAAGGTGACGCTGAGGCAGCATTAAAACGAGCAAAGACAGTATATGAGGGTGAATATACTACCCAGTCTAATCACCAGGCACCACTTGAGCCGGAAGTTTCATCTGCTTACTTCGAAGGGGAAGGAGACAGCCGCGAGCTGGTTGTTGTTGGCCGGAGTATCAATATCCACTTCCACCTGAACCAGCTGAAAGAATCGTTGGGCTGCGAAAAGATGCGTTACAAGGAGGCATTTTCAGGCGGGCAGTTCGGCATCAAAGTGTGGATCATCACCGAAGCAATTACTGCTGCTGCGGCTTTGCATTTCAACCGCCCCATCCGATACGCGCCCTCCCTGGCCGAATCCATTCTGATAACGACCAAAAGGCATGCTTGCCCCAGCATCAAGGTAAAACTTGCTGCTGATGATACCGGCCACATGAATGCTTTATTGTGTGACTTCATCCTTGATAAAGGCGCGTATACCGTAAATGGACCGGTTATCCTGGGTCGGATGATTATGATGCTGCAGGGATCCTACAATATTCCTGATATAAAGGTATTGGGCAGATCCGTGTACACAAATAATGCCTTTGCCGGTTCAGCCCGTGGAGCCGGTCCTCCACAGACCACTTTCGCCATTGAATCATCGGTGGATATGTTGGCGGAAAAAATTGGAATTGACCCCCTCGAGTTCCGGCGAATGAATTCGCTGAAACCCGGTCAAACAAAAGCAACAGGTATGGTCGTCCAGCAATGGGATTTTGTCGAGGTCTGTGATGCCATCCAACCAGCCTACGATCGAGCAAAGAAGGTAGCCGGTGAATTTAATGCGCAGGGTGGAAAAATTAAACGCGGCGTGGGTATAGCCGCTCATTCATTTGGAGTCGGCGGAGCCGCAGATTCAGCTAAACTATCGATCGAAATCGACCCTGATGACGGTGTTACGATTTATGCTGCTTGCGCTGACCCTGGCGAGGGCAATGATGCCATGCTTGCCCAGATCGCAGCCCATCAGCTAAACCTACCCCTGGAAAAGGTGCGGTTGTATACCCGGGATACCGATAAAACTGTATTGATGGGACCAGCGGCTGGCAGCCGGATGACCTTTATGGCGGGACACACTCTATTGGACGCAATTGCTAATATGGAAAAATCCATGACCGAGGCTGGAACCAGAACCTACGCCGGATTGGTAAAGGCTGGAAAGCCGACAAGGTATGAGGGCGTTCATAAGAACGACGGACCCGCGGGTCTGGATAAGATTACAGGACAAGGTAATGCTCAGGTTTCTGAATGCCACAATATTCAGATGGCAGAGGTTGAGGTGAACACCGAGACCGGAGAGACACGCGTGTTGAAAATGACGGTTGCAGTAGACGCAGGGACGATCATCAACCCGCACGCCTTCGAAGGACAGTTGGAAGGCGGCATGGACCAGGGTGTGGGATTCGCGCTGCGTGAAGAATACGTCCATGGCAAGACGACCGATTATGTTTCCTTTAAATTTCCAACAATTCGAGATAGCTTTGAAACAGAAATAATCACAAGACAAACTCCCCGTTCAAATGGTCCACTTGGAGCGACAGGTGTCGGTGAGATGACAATGGTTTCCACTGCACCTGCTGTTACCAATGCCATCTACAATGCCTGCGGGGCCAGAGTATACAGCTTGCCCGCCACACCTCAAAAAGTGAAAGCAGCCCTATCCGTGAAGTAAATTGATGGTAGTTCATCGACAAGTCTTCCATTAGCTACGAGGACTTGTCGATGGACACGAGAAAGGGCGTGATTGATGCATCAAGACCCGATAGATATCTATAGAGATGACTTTCCGTCACTAGAAAAACGGCGGAAAGATAAGCCGCCCGTCTATCTGGACAACGCATGCACGACGCTGGTACCACGACAGGTCATCGCAGCCATCAACGAGTATTATTCAGACTTTCCCTCTTGTAGCGGCAGGAGAAGTAATCACTGGTTTGCTGAAGAGGTAACCAATCGCATCGAAGGGAACCCCGAAAAAGGGATCAAGGGGACGAGGCAGTTGATCGCTGAATTCATTAATGCCGGATCGGAAAAAGAAATAATTTTCACATTAAATACAACCCAAGCCATCAATACCATAGCCCTGGGTACCAGGTTCAAACCAGGAGACGTGGTTCTTCTGACAGATCGAGAACACAACTCAAACCTCCTTCCATGGCTGCGGTTGCAGAAATCCGGATTAATCAGGGTGAATTACCATTTCGTCAATGACGAAAATGCATTTGACCTCGAAGCATTTGAAGATCACCTTAAGAAAAATCGTGTGCGCCTGGTAAGCCTGGCGTTTACTTCCAATGTCACCGGTGCCACCCTCCCGGCAAAAGAAATCATAGCACTCGCCCACCGCTATGGTGCCCGAGTACTCCTCGACGGTGCTCAGACAGTACCACATCAGCTGGTCGACGTCCGTTACCTGGATGTGGATTTCCTGGCGTTCTCTCTCCATAAAATGTGTGGACCGCGCGGAGTGGGCGTCCTTTACGTCAAAAGGGAACTCATGGGACGGGGAGCTGAAGAATATGAAGCGGGAGGAGATGTAATAGAACCAGTGATCCTTGGCGGGGGCACTGTCTCCGATTCGTCATATGGTTCCTATCGCCTTTTAGAGGGACCGGAGCGGTTCGAGGCGGGAATACAAAACTATGCAGGTTTGATTGCCTCCGGGGTGGCGGTTGAATACCTCCGGGAAATCGGAATGAACCGGATCAATACTCATGAGGAACAGTTAAACAGATACCTGACCAAAGCCTTGCTGGACAATTATGGTGATACGGGATGGTTCAATATCCTGGGACCCCGAGAGGCAAGCCAGAGGGGAGGAATCCTGACTTTCGAGGTTCGCAGACCTAATGCCGTTGGGATTGCCAAAGAACTGAACGCCAAAAATAATATCATGATCAGAGACGGCGTTTTCTGTGCCCACTCTTATTTTAACGAAAAATTCGGGTCGAGTTGGACCCATCCCATATCACACCAGGATCACCGGATGGTCTATCGGGTTTCCTTTTATTTCTACAACACGCTATCGGAGTGCGATGTCTTTCTAAATACGCTCGACGAAATCTTTAGAGAGCGAAGTTATCTTTAGCGTGTAGAAAATAGGGAGCCGTATGGACGAAGGCGTCATAAAATATTATCGCAATTTACTGAGGGAGGATTTTCCGAATTCCGGTGTATTGGACCACCCTGCCATTTTCGTTGAAACGATTGGTGAAAAGTTGATCGATTGTGGCAATACTGGCAATTATATGCAACTCTATCTCCAGGTAGACGCACAACAAATTGTGGATATTAAATATCTTTGCTCCTGTGAACCGGTAGCCAATGTCGCTGTTGAAGTCTTATGCACCCTTTTGAAGGGAAAGACATTGGTAGAAGCAGAAAATCTCACGGAGCAACCCTTTTTTCGCCTGCTTGAAAGCCAGGATGAAGAACTAAAAAAGAAGGTCTTGGGGCTCATGGAAATCCTGAAAGAGGGAATCACTCAGTATCACAATTTGCATCCTACAAAGATGGTTATCTCTTAGGATAGTGATGATTGGAGCGGAATAACGAATACGGATGGAACTCATTCAATATAACCAACTATCAAACCGTTGCTGTTTAAGTTTCTTTACGAACATGTCTGGCGGATAGTGTTCTCTTGCTCAGACAATAAATCAATCAGAATAAGAAAGGGTAAAAAAAGTAAATATTTTGAAAACAAAAACAATACTATCCATTGCAATACTGGCAATTGTCTTGACTGTTTCTTTGTGCGCTTGCGCTTCTGCAGGTTCATCAACCGGTTCAATTTCAAATCTCACCCCCACTGTTGTGGCAGTGTCAGCCACCACAGAAAACACAGCAGTACCCGCTGAGCCAATAAACCGCAAAGGCCCTGCTGGTGGAAACACATCTTTGACATCAACGCCCGCGTTTTCTGATATTTCTTATGCAAGTATCTCATCCGCTCAGAAACTGGATCTCTACCTTCCAACAGGTGACGGACCCTTTCCGGTTGTCATCCTTGTTCACGGAGGAGCTTTTCTTATGGGAGACAAAGCCGCTGGTGATGCCACAACCGGTGTTGACCAATTGTTGAACCTCGGATACGCCGTCGCAAGTATCAATTACCGCCTTAGTGGTGAGGCATTAGCGCCTGCCCAAATACAGGATGTTAAAGCGGCGGTTCGTTTCCTGAAGGCAAATGCCCAGGAATATAACCTCAATCCGGAAAAATTCGGCGCGTGGGGTGGATCTGCCGGTGGCAGCCTCGTATCCCTCCTGGGAACGTCCTGCGGAGTTGAGGCGTTGGAGGGTCCAGAACTTGGAAACTCAGAGCAATCCAGCTGTGTACAGGCTGTTGTGGATTGGTTCGGACCGATTGATTTTCTTCAAATGGATGCCCAGTTTGCGGGTACCTCCTGCCCCATCAATCACGATGCTGCAGATTCACCCGAGTCCCTGCTCGTCGGGGGTCCAATCCAGGAGAATGCTGAAAGTGTCAATCTGGTAAATGCAATCACTTATATCTCCAGTGATGATCCCCCCTTCTTCATCCAGCACGGGACTGCTGATTGTAATGTCCCACCACAGCAAAGCCAGCTATTTTACGACTCATTGGTTAGTGTGATTGGAAAAGAAAAGGTTACATTGATTACCCTGGATGGGGCTGGTCATGGGGGCAGCCAATTCACAACAGAATCAAACCTGAAACTGGTAACTGATTTCTTTGACCTGCACTTGAAATAACGAGTAGTAAGCTATTTTTTATGGAATCATTGCGGGTTGTTTGATTAAATTTCGATTTTTTCACGC
The DNA here is from genome assembly GCA_963814295.1 of uncultured Chloroflexia bacterium. GTDB lineage: Bacteria > Chloroflexota > Anaerolineae > Anaerolineales > Anaerolineaceae > UBA6107. The sequence continues at coordinate 209,769 of CAWFCH010000005.1, forward strand.
CGCCACCCCTGGTTAAAAAGGTTTAAGCGCAACACATTCTTTTATCACTCATACCTTCAACACGGAAAGTGAGAATCCCGGTAGTTTCATTCTATAAAAATGATTGACATCTAG
>CAWFCH010000006.1:0-46658 GCA_963814295.1 uncultured Chloroflexia bacterium
AAGGGCTTCTCATTGGGCAACATTTTAAGGACGCGGAAGTGGGCTACAAGGTCGCGGCTGGACTCTTCAAATGGGCGTACTTGAGCCGGGCACGCTCACCAGCGTGCATACCATCCGCATTGAACCGCCCATTGTCATCGAGTAATTCCACAGATAGATGAAGTGCTGGACAGACTGGAAGATACATTGAAAGAAGTGACCGCTTAGTTGGCGATTGACCCATCTTATCCGGATTAAAAACGAAAGGAAGGGGTCTAATGGTTCTGGAAGGTTATCAATACGCTTGGCTGGTCATTCTGTTTATCGCACTTTTCTTTGTAGTCCGCATCGCAGGGGCAATTTGGGCGGGAAGACAGGTTCAGGAGAATACAGACTACGTTGTGGCTGGCAGGAGGCTGCCCATCGACATGGCGGCGGCATCCATCATGGCGACCTGGTTCGCGGCCGAAACCCTGATGGGAGCGTCTGAGACCGCGTACGATTACGGTTTTCAGGGAGTGATGTTTGACCCGTTTGGTGCGGCTGCTGTCTGTTCTTATCAGGGGTGTTTTTCGTCCGCTTGATGCGGCGGCCAAATATCTGACGGTTGTCGATTTCTTCGAACGCAGCTATAACAAAACCACGACCGTCTTCTCGGTCGTCGCGCAGATGCTGACTTACTTCTCGTGGACAGCCGCGCAAATCGTCGCAGGCGGGGCAATCGCCCAGGGTATTTTTGGTATTGACCCGATTTGGGATGGTCATCGTTATCTGTCGTGGCAGCCTATACCTGATGGGTGGTATGATGGCCGACACCATGCTCGATTTCTTCCAGATGTTCCTGACGGCTATCGGTATCACGCTGGTGTTTGTCAGTGTATTAACGCCGTCGGAGGTTTCCCCGGTTGCTTGAAGGCGCCGGTTCCACCTACGTCTCGGAATCCGTTAACCTTCTGCCGATAGCCGGTGAAGGGTATCTGGGATACACCGGTGCAACTGGCTGGATGTACTGGCTGGCAGCCTGGATGGCGATTGGCCTTGGCTCTGTCGCGACCCAGGACTTGATGCAGCGTTCAATGGCTGCGCGCAACCAGGCCACTTCGGTCTATGGTTCTTACGTCGCCGGCGTGCTGTACCTGTTCTTCGGCATTATGGCCCGTTGATTGGTATCATGACCTTCAAACTGCATCCTGGCCTCGAAGATACTTCGCTATCCTGCTGGTGCACGCTTCGATGGATCATATGCAGCCGTCTTTACCGGCCATCTTCATCGCTGCGTTGTCTCAGCGCTGATGAGCACCTCCGACAGTTCTCTGCTGGCAGGCGCTTCAGCGGTGACCGAAAACCTGATACCATGCCATCACCGGCAAAAAGCTGGATGGCAAGAAGGCGCTGTGGGCAACCCGCATCATGGTACTTGTCAATGCGGTCGTTGGCCTGGGAATCGCCCTTTGGGCGCAAACGATCTACGAGCTATCTGTTGTCGCCTGACGCTCTGCGGGCCTCTTCACGCCGTTTCCATTCGGCATGTACTGGAAGAAGGCTACAACGTCAGGGGCGAACGCAGCATTCATCGGCGGTTTCATTGAAACGATCCTGGCAACCATCTTCGGAGAGGCCTGTGGGCGGGCAATCCACAGCGGTTGGGGGCGAGTACGTTCCCGATGCTACGATTTCGGTGTTCAGTAATGACGGCTGGTGGCGTGCCTTCTGGACGCGGTTTATGTTGCATCCCGTGGCTTTCCTCTCCGCCATCATCCTGATGATCGTGGTTTTGCTTTCCACGCAGAAGAGGGCCGGGCGAACAAGCTGGTAGACTACTACGGCGAACCGATCGACATGAACCCCAAGCTTCACCTTGGTATTGGCCCATTAAGGACGCCTTCCGCAGATGACAAAGGAAGAAAAGGAGATTACCGTACCTTCGACCGGCAGCAGTTCGATTTCTTAGACAAGCTGCCTCTATGCAATGTAAATGTGTATAATGAGTGGCGTCCAGGGTGAATCGCTTTGGACGCCACCATTTATCTCAGTGTAAGTATCCCGGAAAAGGGAGATTAATCGTAATATCATGTCAAATTTTAATCGGAAGAATTGAAGTATTACGCGCTCATTTTTGGCGTCATCCTGCTCCTTCTCTTTACATACCGTAAAGCGATGAAGAAAAGAGAAGCAGCAACCAGGAAACAAAAAGGAAGACACAATCCGGGTACAAGGCATCCGCCCCGGTTGAAAAACCAGCGATGACCGAAGAGCAGTTCAATAAGTCATGGGAAATATCTTTCCTACATGCTCTTGCTGGCGGGAGCGGGTAATCTTTACATGGCATACACGGCATTGAATAGCGCGTTGCAACCGGAGGGCTGTGGGTATGGTGGGTGGACGCAGTTTTCAGCATCCTGGCAGCTGTGGCTGCTGTCTTCATCTGGCGAAAGAAAGAAAAAATCTGGGTTTTTATTTATTTCATCTTTCTCCTCGTTCCAATCTTCCTCTTTATGTCGATCAAAGGCACACCATTTAAGATCAGCGCTATGATCCACCTTTTCCCGCTTGTGCTGCTCTACTTCGTACTTAAGCCAGTCTGGATGGCTTAAAATAACAAGCGTTTTGGGTTAAATTTCGGAACAATCCCCCTATCTGTTGCGGGCAGGGGGATTATATACAATCCCGGAACTTAATCAGGATCTTCGAGACAGCCTTGCGGAAAACTCCGGTGTGGTAATCGATATCCGCTTCCGTTACATCAGGCGCAATGAGTGCCATATTATGGAAGGGCGTCATCAAAATGCCCCGGTTCATCGCCGCCAGGTGCATGTAGCGGTCGAGCTCAGAATCCACCGCGGCTTCGGCGTCACCACCGTTGCGGGGCAGTTCAGTACAGAACCAGTATTCCGCGCGGCAGCCGAGGCGGTTGATGACCCACGGCAGACCGAACGCGTCGATAGCCTTTTTGACGCCGTCGGTAAAGCGAATGGCCAGCGGAATGGTGTGAGCGAAAGTCTCTTTGCTCAGCGTGTTTTCAAGCGTAGCGCGCATGGCTGCCAGCGAGAGGGCGTTACCTGCCAGGGTGCCGCCAATGCCACCCACGTCCGATTCATCCACCTTGATGCTCCTGGAGACCCTGTCTCCCACTTCTTCTGAGAGGCCGTATACCGCCGCCGGCACTCCGCTGCCGATGGTCTTACCCACGGTCAGGATATCCGGTTCAAGGCCGGCTTCGCCGGTATAGCCGCCCGGGCCAGCGCACATGGTATGGGTCTCATCGATGATGAGCAGCGTGCCATACTTGCGTGTGAGTTCACGCAGAGCGTCGTGGTAGCCGGGATCTGGGTGGATGATGCCAATATTGGTCATCACCGGTTCTGCCAGCACACAGGCAATGTCGCCGGCTGCCAGCGCCTGCTCGAGGGCAGGGATGTTGTTCCACGGGATGACGCGGGTGGTGACCACCGGGTTCACCGGCGGACCGATGGCTCCGGGACGCGGAACGGGGATACCATCGTTGATGGTAATAAAGGTTTCATCCACTGAGCCGTGATAGCAGTAATCATAAACCAGCACGTAAGGCCTTTTGGCGATGTGTCGGCACAGCCGCAGCACGAAGCGGTTGGCATCGGTAGCAGTGAGAGTAGTCTGCCAGTATTTCAGTTTGAAACGCCGCTGCAGCTCCTCGCCGACCCAGATAGCTTCTTCAGTTGGCAGCATGAATGTAATGCCCTTGTCCAGCTGCTTCTTGATCTCCTCGATTGGCTTTTCCGGGGAGTGACCCACCATAGCGCCGGTGTCTCCGAGGCAGAAGTCAAGGAATTCCTTGCCGTCAGCACAGGTGAAATGAGCGCCTTTGGCGTGGCTGACAAAAAGCGGGAAGCCGCCCGCCCAGCGCACCATCCAGTTCATTGGCACACCATCGAGCAGACAGCCTTTGGCACGCTGGTACAGCGCGTAGCATTTGGGGTGTTCCCTGGCGAATTGTTGAATTTCAAGTTGAAGTTCTTGATCGAGCTTGTTTCTATTTATGGGTGACATGGGCTCCTCTCCGTGACATCAAATGGTGATCAAATTAATTATATTCATCCCGAAAAAAAAGCATAATATAAACAGCTATAATTAACTATTGAGGATGGATTTTTCAAACCGATAATCCTACCATATAGACATCCTCTGCTTTGAAATTCCCGGTATGTTCGCCGGGAAAGGAAAAAATGACATGAAAATAATTAACCCCAGATCAGGAAAACGTGCTGCTCCGCGAAAGGGGCTCTCTCAACGACCTGCGGCTGAAACTTGTGGAATATAACGCCTCCAGGGAGGACGTGAGTTCACTCGGGCAATCCATCACCCAGCTTGATGACCTTTTCCTGCTGGTCATCGTCGGGGAATTCAATGCTGGGAAAAGTGCTTTCATCAACGCGCTGTTGGGGGAGAAGTTTCTCATGGAGGGGGTAACCCCCACCACTTCACAGATTACCATCCTGCGCTATGGCGAACAGAACGAATCGAACCTTGTGGAGGAGGGACACACACTGATGCTTCTCCCGGTCGACCTGCTGTCAGAACTGAGCATCGTCGATACCCCGGGAACCAACGCAGTGATACGCCAGCACGAAGAATTGACCACCCACTTTATCCCGCGCGCTGACCTGGTGCTTTTTGTCACCTCTGCTGACCGTCCCTTCACGGAGAGCGAACGCAGCTTTATGGCACACATCCGCGATTGGGGAAGAAGGTGGTGATCATCCTAAACAAGATCGACCTGTTCCAGGATAAAGGTGAACTTGACCAGGTGGTTGAATTTGTGAAACAGAATGCCCAGGCATTGATTGGAAGCGTTCCCCAGAATCTTCCCGGTTAGTTCCCGCCTGGCGCTGCGTGCCAAGACCGGCGAGCCCCAGTTATGGCAGGAAAGCGGATTTGATGCCATGGAGACCTACATTCTCAAAAGCCTTGACCAGGCGGAGCAGATTCGGCTCAAGTTCCTGAACCCGCTGGGTGTAGGCGCTCATCTAACTGGCAAGTATTATGAAAGAGCTCTAAACCAGCGCAGGATACTCGACGAAGACATCAGCATGCTGCAGAATGTGGAAAGGCAGCAGGAGGTTTTCCGCGGTGATATGCAAAAAGATTTCGTTTTCCGCATGTCGGATGTGGAAAACATTTTTTACGAAATGGAGCAGCGTGGCGACGCATTCTTTGAAGACCGCTTCAGGCTGGTGAAGGTGCTCGACCTGTTGAAGAAGGAGCGTATGCAAGAGGACTTCACCCGTGAGGTGGTGGCTGACCTTCCCAAACAGGTGGAAATAAAGGTCACCGCGCTTATCGACTGGCTTGTGGAATCGGACCTGCAGCAGTGGAAAGCGGTGACATCTTACCTGGCTGACCGCGAGCGTGAGCATAAAGACAACCTCATCGGTGAGGGCATCAGCAGCAACTTTACTTACGACCGCAACCGTTTGCTCGACGCCATCGGGGAAAAAGCGGAACAGGTGGTGCGCGGTTACGATAAACACGCTGAAGCGGCGGCGATCGCGGAAAACGCCATGAACGCTGTGGCCGCTTCTGCAGCGGTGGAGGTTGGAGCGATCGGGCTTGGAGCTCTCGTCACCATACTGGCAACCACCATGGTAGCCGATGTCACGGGCATCATTGCTGCCGGGGCGATCGCAGCACTCGGCTTTTTCATCATCCCTGCCAAACGACGCAAGGCGAAAACCGAACTGCATGAAAAACTGTCCACCCTGCGCACAGACCTTTTGAGTTCGCTTCGTGCTGAGTTCGAAAAAGAAATTGAACTCAGCCGCAAACGGATTGAGGAGGCAATCGCGCCTTACACGCGTTTCATCCGTTCTGAAACGACCTACACGGAAAAGGTCCAGGAGGATCTGAAAGCCGCGCAACTTGAGATCAGTCAGATACGCAGCCAGATTGAAAGCTGGTAAAGCGTAACTTTACCGTGCCATCTTTGGTTTAATTTATCCGGATTCCTGTTTATCCATGAACTGGCGCTCGTAAAGCTGGGCGTACAGCCCTTTCTGCGCCAGCAGACTGGTGTGTGTTCCCTGCTCCATGATTTTGCCTTCATCTATGACGAATACCATGTCTGCGCTGCGCACAGTTGAGAGGCGGTGAGCGATCACCACTGATGTGCGCCTCTTGAGCATGCGGGCAATGGCATCCTGCAACAGGCCTTCGGTCACTGAATCGATGTTGGCGGTGGCTTCATCCAGGATCAGGATGCGGGGATCAGTGAGCAAAGCCCTGGCGATGCTCACCAGCTGGCGTTGTCCCTGTGAAAGGTTGACCCCGCCTTCAAGCACCCGCGTGTTGTAGCCTTCGGGCAGGAAGTTGATGAATTCATGCGCGTTGGCCTGCTTCGCCGCTGCGATCATTTCCTCATCGGTGGCTTCAGGTCTGCCGAATTTAATATTCTCTGCCAGTGTGCGTGAAAAGAGGAAGGGGTCCTGTGAAATGACGCGCACCTGGTCACGCAGCGATGCCAGGGTGACATCGCGGATATCCACGCCATCTATGGTCAAAGACCCGCTGGAAACATCGTAAAACCTGGCGATAAGGTTGGCGATGGTTGTTTTACCCGCGCCTGTTGGACCGACCAGTGCGGCGGTCTTACCCGCCGGTATGAGTAGATTGATGTCGTGCAGTACCTCCGGCAGGTCAGAACGATAATTGAAGGAAACATCTGAGAACCTGATCTCACCTTTTTCGGGCTTAAATACTTGCGCGCCGGGAGCATCCTTGATCTCAAGCGGCGTATCCAGCAGCTTAACCACCTGTTCACCACCAGCCATGGCGGATTGGAAAGTGGTGTAAATGCGGCTCAGCTCCTGGATGGGCTGGAAGAATCGCGTGACATAGCTGAGAAATGCCACCATTATGCCAAGCGTAATTGTGCCACCCAACACGTAACGGCCGCCGAACCATAACACAATCACTGTCGCTAACATCCCTAAGAATTCGATCGCAGGGAGGAAGATAAAGGAGAGATTCATGGCATTGATATAGGCATTGCGGTTATCACGGTTCACCTGTTCGAAGCGTACCTGAGAGGTCTTTTCGCGGGTAAATGCCTGGATGGCGCGCATGCCGCTGATATCTTCTGCAAGGTCACCAACCACAGCCGCCACGCTTGAACGCGTTTCTCTGAATGCCCGCCGTGCCTGGCGCGAGAACAACCAGGTCGCCAGCAGCATCAGGGGCAATACAATGAAGGTGAGAAGAGCCAGCTTCGGGCTCATGCTGATCATGATGATGATGATGCCGACCAGCACGACCATGTCTCCGAGCAGGGTGATGACGCCCTGTGAAAGCAGCTCATTGATTTCGGCGACATCATTGATCACACGGGAGACCGTCACACCCACGATATGGCGGTCGTGATACCCCTGGTGGAGCCGCTGCAAGTGCCGGAAGAGGTCACCGCGCAAGGTGGCGAGGACCTGCAGTCCCACCCGGGACAGGGTATAGCGCTGGATGGAACTGACGGCGAAAAGGAGGACGAAGGAAATGGCTAACGCTATAGCAATACGCACCAGTCCCTGGCGGTCACCGGGGAGGATGTACTCATCGATCGCCACTTTGATCAGGTAAGGTGTGAGCAGGGTAAGCCCTGACTCGATGAGCGTAAGCAGGAAGGCAGCGATCATGCGCCAACGGTGGGGTGCCAGGTAGGATAGCATACGGCGCACCACGTGAGGGTTGTAGACCTCGCCGCCTTTTTCGCCGCCGCTGCCGAAATCTTCCAGCAGTGAGCGCGGTCCAAAACCAGATGAAGAGGGTCCGATGGAAAAGCTCATCCGGACTCCTCCTGTTTCTTTAACTGCTGCTGATAGATTGCCCGGTAAACAGAGGAACTCCCCAGCAGTGCTTCATGGGTACCTTGCGCGCTGATAGTGCCGGCATCGAGCACGAGGATCTGGTCAGCGTTGCGCACTGTTGAGAGACGATGCGCGATCACAAAGGTGGTGCGTCCCTGCACCAGCTGCTCCAGTGCCAGCTGAATGAGATGCTCGGTTTCGGTGTCGACCGAGGCAGTGGCGTCATCAAGGATAAGGATGCGCGGATTGAGCAGCAACGCTCTGGCGATTGCAATGCGCTGTTTCTGCCCGCCTGATAGTGTGGTCCCGCGTTCGCCTACGCGCGTCTGATATCCATCTGGAGACTGCATGATGAACTCGTGTGCCTGGGCGGCGATGGCAGCCCGGACCACATCCTCATCTGTTGCCTTCTCATTGCCGAAGGCGATGTTCTCGCGGATCGTTGAGGCGAACAGCGTTGTCTCCTGCAGCACAATTCCGATCTGGCTGCGCAGTGATTGCAGCGTCATTTCCCGAAGGTCCTTCTCGTCGATCAGGATGCGGCCAGCGGTCGGGTCATAGAAGCGCGGAATCAGGTTGATGATGGAAGATTTTCCAGACCCGGTAAGCCCAAGCAGCGCGACCTTCTGGCCGGGTTGGACATCGAAGGAGATATCCTTCAATATAAGGTTGCGTCCATGGTGGAATGAGACATTTTCAAAACGAACCCGCCCTTGTATATTTTTCACCGGCTTTGCGCCAGGCGTATCATGCACCTCTGAAACGGTATCCAGGACGTCAAAGATGCGTTCTGAAGCGGCCCCTGCGATGGCGACCGCCGGGATGATGAGTCCAAGCCGTCGCACCGGTTCGATAAGGTTGCTGACATAACTGACGAAGGCGACAATCGTACCCATGGTGATGCTGCCCTCTATATATTGTGTTCCACCATAGAGAATGATGATCGCCATCCCCAGGTTGGCGATTAGGAAAAGCAGCGGAACGTTCAGCGCCTGCATGCGCGCCGCCAGGTTGGAGAGATTGAACCAGGCATCGTTCGTTTGTTCGAAGCGCTCGATCTCAGCATCTTCCTGGGCGTAGGCTTTCACCACGCGGCTGCCGCGCAGGTTCTGTTCCACGGCAGTAGTCAGCACCGCCAACTGTTTTTGCACCTGCAGCGATAGCGGGCGGAACCTGGCACCAAAGCGGGTGGCCTGGAAGACCAGCGGCGGCATGGTTAGCAGAACTAATAGCCCGAGCTTTAAATCCAGGATCAGTAGCATGACGGCGGTGATGATGAGAAGCAGCACGCCCTCCAATATGCGCAGGGTCGCTCTGCCGGTGAGGAAGCGCACCCTTTCAACATCCTGGACGGCACGGGAGAGCAGCTCACCAGTCTCCGATTTATCATGGAAAGAGAAAGAAAGTTGTGTGAGTTTGCGCTGTATCTCGTTGCGCAGGTCAAAAGCCACGTTCTGTGAAGCGGTTTCAGTGAGGAGCCCGACGAAATAATTCAGTACTCCCTTAATGATGGTCATCCCCAGCAGAGCCAGCACAGACCAGGTGAGGACACTGAACCTGCTCCCCTGCGATACCGGTGTCGATGATCCAGCGAATGAAAAGCGGGATCAGGGTGTTCATCCCCAACACTAAAAGAAGCGCCGCGTACGCCCAGGCGGTTTTTTTCCAGTAGGGGCGCAGGTAACCATAAGCCCGCCTTAACACCTGGAAAAGCGGAGCGGACGGCATTGGCAGGGGTGCGTTTTGAGTAGTGTTTTTTTGCTGTATCAATTGAAGTTTCGCCTTGTGCAGCACCAAGAATACTACAAACCCGAAGAAAACTCAAAGCGAAATCAATACGGTGAGAGAATCTTATCTTTTTTGTTGGTTAGGTGGATGTTCAACCGCCTATTACATCCAAATGATTATCCATAATTACCAGCCGGGTTTACGATATACTTATTTCATCCATAAATAATTCGTGTAGGAGACCCTGGTGCAGATCGCGATTGTTCATGACGCGTTGTGTGTTTCTGGAGGAGCCGAAAGGCTGGTGCTGTGGATGGCGAAAGCATTCCCACAGGCACCTATCTTTACGTCTGTTTATTTGCCGGAAAATACCTTCGCTGAATTCAAATCGATGGATGTAAGAACACTGCCCTTTGCCGGCAAGATTAAGAGTGAACGACAGTTCAAGCGGCTTTACCCCTTGTGGTATTTCCTGGTACAGCGGCCGGACTTCAAAGAATTCGATGTTGTCCTGTCCTCTTCAACTTACCTGGCAAAGTTCATCCGCCCGGCCCCTACGGTAAAACATGTCTGTTACCTTTATGCTCCATTCAGACTGTTGTGGAAACCAGAATCCTACAGTGAGGAAAGCCTGCCGACGCGCGGCGCGGCTACTGGACTGGTAAAAGGTGTCATTCCGCTGCTGCGGCGTTGGGACTTGAAGCGCACCAGGTCAATCCCGAAACTGGCGACTTCCTGCCTCAACATGGCCCATGAGATCAAGAAGGTATACGGGATGGAAGCGGAGGTCATATACCCGCCGGTGGAGATCCCGCAAACTCCCTCCATGGAGCCGCGGGAGGATTATTACCTTTCTGTGTCACGACTGATCTCGCATAAGCGGGTTGACCTCTCCGTGCAAGCATGCACGCGGTTGGGAAAAAACCTCATAGTGGTTGGAGATGGACCCGAGAAGGAGAAACTGGCGCAGCTGGCCGGGAAAACGATCCGCTTCGTAGGTCGGGTGAGCGACGAGGAATTACAGGACCTCTACCGTAAGGCAAAAGGGCTGCTCTTTCCGAGTTATGAAGATTATGGCATCGTTCCCCTTGAAGCCCAGGCGTGGGGGGTGCCGGTAATTGCCTTCGGCAGGGGCGGCTCACTTGAGACGATCAAGGGTAGTGTCAGCGGCATCTTTTTTGAACAGCAGGAGGTTGACAGCCTGGTAGAGGCGATCAGCCGATTTGAGTCCACCAAGTTCGATATGGAGATGATCCGGCAGTGGGTTGCCGGGTTCAATGTGGCAAGCTTTACCGCGCAAATCCGCAAGTTCGTGGAGCAGTCCTGAGCATATCGCTTTACCTGTTTATTGGGTAAAATACCCTCACCACATTATTAAGGTGTGACATTGACCGCAAATAATCAAAAAATCGAAATCACCCCCAACATCAAGACCGGTTATAAACCTTGGCTTGTGTCCGGGCTTTTACTCGTTACCGACCTGGCGGCTATCGTTATCTCTTTTTTCCTTTCTTTCTACCTGAGAAAAATATTGATCCCGTTGATCGGCGGGGTACTGTTTTTTGACCAGGTTGCTCCTCTTTTTCTGCTGATCATTATATTTATCCTGGTGATCTTCGTGTTCGCTGGTTTATACCCGGGTCACGGGCGCACAGGTGTGGTGGAATTTCGCGAGATCGTTTACATTGTCTCGTTTTCCCATGTCATTGTGGCAATGATCATTTTCATTCTTGGGTATGGCCCGCGCTTTTCGAGGTTGGTCTTCCTTTTCAACTGGCTTTTTGCCCTGGTGTTGATCACCAGTTTCCGACTGCTGCTGCATAACCGCGGCTCTTTAAGCTCCTGGTGGGGACAACCGGCTGTGGTAATAGGTGGATCAACGGACGTGTCGATGGTCATTCGGCATCTGCAATCCGCGCGCCGCATCGCGTACAGGCCGGTGGCGGCAATCCTTCTGGAAAAGGAAATCTCACAGGAGAAGATCCACGGGGTTCCGGTGTTTGCGTTTTCAGAGCAATTATTAAACACGCTGCGCAAATCCAACATAAAGCTCGGAATTTTTACCAATCGCACAGTGTCATCAGAAATTGGCTTTCGTAAGTATCTTCAAACATTCAGCCTGGTGTTCCCAAAGCTGGTCTACGTTCTGGGCGATTCGCCTTTGAATATGCTGGCAATGAAAACAATGGACCTGGATGGGCATCCCGCGTTGCAGATCCAATACAACCTGTTGAATCCGTTCTCCAGGTTTGTCAAACGCGTGGTTGACCTGTTGTTAAGCCTGGTAAGCCTGGTTTTTACCTTCCCGTTATTTATCTTCTTCTCCTTGCTGATCTGGATTGACTCACCCGGGCCGGTCCTGTACACACAAAAGAGGATGGGAAGGGGAGGCAGGCTCTTCAATATTTACAAGTTCCGCACAATGGTGGTTGGTGCAGAAAAGGAACTCGCAGAACTTCTTGAAGCAGATGAAAAACTGCGCGAAGAATATGATAAGTACCATAAATTACAGAAAGATCCGCGGGTGACGAGAGTTGGCAGATTCCTGCGCAAGATCAGTTTCGATGAGTTCCCGCAAATACTGAACGTGATCAAGGGAGATATGAGCTGGGTGGGTCCAAGGGCATACCTTCCGAGCGAACTGTATCAGATGGGTGAATCAGCCACGATCATTCATCGCGTCTCCCCGGGTCTCACGGGTTGGTGGCAGGTAATGGGCCGACATGGCGTGAGCTTTGAAGAACGCCTTCAACTGGATGAATATTACATCAGTAATTTCTCGTTGCTTATGGATGTGTTCATTCTCTTTAAAACATTTTTCATTGTGATTAGCGGACGCGGTGCTTAGCACAGCAGAATTGGCTGTCTGCTTATGAATTTGACAGAACAATGATCGAAGGCGCGATTTCTCAGCCTCAGAGTGAGCAATGAGCCAGCAAACTGAAAAGATTACGAAAACATTTCTTCTGTTAACGCTCATCGAAGGGATGATTGTCGCGGTCATCCTCCTCTCGATCCCGCCTGACCCCAAAAACGCTTTCCTGTTCGGTTATTCCAAGGGTCGTCTCGCCCTCCTGGCAATCACCCTGATTTTGTTATTGATGTTTAGCACAGCGTTTTTTAATAAGAACATTCGAAACCGGATAACCAACCTCCTCACGCCACCCTCACTGCTGGTGCGGGTATTGCCGTGGGTCGGTGGGGTAATGATGCTGATCTTGTGGCTGACAATCTGGATGCCGGCTTACCGGCTGGAGGAGTATTCCGCCACTTTCACCAGGCTGCAGCCGTTGCTCATCTGGATATTACTTATCGCGGTGCAGTTTGCTCTTGCCGCATGGTTGATGGGCGGGCAAAACAATTTCAGGAATACCCTCACTGAAATTAAAAGGTCGCGCAAGTGGCTCTATAGAGGAGCAGTCGTTTTTTCCTTAACTCTCCTGGTTTTTGTTGTACTGCTGCTGGCGGGCGGTAGCTTCAGCGGCAGTCAGCTGTATTTTCCTCCGGGCGCGCCAATTTCCGCGCTGCAGGTGATACTGGCGTGGTTGGTCTTTTTCCTATTGCTCCTGCTGGAAAACAGACCGGGTGCGAAGAAAACTTCACGGAAACTGATTATTGGTGTGGTATTTATTTTCATCTGGGTAGCCACGTTTGCCGCCTGGTCATCGGTCCCGATACCGTGCACAGATGACCGACCCGGTCCGTATCCACCAAACAATGTATGTTATCCCAATGTCAATGACGCGGTGTACAGCATCGGTTCGCATTACATCACCCTGGGGCAAGGAGTCTACAATCACTGGCTGACGGATAAACCTCTTTACCTCGCTTTCCTTGCGCTTGGCCAGACGGTCGCCGGGCCGATGATCGACAATTACCTGGCATTCCAGGTGGCAGTCATCGCGCTTATACCGGCGCTGCTTTACCTGGCTGGCAGGAAGAAATACGGCAACGCATTTGGCGTGTTCCTTGCCATAATGACGGCGCTGCAGGGTCTGTACGCCATCACCCTGTACCGCGAGGTTGGCAGTGTGAATGTGAAACTGGAAAACCCCGAGGTGCTCACCGCCCTCTTCCTTGTACTGCTTTCTTTTGCTGCGTTCAGGTGGCTGTCTGAACCTGCCACAACACGGTGGGCGATCCTGAGCGGGGGAATATTGGGTTTGTCAGTGTTGCTGCGCTTCAACCCGCTATTCATCGCGCCATTCCTGGTCCTTGCTGTGCTGCTGGTAAGAAAGCAGAAAATAAGAACTGTCCTGCCGGGAATCCTGCTTTTCGCGCTGGCTTTCGCGCTGGCGTTCAGCCCATGGTTCTTTTCTGCCACGAATGAGTATGGAAAGAATCATTACTTCACCAAGATCGAAGAGGTGATCAGCAGTCGTTTTTCAACACAAAGAGATAGTGGGACGCAGGTGGTGCCAACTGAACAGGTCAGCGGGACCCAGCCGCCGCCCGTTATAGAATCTCCTGAAACACCGCCAGGTGATGCGCCCGTCGAGGAAGAATTGTTAAACTATGAATTGGGGGAGATTGACAAAGCCGGAGCGTCGGGGATTTTCTATCACTTTCTCAATAACATTTACACCGGCCTGGCGAAGCTGCCCACAACCCTGGTACTGCATCCCATAGAAGAACAGGTGACGGACGGAATCTGGACATTCACCGAAGCCCAACCGATCTGGAAGACGAGCCTGCGGGTGGAAAATCTCCTTGCTATCACACTCAACCTGGTGCTGGTGCTTATTGGCGTCATAGCAGCTTGGAAGCGGTTCGGGATGGCTGGACTGACAGGTATCATCATCCAGGTGGGATATTATGCGGGAAACGCGTTTTCTCAAACCTCCGGCGGGCGTTACCTGGAACCGGTATTCTGGATCCTTATCGTTTACTATTGCCTGGGCATTTACACATTGACCATGCTCGGCATCAGGGCATTTTCCAGAAATGAGGAAGTGGCAGCAAGAGAGGTTGAAAGCGAAACGGATCCGGTGATGGGTCCTCAGCGAAAGGAGCGGAAGTGGGTCAACCCGGTTCTAATGGCGGGATTCCTGGCTTTCGGTATGATCCTGCCCGCGCTGAACCTCATTCCCGAGAAACTGCCGGAAGAGACCGACCCGGCGGTCGAAGCGACCGCTTTCGAAGTCCTGTCACAGCGTGGATTGGTCACGGAGGAACAATGGAACAACTTCCTGCAGGATCCGAATCGCATCCTCATCCAGGGTAGAGCCTATCATCCACGATATTACCGGGGAGATTTTTACCGTCCTGGAAACCTCAGTTTTGAATTAATGCTGCTTTCTAAGGATCATGTGCTGGTGGGGTACTCTCCACGCATGATTCCTGTTGAGGCGTTCAGCGATGGAAGTGATGTCATCCTGGTCGGCTGCAGGATCAGGAGAGATACACTTTGGGGGGCCAGGCGGGTAATCGTAGAATCCATCGCTGTTATCCAATTGGATAATGAAGGCAGCTTCTTTTTTGATGAAAAGATGGGTTGGGTTTGCGCCCGCTGAGCTAAACCTCGCTGCATTGTCCGAGACACAATTCTGCCATTCTCCTACCACCCGAAAAATCTAGCGCAATTGAAATTCGATTATAATTTTCCTGTCCGGATCTCTCCAGGAAAAACTTACACGATATGAATATGAATTCCAGGCAGGAATTTTTGTTAAAGAAAACCAGCGTCGTCATTTTCGGACTGCTGGGATTCCTTGGATTATTCCTCGCTTCCCTCTACCTGCTGTCAAATGAAAGCGGTCACAGCGGGGAATTCCTGTTTGGGCTGGCGCGGCGCGGGTATGTTGAGTTGACGTTTTTCTTCCTGTTATCCGTCTTATTCCTTGTTCTTGCTGTAGCATCGTTGAGGAACTGGGATAGGTTTTCACCCTGGCTGCAGCGCCTGGTTACCGAGCACCGCCCATTGTTGTGGACCTTCTTCATTGCCGGTCTTCTATCAGGATGGGCAGCGGTTACCATCCCCCCCGATTTCTTCGGGCGTTTTTCAGGTTATTATCAGTGGCTACGCCCGATATTGGTGGTATTCGGTTTGATCACGTTACTCGGGGGAATCCTTTATCTGCTTGGTACAGGAAAGTGGAAGGAACTGGACGGTTCGATACAGGTGGTCAAGTCCAGGGTGTTCATTCTCGTCTTCCTCGTTATGGTGCTGGTTTTCGCTTTCGCCTACCTGACCGGTTTTGGCATCCTCAGCGAAACCCAGTTGTGGAACGTCCCCGGCGTTCCCATTAGCGGGACTCAGATGTTCTTTTTGGTGATCATCCTGGCTGGTTTACTGGCTCTTGAATGGTTCTCGCCGAAATTCCGCGATTTGCTTTCACGCCGTTGGGTGCAGTTGGTAATCCTGCTGCTTGTCTTTCTGGCTGCGCTGTTAATTTGGGGAACCACGCCTCTGCTCGGTGACAGTCTCTCTGTCGAACCTTCAATCGCCAACCCCGAACCGTATCCAAGACGTGATGCTAAAGTTCACGACCTGGGCGCATTATCCATTCTATTTGGAGATGGTATCAACTTCAGGGGATATACTGATAAACCGCTGTACATGGTACTGCTGGCTGCCTTTCACCTTGTCGCCGGTTACGATTACAAGCTGTTGGAATGGGTGCAGCTCGCTTTTCTTTCTTTGATACCTGTGATTGCATACCTGCTGGCAAAACGTTTTCACTCTTCCGTGTTCGGCCTGCTGGTGGCTGCGATGGTCATCACACAGCAGCGCAATGCCATTATTCTGTCGCGCATGATCTCGTCAGTAAATGTGAAGATCCTGGTTACCGAGACATTTGTACTGTTGGGAATCATCCTGCTGACATGGTTATTGTTTAAATGGAACGATAGTAACGACAGGCGGATTCTGCTCCTCGCGGGCGGCGTGGTGGGAGCCCTTTCACTGATCCGTCTGAATCCAATCCTCTTCCTGCCGTTCATCGGGTTGTTCATCATTTTCTATTACCGCAAGAAACGCGCTTTGATATTCCCGCGACTTCTGATCGTTGCTTTGGGCTTTCTGATCGTGTTCCTGCCCTGGGTGGTCACCGGGGTCAACCAGGGCGGCCAGCCATTTGTCATTCAAAAGATAAGGGATGTGTTTGAAACGCGTATTGCTCCTGTAATGCGCACGCCGGATACATTGGAAAATGTGGTACTGGCAGATTCTCAGGCTGGCACGCAGGTGGTGCGGTTCAATTCTGACCCTGATCCATTCCAGCCAGCCGCGAATGTAACCGAAGCCATCCAGGTTTCAAAGCCAGTGATTGCGCAAAATGAAGCCGGTGGTTCGCACTACGTGAAAATGGTGGCAAGTCATTTTGTGCACAATTACATTACCTCCATCATACCGTTACCGGATACGCTGAGCCGTAAGGGCATAAGGGTGCTGGCTGAACGAGATTATTGGGCGGATGCGAAGATCTGGGACGGGAAACTATCCGGCGGGTTGATCCGTTTTATCGTCATCAACCTCTCGCTTGTATCGCTGGGCATCACTTATAGCTGGAAAAAACACCACTGGCGCGGGCTTATCCCCTTTTCCGTCTTCCTCATTTACAACCTGGCAATCAGCATCTCGTTGACCTCGGGTGGGCGATATATCGTTCCGATCATCTGGATCATCTTCTTCTATTATGGGATGGGATTCACTTTTCTCATCGATGCAGTTCTACGTCTCATCAAGCCGAAAGCGGAGCTTGATATCGCGGTTGAAAATGCAGCGAATAGTGTGGCAAGGCAGGGCAAATTACTTCCGGTCTTCCTCGGGATCTTGTTCTTCGCCCTGCTCATCCCCGGTGCCAACCTGCTGGTGCCGTTGTTCGTACCGGAGAACCCCGCCCAAAAAGCGACTGCGCTCTTTTCAGCGCTTGGACCTGATAAACAACCCGGTAGAAAGGTCTTTACCGGGACCATCCTCTACCCGACTTACGACCCTGGTACAGGGTTACTTACTTTTGATTTTTATCGCGGGTACAAGGTTAATGAATTATCTGTTTACCTGCTCCAGCCGGATAATGCTAGCGTGATTATAAATACCAGGCTGCGTAGTGGAGACCCGGTAATGCTGGTCTATGATCGTAAAGATCAGCTGATGAACATCTTCATCTTCAGGGAAAATCGGCTGCTTGAATACTGGTCACTAAATCGTAATGCCAGTTCGCCATAACAAGCCCGATGGATAATGCCAAACTCTTGAAGTTGCTAATGATCTTATGAAATGATCACCACCTGCCCATGGGAGGGTGTCTCATCAGCGAAACGTCCTTCCATCGGCAACCAGAACCTGCCCGGGGGTAACGCTGCAGCAAACTTAATTTCCGGCAGGAAGGTGAGCGTGTTGCTGCCGCATTTTCGCTGTATGCTGACCAGAACATCACCTTCCTCCTGGATGGTCACTTCAGCGTGATGGTTGATAAACGGTTGATACAGCTGATGGGAGAGACCGATCAGGCGCGGTGTATCAAGCTCTAACGCTTGAGAGAAGGTTTGACAGCCCCAGTGAGCGAGGAATGAACCATCGCCCGCGTTCCAGATGCCATGCGCGCCATAACAATAGCTTACCGCGCCAGCAAGCATGCTTACCCAGTATGCGTATAGTTGATCGGCCCCATAAAACTGATTCAAGATGCCTTCGTACCACGGTTCGAGGTTGATGAAACCCCTGCCTGCGGGGTCCTTGGACGCGGCGTGTGCCAGCGGCAGGCGGTGCAGCCTTGGCCTGGACTGCGCGGTATGACCGGTTTGGGCGGTATTCGCCGCGAGCAGGTGCGGGTTTTCAACGCAGTCAAAACCGCTGTATGGGGGAGTGGGGTGGACCAGGATGGGCTTGTCTGTAAAATTTGCCACCTGCTGCAGCACCCGGCTCCAGGCACGGCGGCGGTTCTGAACCAGGCGCGTTCTTCGCAGCAGCCGGTTGGCGATCCGGCTGGTGAGACGCGACCTACCGAACTGTCTCTCAAGCGTCCGCAGCCATTCCGCCTTGCCGGGCTTCGAAGAAAGGTCCTGCCAGCTGATCTGCAGGCTGCTTTCACCGGTCAGGCAGTAGATCACGTCAAGGTCATTGGTGGCCTTAATGACCTCGCGCCACCATTCCGTCATGCGCCCGGTCCCCAGCCAATTGATCTGCGGCCCCCATGCGCCGTAGACGATGGCGGTAAGCCCAGCGCGGTTCATGGATTTGATACGTTCCCTGGCGAAACCCAGGTAGAGGGGGTTGAATTCCCCTGCGAAAGTCCACGCTGGTCCTACCGGGCTGGCGGCATTGGGGTTGTCGGGTGTGGTTTCTGGTGGAATGCCGACGACCAATTGAGCGGCGGTAAAACCCTGCGAGACGCGAAGAGCGGTCAACCTGCGGAAGTCCTCGTCGGTCAGCCTGGCGGTCATTGCGTACCACCAGGTATCCGCGAGAAATCCGTGCAGGGGTTGAGACATTTACAGGGCTTGTTTGAGGGTGTACTGCCAGGCTTTGAGGGCGAGGGTTTCAGGAATTTCAACATCAGCCATGGTGAGCATCTGCCCGGGGGCAATGTTGTGTTTGATGACGGCGTTGCGCATGAGGCCAATGGGAAGATGATCGGGCATGCTGTTGATGAGGATGGCTTCACCCCTAACCTCGAAGCTGCCCAGCGCCTGCTTGATCAGTTGACCGGCTTTCAGTTCGGTCTTGGCAATGGCCACGACACTGGTTGTGGGCTTGCTGCTGTTATCCAGCAGCACCGCGCTGCCATTGACCGCCTCGCGGATCGTTTTGGGGATCTCGAGGTGGCACAGGTGATAATTGCGCAGTAATGTGTAAAATGGCCCCTCACCCATTTTCAGGTATTTCAACGCGGCTGCCTGGCGCGGATCGTGCTCACCGGTGACGAAAACGCCAGCGGGTAATTTCCTGGGCGCGCCCGGCTGCGAGAGCAGGTAATCGCTGATAGGCTGACCGATGTTCCTGGCATCAGCCGCCAGCCGGTATGACCCTTCGTCGACCTCGGCGGCCTGGTATCCAAGCAGACCCTGGCAAGCGATTGTGGCACCCAGGCCGTTGGCAACCAGCACCTGTTCCAGCTGCAGCTTGGTGCCGTCTGTGAACGCGGTCACCTGGTCCAGGCTGATGCCTTGGAATTTTGCCCAGTACTGCATGTCTTCGAGAGTAGGGTGATGATTGAGATAGCCTTTTAGGTTACCGTAGACAAGCGGCTTGAAACCCATGGCCAGGGCTTCACGGTGCAGGGCAGCCAGCGCTCCGGGTTGATCGCCTTCGGCTTCGGTGAGATACCCCAATGTCGATAAGTAAGTGCCTGTGGTGACATGAAGTTCGGCATCCATGGTGACAACCGGGAGGGCGGCACCCAGCGCCTGGGCGATGACATCCGTTCCGTAGATCGGGTCACCTGCGCATTCGACCACCAATTGGCTTTTTTCGACAAATTCGTCGACAGAATTGGTGTACGGTGCGGAGGTGGGAAGATCGTTAATGTCCCGGCGCGTCAGGATGCTGCTTAGCCACCATATCCGGTTGCTGTTCAATGGCTCTCATGAGCCCTGTGGCGATGAAACCTGTCCCGATGATGCCTATTCGCGTTGGATTCTTCAAATCCGCACCTTTTTGTGAAATGATAAAAGCCATTCGAGTTGACTGCAAACCCGATTATACTCCACAACTAACGGCGGTATTTTTCCGAACGCGAGGCTGCAAATGAGGCGGGTGCTGTTACTTTGTATTACCCATAAAAATTTTCGGTTGAATCGTGTACCGGATAGTTGTATAATATGGCAAGTTGACCCGAAATACCGGTATGCCTTCCCGGGTGTGGGTCATTAGTTTTATGTGAGTTTTTTTTTACGAATGTGTTTACAAAATTATTGCGGGATACCGAAGGAAAAGCAATGGTTGAAACAAAAAAGAAACCGCTTGCCAGATTTTTCACAAGATACCGGTTGGTGACATTAATCGTGTTCATCCTGGTATCCTTGTGGGCCTACTACAATTTTGTGCATGGGCACAGGGGATTTTCTGTGTTTATCATCGCTTTCTTTTTGGTATCAATTCTCCTTCCAAAACCTTCATTCACACTGGTCCTGATCACCGTAATTTCTTATGTATTATTGAGTTCAGTTTCTCTTCCAGCGTTGGGCCAGATTAGGACCACAAGCGCGATGGCTTTGGAACACCCATCCATTCCTTTAAATAACCTGCTCACTCCGGGCTCAGGCTTGGAGGTCTTACCAGAAGAAGCGCTGCAGGTTTTATCGCTCATAGAAGCCAACGAGGTTGAAAGTTACCAAATATCTCCGCTTTTGAACGATGATTATCATATCATGCAGCGTATCGTGGAATCAGCCTGGCCAGTAAGGATGAAAGAAAATTCCCCTCACGTTTTCATCAGGTTGGATGAATTACCCGATTTCTCGAGTTGTCAACTTGTGGATCAAAAGGAGTTGATCGCCCTTGTCTTTTGCGATTAATGTAATCAAATTCTCGGCTGTTATTGTTGTATCCATCGCCTACCTGTATGGACTGGGCTGGCTTATCGTTGGTCCATTGTTGAATCGCAGCATTATCAAGAAAAACAATGATCTGCTCCTCATCCAGGAATTTCCCCTAGTTCTGCTGGCTGGGTTTATTGTGAATTTCGGTTTGCTGCTGATATTTCAATCGCTCAAGATCAGCCTGACCATCAGCGCTGTGCTGGCGGTTTTCGGTCTCGTCTGCTACGGCATTTATTTCTTCCGGTTTCATTTTCGTAAGATCAGTCATCCGGACTCGATGAATATTTGGATCGGGGTCATTTTTTTCTGCCTTTTGCTGATCGGACCCATCCTGACCCATCCCCTTGAAGCGTGGGATACCCGGTCGATCTGGTATTTTCACGCGAAGATGATCTTTTACGCCGGATCGATTGGTACTTCAGCGGGATGGCAGGATCCCTCGGTGTTGTTCTCCCAGGTGGATTACCCTCTTCTGATCCCTTCGCTGGGTGCCCAGGTGATGTACGTGATGGGATTCTGGAACGAGTATTTACCCAAGGTTTCCCTCTACCTTATTTTTATCCCGGCAGTTACGTGGCTGGTCAGCTTCGCGCGTCGTTCGTTCAGTTACATTTTTATCCTGGTGATCCTGCCGTTCAGCCTGTACCCCTGGTTATGGAACGGGTACATGGATGGACTGCTTGCCTTTTACTTCTGCATATCCCTCTTGTTGTTTGATCGTTACATGAAAACAAACCAGTTGATCGACCTTTTCTCCAGCCTCGCTTGCGGAATCTTTCTGCTTTACATCAAGAACGAAGGAATCCTTGCTTTCCTGTCGCTGCTGGTGGGTTTCGCTGTTCTCTATTTCATTCAAAAGCGTCCGCAAATCACCCTGAAAGGCTTAAAAATTCCCTGGCGTTATGTCGTGATCACGGTCATCGCGCTCACACCCTTCGTGCTGTGGTGGGTCTATAAAAACCGATGGGGGCTCACCAACGATCTCGGCCTGGGATCCGGCTCTTCAATTGACAGGCTGACGACCAGGTTAGCTGACGGCTCGCTGCAGATGATCGTGGAAAAAGTCATGACGTACATTAACGCATCGCTCAACCTGCTCGTCGTGATGCTGATCAGTAATTTTGTGTTCAGGAGACCTTTTATAAAAAATAGTCTCCCGGCGATCATCGCCAGCGGGTTATATGTATTGGGAATGATCGCCATTTATCTCGTCACACCGCATGACCTGGTGTGGCATCTGAACAATTCCACTGTGAGGGTGATGGAACTGGCAAATGGCGGAATTAGCGTCGCGTCTTACATGATTTTGAACGCGCTGGAACACGACCCGGTTGTGCTGGAAAATAAACCAATCAGCCAACGATAACTTCATTGCTCAAATGCATGTAAAATTTAGAGATAGACTCATTAATCGAAGCGACCAGCGTTGATAATTCTCTATGCAAAAAACGAGGGACCTTGAAAAAAGCGCTCATCACAGGCATCACCGGTCAGGATGGATCTTACCTGGCGGAACTCCTGCTCGGTAAGGGATATGAAGTCCACGGTATTGTTCTGCGCAGCGAGATCGAAGACCCTGAACGCTCTCTTTCCAGGCTGGCGGGTGTTCATCCCGGATCTGAACCTGCATGTCGGTTCGATCGAATCCTACCCTTCGCTGCACGCGGTCTTTGAGCAGGTGAATCCGGATGAGTGTTATCACCTGGCGGCGTCCTCGTTTGTATCCTATTCGTTTGATGATGAATTCTCGGTATTCAATACCAACATAAACGGTACTCACAACGTGCTCTCCGCGCTCAAGAACGCGTCTCCCGGGTGCAGGTTCTATTTTGCCGGTTCATCTGAATTGTTCGGCAGGGCGAGCACTTCGCCTCAGAATGAGAATACCCCCTTCAACCCCCGCTCGGCATACGGCATCACCAAGGTGACGGGTTATTACCTCACGTCCAACTACCGCGAGAATTACAAAATTTACGCCTGTACCGGTATCGCTTACAACCATGAATCCCCGCGCCGTGGTTATGAGTATGTCACCCGCAAGATCTCGCGCGGTGCGGCGTTGATAAAGAAAGGCTTGATGGAAAAACTCGCGCTTGGCAACCTGGAAGCGGTGCGCGACTGGGGATACGCGCCTGATTACGTGCAGGCGATGTGGTTGATGCTGCAACAGGAAGAACCGCGGGATTACGTCATCGCATCTGGAACCGGGCATACCATCCGCGAATTTTGCCACAAAGCATTTGAAAGGGTGGGGTTGGATTACCGTGATTACGTCGTCTTTGATCAGAAATTCTTCCGACCGGTGGAGGAAATTCCGCTCATTGGCGATGCCTCGCGCGCGGAAAGGGAATTACGCTGGCGACCCAGGGTAGCATTTGATGAATTGGTCACCCTGATGGTTGACGCTGACCTGGCACAAATCGAGGAAGAAAAGGGCGTCTGATCCTGCCGATGCACACGGGAATCGTCGGCGGTAAAGAGTTTGAAATTTCCAGCATGAAATGATTTCGATTATAATGTGTGGGCTGTCTGAATTTGATATTCGTAATTCAGATGGTTTTACATGAGATGACCTTACCAGGCAGACTTGAAAGTAATTATTCTTACTCATCAGTAGAAGCTGAAATCACAAACACGGGAATCCTTGAAAAATATGATCTCTGATCAGGCAAATATTTACGACAGCGATAAAACCAGGTGGGTTTCCATTGAGGAAATTAAAGGCGATCATCCGATATAAGGACCTCATCCTCCAGCTGATGCGGCGGGATATCGTTGCGCGCTACAAACGCTCTGCGCTGGGGGTGTTGTGGACGATGCTTAACCCCCTGGGCACGATGATCATCCTCACCATTGTATTCTCACGTTTGTTCGACATGCGCGGCATCTACCCGGCTTATATCATCACCGGGCTTATCGCTTGGGGTTTTTTCTCCCAAACCACTCAATTCTCACTCAATACTACCCTGTGGGGTAGCGGCTTGTATCACAAGATTTACATGCCGCGCACAGCCTTTATTATCTCAGTGGCAGGCGGCGGGATGATCAACCTTGGTTTTGCCCTGGTGCCTTTGGCATTGATCTACCTGGTTACCGGCGTGCAGCTTAGTTTTTCTGTTTTATTATTACCATTCGCGGTCCTACTACTGGCGATGTTCACGCTTGGGCTCAGCCTGTTTCTCTCCACGGCTGCGGTATTTTTCCCGGATGTGGCTGAATTCTTCCCGGTCTTCATCACTGCATGGATGTACCTGACACCGATCATTTACCCGGAAAAACTCCTGCAGGATGTATTCTATGGACTGATCCTCAAACTTAATCCCATGTATTACTACATCAAGATTTTCCGCAACCTGCTATATGATGGCTTCATTCCCCCATGGTGGGAGTGGCTGATTGCCTTTGTGATTGGATCAGTGATGCTCGTGGCGGGATGGAAATTATTTACAAATAAATCGAGACTATTTGGCTATTATGGATAATACGATCGCGACCGAACCGGACGGTAAAACGGCTGTCTTCCTCAGGGATGTAAGTGTTGCTTACCGTATACCTACCGAACGCATTGGCACAATTAAAGAATATCTCATCAAGAAGATTCGCGGCAAGGTGCAGCACAAGCATTTTTATGCGCTGCGCGATATTAACCTTTCCGTAGGCCAGGGTGAAATATTCGGCATCATCGGGCGCAACGGCGCGGGTAAATCCACTCTGCTCAAAGTGATCTCGCGCGTGCTTGAACCCACCAGCGGTCGGGTGTGGATCAAGGGCATTGTTTCCCCCCTGCTGGAACTTGGCGCAGGTTTTCACCCGGAACTTACCGGGCTGGAAAACGTGTACCTCAACGGGACGCTGCTCGGGCATACACGCCAGGAAATTACTGAGAAACTGGAGGATATCCTGGCTTTCAGTGAGATCGGGGATTTCATCAACGCACCGATCCGGACATATTCTTCAGGCATGGTCGCGCGGTTAGGCTTTTCAGTCGCCACCGCCTGGGAACCGGATATCCTCATCCTGGATGAAGTGCTTTCCGTGGGCGATGAAGCTTTCCGGGCGAAATGCAGCCGCCGCATGCAGGCACTCATCAAGGGCAAATCCACAGTTTTACTGGTGACCCATTCTTCATCGCTGATCGCCGAGCTTTGCACAAAAGCCGTTATGTTAGAGCACGGCAAGATCGTATCTTCCGGGAGCGGTGCAGAGATCAGCGAGCAGTACCTCAAGATGCTTCCCGGTAGAAACCTAAAACTGGGGGCGCAATGAACTTCATCGCTACAGACATCCCAGATGTGATCCTCATTGAACCGCGGGTGTTCGGTGATGAGCGCGGTTTTTTCATGGAAACCTATCAGCAGGAAAAGTTCGCTGCCGCGGGGATTGATCACCATTTTGTCCAGGATAACCATTCACGTTCAGTGCGCGGAACGCTGCGTGGTCTGCACTATCAAATTAAACACACCCAGGGAAAACTCGTGCGCTTTGTCTCCGGTGAAGTGTTCGATGTGGCGGTCGACCTGCGGCGTTCATCGCCGACGTTCGGAAAATGGGTCGGGTATGTACTTTCTGCTGAGAATAAACGCATGCTTTGGGTACCTCCCGGTTTCGGACATGGGTTTTACACCCTCTCTGATTGGGCGGAGGTGGTGTACAAGGCGACGGATTTCTATTCCCAGGCGGACGAACGCTCCATCATCTGGAATGACCCGGATATCGGCATCAAGTGGCCTGAACAGGTGAACGAGACACTGATCATCTCGGAAAAGGATGCCCAGGGGTCTACTCTGAAACAAGCGGAGGTTTTTGCATGAAATTCTCACGTGTGCTCGTGACCGGCGGGGCCGGGTTCATCGGTTCGAATTTTGTCCGGTATATCCTCACCAATTTCCCCGATGTCTTTGTTCTCAACCTGGACCTGCTCACCTACGCCGGCAGCCTGGAAAACCTGAAGGATCTGCCCGTCGAAGCCAGGTACCAGTTCGTGCAGGCTGACATCTGTGACCAGGAAACCGTTACTGACCTGCTGCGCGCCTACAATATCGACGCGATCGTTCATTTCGCGGCTGAATCACATGTCGACCGCTCGATCCTTGGGCCAGCGGCTTTCATTAACACCAACATCCTCGGTACCTTTTCCATGCTCGAGGCCGCGCGCACCGTGTGGATGAACGAGAAGAAGCTCACCGCTGATGACGTGAGGTTCCACCACATTTCCACCGATGAGGTTTTCGGCTCGCTCGAACCCGGCGATCCCGCTTTCAGCGAAACGACCCCGTATTCTCCCAACTCTCCATACGCCGCCTCAAAGGCGAGCAGCGATCACCTTGTTCGGGCTTATCACCACACCTATAAGCTGCCCATCACTCTAACCAACTGTTCCAATAATTACGGTCCCTACCAGTTCCCCGAAAAGTTGATCCCGTTAATGATCCTGAACGCGCTGGAAGGGAAACCGCTGCCGATCTACGGTGATGGAATGCAAATTCGTGATTGGCTTTACGTTGAGGATCACTGCGAAGCGATCTGGAAGGTGCTGCACGAGGGCACGGTGGGTGAGAGTTATAACGTTGGCGGAAACAATCAGCCACCCAACATTGAGATCGTCGACGCGATCTGCGCCTTATTGGACGAGTTCAGGCCGGATTCGACCTTCTGCCCGCACCAGAACCTGAAAAAGTACGTTACTGACCGTCCCGGTCATGACCGGCGCTACGCGATGAATATCTCGAGGATCGAACGGGAACTTGGATGGAAGCCGCGCTACGACCTCAAGAACGGTCTGCGTAAAACGGTCGAATGGTACCTGGCGAACAAGGACTGGATCTATGCCATCAGAACCCAGAAACAATATGATGAATGGGTGAGTCAAAATTATTCAAAACGAGGCGAAAAATGAAAGGGATAATCCTTGCAGGCGGCAAAGGCACACGTTTGTTTCCGCTAACCCTGAGCATCAGCAAGCAGTTGCTGCCGGTCTTTGATAAACCGATGATCTATTATCCTCTCTCCATGCTGATGCTGGCGCGCATCCGCGAGATTCTCATTATCAGCTCGCCCGAGGATCTGCCCGCTTTCCGCCGGTTGCTGGGAGACGGCGCGCAATGGGGCATGAAACTTGAGTATGCTGAGCAACCCGCTCCCCGCGGGTTGGCGGATGCCTTCATCGTGGGTGAGGAATTCATCAATGGTGAACCCAGCTGCCTCATTTTGGGAGACAATATCTTCTTCGGTCAGGGGCTTCCCGAGATGCTGCGCGAATCCGCAGCGCTGACCACTGGCGCCATCGTCTTTGCATACCCGGTGCGCGATCCTGAACGTTACGGTGTGGTGGAGTTTGACGTTAACGGTAAAGCCATCAGCCTGGAAGAAAAGCCGGAAAAACCCCGTTCAAAGTTCGCCGTCCCGGGACTCTATTTTTATGATGATAGAGTGGTGGCATTGGCGAAATCTCTCAAACCCTCACCGCGAGGCGAGATCGAGATCACTGATTTGAACCGCTTGTACCTGGATATGGGGGAACTATCCGTGCAGCAAATGGGGCGCGGCACAGCCTGGCTGGACGCGGGTACGCATGAATCACTACTGCAGGCCTCCAACTTTATCCAGGCGGTTGAGGAACGCCAGGGGATCATGATTTCCTGCCCCGAAGAGATTGCTTACCGCATGGGATTCATTGACCGCGCGCAGTTCCTCGAAACAGCAAGAAAATATGAATCCAACGGTTACGGTGCCTACCTGAAGCAGTTCATCGAGAGCGTTCCATGAAGTTGTTGTTAATCGGCAAGACCGGGCAATTGGGATGGGAGCTGCGGCGCTCCTGTATGACATTTGGAGAGATCGTCGCGGTTGATTACCCCGAGGTGGATCTCGCCGATATTAAAGGGCTGCGTGAACTAATCCGCACGGTGAAGCCGGATATCCTCTTGAATCCAGCGGCGTACACCGCCGTGGATAAAGCGGAAAGCGAGTTTGAACTGGCTCGCCTGGTCAACGGGGTTGCCCCGGGTGTGATGGCCGAGGAAATGAAAAAACTCGGCGGCGCGCTCATACATTACTCAACGGATTACGTTTTTGATGGCGATAAAGGATCCTCATACAACGAACAGGATACACCAAACCCGATCAATGCCTACGGCGCCACCAAGCTGGAAGGCGAGCAGCAGGTGGCAGCCGCTGGAGGGACGTTCCTCACCTTGAGAACCAGCTGGGTTTACAGCTTGCGCCAGGGGGGTTTTGTCAACAAGGTTCTGGGTTGGGCGCGGCAACAGGAGGTCATGCGAATTGTTGATGACCAGATCGGCAGCCCAACCTGGGCGCGGATGCTGGCGCAGGCAAGCGCGCAGGTACTGGCACAAGGGGGAAAGGACGTGCTGGGTTACCTGCAGCAGCATAGCGGGCTTTACCACCTGGCAGGTGCAGGCGCTGCCAGCCGTTACGAGTGGGCAAAGGCGGTCATTGAATTTGACCCGAAAAAAGAGGAACAAATGGTCAAGCAGATCCTGCCCGCGAAATCATCCGAATTCTCCAACCCTGCCAAAAGGCCGGTTTACTCGGCATTGGAATGCAGTTTGTTCGAAGCCACATTCGGGATTTACCTTCCAGAGTGGAAGGTCAGTATCAGCCTGCTCGAAAATTAAGAGATTATTTCAACACAGCTCCTGATTACTATATGATCTTCATTTTCAGGGCGATGTTATTACCTGTTTTGTAACTTTTCCGAGTTTGACATATACCGATTTATCCTTTACACTTTTTCTCTGGCAATCCCGCCATTGAGATAACCATGCCACTTTCAAGTCTACATTTCATCTTCATTTTCTTACCAGTTTTCCTGTTGTTTTTCTACATTCTGCCTTTCAGCACCTGGCGAAACGTGTGGATGGCTGTTGCTTCGCTGGTGTTCTTTGCCTGGGCTGACCCGGGTAACATCCCGCTGCTGATCCTTGTCATTTTAATGAACTATGTGCTTGGTGTGGTCATCGGCAACAGTGTTGAGAAGGTTGGGCGGCAAGCCGCCAGACCATTTATGTGGATCGCGGTTATCCTCAACCTTTTGGTCCTGGTCTTCTCCAAGTACACCGGTTTCCTCCTCCAAAGCGTGGCGGATGTTGCTAATATAACGATTGAATACGAAGCCAAAGCCCTCCCGTTGGGAGTATCCTTCTTTACCTTTGCCGGTATCTCGTATATTTTGGATATCTACAATAAAACTGAAAAGGCGGAGAAGAATTTCGTCCGCTTCAGTTCCTTCCTCATCATGTTCCCCAAGTTGTTGCAGGGTCCGATCACCCGTTTTGGGCAGGTTAAGAATGACCTCTTGAAACCAAAGGTTGTGCCTGATGATGTGATGCAGGGGGTGAGGCGGTTTATTGGTGGCCTGGCGAAAAAGACCCTGCTGGCTGACCCACTGGGTATGGCGACTGATAATATCCTCGGAGCGGGGATTGATTCACTCGGCGCGAGTATCGCCTGGCTGGCACTCATCTCATACACCCTGCAGATCTACCTGGATTTCTCCGGTTATACCGATATGGCAATTGGTCTTGGGAAGATGATCGGTTTGAAGCTGCCAGAGAACTTTGATTTCCCGTACATCAGCCGCAGTATCTCTGAATTTTGGCGCCGCTGGCACATGACCTTAACCGCCTGGTTCCGCAATTACCTGTTCATTCCCCTCGAGTTTGCCCGCAAGCGGGATAAAATCCTGCGCCAGCAATCGAATATCCTCATTGTTTTCCTCCTGACGGGTCTCTGGCACGGTGCCAGCTGGAATTTTGTGATTTGGGGCATTTACTTTGGCCTATTGTTAGCGCTCGAGGCCAGCGGCCTGGGCAAGCTTCTCAAGAAGCTGCCTGTTTTTGTCCAGCATATCTACGCCATGGGACTTATCATGTTGGGATGGGTGTTCTTTCGTATTACGACCATTCAGGATTGGGGGTCATTCCTCGGCGCCCTCTTTGGCAGGAATGGCTGGGTCAACCCTGCTGTGACAATGAGAAACACAAACACGCTGCTCTACATTCCCCTGGTCATCATTGGCATTCTATTTTGCATGCCGTGGGTGAGCCGTCTGGAGAAAAAGGTGAACGAAAAGGGCGGGTTCTTGCGGGTAGGATTGGATATCCTTTACCTGGTCCTGTTCATCATTTCCATCTCGTCCATATTGTCAAATGGCTACAGTGCCTTCATTTACGCTCAATTCTAGACATATCGCGATGAAAATTAAAAATCTTCTTTCCAATATCCTGATACTCTTCTTTATTATCATTCTGGCGGTCCCGGTTGTACTGGGTCGCCAGGGGCAAGGTTGAGCCGCAGCGTTCACTGATGGAATACAGGACCTTATCTGTTTTCCCGTCCCTTTCTTTTGCAGATTTCAAATCAGCTGTAAAGAATATTATTAAGTTTAACTTTGAAAAAGCTGGCAGCCTATTTTTTGATCAATTCAGAAATCTGTCCTTTCAGTCGGATTTTCAACAGGCAACAAGCCAGCAGTTCCCGTTCCGCTCGGCGGGCATCCGCTTATCCCGTGATCTCGACCGTTTGGTAATCCGCACGGCTTACGTCTTTACAGGCGATAACGCCATCCCGACGGATAGACGGGAGGAGGTATACGAAACACGCGACACTGGCGTTCTGTTTCCTGTTCCAAACAAGTGGACAACCAATGGCAGGGAAGACATTGATAAGAAAATTGAGGATTACCGAATTCTCATTGAGCAGAATCCGGACATCAATTTTTATGTCTTCTATGTCGAGTTGATTGAAGATTCCAAGGCCAATCCCATGAATGCTACATTCAGCAACGCTGATGAAGGCAGAGGTTTTGAATATTTTTTGGAACATAAACCAGAGAAGTTAACAGTTTCCACGCTCCCGCTGACAGATTTTGATGATCACCTGAGCAACTTTTTTCGCACTGACCATCACTGGAATGTGCATGGTATGCTGGCGGGATATGAAAAAGCTTACCAGATGCTTTCAGAGAGGTTCTCTAACATTTCTCCGATGGTCACTCACGATAAATTCCTTGCTTTCCCGGATATTGAATTCCATGGACGCTGGGCAAGGTCAGTCTTTTACATGATCGAGCCGGGTGATGTTTTTGAGGTTGCCCTGGTCGATCTGCCTCCCTTCAAGACCCTTGATCAGAATGGCAATGAGATCACCTATAATATGAAAGAAGAATACCTCGCGGGAAATTACTCAAGGGAGCCTTTTGCCGATCATTATATTCAATTCAACGGCGCGGATACCGGGTACCTGGAATATGTCTTCGAGAACGGGTCCGACAGGAATTTGTTGATCATTGGCGATTCTTTGACAAACGCCATTGAACCCATGATCGCGGCGCATTATCATCACACGTATGCCGTGGATATCCGCCACTGGCCGGATTATTACTTTTCACTTTCCGATTTCATCGCGGAACATGAAGTAGATGATGTATTAGTCCTTGGCGGAGCATCTTCCACCCTGCACCGTTGGCGCTGGACGATAAGTCCATGAAAGAGGTGAAATCATGACGATTGATAATATCGCTTATGCATGCCTGACCAGGTTCGTTGAAAATGGTGAGGGGGGAAAAGAGGTTCTGCGCTGGATTGACAACGATCTGGCTTCAGAGAGTTATACCTACGGGTATTTCGAACGCAATTCCAACCAGGTTGCGTCCGTGCTGCATAAACTTGGTATCAACCAGGGAGACACGGTCAGCATCTTCATTCCCCGCAGCCCCATGCTCATCAGTTGTTTCTTCGCCATCCTGAAACTGCAGGCCATATCCAGCATCCTTTTTGGCACGCTCGGTGAAGAGGGTCTGCTGGACCGCCTGTCTAACAGCAACGCGCGGGTTGTGATCACCCGCAAGAGCCTGCTCAGGAAGATCATTTCGATCAGGGATAAACTGCCAGCGCTTGAGTGGATACTGGTCGTCGATATCGACGAGCATCAGAGTGATTTCGTTCTCAGCCTCAAGCAACTATTGGAGGGTGCCGGTACGGATTTTGATTACCCGCACCAGGTTGAACCGGAAACCCCGGCGTTCCTTCAGTACACCTCCGGCTCCACCGGAAAACCGAAGGGCGCCCTGCACGTGCATAATGCGCTGCAGGATATGCAAAAATCTTTCAAAGAAATCATGCAGCTTGAGACGGATGATCTTTACTGGTGCACAGCTGATCCGGCCTGGATCACCGGCCTGGTATACGGGATCATTAGCTCCTTTCAGCACCGGCGCGCGGCAGTTGCAATACAACGGCACCTACAACGCGGATAACTGGCTGCAGATACTGGAAAGAGAAAAAGTCACGGTCTGGTACACAGCCCCCACTGCCCTCAGGATGCTCATGCAGGAGGACGGTTGCTAAGTTCGGGCAATATGACTTTAGCTACTTGAGAAGGATGTACAGCGTTGGCGAACCTTTGAACCCTGAGATCTATTTCTGGGGCAAAAAGGTTTTTAATGTGGAGGTATACGACAATTGGTGGCAATCAGAAACCGGATCAATGATGATCGCCAACCGTCCGCCGATGGTGGTGAAACCCGGTTCAATGGGAAAACCCAGGGTTGGTGTCGAACCGTTGATTTGCAGCGAAGATATGGAATTGATGCCGACCGGAAAGCAGGGCCTGCTCTGTCTGCGCAAGGGTTGGGGTTCCATGTTCCGCAATTACTTCAGAAACGACGCGGCTTACGCCGAGAAGTTCAGGCAGGACATTTACATCACCGGCGACCTGGCGTACGCGGACGAGGATGGGTATTTCTGGTACGTCAGCCGCGCGGATGATGTGATCAACACCGCGGGGCACCTGGTTGGACCTTTCGAGGTGGAGAGCGCGCTGTTGGAGATACCGGAGATCGTGGATGTGGCTGTGATCGGCGCGGATGATCCCATCCTGCATAAGCGTATCATCGCTTTCATAAAACTTGGTCACGACCTGGAGTGGACAAAAGAGCTGGAGCTGAAGTGCCGCATTTACGTTTCCAACAAAGTCTCGACCACTGCGATCCCGGCTGAGTTTCACATCATCGACAAGGTCCCGAAGAACCAAAGCGGCAAGATCTTACGTAGAGTATTAAAGGCAATATACGAGGGCAAGGACCCCGGCGATATTTCGACCATGGAGTAAAAAAAATGGAATTAGAAGAAAGATTAACCAAGGTTTTTCATACGGTGTTTGATAACGATTCTATCGAATTGACACCGGAATTGACCGCCGATGACGTGGACGAATGGGATTCACTTTCCCACATCAACTTGATGATCGCCATTGAACTGGAATTCGGCATCGAATTTGAACAAAGCGAAATCCAGAACTTTGCCAACGTCGGCGAGTTGTTGGCGAGCATCGCAGAGAAAACCGCAAAATAGAAATAAAAAATTCACCATATTAATGCAATAATAAGTGTGGCTATTACTTGCTAACCATGTGTATTTGGTATTTACAATTTGGTCCTATATGTCTTTGATACCATCCAGTTAGGCTAGCGATTCGAGTGAAAGGACATTATCATGGCGAACTTACCTCTCGGTTTCGGAATGATTTGCGGTGGTTTCTTTTTACTGCTGACGCTGGCGGCAGGGATAGGTCTATTGGCTTACAGCCTGAACAGTAAAAAGAAAGCCGGCGCGAGCCAGCAATGGCCGGCAGCTCCCGGAACCATAATTATCTCGGAGGTACGGCAGGGATCCACCAGTGACGAGGACGGTGGTGTAAAATACCATTTTTACCCGCATGTTGAATATACTTATTTCGCGGGCGGGCAGATGAACACTGGAAAGCAGGTTTCATTCGGCGGTGTACAGGGGTTTAACACACCGGCGCAGGCAGAGACAAGTGTTAAAAAATACCCCGTGAACAGCAACGCGATGGTCTATTACAACCCGGTAAAGCCGCAAGAAGCGGTGCTTGAGAAGGCGGCTGGTGGCGGATCGAAGACGGCCATGACAATGGCGATCATTCTGCTGGTACTTAGTGTGTTGATCGCCTGCCCGCTGCTGATCGGCCTCATCAGGAATTAGTTACCCGCTGTCAGCCGGTTTTCTTCCAGTTTCAATTGATCGTTTGCGGTTCTCAATATTCGCCAGGCGCGTGTTAATCGCATCCGGCGTGAAGTTGCAGCGGGGAATGGGATTGTAGGTGAGGTTGGGAGAGAAATACGGGTCGTCCTGTTTAAGCCAGGGACCCAATTCTTCGTATCCCAAAAGGATGTCTTTAACCGGGGTTTCATAACCGCGTGACCCGCCCTCATAATGGATCAATTCAGCGTGGGGATTGTAAAGGTTGCGGTATCCGGCTTTGATGACGCGCAGGCAGAAATCTATGTCGCCGAAAGCGAGTTTGAAGCGCTCATCATATCCTCCGACCTGGTGAAACAACTCGCGGCGCATCGCCTGGCAGGCACCGGTGAGCGCGTAGAAATTCCGGTACCAATTCACGGATCCGGCAAGCCCATGGTAGTGTTCGGGAGCGTTGAGGTAAAGATGACCGATGAACCCGTTCATCCCCAGGATGATACCCGCGTGCTGGATGGAGCGGTTGCGGTGCAGCAGTTTGCCTCCCACCACGCCAATTTCAGGGTGTTTGGCCCATTGCACAAGTTCACGCAGCCAGCGGGCGTTTGTCACCTGCATATCGTTGTTCAGCAGAACAATGATATCCGCTTGTGAATGTGCCACGCCAATATTGATGGCTTCCGAATAATTGAAATCGTTGTCATAGTGTACGATTTTCACCCGCTTGTTGTTCTCAAGTTCGGCATAAAAATGCCTCACATCGGATTCCGAGCTGGCATTATCCACGATGACCAGCGAATAATCAGGATAGTCGGTGAGGGTAAAGATGGAATTCACCAGCGTCCGCAGCCAGCTGCCGTGGTCACGGTTGAGGATGATCACGGATACGGAGGGTTCGTCTATTTGCCAATTCACGCGTCTGCCGGTAGAATCGCGTTCCACCTTTACTTCCGTCATACCTTTGGTTGAAAAATGTTCCTGGATCACCGCGTCCTGATTAGCCCTTAATGCCTCGTCTTCGGGGACTTGTGAGAGCAGGGTGCGGGGAATGTGGCGGGTGGTAGCTTTTTTATCGATTAATCCCAGCAGCAGTTCCAATTCCAGCGCCAGCAGATCATGCACCGGGGGCGTGTCATCGATCATACCCGCCAGGCTACTCAGGCGGACAAATCCGCGTGAAAGGTAATTAACAGAAAGCATCAACTCGGGAGAAAGCGCGGCAGGTTTAAAGAAGGGAATGGCGGGTGTACCATTAGCCCTGCTGGTATTCACAATCATAATAGTATATGTCCGCTGCTGGATTGTTACTCAGGCTGGTTTGAAAATTCTCCATGAAAGATTCGTCGAACAGGTCACCCGCGCTGCAGAAAAGGACGAAATCAGTCCCGGTCAGTTCGTAAATAACCGAAGCAAGGTTATTAATTTGTACTGACCCGAGCACACGTGGATCTTTGATAAAGAGATTCGCTTCTTTCCAATTGTGTGCGTCGGAGATGACCGGGAGCACCTGCCAGTTGCTAGTCCCCGTCTTCTGTATGGAGCGCAGCGTTTCAAGCGCGGCGGCTTCTTTTCCGTCGGTGACCGCGAGCAGGAACGTGACTTTCGCTTGAACCGGAGTGATTCCAACCCCAACATTCGGTAGCTGCCCCTGCAATCCCCGCCATTCAAGGTAGGAGGCTTGCGCTTTTCTCATCTGGCGGTTGATGAACCAGGGAGTGGCGTTGAGACGATGGTAGAGCGTCCTGAGGAATAACTCCTGTGGACTCTCCGGGGGAAGAAGGATCTTGCGCAACTTGCTTATCACTGTACGTTTCACCTATTCATTCACGGACTGCTAAAGTTACCTTTTTTCTTAATCATCTCACTTTTTTTTACCAAGCAGGATGGTCACCGAATTCATCACAGCCTCGCGTACCTGGCGGATGGTAAAGAAACTAACCAAGGCGAATAACCCAAAGACCAGGATACCTGCCACATACTGATTAATTTGTGTTGATAGGAATTGTTGCAACAGTATCGCCGCCGCGCTCATCAGGATAAGCCAGCCATTGTTGACCAACAGACTCCGGACATTGAAAACCCGGTGATAATTGCGGTTAATGATGTAAATGAACAGAATAATGCTTAGAGAGGCAACGGTGATAAGGGCAACCGGCGGTGTGTATATTCCCAATCTGTTGAATGACAGGATAAAAATTGCCAGGTAAAGAATGAGTGATCCCAACAGGTAAAACAGGTAGGTTTTTTTGTGCTCAAAAGTGATCATCATGTTGCCCAGCATGATGATGATGGATAACACGCCGATGCTCAGGGCATACCACGGCGTCACACCAACTGCGGGCAAGTATTTTTCTCCGAAAAATACCTTGATGATGACATCAGCAAAGAAGAAGGTGAACACGAAGGCCAGCGCGGTGGTATAGGAGATGGAGAGAAAAAGTGTGTTCACCACTTTTCTCATCTCGGCCCATAGGTTCTGTGCGAAAAGTTTCGCAATCGCCGGAAAGGAGACCTGGGAGACAGAAATGAAGAGAAAGTACAACAGGCTGCCGATGTTCGCACTGGCTTTGTAGTAACCGACCGTTGCCTCGGTTGATCCCAGTCCGCGCAGCAGTAGCACATCGATATTAAAAAAGATGTTGACCAGCAGGTAAAAGAGTAACGCTCCCCATGTCAGGTCCAGCAGGTACCTGATTGGTATCTTCTCAGTTAAACCCGGGTTAGTCCATTCGATGCCGGTGAAGAAAAGCGACAGGATGAACGCGACCAGGGTGCCGACGAGAACGGCGAGCACACCGTTGTGCGTGATGTAAAGTAATGCCAGGGCGACGATGAGCCTGAAGATCGAGTAAAGAGAATTTGCCAGCGCGTGCTGTTTATATTTGAACTGCCCGTTTAGAAAACCGAGGTTCAGGAAGAACAATCCCTTTATAGGGATGATCACCAGTATGAGGTACAGCAGGTTTTTATACTCCTCGATGCCGAGCCACTCGGCAACTTTTCCCAGAATGGCAATTCCCAGGCCGACGAGAAAAAGCGACAATACCATTTGAATAATAAAGGATTGCCACCACAGCTTTTTGGTATTGACCTGCTGGGAGGATAGGATCTTGCTCACTGCCTGCCGCAGACCGTTGGTGAGAAATAGCTCGAAAACGAACATGATGCTGAGGATGATGCCAACCACACCGTAATCAGCCGGACCTAGTTCGCGGGCAAGAATCATGTTTAGGATGAACCCGGAAATCGCCAGGATCACCTTGGAGAGCGTTTCCTGTACAATACCCCTGGTCAGCATGGTTTCAAGAACCCGGATAAGCAATATTCAGGCATGGTTTTCATTTCCATCCGCTATCGTTCTGATTCTTTCAGGACGGAATCGACGAATTGGTTCAGGTTCTGGCTCAACACATCCATCGAGTAGTATTTTTCATATGTGAGCCTGCCCTGCCTGGCGATACCTGGCAGCTCACCCTGGTGGTGATACGCCCAGGAAATGGCATCAGCGAGTGCCTGCGGGTTGCCGAGTTCCACCAGCATGCAGTTCTGCTTGTCTTCGAAAATATCTTTTGTTTCTCCAGTGTGACCGATCACCGTCGGGCATTCGCAGGCGAGGAACTGCAGCGCCTTGCCCGTGATGACCCTCTGCGCCTGGCGGGAATCACCGAAAGGTCCGCCCAGGCACAACCCGGCGCCACGCATGTAGGATGGCAGTTCGGTAAAGTTGATCCATTCTACGTGACTGATGTTGGTCAGACCCTTGGCTTCACGGGTTTCGAGGAAACTGGCCAACTTCTTACCTTTTCCGCCGGCGATCATGAATCGTACCGGCAGGTCTTTCAGCAATTCAGCAACCGGCAGAATGAGTTCCATGCCGTGAAGCGGTATGAAGGTGCCATATGTAAAAATAACGAAGGGTTCAGGGAAATCGAACTTCTTGGGTGGAGCGTCAGGTGAAAACATGCTTTCGTTGACACTGCCCCTGATGACCGTGAATTTCTCGACCGGAACCTTGTAAAGGCTCGCGTAGTATTCCGCCTGGTTGCGGGAATCTGTTATCAGGTAATCGGCGTCTGCCATGATGGCCTTTTCGACCCGGTAGACCAGCCTGGCAATGATCGAATTTTTTTGAAGGTCTTGCGTTCGTTGATCCAGGCGTCGTATGGCGAGATCAGCTGGTCGAAGATGATCTTCGCTCTTTTTCCCACCAGCCACCTGACAGGCCAGTAGATCTCGTGTCCCCGGAAGTTGATGAGCCACAGTCTTGTCTTGTGTTGTTTCAGGATCTTTTTGATCTTGCTGAGCGTCTGGAAATATCGTTTGGCTTTGGGGCTCTCGTTTACCGCGTCATCGACAACAACTGCGGGGTTATTTTCCAGCGCTGCTCTTAGTGTCGTGGACCTGATGTATTTTGGTAATTTGTATGAAAGGACGAAACCCAGGTGGTGCTTTATTGTTTTCCGATGGTTTATTTTCGATCGTCATAACGTATCTTCTTCGTTTCGTAAAGTTGTTGGTCCATGTTGATACGCAAGCGATTTAACATGTCAGAGATCAAGGCGATGAGTAGAACGAGCATGCCGAAGAGGATGAAACCCAGACCGATAAAACCGGCCGCTTTGTACGGGGTGAAACTTCCAGCAACAGCATAGTAAATGAAAAGAAATAATTCAAACAACGCGCCAATGCCGATCAGGATAATGCCGGTGGTGCCAAAGACCCTCAACGGGCGGTAATTCAGCAGCACGCGCAGCATGATTTTGCTGGTTTGCCATGCGTAATTGGAGATCGATCCGGCTACCTTCGACTTGCGATTGGTATCATATCGCACCGTGACCGGCATTTCCACCACCCGCAAACCCTGGTACACCAGCGACAGGATCGATTCGTGTGTATAGGTAAAGTCGCCAAAGACGTTCAAGCGCAGCAGCGCTTCGCGGTCATAGGCGCGGAAACCGCAGGACACGTCGGTGAACTTTTGCCCCGTGATGGAACTGACAATCTTGGTCACCTGTTTATTACCCCAGAACTTGTTCCCGGGCATATCCAAAGGTTTGCCATTGTGGAAGCGGTTGCCAATTACCATGTTGGCTTCGCTGTCAAGGATCGGTTTGATCAACGCGGGGATCTCACCAGGCGCGAACTGTCCATCGGCGTCGATGCTCACCAGGATGTCCGCGTTGTTCTCAAGCGCATACTGCACGGATGACCTGAACGCTACGCCTACACCCCTGTTCTTGTAATGCTTTATGATGGCTGCACCAGCAGCCTGTGCCAGTTCAATGGTGCGGTCAGTACTGCCGTCATCGACCACGAGGGTGGCGACTTCCCCGATACCCTCCAGTTTTGTCGGCAGGGCAGCGAGCACACGCTGGATATTTTCTTCCTCGTTATAAGCAGGTATATAGATGATCAGTTTCATAAACTCTCGCCTTGCCGGAAAACGGCTCTGCAATGATGGCTTTGCATCAATTCTCATCCGCCTGCGCGATGTTGAGGTTGCTGCGGCGCAGAATACGGCAACCGTTGATCTCACTACTTTCATCTGCCACGCGGACCCCGTCCCTCTGGCGGACAACGATCTCTTCCATCATCTGGCGGTTGGTGCTGATGGCGTCTCCGAGCAGACCCATAGTGACGAGCATGACACCAAAGATACCCAGCGTACCGCCAATGGAGACAGATTGGATATACCTGCCCACACCTGATTGGTTGGTAATGTAGAAGTACAGGAAACGGCCGATCAGGATCAGCGAACTGAGCAGGAAGGGCACGCTGGCGATTAGGAATGTTTTTAGCGGCTGATAAAGCACGTAAGAACGGATGATGGTTCCGCTTTGACGCCAGATGAAATTTAAAATTCCTTTGTGTAAGCGTGACGGGCGGGTAGTGGGGTTGGTAATGATGGGAAGGTGCGCCAGCTTCATATGTTCTTTACCCGCCTGTATCAGGGTTTCGAGGGTGTAGGAATAGCGGTTGAAGACCTGCAGGTGCAGAGCGGCGAAGCGGGAGTACGCCCTGAACCCGCTGGGAGCATCCGGGGCATCTGTTCCCGAAACGATGCGCATCAGCCAGCTGCCAAACGATTCAAGCGCGCGCTTGATGGGTGAAAAATGCACATTTTTGGTGACCTGGCGGTCACCGATCACGATATCCGCCTGCCGTTTCAACACAGGTGCAATCAGGTCAGGGATGTAACGCCCGGGATACTGGTTATCAGCATCCGTATTGACGATGATGTCACCACCCAGCGCGAGAGCGGTCTGGATCCCGGTGATGTACGCCTTCGCCAACCCGCGGTTGGAGGGATGTTGCACAACATAATCAGCACCATTTTCCAGGCCGACCCTGGTGGTGTTGTCCGATGATCCATCATCCACCAGGAGGACAATCAATTCATCCACCCCGTCAATCTGACGCGGCAGGTCTGCGAGGGTCATGGCGATCGTCTCTTCCTCATTGAAGCAGGGGATTTGTATGATCAGTCGGGTCATTAAAACTCCTTCATCCTAATAGAACCAGCCCACGGCATTCGTTCTGGCGAACACCAGCAGGAACACCACGGGTCCCCCGATCGTGAACAACAGCAGTGTGGTGGCAACAGTCAGTCGACGGAACCAATTGATTGATATTTGGGATATGAAATGAGTGACAAGCACATAGAACGGCGCGAGGATAGGGAAAAGGTAGCGTCCTTGTACGGCAACGTGCCTGAAGTCTGACATCAACTCTTCGTTGTAACTTGAGATGATGATCGCGAGAATATAGAACAGGGTGATAATCACCAGCGCGTAAAACGCGTACTCCCGCTTCTGCCAGTACTTTACGGCGAGGATGAACACGAACAGGTAAAGCAGGCGGTAAAAAGTGATGATAAGGGGTGGGAAATATGCCTTGTGCCCCATGATGCCGTAGATGGTCTTGAGCATCCTGTTCAACCAGTATTCATTTACGTAGTTGATCGGGTTCGTCTTCTGTTGTTCGATAACATCGCGCAGCGTCAGTTTTACTTCCGGGAATCCCAGCTCTTTTGCGCGGCGCACATAGACGCTCAGGTCACACTGGCTTTGGGGAAGCAGATCGGTGCAATCCGGGATCGGTTCCATGTATTTCACCAGGTTTACCCCATAGACAGATATGTTGACGCCTACGACAAGCAGCGCGAATACGGTGACAATCGCAAATTTCCAGTTGAATTCCGTCTTGAGATTAACCTGGCGGCGATTTTTGATCATGAAGATTACCCACAGGACGATCATGATCAGGGCGAGAGGCAAAATCGTTTTCTTTACCAGGATGCCCACACCGATGGCAATGATCCACAAAAGACTATTGGTGATGATCTTGCGGCCTTTTAGGGCTCGTACCAGGTAGAGCGTCCCGGCGGCGGCGCAAAGGTTGGCCAGATTATCGTACGAAACCCCACCGGATAGGAAAACGAACATCAACGTGCTGGTCATCAGGAAGGTCACCAGCAGCGCCCACCATTTTTTCTGGATAAATTCCTTCGCCAGTTTATGCGCGAAAATGACAGTAAGGACAGAATAAAAAACATTTACCAGGCGTAAAAAGACGAGTTGGCGCCATGCACTCGCGTCCGGGAAAAACAGACCGAAAAGATTCAGGAACCGGCCATTGAGCCAGAAGTATAGATACGGCAGGCGATCGAATTCGCTAAAGCCAAGCGCCAGTGAATATTCTGTGATGTCAGGCAGGCGCCAGCTGTTGGAGAAAAGGGTTGACAGGTAAAAATATCCAGGCTCATCAGGGATAATACCCCTGTGAAGCCGGAGTGCGAAATAACTGGCGCAAGCCGTGAAGACCAGGAGCATCGTCCAAAAGAGGGCCGGTTCGAGCCATTTTATTTGCTCCAACCTGTCCATCAATCCGCGTTGATTTTCTTTCTTGGTGTTTGATCCGGTCAATTTCGCCAATGACTTCTGTCCTTCATGTGTTACGGAAGAATAATGCTGTGATCTGTGTGTGTCTGATTCTATGCCCGCCAGTGACAATAATCGAGAGCAGGGATAACCAGCGCTTCAGATACGGCAATTCATTTTATTATAATTCATTTGGTTTTCTGTAAAAGATGCCTTGAAGGTACGCGGTTAAGGGTTACTACCGGGGGAATTTTGAGGGTAGGTTAGTTCCAGAGCATTCGTCTATTCACGCCAGGCGGAAATTCTCACGTTTTGAAGAAAGATTGGGATTGTAGTAAGGATCACCTTCCCGCATGAAAGAATTCCAGCGCTGTTTGAAATAGAAGACTTCGTTCTGGTAACGGGCGAGTTGTTCAGGTGAGCGCTCATAACCGCGAGTCTTCGATTCATGGTGATACAGCTCGGCAAAGGGCGTCCACACATTCAGGTATCCGGAGGTGAGGACCTTCAGGCAGAGATCCACGTCACCGTATGCCAGGATGTAGTTTTCGTCAAACCCTTTCACCGCTTCGAAGATCTCCTTACGCACCATGAGGCATGCGGCCGTGTTAGCGCTGGTGTTACGTATTTGGGTCAGTTGACCGCCGTGACCGACCAGGCTGCGGTGAAACCCCTTGTGACCATGACCGGCTACGTCACCAATCCCCACGATCACCCCGGCGTGCTGGATGGTGTCATTGGGGAAGAAGAGCTTGGAACCCACCGTGCCCACACCCGGGCGGATGGCGTGCATCAGCATCTGTTCGAGCCAATCAGGGGTGATGACCTCGATATCGTTGTTCAGGAAAAGTAGGAAATCACCGTTGGCCTGGCTCGCAGCCCAGTTGTTCGCAGCTGAGTAATTGAAAGGATGATTCCATTCAAGGATCCTGACACGCGGGTCAAGGGTTTTTAATCGCGCATAAAGAGCAAAAGTATCTTCCTGTTTGCTGTTGTTCTCAACGATGAGTAGTTCATAATTCTCATATGTGGATTTGCTGATTATCGAAGTCACTCCCTTCTCGAGGTCATCCGCGTGCTCATGATTGAGGATGATGATCGAGACCAGAGGGCGGGAAGGGAGATCATAATGAACACGGTACCAGGTGGGCATGAAGACCGTTTCAACGCTGCCCGATAAGTTCAGCCGCCGCAGTTGGTCCTCCACCGCCCTGATGCCCGAAGGACCGGCGTAGGGCTTGGCGTTGGAATCCGCCGCTGTAGAGCCTTTGATGGAGCGCCAGTGATAAAGCATTTTTGGGATGCGTACGATCTTCTTTGCTTTTTCTGAGATGCGTAGAATGAAATCAAAATCCTGGGCGCCCTCATAGCCGCTGCGGATCCAGCCCACGCTTTCACCCAGTGACTTACGAACCACCAGGAAGTGGCACATGTAATTGACGCTGCGCAGCAGGTCGGGGCTGAAACAGGGCTTGAAGAATGGACCGGTGCGCACACCCTTCTCGTTGACGTTATCTTCGTCAGAGTAGAAGACGTCGATCTCGGGATCGGAAATGAGGCGGATGGCGACCTCGAATAGCGCGTTGGGGGCAATCAGGTCGTCATGGTCCAGGAAGGCGACGAACTCCCCAGTGGCGAGCGCTACGGCGGCGTTGGTGTTACCGGCGATGCCGAGGTTCTCGTTCAGATGAACCACTTTAAAGCGCGGGTCTGCCGCGGCGTAGCGGTCGAGCAGGGCGGTCACTTCCCTGTTGGTGGGATCACCGTTTGCCAGGCAGCACTGCCAGTTGGCGTAAGTCTGATTCTTGACCGATTCCAGGGTTTCCGTGAGGATGCGTAACGGCGGGTTGTATACAGGCGTCAAGAGGCTGATAAGCGGTTGTTGCGGCAGAAGCTCTGCCTGGAGGCGTTGCTGTTCCAGCTCTTTTACATCGGGTTCGCGCGCCTCAACCCAGCGTTTATAACGGGTAGCATCGTACCTGCCGAGTACTTTGGTGAAGTTGAATTCAAAAGCCAGTCGTAGCGCTTCAGCAGGACCTTCGTCCTCGAGGATTTCCAGGAAGCGATTGAAATGATAGCGGAAATTTTTCTTCGTTTTCATCCAGACCTTTTATTGATTCTGAGGTTCTTTCTTTTTCCCAGTTAAAATTTCCATTATCCTTCTCAATGGACGGGTGATCTTCCAACTTTTACTTTGTGAATAGAATAAAACCTGACCCTGCAGTCTATCCACTAGTGGTTTTAATTCTTTAACCTGTAACCTGGGTTCAATGCCAAATACATCAAGCGAGCGGTTCAACGCCGCATATTCATTTTTCGAGTATGGAAATTCTCCGCTGGTGGTTTTTTGTTTTTTCGGGTCATTCATAAAATCGAACAGGAGCTGCAACGCCCAAAAGTTCTTTGGAACAAACCCGTCATTATTCAAAGCCAGATGAGCCAGAATTGGCCGGATATCGCTGCCGGAGTAATCATACTGCGCTGCTTCAGGGAAAACCTTCAGTAACTCTTCACGGTCTTTGAGTTCCAGGTAGTTGTTGAGAACCTGCAAATGTTCAAAATTTGCGCGAACCAGGTTTTCTGATTTGGGACTGCTTGCATTGGATAGATTCCCATGTACTCTGAACCTTACCAGTTTCTCCTGGATCACGTGAATTTCATATTTTAAGCATAATCTAACCCACATGTCAAAATCAGGTAATTGGACCATGCCAAACCGGTAGAGACCACAATTCTCATAACACTCTTTACGGATGAGGATACTGGGATGACATAAAGCATTTCCATGGTAAAAGAAGTGGTTTAACCATGCGTAACGATCCCGGTTGGGTTGCTCAAAGGTTTTAATGTCGAAGCCCTGGTTCTCATCGATCGGCTGACCCGCTTCGTCAATGATCGTGACTGTGCGAGAATACAGCGC
The DNA here is from genome assembly GCA_963814295.1 of uncultured Chloroflexia bacterium. GTDB lineage: Bacteria > Chloroflexota > Anaerolineae > Anaerolineales > Anaerolineaceae > UBA6107. Next base: position 44,840 of record CAWFCH010000006.1, read on the forward strand.
CGATTTGGGGATGGGTATCCAGGAATTCAACCTGTTTTTCCAATTTGTTCAATTCCCACACATCATCCGAGTGATGAATGGCGATATATTTGCCTCTGAACTCAGGAAAATAGCTATTAAACCCCTTTTCCCTGTTCACAAGATTCCGGTAAGTTTTGATACGGGGGTCTGTGTAACTCTGGATGATCTCCCAAGAGGAATCCGTGGAGGCATCCTCTTTTATCACCAGCTCAAAATCATCAAAGGTCTGATTTAAAGCACTCTCAATGGATTGACGAATAAATCTCTCATGATTGTAAGAACTTAAATGGATTGAAACCTTTGGGTTATTAGTCATAGGAAAATTTTTCTCAGCTCTATAAAACTAATCTGGTAATAAAAAGGTTGTGTACAGAACAGGTAAAGTTTACCCTATTTATGACTGGAAATGGATCGGCCTTCAGCTTTTCCATATTTCAGGTAATGCAACAGTGGGTTAATACCTTCGTTTTTCACATCAGTCGTAGGTGTTCAGGTAAAAGCTGCTGCTGAAATCAGGACCCGGATCCCGCCCCTCGAATCGCGCCAATCGTCCAGGTAATGTCGTAAAGGATTTATTCTAGCCTGGCGGACATCAGGGTATTGACCCAGGTACCAATGGCCTGGATCGCGCCCCTCGAACGCGCCAATTAATAGAAAATGCCGCAAGGGATCTATTCCAGCATCGCGAACATCAGGATTTTGGGAAAGGTACCAATCCTCTTTGAAAAAGCCTGAGTTATTAATCAATGTAATTTGCGCTGCGATATTTTCTTTGTGAACCTGGGATTCCATTTTCTTCAGGAACTGGTCAAAATGGTTTGTCGGTCGGATGATTTTCTCCCGTGATGAACTTCGAACCAACTTAATTCCCTTATAAAGTTGGCGGCTCATTTTTTTATATATCTTTGCGACAAGAGAATTATCCAGCAAGTAGTTTATGTACAAACGATATGTCTCTTTGGTTAATTGTTTTTTTCTACTTCTGAAAGCCTTGGTGTATCGATATCCGAAAAAACGATCGTAAGCGGTTATTATGCGCAAGATTTTTTTATTCTGTTGCACCGCGCTCATTTTTGACCATGAGCCCTGGTCGTGAATACGATATACTGACATAATTTTTGATAAATAACCGATTGGTCCAACCTGTGAACAACAAAGGTTAAATAACCAATCCGCATACCGCACCTCGTATAATTTTTCCGGTAATTGTCTTATAACACTTGCGCGATACATACAACAAGAAAAATTACCGATGTAGTTAACCATTATCAAGTCATTAGTCGTAAGATATTCTTTTGATAGTGTCTGTTGATCGATATGTTGGAACGAGGTTCCATCTTTTTCCAGATACAAAAGAACAGAATTAAAGCACATAGAGCATTCATTATGATTTTGAAGAAAAACCATTTGTTGGTTTAATTTTTCCGAGTCTAACCAGTAGTCATCACCCTCACATATTGCCACAAAATTTCCCGAACAATTTTCCAAACATCTTTTCAGGTTCAATTGCATTCCCAGGCGATCAATAGGTGGCAATGGTCGAATTTGTGATGGATATTGTTTCTTATATTTTTCAAGGATTCGTCGGGTATTGTCAGTTGAATTATCGTCACCAACAATAACCTCCAATTCAAAATCACCATGTTGCATTAAGCAGACTCAATGCATTGAGAGATAAAGTTTTCTTGGTTGAATGTAGTGATGACCACACTCATTTTTTCGTTACTTGTCTTATTGTTTGAAGTCAAAATTGTTAATAATCCTTATTTCGTTTTAGAGAGTTAGTTAGAAATCGTAA
>CAWFCH010000007.1:0-19846 GCA_963814295.1 uncultured Chloroflexia bacterium
ATACCTGCACGCCGGCGGGCGTATCGGCGGCGGTAAACGATTCATGGGAACCGCGCTCAATATTCAGCCCATCCTCGAGATCCGCGACGGAAAGATCGAAGCGGTAAAGAGTGTCATTTCCATCAATAAAGCGCTTGAAGCCATGGTGCAACTGGTCGAGAATCTTACATCAACGGCCGCACACCGGTGCGCATTTCTTGTTCCACGCGTTGGCTGAAACGAAAGCCCGCGCGCTGCTGGAATCCACAGCCAAACGCCTCAACGCGGATGAAGCCATCCTTAGTTACGTCAGCCCCGTGGTCGGCTGCCACGTCGGCCCGGGCACGTTGAGTATCGCCTACATGGCAGGAATGTGACCCCCAGAATCACACTCACAACCCCCGGTGACGCCGGGGTTTTTGTTTGGGTATAATTACCCCGTACTGATCATATACACAGGAGCGCCCAATGCCTAAAGCCATCTTCCAATTTCCGCGCGGTTTCCCTTCTGGGGAACCGCCACCGCTGCCCACCAGGTGGAAGGCGGGAACAACAACAATAATTGGTCACAATGGGAAGAGACACCCGGCAGGATCGTCAACAACCAGCGTTCCGGGCTGGCGTGCGATTGGTGGGGGGGGGCGCTGGGTGGAGGACCTGGAACGGGCGCGCGACAGCGGTCAGAACGCCCACCGCCTTTCCATCGAATGGAGCCGTATCCAGCCGGAACCCGACCGCTGGGATGATGAAGCGCTGGCAAAATACGTCGAGATCGCTCGTTGGATGACGAACAATGGCATGACACCCATGGTCACCCTGCATCATTTCACTGACCCCCTCTGGTTGGTCGCTATGGGTGGCTGGGAAAACGAGGAAACCCCCGCTTTTTTCGCCCGCTTTACCCGCCGTGCCGTCAAAGCGCTAAAAGCATACGTGAAGTTATGGGTCACGATCAACGAGCCCAATGTGTATGTTTTAAGCGGTTGGGTGGATGGTGCCTTCCCGCCCGGCAAGCAGGATTTAAACCTTGCCGCCAGGGTGCTTACCAATCTCATCATCGGGCACACCGCCGCTTACCGGGTCATCCATGAACTTCAGCCTGAAGCCCGCGTGGGTATCGCCACCAATTACCGCAGCCTTGCCCCCGCTCACCCTGGCTCTCCATTTGACCGCATTCCGCTCAACTTCACCAACCAGATCTTCAACAAAGCCTTCAATGACTGCCTTGTGACCGGCAAGTTGAACCTGGTATTCAAAAAGATCAATCTGCCAGAAGCCGCCGGCACGCAGGACTTCATTGGACTTAATTATTACACCCGCGACCTGGTGGCATTTGACCTGCTGAAACCCGGTGCACTCTTTCACCGGCGTTACTTTCCTGAAGGCGCTGCCGTCAGCGAGAACAACTTCATCGCCAATGTGCCCGAGGGGATGTGGGACGGACTCAAGTGGGCGCACAGTTATGATATCCCCATCATCATCACCGAGAACGGCATTGAGGACGCAAGCGACACGCTCCGTCCCCAATACCTGGTTGAACACCTGCACCAGGTGTGGCGCGCGGCGAACTTTAACCGGCAGCTCAAGGGGTATTTCCACTGGTCGCTGGTGGACAACTTTGAATGGGAGCGCGGCTGGACGCAGAGTTTTGGCCTGTGGGGGTTGGACGTTGACACCCAACAGCGGACCAGGCGCGGCAGTGTGGATATTTATGAACGCATCTGCCGCGAGAACGGTATTTCCAGCCAGATGGTGGCTGAACTCGTCCCAACTATTTTTGACAAGTTTTTCCCTTCTCATTAAGAGGTAAAATTGAATCAACAAGGAGGAAACAAAATGACTGAACTATTGTTCATGAGCCCGGAGTGGATGACGGAAACCGAAAAGGTGCTGCGTGCGAAAATTACCCCGCAGACCACAAATAATGCCACTCTTTCCATCGCGATGACGGTTGAAAACTGCCCCGACGGCAAGGTCAGGACACTGGTATTTGAGACCGACAAAGGCAATATCAAGACCTTCAAACTCGCCGACGCGTTGGGCGTGAAGACCGAGTTCGCCATCAGCGGGGATTACCGCTCGTATGAGAAACTGTTCAAAGGACAGATCGAACCGACGGCTGCCATCATGGGTGGTGAACTGAAGTTCAAGGGTAACATGCTCAAAGCCATGGGTTTGCTCCCAACGCTTGAACCTTTCTTCGCCGTGCTGTCGAAGATACCGACCACATTCTGAAATATCGTTTTATGAACAGGGCGTCCTTGAGGATGCCCTGTTCTTATTTTGTCTATATAATTAATTTGTCGACCAATCTGTTAACTTACAGGAGAAACCCTTATGCCCACCATAAAGTACCTCAGTCCCGAATGGACTGCGGAAGCCGAAAAACGGCTGCGCAGCCAATTGACCCCTGAGATGATGAAAAACCTCACATCATCGATGCTCACCATCTACCACAACTGCCCGGATGGCGTAGACCGTGCCCTCTATTACAAGCTGGAAAATGGCGTATTTACTGACATTTCCGTTCGCAAGGAACCATTCCCCGAAGCAGAGTTCACGATCAGTGGTGATTACGAGACCTTCGCCAAAATATCACGCGCCGAGATTGGCTCCCGCTCCGCGCTGATGAGCGGCAAGCTCAAACTGCAGGGCAACATGGTGAAAGCCCTCAGCCTGGCGTCCATCGTGGACCGCTTCAACAGGATCCTTTCTGGGATCGAATGTGAATATTAGAGACCACCATGATGACAAACGACCCCTATTTTATTGATTTCCCCGGGCGCATCAAAGCCATTCAACGCGAAATGGCCGCTGATGGCGTGGATGTCTACCTCGGCTCGCGCCTGCGCACCCTCTCATGGACGACCGACGCTTTCTGCCCCTGGCGCAGTTACATCGTCATCCCGCATGAAGGCTTGCCGACCGTCTTCACCTTCGTCATCGATGCCGCGCGCGTGGCCGATGAATCGTGGCTCGATTTTGACCACGTGTTGGGATTCGCCCCCATGGGCGGGCAGGACCAGATCACTGCCATCGCGGACCTGGTCAAGAAATACCTCAAGGACGGTAAGGGAGTGGTCGGTGTCGAGGCGGGTATGTCCAATTATCTGCCGGAGGGTAACCTTACCCATTACGAGTACACAGCTTTCGAAGCCGCCCTGCCTGATGCCAGGTTGGTGAACGCGCTGGATATCGTAGACAGATTGGCAATGATCAAGGACGAAGGCACCATCAACCGCTTCCGCAAGGCCGGCCGCATGACCGATGCCGGGCACGTGGCAGTGCTCAACGCCATCAAGAACGGTCACTTTGCCAAATACACCGAGACCGAGATTGCTGGCATCGCAGCCATGGGCATGCGCGAGGTGGGCAGCGTATGGGAGTGGTCTTTCACTGGCGGCAACGAGATCGCCTCCGGTTACCGCACCGGGTTGATGGGTGGCGCTTGCACCCCGCCGACCGAACGCAAGCTTCGCGCTGGTGAACCGCTGATGGTGGATCTACATTCCACTTTCCGCCTCTGCCTGGGCGACCACACGCACAACTACCTTCTGGCACCTGCCAGCGAACGCCAGCGGTGGCATGCCAAGAACTTCGTCGACCTGGTGAGCCTGTGCCTCGATACTTATAAACCAGGCATCACCCCCTCCGGTCTGGCGGATGAGATGATGGTCTTTTGCGAAGAACGCGGATTTGCCGAGTTCATGGTGCCCGGGTTCGAGCACGGTATCGGCATGCTGGGTGATGAATGGCGCATTGGACGTAACGACGGTCCCTTCCCGTATTGGACCAACCCTGACCACGTGTACCAGCCCAATGAAATGCTCATATGTGCCATCCAGTACGCCTGCCCCGAGGAAGAGATCGGGTTTAGGTACGAGAACGCCATCCTCATCACGGAAGATGGCTGCGAGACCATGTCAAAATATACGCTGGCCATCGAAGTGATCGAATAATATATGTCAGTCTTAACAGGTCTCCCTCGGGAGACCTGTTAATTGTAATTACATCATCACATTCTGGTATAATCCATCCGGCTTAATTTCCCCCAGGGTAAAGTTGAATATAACAATCAATCGTTCTGGGCGAGACATGCCGGAATACATACCTTTAATTGAAGAGAGTCTACATGACCACTAAGATCATTCGCGAGTATCCAAATTCCTACAACCTGCCAAAGCGCATCGAAGGACTTACCCGACTGGCACACAATATGTGGTGGGTCTGGAACCCTGAAGGACATCGCGCGTTCCAACATATCGACCCCCTGCTGTGGGACCTGGTGGCGCACAACCCGGTGGCTTTCCTGCGCCGCGTGGAGCGTCACAGGTTGAACGCCGCTGTGGGTCAGCCCGCCTACCTGGAACATTACGACCGCACACTTGCAAGATTCGATGCCTACCTGGCAGAACCCACCACCTGGTTTCACAATACCTATCCCGGGATCAAAGATAAGACTATCGCCTACTTCTCATTCGAATTCGGCATTCACGAATCCCTGCCGGTTTACGCCGGCGGTCTCGGCATTCTTTCAGGCGATCACCTCAAGGAAGCCTCCGACCTGGGACTGCCACTGGTAGCCGTGGGCTTTGTTTATGATAAGGGATATTTTGTACAGGAACTTACGGAAGACGGCTGGCAGGAAACGCGCAATTATCTTATTGATTACAATATGCTGCCGCTCGTTGCGCTGCTGGACGAGAACCATAAACCGATCACTATATCCGTCGACCTACCTGGACGGCAGGTTAGCGCGCGCATCTGGGAAATCGAGGTCGGCCGGGTTCGCCTTTACCTGCTGGACTCGAACGTCGAAACTAATTCTTCTTCCGATCGCCTGCTTACAGAACGCCTCTATAGTAACGACCTCGAGGTACGCATTTCGCAGGAGATGCTGTTGGGATTAGGCGGTGTCAAAGCGCTGCGCCTGCTGGGCTATAGCCCGGACGTCTGGCACATGAACGAAGGACACTCCGCTTTCCTCGCATTGGAGCGCATCCGCGAAAAGATAAAAGATGGCAAGGATTTCAAAAAAGCCTGGGATGAGGTTAAGATTTCGAATGTCTTTACCACACATACCCCCGTGCCCGCCGGCAACGACCAGTTCCCGCTTTGGCTTGTGGACAAGTACTTTGGCAATTTCTGGAACGAACTTGGTCTGACGCACGACCAGTTCATTGACCTCGGTCGCCAGGCGCAACCATGGGGTGAATCCTTCGTGATGCCCGTTCTCGCGCTCAAACTTTCAGAACGCGCCAACGCGGTCTCTGAACTTCACGGCATCGTCTCGCGCCGCATGTGGAACTTCCTCTGGCCTGAAAAGGAAGAGGAGGATGTGCCCATTGGCTATGTGACAAACGGCGTGCACACCCGTTCCTGGCTGGCACGGCGTATGGGCGTGTTGTTTGAGACATACCTCGGCGCAGACTGGCAGGAACGCCTGGATGACCCGAGCTTTTGGAACTTAATCAATAACATTCCCGATGAGGAATTGTGGGCGGTGCGCCGCCATCTAAAGAACAAGTTGGTGAACTTCACCAATGAGCGCACCCGCCAGGAGTGGCAGGCTGGCCAGCTTACCCCCGGCCAGGCGGTAGCCGGCGGCGTTTTCATGGAACCCTATTCTCTCACCATCGGCTTCGCGCGCCGCTTCGCCACTTACAAACGTGCCAATCTCATTTTCCGCGATTTTGACCGACTCATGAGCATGATCACGGATTCCCACATGCCGGTGCAAATTGTGTTCGCTGGCAAGGCGCACCCCGCTGATGAACCTGGTAAACTGCTCATCCAGCAGGTCTACCGCGCGGTGAAAGATACCCGCAGCGCCGGGCGCCTGGTATTCATTGAAGATTACGACATCAACGTCGCACGATACCTGGTACAGGGCGTGGACGTTTGGATGAACACCCCACGCCGCCCCAACGAAGCATCAGGCACTTCCGGCATGAAAGCCGCTCTGAATGGTGTGTTGAATTTCTCGGTGTTGGACGGCTGGTGGCGTGAGGGGTTTAACGGCAAAAACGGCTGGGCTATTGGTAAGGACATTAATAATGCCAACCCCGATGAACAGGATGCCGCTGACGCGCAGAGCATTTACGAGACGCTGGAAAAACAGATCATTCCGATGTATTATGAACGTGACACCAACAAGATACCGCAGGAATGGTTGAAGTTGGTGAAGGAGGACCTGCGCACGCTTGTGCCGCAGTTCAGCCTGCGCCGTATGCTCAAAGAATACACTACCGATTATTACCTGCCGGCTATTAGGAAAGAGAAAGCAGCATAAACAAGCGAGGGTAGAAAATGGAATACCTGTCTGATCCTCACGCCTGGCTTTTCGCACTGATGATTTTTGCGCTGCGCGTCGTCGACATGTCGCTGGATACCATCCGCGTGCTGTTCGTGGTTCGCGGCAAGAAGCTCATCGTTTGGATCCTGGGTTTCTTCCAATCCCTGGTATTCGTTGTCGCTATCAGCTCGGTGCTGACCCAGCTGGATAACATTCTCAACGTCATTGGCTACGCCACAGGTTTCGCCACCGGTAACCTGGTAGGCATGCTCATCGAGCAGCGCCTCGCCGTTGGTCATATCCTGGTCACCATCATCAGCTCAAGCCGCGGGGCTTACATCGCGGAGCGGCTGCGTGCCGGGGGCTACGCGGTCACCGAAATTGCCGGTCGCGGCAGGGGTGGAACCGTGTTTGAACTACACGCCAGTGTGCTGCGCAAGGACGTACCCAACGTGGAGACCATTGTGCTGGAGGCCGACCCCTCAGCTTTCATCACCGCCGAGGATGTGCGTCCGGTACGGCGCGGTTTCTGGCGGGCTAAACCCACTTAAAACACATGCCCCCGGTATCATCGACCGGGGGCTTTGTATTTGTCTACTTTTATTCCAGGAAATCCCAGGGGTTCACCGCGCCGTAGTTCTCGTGGCGCAGCTCAAAGTGCAGGTGCGGCCCGCTGGAATTGCCGGTGGTGCCGAGGATGCCGATCTGTTGACCGCGTGACACATTGTCGCCACAGAAATTCAGATAGTTGTCCAGGTGGGCGTACACCGATTGCCAGCCGTTGCCATGATCGACGACGATAAGGTTGCCATATCCGTGTTCGTTCCAGTTGGAATAGACGATCACGCCGTCATCTACCGCGTAGATCGGGTTGCCGATTTTTCCACCGATATCGATGGCGCGGTGGTTGGTTTCAGGGCTGTACTCGAAACCTGAGATGTAGGTCTCAGAGGTTGGCCACAGGAATGGCGGGCCTGAGCCGATGTAACCAGATGTGACGATGCCGCAAGCAGAGCCAGAAATCGAGGATTCCGCGGGCTTTTCACGCGTGTAGGTTTCCAGCCAGTCAGTGAATTCACCAACGCCGCCGGGCACGAAGAGAAGCGTGCCTTCGGGGATGTTCGGTAGTGATAAATCACCAATTGTGGCGCGGTCAAGGTTATTAGCCGGCCAATCGATGATGACATCTGGAGTGACGTTATAGAAACTGGCAACGCCGTTTAATCCATCGCCGGTGTTCCATTTATAAACTGCGCCATCTATCTCGGGAATGAGAATCTTCACGCCCGGATAAATATTGTGCGGGTCATCGCCGAGGATGTGACGGTTGCTCCATAACAGGGTCTGGGGTTTCAGCCCGAACTTTTCCGCGATCCCGAATAGCGTATCGCCTGGAAGGATAGTGTATTCGATCATGGTGGAACGCGCCTGCGCCGGGCGGTCGGTGTGGATTTGTGCCAGGCGGTTGATGCCGAAACCACTGTAGAGCACCGGTTCGGAATCGATCATCAGCGGCACAACGGGTGTCACTTGCTGTACCACTGCAGCAGCCGTTTCCGGTTCAGCAGTGGGTTTTGACTGGTTCTTCAAAACAAACTTGCCCATTACCCACACCACCAACAATACCAGTAATAGTGAAACAACAGCGGTTCCAACCTTCAGGGTGGTCTCACCGAGCCCCAGGTGAACAACGCGGTCCCACAATCTCTCCGCGGGAGAACGGTGATCAGAGGATAAAACCTCTTCCACATCCTCGGGTCGCGGGGCGTTGCCCGTGGGATATTGATTTTGTTTTTCTGTCATTTTTACCTCGGGAAAAATCATAACATCCAGATTCGATATGGTCAAGTTGCTGAAAGTCAAAATAACGCGCTTAGAGGAGGACTCCTTCGGTGTTGAAGGTTAAGCACGTACAGATGCGTGCTCATCTGGTTTCGTGTTAGAATACCCGCATCTAGTAAGCGAGGTGAACATGACGGAATCCATTCTTGTAGCGGCGGCCTGGCCGTACGCCAATGCTGAAATTCACGTGGGCAACCTGACCGGTTCCTACCTACCGGCGGATATTTTTGCACGCTACCATCGCCTGCGCGGTCACCAGGTGATGTTCGTCTCCGGTTCAGACAGCCATGGCACCCCCATCACCGTGCGCGCCGATGCCGAGAAAAGCACCCCGTATGAGGTTTACCAGCGCTTCCACACTGGTTTCATTGATCTTTTTCAGCAGCTCGGCCTGACCTACGACCTGTTCACCAGCACCCATACCGATAATCACATGCGCGTAGCGCGCAGTGTCTTTTTGGCGTTGAAACATAACGGCTTCCTGTACAAAGAAAGCCAGGACCAGTGGTACTCCACCAGCCAGCAGCGTTTTCTGCCTGACCGCTATGTAGAAGGCACCTGCTACATCTGTGGATACGAGGGGGCGCGCAGCGACCAGTGCGATAAATGCGGTAGCATGCTCGAAGCCGCGCTGCTGATCGATCCCAAATCGAAGATTGACAACTCCACCCCTGAATTACGCAGTACAGAGCATTATTACCTCGACCTCTCACGCCTGCAGGACCTGGTGGTGGAATTCCTGAAAGTGCGCGAGAGTTACTGGCGCCCGAATGTCATCCGGCAGTCACTGGGTCAGATCCTCGCTGATGGACTGCGCGGCCGACCGATCACCCGCGATCTTGACTGGGGTATCCGCCTACCGGAAGAAGTGCTGGGCGAAGGACCGGAATGGGAGACCAAGTGCCTTTACGTGTGGTTCGAGGCCGTCATAGGTTACCTTTCCGCTTCCATTGAGTTGAGCCAGTTGAACGGTGACGTTGACGCCTGGCGCCAGTGGTGGCAGAACGCTGATGCGCGTACCTATTACTTCATTGGCAAAGATAATATCCCCTTCCACGCCATCATCTGGCCGGCGGAACTGATTGGCGCAGGCGAGCACCTGGACGAACTGCTGGGTAGTGTCACCCCCCTTCCGCTGGTGCTGCCGTACGATGTGCCGGCCAACGAATTCATGAACATCGAATCGCAGAAGATCTCCGGCAGCCGCAACTGGGCCATCTGGGCGTTGGATTTTTTGACCCGCTATGACCCCGACTCGTTGCGCTATTACCTGACCGTCAACATGCCGGAATCGAAGGATACTGATTGGGATTGGAACGATTTCTATCACCGCAACAATGATGAGCTGGTCGCCACCTGGGGAAACCTGGCCAACCGTGTACTCTCCTTCGCGTTCAAACACTGGCAGGGTGTGGTACCAGACCCGGGTGAACTGACCCCGCTCGACAGTGACCTGCTGCGAACGATCGAGGATGGATTCAACACGGTTGGTGATGAGCTCGAAGCGGTTCACCTGCGCGCCGCACTGGCGGAAGCCATGCGCCTCGCATCAGAAGTCAACAAATACCTGGATACCACGGCTCCCTGGCAGACCGTTAAAACCGACAGGGATGCCGCCGGCAGGGCAATCTATACCGCTTTAAGAGCTATCGATTCCCTGAAGATACTCTTTGCTCCGTTCCTGCCCTTCACCAGCGACCAGTTGAACGGGTTCATGGGATACGACGGCAGCCTATTCGGCAGGCAATTTACTGAAACCATAAGCGACGGACTCGGCGAGCATGCCATCCTGCGTTATGATCACTCCAGCGCCACCGGTAGTTGGGAGCCAAGCCAGCTGAAACCCGGGCAAGAGATGCGCCAACCGCAGCCGATGTTCCGCAAGCTGGAAGAGAAGATTGTGGCGGAGGAACGCGCCCGGTTGGGACAACCCAGGTAATAGAACCAAAACCGGAGAAATTCTCCGGTTTTTTTTCATTCATCGTGTGTGGCGCAGTCGATCCAATCCGGCAGAGCGCGCAGCAGCGCCTGCATCACCTCCCCGGCGCGGCTGGCAAAATCACCCCCCTCGTATAGTTCACCAGCTTGCTCGCTAACCAGGTCGCTGACCACGCGCAGGATAAGCACCCGCGTATGATTCAGGTTTGCCGTCCAGGCAATGGCTCCGGATTCCCAATCCGCCGCAACCGCACCATATTCAAGGCGCAGTCGGGTGACCATTCCGGGGTCGATGTCCTCGTCCGCTGAGACCAGCCGCCCGACACGAACCGCCTGCGGGAAGGGTTCGCGCAGATACGATAGATCGATGCGGGTGGTATAGAACCTGAGCGCGTCTTGGGGGTCACCCATGCGCTCGTGAATATCGTAGATCAGTGTCTCGTTTGCCAGTATCACCTCACCCACATTAATGTGACCTTCAAACCCGCCGCAGGTACCAATGTTGAGAAGCAGTCGCGGATGCCAGCGGTCGATGACGTACTGCGTGGAAGCCGCCGCAGAAACCTTACCCCAACCGCCATGGCAGAGGACGCAGGAAACTCCAGCAATGGGTATATAGAAGTATTCGCCGAACGGAGAACTATCTACGGCGGGTTCGTGGAAATGTGTCTTGACAGCCAACCACTCGGAGTGCGCAGAAACCAGTACCCCCACCCTGATGGGTTCGGTATGATTACGTTTATTCATTATTTGGGCTGCTTGTTTCCAGCGATGCGTGTAAACGACGTTTGATGCGATTTGCTCCGGCTTTCCATAAAATATCCGCCACTTTAAATGCGGCATCCGGAATCCCCAAGGCGTGCGCGTTCTGGGCATACTGCTTTAGCAGGGATTGATCGTCTCGCAGCAAATGGTTCAGACCTTCCAGCATCTCCACCGCTGAATCCGCAACAATACCCACCTCAGCTGCCCTGACATACTCCGCATTACCTGTTTCCTGGCCTGGAATCACATCGGTCAGGATCATCGGCAGCCCGCTGGCCATCGATTCGGTCACGACTAATCCGCCGGCTTTGCAAATGATCAGATCAGAGGCTTTCATCAAGGTTGGCATCTTGTCTACATAATCATATAGGTGCACAGGGATGTGCCAGTCTACCTGTTTAAGCTCCTGGAAAAGTTCTTTATTTCCGCCTGCTGCCACCACCAGTTGCAGGGATACGCCATAATGATTGACAACATTCAAGGCGTCCATCAGTTTATCGGTGCGGTTGCTTCCAACCGCCAGGATAGTGGTCAACCCGGTCTGCCAGCCCAATTCAGCCCTTATCTCTAATTGAGTGCGGGTCTCACGGGCTATCTCGGGGGAAACAGGGATACCGGTGATGATGACTTTGTCGTTATCCAGTTGGCTGCTGTAGGCAAGCTCGGCAACAATGCGGTTTGGAACCAGGCAACCATCCACTTTCCTGTGGAACCATAAAAGGTGTACTGTTGAAAGATCAGTAACGACTGTGTAGAAGGGTGTCTTTACCTTCCTGGTTCGATGAAGCAGGGTCACCGCGGACTGGTACATGGGATAAGTGGTCAGGATAACATCAGGATGATATTGACGACAGGTTTCTTTTATGGCTTCATACAACAGGAGGGCCAGCGAGTCCTCCAGCAGACGGGTAGGGATGGCAGCATCACTCGCGTCATACCCAAATTTGTAAAGCTCAGGGACATTCTTTATCCAACGGTCATAATCTGACTGTGAATCGCGCAGGAAAGGCGGTGCTTTTTCATGATCAAGCGGGTTGGCAATAAATGCCTCGGTCTGGGTCTCGTATTTCAGCTTCAATGCTTCTGCTACGGCGTTCGCCGCACTGCGGTGACCGAACCCCGCGTCTGCTGTTAAGATAAGAATCCTTACTTTTCGATTTCTCATGATCTTATGGTTTGATCAACTAGTGTAAGGTGTCTCTGGTGGAAGCTTCCCCCCAAGATAAGCGATCACCAATTGAAGCGCGGTGCGCGCGGCATAGCGCTTGTTCTGCACGCGGTCGCCTTTAAACAGGCTGCGCCATGCCCAATCACCGTCCACCGTGCTCATGCCGAACCACACCGTGCCAACCGGCTTGCCGGGTAGACCCCCGCCAGGGCCGGCGATGCCGCTGATTGACACGCCGATGATCGAATCCAGCGGGATATCTCCCGCCAGGGACTTGCGAACCCCCGAAGCCATTTCGAGCACCGTCGATCGGCTGACCGCGCCGTATTTGAGCAGCGTTTCGTGGCGCACACCCAGCAGTGCCTCCTTGGCTTCGTAGGCGTACGCGGTCACACTGCCCAGATAGTAATCAGATGAACCGGCGATGTTGGTGATCAGGTTACCCACCATTCCACCGGTGCACGATTCCGCCAACACCAGTTTCATGTTTTTTTCTTTGAGCAACTCGCCTACCCGGATCTCGTAAGGAATGCGTTTCAAGGCTCCTCCATGTTTGTGATTAATTATAACGCTACACCTCTATCTTAAAAATATATGGGTTAAGTTGAAATATCTGGTTTTCTGCTTGACCCCACTCGAGAACGCGTGTAGAATTCACTTAATCAAATAATCCTTTTTGGTGCCTAACCCGAACAGGGCGGCTTAAAGGCGAAACCGGTGCATAATCCGGTGCTGTCGCGCAACTGTAAATCAGGAGAATCCTGATAAGCCAGGTCGACCGCCAAAAAGGGTGTTACCACACTCTCGCTGAAAGGAGGTGGACACCCGCAGTAATGCGTGCGAACCCCAACCTTAAGCGGTTGGGTTTTTTATTTTGAATTATCTCATTCTCAAGGATGAAAGATGAAAAAGTGGTTTTTCGTAGTTATCATCATTGGACTGGTTGTACTCTCCCTCAGTGCGTGTACCGCTCAACCCGGCAATGCTGCCAGGGGTGAGATCGACCTGCAGGACGGGTTGGACCGCCAGGTAACGCTTGCTGAACCCGCAGAGCGCATCGTCTCCCTCTCGCCATCTGTAACCGAGATTCTCTTCGCAGTAGGTGCCGGTGACCAGGTGGTGGGGCGAGATAGTTTTTCCAACTACCCTGCTGAAGCCGCATCCATCCAGGACGTGGGCGGTTCGATGGGCAGTTATTCCATCGAGACCATCGCCAGCCTTGAACCCGACCTGGTCATCGCCGCCGAAATCAATACCCCCGAACAGGTAAGCGCAATTGAGGGCATGGGTCTCAAAGTCTATTACCTGGCCAACCCAACCGACGTAGAGGGGATCTACACCATGCTGCAAACCGTTGGCGTCCTTAGCGGTCATAAAGAAGAGGCGGAAGCACTTTCGTCTTCGTTGAGAGAAAGAGTGCAGCAGGTCTCGAAGACCATAGAAAACGCCGAGACAGCACCGCTGGTTTTTTACGAACTGGATGGTACTGACCCCACCAAACCCTGGACCCCGGGTCCGGGATCTTTCCTGGATATTCTCATCACGGCGGCAGGCGGCAGGAACGTCGGCGCGTCGCTGCACTCACAATGGGCACAGATCAGCGTTGAGGAACTGCTGGTGCAGGACCCGGATATCATTCTCCTCGGCGATTCCATTTACGGTATGACGCCTGAGCAGGTAGCTGGCAGGGCGGGTTGGGATGGTCTGACCGCAGTGAAAGAGGGCAGGATCTACCCGTTCAACGATGACCTGGTGAGCCGTCCGGGACCCAGGCTGGTGGACGGGTTGGAGGAACTCGCCAAACTGATCCACCCTGAAAAGTATTAATGAAAAAAAAGAACACGCTCTCACCATTCCTGGTCACATCGCTGATCCTGATCGGCTCAGCCGTGCTCAGCGTTGCTGTGGGCAGCGTGTTCATCCCCCTGCCGACTCTATGGGATGTGCTGATATCCGGTTTCAAAGGCGCGGCGTCAACATTGGATCCAGACGGGGTCTACCTCAAGATACTCACCGAACTGCGGTTGCCGCGCATGCTGATGTTAACACTGGTGGGTGCCGCGCTCGCCGGCAGCGGTGGTGCCTATCAAGGTTTGTTCCGCAACCCGCTGGCTGATCCCTTCCTGATCGGTGTGTCTTCGGGTGCCGGTCTTGGTGCTGTGCTGGCAATGCTGGTGAAATCTCCTTATACGCCAGCCGGGCTCTTTTCTGTGCCCCTGGCGGCATTCGCCGGTGCCTTGCTGGCCGTCCTCCTCGTTGCCATGCTGGCGCGGGTGGGCAAGACCGTGCCCACCACCAATCTCATCCTGGCGGGTGTGGCGGTCAGTTCGTTCGCCTCAGCAGTGACCTCGGCGTTGATGATCCATTCGACGGGTGAACTGCGCCGCGCACTGGTATGGCTGATGGGCGGCGCCATCATGTCGGGCTGGTCTCCCATCCTTGGCATGCTGCCGTACATGGTGGTCGCGCTGACTGGGCTGGTGCTCATCGGGCACCCGCTCAACGTGCTGCAGTTTGGAGAAGAACAGGCGCAGCAGCTCGGCATCAGGGTGCAACGCGTTCGCTGGATCACCGTCGCGCTGGCAACGCTTGCCACCGCCGCCGCCGTGGCCTTCGCTGGGATCATCGGCTTCGTTGGACTGGTCGTTCCGCATATCATCCGCCTGCTGTGGGGCGGCGATTACCGCCGCCTGGTTCCGCTCTCGATGCTCGGGGGTGCCAGCCTCTTATTGTTAACAGATGTGGTGGCACGCACCATCATCTCCCCGCAGGAGATCCCGGTTGGCATCGTCACCGCTCTTCTGGGTGCGCCTTTCTTCCTGTGGATTCTGAAACTCTCGAAAGCGCAGAACTACTGGTGAGTCATATGCTTGAAGTAAACGCCATCAGTGCCAGTTACAACCATAAACCCATCATTGAGGGTATCTCCCTGCGCTTGGTTGAAGGGAGCGTGTTAGCCTTGATCGGTCCCAATGGATCAGGAAAGACCACCTTCATCCGCGCGGTGAGCGGTGTGCTCCCGCTTCGCGCAGGGTATGTGAAGATTAATGGCACTGACATCACCCGGATGTCCGCCCAGCAGCGCGCACGCACGATCGCAGTGGTGCCGCAGGCGCGCAGTTTTCCTGCGGCATTCACCGCTGAAGAAGTGGTAGCGCTTGGCAGAACCCCTCACCTTAACTGGCTGGGCAGGGTCACTGAAAAAGACCAGGCAATCATTGACGAAGCGCTGGAGAAGATGGACCTTGTCGCGTTGCGCAACCGCAACGTTGGCGAACTCTCGGGCGGAGAGCAGCAAAGGTTGTTCCTGGCGCGCTCGCTGGCACAGGAATCTCCTTTGCTGTTGATGGACGAACCAACCACCCACCTCGACCTGCAATACCAGGTCAACCTGATGCAGCGTATCTACAAGCTGGCACACCCTTCAAAGGACGAACGCGGTTCCGGTATCAAACCGCGAACAATCGTCATCGCCCTTCACGACCTGAACCTGATCTCGCGCTACGCGGACCAGGTTGGACTGCTGGTTGGCGGTAAACTGGTAGCCCTTGGAAATCCCACTGAGATTCTGAGCTCCGAACTTCTCAGCCGCGCTTATAACCTGCCGCTCCAGGTCATCAGGGAACGCGGATATACCCTGGTCACCCCCTCAGACCTGCCTACGGACCATAACGGTTAATAAAAATTGCAACGGTCGTAATTTACTGGTGCTAAAGATTACACCACGCGGGTAGTGATATTGAACGCGGGCGGCGCTGCCATCTGCTGCTTGACCTTGCACTGCTCAGCTGAAAGGATGAGCGCCTTGTGGTATTTTTCCGGGAAGTCAGGCGGGACCTGTATCTCCAGGTCTACATTGTCCACCAGGCTGGTGGACCGGTTGGCGTATACGCGCTGAATGATGCGTATACCGTCCGTCGGCAGGTTGCGCTGGCGGCAAAAGCCCAGCACATAGATGCCGGCGCAGGTACCCAGTGACGATAGAAACACCGCGAACGGTGTCGGCGCGAGCCCCTGCCCACCACCGGCAGGAGGTTGATCGGTGGCAACCGTGTACTCGCCAAAGTGGGCGTCCACCCGTGCGCCGCCGGGAAAATCGATGATCATTTCCATAATGTGTTCTCCATTGTTTTGATTGTTACCTCCAGAATAGATGCAGCTGCATCAGTAAAGTGACATCAGCAAACGGTTGACATAGGTGTGAGGTTTATCATATGATACAGGAAATTCTCCACTATCAGGCAAACGGTATAGCCAGTATCATGATTTTATGCTCAAGCACGATGATCTGCAATTAAAGATTTTTGATGGCTTCTCTCAGGATGAAGTGGATGAGTTGAAATCCATTATCGAGGATCTGCGATTTCGCGCGGGTGAAACCATCCTGCGCCAGAATCAGCAGGCGGTTCACCTCTTCATCGTGGTGAACGGCGAGGTGGAGATCATCCACGTGCCATACGACGGCCCCTCACTTTCCATCGGGAAATTATCTTCCGGCAGCGTCTTCGGTTGGTCATCCATCCTGGGCAGGAAGGCGTACACATCCTCCGTTATCGTCACCGCGGATTGCGAAGTTTACCGCATACCGGCGTATAAACTGCAGCGATTTTGCGAACATCATCATGAGTCAGGCGTGGTATTATTGGAAAAAATAGCCACATCAGTGGCTCAGCAGCCGGCAAAGATCCATGACCAGATTATGCAGATGATCCGTTATACCATGGCATGCCGGGAAGAGAATACCCTTGAGGAGTGATGATGACAGACAACTGCTGTTCTTACACGCAACTGGAGCAACTGCGCGGCTTGATCGAGCAGTTAAGCGCCTATATCGACACATATCACGGTGGAGAGGTTGAGTTCGTGTCCTTCGACGGCAAGGTCGTCAAGGTCCGCCTGGGAGGCGCTTGCATCGGTTGCCCGCACTCACCAATGACGATAAAAGGCTGGGTCGAGGGTACCGTGCGCCAGTTCTTCCCTGAAGTCGAACAGGTCGAAGCCGTCGAATAAAAACCGGTCACTTGACCGTTTTTTACGCTCAACACGGACATAGGTTCCCTTACTTTTCATGGTCACATTGCGCTTGTTTGCCGTCCTGGCTGGTTTTGGTGCTGCCCTCGGTTTGTGGCGCGTTTACCGCGCCCTGCCCGCTGAAAACCCGATCCCCTGGATGATCGCGGCACTCGGAACTTTGATGGGGGTTCTGGCGGGGGCAAGGGTGGGGTATGTCCTCGCTCATCCGCTGTATTTCTCGCTTCACCCCCACCAAGGATGGTTATTCTGGCAGGGAGGATTGAACGCCTTTGCCGCCCTGGCAGGGGCTATTCTTATGGCTGTTTTAGCAGCAATTATCCTGCGCGCCAAGTTATTGCTCACTCTCGACCTGATGAGCCTGATGCTGCTTCCCGTGAGCACCATGATATGGCTCGGGCTTTGGTACGAAGGTGTGGCTTATGGCAGGACGCTCCCCGCCGGCAGTGTTTTTGGAATTTCCTCACCTGACGAAGCCGGTATGTTGGCCACCCGTTTTCCACTGCAATTGATAGCAACGCTTTCACTGCTCCTGTTATTGATGTTGATCGAATACCTCACAAAAAACAACCGCCCGGGTTTTCGCTTTGCCCTTCTTGGGTTGGGTTTTTCAACCCACACGTTAATCTTTTCAGTATTCAGAGCCGACCCCGTTTACCCGGTGGCAGGCATTTCCAGTGATTCTATTTTCTCTCTAATGATCGCCGTTGTATTTGCCCTGACCGCGGTGATCCTTTTATGGGTTGCCAGTGGAAAAAGGGATAAAATGGAACATAAAGCTTGATCCACGAGGAGCGTGTATGAAACTGAATATCGCGATGGCGCAGATCAACACCGTGCTTGGGGATGTGGAACGGAACCTGGAAAAACATCTCGCCCTGGTCGAGCAGGCCAGGCGCAGCGGCGCTGATCTCATCACCTTCCCTGAACTATCTCTCACCGGGTATGTGCTGCAGGACCTGGCACCGACCGTCTCCTGCCGCCCGCTGCCAACAGATCCTGTGTTCAACAAACTTCTCGAAGCCAGCAAGGGTATCGATATCCAGGTGGGATTCGTCGAGGAGGATGAGCGCAACCGCTTTTTTATCGCAACCGCTTACCTCTCGGAAGGCAGCGTGCTGCACGTCCATCACAAGGTGTACCTGCCCACTTACGGAATTTTCGACGAGGGTCGATTCTTCGCCCACGGCGAGAGCGTTCGCGCCTTTGATACCCGCTTTGGCAGGGTCGGCATGCTCATCTGCGAGGATTTCTGGCACGCTTCTTCACCTTACTTATTGTGGCTGGATGGTGCCGATCTTTTCCTGTTCGCATCCGCTTCACCCGGGCGCGGCATCACCCTTCCCCCGCAAGGCTCAGGCCCCGGCAGGACGGAATCAGCCCGCTGGGTGAATGACATTATCCGCGCCTACGCCGGCATCTTCACCTCCTTCGTGATCCATACCAACCGCGCTGGTTTTGAGGACGGGGTGAACTTCTGGGGTGGCTCATCAGCCTTCTCACCTGATGGAGAAGCGCTTATGAACGGTCCCGAGCACACAGAAGCGCTCGTGAAAGCGGAACTCGACCTCAGCCAGTTGCACCGCACCCGCGCGCGTTTGCCGTTGCTGCGCGATGAACGCACCAGCCTGGTGCAACGCGAGATCACCCGCATCACCACCAGCAAAGACGCTTGAAAAGCAATCTACACGGAGGACAATATGCCTGACCTGACAATCGACACGAACCTGGCGCGTAAGATCCTGACCGGATTCATCCACACCGAGATCACCCGCGCGGGATTCAGTAAAACCGTGTTGGGTCTTTCCGGCGGTCTGGATTCAGCTCTCTCGTGCTACCTGGCTGCTGAAGCACTCGGACCGGAGAACGTGCTGGCGGTACGCATGCCTTACCGCACCTCTTCACCGGAATCCCTGGCGCATGCCCAGCTAGTCATCGACGCGCTCGGGGTTCAGTCCCTGACAATTCCCATCACGGACATGGTCGAGCCGCTGTTCAACCTCTACCCTGACATGGAAAAGCTCCGCAAAGGCAATATTATGGCGCGGCAGCGCATGATCGTCCTCTTTGACCAGTCGGAGGTCTTCAAAGCCCTTGTGCTCGGTACCGGCAACAAGACGGAGATCCTGCTGGGATATTCCACCCTTTACGGCGATTCAGCCTGCGCGCTCAACCCGCTTGGCGATCTGTACAAGACCCAGGTCAGGCAGCTGGCCGCAGCGATGGGCGTGCCTGAACCCCTGATCCAGAAACCCCCTTCCGCTGACCTGTGGAGCGGGCAAACGGATGAGGGCGAACTTGGTTTTACCTACGCCGAGGTGGATAAACTGCTCTACCTGTTGGTGGACCAGCGCTACACCCCGCGGGAATGCATTGACGGTGGTTTCAAGGAGGCTTTCGTTCACGCGGTGATCGAACGTATCCGTAAAACCCAGTTCAAGCGCGTTATGCCGCCCATAGCCAAGTTGAGCAATCGCACGGTTGGTTATGATTTCCTCTACCTGAGGGATTGGGGTACCTGACAGGCAATACTGAATTTTTTAGACAAATCACAAACCCCGGCGCAACTGCCGGGGTTCATTATTCATTCAGTTCTGCAGCCAGTTCGCTCCACTGGTGAATGCTTTCTTCAAGCTGCGCCTGCAGCCGCGTGTAATCGCTGCCAAGCTTTTGCACGCTGGCTGGGTCCACCTGGATGCCGCTTAATTGAACTTCAATCGCTCGCACCTCGTCCTCCAGGCTTGCTGATCTCCTTCTCCAGCGCGTGCATCCTGTTCTGTAATGCGGCCAATTGCCCCTTGCTCTTTCCGGCGGATGATTTTTTAAGC
>CAWFCH010000008.1:0-363196 GCA_963814295.1 uncultured Chloroflexia bacterium
TGCACCGCAGGATCAACCTGAAACAGGCCTTCGGTACGGGCGGCATGCCAAGTTCACACGCTGCGACCATGACGGCTACCACGCTGGCGATCGGTCTCTTCAGCGGGTTTGACCACCCGGCTTTTGCCATCGCGGTGGCAATTTCAATGATCGTTATTTACGACGCCGCCGGGGTAAGGCGCGAGGCGGGTTACCACGCGGTCATCATAAACCACCTAATCGATGAATACATCAAAGGGCCGCTGATCGATCAAAAAAAATTAAAGGAAATGATCGGGCATACCCCGCTGGAGGTGGTGGGCGGTGTCATCTCCGGGCTGCTGACTACGTTGACCCTCTGGCTCATCTGGCCGAAATAGATAAATTGTTAACCACGAAATACACGAAATACACGAAACGAATTCATTAAATCACTATTAAATGAACTATTGGACTTAAGGACATTTGATTTTTCCTTACATCGCATATCTTTCGATAGCAACCCGGGGATAGTGTCCAAAATTTACAAGTAAACCCAACCGATATCTCGACACTTTTAGATAATTCATGATTTGAGCACGGTGTTCATCATTTAGTTCTTTTACTGCCTTTAATTCGATCAGTATTTTGTCATAGCAGACAAAATCTACACGAAAAACCTGATGCAATAAAACGCCTCTATAGGTGATCGTAAACTCATGTTGGGTTTGGAAAGGAATGTTTCTAAGCGTTAACTCCTTTTCAAGGCATTCCTGATACACTGGCTCTATAAATCCAGTACCGATTTCACGATACACATCGAAAATTGCACCCTGAATTAAAAAACACTCGTCTTTATATAGAACTTGTTTGTTTAAGGATGGGTTATTCATTTTGTGTTTTTTGTGTATTTTGTGGTTGTTTGATTAAAATCCCAAATCTTTCATACTTTGAGTCTCGGTCAGCTTATCCTTTTTACCAAGCAGATCTTGCCAAAAATTCTCGTCGTAGCGGCGGGAGCGCACGAGGATGGGCATAGGCACACCCCAACCCAACAGCAGCACTTCCTCTTTTGGTTGCAGGCGGGCGAGCATACCGCGCAGGGCGTCGCGCCCGGCCAGGCCTGAAAGCACGGCGGCGATGTCGCTCTCGTCCCCCAGCCACCCGGAGACGCGCGTGCCCAGCTGCGACATGACCTCGTCATAAATTTGCGAGGGGCGCTGGTCGATAATGAGCAGGGTCACGTAGTATTTGCGCATTTCGCGCGCGATGGTGCTGAAAGTTGTCTGAGAGGCCATCTCGCGGTTGAGTATCTTGTGCGCCTCCTCCACCGCGATCACTAGCGGGCGCGGCTCGTTCTGCCCGCTGCCGCGGAATTCATTGGTCATCTTCTCCCAGGCTTCGCGGATCTTGCGCGTGAGCAGGTTGGACACGAGCAGGTAATCCAGGTCTTTCTCGAACTTTCCAAAGGAAAGGACAACGTGCTTGCCTGCTTTGAGGGTATCGATGATGTTGTTGAGCGAATGGATGGCGGTCTTGTCCGCGGCGTCCCTTTGAACGATGTAAGGACAATTGAAGACGTTGCGCAGCTTGTTATGCAGGCCCTCAGCCGCTGCCACGTTCACTCCTTCCTGGTTGGCCCAATAAGCCACACTTCCTGGGGCAGGAACCTTTTTGCCGTCATCGTCGGTGATTACTGCCCCGTTGGCCATGTTTTTAAACTCGGTGTACCAGCGGTCATGTCCGAAAGTGTGCACCAGTGCTTCCAGGGTGGTGGAGGTGGTTTCCTTCAGGTTCAACTCGCGCGTCAGTAATTCAATGTCCTCCGGCTGGATGTCGGATTCGTAAATCTCGAGATGCAGATCCGGGGTGTGGTTGCGGATAGTGGTCTGGCGGCCCAGCCCGACAACCCTGACGCGCTCAGCGAATTTTGCCTTGAGACCGGGAACGACTTTGCCGGTGTCAGATGAGGTGTCATCAAAACCGTATTCGTTGTGCATATCCAGCACGAGCACCGAGGCAGCGTTGTGTTGGATGAGGCCAGCCAGGATGATACGGGTAAGGAAGGACTTGCCGGTGCCGGTGGCGCCGAAGATACCCGAACTGCGCTGGACGAACTTATCCAGGTTGATGCACACCGGGTGGTCCTGTTCGCGGGTGCGGCCAATGACAAAATACCCTTTGGACTCCGGATCGCCGAAAATCTCTGCCACATCACCTGCGGAAGCCAACCTGGCCACGGCGTGGTGCGCCGGCACGGTCTTGATGGGAAGTGGATGGGGGGCATTCTCGCCCTGGTGGTCGCGCGCCCAACTATTGTAATCCGGCGAACCCGGTTCGGGTCCACGTTCAAGCATCAGCGCAGGCATGACCTCAAGGTTGGTGTAAAGCGTCTGGCTGGCGAGCAGACGCGCGGCTGACTGCGCCATGCGCGCGGCGTTCTGCAGTTCGGCGTAGCGCGGGTCCAGCGCTCCCAACTGCAGGTCGGTGACAAGGCCGTAGAACTGCCAGTTGCCGCTTTCCAGCACCACGAAGCCACCCTCCTGTACCTCCTGCGCCGGCAGGGTGAGGCGCACGAAAAGGTTGGCTTTAAGACCGCCGCCAACCACGTAGCCAATGGGGCGGTTCTCGGGGTCTGAAGGGGAAAGCATGGGGTTGAGGTCTGCAGGGGTCATCTTGGCTCGCTTTCTATTCCATCACCGTTGAAACGGCGGTCAGCACGTCCATTAACTGCGGGTAATCATCCTTCAACAAAGCGATGACTTCGTTCAGGCAGCGGTCGCGCCAGCCCTCGGGGTCAGGGTGATGCTCAATGCTGAACACCTGCCTGAGGTGCGCGGTGACCAGGTCGGCAGCCGGTAACTCCAGGTTACGCAGCAGGGAGCGCAGGTAACCAAGCCTGCCGGATGCGGTGAAACGCAGGATATCCTCTTCTCCGCAGGGAAAGATTTCGTCCAGGGTCAGGGGCGGGCGGGGCACACGGGAGTGTGAGACTTGCCCGGCGGCATCCTCCCAGCCGATGAAGACCACACTGATCTCGATGGGCACGTTGCGGTTCTGGCGGTTGTCCTCGATCACCTCGTCGGAGACATCGGCACTGACCAGCTGGCGCACCAGGCCGTCGTCATCAATGTGAATGTCATGCACCAGCCCGTAAATGCGCGTAGCGTCGCTCAGTGGGATGAGAATCATCTCCCCGAAGGCAGGCGTGCCGGATTGGCTGACGCGGCAGCCCATCACGCAGCCGGTGGTATTGGCTCTCAACAAACGTCCGATGGATATGGCTTTCATCTGTTTATCCTCGTTCTTCCTGTGTGGTCTTTGTGCACCTGCTTTTCTGATTTGGTACCGGGCTTGATACCCTGGTGGGTCAACTCTCTTTCGATCATAGTGGTGAGCTGCTGGTGGTCGGTCATCTTCACCACCGCGATCTCGTGCGCGCGGATGAGCGGGTAGGGGTAGGGCACCTCGCCGCTCAGCGCAGCCTGTTCCATCAGGGTGGAATGCAGTTGCTGCACCGAACCCGGATTCTCCGCCACCCATAAGGGAATTTCCACGCGGGCGAAAGCCGGGCGTGACGAAGTGCCGACATTGAGGTAGAAGAAATGCAGCGCTTTGCGGTCGGTGTACTCGTCAGCGGATCTGGATTGCAGGCGGAAGATGGCGGAGCGCTCCCCAGGTAACAGGAAATTGGCAAAGAGGGCTGTGTCAGTGATACCGGTGGTGCCCTTTTCGACTGTGCCGGGTTGGCCTGGGTCAGCGGGCAGGGTGAGCAGCTTTACCACCAGGTCGGCGCGCGGCCGGCTGACATAACCTGCGGTGACGACGTTATTGAGCGCCAGGTCATCCAGAGCGGATAAGTATTCTTTGAACTTTTCCTTGAACGATGCCTCCGTGCGCGGCTCGTGGTACAGTTCGAGCGGACCATCAGTGAGCGTGATGACGGGAGGGGGAACGATCTGCGCGAGTTCGGCAAGTATCCGGCGTTCCTGCACGTCACGCAGCAGGGCGATCAGGTCCTCAGGTGCCATCCCTCCAGACGTATATAGATCGTCTCCGTAAAGGAGATGGGAGTATGTCTTCTCCACCGGTACGCTTCCGCTGTGGGGCTGAATGCAGAACACACCGATATTGACCAGCCCGTAGAGGACGGAGTCATGGGAATCGGGGTTGATCTGCGAGCCATCAGCAGCGAATATCGTACTGGCAGGGGCGGGCAGCGGGCACGAGAGGTGGGTATTGAGTGGTTCGGAAACGGGCACGGCGCAGCGCAGTCCCTTTGTTTTGGCCGCGGCTTCCTCAACCTGCTGCTGCAGCGCGATGAGGTCATTGGAGCGTTCATTCAGCAGGGAAGTAAGCTGCTCCATGGCGCGGCGCATATCAGCTTCACGCGAGAGAGCGTCTTTACCCATATCCCGTATCTGCTGGTTGAGCTTAAGGTAATTTACCGGCATTGTTCCCCTTTAATTATCGAACATTTGTTTGAATTATACATGAATCGTATTTCACGGGCAAGCAGGAGGGTAGAGATGAACCTTAAAACTTCAACACAGTTCATGAGCAATGTCATGGAAAATCATGCCATCACTTAGTTTACGATTATGCAACCTCGGGCTATAATCCGAGTCCTGGGCAACAAGGCGAAAATATGGAAATCTGGGAAATCCTCTTAATTGCATTAGGACTGGCGATGGACTGTTTCGCTGTCGCGCTTGGCATTGGCACCAACGGATTGAAGAAAACCGCGCGCATGGTGCTGCGCCTGGCTTTCCATTTTGGTCTGTTCCAGGGCGGAATGGCATTCATCGGCTGGTTGGCGGGTCGGCAAATTGCTGACCTCATCTCCCGTGTCGATCACTGGGTGGCTTTCTCCCTACTGCTGTGGGTTGGCGGAAAGATGGTCAGAGGCAGTTTCAAGAAAGAGGACGAATCCAAAGCGGGCGATCCCACCAGGGGCGGGTCACTGGTGATGCTGTCCTTGGCCACAAGCATTGATGCCCTGGCAGTGGGGTTGAGCCTGGCCTTCATTGACGGGTCCATCCTGGTCAGCAGCATGATCATAGGCGTCACCTCGTTTGTTCTTTCGGTGGCTGGTTACCTGCTCGGTGACAGGCTGGGGTACCGTTTTGGCAAGCGTATGGAGTTGGTGGGGGGATTGATCCTGATCGGAATTGGTATCAAGGTACTGCTCAGCCACCTGCTGGGGCTGTAAAAATTCTTGACCGACCCCCATGATGGGACTATAATGTTCAGCATAATAGCTACAAGCAAGAAAACGAGGTGATTTTTATGCCGGTATATACTTATCGGTGCGAAAACTGCGGTATACGATTCGAACAGACTCAAAAATTTTCCGACCCGGTACTGACAAAGTGTCCCGAGTGCGGCAAGAAGAGCCTGAGGAAGGTCTATACCCCGGTGGGGATTGTGTTCAAGGGGTCGGGTTTTTACGCCACGGACCATCGTTCGCCTTCGGGAGGCAAACAAGGCCTGAACATGAAGCGCGAAGAAACAAACCCCACGGAAAAACCAGAGACAAAAACGGAATCAAAACCCGAATCAAAATCTGAAGCAAGCCCTACCAAGGATTCTTCAGCATCCCCTGCCGCTGAAAAAGCATAAATCACTCCTACGGATAAACCAAAAAGATGAATAACGAATCGCACCTCACGGGGAGCGGTGCCGTCGTCTCGGGCAAGGAATGATAGGATTTGTAAGGGCATTGATAGGAATTGATAGGGCGCAGAACCTACACTCACTTTCAATATGCGAGGTGCTTCATGGCAAAACCCAATAAGCAGGTTACTGGATCAAAAAAAACAAGGATGTCCCCCAGTCAGCGCAAGGTTCGCCTGCAGCAGATCATCCTCGCGGTGATCGGTATCGTGGTGATCATTTCCATGGTGCTGGCACTAACCATGAATTATTAGAGGAAAAATGCCCAAAAAACAAAAATGGTTCTGGCTGGCAGCGCTGGTCGCTGCCTGGTTGTTTGATTTCCTGTTCTGGAGTAAAGGCGCGGGAATCTCCTTCTTCATCTGGATAGGCGTGATGCTGGCGGCAGGCTACCTGCTGGCGTGGAGCGAGGGAAAACGACCGCATGCCTTAAGCATCCTGCTCACGGTTCTCATCGTCGGTTTTTCTGCTGTCATGGCGCTGAGAAGTGAACCACTCACACGGGCTGTCAGCGTCATGTTGACATTGGCCGGGATGGTCCTGCTCACCGCGACCTTCCTGAATGGTCACTGGCCCTGGTACAGGTTGCGGGATTACGTGGTCGAGTTCGCCAGGGTGATCGGGGGCGGTTTTTCAGGCGCGGCGTTGATGCTGGCAAAGGGTAAGAACCCGCCACCGGTGGAGGGTGCTCCTGCCCGGCGCTCCTGGAGCCGCGTGTGGCCGATACTGCGCGGTGTGCTGATCGCACTGCCAATCGTGGCCATCTTCGGGGTGCTGCTTTCGGCTGCTGACCAGGTCTTCGCGGACTGGGTGCAACGCATCTTCAATATTGAAAAGCTACCCGAATATCTTTTCAGACTATTTTATATCCTGGTCATCGCCGGTTTCCTGGTTGGCGTTTATTTGAAGGCGATACTCCCGTCAAAGGAAGCAAAGCAGCCCGACCCGGATCAACCCTGGTTCAAAACCTTCCTCGGCTGGACGGAAAGCGGGATCGTGCTGGGGGCGGTCAACCTGCTATTCATCGCTTTTGTTGTCATCCAGGTACGTTACCTGTTTGGCGGTACGACCAACATCACCGAAACCGGTTATACCTACGCCGAGTACGCCAGGCGCGGCTTTGGTGAGCTGGTGGCAGTGGCGGTGTTGAGTTTGGGGTTGTACCTGCTGCTGGGCACGATCACAAAGACCAGTGCCAGGGGGTCAAAGACCTGGTTCAGTGTGTTTTCGGTACTGTTGATGGCAAACGTGCTGGTGATCCTGGCTTCTTCCTTCCAAAGGCTGATGCTTTACGAGAACGCTTACGGCTTCTCGCGCCTGCGTACGTATACTCATATTTTCATTTACTGGCTGGCGGCGTTGATCCTGACGACCATCGTGCTGGAGCTGGTAAAAAGACGCGGGCGTTTTGCCCTGGCGCTGCTGGTGGCGGTGGTGGGATTCGGCGCGACGATGGCGATTATGAACATCGATGGCTTCATCGTGCAGCGCAATGTGGCGCGGGCTGAAGCCGGCAGCGAGCTGGATGTGGCTCACCTTAACACGCTATCTACTGACGCGGTGCCGCAGCTGCTCGAGAAGTACCGGGATGAAGGACTGCCGCAGGATGTGCGGGACGGACTCGGTGCCGCGCTCGCCTGCATGGAGAAGATCACCAATGACCCGGCTGAGCTGCCGTGGCAGGAGTACAACCTGGGGCATGCCCGTGCTTACCAGCTGCTGCGGGAGAACGCTCCCAGCTGGAGCCAGTTCAAACCCTACGAGACAAACGGTGAATGGATGATCCGCTTCGATGGCGAGGAGATCGTCTGCAGCAATTACATCATGATGGATTGATTCAGATATCCTAAAAAACCAAAAACTGTGCCTGAATGATAGGCACAGTTTTTATTTGTACCGTTGCTGTCTATTCGTCCCGATTGTTTTCAGCCAGTTTCTTAATTGTGAGCAGCATCTTTCTTTCCATTTTGAAGGAGATTGGGCGGATAATCTCCCAGAAGCCGCCGGTCATGGTGGTGCGGGTGCGGCTGAGCAGCCTGGTGCTGCCATCCGGCAAAGGCAGCAGGATGAACGCCCATGAGTCAGCCACCACATCTTCATCACGGTGATAAAAAATTACCGCCTCATTCTTGATGACCCGGGCGACCTCATAGGGAGGCGGCGCTGGATCTTTTGCACACATCTTCATCAGGTCGCCTGGCTGCAAGTCCTGCCACTCGGGGCGGATCTCTTCCACTTTTGCCATTTTGCAGCCTACCAGGTTCTCAAGCCAGGTGTAACTGTACAGACCGGCTTTATCTGCGCCCATCTGCACCAGCCAGGGGTATATCTTTTCACTGGTAGCTTTGATCACTACTGACCGGTTGGTGGTGCGCGGCGGATTTATTAACAGGTCGTCGCCCGGCAGGACAGCCGGGAGTTCGTCCATGGGCGTGCCCCAGCGGTCCATCCATGGCAGGAGCAGGATGGTCAGCAGGACGATGAGGATAATGACCGCAAGGAGTATTCCGATGAAAATGAGAAAGGTCATTGCTGTTCTTCCTTTCGAAATAGATTGATCCTGGTTAAGTGAGCACGCTTTGGTTTACAGAAGATTCTTCCTGTCGCGCACTGGGGTGGTAAGCACGCCGTCCCAGCCGAACACGGCCAGGTCAATAATTCCCAGTTCGTTGAAGACGATCCCTTCCTCTTCCAGTAGGTCGCGCTGCACCTGGCTGCCCATACCGAAACCATGCGGGCTGATCATCCCCTTTGCGTTGATGATGCGCTGCCAGGGCACATCAGCGGTAGCCTCGCGGTCACGGAAGGAGGGCAGGGCTGCCAGGGCAAAACCCACCATCTGCGCGGAACAGCGCCCGGCGATGCGGGCAACCTGCCCGTAAGTGGCCACCCTGCCGCGCGGCACCTGGCGCACGATATCATAGATCAGGTCGAACAGTCGGGGTTCTTCGTCCATGCACCTATTATACAGAGTTCATGCGCGGGATGAAGGTAAAAGTGCCTTCGTGGTAGAATTTGAAACATGAAAAGATGGCAATTCTGGGTGGGGCTGTTAATCAGTGTCATTTTCCTGTATTTCGCGTTAAGGGGGCTCAACTTAGGTGATTTCTGGCAGGCGGTAAAGAGCGCCAATTACTGGTGGATACTGCCGGGTATCGCGGTCTATTTTGTCGCGGTTTGGGCGCGGGCGTGGCGCTGGCATTACCTGTTGGGTCCGATAAAGAAGATCCCCACGCGAGTCATGTTCCCCATTACCTGCATTGGCTACATGGGCAACAATATCTACCCGGCGCGAGCCGGTGAAGTGCTGCGCGCGGTGGTACTCAAACGCAGGGAAAACGTACCCATTTCAGCCTCGCTGGCGACCATCATCGTGGAACGCATCTTTGACGGCGTGGTGATGCTGGCGTTCGTCTTTCTCAATCTGCCGGCGCTGGCGCGGGTGGCTTCATTTGAATCCGGGTTCATTGGCAACATCCAGAACCTGGCGCTGATCGGCGCGGCGGTATTTGTTGCCGCGCTGCTGGTGTTCCTGCTGGCGGCGATGTTCCCCAAAACCACCGCCAGGCTGGGCGGGTGGTTCATCAATCGCCTGCTGCCGCAGAAGATGCGCGAGAAGACGACCGGAATCATGCTCAAGTTCCTGGATGGGCTGGCGTCTTTACGCTCACCGTTCAATATCCTGATGGTCTTCATTACCTCCGTCATCATCTGGCTGCTGGAGACGGTGAAATACTGGTTCGTGATGCACGCGTTCACCTTCAGTGTGAGTTTTTTCGCGCTCATGCTGTTGAACGGCATCGCCAACCTGGCGACCACCATCCCTTCAGCGCCGGGGTACATTGGCACCTGGGAAGCGGTCACCAAGGCGGTGCTGGTGGCATTTGGTGTGCCCGGCGCGGAGGCACTGGGATACGCCGTGGTGCTGCACGTGGCGCTGTGGCTGCCCATCACGCTGCTGGGCGGGTATTACATGGCAAAGGAAGGTATCAAATGGAGCGATTCGCTGCGGCATGAAACAAACAGCGCCGCGGAAAACGCGGATAACGCTGTAATCCCCTCGGAGGATGATCTATGAAAATCGCAGTGATCGGCGCTGGCTTTGGCGGACTGGCCGCGGCTTACGACCTGGCGCGGGCCGGCAATGATGTGACCATTTTCGAAGCAGCCGCAACCCCGGGCGGGCTGGCAGCGGGTTTCAAGGAACCAGGCTGGGATTGGTCAGTGGAGAAGTATTACCATCACTGGTTCACCTCAGACCGTCACATGTTCCAGTTGTTCAGGGATCTGGGGGTGGAAAAGAAGGTGCTGGTTCTGAGCCCCAAGACGGTGATGTATCACAAGGGGAAGTTCCACCCGTTTGATTCGATCATCAGCGCCCTCCTTTATCCCGGGCTGGGTTACGGGTTCAACAAAATACGTTTTGGACTGGTGGGGCTGTACCTGCGGCTGACCAAAAACTGGCAGCCGATGGAGAGCACGACCGTGGCGGATTGGATGCGCAAATGGGCGGGGGACAAGGTCTATACCCAGATGTGGGAACCCCTGGTGATTGGCAAGTTCAGCGAGAAGTTCGCCAACCAGGTCAACATGGCGTGGATGTGGGCGCGGCTGCACGCGCGCACCACCAAATTGGCGACCTACGAGGGAGGGTTCCAGGCTTTCGTGGATGAATTCGCCGCCATCCTGGCGGGTATGGGCGTGACGTTCAAATACGAAACAACGGTGAAGCAGATAACCTCCGAAGCGAAGGGCGGGCTGACGATTTTAACCGGCAGCGGTGAGCAGGCTTTCGACCAGGTGCTGGTGACGGTATCGCCAGCCCTGCTGGCAAAGATGGCGCCGCAGCTGCCCGGTGATTACCTGAAAGGGCTGCTGGACCTTAAAAGCATGGGCGCTGTGGTGATGACCATCGCTCTCAAGAAGCAATTATCGCGGGAGGGGTACTACTGGTACAACCTGCCCAAGGCCGCGGGCTTCCCCTTCCTGGCGCTGGTGGAGCACACCAACTTTTTGCCCCCTGAAAGATTTGGCGGCAATCATCTCATTTACTGCGGGGATTATCTTGACCAGGACCACGAGTATTTTCAGCTTTCGAAAGAGGAATTGCTGCAGCGTTTTCTTCCGAGTTTTAAACGCATCAACCCGGATTTTGAAGCGGACTGGGTCACCGGCTCGTGGCTGGTAAAAACGAATTACGCCCAACCGGTGCCGCTGCTCAATCATTCGAGGAACATCCCGGCCATTGAGACACCGCTGAAGGGACTGTACTTCGCCAGCATGTCCCAGGTGTACCCGTGGGACAGGGGAACGAATTTTGCCGTGGAGATCGCGCGCCGGGCGGCTGCTTTAATGGTCAACCGATAGCAAAGACTACCATCGGGTTAAACAGCCGCGAACGATTGTGCAATTTTGAACTTGAGTGTTAAAAAATCCTGATGCCAAATTTTGTATTACAGAATGAATAGAAATGGCAATTGGGATACCTGTAACTTTTATTATTGAGCGCCATATAAAGCCGGAAACGGGTTTAAAGGTAACAATACCCTATATATAGGGGTTGTTTTTTCACTGTCACACAGGGGTAGGGATGAAAATAATCAGAATCAATGGCGCGGATCAATGAAGATTCCCTGCTTTTCTTAAGGTTTACAACCTTAAAGATTCGGAATTTTTTATGTTAGCGTAGGGTATTCGACTTGTTAACCGCTACGCTTTCTGTTAGAATGCTGTTACGTGTTCGGACGGAGCTTTAACAACAGCTTCGGGTAAGCCTTAGTAGAACCCCACAAGAACATACCACTTTTTCCCAATCCGGTTGATTCAGGATTGGTGGGTGCTACATACTTACATTGTTTCACAACTCGAATAACCGGCGGAGGTAAGGGTTGGATCATCGTAACGCATGGCAGGCAGCGGTCGGGCAGCTCCAGATGGAGATGTCAAGGGCATCCTATGAAACCTGGGTGCAACCCGCCGAGTTGATCCGTTACGAAGGTGATCTTGTTCACGGTGGGGGTACCAAATGCCTACGCCTGCGATTGGTTGAAATCCAGGCTGACCGGCACGCTCAATGGCATGCTGAGCGGGTTGATGGAAAACCCGCAAAAGGTGGAGTTCATTGTCTGGCATAAGGATTATGAAAACCAGGCGCAAACCGTAAAGGCAGCCGACCCGCTGCCCCTCATTTCACCCGCGGTAACAGAACCGCAACCGGTGGTCAACCACCGCTACACCTTTGATAATTTCATCGTTGGTTCCTCCAACCGGCTGGCACACGCCGCCTGCCTGGCGGTGGCGGAGAACCCGGCGCAAGCTTACAATCCCCTCTTCCTGTACGGCGGGGTGGGATTGGGAAAGACCCACCTGCTGCACGCCATCGGCAACTACGCGCAGGCACAGGGGCAGCAAGTGCTTTACGTCTCGTCTGAAGAATTCACCAATGACCTGATCAATGCCATCCGCACGCATACCACCCAGGCTTTCCGCGACCGCTACCGCCGCATCGATGTGCTGCTGGTGGATGACATCCAGTTCATCGCCGGCAAGGAATCGACGCAGGAGGAATTCTTCCATACCTTCAATACCCTGCATGGGCAGGACAAGCAAATCGTCATTTGCTCCGACCGGCCGCCCAAGGCGATGAACACACTTGAAGAGCGGCTCAGGTCGCGATTTGAATGGGGGTTGACGGCGGATATCCAGCCGCCAGACCTGGAGACACGCATCGCCATCCTGCGCATCAAGGCGGAGCGCACCCGCCACGCGGTTCCCCCCGCCATCCTTGAAATGATCGCCCGTCAATTCCAGTCCAATATCCGTGAACTGGAAGGTGCTCTCACCCGGGTGGTGGCTTACGCGGACCTGCGCGGAAAACCGCTGAGCGAAGAACTGGTCAATATCGCGCTGACAGACCTTTTACCGCAGCGCAACGCGTTTGAACCGGCGCACGTGGTGGACGTGGTAGCTTCTTCTTTCGGGATCACCCCGGAAAAGTTGATGGGGCGGGACCGCACGCGGGAAGCCGCGCTGCCGCGCCAGGTGGTGATGTACCTGCTGAGGCAGGAAGCCAACGTCTCGCTGCCGCAGATTGGTGAAGCCATGGGGGGGCGGGATCACACAACCGTTATGTACGCCTGCGAGAAGGTGGCGGACATGCTCGAACGGGATGACCGTTTGCGGCGGCAGGTGCTGCAAATACGCGAACAACTCTACGGAAGAAAAACAATCTGATCACATGAAATCAGGTTGTTTTTACCAAGATATAAGTAATTATCCACTTGACTTAAATTCATGAAATTGGATAAAAATAGGGTATAATAACTGGGTAATTGGAATCGTTCATTATCAACAAGTAGGTTTGATTTAGATTGAAGCACCGTTTTGTTCGAACTTTAAGATTAAGCTCTGAATTATCAGAGATGAAGTATCACAACAAAATAGGAAGTCACTCGCAAACCCTGGCCTGATTACTGCCGGGATTTGTTTTTAACGAATTTCATCCGCAATCCCGAAGGGAGACCTTTCGATGCGGTTATTAGAAGAAAGTTCCTTGAATGGAACAGGAAAGGTTTAGAAATAAATTATGAAACAGCATGAAAAGCAAGAAAATCCGCGCAAGGGGACATTTAAAGATCATCCCTCTCGGCGGATTGGGGGAAGTCGGCGCCAATATGATGGTGTACGAATATGAGGGGCAGATCCTGGTGGTAGACACTGGTTTGATGTTCCCGGAAAATGATATGTTGGGGATCGATTACATCATCCCTGATATTTCGTATTTGATCCAGCGGCGCAACAAGGTGAAAGGCATCGTTATCACCCACGGTCACGAGGACCATACAGGTGCCATCCGCCACGTACTGGAGGAGCTGCAGGCTCCCATCTATGCCACACCGCTGACGCGCGGACTGCTCGAGGTAAAACTTGCCCGCAACGGCATGGCAAAAAAGGCGCACATAGAAACCGTCAACGCCGGCGAGAGCCGCAAGATCGGCCCGTTCACCGTGGATTTCTTCCACGTGTGCCATTCGATCCCGGACGGGGTCGGGCTGGGTATTGACTGCCCGGCGGGGCTGGTGGTGCATACCGGAGATTACAAGTTTGACCACACGCCGGTGGATAACAAACCGACGGATTACGCCAAGCTGGCTGAATTTCAGCGGCGCGGTGTGATGGCACTGCTGGCAGACTCCACCAATTCGGAACGCCAGGGCTGGACCCCCTCCGAGCGCGTCATAGATGACGCGTTTGACAAGGTCTTCCGGGATGCCCCCGGGCGGATCCTTGTTGCCACATTTGCCTCACTCATCTCGCGGATGCAGCAGGTCGGCAACGCCGCCCTGAAGCACAACCGGAAAATGGCCTTCGCCGGTGTGAGCATGGTGGATAACGCCGCCATTGCGCGCACGCTTGGTTACCTCAAACTTCCGGATAGCCTGCTTGTGAACCTTGAAGAAGCCCTTCACATGAAGGACTCGGAAGTGGTCATCATGTGCACCGGTTCGCAAGGTGAGCCAACCTCCATTCTGGGTAGACTTTCGAACGGTTCACACCGTATATTTGATGTGAAAAAAGGCGATACCATCGTTCTTTCCTCCCACCCGATCCCGGGAAACGAGGAGAGCGTATCCGGTACAATCAACCGGCTCTTTGAGCGCGGTGCCAACGTGATCTACGAAGCCCTCGCGCCGGTGCATGTATCCGGGCACGCCAGCCAGGAAGAGATGAAACTGCTGATGCACCTGACGCGGCCGAAATTCTTTATTCCCATCCATGGCGAACTGCGTCAGTTGAAACAGCACGCACAGCTCGCAAGGGAGATTGGTATCCCGGCTGAGAATATCGAAGTGATCCTGAACGGGCAGAGTGTGGAGTTCAGCAACGGTAAAATGCGGCTGGCTGAAAGAGTGCCGGCTTCTTACGTGCGGGTGCATGGCTCAGGCGTGGGTGATGTGAGTGACGCGGTGATGCAGGAACGCGATCTTCTTTCTAAAGAAGGAGTGATCATCGTCAATCTCACCATGGATAAATCAACCAACAGGTCAATGAAGGATCCAGAGATCATCACGCGTGGTTTCATGGCCCAGCAGGGCGGCAACGAGTTGATGAACGGATTGAAGAACCGGGTGACGGACACAGCGGCGAAAGCCAACGGTCACCTGCAAAAGGACGTGGAACAGGCGGTATCCAACTACCTGTACCGTGAAACCAGGCGCAAGCCGATGGTATTGGTCAACATCAATAAAAATTAGAAAATACGAAATCAAAAACGCTCCCGACCGGGAGCGTTTTTCTAATCATCATCACCAAGCCAGCCGTGTACGCCGCGCAGAGGAACGAATGCCACCGGCAGGACCTCCTCCGGCTGCCAGACGCCGTTCATCCTGCTGCCATAATTCCAACCGCTGCATCCCCCTGCCACCCACCGGCAGCACCATCCGGCCTGTCGGTTTGAGCTGCGCCAACAATGGCGGGGGCGCTTTGGGGGCACTGGCGGTGACCATGATGGCATCATACGGCGCCTCCTCCTCCCAACCCAGCGACCCGTCCCCCTGGTGAACAGTGACATTGGCATACCCCAGGTTGCGCAAGGTTGCCTCTGCCTCACTGGCGAGCCGGGGAATAAATTCGACCGAGTGCACTTCACGAGCCAGCAGCGAGAGGACGGCTGCCTGGTAACCTGAGCCGGTGCCGATCTCGAGCACTGTTTCGGTGCCATTGAGGTTAAGCAGGGCAGTCATCAACGCGACGATGTAAGGCTGTGAGATGGTCTGTCCGCTTGCAATTGGCAGCGGGTAGTCAGCGTAGGCGTGTTCCTGCATTTCAGGGCTGACGAAGAGATGACGCGGCACCGTGCGCATGGCGCGCAGCACGGCGGGGTTGGTGACGCCTCGTTTCTCGATCTGCCAGGTCACCATTCGGTCGCGTTCCAAGGCGTAATCATCCGTCATTTGCTAATCTCTCCTTGAGCAGGTCGCGCGAGATCATGCGGTCGATCTTGCCCATGGGGTAGTCTTCCAGTTCGGTGATGCTGACCCAGCGCACCTCGCTGGGCTGGAGGGGTTTGATTTCGAGCTCCGGAGCGGAGACATGGTAGGCATGGAGCGTCACCCTGAAGTGAGTGTAAGCATGGTGGTACGTGCCTAACTGCTCTCCAACGTCTGCGTGGATGCCCAATTCCTCCTGCAGTTCACGGGCAAGGGCTGCGGCGTGGGTTTCCCCATCCTCCACTTTACCGCCGGGGAATTCCCACAGGCCGCCCAGCAGACCGCTTGACGGGCGCTTGGCGATGAGCACCAAGCCGTTTCGGCGCAGGATGCCGGCGGTGACGACCATGTGGGGAATGGGGGCTTTTTCCTTCATCACAGGCAGGTCTGACTGGCGGTTTTCCTTGAAGGCGGCGCAGATTCCCGTCAGCGGGCAATCGGTGCAGCGTGGATTGCGCGGCAGGCAGACCAGCGCGCCCAGTTCCATCACTGCCTGGTTGTGATCGCCGGCCTCACCGGGGGGCAGCAGGGACAGAGCAACCTGTTGCAATTCCTTTTGCGCTGCCGGGGTGTTAACCGCCCGGGTGTAAGGAAGAACGCGAGCGAGGACGCGCTTCACGTTGCCGTCCACCACGGCGTGATCCAACCCGAAAGCGATGGAAGCGATCGCCGCCGCTGTGTAGGAGCCGATCCCCGGCAGTTTGAGCAGCTCATCAAAATCCGCGGGAAGTTGACCGCCATACTCTTGCTGCAGCAGGCGGGCTGCCCGGTGCATGGCACGGGCGCGCGCGTAATATCCCAACCCTTCCCAGGCTTTCAGTACCTCGTCCTCGCTGGCGGCGGCGAGTGAGCGGATATCCGGGAAGGAGCGCATCCAGCGCTGGAAGTAGGGAATTACCGTATCCACCCTGGTCTGCTGCAGCATGATCTCGGAGACCCAGATGGCGTAAGGATCAGAATGCCCGCGCCATGGAAGGCTGCGGGCATTGTGTTGATACCAGTTGATCAGAAGAGGTGAAAATTCTTCTTTCATCGGGAGGATCAAATTTGAAAACTGCTGCGCGCGTACACCATTTTCATTGCGTAATTTTGAATGAAGTCCTGCAGACGGTTGTTGAGGGTGAGCCATTCCTCTGAGAGCAGCACCTGGCGCGCTTTGCGGGCGCTGGCAATCACCAGCCCCACCATGATCTGGGGCTTTGGTGCCGTAGACTGTCGCCCATGCATCCGATAGTTCACAACCCAGGCGCTGGATGCCGGGAATATATTCGCGGATGACGAACTCAAAATAATCCTGTTCGTGCTCAGGCGTGATATCCCAGGACATGATCAATTTTACGGGTTGTTGTTCTTCCATGAGTTACTGGTTATTCTTCTGGTACTCGAGCACCACCACCCGGGTTTCATCCGGCAGTGAGCTGATGCTTGGAACCTTCAATGAAGGGATGGTTTCAACATTTCCCAGACCCATTTCCTTGAGGAACCTGGATAACGGTTCAAGTTTGCAACGGGGTGGCGGCGGAATGCGGGGTGGCGTAATGCATGGGAATGACGATGTTCGGTTCCAGCAGGCTGATGACCTCGGTGGCCATAATGGCTGTCAGGCTGCCGCCGGCTCCCACGGGCACGAGCGCCACGTGAACCGGGCCGATGGCCTCCACTTCGGTCTGATTGGGAACGCGGTTAACATCTCCCAGGTGGAGAACGTTGATGCCGTTGTAATCAAAGAGGTACATGGTGTTGCGCAGTTCGCCATCGGTCTTGCGGGTGTGACCGTTGGTCTGGATGCCGGTGATGAACACACCGCCGATCTCGAATTCTCCGGGTCCGTCGATGATGTGGGTATTGCCTTTGACCGCGCTGGTGAAGTTATGCCCGGGCGTATTGTGGCTGATGGTGATGACATCGCCCTTGACCTTTAGAGGCTCATACCCGACTTGTTTGCTGTCGTAGGGGTCGGTGACCACGGTTGCCATGCTGCGTTCTGTTAAGCGAAAACAGGAATGTCCGTACCAGGTAATTTCCATGAAGCCTCCGTAGTTCGATTATACCGCAAAGGCTTTGCGGGTTCATGGAATTATCGAGCGCACGCTGATTAAAGAACTGCCGGGGTATCCTATCCCAGGCGCTTCTCCTCCAGTTGGAATATCCGCCTGAGGATGGCTACCGAGGCGGCGTAGGTGGAGTCCATGCCGCGGTAGGAGAGCGCCCCCGCGCCCAGGTTCCTGCCCTTGCTCAGGGGGGTGTCAGAGGCATAATGCAGGATACCAATGTCGAAGCTGGCACCCTGCAGGTTCACGATCTCGTTCACCGGGTGGCGCTTGGGGCGGGTCATCTCGTAGACGGCGGAGAGGTACGGTCCGGCTTCCATTTCTATGTCGGTGTAGCCTTCGCGGTACATCACGTCCATCATGTTGGCGTTCTGCAGGAAGGTGCCGGGAACGGTGAGCGCTTTCTGGTTGTCGAGCACGGTGCCGTAGACCAGGTAGGGGGTCACGTCAGGCGCGGTGAAAGTGTTCTGGAAGATGTAGGTATTCTGCGAATGCTCATCCTGCACCACGTCGGGGATCATGATATCCCCCCTTACACCGTTGAGGGTGGCAGCCTTGCCCATGATGTAAACACCCAGTAACTCGGAGATGTGTTCGGCGATCTTGATGAGAACGTTGTAAGCACCCAGCCCGAGCGGATAATCAATGTTTACGATGAGCGCGTTGCTCTTTTGCAGGAAGGCGCTGCGGTTGTTATCAGGCAGGAGGCGCGGGTCGAAGCGGTGGGGATCGAGCTGCGAGAGCTCCATCACCTGGGCTTCAATATCAAAGGAATGGACAGCTGGCACGCGGATGATGCCGTGGTCTTGTTCGTCGCGGGTCATCTCCGCGATATCCGCAGCGCCTTCCGCGGTCTGCTGGTACTTCTTGAGCGCGTAATACAGGAAGTTTTCCGTCGAAGCGCAACCCCCGCATTCCTGGAGTTCCTGCCACTCTGCCAGCAGTTCCTGGTTGCCATTATCCTTAAGAAAGTCCAGGATCTCTTTTCTGCGGGTCAGCGCGTAACCGCTGAGGAGGTTGGGGATGCTGTGCGTGTTGCTGGAGATAAAGTACACTGGCCGGTCCGCGAGCACCGGCACATTATGCTCAACATTGTGCCACCACAAGCGGGTGGCGCGCCAGTATTCACTTAACGATCCGCTCAGCAGCCGGATGCCGAAAGAACAACGGTGATCGGCAATCTTTTTTAGGATGGCGGTGAA
Organism: uncultured Chloroflexia bacterium; assembly: GCA_963814295.1. GTDB lineage: Bacteria > Chloroflexota > Anaerolineae > Anaerolineales > Anaerolineaceae > UBA6107. The sequence continues at coordinate 18,877 of CAWFCH010000008.1, forward strand.
TTCGCTTCCCCAGACGGAAACCAGGCGCAGCAGGTCCTCCCGGTCGATGCCAAGTATCCGGTTGAGTTCAAAAAACGAAGGGCTGCCTTCCAGGCTGATTTCCTCCCACGAAGATTGCTTCCAATCATGCAGCAGCTGGTGCATCTTATTCCATTCGATCTGGAAGGCGGTGAGGGTCGGTACGATGTCCTCAATATCCGAACGGCTGGCGATGAACACAGCGAGGGTGTTTTTACCATCAAAATAGGTGGAACGCCGCCGCGCCCTGGCCGTGACCGGTTGCCATGTTTCCACATCCGGGTAGCCGTGACGCGCAAACAACGGCGCGCTCTGGCCGAGCACGATGGAGCGGACATCCGTGATGCAAGCCGGCAGTCGCAGGCTGGCGTAGATAAATGCCGAGGTGTCGGGGGTTACCTTGCGCGCGTCCGGGTGCAGCGATGAATTCATGCCGGCGTGTACTTCCTCGAGCGTCCGGATCTGCACTTCTGTGGTCGAGCGGAGCAATGAATAGATCGTCCTCAGGTAGAGGTCGATCTCGTCAGTGGCACTCTTGGGGACGGTTCGTTCCATGGTCGTGTTCTCCTGGCTGTATTGTAGCACAGGGACTGCGGGAGAATGAGCATGCAGGCACCTGGTAACCAGTTTACGTTGCGGGTTTTCGCGTCGTTGAAAAGGTGAGGTTTTACTGCAATTGCTGCAGCACTGAAGGTAGTTCGGAAAGGTGATGGATGACAGCATCAGGCGTGACTCTGCTGCTGACTCTTGTGTTCTCCGGGTGGTCCGCGCGGGTTGTGATCCACACGGCGCGCAAACCGGCGTGCTGCGCGCCGAGAGATATCGGCGGTCAGTGTGTCACCTACCATCACAGCGCTGGATGGCGGGAGTTCCATCATTGATAGTGCCCGGTTATAGATCCGGCTGGCGGGTTTGCGGATCTTCTCCACAGCAGAGATCAGGATGAACTCAAAAAATGGGCGCAGGACAAAGCGGTCAATGAGACGGTTGGCGTTATCGGCGTTGGCGGCGTTGCTGATGAGCCCCAGCCGGTATCCATCCTGCTGTAGCTGCTCCAGCACGGCGCGGGCATCGGGCTCTAGCTGCCAGTGAGATTCAGTCGTGCGGTACATCTCAGCCAGCGCGCTGCGGGTGACCTCTTCTGAGGGATCAGGATGACCAAGAGAATTCAATACACGTGCGAGATACAGCTCAACCGGCCGTTCAATGAGGTCCGCATCCCGCGATTGGTAATATTCAGAAAGCACCGCGGTGAACCGTTCTGAGAATGCGGCGGTATCCACAGGGTAACCCGAGCGCGTTAAAGCAAGCGCCAGCGAGCGGTAGGAATCGTTGGTGACGCGCTGGTAATCACCCTTAAAGTTGATCAGCGTGAACCCAAGGTCAAAAAATACCGCCTTCAGGGAACCGGAGGCGGGGAACATTTATTGAATCCCCTTCATTGTGTTCTTTCTATTATCCATCTTCAATCAGTAATAACCCACCCGGCTGTTAATAGTGACGTTCAACAGAATACTCGTTCATCAGCGGTTCCGCGCGCAAGTAGCGTTTGAGGTTTTCAGCGAACATCACACCTGCTCGTTCCTTGTATGCCTGGCTGAAACCTGAAACATGCGGGGTGATGATCAAGCGCGGCGCTTTCCAGAGAGGATGTTCGGGAGGGAGCGGTTCTGTGTTGAAGACGTCCACCGCAGCGCCAGCGATGCGTTTTTCTGTCAGCGCCTGTAACAGCGCATTCTCATTGACAATGCCGCCGCGCGACACGTGCACAAGATACGCGCTGTTCTTCATGATCTTGAATTCCTCTTCTCCGATAATGTCGCGCGTTTGCGGTGTCAACGGAAGGGTCACGACCACGTAATCACATTCCTTTAACATTGATCCTAAGGCTTCTATGGGATAGAGGCGGTGAAAATAGTTGCCATCCGGGTCGCCGTGCCCCTCGACCGTGTAACCGGTGTCTTCGGGATGCATGGCCTCGCGTTTGGCGGCGAGAACGGTCACATTGAAGGGCTGCAGCAGGCGGGCCACTTCGCGGGCGATGCTGCCGTAGCCGACCAGCCCCACAGTAGAATTGTGTAACTCTCTGGGGGAGAATTTTTCCCACCTGTCCGCCGGCCACGCCGCCTTCTCCTGGTTCTTCATTAAGCCGCGCATCTGGTGCCCAAGCGCCAGCAGCATCATCAGGATGTACTCTCCCTCCTGGATGGCTGACGCGCCGCTCATGGAGGTGAACTTCAATTCCTTACGGGCGAGCAGATCCGACCCCTGGATGAAGTCAATACCGGCGTAGTGGAACTGGACCCACTTGAGATTGGGGACAAGTTCGAGGTCAGGCAGCAGGATATCCGTGTACAGCACCTCGGTGCGCTGCCAAATCTCACGCGGTATCTCCTCCACCTTGCTGGCGGGGTTAAGGGTAACCTTGATGCGCGGAGAAAGGTTGCGCAGTTGTTCCATCACCTCTTCAGGGAATGGAACCGTGGTGAGAACCTCGATGTTCTGGGATGATGCCATGGTTGATCCTGTTATGAGCCTTTCAGGTAAATGCCGCCAGGGTCCAGTTCTTCGCGCAGCAGCTTCAATTCAGATTCGAGCGGCTTCGCGGTAATGCGCACCTCATCCGCGGCAAGGACCTGCCAACCGGTGTTCTCCTTCACCTGTTCGTAGGTGCATCCGGGATGCAGCGCAGTGAGAATGAGCTCACCGTTCTCATCCGGTTCGAGCAGTCCCAGGTTGGTCACAACCACCAGCGGACCGCCACCCCTGGCACCGGTGGCTTCGCGTTCCGCCCGACCGCCAAGGAACCCGGCCGAGGTGATGAAATCCACTTTTTCAGGAAAACGGCGTTTCTGGTGCGGGGTCATGATGTAACAGCGGTTCGCCCAGCCGGCGATCTCCTGTGAGCCGCCGGAACCTGGCAGGCGAACCTTTGGTTGCAGGTAGTTGTCACCGATAACGGTGGCATTGATATTGCCAAAGCGATCGATCTGCGCGCCGCCCAGGAACCCGACATCGATATTGCCGCGCTGCAGGTACTGGGAGAAGATATCGAACATGCCGCAAACCGATGCGGCACCGCTCACCAGGGTGGGGTCGCCGATCGAGAGGGGCAGGCGGGAGGGGCGGGCACCGATCACGCCGGCTTCATAGATCAATTGCAGGTTTGGCGCGTGGGTGCGACGCGCGAGGTTGCACGCCAGGTTGGGCAACCCGACTCCCACAAAGACCACATCGCCATCGCGCAGCAGGCGGGCAGCGTTGATGCACATCAATTCTGATGCTGTATAAGTAAGTTCACTCATGCATTAACCCCTGATCCTAGTAATCACCATAGTTAACGGGAGCGGCGAAGCGGGGTTTCACGGCCAGGCGGGCGTGTGTTTCAGGTCCCAGTTTCTGCCAGTATTCATCGGCACCGCTCACGCTAAAGACCCACTCATCCAGCCAGGCACTCACCGCGGCGCGGTCTTCGCTGATTTTGTCCCAGTTGAGGTAGAACACGTTATCACGGTCATAATAACCCTGGGTGTAGGAGGGATGGGCGCAGTGCGGCACGTGGCACACCGCCTTCACGATCAGACCGGGGATGAGGGTGCGGTTGGGGTCAGAACGGATGACGTCCTCCTCCACGATCTCCTCCGCGGTGATGATCACGTTTCGAGAGGCGAAAGCGGCTTCCTTCTGTTCGCCCAGTATGCCCCACACCTGGGCGTTACCGTGCTTATCGGCGCGCTGCACGTGGATGATGCCCACATCGGGGTTGAGCGCGGGTACGGTGATCACATCGCGACCGGAGTACGGGATCTTTGACGCGGCGAATGTTCGGGTTGTTCCGTTCCAGGTCGGGGGCGGCGGTCTGATTCATCGGCATGAAGGGCAGCCCCGCGGCACCCGCCTGCAGGCGGGAGATCATACCGAAGTGGGAATACTCCTCCCATTCAAGACGGCCGGCTTCAAGTTCTTCGCGCACGATGCGCAGTGAGCCCACACCCGGGTTACCGATATATGAAAAGATGAGCTTTTTCGCGCAGCCGGCAGCCACCATCTGGTCGTAGATCAGGTCAGGGGTTGCCCGTGCCAGGGTAAGATTTTTCTTACCCTGGCGGATGATCTCGTGACCGGCGGCAAAAGGGATGAGATGGGTGAATCCGGCGCAGAATACCGTATCTCCATCTTGAACGTGGCTGGCAATTGCCTCGGATAACGAGCAGATCTTTGACATGTCAGCTTTCAGGCTTTACGTACCAGGCACTGGATCTGTTCGTGCATGTAGATTTGCAGGTAATGCAGCCCGCCGGCGTTCTTGCCGCTGGAGCCGGAACCTTTCCAGCCGCCAAATGGCTGGAAGCCGGGCCAGGCACCGGTGGTTGCGCCCATCGGGCGGTTGGCGTAGGTCACGCCGGCTTCAATATTGTTGAAGAACCAGGCGGCTTCCTCTTCGGAGCCGTAGAACCCGGCGGTCAGACCGTAGTCCACATCGTTGGCAATCTTCATGGCGGTTTCAAGGTCGTCGAATTTGCCAACGGTGGTGATGGGTACAAACATCTCGTGTTTCCACAAGCGGTGATCGTATGGCAGTTCAGCCAGGGTGGGCGCGCAGAAATAACCTTTGGCGAAGTGGCCATCGGTGAGGACCTTGCCGCCGGTGAGGATTTTGCCGGCTGCTTGTAACTCGCCCACGAAGTCCTGGTAATCGCGGTAGCTGCCCTTGTTGACCACCGGACCGAGATAATTGGCGCGGTCGGTGGGGTCGCCAATGGTGAGCTTGTTGGTTAATTCCAGCAGGCGGGCGACCAGTTGATCGTAGACCGGGGTCTCGATGAGCACACGGGAGTTGGCGGAGCACTTCTGTCCCTGCAAGCCGAAAGCGGAGCGCACAATGCCGATGGCAGCGGCTTCGATGTCAGCGTTCTTTGTGACAATGGCGGGGTTCTTACCGCCGAGCTCAAGGATGGCGGGGCGCACGTAGCGTCCCTGGGCGAAGTCGCGGAAGATTTTCATACCGACGTCGTAGGAACCAGTGAAGGTGATACCGTCAACCTCGGGGCTCTCGATGAGCGCCTGCCCGAGCGTTGAGCCGGGGCCGGTGACATAGTTGAACACGCCTTCAGGGAGACCGGCTTCCTGCAAGCATTCGGCGATCAAGCGGGCAGTCCAGGGGGTATCAGTGGCTGGTTTCATCACCAGCGTATTGCCGGCGACCAGGGCAGAGCCTGATGGTCCGCCGGTGAGGGCACCAGGGAAGTTGAAGGGACTGATGACCAGCCAAACGCCATATGGCTTTAAGACCGATGTGTTCCTGCTTTCATACCCGGTGAGCGGGTCGCGGCCCATGGGGGCGACAAAACCATCATTGGCATCCATGCGGTCACAGGCGTAACGTATCAGGTCAGCGGTCTCGGCAACATCGCCCAGCCCTTCCATGCGGTTCTTACCCACCTCAAGAGAAAGGACAACGCCCATCTCGAAGGTGCGGCGGTCCATGATTGCGGCGGCCTTGCGCAGCAGGGCTACCCTCTCCTGCCACGGGGTGTGCGCCCATCCCCGGGCGGCCTTGCGCGCGGCGGCGAGGGCGGCCTTGGCGTGCTCGGCGTTGCCTTTCTGGAAGGTTCCGAGGACCACGTCAGTGTTCGCGGGGGAGCGGTTCTCAAACTTTTCATCAGCAAACACTTCTTTACCATTGATCAACATGCCGTGGTCCCTGCCGAGTTCCGATCTGACTTTGGCGAGTGCCGCTTCATAGCGGGTGTGCAGTTCCTCGGGCGGGTTGAACATGGTTGCGTAGGTCAGTTTGAATGATTGGTCTGAAGCCATGTGAAAATTGCCTCCTGTTTGGGGTCGTTTATTTCCCGCGGGATAGGTGCGGGGCGAAGTTAAGTATAGCAAAGGTCAGTGAAGGCGTCAAAGAGAAAGACGGGCCGGGTTTGAAATTCTTATGCAGTTCCTGAAAGGCTGTCTGCCAGTTGGGTCAGATCGCTGGCGGCCCATACTTTACCGGACCTGATAGGGTATTCGCCGCGCAGTTTTTTCAACCAGCGCCGCGGGATGGCCTCCGCGCCGTAAAGCGCGCCAGCCAGCGCCCCGGTGACACTACCCGTGGTATCGGCGTCGTTACCCAGGTTGACCGCCTGCACCAACGCTTCTTCAAAGGAATGTGTGGTTAATACCGCCCATAAAGCGCTTTCAAGCGTGTGCCTTACCCAACCCGTGTTGGCAAGCGCTTCGCGCGTGCGCACGGGTGCCAGTTCAACAAGCAGACTGTAATTCCTCTCCAAGCTTTACCAGGTCGGAAGCCTGGGCGATGGCCTCGCGAAGTGCGGCGTCAACCGGGATGTCGTCAGTCCGGTTAACCAGCAGATGCAGCAACGTGTTGAAGAACCGGCAGGCGTTGACACAGTCAGAATGGGTGTGGGTGATGGCTGACTGCAACAACGATTCGCTGAGAAGCAGGTCAGGATCTTTCCAGTAGGCGACTGAGACCGGCCAGCAGCGCATGAGCGAGCCGTTGCTGGCGGATTCGGGATGGCCTGACTGAACGATGGCCGCGGCATCCTGCCAGGGTGTGCCAGCGGCGATGAGGCCGAGCACATGGCTGGTGTGTATGCCGATATCCGGCGGGCTGGCGTGGTACCAGTCGGTGAAGCGCTGCGCCAGGTCAGCGCCGTGCAGCGGTGTGTGTGCCAGCAGGGATTCCGCCAGGGCAAGCGCCATTTCGGTATCATCGGTGAAGGTTCCCGCGGGCAGTGGTCCGGCGACCATCTCGGTCTCGAGGTCGTAGATATTGCGCGGCGGAAAGAACTCCAGCGGCATGCCCAGCGCATCTCCCACCGCGGCCCCCAGCGCGATCCCTCTCAATCTTTCTTTTATCATGTCCATATCATTATTATCGCAGATTTTTTGTGCCAGTGTGACCACTGAATCATGATCAATCGTATGTTTGTACAAGAACTGTGAATATTAATGTTTTTCATACAGACATGTGTTATTGTTAATTATGTGATAAAAATATAAAAAATAAGAGAGGCAATCCTATGAACGCAAAAGTATATGAAGTCATCAACGACCAGATCAAGCACGAACTGTATTCAGCATATTTTTACCTGTCAATGTCTGCTTACTGCGAAGCAGAGAACCTGCCCGGTTTTGCCACCTGGTTAAAAATGCAGGCGGTAGAAGAGCAGGAACACGCGATGAAGTTCTACGGATATTTGCTTGACCGTGGGCAGAAGGTCAGCCTGAAAGCTATCGAGCAGCCGCCCGTGGAATTCAAGGGTGTGAAAGACATATTTACCAAAGTGTACGAACACGAACAGAAGGTGACTGCGCTCATCAACGGCATCTACGCCAAAGCGGTTGAGGCCAATGATGTCGCCAGCCAGATCTTCCTGCAGTGGTTTATCAGCGAGCAGGTCGAGGAAGAGAAAAATGCCTCTACCATCCTGGCGATGGTGGAAAAACTGGAAGCCAGCGTGGGCGGGTTGTACCAGCTCGATCACCAACTCGGCAAACGCGCAGCCGATTAGGCGGCAATTTTGCTATGCACGATGAATGGCTCTGATTACAGAGCCATTTTTATTTTCACCGTGCCGGTAAAAAAGACCTTAACGTACGGGCGGGTTCTAAACTCGCCCGGAAAATAATGAAAAGGGATTGGTTTGGAACCAACCCCTACGTTGTTTCTCACTATCGGGAGATGAGGGATTCCTCGCTGCCGCCCTGGCGGGCGATGACTACACGGTTATCCTTCACCAGCTTGCCCAGGTAGACCTTCTCGCCGGGAACAACTGTCCAGCTGCTCAACACGAACGGGAAAAGTTCTTTAGCGCCAATCCATTCCCCCTTGTATTTGCGGGTGATGTGCACGTGTGAGCCGGTGGAGGAGCCGCCTTCGCACGAGGGGTGCCCGACGGGGTCGTTTATCTCCACGCGCGTTCCCACCGTGACGCTGTCACGGGCGGCGATGTGCATGTACATCACCTCCCAGCCGGTAGGCGAACCGCTTTCATCCTCCAGTGTCAGCATCACAACACTATTATCGGCGCGGGTCACAACGCCGGGCGCGGATGCCCTTGCCATGAGCGGTGAGACGATACACCCGGAGTCCTTAATGTTAGGGGCGAAGTCAAGCGCGCCAAGGGGAGTGCCTTCAACCCAGTTGTAATGCGGTCCGGCGGTGAATGCCCAAACCTCCCCTGCGGCGAACGGCAGTTCCAGCTGCGGTGCGGTCACGAAATTGGTTAGCAGAGGTTCAACCTGGGCTGCGCATAACATGGGGTCAGGGAACATGGCAAGGTAAAGCTCCATGAAGCCGCCGGCGCCGAACAAGCTCGCCTCCCACTCGGTGGAGGGGTAAAGCTGGGAGAACAGGTACATCATGCCAGCCGAACCAGCGTTCAGGTTGGGGGCGATGCGCTGCGAAAGCTGGTCGTTGAACGTGATCGTGGTCATCTCTCCGTAACGCCAGGCATAGTAGCCGGTGTTGATCATGCGCGCAGCGAGCGAGAGCTCCTGGTAAAGGCCTTGGAAGAACTCATTATTGATATCCAGCGGGTGGTAGATATCGGAGGGCTGGTTATTTCCGTAAACGATCCCGGAGCGGTACTCCACGATGGCCAGCAGCAGGCGCGGGTTGACCGACTGGTTATCGGCAACGCGCTGCACGACCTCAGCCCCGCTGATGCGCACGCCAGCCACCAGTTGGCTGAAGGTGCTCAGGTATCCGCCAGCTTCGTTCACGAAGGCATTTACGTCAAAATCCGTTGCGCAGGGCGAATCAATAACCGCGCTGTCTGGCAGGATGACCTCACGTAACTCCTGGTTATCCGCATTTTTGGGGATGACCAGGTACTGGCCTGGCGTGAGGATGCCCTCAGATGACATCGGTTCCACTGACGTTATCGCTGCGGGAGAGACGCCAAAATGGCTGGCAACCACGTTCAGCGTGTCGCCTGAGCGGACTGGGTAGACGTGATAGAGTGTATCCGCCACCAGCGGAGGGGGCACGAGGGTGTTAGTGACCATCTCTCCCGGTTCCGTGGTTGAGGGCGTGACTGAGGGGCGAGTCTCGAAGATAGCCGGATCCAGGGTTTTATAAGGCCGAACAATGGAAGTGATGTCCCGGATGGGAAAATTGCACGACAACAACACAAAAAGAGTGAGGGTCAGCAGAATGAGGGCGTGGTTTCCGCTGTTTTTCTTATTTTTTCTAACAGGCGAGTTCATTTTCATTCGGTTAAGCGGAATTATAGACCAAACCGCACCAATAGCCGACCTGAATGTGATGGCGGTCCGTTCATCTCACAGTTTTGGTTTGGTATAATTCAGGAAACAACCGGTAGATAAGAGGACCAGGAAACCCATATGAAATCAAAAGTTGCAGTGATCAAGACAACCCCCGAGACCGTTCTGGATGATTACGTACGCCTGTTCGAACTGGCGGACGGTCGTAACGCGCTGGACCCGGGTGCCACCACCATCCTGAAGGACAATATCTCCTGGCACTTCCCGATGCCCAGCGCCAACACCACGCCGTGGCAACTCGAAGGCACTATCCTTGCGCTAAGGCAGAACGGCTACAACGACATCACTTGCGTGCAGAACCAGACCGTGGTGACGAACGCCTTCAAGGGCGAGGACCTCAACGGATACGTTCCCATCTTCAAGCACTACAACATCCCGGTGCTGTACAACTTCAAAGAAGAAGACATGAACTGGGTTGCATACAAGCCGAAGGCGAAGATGAACGCCCTCGACCACATCTACCCGGAGGGCATTTACATCCCGGATTACTTTGTTGGCAAGAACATCATCCACCTGCCGACAACGAAATGCCACATCTACACCACCACCACGGGCGCTATCAAGAACGCCTTTGGCGGGCTGCTCACCAAGCACCGGCACTACACCCATTCCTACATCCACGAGACGATCATTGACCTGCTGGCCATCCAAAAGGAGATACACTCCGGTCTGTTCGCGGTGATGGACGGTACAACCGCCGGTAACGGCACGGGTCCGCGGGTGATGAAGCCGGAGGTGAAAAACATCATCCTGGCCTCAGAGGATCAGGTGGCGATCGACGCTGTCGCGGCCAAATTGATGGGATTCGACCCGATGAGCATCAAGTACATCAACCTCGGTCATACCCAGGGGTTGGGGGTGGGTGACCCGCGTGAGATCGAACTGGTGGGAGATGATATTTCCGGAGAGAACTGGCATTTCAAGGTGGGGCACAACCTGCACCAGTTCATGGGCTGGCTCACCTGGTACGGACCGACAAAAGTCCTGCAAAAACTGGTGACCCATACCCCGCTGGTGATCATTCCCATCGCGTTCTCTGAGGTTTACCATGACTATGTTCACTGGCCGTTGAAGGAAAAGCACGTGTTCGAGGAGTGGTGCGAGAGCACGAGCTTGGGGGCAGTTGTTCCTGCGCTATAAACAGGAGGGGACGATCCAATAGGATTTATCGGATTCGAATAAATATCCGGGTTTCTATTTGTGGAAACCCGGATTATGTTTTTAACCTTGATTCTTAAAGATTTGTGGCATCACATAACGCACACAGGGAAATTTGAAACGCTTTTTAAATCGCGTAACCGGTCATGCGGCTGTAAAACTCGACCACCTGCTGCCTTACGGCTGAGACTTCTGCGCGGGCGCGAATGATCTCCAGGTTGCGTTCCGCGGCGGCGCGGCGGAAATTCTCATCCACGATGCCGCGCTGCACTGCCTCGGCCAGCGCATATGGATCGGTGGGATCGACGAGGATACCATTCTCGCCGTTACTGATCCACTCGCGGATGGACTCGATATCCCCGCAGACCGGCAGGCAGCCGATGGCCATGGCTTCGAGCAGCGAGTTGGGCGTACCGTCGTGTTCACTGACGGACACAGATACCATCGAGCGGGCGAACTCGCGCCACAATTCCGCCTGTGAGATCATCGGCAGCAGCGAGACGTTGTCAAAGATCCTGAGTTTGTTCACCCAGCGCAGGGCTTCTGCCTGCCCTGCCATCCATGGACAGATAAACTGAACTTCCGGGTGCAGGCTGAGAATATGCGGGATGGATTTAAAGAAAGTATCGTTACGCACCGAACCGCTGCGAAAGCCGCGCGGGTTGATCACGTGCCAGGGCACTGCCAGGCCAATACCGCGCGTGGTACTTTCCATTTCCTCCAGGTCGATACCGCCGTTACCCGGCAGTGAGATGGCCGGCTTGGCAGGGTTGAATGACCAGGTGCGCGCAATACGCAGGTCGCGGGTGGTATCTGCCATCAAGCCATCAGCGCGCAGCAGGGTGCGGCGGGTGGCGCTGCCCATCACTCCGTTCGAGATGGCGTGATAAGTGAAGTCATTCCCCCAGGTGGAGATGACGAGGGGAATCTCGGCGGGGGTACGGCTGGCAAGCATGCCTTCGTACGGAATGCGCAGCGCGTGAACCAGGTCAGGTTCGAGGCGTTCGAGCAGCGCCAGGTAATCCTTTTCCAGCCGGGTGATGGTAAGTGGTCCCAGCCAGTGACGCATGGTTGCGGCAAGACCGCGGTAGCGGGAGACCATCCTCCTGCCTGGTTTATTTGTGCCTCCGCCAGCCTGGCTGCCGGAGAGGTTGGCGAATGCCACCGGGAAGATGATGGTCTCATTGACACCCTCGATAGGCTGGCAGGGGTAGGTGGATATCAGGTCAATGGTATGCTCAAGCGGTTGCAGCATGCGGATCCAGCGGCGGGTGATGGGACTGCGTCCATCAGCTATGATCAATATTTTCATCTTTTCCTCCACTGAGCCTGTTAGAGAACAGATTCAACCGCCATGGTGAATGTCTTTACCATGGCTTCCAGGTTGATCTCTTCCGAGACGATGCGGTAGGAGGCCAACCCTTTCTGCCGCAATCGCGGCAGGTTAGAAAGGGCTTCTTCGATTATCCCGGCGAGCGTCTGCGGGTTGTCATCCGGCAGTATCCAGCCGTTCTCGTCGCGCACCAGTTCGCTTTGGGTGCCATCGGCCTGGCCAACAATAACGGGCAGTGAGTGTGCCATTGCCTGCTGCACCGCCAGCCCTCCTGTACCGGGTAGGATGAAAAGGTCGGCGGTTTTAAAATAGGGTTCCAGTTCTGCCCCGTGTTTTGCACCGGCAAACACGGCTCGCGGATAGATCTCCCAGGAGAGCCTTTCCAGGCGTCCGCGGTCGGGTCCATCCCCAACGATGACGAGATGGGGCTGTTTCTCCGGTGGCATGGAAGCCAGGGCGCGCAGCAGGGTGTCGACCCGCTTGCGCGGTTGCAGGCGGCCAACGAATAACAATTCAGGCGTATCATCGTGGTAGGCTGGTGGTCGGATTATGGCAGCGCTATCGGGACGGCGGCTGACGGCATTGGCAGCAATAAATATGCGCGCAGGGTCCACACCCGCATCAATGTACTGCCGGGCAGCGGTATTGGAATAAGCGATGACCGCGTCGAAAGAGCGCAACAGGGAGCGGTGAAGGAGGGCGGAGAAAATGCCGCTGCCGGGAATCCCCAATCCCCAACCGATGACCGGTCTGCCGCGGGTCTTCATCCAGCGAATAGCCAGCGGATTGGAGCGGTTGCGAGGATTTATCTCCACAATGAGCGCCTGGGGCTGCCAGCAGCGCAGCCAGCGCAGGATGCCCGCCTGCCAGTAAAAATAGGCTCTCCCGCTGAAGAAATGAAGGTTTCGTCCGCGGGTGTAATTGGCAATTGACAGGTTCCTTGCCGTCTCAACTGCCTCGTCGCGGCAGGGGTCAGCGGCGAAAACACTCAACCCCTGCAGGCAGGCGGTCGCAAGGGTATCGAAGAACTCGGCGCGGTATTCAGGCAATATGCGCTGCTGCAATCCGACCCGCGCATGGATCATGTTCATGCCACCACCACCTGAACCTCAGAACCCGCGGGGGTTTTGGTTACCTCGATGCGCGCCGGAAATACATCCTTCAACTCTTCGAGGTGGGTGATGATCAGTATCCTGGCGAATTCCGAGCTCACCAGGTTTATGGCTTCCACCAGCCGCTGACGACCGTCGGCGTCCTGGCTGCCAAAGCCCTCGTCAATGACAAGGGTCTGCAAGCGCGCACCAGCGCGGTGCGCCAGCACACGGCTTAGTGCCAGGCGGATGGCGAAATTCACACGGAAGGCTTCACCGCCGGAGAAAAGTTCGTAGGCACGTTCGCCGGCTGAATCGCGGATGAGGATATCAAGGGTCTCCCGGCGGTCTTCCCGTTTCTTGTCCTTGAATTCACGCTGGGTTTCAAAGCTTATCGACATACTCCCAGAACTGAGCCTGTCAAGGATCTCATTGGCGTGGTTCTGAATATCCGGCAGCGCCTGTTCGATGAGCAGGGCAGGGATCCCGTCCTTGCCAAAGGCGCGTTCAAGCGTTTTCAAGTCGGAGATCCTGGCGTTGAGCTGGTCTTTCTCCTCAAGCCTGATGACTTTCTGTTCACGCTGCTTATCAAGCACCTCCACCTGGTTGCGCGTGTAACCGAGATCGCTGATCGCCTGGTTCATCTGTTCCTGGGTTTCGTAATATTCGGTTTCCAGCCGGCTGATGTCGGGAAGGCTGGCGGATTCGATCTCCAGTTTTTCCTCGGCCAGTTTCAGCTCGTCGATCAGGGTGGTGAGGTGTTTCTGGTTGTTTTCGGTTGATTTCTTAAGGCTGTTAATCTCGCGTTCGAGTGGTACGAGGGCCGATTTCGCCTGCTCGAGCTGCAGTCTCTTATCCTGGCTGGCGCGGCCTTCGAGTTCCAATCGGCGGGCGCTCTCGTGGGCGGCGGCGTCATATCCAAGTTTCTTCAATTGGGCATCGATCGCAGCCAGTTCCTCGCGTGCTTCAGGCGCGAAGGACATGGATTTAAGTATCCTGGCAAGTTCGGCCAGGCGCACAGCGCCCTTCTCCTGCCAGTTCTTCACGTCCTGCTGGTTCTTTCGTAGTTCCTCAGATTTCGCGTCGAAGATGCGCTGCTGCAATTTCAGTTCAGCTTCAACACGCTGCAGGTCATTGAGCGCGGTCTCCAGTTCGCGGTAGCGGATATCGCACTGTTCCATAAGTTTCTGGTTTTCGCGGTAGGCATCCCCCTTTTCCTTGCCGCGGGCGTTAATTTCATCCACCAGGCGTTGTCGTTCGTCGAGTGAAAGCGGCTTTTCGCAGGTGGGGCAGGTCGCCCCGCTGATCTCCTCCAGGTGGGCGCGGTGGTCCACAATCTCATCCATCTCGGTTTTCAAACGGGTATTCTCCGCCCGGGCGCGTGCCTTTTCGTCCTGGAGGGCGTGTAAATCCTTTTCATGGTCCGCTCGAACCGCCAGCTTTTTCGTGCATTCGGTGACCGTATTCCCTGAATCCTCTACAAGTTTCGCGAGTTCGGGAAGGTTTTCCTCGATAACCCTGATTTCGGTCTGCTTCTGTTGCAGTACTTCCATTTCTGATTGCAGGCGGGTTCCTTCGATGTCGATAGACCGCTGTGGTTCCTGGCGCTGTGATTCGTACTGACGGAAATTTGCTGCGACCGCCTCCCAATCCTCGAGAGCTTTGCGCGCGGCTTCCCAGGCTTCAACTTCTTGCTTGATTTCCGCTTCACTGCTGCAACAGCAGTTGGTGCTGGTCGCGCTCTTGCAGGCGGATATTGAGGTCATAAATACTTTGTTCATTTTCCGCGCGCAGGCGCTGCACTTCAGCACGCTGCTTTTCCACCTGCCTCTGGTCTGATCGAATTCGATCAGCGATCAGGCGCTGCTGGTCAAGCAGGGCTTTGCGTGCTTCGAAAAGAGCCTTTTTTGATGCCACTTCCTTCTCAAGGCGGGCGAGGCGTTCCTTACGTTCCGCTTCCTGCTGCAATTCGTGGTCGATCTCTTCCAAATAATTGTTGACCAACAGGAGTTCAGTTTCCTGTGACTTCCTGCGGCGCGAAGCTTCCTCGCGATAGCTTTCCCATAACTCCAATCCGAGGATACCCGAGAGGATGCGCTTGCGGTCTCCGGGACGCTGCTGGGCGAATTGGTCCGCCTTGCCTTGCAGGAAGAACGAGGCATTGATGAAGGTCTCGTAATCCAGGTGAAGCGTACGCCGGATGAGGTCCTCAGTGGCGCGCATGGTTGCTTCGGTGAGCGGCAGCCAGTTTCCCGCTGGGTTACGCAGGCGGAACTCGAGCAGGGTGGTCTTGTCACGGCTCTTGCTGCGCTGAACCTGGTAGTGTACGGATTCATAATCAAAATCGAGGATCACCTCGGCGGTGTCTGAGCGCATATTGATGACGGCGTCGTCCTTTCGGCGGGCTTCGCCGAACAAGCACCCAGGTGATGGCTTCGAGCAGCGAGGATTTACCGGCGCCGTTAGCCCCTGATATGCAAGCCAGCGTGAACCCCGAAAAGTCGATCTCAACCTTCTCGTTGTATGACAGGAAGCCGCTGATCTGCAGGCGCTCAAGGATCACGCGTCTTCCTCCGTTCCTCGTGAGGTTTCAGGGTTGGCGGTACGGCTGATGAGGATCTTATCAATGCGGTGACCATCCATGTCCAGCACTTCAATGTGCAGATCCTGCCACTGGAAGAATTGCCCGGCCTGGGGAATGGAGCCGATGTGGTTCATCACAAACCCACCCGCGGTCTGGAATCCAACTTTTTCCTCCTCAGGGAGGTAACCAAGGTCGAGCAGCTCTTTGAATTCATCAATCGGAAGCAGCCCGTCAATCAGATAGGAGCCGTCCTCACGTACCACGATCTCGGGTTCAGATAGCTGATCATGGCTGGGAAGCTCCCCAATAATGGCTTCGAGGACATCAAAGAGGGTAACGAAACCAAGCACACCGCCGTATTCGTCGATCACGAGAGCTTCGTGAACCCCGTGTTCACGTTCCATTTCAAGTACGCGCATGACGGGGATGTTCTCGGGGATGAAAAGCGGTTTTTCGAGCAGGTCCACGATGTTATATGGTTCTTTCGAGAGCTGTTTTTCCAGCAGTTCCTTGGACTTTAGAATTCCCAGCACGTTATCCAGCGATTCCCTGGACACAGGGAAGCGGGAATAGGGGGACTCCAGCACAATTTTAAGGATCTCGTCGATGCTATCGTCCGCATCCAACCAGGCGATTTCAGTGCGAGGGGTCATGATGGCGTTGATCGAACGGTCGTTCAGCCTGAAGATCCCCTCTACCATATCCTGTTCAGTCTCACCGAAGATACCCACCTGGGTGCCCTGGTCGATGAGCACCTTGATCTCCTCTTCGGTAATGGGCGGTTCGCCTGATGGTTTAATGCCCAACAGGCGTACCCCAAGGTCGGTGGATGCAGACAAAAGACGGGCTAATGGCGAGGTTATCTTCAAAACGAATTTCATAATACCTGATACGTTCGAGGCAATCTTTTCGGGGTTGTTGAGCGCTATCTTCTTTGGGATGAGTTCGCCGATGACCAGGGAGAAATAAGTGGTGACCAATACAACAATGATGAGTGAAAGTGTGGCGGCGGAATTTGCCAACCAGGGAACCCTGGCCAGTTCTTTGGCCAACCTTTCCGCCAGGGTGGCACCGCCGAAGGCACCCGTGAGCATGGCCACCAGGGTGATACCGATCTGCACTGATGAAAGGAATTTGCTGGTGGAATGTGTAAGATCCAGCGCCCGGCTCGCGCCTTTATCCCCTTCGCTGGCGCGCTGCTCCAGGCGCACCTTGCGCGAGGCCACAATGGCGATCTCCGCCATGGAGAAGAACCCGTTGAACAGGATAAGGATGAAGATAACAAGGATTTCGCTGAAGGTGGTGGACATCAATTGTTCCCGTCCGGATTTTCCTGCTGATCTGCTCCGGAGACAGATTGAATGATGGAGAGGGCGATGGACTGCAGGTTATCCATCTCTTTGGGTTGGGTGTGAATCGATTGCCAGTAGGTGGAAAGCAACTCCAGCGGCGAAAGGCTGGCGATTGTCTGATCTGGCGGCAGGCGCAGGCGGGCTTCTTCCTGCGGACGGCGGATGAGGTGAAACTCGAGCGCTGGAGAGCACTTCTCCCGCAGGACGGGTTCGTCAATGAACATTTCCAGTTCACGCGGGTATTCGATGGTGAGCTTAACAATGGCGTCCGTGATCTCCGTTTCGGCCGGTAGCGCAGCGAGGAGTTTTTCCATCAGCCCGTCTTTCTGTGAAACCTTTACCAGGCGATCGTAGAACGCCCGACCATTGAGCTTAATAAATTTGTAAGAGGTTTTTCCCTTGTCAACATCCGCGATGATGAAGCCTTTCTCATCAGCGGCTTCGCCAAAATCAACCCGCTCGATCGAACCCGGGTAAACCACAGGCGGGTGTCCGCCGGGATTGAGGTCCTGGTGTTTGTGGATATGCCCCAGGGCTACGTAATCCAGGCGTGGGTCCTTCACCAGCGAACCGGGTAGTACCAGGTCCTTGCCCAGCATGACGGTACGCTCATTGCCATACACTGCCCCCTGCACGGAACCGTGCGCCACCAGCACTGCGGGCAGGGCAGGATCCAGCTCATTCATCATGGCTTCAAGGATGGTGGTGAGGCGTTTTTCGATCTCGTCATTAATAACATCCCCGTCAGCCGGTGAGAGTTCCAATGCGGCCATAAGGCTGGAGCGGAACACCCAGGGGATGGCAATTACCTGCAGTGGCAGTCCCCACAGGTCGGCGGGTTTGAGCAGTTCGGGTTTGTTCATTACGCGAACTTTTGGCACCTGAAGCGTGTCAAATTCCTGCAGCGTGTGGGCGCGTCCGCTGGCGGGGCTGATATCGTGGTTGCCGACCAGCAGTAGGGTGGGAATGCCGGCCATTGGCAGGCGCATCATGCGGCGACCCCATTCGCGTTGGAAGGTGGGGGAGGGCGTGCGGTCCTTGTAGGCGTCACCGGCGAAAATAGCGAGGTCCACCTTCTCATTAATGGCAGTATCAACGATCCTGTCCAATGCTTTAAGAAAGTCAAGCACACGAATCGGGAGACCCGTTTCAGGGTCATGCTTGCCATGGGTGGCAATATCAATATGGGCGTCGGCGAAGTGCAGGAGCTTGATCATGGATTCTATCTACCATTACAAGTATAGCCGAAAATATCAGGGTGTTTCCCCCATCTGTTCGAGCGCGGCCAGGCTGGGGCCGAACCCCGGGTGGTGTTTGAGGCTGTCGCGGAACTCAGTGAGGGCACTTTCACTATCGCCAAGCGCCAGGTAGGCCATACCGCGCCAGTAATAGCTTTCCTCGAGGATTGGTTCAGCGGTCATGCGTTCAAGGGTCTGGTCAGCCAGCCCGATAACGTCAGCGTAACGCGCCGAGTAGTAATATGCGAAATAAGGACCGGTCTGGTACCACATCATGCGCCATGGGCGCAAATCTTCGGGTATCTGTGAATAGAGACTGAAGGCGGTGTCATAGGCCACGGCTGCACCGGCATAATCCGAGAGGTAAACCAGGCTGGTACCGGCGTTGTACCAGGCGAAAAAGCGGTCTCGTACCTCAGAGAGAGAGGCGGCTTCCTGTTTGGCACGTTCATAGGCAGAGCGGTACGCCTCATCCTCATTTTTCAACGGACCAAGCGCGTTGAGCACATCGTTCTCTTTTTCGGGCGGATAGACCACGATGAAGACGTAATTGAAAGCGCGCCAGTTCTTTTCCATATCATCGTAAAGAACGGTAAAGCCGGGGAAGGTGTCAATATCCTTGATTTCACCACCGCCCGGCGGGTGGCTGAGCAGGTAGGAATCCTGGGTGGTAAAGGTTTTAGCCTCATCGTTGTAACCGATGACCAGGTTGAAATGCCCCATCCAGCCCTCTTTTTTCAGATCGGTGGGTTCGAAACCCTTTTCGACCAGCACGGGGAAACCGGCGTTGAGTAGGCGCTTTATCGTTTCAAGGTCACCGCCCATGCGAGAAAGTGCGCGCATAGAAGTCTGATTGTTGACGAAATCGACCATCTCGTAGGGCATCACATTTTTGTCGCGTGGGTTGGGCTTGAGCACTTCTGCGGCTTCCACCTGCGTCTGACCCCAGTCGTAAAATGACAGGTTCATGGAAAGCGTGGCAGGACCGCAATTATTCCACAGTTGCGGTTCGGGGACCACACCGGAGAGGTAGGCGGACGCTGGCAGCGGTGAGGGGGTCTGGGTGGGAAGCGGCGTGGGCTCAGGTGTGGTTAGGGTGGGCAATGCCGTGGGCGATGGAGTCGGAAAGACTGCGTTGAGGGTGGCCGCGACCGAGGTGGCCACAAAGCCGTCCCCCACGTCGCCGGAAGGCACGAAGGCCTCCGCTTGTGGCGGGTGGATGCGGTATTTCAGCCGCGAATAATAGTCGTGGGCATAATATGAGACCCGCGACCATACCGGGGGTAGGCTGACGACCACTCCCAGCAGGACAATCCCGGCCAGGAAGGCGAGAAGTATCTTCGTACGCTTATGAGGCATACGGGGATTATATCATCTGGAAAACGTCGAATTCAGTTGGAGAGTAACCCACATCACATTCATCAAGAATGACGGTCTTTCAACAGTGATAGGTTTATATCTTGTGGTCAATCGATACACAAGCCATCATACTCCGGGTCGCTGAAGGCATCCTGCGGCTCCGAGGTCTCAATGGTTCCGTCAGGGTAAACCGTTACCTCCACGCTTTGCGTAATATGGGGACCGCAACCGCAGAGGTAGGTATCAAACAGGGTTAGCTTGTAGTTCCCATCGGCACTGGTGACGGAGGTGACCTCCACCAGGGGATTGTAAAACTTAAGCTTTGATCTCTTGCCCAGGTCAAAAAGGGCTGAGTAACCCGTAGCAGCAACAGCGTAACTAAGGGCTTCGTCAGCGGATTCGATGGGAGCGTAAATCGCCGCCAGCTTTTCAACAGAATCCACCAGTTCAATTTTTTCGTTAAGTAGAACCAGGTAACGGATGAACTGGTAGCGCATGCAGCGGTTGACATAAACAGCAGGTATTTCCTCCTCGTCCCGGTAAAGGACTGTGCTGCCAACAGCCAGCGGTTGTACCGGGTTCAACCCTCCCAGGATATCGGATGGTTCATTGATCGAAGTGATAGGCGGATCAAGCTGGCGCAACTCATCAGGCAAGCAGGAGGGATCCTCAAAACACCCGAGGCCAGCGAAGTAGGAATTATCGATTTTTAGATCGGGTGTAGGCTGCGCGACGTCTTCTGCTTCAGGTCCATCCCGTTGGAAGAACTCCTTCACAACCTGGATCGATGGTAATTGACATGCGGTGAGGGCTATGAGCACAACACAACAGAACAGGAAAGTCCGCTTCATGTTTACCTCCTCATGAGGAACATTTAGATTATAGCAAGCAGGAGGTGTTTTGCTTCAACGAGTTTATTGAGGCGGAAGCGAGTATTGCTGGAAGAACTTCCACATGGTTTCGGAGGCGGAAATATCCATGTTGGTCTCACCTGTAATCCGTTCGGGCAGCGGGTTGCCGCCCGGCCAGGTGTGTCCGCCGCCATCAATCGTGTAAAAGACGACTTCAGCACCGGCGTCGCAATCACCGTAACGCACACCGGTAACAGCGCCGCTGGCGGGCAGCAGGCTTGGAGTGGGGTCACAACCATTCAGCGATGCGCGTTGACCAATCCACACCGGGATGCTCGGGAAGGGGAAATCAAAATCTCTCGATGGACCGCCGTAATAGGGGACAATGGGGTCAGCATTACCATGGAAGGCAATCATCGGCACCGGGCGGGAAGGTTCGCAGCTGTCAAGCGGGTAGGTGTAAGCGCCGCCTACACCACCGGTGGCAGCGATGCGGTCTGATAATCTGCAGCCGAGCAAAAAGGTCATACCCGCACCATTGGAAAGCCCGTTGGCGTAGATGCGCCCAGCATCGATGTTGTATTCAGATTGCAGTTCATCGATCAGATCATTGATAAAAGTCAGGTCCTTTTCCAGTGCCTCTCCCTGTTCGGCGCTGGCATGCCAGCGTTTGGGGAATTTGGTTCCGGAGGGATAAACGACGATAAACCCTTCCCGATCCGCGATCGGGTTCCATTGGCTCACGTTCGCCTGGTTGTTGGGCCATTGCGCAAAACCGTGGAAGGTGATGACCAGGGGCACGGGTTGCGAAGGATCAATATTCTTGGGCACGTGAAGCAGGTAGCGGCGGGTTTCGCCCGAGGAGATGATCTTGCCGTTGGTGCGGTTAGCGATGGTGAAGGCGAGCGCGCCCACAAGTACGATCAGTATCACCAGCGCGATGATGCCCGCCAGGGTGAACAGGACGATTCTAAGAGCTAACGGAGAGCGCCGGACGGGTTTACGCAAGGGTTCAGGGTTCATAGCATTCTCCACGGTCAAAGGGGGTGAGGGAGGCGCGGGCGATATCACGCAGGTGGTTAACCCCGGTGAAGAACTCGCGCATGATCACCAGTGAGAGGTACCGACCCACCGGCGACGGAATGGAAGGGTTAGTTCTTTCAAACGCGCCAAGCAACTTGAAGAAAAGCATTTCCAGCCATAGCCCGCGGCTCGCGGGCACGCCAAAGCGCTGCTTGAAAGCAGCGCGGTCAAACCGCAACCCGAACATCTCCATCATCATGCGGTAGCGCATCTGCTGGCGCTGGCTGAAGGGCTGCACGCCGGTGAGCGCCATCCTGCCTTGGGCGATCAGGTCGTCATACTCGCGCAGCGAGAAGGTGCTGGCGTAAAGGCTGCCATCCAGGTAAGAGAAAACGCCGGAGCCCACGCCGACGTACTCCTCGCTGTCGACAATGTATTCATCAATCAGGCTGCTGCCGCCGCGGGCAAATGTCCAGGCGGAGAGTGGAATGAAATCATTCGCTAATCCATGGCTGATGACGCTGTAAAACTCAGCCTCGCGTGCTGGCATAAGCTCTCCCACACTGTTGGACATCGAGCGTTTCACAGAGGGGGAGGACATGAGGGGGTAAAAGGTTACCTGCTGCGCGCCGGAGTCGATGACCGCGCGGATATCATCGCGCAGGATCTGCGGAGTCTGGCTGGGGAAGTTGAAGATCATATCCACATTGAGAGATTTGAAGTAAGGGGCAGTGCGGCGGATGCTCTCGAGGATACTGGCACCGGAGCCAAACTTTTGGTAGCGGTTCATCTGTTTGAGCAACCCGTCATCAAAGCTCTGCACACCCACGGACAGTCGCTGCACGCGGTCTTTGAGTATATCTACCATTTCCGGGTTGAGGTGATTGGGGTTGGTCTCGCAGCTGACCTCGTCAACTCCAAAGAGGTCCCTCGCCAGGTCGATTGTCTGCGCCAGTTCATCCGGCAGCACGGTGGGGGTGCCGCCGCCAAGATAGAGCGAGGTGAAGCGATAACCTTGGTCAGCCACGATGCGCATTTCTGCGCGCATGGATTTGAAATAAGAAGCTGCCTTTTCGCGGTTGAGGACGAAGCGGTTGAAGGAGCAGTAGGGGCAGAGGCTCTCGCAAAAGGGCACGTGCGCGTAAAGGGTGTACCTGTGTCCGGGTTGCGGCAGCGGAACGGTTGGCAAGTCAGTGGATTTCAACGACAGGTACTGTTTCGTGGCCACTTTAAGGAAGGCAGTAAGCAGGCGTTCCGCGGCGCGGAGGGTGTGAGTGGGGGTGAAAGGATTTATCAGAAATGGTCACAGAGGAACTCATAGGTAGCGATAGTGGATGAATTCTAACATGGGTTGCTTGACCCGCGCCGATTGAGACTGTATAATCTTAATACTACTAAATAAGTCCGAATTGTTTAACTGGGGTGCGTATGAAAAAACTTAACTTAAAATTTCTAATGTTTGTAGCGATTGTAGCGCTGGTACTGCTATTGACGTTGCCCAAAGCAGCGAAACCTGGCCTGCCAACCTCCACACCGGGAGTGATGGCAACTATTGCTGTTTCAAAATCACCAACGGGTGAAATTGGTACTGATGTACCACTTGCTGTAACCTCGCAACCGACACAACCAGCAGAACAACAGCTACCGCCAGCTGACGAAGCTTCAGCAAGGTTGACCCTGCCCGAGGGGTTCGCTATCCGCATCTTCGCGGACAATATCCGTGGGACGCCGCGCTTCATGGCAGTTGGTGATGATGGGCAGGTTTATGTTTCGCTCTATTCAAGCGGTGATATAGCGCGCCTGCCCGACCGAAACCTGGACGGACTGGCAGATGATATCGAGATCGTTGCCAGCAGGCTCAACAGCCCACATGGTCTTGAATGGCACCAGGGTTGGCTTTACGTGGCTGAAACTGGACGTGTGACGCGTCTGCGTGATGATAACGGTGACGGGATGCTGGAAACACGGGAATTGGTGACGGATAACATCCCCGGCGCTGGCGGGCACACCTCGCGTACGCTGCACTTCGGGCCGGATGGGCTGCTCTACGTTAGCGCCGGTTCTAGCTGCAATGTGTGCGCCGAAGACGATCCGAGGCGGGCGGCCATTCTGCGCTTCAACCCCGATGGCAGCATCCCGGCGGATAACCCATTCGCGAACGACGCGGATAAACGCAAGCAGGCGGTATGGGCGTGGGGGTTGCGCAACAGCGTGGACTTCCTGTGGACACCTTCCGGCGCATTATGGGCGAACCATAATGGGCGCGATAACCTGCTGGATGCCCAGGGCAGTTCAGATTCCCTGCCGCCGGAGGAGATCGTCATCCCGGTGCAGGTCGGGAAATCGCACGGCTGGCCTTACTGCTATACCGCCGTCAGCGGGGTCAACAACCCCTTGCAGGCGGAGGTGCTGGATGACCAGAGTGGCTTAAAATTACCGGAAGGGTTCGATTGTTCGTTGGAGAACGTGGCACCGGCGCTGTTCACCGACCTGGCGCACAGCGCGCCGCTGGGCATGGCGATTGCCATAGAGCGGCTGGCTTTCCCGGCTGAATACCACAACAGTCTGTACGTGGCATACCACGGCTCATGGAACACCAGCAATTCTGGCATCCGCGATTGCAAGGTGGAACGTATCGTCCTGGATGGCGAAATGCCAGTTGGCAGCGAGGTTTTTGTTAGCGGTTGGCGTGCCGAGGGGCAAACCTGCGGCAGCGCGCAAACCTGGGGCAGACCAGCGGATGTGATCGTCGGCGCGGACGGAGCGCTGTATATCTCCGATGACAAGGGCGGGCGGGTGTACCGGGTGGTTTACATCGGGGAATAGAGGGATCAACACCATAGTAACCACAACACCATTCACAAGTAACGTTGGTATAATCCTTTCCATTGGTATATTAACCACACGAAGATACGAGGAGGATTTTTATGTCTGATACGCAAGGATTTTTGCATAGGCGGTGGGTCAAGATCGTTGCGGTTGTCTTATTGATAGTGTTAATCCTGGCGATAATCGCAGTGGCTTTCTCAAGGTGCACACCTGCCCCGACCGCTCCTGTAACTCCTGAAAATACCCCGGTTCCAACAGAAGCGCAACCTCAAGACAATTCCTGGAACCAGGTACAGTCCTCCGGCGTTTTACGCGTTGGCACAGCCGCGGACAACCCACCCTTTACTTATCTCGATGAAACCTATGCCATTAGCGGCTTTGATGCAGCGTTGATTCGTGCGGTCGGACAAAGACTCGGGGTCACTGTGGAAATCACTGATTTTGCTTTTAATGGGCTGTTAGGCGCATTGCAGGTGAACCAGGTTGACGCGGTTATCGCTGCGCTTTCGGTTACCCCGCAGCGGGAAGCCCTGGTAGATTTTTCTAACGTTTATTACTTTGGAGAAGAAGGGGTCCTGGTTAGTGAAGACTCTATTATTGAAAAGGTCATTACCCTTGACCAATTCAAGGGGCAGCGTGTTGGCGTGCAGCGTTTATCAATTTATGAGAAATGGCTGCGCGAAGAACTGGTTAACACCGGGAAACTACCACCAGAGAACCTGTTTGTCTACGCCAAGCCCGAACACGCCGTAAGGGATTTGAGTTCTAATTTTCTCGACGTCGTCGTTCTTGACGAACAGACCGCTGTTCTCCAGTCTTCGACCAGCGGTGTAAGGTTCGTAAAAAGTGGGCTGTATCCTCAACGATTTGCCATAGCGGTGAATCTGGGCGCCACTGAACTGCAAAACAGGCTCAACCAGGCGTTAACCGAAATCCAAAACGACGGTACGCTCAATAACCTGAAGCAAACCTATCTTGGCTTAGAGCCGCAAGTGAATGCTCCAACCGCGACCCCTGAACCTGAAGAAGAAGATTGTGTGGATGCCATGGTCTTTGTTTCTGACCTGACTTACGATGATCAGAACCTGACGTATTTCCCTGACTTCATCCCCAACGAACCATTCCAAAAAGGCTGGCGCATTAAAAATAACGGTACCTGCACCTGGACCATTGCTTACTCCGCGCGCTTTGTTTACGGAACCACCAGCCAATCAGATATGCGCGGGCAGCCGACAGCATTAAATCGCGAAGTGGCTCCCGGCGAAACCTACGACCTGTTCGTCAACCTGGTAGCGCCGGACGCCAGCGCCCTAGGCAGACATGTTGGTAACTGGCAGATGTTCAATTCAGAAGGCAAGGCATTTGGACAATCGATTTGGGTGGCGATAAACGTGGTGGTTGATGGAGGCGGGGTTACTCCAACTAGCTCAACCCACCACGAATCCCACCGTGCAACCCACTATCCAACCTACCACCAAGCCCACCGCGCAACCGACAGTCCAACCGACGCCAGAACCAACCCCCTACCTGACCCCGGCGCGGAGATCAAAAATAAACCATGGTATTTGCTCAAGTATTTCGACGAAACGGAGCTAGTAAAACCGATCGTTGGAACCGACATCCATATCGAACTGGATACAAATAATCAGTTATCTGGCAGCGTTGGGTGCAACAGCATATCGAGCAAATATTTAATTGATGGTAAATGGATGAGTATTACGGGCATCAAAACAGGCTTGTTATATTGCCAGAAGCCCGAGGGAGTTATGGCGCAGGAAGGCAGAATTATCGAATTACTGCAATACACCACCGAGTGGCGGTTGAAAGAAGGCGACCTGGAATTGTTGCGCAGAATGAATAACGAGGAAGAAGTATTACTGGTATTCACTTACAAGAATCCGCGATAATGTAATAGAACTCAATTTACTCATAGCGAATACAATAATCAAATTGCCACCAACCCTTACACGGCTGGTGGCGGTTGATTTTAAGTTGGTATTGAGTCAGTATGTTGAGATTTAGAATTTTGTTGTGTTTTTTACTGACCGTTCTTCCTTCTGGGATCCAGGAAGCAAACACTCTCTACCTGCAAGGCGAAGTATCCATCAATTGCCACGCAAACAAAAGGAAAAGAGTAAAGCGCTGTCCGTTCCAGCGATTGGGTCAGGAAATCGACCTGGCGCGGTACCAATCCAGCAGACCGTCTGGAACCAGACATAAAACGCCAGACAGGAAACTGGTAAGGTCAACCCACATGGCATCAAAGCTTTCACCGTTTGCTTCGGTCAGGGGATGGATTTCATGAAGTAGAAATTTCGGGTCTGTAAAACGAGATGGATAAAGGTAAACAATTTCGTGTCCCGGGTATCCATCAGAAACGAAGATGTTCTCCAGCACCAGCGGTTCGCCGGTAATCATAATGTCTGTATCCAGTTCCTCTTTGATTTCCCGATGTAGGGCAACAGCAGTTGTCTCTCCGAATTCGACACAACCACCGACCGGGCGGTAGTAATCATCCCCGTCAACTTTATCATGCATTTTGACCACGAACAGGTGATCGTCCTGCTCGATCCACGCCAGTGTTTTGACCCGTATGTTTTTTTGTTTTTTCATCATGGATGAATTGTAAATGAAAATGGGATTAATAAATGTAGGGGAGGTTTATCCCTCTCGCTAATTGAGCTCGGGGACGCGTAAATCGCGTGAACCTCCCCTACAAAAATTGTGATGATTTGCTAATTCTGTTCGGTGAATTCGCCGTCGACCACGTCGCCGCTGTCATCGACGGGCGCGCTAGCGTCTGCTTCACTGCCTTCCGGGGCGGTCTGCGGCTGCGCTGAGGCTTGCATCACGCGGGCGTAATCCTGCTGCAGCGTCTCAGTCAGGCTTTTGATGCGCGAGGTATCCTCGCTGTTCATCGCCCCACGCAGTTCCTGCAAGCTGGATTCGATAGCTGTTCTGTCGTTGGCTGAGACCTTGTCACCGGCTTCCTTGATGGCTTTTTCTACCTGGTAAGCGGCGTTATCCGCCAGATTGCGCGCCTCCGCCAGTTCCTTGAGGCGGTCATCTTCAACCTTGTGGAGCTTGGATTCCTCCACCATGCGTTCGATATCGGTTTTCTGCAAGTTGGTGGACGCGGTGATGGTCACTTTCTGTTCACGGCCGGTGGCTTTGTCCTGCGCGGTAACGTTTAGGATGCCATTGGCATCGATGTCAAAGGTCACCTCGATCTGCGGGATGCCGCGCGGAGCGGAGGGGATGCCCTCCAGGCGGAACCGCCCGAGGGTCATGTTATCAGTTGCCATGGGGCGTTCGCCCTGCAGCACGTGGATATCCACCGCGGTCTGGCCGTCATCGGCGGTTGAGAATATCTGCGATTTGCGGATGGGGATGGTGCTATTACGTTCAATGACAGCGGTCATCACTGAGCCCATCGTCTCAACACCCAGCGATAGCGGGGTCACGTCGAGAAGCAGAATGTCTTTCACATCACCGCCGAGCACACCGCCCTGGATGGCCGCGCCGATAGCGACGACTTCATCCGGGTTGACACCCTGGTTAGGCTCCTTCTTGATCAGTCCGCGCACCAGGTCGAAGACCTGCGGCATGCGGGTGGAACCGCCGACCAGCACCAATTCATTTATGTCCGAGGCTTTCAGACCGGCATCCTTCAAAGCGCTTTCGAAAGGTTTCTTGCAGCGCTCCAGCAGGTGTGCGGTCATCTGGTCAAAGCGTGACCGGCTGAGTTTGGTTACCAGGTGCTTGGGGCCATTGGAATCAGCTGTGATGTAAGGCAGGTTGATTTCGGTCTCCATCACGGTGGAGAGCTCGATCTTGGCCTTTTCAGCCGCTTCGCGTAACCGCTGCAACGCCTGGCGGTCCTTGCGCAGGTCGATCCCCTGTTCCATCTGGAACTGATCAGCCGCCCAATTGACGATGACTTCATCCCAGTCATCGCCACCCAGGTGGGTGTCACCACTGGTGGATTTCACCTCGAAAACACCCTCGCCCACTTCAAGCACGGAAACATCAAAGGTGCCGCCACCCAGGTCAAAGACCAGGATTTTCTCATTTTTCTTTTTATCCAGTCCGTAAGCCAGCGCTGAAGCGGTGGGTTCGTTGATAATGCGCATCACTTCCAGTCCGGCGATCTTGCCGGCGTCTTTGGTTGCCTGGCGCTGACTGTCATTGAAATATGCCGGCACGGTAATCACTGCCTGGGTGACCTTCTCGCCAAGGTAAGCTTCGGCGTCTGCCTTGAGCTTAGCCAGGATCATGGCGGATATCTCCTGCGGCGAATAATCACGGTTGGTCACCGGGATACGCACGAGCGCGTCCTTCTTTGGACCGGCAATCACCTCGTATGGCACCATTTTGCGTTCGCTTTCGACCTCATCGAAATGTCTACCCATAAAGCGTTTAATGGAAGATACCGTGTTTTCCGGGTTGATGATGGCTTGCCGCTTGGCAGTTTGACCCACCAGGCGCTCGCCGTTCTTGTTGAATGCGACCACGGAAGGGCATAGGCGAGCGCCTTCGGCAGTGTTGATCACCACCGCATCGCCGCCCTGCATCACTGCGACCACAGAGTTGGTTGTTCCCAGGTCAATTCCGATTATTTTTCCCATAATTCTTCTCCTTATTACTAATAAGTGCTTTTATACTTTCAAAGGATAGCAGTTGAATATTAATAATGTATCAACATTTCATTTGATTCGTATTGGAGTCCACAAGCGGGTCAGGGCAGCATGCTATAATGCAGTCTGGAGCATAGATGTGATGAAAACCCGACTCATTTTATTGGTCAATCTTCTATTGGTGACCCTTTTTACTTTCTCCCAACCGGCAATCCAGGTTCGTGCCGAGACGGACACACCGGAGGCATTGGTTGTAACTCTGGAAGGACCACTGACGCCGGTGTGGAGCGGTATTCTCGAGCGAGGCATCGATCGTGCAGTCGCGACCGGAGCCGGACTGGTCATTGTGGAACTGAACACCCCAGGCGGCAGCGTAGACTTGATGAACAGCCTGGTACAGCAGATCCTCGCCAGCCCGGTACCGGTGGTGGTGTACGTGTCACCGCGGGGCGCAATGGCAGCCTCAGCCGGCACGCTGCTGGTCCTATCAGGTCACATTGCTGCCATGGCACCTGAATCAGCCATAGGGGCGGCCAGCCCTGTTGGGATGCAGGGGGAGGACATCGAATCTACTTTAGAGACCAAGACCAAGGAGATCCTCAAAGCGAGCGTACGATCCCTGGCAGCGCGCCGCGGACCGGATGCGGTGAAACTGGCCGAAGCGTCGATCGAATCGGCCAAGGCTGCCAGTTCAACAGAAGCGCTGGAGGCGGGGCTTATCGACTTCATCGCCCGCGATACCGAAGATCTGCTGGAGCAAATGGATGGCAGTAAGGTGATGATGAATGGCAACGAATTGGTTATCCATTCAAGCGGTGCTGCGCTGGTGCCTGTGAAAACCACCTTTATTGAAAATGTACTGGGAATGCTCACCAACCCCAACATCGTTTTCCTGCTGCTCTCAGTCGGCGTTCAGGCGATCCTCATTGAGATCTCGAGCCCCGGGGGTTGGGTGGCGGGGTTTATTGGGGCGGTGATGGTATCGCTGGCTATCTACGGACTTGGGATCCTGCCGGTGAACTGGTTTGGTATTATCTTCATCATTATCGCATTCGTGCTATTTATATTGGACATAAAAGCGCCTACTCACGGCGCGTTAACAGCGGCGGGCGTGGGAACGTTCATAGCTGGCGCGTTGATCCTGTTCAATTCGGTCTCCATCCCCGGTTTCCCGAAAGTGTCGGTTGGACTAGTCATTGGAATGGGCGTATTCCTGGGGCTGACCTTCTTCGCGGTGGTGATGATCGCGATGCGCGCGATGAAAAAACCCATTATTACCGGTCGAGAATCGCTTGATGGTAAAGACGGTTATGTTGTTTCGCGCCTGGCTCCTACCGGCATCGTGCAGGTAGCCGGTGAACAATGGAGCGCGTTACTCGCTGAAGGTGAAAAACCGTTGAAAAAGGGCGAGAAGATCATTGTTGAACGGGTGGAAGGTGTACGTTTAGTCGTACGGCGGGATGAATAGAGTTTTGACAGCCAAATATCGGGGAATTTGAAACATGACGAAACTCATCACAAAAATTCCTCTCTATCCATTCCTGATCGCAATTTACCCGATCCTTTACCTTTTATCAGTAAATATTAAGGAAATCGGACCGGAAGCAGGATTCCGTTCAGGGATTCTGTTGCTGGGCTTCTCATTGGTGACATTCGTGATTTCCATTGTGGTAACGCGAAATGCGCGCACAAGCGCGTTAGCGAGCTTTACCATAACCCTGGTTTTCTTCCTGATTTTCTTCCTGTTATACGCCCCTGTCTACAGGGCTTTACGTGAGGTGCAGATTTCTGGCGAGACGATTGGACGTCATCGTTACCTGGTTTCTCTTACTTTCTTCCTCCTCGCTGCTGTGGGAGTTGTAACGATCTGGTTGAGTAAGAAACTCAAGCCAAAGACTCTGGCGTCCATCACCATGGCCTTGAATCTGCTCAGCATCCTCCTCGTATTGATCCCTTCATTAACCATAATCTATCATCTGATAAGGAATCAACAGGATCTGACGCGCGCCCAGGCAAGCTTACCGGCGTTGGAGGATTCGATCGGGGTAGTTACAAATGACGCTCCGGATATTTATTACCTGGTATTTGATATGCACACGAATGATCAGGTCATGGGTGAGCTGATGGACTACGACGATTCAGAATTTACCAGCGCTTTGGTGGATAGAGGTTTTTATGTAGCCCCATGCAGCCGGAGCAATTACGCCAACACCCAGTTCTCAATCACCTCATCCTTAAATATGAACTATATCCAGGCGATTTCAGATTCCTACGAGATCACCTCTTTGCTGCCCTTGATCCAGTCCAGCATGGTGCAGAGGACGCTTGAGGAAGCGGGTTACCAAATTTACGCCTTTGAAACCGGTTATCCATTTACAGAATTGCAGGATGTTGACCGTTATTATTCTCCGGTCGCAGGGGCTGTTGACCTGATGACCTACCCGGGTTTGACGACTTTTGAAAGCCTGATCATGCAAGTATCAGGTGGAAAGATATTGTATGAATCACGGGAGCAACTCTCTCAAAGGATGCAGTTCATTATAGATGCCCCTTATGTGGAATATCGCGACCGTATCCTCTATACACTGGATACCATTCCCGTCCTGGCAGCAGAACCGGGTCCCAAGTTTGTGTTCGCGCATATTCTCGCGCCTCATGACCCCTTCGTGTTCGATGAAGATGGCAGCATTGCTTTCAGACGCACGCCTTTTACGATGGACAAAGACCCCGAATTCGGAAAAGGTTACGGCTGGGAACCTTACAGTACAGGTTATGTAGAGGAAATAAAATACCTGCATACGCGTATCCTCGAGATTGTGGATACGCTTCAAGCCAACAGTCCCACCCCACCTGTGATCATCCTCCAGGGGGATCATGGAATACCCAGGTTGGGAGTGGTGAACGCCCAGTATGAGATATTTAATGCTTATTATCCAGGGACGACTGACACCTCGTTTCTTTACGGCACGGTTACCCCGGTCAATACATTTCGCCTGTTTTTCAACGCGCTGTTTGGTACCAGCTACGAGATACTGCCAGATGTTTCTTACCAGCTTGGTGAGGAAGGGTCCTTTTCGCTGGCTGATATTGATCAATCATGTCCAGCGCATTTCGGCTCACTACCCGGAAGCAGTGAGGACGAAATCTCTGACGAGGATTGAAGCTTCAATCAACTTATTCACGTCCACCAGAGCCGGGACGTCCTTTTCTGTATGGGCGTATTTTGTTTCAAGCTCCACGAAGTGCTCGGTGGTTATCGCCACCGCGGGCACGCCGTTCATCACCATGATCATGTGATCGCCCTGGTACCACGGCTCTCCCTCGATAATGCCCGGGTAACCGGTGAGCAGTCGGGAGAACGTGGCGCGTATCTCCTCAGCAAGGTTGTAGAAAGAGACGGCAGTTTTACCTTTGATGTACCCGAGACCATCCATGTTGATGAACAAGGGAATATTCCCCGCGCCAGGGGGGTTGAGGTCAAGGTATAGTTTCTCCCCGTTTGCGCCGTAATAGTCCTCCCCGTTCATCACTAAAAATTCCACCCCATACCCTCCATCGTAGTCCCGCAGCTGTTCAGCAGCCAGTAAAAGGGTTATCACCCCCGCGGCGTTATCGAGAGCGCCGGGAGTGCCCATCTTGGCATCGATATGCGCGCAGATAACGATTTTCTCGGCCGCGTGCGGATTACGCCTGCCGAGGACATTGCACCCGGTGGAAGGGATACGCTCAGCGCGGCTGACGAGGTGGAAGGTCTGCCCGCGTTGGGCGGCAATCTTTTCACCGACGATATCGGTGGTGTAAACGGAAGGTATGGCAAAGTCGCCATCCTCGATAAGGGGGAATGGATAAACCGCTCCAGCCAGTTCAGGGTTGCGCCCGGTGGCGGTGATGATGGCAGCCGGGGTCTTTTCCTCCAGCAGGGCGATAATGAGCTGGTGTTGTTCGGGGTTGTAAAAAGAAAAATTCTTGGGCATCAACTGCTCGCGCGCAAGGTCTCCGTGGAGCAGGAGGATCTCATCACGGCACTGCATCGCCATCAGTTCCTCCAGCGTAGCGGCTGTTCGCAATGGCGCTGTGACATCACAACCCGTTGAATAAGGACTGGAATGGACAGGAAATGTCAGCGAACCAGCGGCGCAAGCGGCGCCCTGTGTTTCCCAGTCAATGCAGTCAAAGCGTGGTGTCTCCACCTGGTAACCAAGGCTTTCCAGCACCCTGGCAGCGAAGGCAGTGGCATCCTGGTTGCCTGAGCTACCCACCCGACGCGTGGGCAGCGCGACACAAAGATAATCCAGGTAAAAACGGGCTTTCTCTTCAGGAGAGAACAAAGAGCTCTGAGTCGGGAGGTTCATCGAGCGGGATCCTTTTTCATTAATCCTGCAAGGGAGAAGAGGAGGATTAGCAGCATCACAACAATGACGCAGATGAAAAGAGCGTAAACCAGGGGAGATATGGTCTCGAGCAGGATGCCTGCCAACCACGGGAGTGTGAGTCCGCCGATGCTACCCATCGCGGCCAGCAACCCCACGGCTTTGCCCTGGTGCTGTGGGAATTGCGCCACGGTCACCGCCACTGAAGTGGGGTAGATCGTGCCAAACGAAAAACCTGTCAGGATGATAAACAAGATGGTGGGCACCACAGCGCCCAGGCTAAATATCAGGCCAATGGCCCCCACCAGGCTGCCGGCCAGGGATATCGCCAGCAGGCGCGTTCGGCTGAGGCGGCGGCTGCCAGCCGCTCCCGCAAGACGGCCGAGCGTCAGCGCACCCCAATAAGCCGACGTGACCAGGGCACCGTTCTGGTCTGCCATCTGGGTGGTAAGCCCCATGAAGCGGGTCGCCCAGCTGCCCACACCGTATTCAGCTCCGACATAGAAAAGGATGAATAAACCAATGCCCCACAGGATGGGAGAAAGGTAGACGCTTTTGCCATTTTTTACTTCTCCCGCTGACACGATTGTGACCGGTTGAGTAGGGCGGTCGTCCGCGCGCAGTGTGAAAACGATGACCGCAAGCACCAGGAAGACTCCCGCCGCGACCCAGTGGATGACCATACCGGAACCGGTGGACGCGATAGCCAGCCCTACCAGCGCCGGACCGAAAAAAGCTCCCAAACCGAAAAAGAAGTGCAGCAGGTTCAGCATTCGAGTATTGTTCTTCGGGTAAGCCGCGGAGACCATCAGGTTGGCGCTCAGGTCAATACCGCCCTGCCCCAGGCCGGTGACCAGCACCAACGCCAGCATCAGCGGGTAGGAACGGGTGCTCACAAACGCGGGCAAGCCGAACGCGACCAGCAGCAGGGAAATCAACACTATCGGGCGCAGCCCCAGTTTATCTGTGATCGGGCCGGCTACAAGTTGCGCGGCAAGTGAACCCAGGAAAAGGAAGGTGATAACACCTCCCACCATCGCCAGGGTCGTGCCGGTATTTGCCGCCAGTTCACCGAGCACCGGACCGATGGCGGCGTTGAACATACCGAATGCCAGGAACATGCTGCAGGCGATGATGAGGATGACGCGGGGTTTGGTGTTCAGCATTGTTAAACCTTTCAAACGGAGATTTAGACCTGGATGAAGAAGATCACCGCCACCACCAATCCAATGGTGACGACGATCCAGCGCAGCGCGACGGGGTTTACCCTGCCAGCCAGCCTGCCGCCAGCCACCCCGCCCAGCAGGGCGCTCACGGCCATGACTGCCGCGACATCCCATTCCACTCTGCCCGAGAAGAGGAAAAGAACCGCGGCTGCGGTGTTGGTGGCAAAAGCAATGAACTGCTTGAGCGCGTTCAGAC
This sequence comes from uncultured Chloroflexia bacterium, assembly GCA_963814295.1. Taxonomy (GTDB): domain Bacteria; phylum Chloroflexota; class Anaerolineae; order Anaerolineales; family Anaerolineaceae; genus UBA6107. The sequence goes on from CAWFCH010000008.1 coordinate 53,445, forward strand.
GGGTGAGCGAATCATCCAGCAGCAGCGCCAGTATAGCGAGTACGATCACGCTCAGACCCGCGCCAAAGTAACCGCCGTAGACAGCCGCCAGGCCGACAGGGATAGCAATGATGCCCAGGCGCGGCGCGGTCAAACCATGTTTCAGCGTTCCCACGCGGATAAGCCACTTACGCAGTGGTTCACCCAGCGCCAGTAAAATGGCGGCGAACAGGATGAGAAAGGGCACCAGCTGTTTGAACACCTTATCGCCGCTGTAGAGCAGCAGCAGGCCGCCAATCAAACCTCCAAGCGCTGCAGCGGGGAGGAAGGCGATCAGCCTTTTTCGCTGCCCCTTAAGATCGTGGCGCTGCGCCCAGGTAGCGCCGAAATAACCGGGGAAGAGGGAGACAGTGCTGGTGATGTTGGCGGTCACAGGCGGCAATCCGAGCGCGGTGAGGATGGGGAAGGTGATCAACGTGCCGCCGCCAGCCAGGGCGTTAACAGCACCAGCGGCAAAGGCACCCAATGCGGCGATGAGGTAGTGAACGGGATTCATCACGCTTTCAATTGTAGTTGATTTTTCTTTTCAAACCACCCCGCGGGAATGTTATTTCCTTGACCGCAGACCGGTGAGTTCACACTGGGCGAGGATATGATTCTCGAACAGTGATTTGGCGTCCTTGAGCGAGATTCCGGGAGTTACATTCAGTGTGGTATCCAGCGCGTACAGGGTGAAGATATAGCGGTGAGTGCCTGAGGGAGGGCAGGGTCCGCCATACCCATTCTCACCGAAACTGTTCCTGCCGGGGATGCCGACCGCCGGACCGTTAATGGCTTCGGGTAGCGAGGTGACGTCAGCTGGGATGTCCAGCAGCAGCCAGTGTACCCAATTGCCGCCGTCCGGGTCGACCATGGTCAACAAAAGGCTCTTGGTTCCCGCAGGGACGCCCTCCCAACTGAGCGGCGGTGAGTAATTCTCGCCGTTGCATTGAGAGCCAAGTTTATACGTGTATCTATCGGGGATCTCCTCCCCGGGCGTGAAAGCGCTGCTGGTCAATTTGAACATGTTCTCCTCCTGGATATCTGTAACAAGAGGCGGTGAACCGGTTGACGTATCAGTCTGCCAGGCTGAACAACCCGCCATAATGAGTATCAGGATGATCAATGGAACTGATCTGGTTAGAAGCAATTTTGGCATGGCAAATCTCTTTACTGCGGTTCAATAATACGCCGCTACATCTGTCACCAGCTGGTCATGTTATTCCATTGTACAAAAAAGGGGTCAAAAAAATACCACGATTTTTTCGTGGTATTTTTTGCGTTTGATTATCTGAACAAGGGTTCAGCTATTGAGGTTCTTCTCCCAGTTGCCCAGGATCTTGTCGATGCGTTCCATCACGTCGGGTGTGAGTTTCGCGGCAAAATCGAGGGCTTGCATGTTGTCTCGCACCTGTTCCACCCGGCTGGCGCCGGTGATGGCGCTGCTGACATTGGGGTTCTTGAGCACCCAATTGATGGCCAGGTGCGGCAGCGATAGACCGAGCTCCTTTGCCAGGTTGCCGAGTGCTTGCACCTTCGCCAGTGCGTCCTGGTCGGTGAACTTGCCGCGCAGCCACTCGTACCCTTTCAGCGCGCCGCGTGAATCAGCGGGGATGCCGTTCTGGTACTTCCCGGTCAACAAGCCTGCGCCGAGCGGGCTGAAGATGGTGGCGCCGTAACCGTAATCCTTGAACAGACTGGCATACTCCTGCTCCATCCGGTCGCGCCAGAAGATATTGTACTGCGGCTGCTCGACGACGGGTTTATGCAGGTGGTGTTTTTCAGCGATCTCGATGGCAGCGATGATGTCCGCCGCCGGCCATTCTGATGTACCCCAGTAAAGCGCTTTACCCCATTCGATGATGTTGTGCATTGCCCAGACGGTTTCTTCGATGGGAGTGGTCTTATCAGCGCGGTGGCAGTACAGCAGGTCCACATAGTCCAGGTCCAGCCGTTGCAGTGATCCATTGATGCCTTCGATCAGGCGCTTACGGTTCAGCGTGTTCTGTTCGTTGATTCCCTCGTTGATTCCGAAATAGATCTTGGTGGAAACCAGGTAACTGCCACGGCGCCAGCCCATTTTCTTTAATGCCGCACCCATTACCTCTTCGGATTTGCCGCCGGCGTAAACCTCGGCGTTGTCAAAGAAGTTTACACCCGCGTCATAGGCAGCGGTCATGCAGTCCACCGCTGCTTCGATGTCCACCTGGTTGTGAAAGGTGACCCAGGAACCAAACGATAGTGCGCTTACCTGAACACCTGTTTTTCCTAAAAATCGATATTCCATCGCATTTCCTCCAGAAGTTTTACTCATTCATTTTAACATCATGTTTGACCGATAAGCGGCAGGTATATGAGGATGAATTGATTCAAAAAAGTGCTTGCTGAAATACGGGTATTTTCAGAGTGCAATTTCCAGGATCTGATCAACCGAGGTCAACAGGTAATCAGGCTGATGTCCGCTAAGGGTCTCCATGTCCCCATATCCCCAGGTTACCGCGGCGCACGCGATGCCGGCTTTCCGCGCAGCTTCGATGTCGCGCGTCTCGTCGCCGAAACTGACCGCTTCTTCAGGGCTGACACCGGCTTTGCGCAGCACCCGGCGCAGCCTGGCTGATTTACCAAAAAAGCCAGCCTCACATTCAAACACAGACACAAGTTTTGTTAGTTCTTCCCCGAGCACGCTAAGCACATTCCTTAGTTGGTTGGAGGTGACCAGCGCGATCCTGGTTTCGTTTTCGGCGATGGCGCGCATCACCCGGTCAATACCGGGGAACAGGTCGATAGACGCGATGTTTTGATAGAGCAGCTTCTGTGATTCCCGCGCCATAAAGGGAAGCTTCCACATGGGCACATTGTACATTTTCATGATCTGCCTTGTGGTTAAACCCCGCAGATGTTCCACTGAGGTTCCGTCCATAGGCCTGGTATTAAAGCGCTTCGCCATGTGGTCGAGAATACTTAACATGAATGGCTTGGTATCGGCCAGCGTACCATCAAAATCGAAAATCACCAGTTTTGGTTTCATGGGCATAGTTCCCCTATTATACTGATTGTTTGAGGTTAATACCGGTTCTATACCAATTCTTCACAAAATCTTCACATCTTAACGGTATTCTTGTGGCATGATGATCAATGATTAGAGGAAAAAATGAAGATTAACAAACAATATAAAAACTGGTGGATCGACGCGCTCCTGATGGTGGGGTACCTTTTGTGTTTCTACCTTGACCTCACCGGCGTCGCCGGGCACCAATGGCTGGGTGTCGCGCTGGGCGTGCTGGCGGTACTCCATTTATGGCTGCACATGGACTGGGTCAAGGCGGTAACGAAACGGTTTTTCAGCAAAGGCGGTGCTCGCAACCGCTGGTACTACCTGCTGGACGCGTTGATCGTGATCGGATTTATTGTTATCCTGGAAACGGGTCTGATCATCTCCACGTGGCTGGACCTGACAGTGGTGAACTATATCGCCTGGCTTGACCTGCACATCTATGCTTCCTACGCCTCGCTGGGACTGATCGTGGTAAAGGTTGGCATGCATTGGCGCTGGGTGGTGAACATCACCGGCAAGATCTTTGGCGCGAACGGGAAACCCGCTCCGGTAAATCGCCCAACCAATGGGTTAACTCCCGTTCCGGTGCGCGTCCCTGTCAAGGTTCAAGTGAGCAGAGAGGTGGTTGACCGGCGCCAGTTCCTGGCAATGATGGGTGTTGTCAGCCTGGGTAGCCTGCTTGCGATTACCAATGTGATCAGCGAAAACGCGATCCGGCCGGTGAAAGCCCTTGGAGATACATCTGAACCCGCTACATCAGCTGTTGCTGTAGAATCCCCTACTGCTGCCGCGACCGCTGAACCAGCCGAAATGGCAGCCGTAGACCAGGTTACAGCAGACATCCGTCCCGACAGAAGCAGAACCTACCGCAGCCCCCGCTGCCACAGAAACTGTGCAGCCAGCCACACAGGAGCCAACCCGGGCGGTTGCTGCGTGCACTGTGCAGTGCCCAAAGGGGTGCGCCTTCCCCGGGCGCTGCCGCCGCTACACGGACCAGAACGGCAATGGTCTGTGTGACCTGGGTGAATGCTTGTAACGGTTGAATCGTTAAGATAACAGGATTGGTCAACTTGACCAATCCTGTTTTTTGTCCTACCATAGAAGTAAATTATAACCAGGGAAAACAATAATATGATGCATGGCTTAAGAAGAATGGCGAACACCGAGGATAAGAAGCCGAATCTGACCTGGCCTTTGATCAAGCGGGTGCTCGCTTACGCGCGCCCGTACAGGCTGCAGCTGCTGGTGACATTGCTGGTGATTACGGCTGGTTCCGGGCTGCACCTGCTGAACCCGCTGATCATGCGCGAGATGATCGACAAAACCATCCCCGAGGGCAACATCAAGCGCCTGGTACTGCTGGCGGTCACACTGCTGCTGGTGGCATTGGGGAACGGCGTGCTGAACGTGATCAACCGCAGGTTGAGCGCGGTGGTTGGCGAGGGGGTCATACGGGATCTGCGGGTGGCGTTGTACGCGCATCTGCAGCGGATGTCTCTGCGTTTCTTCACCAACACCAAGCTCGGCGAATTAATGAGCCGGCTGAACAATGATGTGGTGGGGGCGCAGCACGCGGTTACCAACACCATGATCTCCTCATATCCAACCTGGTGCAGGCCATTGCAGTGCTGGTGGTGATGCTGACGCTGGAATGGCGGCTGACGCTGATCAGCCTTGTGATTGCGCCTCTGTTCATCCTGGTGGTCAGGCAGTTGAGCACCCGGCTGAGGGACATTGTGCGCAAGCAGCTGGAAGCCAATGCTTCAATGAACGCGATGATGAGCGAGACGCTCAATATCGGCGGAGCGCTGTTGGTCAAGATCTTCGGCAGGCAGACGCAGGAAGTGGACCGCTTCAGCAGGCGCGCCAACCAGGTGAGAGACAACGGTATCAAGCGCGCGCAGACCGGGTCGATCTTCATGGCGATAAGCGGGCTGTTGATAGCGGTCGGCACCGCGCTGGTGTACGGGCTGGGTGGATATTTCGTTATCTCCGGAGTGTTCACCATTGGTACCGTGGTGGCGTTCAGTGCCTACCTGGTCAGCCTATATGGATCGATCCAGGGATTGGCGAACGCCCCGGTGGACTTTGCTTCTTCAATTGTCAGTTTTGAGCGCGTTTTCGAAGTGATCGATCTGCCGGTTGAGATCGATGAAAAAACAGGGGCGGTGGAACTTGGTGATGTTAAGGGAGAGATCACTTTTGAAGATGTCACCTTCACTTACCAGGTGGGGGATGAGAAGTTGCTCAGCGATGTTCACCGTTACGGCAGCATGGACAGCGTCTCTACAGCTCTTTCAGAGGAGGAACATGAACCCGAGGAGGAGCGCAGGTCGCAGGCCAGGGGCAATGCCCTGGAGAATGTCAGCTTTCAGGTAAAACCCGGGCAGCTGGTCGCGCTGGTAGGACCGAGCGGTGCGGGCAAGACCACGCTCACCTACCTCATTCCCAGGCTCTACGATCCCTCCAGCGGGCGCATCAGAATTGATGGTAGGGACCTGCGCGATGTGACACTCGAATCCCTCACCCGCCAAATCGGCATGGTGACGCAGGAAACTTATCTCTTTCACGATACCATTCGCACTAACCTGTTGTATTCCAGGCTGGATGCCACGCAGGCGGAACTGGAACAGGCCTGCATCGCCGCCAATATTCATGAGTTCATCCGCGAACTACCGGAGGGGTACGACACGGTTGTGGGCGAGAGGGGGTACCGCTTGAGCGGCGGGGAGAAACAGCGCCTTTCCATCGCGCGCGTCATTCTCAAGGATCCACGCATCCTGGTACTGGATGAAGCCACCAGCAGCCTCGACAGCGAATCCGAATCCCTCATCCAGGACGCGCTGAGCCGCGTCATGCATCAGCGCACCAGCATCGTCATCGCCCACCGGCTCAGCACCATCCTCGCGGCTGACCTGATACTGGTGGTCGACCGCGGGCGGGTGGTTGAGCAGGGGAATCACACACAACTGGTGGTGATGAACGGGCTGTACGCGTCGTTGTACAACTCGCAGTTCCGTAATACCATCTGACATAAAAAATCCGGCAGGGAAACTGCCGGATTTTTTGGGTAGTGAAAAGACAGTTTAATCTGGTTTGTAAGTGAGGTTCTTTGTACTGCAAGCGCCTTTGAGGTCATCCGACAGGCAAATAGTGACCTCGGCGGTCACTTCTTTTCCGGAGGGGCTACTGGTGAATCCGCCCGGCTCGCAGTTCGATACAATCATCGATTTCCCCCTGGCAATTTCAGAAAGCGAGGCGTATTTTGCCCCGCCACTCCACTGCGCGAAGGCATTACTGGTATGGACGAACGGGTCACTGATACCAGAAACGTAGTTGCGGATGCGCACGGATTGAAGGGTGCTATTACCCGTGTTGGTAATGTTGAAGTTCGCCGCTAAAGCCTGTGCCGCAGCCGGTGAGACCGGCAAACTGGACGTTAAAGTTGGCGCCCGGTGGCGGCGTATTGGTGGCCGTGGGCAGGGGGGTGGGTACAGGCGTATAAATGGCCAGGGAATCAGGATTGCCTGTCAACGAGGCGAATTCTTTCCAGATCCAGCAGCCGCCGGTTTCCGATTCCGGTGCGCGCACGAAGAAGTAGTCATTCGTCGGGTTGCGCGCGAGCACTTCCACAACGGAACCCGCCGGTATCGTGGTGATAACCGGGAAGTAAGTAGAAGCGCCTTTCCGGCAATTGGTGTTGCCGCTTAAAGTAACGCTCACCACTTCCCTGGTCGGGGTTTCAGTCGGCGGCAGGGTCGCGGTTTCGGTCATGGTTGGCGCGACGGTGGCGGTGATGGTAACCCCGGCGGTCATGGTTTGGCCCATTTCAACTGCGGCGGCGGTTAATGTTCCGGCCACGAGCGTTTGCAGGTCTTCTTGTTCAAGCGGCGCAACAGCCGTAGGCGCACCCTGGCAAGCGGTGATCGTGAGTAGTCAAAATACAAAACAAGGGTCTAAGAATAGAGAGATTCGTTTCATCGTGATAGGTTTCCTTACGGCAATAAAATTGCCCTTTATGGTGTGAAGTTGATGGTCTTGGTCACTGATGTGCCAAGGTTGCCGTCAGCGGCATACATGGTCACGGTAGCGGTGAAGCTGTGTCCTGAAGGATTGTAGTTGAATTCACCATCATCGACAAGGGCGACGCGGGAAGACTCGCCGTGTGTCAGGTCTCCCTGCGTGTTCGATACATCCTTGATGCAGCCATCAGTGCCAAAGAAATGATTGTTCTTGTGGGTATATGTCTTCGACGCGGTGTTATCCACCAGCGTCACCCTGATGGATTGCCAGGTGGTGCTTCCGGTATTCTCGACATAAAGCTGGATACCGTACAACCCGCCGCATTTTTGTGTATTCAGGTATTTCACCGAGAAATCCTCCGGAGCCTTGGTGTTGGTGGGGGTGACCGCGGGGGTGGGGGTGGGCTGGGGAGTAAAGACCGGCAGGATGGAGGTGTCCCCCGCAACTGTGGAGTAGCGGCTCCACAACCAGCAGTAATCACTGTAGGTGGTGGGGTTCTTGATGTAGAAATAATCATTGACCGTGCTACGTCCCACTGCTTCGACCTTCTCTCCGGCATTGATCAGATCCCATGAACGCAAACATGCTCCCCGGTCCGGAGCGGCAGTTGGTGTTTTCCTGCACGGTCAGCCATACCCCGCCCTGGGTGGGTGTTGCGGTTGGTTCAGCAGTCATGAAGGGGGTGGGTGTATACGGTTCACTTGTGGGCATGGCCACGGTGGCGGAAGGTTCAACAACCGGCGGCACGGCAGCAGTTTGAGTGGCTGCGAACTGGGTCAGCGCCACGTTCAGAGCGATAGCGGTTTGCGCGGCTGATTCAGACTCGCCAGTGGAGCCGCCTATCGGGAAATTGCACGCCACCAGGGAGACGGTAAAAAGCAGGACTATCGCGAACAGGATCGTTCTTTTCATGGCTCACCTCCAATCATAAAAGACCTGTCTATATTATCATACCCGTTCGACGGGAGAAAAGCAACCAGTAATGAAAAACCTATGTTACCAGGATGCGCAGGATGGGTCTAATCAGGCGGATCACCATAGGGCCCGAAACGCGGCAGGTCACGCGGAGCTGCGCGGTAAAGACGTTCACTGCGCGGGCTGACCATGTAGGCGTTCCCGTTACGGTGCAGCAGCGGGATACGTCTGCGGGTCGCCTGGTAATGTTCACGGGTCTCGGTTGAAAGTTCGGCATAACAATCCAGGTCTTCCAGCCACGTTTCAAAGATGCTGTCAAAATTGTGAATGAACTCGCGCCTGTAGGCATCGGTCACCAGGGCAGGTTGCTGATCACCCAGCACGTATCGGTGAATTCCCAATCATAGGTAAGGCCAATGAAGCGGAAATCTCCGGTGATATAGGGGAAAAAGGGGAACTGGCGGCAGCTGAGCGCGCGGAAGGGACGTTCGCAGGTTTGCGGACCGCGGCAGGCGAGCAGGCAGAGGTGCGCCGGGGTCTGGCGGGTGAGCTCGGCCGCGGTCAGTTTTCTCTTCTGCGCACTCGTCTCCGCGCCAGCGGTGCCACAACGAAGTGCTGCTGCGCAGGTACTGCCATTCAGGTTGATACGCCACCGGTACGGCGTGGCAGATATCGCAGCAGAACGGAATACCGCGCGGGTTGTGCGGCGCGCACATCAGACCGCAATCCACTTCGGTCACCGGGGAGTCGAAGGCATCATACAGATCGCGGAAGTTGATGTCAGGCTGGTGTTTTTCATCGGGAGCCAATCCGTTAACCAGGGGTTAAGGCCAGGGGACGAGCTAGTCATGCCGCTGCTGGTTCTTCAGGCGCAGGCTGGAATCTTTCCTGGTGGCCAATTTTCAAATGAAGGCCGTAATAGGCCAGTGCCGATACCGCGCACAGCACACCGCCGATGTACCACAAAAGGTTGGGATTGTAATTGTCAAGGATCACACCAGCCGCGCCGGGACCAATGGTGGCAGGAATCATCCAGGTGATCCCAAACACTCCCATGTAGCGGCCGCGCATGTCTTCCGGCGCGAAGTTCACCGCCAGCGTCTGGCTGGTGGGCACCACGATCATCTCGCCTATGGTGATGACCACGATGGCCATCACGAACAGCCAGTAGCTGCCCACAAAACCGAACATACTGAATCCCGACCATGTAGAAGAGGGTGCCTAACGCCATCATCTTGAAGGCGGGTTTCTTTTTGATCCAGCGCGTCATGCTGAACTGGAACAAGATCACCACGATGGCGCTGGCGGTCAGCAGGAACCCGTAACCCGTGGGGTCAATACCATGATTGTCGCGCAGGTAGACGGAAAGCGAGTTGTACATTTGCTGGTAGACCAGGCCCATCAGCATGCCCGCGGCCATGAAGGCCATGAATGCCGAGTTGCGCAGCACCTGGCTGTACCCTTTGAAGGTGGTGAAAATGCTTTCGGGTTTCTCACCGGGCTGGACTTTCGGGCATGGTTTCGGGGATCAGCAGGTAGAAGAGGAAGGCCACGACGCAGCTGATGATGGCGTCCATGATGAACAGGGCGAGGAAAGATTTACCGGCCACAAAGCCGCCGATGGTGGGACCGATGATCCAGGCGAGGTTGCCGATGACGCGCAGGATGCCGAAACCCTCCTGGCGCTGGTGTTCAGGCAGTATATCCGCGATCATCGCGCCGTGTGCCGGCCCGGCGATATCGGAGAGCAGACCGATGCCGATGGCCAGCGGAATGAGGGCTGAAAAGTTGTTGATGAAACCCAGGGTCAGTGTGCTGAGGGCGCTGAAGACCAGGCCGAATGATGATGAGTTTGCGCCGGCCGAATTTATCGGTCAACGCGCCGCCGATCATCTGCCCGAAAAGACCGGCAATGGAGAAACAGCCCAGCACTAGACCGGCTTCCGTCATACCCACGCTGAATTTTTGGTGATGTAGAGCGCGAAGAACGGGAAAAGCATTGTCCCGCCAACATGGTCAATGAAGGAAACACCTACCACCAGCCAGAACTTTCGCGGGAATTCTTTCGCAATCTTTTTAAAATTCACATGCAACATGGGTAACTTCCTTTTTTGGATTAACGGAAATCCATCATACCACTTATGACCGTGGGAATCATATGGTTAATTACGGAAAAAATCAGACAATAGTTGCTTAGGCCCGGGGCAGAAATTACAGCCCATTATAAACCAGTGCCTGGTACGTAAGAGAAAGAAATTGTTAAACTCGAGAATCGTATTCATGAGCGGCTAGTTCACGCAAGACTGCGGTTTCCCGCGCCAGCCAGAAAAGCTGAGAAGATGCGGCATCCCTGCTGAGATGTTCGTTATTCGCCAGCGCCTCTGCCAGTGAAACCCACACCGGATGATATCCCATTGCAATCTCCTGGGATCAGGGTCAGGTTCACCGCAACCCGGATCAAGGATGCATTGGTAATAAAATGAAATCATCCTGAAGGGCTGAACATTCTTCTCCTGCGGCCTGATGGTAATGCTCGTAATCATATCCCCCGGTGAAATCGGGGTTCTGTTGCGGGTCGCGCCGGGTGATACCGTCGACCACATCCATGCCGCTGATGACCTGCCCGAAGATGGTGTAATCGCCGTTAAGTTGCGGAGCCGGGGCGAAAGTGATGAAGAACTGGCTGCCGTTGGTGTCCTGTCCTGCGTTAGCCATAGCTACTAAACCTGCCTTGTCGAATACCAGGTCGCTGTCCTCGTTCTCGAACTGGTAACCGGGTCCACCCCTGCCGGTGCCTGTCGGGTCACCGGCCTGCGCCATGAAGCCCTCAAGTACGCGGTGAAAGGTCACACCGTCAAAATAGCCTTCACGCGCCAGGAAAATAAAACTGTTGACGGTGACCGGTGCCTTGTCGGCGAAAAGTTCAATAACGAACTCCCCGCCTTTTTCCATTTTCACCGTGGCCAGGTACTGCTTTGAGGTGTCAATGGTCATGGGAGGTGCCGCGGCATATTGTTTGATTTGGGGTTCGATGGCGGTCGGCACAACCTGTGCGGACTGGCGCGATTTGACGATGTTACCTACGATGATGGCAACCGCCAGCACGAGAATTACGATGATAATAAGGGTAAGGTCGGAATATTCCCGGCGATGCCCGCTGCTCTTTTTCTGTGCTGTTGCTCTTTTTGTCTCTTTTGTGCTCATGTCTCTACCTTATGGTTCAGGATTTATGAAGGATCTCTTTCTCCGCGGAGGCGATCTCCGCTATTAGTTGCTCCACTTCAAGCTTGGTCTCAGGAGAGGCGTTGGGCATAAACTGCACGAACTTTAACATGTCGCGCGCCTGCCGTAGAATATCTTTGACATTTGCGGCGTAGGAGAAATCCAGCCAACCGTGTTCCGTTGGCAGGGGCAGCTGGCGCGCTTTTTCAATGAGCGCGTGTGCCTTGCTGATGCGTTCTGTAATGGGGATGACCTTGGCCATGAATGATCCTCTGCTGCTGTTTGGTCATTTATAGCACAGACCGGGTTTTTAGGGGAGTTTTTGTGCGCAAGGAAGTTAGCGGCGCAGCCGCAGCAGGGAAGGAAATGAGTAGCGGGATATAGACGCCAGTGTGTAAGGGGTGCCGTGTATGATGGCATTGGCGGCGTTAATGCCGCTTTGAATGGATGGTCCGATACCCTCGCCCATGTCCAGCGTCGACATGCCCAGGGCGTCACCAATGAGCAGGGCATTTCCCTTTCTCAAAACAGGCGACCTGGCACGGAGGTAATACGAATACCCGGTGGGTTTGAATTCGCGGCCGCGTACCAACCCATACCGGTCCAGTTTCTCCACCAGCAGGTCCCAGTGACGCTTGAGAGAATATCCCCGCTGCTTCAAACCAGCCGCGGCGCCGCCCACACCCACGTTCACCACGCCATCCGATTTCGGGAAGTACCAGGCGTAACCGGGCAGCCCATCCTGAAGGAACCACAGGTGGTCCGGTCACTGGTGCCGGGGTATGTGAACTCCTCCTCCTGGGCGATGATCAGGGTGCCGGTCGTCGCCTGGTCGCTGCTGGTGAACAGGGTGCGCTTCACCGGGCAGTGTGTACCGCCAGCTCCGATTAAGTAACGTGAACTGTACGCGCCATCTATAATGTATCGCCCGGTTTCCTGCCGGATATACTCCACCTGGTGCGTGACCACATTCTCTTTCACGCGGTCGATGAGCCAGTTGTCCAGCTCAAAACGACGAATGGCGTATTGGCGCGTGGGCAGGGTGAAGCGCAATTTCTTGATCTCAATATTGAAGCTGTTGAAGACAGTGAAATTACCCGGGTAGGTTGCCGGGTCCAGTTGCAGGTCGCGCAGCACCCGCGGGGTGATCCACCCGGCGCAGGTCTTGGGGCGCGGGAAAGCGGCCTTATCCAGCAGGATCGAAATCCACGCCGTGCTGCTTTAACTGCCAGGCGCATGCAGCCCCGGCAGGTCCGCCGCCGATTATAAGGACCTTTGTCTCGATCATCGCAGGTTAACTGAAGCGGCAATCAGGTTGCGGGCTGCCCTGGCGGGTGAACACGACTTGCCACAACTGCGAGTGCCGCGAGCGAAAGCCGCCGGCGCTGGAGAGCAGGTAGTAGCGCCACATTCGGTAGAAGACATCACCGTATTTAGCTTTGAGGTCAGGCCAGGCTTTTTCAAAGTTATCGCACCAGGCCATGAGGGTGGGGTCGTAGTACGGGCCGAAATTGTGCCAGTCCTCCACCACGAAAAGTCCCTCCATTGATTTGCTGAGCTGGCTGATGGAGGGCAGCACGCCGTTGGGGAAGATGTACCTGTCTGTCCACGGCTCGCCGTGGGTGATGGTGTTGTTGCTGCCAATCGTGTGGAAGAAGGCGATGCCATCGGGTTTGAGGCAGCGGTCAACCACCTCCATGTAGGTGCGGTAGTTCTTGAACCCCACATGCTCCATCACGCCAACCGATACCACCGCGTCATAGGTTCCACTTAACTCGCGGTAATCCTGCAGGCGTAGTTCCACCGGCAGACCCTTACACATTTCCATCCCCAGCGCCACCTGCTCTTTTGACACGGTCACACCAAGCACCTCTGCGCCGTACTTCTCCGCGGCGTATTTGGCGAAGCTGCCCCAGCCGCAGCCGATCTCGAGTATGCGCATACCGGGGTGCGCGCCGATCTTGCGGCAAACCAGGTCAAGCTTGGCTTCCTGGGCGTCGTCCAGGTTGTCGGCAGTCCTTCCAATAACCGCAGGTGTATACAAGGCGCTTGTCGAGCATCGCCTGGTAAAGATCATTGCCCAGGTCGTAATGCTTTATTCCAACCTCGAACGCGCGCCTGCTGGATTGGCGGTTGAAGAGCCGGGCTTTAAGCGCCTGCAGCAGAAAACGGGATTCTTTTAAGACCTTTTCATCCAGACGGGCTTTAAATGCGCGGGTGATGAACTGATCAATCGCGGGGCAGTCCCACCAACCAGCCATGTACGATTCCCCCAAACCAAGGCTGGCATCGCGTGCCACGCGGTCGTAGAAGGCGGGGTTGTGCACCTGGACGTCCCATGGGTCGGGACCGTTCACTTTCACCTGCGCCAACTCAAGAAGTTCACGGATGAACGATTCTGAATTCGCCATCATAACCTCCTCTACCATTATTGTATTGAAAACCCCGGAGCAATTCAATAGTGACGAGTTAAATCAGTAAAAGTTTTTGATGAGGGTGTGTCTGCAAGAGAGATTGTCTCTTAACGCCCGGCAATGTGAGGTACCGTGAATGTATTCCTTTCCTCCTGCTATCGAGCAACTATTGCTATAATGAGAACGGCGATGCCAAAATTGGCTTCTGAAAAAACTAGTACTGCGCCTATCAGGTAAAGGCAGGTAAGTATGAATGGTGAACCCCAAAACCTTAATGATCCACTCGTCAGGGAATTGAGCGAATCACTGATGAATGAGGTAGTCGGGGCGGTCGGACTGCCGAAAACGAATTTCACGCGTTCGCTTATGCGGCGCATCGTGGGTAAACCGGCGTCACACCTGGCAAACATTGGCGTCACATTCGAGAGATTGATTGAAAAAAAAGGATTACCAGCAGCAAGCGCCTGGGTGCTGTCGTTGTTTTGTCATCCTGTCCGGGTTGACATACAGGCAGAAATTCCGCATGAGGGTCCGCTATTGGTGGTGGCCAATCATCCCGGTGCGTATGATGCGCTGATCCTGTTCTCTCAATTAAATCGCCAGGACATCCGCTGGATATCAACCGAAATTCCTTTTATGCGGTTGTTAAAGGAAGCAAGCGGGCATATCATCTATGCCCCGCGTAATGAGAGTTCAAGCCGGATGATCGCAATGCGCAACATCATCCGCCATCTTCAATCCGGTGGGGCGATGGTCTATTTTGGTTCGGGTCACCGCGACCCTGATCCCGTCGGTATACCCGGGAGCGAAGAACGCGATCGACAATTGGCTGAGGGTCTACGACACTTTTTTCAAGTATGTGCCGGGACTGAAGATCCTGCCGGCAATTGCATCGGGGGTTGTATCTGAGCGATGGGCGCGCCACCCGATCACCTGGTTGCGGCGCAAACAGATCGACAAACACAGGCTGGCTGAGTTTGGGCAGGTGATTACCCAACTGCGTCATCCCGGAAAGTTAATGATCACCCCCTCCGTTACTTTTGGTAACGCTGTCAGCCGTGAGGAGCTGCTGCTTGAAAAGACCGGCAGCGACCTGCATGCCGGGGTTGTCGCGTTGGGGAAAAACCTGCTGGATTCACACGTTGAACAATTCGGCTGCGCCTACCTCTGACGTTTTACGTAAGGTGTCACGCCGGGGCAGGGAATAAAGTCACAATATCAGGAATTCTATGACTTAACAACATCGCCGGTGATATCGCGCGGTAAAATCAAGCGGTAATGACTCAACCAATAACGGAGTTCCCCGTGAATATTCTTGTCGTCAACTGCGGTAGTTCCTCATTGAGTTTCAAGGTGTACAAGTGTGAAGGTCAGGGTGAGAGCAGGGTCGTCATCGCGGGCAAAGCGCGCAATGTTGCCACCCGCACCATGGCTGAACCGCTTATCGAATGGTGCTTTACTACCAGGAAAGAATCCAGGTATTGCGCACTACCCTCTCACCGGACAGCAGCGTATGAGATGCTGGCAGTGCTGCGCGAGAATGACATCCGGGTCGAGGCGGTCGGGCACCGCTTCGTGCACGGCGGAGATGTTTTTCACGCCACCAAACGCATTGATGAGCGCAGCCTGCATGGATTGAAAGATTGCCTGCCGCTCGCGCCAATTCACAACCCCAACTCGTTCAGCGTGATCGAGGTCTGCCTGGAAAAACTGTCCTCTATCCCCCAGTACGCGGTTTTCGACACCGCTTTCCACTCCTCCATGCCTGCTTCCTCCCGCGAGTACGCCCTGCCGCGTGACCTTGCCACGCGCTACGGGCTGCGCAAGTACGGGTTCCACGGACTTTCTTACCAGTATGTAAGTGTTAAAGCAACCGAACTTCTCAACATGCCAGTTGATGATGTGAAGCTCATCATGTGCCACCTGGGGACGGGCGGTTCGAGTGTATGTGCATTTGCCAACGGTCATTCGGTTGAGACCTCGATGGGTTTTTCGCCGTTGGCGGGTCTGGTGATGTCCACCCGATGCGGGGATATTGATGCCGAGGTGGCTCTTGAATTGGTGCGCCGGGGCATGTCCGCTGATGAAGTGAGCCGCATACTCAACCAGGAATCAGGCTTGATCGGGTTGAGCGGATATTCATCGAACCTGTTGGAGGTGATCGAGGCGGCGGAAGCGGGAAATGTACAATGCCGCCTGGCGTATGAGGTGTACACGAACCGGCTGAAGTACTACCTGGGTGCCTACACCTGGCAGCTAGGTGGTGCGCACGCGGTCGTTTTCACGGATGACATCGGAACCAGCTCTTGGAAGTTGCGGGAAGACGCCTGCAGCAACGTAGAACGACTTGGGGTGAAAGTAGACGTACAAGCCAATCGGGTAGCCCCAACAAACCAGGCATCGTTTATCCATCAGCCTGATTCTGCCACGAAGATAATGGTCATCCCCACTGATGAGGAGAGGGTTATTTTTGAGGAAGTGTTACGTGTAATGTCGGAATAAAAAATGGGCAGGCTTCGAGACCTGCCCCGTTCTTTATTACCATGATTTCAATCACCAATGAGGGATTGCCAGGTTTTTGCTCCGACAATGCCATCGGCATCCAGGTTGTAACTTTTTTGAAAGTCCACCACTGCGTTAAGGGTTGTGTTGCCAAACACGCCATCGATGGTTAATGATTTACCAAACTTCTGATTCAGCATTGTTTGCAGCCCTTTCACGGCGTCTCCGCTTGAACCTTTCTTGATGGTGGCATCACTGATAAGTTCTTGCCAGGTCTTTGCGCCGACGATTCCATCAGCGGTCAGCCCGTTGTCCTGCTGGAATTTGATGACAGCATCAGTGGTTTTATTCCCGAAAACGCCATCCGGGGTGAGTGAAAAGCCGTGAAATTTCAACAGGTACTGTAGCATGGTTACCTCGATACCTGAATCCCCCTTGCGCAGTGTTGGCCAGTCCGGGATCACTGCTGACGGCGGTGGTTCATTTGCAGGCGGCTGTTGGGCGGGTGGCTGAATGGATTGGATCTCCACCCAGAGCAACCCCACGGGATTTCCATCAGGCTGCTGCACCTGCCAGTAGCCGATGTGCGCGCCAACCTCGCCAGAGGCGACCAGGTCCACGGAGACGTCGATCTGCTGACCGGGGCCGACGGGAGCACCAAGTTTAACGGGCGACGCGCCGCCCATTTTATTTCCGCTGGTGAAAACAAGTTTGTAATCCACTGTCCAGTTGCAGGTACCGGCGTTGGTCACGCGCCAGGTTTTAAGAAAAGGAGTATCGACGTTGATCTGGGTTCCGTCTGGAATCGTCACATCGCTAGCCTCCATATCTAAGAAGCAGGGCTCCGGTGTGAACGTGGCAGTGGGTGGAGGCGCTTCGGTTGGGGCGGCGGCAGTCATTGTTGCCGTGGGCAGCGTGGTCGGGAGTGGAATTGCTGTCGCGGTCGGAGGAGCCGGAGCAAGAGATTCGACGGTGGCTTTTATCACATCTGTAGCCGCGGGGACGACCGTTGGCATGGTGCTTGACGACCCGGCCAGTGACCGGTTACAGGCGAGCGACAGGACCAGAACGATGACCAGTAGTGGGATGATTTTGCGTGACATTTTTCCTCCTCGAGTTATTACTCTCTTTCTTAATGGTTAGACGAATTTATTTGTTCATGCATTCTGATAAACCACGTTTCCGCCTACCATGGTCAAATCCACCGTATCCAACTGGGCAAGGTCCGCCATCTTGAATTTGGCAGGATCACCCGGCCAGATGACCAGGTCGGCATATTTACCCGCCTCGAGTGAACCGGTGACATCTTCCATGTTTCCGGCGTAAGCCGCTTCGTAAGTGTGGGCACGCAGGGCTTCGTAAAAGGTCAGGGTTTGATCCGTACCGATAACCTTTTCCGTGATGGTGTACCGGGTCATTGCACCCGCAAGCGTTGCCTGGGGATAGTAAAGTGGTGTTGAAGGCGCGTCTGAACTGATCGCCAAATGAACCCCGGCGTCCAGCCATTCACGGGTAACCAGGATGCGTTCCATGCGCTCACTGCCAAAGAGCGATTCCCAACCTGCACCAAAAAGGTAGATGAACGCCGGTTGGGTGCAAACCGCGACTCCCAGATCCTTCATTTTTCGTGTAGCTGCCGCGGTGGTGAGGATAGCGTGTTCTATACGGTGACGCGGATCGGCGCGCGGATTAGCATTCATGGCGCTTTCGTATGCTTCAAGTGTTAGGTCAGCAGCCGCATCGCCAATGCAGTGAGTGCAGATCTGCAGACCAGTGTTATGCAGGGTCTTAACTATCTCCTTGAATTGGTCTGGATTCCAGGTTGGCAGCCGGTATTCTGCTCCGGTGTGAGGCTGGTGGCAGTAGGCGGTGGGTCCCTGTCCATCAATGAGGAATTTATACCCAGCGAAGCGGGATATCTCGTTGTCCATTGGCTGCACAAGGTCGACCTTTTCCAGATCGGAAGGCCATTCGAGTGTGAGATACAAATGATTGCGCAGGTAGAGTTTTCCTTCTGCCGTAAGATCCTGGTAAAGCTTGATATGCTCCACCTCGCGGATATTATTGTCATGAAAACCGGTTATTCCGCAGGACGCCATCACCTTCTGGGTATCCAGGATCGCGTTTCTCACCGTACTTGTAGCAACCGGCGGCGCGTGAACGCGCAGCACATCCATGGCACGGTGATTGTAAAACACACCGGTTAATTCACCGTTTAACTTTCTCGATAATACCGCCCTCAGGGCTGGGTGTGCCGCTGGTGATGCCAGCAAGCTGCATGGCAGCGCTGTTCGCGGTTCCCCAGTGCCCGCCGATGTGCATAATGAAAACAGGATTTTCCTTAGAGACAGCGTCAAGGTCCTCCTTGGTCGGAATTTGCTTATCCTGACAGCGTCAGGTAATAACCCATCACCCATTCACCAGGTTGCAGGCTTTTTACGTGGTCTGCCAGTACGCGTTGCAGGCCAGCAATGTCCTTCACATCTGGCGGCAGGAATGGTTTGTAATACACGCTCTGTAATCCCCAGATGCGGAAATGCAGGTGTGCGTCGATAAAACCGGGGGTCACCGCCCTGCCATTTAACTCGATGATCTTTGTCTCAGGACCGGCCAGCGCGCGTATCTCCTTTTCAGTACCGGTGGTTATTATTCTGTCACCCTTGATGGCGATACCCTGAACAATATCGTTGCTTGCGTTCACCGTCATTACCGGACCGTTGACCAGGATGGTATCGGCGGTCACACCTGGAGGCAGGGTTGTGGCACTGGGTAATGGTGGCTGGCTGGGACCTGGAATTTCCGTCAGCTTCGTGCTCTGGCGGCAGGATAGGATAACGCCACCAAGCCCGGCTCCGGCAATCTTGAGGAAATCGCGACGTGTTAAATGCCTGTGATGGTTCATACGCTCCTCCAAATGTAAACGGGGAATCGCGCACCCTTCGAAGTTAAGCTATCATGGTTCTGGTGCCATGGTGTTGAAACAACAGGTACGGACATCAATAAAATCAGTATAGCACCCGCAAAGGTTGGTTGTTACCATCATTTGTTTGGTTACCAGTGTGATGTAAACCTTGTTCTACCATTGGCAGGGGAATTAATCCCTTGCGTATCCGCACAGCGCTTGATGCCCAGCATGGGACCAGTTATGTTGATGGTCAATCAAACGACTAAGAAAAAGGTGATCTCCAGGGAAGTGCTTCATTCGCTCTCACTTCCGCAAAAAATCCTGATCAGATAAGCTGATTATTAAGGATTAATGGCTTCAATCTCCACCCACAACCATCCCACCGAATAACCGTCAGGACGCTGCAATTGCCAGTAGCCGATGTAAGAGCCTGCTTCAGCTGGGGCGACCAAGTCCACAGAGATCTCGATTTCATCTTTCGCGTAAACGGTTTTTTCCAGCGGCAGGGGGGATGTCGCGCCCATGATTTCCCCGCTGATAAATACCAGTTGAAAATCAGGCGTCCAAAAGCAGGAACCGGTGTTCACCAACTTCCAGGTTTTTTGAAAGGGCTCATTAATTTTGATCTGACTCCCGTCCTCGATGGTTATATCAAAGGCTTCCATCTCCAAGTAGCACAACGGATCCTCGATGGGCGTTGAGGTCGGAGCAGGCGTATTTGTGGGGGGAACAGGGGTAGCTGTTCCCTTGGAGCTGTCATATGTTGGAGAGGGCGTTATTGTAGGAGGTCGCAGCGCTTCAACGGTTTCTTTGATCAAGTCAGTGGCCGCTGGGACGAACACGGGCGTAGAGCCGGTTTGACCTGACAGGGAGCGGGAGCAGCCAAGGGAAAGAATGACGAGAATGACCAGCAGCGGGATGATTTTACGTGACAATTTTACTCCTAATAAGTACTGGTAACCTTAGATCTAACCAGGTTCTAGATGATCTAATAAAGTATAACGAATTTCCGAAGGAATTGCCATCGACCGCAATTGATGTTTGAGCGCCATCTGAAATCAAACTATCCGGGTTAAAGTGAGTCAATAGAATCACTCTTCAGGATGGTACTCACCGATGATGGAATAGTCGTGCGAAGAGGGGGTATTTAGCGGCTCAAGATGGATAATCACTGCGCTATCAGGTAATGCAGCAATGATATCCGTTTCAATTTGTGAAACCAGCTGATGACCTTTTGACACTGTCCAATCTCCAGGAACAAGGGCATGCATAGATATGAATTTGACTGATGCAGATTGCCGCGTTCGAATCGCGTGAATTTCCAGGTTCTTGTTCAAGTATTTTTTTATAACCTGGTCTATAACAGCCATGTCTTTAGAAGGAAGCGAACTGTCCATCAATCCGGAAACTGAGAGTCGGACAATCCCCACCCCAGTCCAGATGATATTAAGCGCAACCAGAATGGCGACTATTGAATCAAGTATCTGCCATCCCGTAAGTGCGACAGCACCCACGCCCAACACGACTCCCCCGGATGTCCAGACATCCGTCATCAAATGCTTGCCGTTCGAAGCCAAAGAGATCGAATTGTAACGTCTTCCTGCGCGCTGCAGTATTATGGAAACCGCCATGTTTGCCAGCGATGCGACCACTGATACCAATAATCCCAACCCGAGTTGCTCCAACGGTTGAGGATGCAGGATACGTTCGACAGCGGTATAGATAATGCTGGCGGCTGCAATCAGGATTAATGTGCCTTCGATACCGCTCGAAAAGTATTCCGCTTTCGTATGTCCATAGGTATGTCCCTTATCCGCTGATCGAGCAGCGATGGTTAACATGACCAGCGCCAACACCGCGCCTACCAGGTTGACAATTGATTCAAGCGCGTCTGACAACAATCCGACTGACCCCGTGAGCAGATACGCTGTAGTTTTCAACCCTATAGTAAAGAATGCAACAGCGATAGAAAGCCAGGCAAAACGGGTTAATTTTTTACGATCAAATGAATTGGTTGTGGATGATGCGTCAATTTTCATGTTGATTCTCTTAAATAATACTTGCACGTTGAAAAGACTTCAATTGGCTCTAATAAATCCATAAAAATAAAGAAAAAATATCGAAGGGAATAATTTAGGATTCCGTATTGGTTGTTTCGGGGGAAGGTTTTGGATCGTCGATCGAGATGGCAGAGGTTTTCTTGAGGTCCGCGTCCACCTTTATCAGCGGTTCTTCCACTTCCTTCATGAAATCAGAGACCGAACTGGTCACTGAACTGTGAATCATTTTTGTCTCACGGTTGAGGTCCTTGATTGTCTCATCGAGGTTGGCTTCCCTGGCCAGGATCCTGGGAATCTCGTTCAATTCACGGCGGGTCGCCCATACCTCCTGCCAGTAGGGGGATTTGGTGACGCGGCGGATGAACGCGCCAGCATCCCTGGCCGTTTTGACCATGTTGCCCGGTCCCAGGATGATCAGTGCCAGGACGAGAATGAGAATAATCTCGGCCAACCCGAGGTTAAAGAACTTCATAGATTTCGCTTATCCGTGTTGATTGATTTTTGACAGGCAGTTTAAGGATCATTCCTGCGGGGTTTCGTCTTTTTTCTCTTCTTTTTCATCATCCTTCAGTCCTTTGCGGAAGGACCGAATGGCACCACCGATCTCGCCGCTGATCTTGCCGATCTTGCCAACCCCAAACAGGAGGACAACGATCACGAGGATGATGATGAGTTCTGGCACACCGAGTTTGAATGGCATTTTTTTACTCCTTGTCTTTCAAGTATTGTACTATCTTTTCACTCCACTACTCAGCGGTGGGAGTTTCAAACGGTCCTTCATCTTCGTTGCTTTCCTGGGCTTTCATCCGGCTGCGGCCCGCAATGACGGCGAAGAGGATACTGATGAGATACAAGGTGAAGAGCGGCAGCATCATTAACGCCATGTTCACCGGGTCGGGCGTGGGGGTGATGAGGGCAGACAGGATGGCAATGACGATGATGGCGATGCGCCATTGCTTCAACCAATTGTTTGGCGGTGACCAGCCCGAGGCGGGCGAGCAGGAAAACGATGAGAGGAAGTTCGAACGCGAGCCCCACCCAGAATAACAGGTTCAGCACGAAGCCGAAATAGGTGCTGGGGCGCGGCGCGGTGGTGATTCCCATAAAATTCAACAGGAAGGGTAGGGCGGTGGGAAGCATGAAGAAATAGGCGAACAGGACGCCCACTGCGAAAAAGAGTGTTGCCAGGGGAATCATGAACCAGATCCATTTGCGTTCGTTGGGGTTCAACCCGGGCATAATGAAGGCGAATATCTCGTAC
This sequence comes from uncultured Chloroflexia bacterium, assembly GCA_963814295.1. Lineage (GTDB taxonomy): Bacteria > Chloroflexota > Anaerolineae > Anaerolineales > Anaerolineaceae > UBA6107. Next base: position 75,820 of record CAWFCH010000008.1, read on the forward strand.
ACAATGATGGGAAGTGCCAGCACAACACCGGCAAGCAGCGAGATCTTCATGAACGCGGTCACGTTCTCGGTGACGTCGATGGACTCCATGGCTGAAAGTCCGCCAATCGGTCCGGCCAGGATTTCAGCCAGCTGCTGGCTGAAGGCGAAACCGATTATGGTGGTCACCACCAGGGCAATCACACTGATGAGCAGTCGCTTGCGCAGCTCTTTAACGTGACCGAGAACGCTCATTGCATTGGTTTCTTCTGGCATTTACTTTTTCCCAAGTCTATATTGAAGATTGGACTGTAATTGTAACAGGGGGCAGGATGACGAACAAGGACGAAACTCTGGAATTCGGTTTGTCACATGACCTTCACTCAGCTGACGGGTTTATGCAAATCAATTTATGTAAATGAAAAACAGGAGCCCCGCAGTTATTTTCCATTGTGATAGCGCTTTTCACCAGCCTCGATGCGCACTCCCAGGTGATTTTCCGCTGGCGGCAGCGGGCAGGTGGCGTAGGGGGTGTAGGCGCAAGGCCAGTTACGCGCCAGGTTGAAATCAAGCACAAGTTGACCATCTACGGGTTTTTCTGAAAGAAGTAACCGGCCACCGGGATAAGTGGATTCCAGACTGGTGAGGTCTGTAAAACTGAACAGGAGTTCATCACCATCGTCTTCAGCGACCAGCGAGCAGGTAACGCCCCGAAACAAAAAGCGTGCCATTCCTGGAAATGTTCTCTCGGTCTCACTCCCTATGGCGTTATGGATAATGATCTGTTTGGGGGGATCGAAGGGAAGGTACGCCGCCACAACGCGGTATACGGGGTCGACGGGGTAATAGTGCAAACCGTGAAATCCCTTCAGACCCGCGGCTTCCCGGTCCCACACGCGCAGCAAAAAACGATTACCACGCCTGATCACCATTATGGTAACGGAACCTGACTCGAGCAGGTCAGGCTCGCCGTCCACATCCGGTCGCAACGGTTGATGCCGGGCAGCGGTGCCATTAATTGTAATAAGGTCATTGACCCGGGTAAGAGAGACATCATCACCCTTGATGGTGATGGTCGCCTGGGCGCAAGGGGAAAGCCCCACGATGTTAATGGTAAATCCGGGTCCATCACCCACTGTGTTTTCGCCGCTGTTGAGTGGAAATAACCCGGTGAGAGAGAACCAGTTCAGCGGTGAACTCAACAGGTTGGTTTCGCGTTCCTGTCGCCGCTGCAGGATGTGGTCAATGTAAGTTTTGTGATTATCCACTTTGTTTTCTCGTGATATGGCGTTTTTGTATTTTACCGTATCATGCTTACGTTATCATATTAAACAGAAAGCGGCAGGGATCTTGGTGATCCTGCCGCTCCAACGATGACCAGTATTCAATAGACTTGTGGGGTCCAGGGTTCTTTTCTACCCCAATTGAATAATGGTTCCCGGGTTCCTGCAGGTGTTGCAGGAGACCCGGATCGAATCACGAATGGTTATTGATGGCTCAGTCGAGCAGTTCCTTCGGGACATTGCCGCCATTGGCAGCGATCTTCTGAAGTACGGTCTTGTGGAGCCACATGTTCATTTCGGCTGAATCAGCCATCTTGTCGGCCGGGCAGCCGAGTTCTCTTGCCAGTTCCTTGCGTTCCTCGAGGCTGCTGTCGAGCCCAAGAAGTTTCATCAGGTCGACGATCGAGGTCTTCCAGTTGAGTTTTTCTTTGCTTTCGACGGCAAGTTTTTCAAGTTTGGCAACCACATCCACCATCGGCATAGCCGCGGGTGCGCCTGCTTTGAAGGCATCCAGTTTGAAACCGGTACCAGCTGTGTCGGCCTTGCCTACTGCCGGGCGGGAATCCTTGACGACCGGACTACCGGACTTGATCGTAGTTGTCTTCGGGATTACAGTTGTGGTAGCTTTTTTAGCTGCTGCTGCCTCAGCAGCCTTTTCTTCCTTGCTCTTGATGCCTAACTTATCTAGAATTTTTGAGAATACTCCCATGTTGAATTTCCTTTCTTCTAACAAACGGTTTAAGAACCCCTACTAGTATTAATTATAGACCACTTACTCTCCAAAAGTCAATTGAATTTACCTATATTAAATCTAAAAGAACTCCACAGAATTACGATGATAAACCGGGTTTGCAACTTGGTGGCATTATCGACGTACATCTTGTAATGATGGTGATAGAATTAACAAGAAAAGATCTTGTAATAAGGAGAGGTTAAGATGGGAGAAGCCGGAAAGAAAGACAAAGGAAAGAAAGAACAGAAGAAAAAGCCGAAGTTGAATATCAAGGAAAAACGAAAACAAAAGCAGGAGAAAAAGAGCACCACTGTTTAATGATGAACCTGACAGGTAAACCTGTGGTCATCAATCATCAATAATCTATTGAATTCAGAATCCCGGTCCGTCAATGGACCGGGACTGTATCTCACTTTGTTTAATAACCACATACAACACTCATTGTCTTTTATCCCCGCCGGGTAGCGGTAAGCGCATCATATCAAGTAGCGCATCCACTTAATTCACTGACAGGCATTCATGAAAACTTACATCAGGAACGGTATCCTGTTGACACCTGACAATCGGGTCGCGAACGCTGTCTTGACGATCAATGATGGCGTGATCGAGGAGATTGTTTCTGAGCAATCCTTCATGGATGACGGGGCAATGGTGATCGACGCGCAGGGTATGTATGTCGCCCCGGGGTTCATAGACCTCCATTTTCACGGCGCAATGGGAATGGACGTGATGGATGCGGGTGTTGAATCCTTGTCGATTATGTCCGCGTACTGCGCCAGCCACGGCGTGACCACGTTCTACCCCACTACCTGGAGCGCAGCGCCGGAAGATATCAAGACCGTTATCGAAAATACCAGGCAGAACGCCGGACTGGTCAGCGGCACCAGGATAGCCGGACTCCACCTTGAAGGACCCTACATCAATCCGCAGTATTGCGGCGCGCAACTCCCCGAAAATATCAGGAAGCCTGATAGGCGCGAATACCTGCCCTGGCTGGAATCAGGCGTGGTTAAGATCGTCACCTGCGCCCCTGAGGTGGAAGGCTGCGGCGAATTTATCAGAGACGCGCTGAAATACGGTGTTCGCGTGGCAATCGGACACTCGAACGCCTCATACGAACAGGTGAAAGACGCCGCGGACGCGGGTGTTTCGCAGGCGACGCACTTGTTCAATGCGATGGGCGGGCTGCACCACCGCGACCCCGGTACAGCGGGCGGCGTGCTGGATGATGACAGGTTGTTGGCGCAGTTGATCTGTGACGGGGTACACATTCATCCGGCTGTTGTCCGGCTTATTCTCAAAACCAAGACTTATTCCCGCATCGCTTTGATCACCGATTCCATCAGGGGGGCGGGCCTGGCGGATGGAGACTATGAGCACAACGGGCAGCATATCATGGTGAGGGAGGGTGTTGCCCGCGATCCTGCCGGCAATTTATCCGGCAGTACCCTGGCGATGGACCAGGCACTGCGGAACATGATCGCCTTCACCGGCTGCAGCCTGGAGAATGCCCTGTCGATGGTGACATCCGTTCCAGCTGAAGAAATGGGTCTGGCAGGCAAGGGACATATCGCCGCGGGTTACGACGCGGACCTTGTTCTGTTTGATGAAAGCATTGAACATTAAGAAAACCCTCGTAAACGGCGAGATCGTTTACGAGAAAAACCAGGATGGGTGATCAACCCTGTGCACTTATCTATGAAATCACCCATTAGAAACCAATAAAGGCGCTAACAAGCGCCTTTATTGAATCAAGAGGAGAAACCAACAATTACTGTTGGACTTCTTTACCCAACCAAACTTCTACCCGGTGTTCGCTTCCCGGCAGGTCCGCGGGAACAGGGTTGTCCTTGATTGCCACCCCATCCACTAAAATTCTGGTCACCCCGCGGCAGACATGCTCCGGGTTGCGAACCACAATGTGCCAGGTTTTGCCGCGGAAAACACGCTTTGCCTCGAACCCGTCCCAGGCAGCGGGGATGCACGGGTCGATACGCAGGCCGTTGACCTCGGGTTGGATGCCAAGAACGTAATGGGTGGCGCTGAAGTAGCTCCAGGCGGCTGCCCCGGTGAGCCAGGAGGTGCGGGTGTTGCCAGCGCGCGGCGAGAAAATCGAGTAGGTGGTCTGGGCGTGCACGTATGGCTCGCTCTGGCGCACCTCAGCGTGGGAATTGAAAGCGGAGGGCATGGTCGCGCGCAGGTATTCGTAAGCCCGCTCGCCGTTGCCGCGCAGACACTCGGCGATCACCCCCCAACCCTGGGTGTGGTTGAAGATACCCGCGTTTTCCTTGATGCCGGGGTTATAGACCACGGCGCGCATGACGTCGATCGGCATCTTCTCGAACGGCGGCGCGGCGAGCATCAGCCCGTAAGGGGTGTTCAGCCGTCCGTAAACCGTCTCCAGGCAGCGGGAGGTTTGTTCCGCCGTGGCGGCACCGCTGATTACTGACCACAACTGGGTGTTGAGGTAAACCTGCCCCTCGCTTTGCGCTTTTGACCCATAAACCTCGCCATTTTCGCCGATAGCCCAGATGAACCAGTCCCCGTCCCAGCCGACCGCCTGGATGCGCTGTATCCAGCTCGTCCCGCTGACTCAATGCCCATTCTGATTCGGCAGGTTTTCCAAGCTGGCGGGAGATATCCGCATAGACCCCCAACCCCAGCCGCACCTGGAAGGCAACAAACAGGCTTTCACCGTTGTAGCCAAGGCGCAGGCAGTCATTCCAATCCGCCGAAAGACCGCAGGGAAGGTCGTGCCGACCCCTGCGCTCCAGGTTGAATTCCAGCGCGCGGCGCAGATGACCGAATACCGTATCTTCTCCCCGATCCGCATAGGGCAGGACCTTGTTATAAAAATCCACATCCCCACTCTCCTGCACGTAAGCAGGAATCGCGTTGAAGAACCACAGGCAGTCATCCGAGCGGTATTCCTCCGGCGGGGGAGGTGATTCGCTGCCGGGTTGGTGACCGAAGGGCTTGATGACGGGTATGGCGCCACCGCTGGCAACCTGGCCGGTGAGCATCAATTCGAGCCGCTCACGCGCCTGCTGCGGGATGGCGGCGAGCACACCCAGCACGTCCTGCACCGAGTCGCGAAATCCCAGCCCGTCGCGCTCCCCGTTGTACACCAGGCTGGCTGACCGCGACCAGTTGAAGGTGATGAGGCAGTTATACAGCCCCCATACATTGATATAGTGATCCAGGTCAGGATCAGGCGTCCTGACAGAAAAGCTATCCAGCTTCCCGTGCCAGAAGCGTTTCAGGTCATCCAGTTCCTTTTTAGCCTGTTCGAGCGTTCCAAAGTGGGCGAAAGTCTTTTGCCCGACCGTGCGCGCGTCTCCGACGCCCAGTAGCACCAGCAGTTCACGTGATTCACCGGGTTGCAGTTCAATATCGGCTTGTATGCTGCCGCAGGCGTTGTCACCATAGGCGTCACTGTTGCTGCAGCAGCCGCGTTCCACGGCAGCGGGATGATGATAACCGCCGTAGGTACCCAAAAAGGTCGCGCGGTCTGTATCGTACCCCGCGAGCGGCGCGCCTGCCAGCGCCATCCAACTGTGCATGCCAATATCACCGCTTTCCAGGCTGTCTGCCCCGCTTGACAGGTTGTCCTGGATGGCGATGCGCAGCATGTTTTCGTTATAAAGCCCACCCTTGACGATGAAAAGGGAGTATTGCAGGTTGACCTGGTCCTGCTGCGTGTCCCACTGGTTGGTGAACTCGCAGTAGGTGAAAACTGAAAGATTGCGCGGCTTGTCGCTTTCGTTGGAGAGCCGCAGGTGCCAGTATTCGAACGCCTGGCCGAGGGGCACGAAGTACGTGGTCTCAGAGCGGATCCCGGCATAGCGCGAGTCGATGATGGTATAGGCGGTGCCGTGGCGGCAGGTGGAGTGGTAATCTTCAAGCGGTTTTCCCACCGGCTGCCAGGAAGCTGACCAGTAATCTCCGCTTTCATGATCGCGCAGGTAGAAATAGCGCCCCGGTTGATCCATGGGGATGCTGTTGAAACGCAGGCGCAAGAAGCGGCCTTTCGCCCCGGAACGGTAGAAGCCGTAACCGCCGGCGTTGTTGGTGATGACCGCCCCGTATTGCTGCGAGCCGAGGTAATTGCTCCACGACTGCGGTGTATCCGGCCGCGTGATCACATATTCTTTGACTTCGTCATCAAAATATCCGTACTGCATGACCTCACCGCCTGCTGAAAAACTCATCCCCGTCCGTGATTTCCAATCCATTCCTTTTAACCACTTCACCATACCAGAAAGCACTGTCCTTGGGGTAGCGTTTTAAGGTGGTGTAATCCACATAAATAATACCGAAACGCTGGTTATAACCGAAGGCCCATTCGAAGTTGTCCAACAATGACCAGACGAAATAACCGGTCACTGGCACACCAGCACGGATTGCCCTGCCGACGGCTTCTATGTGAGATTGCAGGTAGGCAATACGCCTTGTGTCGCGCACCCTTCCGGTCACATCCGGACCGTCGGAATAGCTGGCGCCGTTCTCGGTGATGAGGATCTCTTTGGGTTTGTAGGTGAAATAAGCCCGGCAGATGGTCTCGTACATCCCGAACGGAAAAATCTCCCAGCCCATTTCAGTGTGATTTTCATCCGGTTCCGGCCTGGTATTGACGTTATCCGGGAAATTGCCAATATTGATTTCGGTGTTGATAATGCTGCGGGTGTAATAGTTCAAGCCGAGGAAATCGGTAGGCGCAGCGATTTTTTCCATATCTCCTTGGTGGATAAAGCCGGGTTCAGTGGAATCCAGCACGCCATCCCGCACGTAATCCCTGAGCATGTCAGCAGGGTAATGCCTGCCGTAAACCGGGTCAATGAACCAGCGGTTCAATTCGCCGTCCGCGCGGCGCGCGACCTCGAGATCCTGCATTGATCCAGTGGCAGGATAAAAGGGTCCTTCGTTCAAGGTGATCCCGACACGTGCCTCCGGTACTTCAGCGCGCAGCACAGGGACAGCCAGGCCGTGCGCCAGTAAAACGTGATGTGCAGCGACCAGCGCTTTATAGGGATCCCTGACGCCGGGGGCGTGCCTGCCGTGTTTGTAGCTGAGAAAGCTGGCGCAGAACGGTTCATTGATCGTGATCCACTTTTTGACGCGGTCGCCGAATGCCCTGGCGACGACAGCGGTGAATGCAGCGAAGGCGTCTGCCGTGGAGCGTTCCAGCCAGCCGCCGGGGAGAGCCGCTGGCAGGTCCCAGTGGTACAGGGTGACCAGGGGCGTAATATCGGCCGCGAGCAGTTCATCGATTAGGCGGTTGTAAAAATCTATTCCGGCCTGGTTTACCCGGCCGACACCATCCGGCAGAATGCGCGGCCACGAAAGCGAAAAGCGGTACGCTTTGTAGCCAAGCTCTTTCATTAAATTAATATCTTCTTTCCAGTGATGGTAATGATCATCCGCCACATCACCGGTATCGCCGTTGGCTACCCTACCTGGGGTGTGCGAGAATACATCCCAGATGGAATCCTTGCGGCCGTCCTCGCGGGCAGCGCCTTCGATCTGGTAGGCAGCGGTGGCGGTACCCCAGGTGAAATCTTGCGGAAACTTCATAAACTCTGACATAACACCTCTAAGCAATAAGATATAAGAACATTTATCAGATCATCCTGTCAAAGGCAGGCTTCAAAGCGGGGTAGAGTTCGCGGTATAACGCGTAAGCGCGCTGGTAAACCTCAACTTCATCCTGAACAGGCAGGGTCTGACCGGTGATACGGATGGTGCTTTTGCAGGCGGTGACCACATCAGGCCATGCGCCGGCACCCACACCAGCGAGCAGGGCGGCACCGAACGCCGCGCCTTCACTGGTATTGACCGTGACCAGTTCGCTGTTGAGCACAGAGGCAAGTATCCTGTCGCCACAGCGCGCCTTTTGTTCCGCCGCCCGAGGCACGAACCTGGGTGATGCTTTCCAGCCCGGCGTCCTTGATCAGGGTAAAACCATCCTTCAAGCCGAAAGCCACACCTTCCAGCACAGCGCGGGTCAGCGCGCCGCGGTTGTGGCGCAGGGTGAGGCCGATGAAGGCTCCACGGGCGTTGGGGTCGGGGTGGGGGGTGCGCTCCCCGCTCAGGTAGGGCAGGAATTGCAGCCCCTCGCTGCCGGCGGGAACCGCCTCAGCCTCCTTGAGCAGGTCATTGAACGCCATACCCGGGGCGAGCGTGTCGCGGTACCACTGCAGGCTGCCCGCGGCGGAGAGCATGACGCCCATAAAGTGCCACATGCCCGGGACGGCGTGGCAAAAGGCGTGCAGGCGTCCCTGCGGTTCAATGAGCGCGCTGGGTGTGGTAGCAAAAACCACACCGCTGGTGCCGACCGTTAGCCCGACAATGCCAGGCTCCACCGCGCCTACTCCCACCGCCTGGGCGGCCTGGTCACCCCCGCCAGCTGCCACAGGAGTGCCGGCTGAGAGACCTGTCTCCGCGGCAGCAGTGCCTGTGACCGCGCCGGTGAATTCGGGACCTTCGTACGTGGGGGGCATCCAACTTGATGGAATGTTCAAGCCGGAGAGCAGCTCTTGAGACCAGTTGCGCTTTTTCAGGTCGAAAAGTATCGTGCCTGAGCCATCCGCCTTGTCCATGGCGTATTCACCGGTCAGTTTGTAGCGAATGTAATCCTTGGGCAGCAGCACATGCCGGGCACGAGCGTAGACCTCGGGCTCGTTCTCGGCTACCCATAATATCTTGGGGGCGGTAAAACCGGTGAGGGCGGCGTTGCCGCTCAACTGGATGAATTTTTCCCTGCCGAACCTGCGGTGGATCTCGTCACATTGCGCCTGGGTGCGCTGGTCATTCCACAGGATCGCCGGGCGCAGCACCTCTCCTGCATCGTCCAGCAGCACCAGCCCGTGCATCTGACCGGTGAGCCCGATGGCTTTGATAGCATCCGCTCTGATCGATGTTTCCTTGAGCACAGCGCGGACGCTGTTGATGGTAGCCTGCCACCACTCCTCAGGATCCTGTTCAGACCATAACGGCCGCGGCGTGGAGAGGGTATGCGGTGAAGCCGCCACCGCCACCACGTTGCCGGTGTCATCGATTAGCAGGGCTTTGCTGCCCGTGGTGGATACATCGATCCCCAGGAAATATTCGACCGTCATTTCATCTCTCCATGATGCTTTCCACTTCAGCGAACTGGTTAGCGGGCAGGGGGCCGAGCTCGAGCGCGCGGCTGTTTTCCTCCACCTGGGCGACCGTGCGGAAACCCGGGATGGGAATGGTTGCCCCGCTGCGCGCCCATAACCAGGTCAGCGCTCCCTGAGAGAGTGTGCGTCCATCCTGCGTCAGGATCTCGCGCACAGCTTGAACTTTTGCCAGGAAATCCGGGTTCGGTTTTCCGCCCTTGAAGTACTTCAACCAGGCGGGTGATTTTTCACCGCGCACGTCGTCGGCGCCGGGCCTGGTGGCGGTTGTGTATTTGCCGGTCAGCAGCCCCATTGCCAGCGGACCGCGGTTGATCGCGGCCAGGTTGTGTTTTTCGCACAATGTCAGCATCGGGGCGTTGTCTTCCAGTACATTCAGCTGAAACTGGATGGCGGTGCAATTCGGACCCTGCGCGAACACTTCGGCGCGGTCAGGGAAGTCGGTGCTCCAGCCATAGGCGCGGATCTTGCCCTCGTTCACCAGTTCCTCGAGTGTGTCACGGACCGGGGCGGCTTTATCCGCCGGGTGACCGTTATCGTGGAATTGGTAGAGATCGATGAAATCCGTGTTCAGTCGGCGCAGCGAGTCCTCGCAGGCGCTGCGGATGCTGGCGGGTTCCGCGCTGCCTCCTTTGACCTGGCGGGTGTCTTCATCAAACAGGTTGAAGAACTTGGTGGCAATGACCACATCATCCCGCCGCCCGGAGAGCGCTTTCCCTAAAACCCGCTCGCTGTGCCCGGCGCCGTAATTATTGGCCGTGTCGAAAAACGTGATGCCTTGTTCTAGCGCGCAGTGGATGGCGCGGATGGATTCGTTATCGTCCACCTCGCCCCAGCCAAGCGGTTCACTGCCATCCCATAAAGGTCCGCCGATCGCCCAGCAGCCCATGCCAAGGGCGCTGACGCGCACGCCTGACCTGCCCAATAATCGCTGGTATGTCATTCAACCTCCTGTTGTTCATACACGAAACCGAATCGACTCCAAAACACGTAGTTACTGGATTGAAACCGGGCAGACGAAGACCCTATCCCGGATCAACGCGGGTGATTCCCCGGCGACCTTGAATTCATCTTGCAGCAGGATATCCTCAGAGGAACTGCCGACCATCACCTTGAAGGTCCCCGGTTCCAGCACCAGTTCCAGGTCTTCGTTGTAATACGCCATCTGGTTCACCGGCAGGTGGAAGGTCACCCGTTTCGACTCGCCGGGCTGCAGGGGAATGCGGGCGAAACCCTTCAATTCCTTCACCGGGCGGGGCAGGCTGGCGTACTCATCACGAATGTAGAGCTGCGCCACCTCATCCCCGGACCGTTCACCACTGTTGGTTAGGGTGAAGGAGATGTCAACTGTATCTCCTGGCGCAGCGACCGGTTTCTCGATGCGTAGCTGGCTGTATGCGAAGTGCGTATAGCTCAATCCGTGACCGAAACTGAACAGGGGAGTCGCCTTCTCGTTCGTGTAGTCGCCGTAGATGTTGGAATGCATCCCGGAAGGTTTGTGATTGTAGAAGACCGGTATCTGCCCGGCTGACCGGGGGATGGAGAGCGGCAGCCTGCCGGCCGGATTGACATCACCGAGCAGCACGGAGGCCACAGCGCGACCGCCTTCTTCACCTGGTATCCAGGCTTCGAGCAGGGCGTTCACCTTTTCAGCAAGCGCAGGGATGGCCGCCGGACGACCGTTCACCAGCACCAGCACAACCGGTTTGCCGGTCTCGAGGATCGCGTCAGCCAGTTTTGACTGCACCCCCGGCAGACCCAGGTCGGTGGTGTCGCGGAATTCACCGGTGGTACATCCATAGACCAGGCCGGAGATTCCGCCGAGTACCAGCACGACAGTGTCAGCCGAACGGGCGAGAGCGACCGCTTCGGCAAAGCCGCTCTCGTCCTCGGAGTTGACATCACAACCACGGGCGTAATCCACGCTCGTGGCGGGTGAAACAGCATCGCGGATGCCCTCAAACAGCGTCACCATCCTCACCGTGGGTTTGGCGGCTTCATCTGCCGATATTCCGGCAAAGGCAGAATCGGGGTGGGGGGCGAATGCCAGCAGCTCAGCCACAGCAGCATAAGAATAATCGCCCATCAGGCTGCGGGCGGAATCGGCGTTGGGGCCGATCACCGCCAGTTTGGAGATCGTTTTCTTCAACGGCAGAATGCCGTCATTCTTCAGCAGCACCATGCTCTGGCAGGCGATGTTATATGCCAGTTCACGGTTCTCAGGTGTCTCAAATACTGACAATACTTTTCCTTCGTCCACGTAGGGATTATCAAACAGGCCCAGCTCGAATTTCTTCTGCAGGTGGCGCCGGACGGAAAGTTCGATGGTTTCCAGTGAAACCTCCCCGGCATTCAACGCGTTGACCAGTTCATCACCATAACAGACCACACTGGGCATTTCCACATCGATACCTGCGGTCAGTGCTTTCACCGCGGCGGACTGCAGGCTCTCAGCAGCGTAGTGGTAATTGTGGATCATCGTGATGGCTTCGTAATCTGACACCACGACACCATCAAACCCAAGTTTTTCGCGCAGCAGTTCGGTGAGGATGCGCCGCGAAGCCGCGACCACCTCACCATCCAGCTGCGGATAAGCGTTCATCATTGAAGCCAGACCGGCATCCCGTATCGCCGCCTGGAAAGGCGCGAGGTAGGTATCCCAAAGTTCGCGCATACCCACGTGCACCGGCGCGCAGTTCATACCGCCGAGCGAGTAGGCATGACCCACGAAGTGCTTGCCGGTCGCCATCACACCATTGGAGAGGTCATCCCCCTGCAGACCGCGGATGTAGGCGACGCCGAACTGGCTCACGAGGGTGGGATCCTCGCCGAAGGTCTCTTCCACCCTACCCCAGCGCGGATCGCGGGAGACATCCAGCACAGGCGCTAACCCCTGGTGGGAACCGATGGCACGCATCTGTTGCCGGATGGTGGTCGTCATCTTTTCCGCCAGATCCGGGCGGAAAGTGCTGGCGAGACCGATGATCTGCGGGAAGACAGTGCTGCCGGCAGACATGAGGCCGACACAGCACTCCTCATGGATAATGGCCGGGATACCCAGGCGGGTCTTCTCCACCAGGAAGCGTTGCAGGGCGTTGGCGGAGCGGGCGGTCTCAAGCGGGTAAAGGTTGCACGCCCCGGCGTTGCGGGTAATCTGCCCGATACCGCGGTTCAATTTCTCGGTTATCTTTCCCTGGTCCAGTACGCCTTTTGTCTGCAGTTCATGAACCCAGTATGAGCCGATCTGGGCGATCTTTTCTTCCAGGGTCATTTGCGCGATGAGCGCGTCGACCTGTTTTTTGAATTGTGCTGGTTTGCGGGCTGCCATGTTTGCTCTATCTCATTCCGAGCAGCAGGTCGATGGTGAGCTGGTCGAGACGCTCATATTTCAAGCCGCGGTTGGCGATGCCCACGCGGTCAAACTTATGGGCTTTGATCTTGCGGGCTTTCTCTGCCGAATAAGCACCGAAGAAGGGACTCAATTCAGGGTCTTCATAATTGACATCTTTGAGGATGGCCTGGATCTCAGGATCAGCGTTGAATTGGGCGGCTTTTTCCTTGAGCATCAGGTAGGTGCGCATGCAGCCGCGGGCGAAATCTTTCACGCCCTCATAATCCTCAGTCCTGTAGGCGTGAGCGTCGAAGTGGCGCGACCCGGCGTAACCGACGTCCTCGAGGAATTTCACCAGATAGAACGCTGCCTTGATATCGCGTGAACCAAAGCGCAGGTCCTGGTCATAACGACCGGGGTACTGGTCATTAAGATCGATATGAAAGAGCTTGCCGGCTTCCCAGGCCTGGGCCACACCGTGCATGAAGTTGAGACCTGCCATGTGCTCATGCGCCACCTCGGGGTTGACCCCCACCATTTCGGGGTGGTCGAGGGTGGCGATGAAACCCAGCATATGCCCGGTGGTGGGGTTGTAAATGTCGCCGCGCGGTTCGTTGGGTTTGGCTTCGAGCGCGAACTTGAGATCGTACTTGTTATCGAGCGCGTATTCACAGAAAAAGTTCATCGCTTCGCGGTTGCGTTTTATGGCGTCCACAGCGCTCTTGCTGGAATCCGTTTCAGTGCCTTCGCGCCCGCCCCAGAAGACATAGATCTTGGCGCCGAATTCCACACCCAGGTCGATGGAGCGCAGGGTCTTCTGCAGCGCGTACGCCCGCACTTTGGGGTCATTGGAGGTGAAAGCACCATCCTTGAAGATGGGGTCGCCAAACAGGTTGGTGGTCGCCATGGGTACCACGAGACCGGTTTCTTTCAGCGCCTTGCGGAAGCTGGTTTTGATGGCTTCGGCTTCAGAGGGTGTGGCATCAATGGGGATGAGGTCGTTGTCATGGAAGTTGACGCCATACGCGCCAACTTCTCCCAGAAGGTAGACCAGCTCCGCGGGGGTTTTGGGGTTGCGCACGGGTCCACCGAACGGGTCGCGCCCGATCGAGCCAACGGTCCAAAGGCCAAAAGTAAACTTGTGTTCGGGTTTAGGGGTAAAGTCGTTCATCAGATTTCTCCTTTTCTATTCGTCATAATTGATTGATGTGAGTATCCATGTCTATCATCAGGTTTATAAAATACAGATTTAATGGGGCGGTCTATGCCACCCAAAAATCAAACGAGAACAGGATGACCTCAAGGCTCATGATTAGAATGCTGAGCAGCGTCCATACGCGGTCAAATACCTGGTGCCTGCCCCAGCGCGCCAGTACAAGGAAGATGGGAGGGGCAACCAGGATGTAGCGGATCATCCCCTGCGGGCCGCCCGAGGTAAAAGCAAAGATGATCATCGCCAAACCAAAGAGCGAAAGCTCAGGACTGGATTTGAGTAATAACAAACAACACAGGATTCCCAGGGCCACCGCGGCAAATTCCAGCCCGTAGTAAAAACGGGTTTCCGGCTGACCTTCAAGCATCAGCTGCCAGGCGTGTTGCCAGCCTTCAAGTGATCGGCTCACATTCAGAAGTCCGCGTCCGAAGAAATTGGATTCAACCAGGAAAAAGCGGTCTGCCAGCGGAGTGAGACGCCAGATACCGTAAGAAATGGCTGGAGAAACCGCGGCTAGGGTGCGAAAGGTTAGCGCCTTCCAATCCTCGCGCCATGTCCGGTCCATGATCCAGACGATGATCATAGGCAGCAGTAGGATGGCGCCGCCGGGACGCGTCCAGGTGGCCAGCACAGCGAAAAGGGCTGCCCAACCCCATTTTCGTTTGAGCAGAAAAGCCAGCGCGGCGAAGGTAACACCAAGGAAAACCCCTTCAGAATACACCTGCGCCAGGAAGAATCCACTGGGAAAGATCAGCAAATAGAACGCGGCTCGTACACCGTCTTCATCTCCAAGGGAATGCCTGGTGATGGAATAAAGGGAGAGCATCGCCAACAACGTGCCCAGCAATGAAACGATCACGGCCGCCAGGGTAAGCGCGCCAATACGTGAAAGGGGCAATAATCCGAGGGGGAAGGCGAAGGCACGGATCAGCAGGGGGTAAAGGGGAAAGAAAGCATTGGCTAGCGAGTAACAATCTTCGACCGCGTCGATGCGGCAGTAAAAGCGGTGGATAATGAAATCCTCAGGAATGGCGCGCACGCGGGCTGGCGCGTAGCCTTCATCCGCGATAGCCAGGTAGAACTCAGAATCCCATGCAACGTGGGCGTTGAGGAGGGGGTCGACCAGGTAAGGTTGATCTTTGTTGCTGGTTGCTTCCGTCTCCGATGCAGTCCAATTGAGAACGCGGTCAGGACGCTGCAGCTGGACGCGCATTTGCACCCAGCCCTGGTAACCCAGCATGATGAGTGCCCAACCCAACCAGATGAGGATGACATTACGGACCGGGACGGGCAGTTTCATTGCATCAACTTAATCCGGACAAGCACGCTAACCCTGCCGGTACCTTCCCCGGGTGTCGGGATGAGGTTTCCCGTAATCGCGTGACCGTCAACCTCGAGGCTGACCGTGTTCCCGGGTCCGACCCGCTCCACCGTGATGTCGTATCGCACGCCGCGGTACAGGCGTTCTGCTTTGAAGCCGGACCAGGAGGATGGGATGACGGGGTCAATCATCAGGCCATCGTAATCAGGTCGGATACCAAGTATCCACTGGGTGATGGCCACGAAGTTATATGCCGCGGTGCCGGTGAGCCAGGAGTTCTTGGCGACCCCGGGTGTGGCGGATTCCTTGCCGGCGATGGTCTGTGCGTAGGCGTAAGGTTCGCAGCGGTGCAAGTCACTGATTTCTTCGCGTGCCGAGGGGTTGATGCGCAGGTAATAGTCGAAGGCGCGATCGCCGCGGCCGATTCGTGTTTCGGCGATCATCACCCAGGGGTTGGTATGGCAGAACACGCTGCCGTTTTCCTTGTAACCAGGCGGGTAGGAGGAGATCTCGCCTAACTCGAGGTGGTATTCTGTGTAAGCAGGGTATAAAAGAACAATGCCGTGTTCATACGCCAGGTGCTCAGCGACGGCGTCAAGGGACGAGAGCGCGCGGCCATCGTCCAAACCGATACCTGCCATCACGCACATCCCCTGGGGTTCAATGAAGATCTGCCCCTCGTTACACGCTTTGGAACCGACCGGGTTGCCAAAGTCATCGTAAGCCCTGCGGAACCACGCGCCGTCCCAACCGGCGGTGTTGATAACCGCCTCCATTTTCTCCCGGGATGTCGCGTAACCCCCCACCTTCTCGTCGTCTCCCAGGTGGGCGCATATCTGTTCCATCTCGCGGGCGGCGAGTACGAACTGCCCGGCGATGAACACACTCTCGGCGACCTTGCCGTCCTTGGCGGTGACCGTCTGGAAAGATTGGCCAGGTTTTTCGGAAAAACAATTTAGATTAAGGCAGTCGTTCCAATCCGCTCTGCCGATGAGCGGCAGACCGTGCGGGCCGAGCCTGTCAAGCGTGTATTGCATCGCGCGCTGCAGGTGGTTGAAAAGCGGTGCCTCGGACCCGGGTTTGTTGTCATACTGCGTTGGTTCGTCGAGGACCGCCCAATCGCCGGTTTCCTTGAGGTAGGCGGCTGCAGCCAGCACCAGCCACAGGGGATCATCATTGAAATTTCCGCCGATATCGTGGTTGCCAAGTTTGGTCATGGGCTGATACTGGTGGTAGGCTCCGCCGTTGGGCAGCTGCGTGGCCGCCAGGTCAAGCAGGCGGGCTCTGGCTTTACCGGGAACCAGGTGCACAAAGCCCAGCAGGTCTTGCGCGGAATCGCGAAAACCCATACCCCTGCCAATGCCGGATTCAAAGTAGGAGGCAGAACGGGAAAAATTGTAGGTCACCATCATCTGGTAGGCGTTCCAGATGTTGACCATGCGATTGGTGTGCAGGTCAGGGGTATCGACCTGGAACCGGGAGAGAAGTTCCCGCCAGTAACCTTTCAGTTCCTTGAAGGAAGTTTCAACCACGGCTGGATCAAGGTGGCGGGAAATCACCGGTCTAACGCCGCTTTTATTGATTACTTGAGAGCCCGGGGGGTCAAATTTCTCACCGGGAGTATTTTCATGATAGCCAAGCAGGAAAATGATCGTGCGCGATTCACCCGGGTCGAGCGTGAGCTTGACGTGGTGTACGCCAACCGGCTGCCAGCCGTGCGCGATCGAGTTGCCAGTCGTGCCACTCTCCACCGCCAGCGGTGCATCCCAGCCGCGGTATGGACCGAGGAAGGCTTCGCGCTGGGTATCAAACCCTGCCAGCGGTTCCGAACAGGCAAAATAAGCGAAGTGATTGCGGCGTTCGCGGTATTCCGTTTTGTGGTAAATGACGCCGTCTTCCACTTCCACTTCACCGATGTTGAAATTTCGTTGGAAATTGGTGGCATCATCCATTGCGTCCCACAGGCAGAACTCGACCGCCGAGAAAATGGAAAGGGATGCGGGGGTATTGCGTAGGTTGGTAACTTCCAGCTGCCAGACCTCAAGGTTCTGCTGTAAGGGGATGAAATAGGTGACACGCGACCGGATGGATTCCTTCTCGGATGTAATGGTCGTGTACCCCAGCCCGTGGCGGCACTCATAGGCAGCGAGCGGGGTGCGCGTAGGCTGCCAGGTGGCTGACCAGTAACTGAGTTCGGTGGAGTTATCGTCGCGTATGTAGAGGTATCGTCCGCCCTCGTCCAATGGGGCGTTGTTATAACGGTAGCGGGTCAACCTGCGCAGGCGGGCGTCTTTATAAAATGAATAACCCCCGGCGGTGTTGGATATAATGCCGAAGTAATCATCCATGCCCAGGTAGTTGATCCAGGGTAGAGGCGTATCTGGACGGGTGATGACGTATTCATGTTGTTGATCGTCGAAATAACCGAAATCGCATGTGCAATCCTTGAGCACAGGATGTTCCCGGTCCGCATCCTCTCCCCTGAATTTTTGCGTTGTTGAAAAACCTTTGCAGGAGGAAAGGTTTTTCAACAATGAAGAACGCGGCAGGTCTTGCTGACTACTCTTTGACTGCTCCCATCGAGATGCCGTTGACGATGTAGCGGGAGAACAGGAAGTAGATGATGATGATGGGCACAACCGATGCAGCCAGCCCCAGGTATATGGCGCCGTATTCATGCCGGTACACGTCACCACGCAGCGTTTGCACGAGCATGGGCAGGGTGTATTTATCACGCGACGTGATCAAGATGAAGGCGTTGAAGAAGTTGTTCCAGGCGGCAACGAAAGTGAAGATGCCGAGGGTGAACGCGCCTGGCGCAGCCAATGGGAACATGATGCGGTGGAAGATACCCAGTTCGCTGCAACCATCGATCCTGCCCGCGTCGATCAGATCCTGTATCATTACTCCTTCGAGGTATTGCTTACAGAAGAACACGGCTGCCGCTGAAGCAATGCTTGGCAGGATGAGTGACAGGTAATTATCATCGAGGCCGAGCTTCACCATGTAGTGATAAAAGCCGATGATCGAAAGCTGCATCGGGATCATCACCAGTACCAGGATGAAGTTGTACAGGAATTTTTTTCCTTTGAAATCGTAGGCGACAACTCCGTAGGCGGTTAACATGGAGAAGTAAACTGTGATCAGCGTCGTCGCGCCGGCGATCACAAAGCTGTTCAAGAAGCCGCGCGGCAGATCCAACCCTTTGCTGAGCAGGATCTTGTAATTGGAGGCCATATAGCTGCTGGGCAGGAAGCTTAGCCCCTGTTGTATTTGCAGCGTGGAACGGGTGGCGTTGACGATAAGCAGCCAAACCGGTACCAGCGTGATCACCAGCAGGATCACCAGGAAAAGGTATATCAATACGCGGGAGAGATTAAGCGAAAAGCGATAATGTTCTTTTTTCATTTTTCTCCTCCTACGCCTTGATTTCTTTGTCAGCGGGTTTTTCGCGCAGCAAGTAGAAGATCAGCAGCGCGACGACCGTGGTCATGATAAAGACCATGACACCGATGGATGATGCAGCTCCGATATGCCCCTGGCTGCTGCGGAAGCGCATATACATCATGATATTGTTGGTCAGGATGGAGTTGGCAGGACTACCTCTGCCATCCGTGAGCAGCATGGGGATGTCGAACATCTGCATGCCGCCGACGAGCGATGTGACCAGGATGAAGACCATCACGGGTTTGATCAGCGGTAGTGTGACATAGCGGAAAATCTGCCCGGTTCCAGCACCGTCAATGACGGCTGCCTCGTAAAGGGAGGGGGATACCGAGGTGATGGCTGCCATCAGCAGAATGGTTGTCTGACCGTACCACATCCACCATTGGATGAACACCACCAGCCCGCGCATGACCGCCGGGCTGCGGACGAAATCGACCGCCTCTGCCTGAAGACCGGTGCGCACGAGCACCTGGTTGACCGGACCGTAAAACGAAAAGAAGCTGAAGAATAACGCAGCGACGGCCGCGGCCATCATCAGGTTAGGCATATAGAACAGCATGCGCCAGATACCGCCGCCTTTAATCTTCAAACGCGTATTGGTGAACCACAACGCCAGCAGCATGGAAATGCCAATCTGGGGAATGAAGTTCATGAGCCATAATTCCCAGGTATTGGTGATTGCGGTGGAAAAGGTTTTATCAGCGAAGAGTCGTTGGAAGTTCTTGAGACCGATGAAATTGGACTCTGCTTTCATCAGGGTGGTGTCGGTGAAGCTCAAACCCAGGGTGTGAACAACGGGGTACAACCCGAACACCAAAAAACCGATTATGAAGGGGGCAATGAAGAAATAGCCGTAATGCTGTTTCTTGATCCGTATACCTGTCATCCTACCTCCTTTTGCTAATGAGTCAGTGTACAAAAATCATACACTGACTCATTAATTAACGCCAGTAACTTTTACTAGGGAATGTCAAGATCCGGGAATTCGTTGCGGACAGCGTCTTTCCATGCCATCCACATTTCATCCAGGGTGAGTGTCCCTTCGAGGTAGGAGTTCAACGGGTCGTTCAGCGCGCGCTGGATCGCATCGTCAGAGCCCTGCATCAGGCGGGCGTTGACGGACGGAGCAGCGGCGGCGAAACCACCGTAGGAGTTCTGTCCACCGAGGAATTTGCTCAGGTCAGAATCATCAAATCCGGCGGTGATCTTTTCCACCACAACCTGGCTGCCAACAAAGTCGCCAGCAGCCTGTGATTGACCTTCAGGAACTTCGGGGTCAATGGCTTTGAGGAATTCGTTGGTGTACACGCCGGTCGCCCAATTGGTCAGGTTCTCTTCGTCCAGGGTGCAGAAGCGGACGAATTCCTTGGCGAGATCGAAGTTCTTGGTGTCCTTCATGACGCCCATCCAGGTGCCGCCCCACTGATAGGGGAGCGGTCCTTCGATGACTGCCCAGTCGCCAACAGTGGTGCTGGCTTTATCGGCAGAGGTGGCATTGGGGGCGAGTACGTACGGCAGACCCCAGGTGGGGAGGAAGTAGGAGAAGATCTTCTTGGGAGCGCCAGTAGCGTCAACGAGTGTGTCATTCATGCCGGCGAACCAGCCTTCCTGCCACTGGGTTGCCTTGGCTTCGTAGTCGTTATCGCGGAACAACTTGACGGTTTCGACCATCTTGTCAACCATCGGATCCACGGTCAGGGTATTATCCACAACCCACGGCTGCTCGCGGTTGGCATAGAAGAGGTTCATGAAATCACCGTTGGAGGCTACCATGAAGGTGTTGCCGCCGGATTTTTCCTTGACAACGGCAGCGGCTGCTGCGTATTTGTCCATGTCGGCGAGGATTTCCTGCATCGCGGCGGGATCATCGGTACCGAAGTATTCCTTGGCGAGGCTGCGGCGATAGAAGAGCGCGCCCGGGGTCGCCTGGTAGGAATAAGCTTTGGTAATGCCATCAGGACTGGTACCGACTTCATAAACGAAGGGGTACATCTTCAGTTCTTCGGTGATGGGCATCAGGTCGCCCAGGTCAGCCAGGAAATCGCTTTCAACATATTGTTTCACGAAAGCGGCTTCAAGGGCAACAACATCGGGAACCGCGTCAGTGCCGAGGGTGGCCATCAACTTGGTCTGGTATTCACCGTTGGTCATGGGGATCATGGTGTAGATAACATCGACATCGGGGTGCTTGCCTTCGAAGGCGATTGCCATGGTCTGAATTTCATTGGTGAAGGACCAGACATTGAGGACGGTTTTTCCGGGCTCGGGTGTTGCGACAACCGGGGCTTCGGTAGCCATAGGGGCTTCCGTTTCTTCGGGTTCCACAACAACCGGAGCTTCTGTGGCTACGGGTGTCGCGCAGGCAGCCATCAGCATGCCGAGCACGAGCAAAACAGAAAACAACATAGTCAAGCGTTTCATCTTTTTCTCCTTCAGAATTTTTGGTTAAGACTCAAACAGGTTTTGTGTGACGGAATTTTTCTTCTATATCACCTCCTCTTTTTGCTCAAGAGAACATCTTGAGAGCGTTCTCAATTTATTATACTGGATTCTGCTCTGGCGTGTTCCTTAAGTATTTTTGCTCCACAAGAATCTCTGATCACCAATTCGGTATCAAGGATAATGCGCCTGGCGGGTTTGGTGCCGTTCTCGATCAGGTCGATCAACAATTCCACTGCTTTGATACCGAACTTGGTGATGGGCTGCTTGATAGTGGTTAGTTGTACTTTCGATTGCCTGGCGATGGGCACGTCGTCGAAACCGATGATGGCGATGTCCTGCGGGACGTTCAACCCGGCTTCCAGGATGGCGCGTATCGCGCCTGCCGCCATGATATCCGACGCAGCGAAAATCGCATCCGGCTTTGCGGGCAGCAGGAACTTCATCGCCTGGTAGCCACTGATCTCGGTGAAATCGCCTTCAGCCATGAGGCTGTCATCAACAATTCTGCCAGCCGCTGTCATCGCTTTCTTGTAACCCTCCAGGCGATCCTCAGAGACGGTGCTGTCGAGATTACCGGTGATGGTGGCAATACGCTGGTAGCCAAGATCAATGAGATGGCGGGTGGCTTTGATGGCGCCATTCACATTATCGATGTCGATATAGCTGACGCCATCGGGTACAAAGGGTCGACCGATGATGACGCTGGGAATGCTGGCATTGGTCAGCCTTTCGATCATCGTTTCATCAGGTCTGCCGGCCTGGATGAGAATGCCATCGAGCAGTCCGCGGCGTGAGATTCGTGGCAGGATCTTCTCTTCATCCTCCTTGGAACCCGTGAGGAATAGGGACAGCGTCAGGTTATACTCGTTACACCCGAAGGCGATGCCCTGGGTGAGGTGGGGGAAGAAGGGGTCGGTGAAGAAGGAACTCACACTGCGCGGCAGCACCAGGCCGATAACATTGGAACGCTGTGAAGCGAGCGAACGGGCGGCTGCGTTGGGTTGGTAACCGGTGGAGTTGATGATCTTTTGTACGCGTTTGCGCACTTCGGGGCTTACGTTCGGAGAATCATTAACCACCCGCGACACCGTTGAGCGGTGTACACCAGCCAGTCTTGCGACGTCTTCGAGGGTGAGTTCTCCCATAGGTTTGCGGTTGGTCACCAGGCATTCTCATAAACATGAGAGCGCTCTCATAACCACATACATAATACAGCCAAATCAAGGGGTTGTCAACATTTTCCGGGAAAATTTAAGATTCATTCGATGTTCATCAGACCCTTCTTCCAAATAGTTGATTCCGACAGGTTTCATAATATCCGATGAGCGGTATCAGATATAATCATCGATGTATTTGCTTCAATATCAGCCCGATCGGCCGGAGGAAACACGATGAAGAAGTCTCCAAAATTGATCCTAATAATTGTGGTCATTCTTTTATTCACGCTTTCAGCCTGTGGGGTGCCTCCTGTCATTGAAACAGTTGCACCGGCCGCAGCGACAAATACCCCCACTCCGGAACCGGCTCCATCCATACCTGCCGAGATCCTGGGTGAGGTGGTGTACATTCCCTTCCCGGTAGCCATCACGGTCGACGGTGACCTCTCGGATTGGGTGGATATCCCCACTATTTATGTGGACCGCGGACCGACCTTGTCCCCTGATCCTACTGAGAACGGGTCATTTACCTTTTCGGTTGCGGCAGACACGGAATATCTCTACATCACCATGCAAATGCCGGATAAGAACATCGTCACTGGCAAACACGGCACTGAATTCTGGAATGAGGACTCTATGGAGTTTTATATCAATGCATCAGGTGACCTCAACGCGGCGTCTTACGGCATGAAAATGATGCAGGTCAACCTCAACGCGTCCGACATTGGCAACACCGACCCGGAGGCGTTGACGATCACCGGAGTGTTCAGTTCCGACGCGGTTGTTAGCGGGTTTGTCTTCAAGACGGCGGATGGCTGGGGGTTCGAAGCTGCGCTCTCTCTAGCAGACCTGGTTGAAGTGACCCACGGGCAGGAGATAGGTTTCCAGGCTCAGATCAATGGCGCTACTACGCAGGATCGCGACGTCAAGCTGATCTGGTCCAAAGCGGATACCTCAGACCTGTCATGGGAGCAGCCCAACCTGTTCGGGCGCGCGCTCTTTTACGAGCTTGGCAGGTCGGATATCCCGCAGCCGAGCGCGGTCGCCGCGCTGCCTACACCTGTTCCGACCTTGGGCCCGGTGGTGATCCCGCCGCTGGTGAGCGTTAACCAGGTGGGCTATTTTGTGGCTGGCCAAAAGATCGCCCTTGTCGCGGCAGACGAAACCACTGCGCTGCCCTGGGTATTGAAGGACGCGAACGGTGAAGAAGTTATGACCGGGTCCACCACATTCATAGGGTTAGACGTTAATTCGGGCGATAGCCTGCACGTGATCGATTTTTCAGGTTACACAACTGCCGGGGAGGGTTTTACCATAGAAGCTGCGCGGCTGATGAGTGCCCCATTTAATATCTCCGATGAGATATACGACCTGTTAAAACACGACGCCCTCTCGTATTTCTACCTGAACCGCAGCGGCATTGAGATCGAGGCTGTTTACACCGGCGATGAATGGGCACGCCCGGCTGGGCATATGACCGATACCAATGTCACCTGCTACAAGGGCAAAGACGCTGATGGGACCGACTGGCCGGGGTGTGACTATACCCTGGATGTCTCCGGAGGCTGGTACGACGCCGGGGATTTTGGCAAGTATGTGGTCAACGGCGGCATCGCAACCTGGACACTAATGAACCTGTATGAGCAGGGCTGGGACACCTTCCCTGATAGTTCACAATCGATTCCCGAGCAGGGCAATGGCATACCCGACCTACTGGATGAAGCGCGATGGGAGATGGAATTCCTGCTGGCGATGCAGGTGCCGGGGGGGCAGCCGAAGGCCGGGATGGTGCACCACAAGATGCACGATGAAGCTTGGGCCGGGATGCCGCTGGTTCCCCCAACTGAGGTGGACAACGATAGCGCGAATGAAATTCCCGCCAGCGGGCGTTACGTTTACGCACCGAGCACCGCCGCCACACTCAACCTGGCTGCCACTGCTGCCCAATGCGCGCGCGTATGGCAGGACCTCGATCAGGATTTTGCTGACCGTTGCCTGGCCGCGGCTGAAACTGCCTGGCAGGCGGCGATTGAAAACCCCGGTATATACGCGGGTAACAATCCCGGTAGCGGCGGCGGGAATTACACGGACGACAATGTGAGCGATGAATTCTATTGGGCAGCGGCTGAACTCTACGTCACCACCGGTAAAGAGGATTATCAGGATTACCTGCTCGCTTCAGAAAATTTTGCGGCGGCGGATGCCTTTGATTGGGGTCACACCGCGCCGCTGGGCACCATCTCACTGCTGACCGCCGCGAATGACCTTTCCGCGGAGAAGAAAGCGTCACTGGAGCAGGCGGTTGTGACCTTCGCGCAGCAGATGGTCAACGTACAGGACCGTGACGGTTACGCTGTGCTGATCGATGAGGATTACCCATGGGGTTCGAACGGGCTGATCCTCAACAACATGCTGTTGATGGGCATGGCCCATCAAATCAGCGGTGAAGCGCGCTACCTCGATGCCGTGCGTCTGAGCATGGATTACCTCCTGGGACGCAACACGTTGAACAAGAGCTTTGTCGCGGGTTACGGAACCTACCCCATGCTCCACCCGCATCACCGCTTCTGGGCGAATGACGCGGCACGGGGATTCCCACCGCCACCGGCTGGCGCGCTGTCAGGCGGGCCGAATTTCAATCCGAGCGATCCGCCGGCGGAAGAGGCTGACCTGATGAGCCTGGCGCCGTCAAAGCGCTATCTCGATCACAATGAATCCTTTTCAACCAACGAGGTGGCCATCAACTGGAACGCCCCGCTGGTGTGGCTCTCCGCATTCCTGGATGAAACCGGGAAATAAATAGAGCAACTATCCACGACATGTGAACGAAAACAAAAGACCCGGGAGGAATTCACGCGCCCGGGTCTTCTCTTTAAAAGTAAAGCGCTTATTCGATCTCGGACAATTTTACAGGGCGGTTCTCCTGCAGTGATCTTTTAGCTGCCATGGCGATGACCACCGGTTTTCGCCCGTCAAGCACAGATACCGGGGTGGGGGTGTTTTCGCGGATGGCTGTGATGAACTCGCGCATTTCCGCCACGAAGGATTCCATGTAACGTTCGAGGAAGAAGTAGAGCGGTTTTTCCGATGTCACACCGTCGGCGTTACTGTACGCGCTGGTGTTGGCAGTATTGTTGGCAGTGGCGGCCATCCCGCCGGAACCGAAGACCTCGGCGCGCTGGTCGTAACCATAGACCGCCTTGCGGCAATTGTCAATTGTGCCAATAGCGCCGTTGGCGAATTTCAGGGTGATGATGGCGGTGTCAATATCACCAGCAGCGCCGATGGCCGGGTCGACCATCACGCCGCCCGCGGCGTACACCTCTTCCACCTCGCTGCCGGAGAGGTAACGTGCCATATCGAAGTCGTGGATGGTCATATCCAGGAACATGCCGCCGGACAGTTTCACGTATTCGGCGGGCGGGGGTGCCGGGTCACGGCTGGTGATGCGTAGAATTTGCAGGTCACCGATCTTGCCACCCTGCACCAGGTCACGCAGCTTCTTGAAGTTCGGGTCAAAACGGCGGTTGAAACCGATCTGGCACTGCACTCCCGCCTTTTTTACTGCATCGATCGCCTTGTCGATCTTCGCCAGGCTGTGATCGACCGGTTTCTCGCAGAAGACGTGTTTACCGGCGTTGGCAGCTTCAATAATGAGGTCGGCGTGGGTATCCGTGGAGGAACAGATCGCCACGGCGTCGATCGATTTATCTTCCATTATTTTCTTGTAGTCAGAATAGACGGTTTCAACGTGCAGTTTCGCGGCCAGTTCCCTGGCGGCTGCAATGTTGACATCGGCTATGGCGGCCACCACCACACCGGGGACGCGCGTGGCCAGGTTCTCCGCGTGGATCTTGCCGATGCGGCCAGCCCCGATGACACCTACTTTAATAATCTTTTGATCGCTCATTTTTCTCCTATATCAATTAAATCCAATGGATTTGAGGTACTCACGGTTTCTTAAAGCAGATTCGAAGGGGCTGCCCATGCCAGGGAGCACATCCTGCTCCACCACGATCCAGCCTTCGAACCCCTGGCGCTCAAGTTCGGCTTTCACCGCCGGGAAGTCAACAGCACCTTTACCAAGTTCACAAAAGACGCCCTTCTCGACCGATTTGAAGTAGTCCCAACCTTCCTTGCGCGATTGTTCGGCGATGCCCGGGTGGCAGTCCTTGAAGTGCATGTGCCACACCCTGCCGGCGTTGTGCTTCAGAAACGCCAGCGGATCTCCGCCACCAAACTGGTAATGTCCTGTATCCAGGCAAAGCCCAACCAGGTTCGGATCGGTGAGGCTGAAGAGCTTGTCGATCTCGGCGGGGGTTTCCACATAGCCG
This sequence comes from uncultured Chloroflexia bacterium, assembly GCA_963814295.1. Taxonomy (GTDB): domain Bacteria; phylum Chloroflexota; class Anaerolineae; order Anaerolineales; family Anaerolineaceae; genus UBA6107. The sequence goes on from CAWFCH010000008.1 coordinate 102,219, forward strand.
CCGCAGTGATGATGAAAGACCAGCCGCAATCCCGTTTCGGCTTTGACTGCCGACGCGACCTTCTCTGTGCCTTCGGCGAATACGTGCCATTCAGCGTCGCTGAGACCCATTTCGGGTTTCACCCGCCCCGCGTTCTGGGTGCGTTCGGGCACCTTACCGTTGTCATCCGCCAGCACGATGAATGGGGTGGTACCCTCCACCGCGGCTAGCAGCCTGGCGACCTTCACTGCCGCCTCTATGCCTTTTTCATGGGTGCTGACATCCTTGAGCGCCACCGGCACAAAGGCACCCAGCAGCACCAGGTTACGCCTTTTCAATTCCTCTTTCAGCTTCACGGGATCGGTGGGCATAAACCCCCAGTCTCCCAGTTCGGTACCCGCGTACCCGGTCTGCTGCATTTCGTCCAGCACCAGCTCGTACCCGGCGGCCTTACCATCCAGGTCAAATTCCAGGGCTCCCCAGCTGCACGGCGCGTTGGCTATTCTGATCATGTTTCCTCCAATAACTCTGATAAATTCGGATTATCGATCGACTTCACTTAAAAGGACCGGGCGTTCTTCATCCAGCGAGAGGGTGGCTGCGATGCCAATGGCGGTGGCAGCACGCGCGTCCTCCCCGGTCACATCCGGTTGTGTATCCTCAAGAATGTGGCGCACGAAAACGCGCACTTCCTCGGCGTACGCTGCCCCGAAACGTTCCATAAAATAGGGTACCGTGTCGTGTGTGACCCCGGTGCGGGTGAGCACCAGGGTGGGCGTCTGCTGCAGGTAGCCGATCCACAGGCTGCCATCCGTCCCCAACACTTCGGTGCGAATATCGTAACCGTACACTGCGTTGCGGCTCATGTCGATGTTGCCAACGGCGCCGCTAGCGAAGCGCAGGTTAATGACGACATTATCAATATCCCCAACCTCCTTGAGTTCGGGGAAGGCCAGGCAGGTGCCCTCGCTGTGCACACGGGTCACCTCGCTGCCCATCAGCCAGCGAGCCAGGTCAAAATCATGCACACCCATGTCCATGATCAAGCCGCCGCTGTTCTCGCGTTTCGCGAATTCCAGGCTGGTGCGTTTCGGATCACGGCTGGTGGACTTGAACATTACCGGCGTACCGATGACCCCATCGAGAATCTTCTGCTTCGCGGCGGCGTATGGCGCATCGAAGCGGCGCATGAAACCCATCTGTAGCTTCACACCGGCGTTCTTCACCGCGGAGAGCGCCTGGTCGCAGGCTTTGAGCTCCTGTGAAAGCGGTTTTTCGCTGAAGATGTTTTTACCCGCCAGGGCAGCGGCGCTGATCACCTCCGCGTGCGTGCCTGTAGGAGACGCCACGACCACTGCCTCAACATCTTTGGAATCCAGCAGTGCGCGGTAATCCGTGTAGGTTTTCGGGATGTGATAACGTGCCGCCACCTCATCGAGCGCAGCGGCATCAGGGTCCGCGAGCGCCACAAGGTCAACTTCGGACACCGAGAATGCCAGGGTATTGGCATAAACCCTGCCCATCCTGCCTGCGCCGATCAATCCTATCTTAACTGCCATGGTTCACCTCTTCTTTAAAATATCCGGATCAGAGGAAATATTTCTCTTCTTTCCGGTGGGCTTCATACTCCTTGCGGGCTGCCTGTACTGCTGGCATGGTGGAAACCTCTGCCACTGCCACATCCCACCAAGATTCGTACCCGGGCACACGGACTTCGCGGTCGGTCTTGACGACAATGACCGAGGTATGGTCAAGCGTTTTTGTGTGTTCAAGAACGGATTTAAATTCGGCGACCGAACCCGGGGTAAATACCTCGGCGCCGAGGCTGGCTGCGTTAGCGGCGAAATCCACCAACAGGGGTTCTCCAGTTAACTGTCCGGTCTGCGGGTCACGCTGCCTGAAGCGAGTGCCGAACCCAGCACTACCCAGCGAAGCACTTAAACCGCCGATCGAGCCGAAGCCGGAATTGTCGACGACAATGATGGTCACCTTCAATCCTTCCTGCACCGCGGTGAGGATCTCGGTGGGGTTCATCAGGTAGGTGCCATCCCCCACCCACACGTAAACCTCGCGATCTGGGTCTGCCATCTTCACCCCCAGTGAGGCGGGGATCTCGTATCCCATGCACGAGTAACCGTATTCCATGTGATAGGAGTTGGGGGTGCGGGTACGCCACAGTTTGTGGAGGTCTCCGGGTTGGCTGCCGGCGGCGGACATCAGCACATCGCGTGGTTCGATTGTCTCCCAGATGGCACCGATGATCTCGCTCTGCCCGGGCAGGGGCAGGTGGTCAAGGTGATAGAGGCGCTCGGTTTCCGCTTCCCACTTTTCCTTCAGGGTTTTGATCTCAGCCGTATAGCCTTCGGGTACTGAGTACCCGGTCAATGCAGCAGTCAGTTCCTCGAGGGTGACCCGGGCGTCAGCGGTGAGCGCCAGCCCTGAATGCTTGAAGGCGTCCATCTCGAACAGGTTAATGTTGATAAATTGAACATCTGGATTCTGAAACGCCGTTTTTGAAGCGGTGGTGAAATCGGAGTAGCGCGTGCCGATGCCGATTACCAGGTCTGCGTCGTGCGCGATGCGGTTAGCGGACAGCGTGCCGGTGGCACCGATGGCACCCAGGCACCGGGGGTGGTCATACGCCAGTGACCCCTTGCCGGCCTGGGTCTCTCCTACCGGGATGCCAGTTGCCCTGGTAAACCTGTCGAGGGCATCGCAGGCGCCGCTGAACAGCACTCCGCCGCCGGAGACGATGAGCGGCCTTTTGGCGGATCGGATCAGGTCAACCGCGCGCTTAAGCAAACCGCGGTCGGCCAACGGGCGGGCGATGGTCCACACACGCTTGCGGAAAAGCTCCTCGGGGTAATCGTATGCTTCCGCCTGCACATCCTGGGGAAGGGAGAGGGTCACCGCGCCGGTATCCGCCGGGGAAGTGAGCACGCGCATCGCCTCGGGCAGCGCCGTGATCAGCTGGTCAGGGCGCGTGATGCGGTCCCAGTATCTGGAAACCGGTTTGAAGCAGTCGTTGACGCTGATGTCCTGCGTGTTGGGGGATTCCACCTGCTGGAGGACGGGTGCCACATTGCGGCGGGCGAAAATATCTCCCGGCAGCAGCAGGACAGGCAGGCGGTTGATGGTAGCAAGCGATGCCCCGGTGATCATGTTGGTAGCACCCGGGCCGATGGAGGAGGTGCAGGCGAAGGTTTGCATTCGGTTCTTCATCTTGGTGAAACCGCTGGCGATGTGCACCGCCGACTGCTCGTTGCGCACCATGATATAGCGGAAATCCGGGTTTTCCTGCAGCGCCTGGCCGATGCCGGCCACGTTGCCGTGACCGAAAATGCCCAGGATACCTGCGAAGAAAGGAGACTCAACCCCGTCACGTTCGATATATTGATTTTTCAGGAATCGGATCAAGGCTTGCGCCATGGTTAAGCGGATGGTTGCTGCCATTTTTCTCTCCAAAGGATATGATTTAAAGATCGGGGTTGGGGATCATGAAATCACGCACCACACCCTGCAGTTCGTGATAGGAGCCGACAAAACCGCGCAACGTTCTGACAGTGGCCCCATACGTATCAAACTCGTCGACTGTCAGGCCGTCCGGTTCATAGGCTTTGCGGAACTCGGGGATCTTTGTGAGCAGCGCGTCGATGATGGCGGGATCAACCGGGTCGGTCATGCGCTCCTTTACATCGATGTCGCTGGCATTGATCTTGAGTTGCCACTCGTAAGGGATGGTGAGGATAATATCGCCGCCGATGAACTCAGACCAGTGACCCAGGTGGCGGTAAGCCGCCGCGAGCAGCCTGGCGCGGTAGCCTTTTTCCTGGAAGATCCCGTAAGCGCGTTTGAGGCAGGCGATTCCCGCCCAGGCAGGGTATGAAGGATCAATATCGATCCCGTCCTTCTTGGCGACCACTTTCATCCAGTCATCGGTGCGTCCCACCATGATGGTGCACACCGGGGACATTTCCGCGATCGATTTCCCTTCAGCCGCGCGGCGGTCAAGCCCTCTCTCAACGGCTTCGGCGACTGCCAACGCCTGGGGAACGGTGAAACACACGGTGGCATTGATGGATACCCCGTTGAAGGTAGCTTCTTCAATGGCTTTGACGCCGGCGCTGGTGACAGGCGCCTTGACCTGCATGTTGGGTGCGAGGGTGTTGAAGTGAATGGCGTGTTCGGCGATGCCTTTGGCGTTGCGGTAAAGCTGCGGGTTGGTCTGGATGGATAGGCGGCCCTTCTTTCCCTTTTCGCGGTCAAAGGTAGGCTTGAGCAACCCGGCGCCGCGCACGGCCATCTCCTCGATCAATTTCCAGGTGATTTCCACCTCAGACCAGGTTGGGTTCTCCGCGATCATCTGATGGATGCGTTCCTCCCAGAGGTGCATTTCCTTCTTGAGGACGTTCACTACGATGGTGGGGTTGGTGGTGGCACCTACCGCGCCGTTATCGATGGCGTAGGTCAACTCTTCGATGGAGCATGAGTCATTCCAGTAATCGGTGGCCGTGGTTGACACGGTTTCATGCAACTTGCTTTTATAAGTGGTCATTTTTCACTCCTTTGCACCTGGTTCATGGATAAATTGACGATCGGCAGGCGCGTATCTTTTTCCTTCCAGGTGTTCTTGATCCAGGCGTAGGCCGGATCATCAGCGCTGGCCAGTGATTGGTCAGAACCGGCGAGGATATTGAGGTAATAAGCGTTGTAGCCGTGGGCAGCCACCACCGGGTGGTAGCCTTCCGGCGAAAGCACGAGGTGGTCATTCTGTACAAGCATTACTTCATCTATGCGGCGGTCGTCGGTATAACAGCGCTGGTAGGCATACCCTTCCGGTTTATCGATCTTATAGAAGTAAACCTCTTCCAAATCGGCTTCCAGCAGGATGCCGCTGGCATCCACGCGGCGTACGTCGTGCTTGTGCGGCGGGTAGGAACTCCAGTTACCGGAAGGTGTATAGACCTCCACCACCACCAGGCGCTCGCATGGGAAACCCGGCGGGATCATCTGATTGATCTGGCGCGAGGCATTCTCGCCACCGCGCAATTCGATATTGACCTCTTCGGGTTTGACCAGGCGGGGAGGGAAGTCTTTTGTGGCAGCAGCCCAACCGCAGGCGAAATCTGCCGCGCCATAATTTGCAGCCACAGTGAATTCTGTGTTGCGGGAAAGATAGAGCGTGGTGGGCATGCCGTGGAACACGTCTGCGCGGCTGCCGATGGTACGCCATTCTCCCTTGTTGGAGAGCACGTCTACCATGCCACCCAGAAGGATCAACGCCAGTTCATTGCCTTCGGTGTTGAAGCGCCATTCCTCTCCTTTACCCAGTCTAACGGCGCGGAAGGAAAGGTGATCCCAACCCGCGCTCTGCGGCGTAATATTGATATATTCACTGAGGGTGAGGTCGGGTTTGACCAGTAGTCGGGATTCAGTAGATTTCACTTGTCACTCCTTTGAACATTTGGCTGTTGATTTTCGAATGAGCAGTTCGCCGCGCATCATTTTGGCGATCGGTTGGCTGTGATTTCCTGTTTCATGTGAGGTATTGATCAGGTCGAGCAGCATGCTGGCGGCTTCTGCGCCGATCGAGCGCTTCGGCTGGTCGAAGGTCGTTAATGAAGGGTTTGTGTATGCTGAGTACGGGATGTTGTCGAACCCGACCACGGAAACATCACCGGGAATTTTTATACCGTTTTGCTGCAACACGCTCAACGCGCCAATCGCCAAGAGGTCGTTGAAACAGAAGACAGCTGTATAATCCCGACCGCTGTTGAGCAGGGCGGTCATACCCGCCACGCCGTTTTCGATCTCCCCGCCCGGTTGGGCGAGAATCAACTTTTCATCGACCGCGCAGCCGGATGATTCCATTTCATTATGAAATCCGCGCAGGCGGTTGTCGTTGATCCTGGGTGCGCGCGCGTTTCCCAGGTAGGCGATCTTGCGGTGACCCAGCGCGAGCAGGTGCCGCATGACCTGTTGGGCGCCGTACGCGTCATCGTGGGAGATGGCGTATTTCTGATTCCAGGAGGATTGGTTGTTGATGACCACGGCGGGAATGCCGTAAGTGTTGAGGAGTGAGATGCTTTTACGCTCTACCGGAACCGAACCGATGATGACGCCGTCGACCCGGTGCTCGCTGAACGCCCGAATGATGTTCTTTTCATGCACCGGGTCAAGGTAGGAGGAGGCGATGAAGGTGCTGTAACCTGTGTCTTTGATGGCGTCTTCGATGCCCTGGATGATCTCGCCGAAATAGGGGTTGTCGATGCGGCTGACCAGCACCCCCAACGCGCCGGAGTGCCTGGTTTTCAGCCCCCTGGCTGCCGCGCTGGGAAGGTAACCGAGCTCACCGGCGATACCCCGGATCAGCGACGCGGTTTTTTCAGGGATGGCAGGATTGCCGTTCAATGCGCGTGATACGGTGGTGTGTGAGACCCCGGCTTTCCTGGCGATGTCCTTGATGGTGACGCTCATAACGCTCCGTTCTGCGCACACGTGTGCACAAATATGATAACAAAAAGCAATAAAAAAGTCAATCATTTTCTGCAAGAATACTTGCATTTAATAATAAAATGTTGTATCATCGTGCATGTAAGTAATCCTTCAAAAACCAATAAAATGTAAGAATGCCTCCCTAAGATCAAGTCCACGCTCTGGCGTGCCTTAGCCAGAAACCAAACTGACGCTGTCTTCTTGAAAGGGAAAGTACATGAATCATGACATCGAAGCCATCTTCCTGGATGTAGGCAACACCCTGCGCATCGTGCTGGAGGAACCGGAATTTCAGCAGCAGGCGATGCGGGAATTAATGACCCTGGTTGGAGCCACCGAATCACAAGAAGAATTCTTTGAGAAGGTGGAAACCCGCTGGAAAGCCTACCGCAAAGCTTCCAAGGCATCCCTGCTCGAAGCCCCCGAGGAAGTGCTGTGGACGAAACACCTGCTCCCGGATTACCCGGCTGAGAAGATCGCGCCCTTGCACGGTAAACTGACCCGTTTGTGGCGCGACCGTGACGGACGCCGTGTACCCCGCGCTGACGCGAAAGAAACGATCATTGAATTGCACCGGCGCGGCTACCTGCTGGGCATTATCGCCAACACCATTACCGAGACCGAGATTCCGGATTGGATGGAAGCGGACGGCGTGACCCAGTACTTTAAAACCGTCATCCTGTCCTCAAAAGTGGGCATCCGCAAACCCAACCCTGAGATTTACTGGATGGCAGCGCGCGAGATCGGCGTGGAGCCTGCCAAATGCGCTTACCTGGGTGACAACCCGGTACGCGACGTGGAAGGCACACGTGCTGCTGGTTTTGGGATGATGATCCTTTTCGAAGAACCAGCCACCCTCGCCAAGGAGCCGCCCACCGGGGAATACATCCCGGATTACACCATCAAGGAAACCATCCAGTTGCTGGATATCTTCCCGCCACGAAATCATCGGCCAGGCTGAGAACATGTATCCTGATATTGACGCGATTTTCCTGGACATCGGCAACACGCTGCGCATCCTCATAAAGGAAGAGCCGTACCGTGCTGAAGCGCGGCAGAAGATCGTTTCATTGATCGGGACAAACGAACCGGCGGATGACTTCTGCGCGGAACTTGACCGCAGATATAAAGAGTATCGCAAGTGGGCTTTCGAGCATTTAACCGAAGCCCCCGAAGAAGAATTATGGACGCGCTGGCTGGCACCTGAATTTCCCGCGGACCACATCGCTCCGTTGGCACATGAGTTGACCTACCAGTTCCGCCAGTCCATGGGGCGCAGGGTGATGGCTGATGGCTGCAAAGACGTGATCATCAACCTGCATGCGCGCGGTTACACGCTCGGTATTATCAGCAACGTTATCACCACCAGCGAGATCCCTGACTGGCTGGTCGCGGAAGACCTCGAGCAATACTTTAAATCCGTCCTTCTCTCCTCTTCCTTCGGGCGGCGTAAACCAGACCCGTCAATCTATCTGGAAGCCGCCCGAAGGGCTGAAGTTGCACCGGAGAAATGCGCTTACGTCGGTGACAACTTCTCCCGCGATGTATCTGGAACGCGCGCCGCCGGTTTTGGAATGGTGATTATCCTGCCGGACCCGGCAGACAAGGGTGACCCGGTAACGCCAGAGCATCAACCGGACATGATCATCCATAGTCTCAGAGATCTGCTGGTTCATTTTCCTTCAAGGAACGGGCACAAAGGGTAATCATGACATCGGCTGCGGGAATTTCACTTGAGCAGAAAGTAAACGCCAGAGGCGCGGAGGCGCTGGCAGCGGTAGTGAAAAACCTGTATGCAGAAGGTCAGACCGATTATGGGCTTGAGCCGATTATCCTGCAGGATATTGCGGGTGAACCGGTTGGGCGTATCAGCGATGGCGACGCGGTGGTTTTCTGCTGCCGGCGCGGCGAGCGAGAGATCCAGTTGACCGAGGCTTTTACCGACCCCGACCTTGACAAGTTCCCGCGTGAGAAATTCACCAATCTTCCATTCGCCATCCTCACCCTTTACCACGATAAATTCAAAGACTTGCCGGTGGCTTTCGCGCCATCCAGGGTACAGCATACCCTGGGTGAGGTGGTCAGCCGGGCAGGGCTTACCCAGGCGCGCATCTCTGAATCTGAGAAGTTCGCGCACGTGACCTTCTTTATGAACGGCGGCAACGCCAAACCATACCCGCGAGAAGAGGATTTCTCCATCCCATCCCTCAAAGGTGTGCCATTTGATCAGCACCCGGAACTAAGCCTGGAAAAGGTTGCCTGCAAGGTTGTCGATGAGATCAAACGTGGTACCCGGCTGATCATCTCCAATTTCGCCAACGGCGATGTCATCGGGCATACCTCCAGCCGTGAAGCCAAGATAAAATGCGCCGAATACATTGACCAGCACCTGCAGGTGGTTGTTAAAGAGGCTCTCACGGCAGATTATGTCGTCCTCATCACAGCTGACCATGGCAATATAGAAGAACTTTATACCGAAGATGGCTCGCCGCATGTTTCTCACACCACCAACCCGGTAGCGCTGTTCATCTTGGCCCCACAACTTCCGGACAATGTTAACCCTCACGGAGGTAAACTAGCCGACATAGCCCCGACTATTCTGCAGATCCTCAACATCGCCAAACCAGAGGAGATGACCGGGGAGAACCTGGCACCGCAGCATGAATTCGGTCGCGACCGCCGGGTGCTTCTTCTCATCCTGGATGGCTGGGGGATCAGCGGCAACCCCGAAACTGACCCCATTGCCATCGCCGACACCCCGTTCTGGGACAGCCTGATAGCGCAATACCCGCACGCGCAGTTGGCCGCATCCGGTGACGCGGTGGGACTCAAATCTGGCAAAGCAGGTAATTCTGAAGCCGGGCACATGAACATCGGCGCCGGGCGGGTGATCCTGCAGGATGACGTGCGCCTGGATAAGGCGATGAAGGATGGCACGTTCTACACCAACGAGGTCATTTGTGATGTCATCAAAGGTGTGAAAGACCGCGGCACCTCGCTGCATCTCATCGGGCTGCTCACTGAAAAGAGCTCACATGGATCGATCGATTACCCACTGGCTGTGTTGAAGATGGCACAATCCGCCGGATTGGAGCGGGTATACCTGCATGTGATTTTCGATGGTCGCAGCACGGAACCCGGCAGCGCACCATTGCTTTTGGAGAAGCTGGACAGCCTGGTAGAAGAGATCGGCATCGGTCAGATCGTCACCGGCATCGGCCGTGGCATCGCGCTTGACCGTGATGGCAATTACAACAAGACCCAAAAAGCATACGACGCTCTGGTATACGGTAAGGGAAGAGGTGCCGGGATATGAATTACCAGTTCCTGAAGAAATTGATCGTACCGGCTAAGACGAAAATTGTGATGCTCATCATGGATGGGCTGGGTGGTCTGCCGTTCGAACCCGGCGGCAAGACCGAGCTGGAGACGGCTCACACGCCGCACATGGATGCTTTGGCCGCCAGGTCAGCGCTGGGTTTGTCAAGCCCGGCCGGACCGGGGATCGCGGTCGGAAGCGGTCCGGGTCACCTGGCGATCTTCGGTTATGACCCGGTTGAGTACGAGATCGGACGCGGCGCACTGGAAGCGCTGGGTGTGGACCTTGACCTCGGGCCGGACGATATCGCCGCGCGCGGCAACTTCTGCAAGGTGGACGAAAACGGCATCCTGGTCGACCGGCGTGCCGGCAGGCTCTCAACACCCGAAGCCATCAAACTGGCGCACATGCTGAACACCATTAAGCTGGATGGTGTACAGACACACATAGAGCCGGTCAAGGAACACCGGTTTGCCTTTGTCATTCGGGGAGAAGGATTGGGGGCGGAGGTTAATGATACCGACCCATTGAAAGAAGGTGTTGCACCTAATAAGTCCGTCGCGGTGGACGCCGCATCGAAAAATACCGCCGAACATGTGAATCGCTTCATTGAAAACGCGAGAGAGCTGCTGCGCGAGGAAGAAAACGCCAACATGATCCTGCTGCGCGGGTTCGACAAACTACCCGTGATGCCGCAGTACAAAGACCTTTTTGGTTTGCGCGCCGCGGCAATTGCCGTCAACGGGATGTATAAAGGGGTTTCCAGGCTGGTGGGTATGCAAGTGCTACCTGTTGATGGCAAGAATATTGAGGATGAATTTACCACGCTGGAAAAATACTGGGATCAATTCGATTTCTTCTACCTGCACATCAAGCAGACTGACACGCACGGCGAGGATGGGGATTTCTACCGCAAGGTGAAGGTGATCGAACACATCGATACCCAGATCCCGCGCATCCTCGATCTAAAACCGGATGTGGTGCTCATCACGGGGGACCATTCCTCACCGGCGATCCTCAAATCGCACAGCTGGCACCCGGTTCCAGCCCTGTTGTACGGGAAATATGTGCGTGAAGATAACATCCCCGAGTTCGGCGAGCGCGCCTGCGCCCGCGGCAGCCTGGGAATCATGCCGGCGGTAGATTTTCTCCCTCTACTGCTGGCCAACGCCGGGCGTATCGCGAAATACGGGGCGTGACAATTGGATAGTAAATTGGAGATAAAGAGGGACAGGATGGAAATTACGGATCTGAAGGGGATCGATTTCACTCAATTGGTCAGCGATCGCTTCAATTCGCTTACCAAGAGCGAGAAGATGATTGCGAATTTCCTGCGTAAGAACCAGGAGGAAAGCGCTTTTCTTTCCGCCGGGGAGATTGCCAGGCGTTTGGAACTGAGCGAGGCGACCCTGGTGCGCTTCGCGCGCACGCTCGGGTTCTGTAGTTATCCCGCCATGCGCGCCGTGCTGCAGGAAAACTTCCGTCGGCGCGTCACCCACTCTGCCCGTCTGCGCGGCCGGCTGGATGAAGTGCGCCAAAACGGCGGCATCTTTGAGCGCCTTACTGCCACTGAGATCGATTACCTTACCCAGGCGCTTGACTCCATCAACCGCGAACAGCTGGATAAAGCCGTGGATCTGATCAGGACCCATAACAAGATCTTTGTCTTCGGGCTTGGTCCGTCAATCTCACTGGTTGACCTGATGGAGATCAGGCTGCACCGGTTTGGCAAGGAAGTGGTTCCGTTGAAAGCCTACGGGCGCGAGGTAATCGATTCCATGCTGGTGATGAAACCCGGAGACCTGGTCTTCGTGATCTGTTTCTTTGACCAGAACACTACGCTGCAGCTGGTGCTTGATTACAGCCATAAAGTCGGGGCCACCATCATCATGCTCACCGACACGCTGGATACCATCCTGGGCGATAAGGCGGATGTGATCCTGAGCGCGCGGCGGGGACCGGTGGGCGAGTTTCATTCGCTTGTGGTACCCATGACGGTAATCAACGCGCTGCTGCTCTCCGTTGCCAGTGTTGACCAGGAGCACATCATGCCGGTACTGGACAGGCTGGATTCGCTGCGCGACCAATTAAAGGAAATGAATAAAGCAGGTTAAAGCTGAGATTGAGCTAACTTGCTATTGGTAATTGATGTTGAATACACACTGAAGAAAGGAAATCAAAACAAGGTGTAAGCTGATGACAGTAGCATCAATTTCTCCAAAAGACAACAAGGAGAAGTGGCAGGCGCGGTCGCGCCGCTTCTTCCGCTGGCTGACCACCCCGCATGTCATCCTGTCCATCATCATGATCGCGGTGATGTTCTACCTGGTCATTATCCCGCTTTACCGCATGGTCGTGACCACGATCACCGTTTCCGATATGGACCTGCGAGCGATCAGGGATGCCGAGGCGGGTGATCTCACCTGGTATCACTGGGTGCGCATGCTCACGGGTAAGATCGGCGAACTGATGACCTACGAACCGCTGGTACACAGCGTGACGGTTGCCCTGGGGGCTACTTTGCTCGCAATGGTGATCGGCGGATTGATGGCGTGGCTGGTGTGCCGCACGGATATCCCGGGGCGGGAAACCATTCACATGCTGGCGCAGGTACCTTACATCATGCCCTCCTGGACGATTGCCATGGCGTGGCTGGTTTTGTTCAAGAACCAGAAATCCGGCGGCACGATGGGGCTGCTGGAATTTATCACCGGCGCTCCCACGCCAGACTGGCTGGCGTATGGGCCGATACCGATCATCGTCAGCAGCGGGCTGCACTACTACACTTTCTTTTTCCTGTTTATCGCAGCGGCGCTGCTTTCAATCGACTCTTCATTGGAAGAGGCGGGAGAACTGGCCGGCGCGGGACGCTGGCGCATCATGCGCAAGATCACCTTCCCGCTGGTCATCCCGGCCATCGCCTCAGGTTTTATTATGACTTTCTCCAAGGCCATGGGCACCTTCGGTGGACCGAACGTGCTGGGTGTGCCGGTCCGCTACTACACACTTTCAACAATGTTGAAATCGAACTCGACCATCGGCAACTACGGTGATGCTTTTGTCACGGCGATCGTGTTGATTGTTTTTGCCATGGTCACGGTAATGTTAAATCAAAAAATTGTTGGTACACGTAAAAGTTTCGAAACCATCGGCGGTCGCGGATTTATGTCTAAGAAGGTAAAGCTGCGCACCTTCAAACCCGTCATCGTCGCGGGGGTGGTGGTCTTCCAGTTCATTATCGCCGTGCTGCCGCTGGTGCTGCTGATCTTCAGCTCCTTCATGCTGCGGGACGGGCAATGGACATTTGACAATTTCACGCTGGCCCATTGGATCGGAGAAGGGGATATCAAGATCAATAGTGGTGAGCCCGGGGTGCTGCGTAACCCCAGGGTCTGGATGGGGGCGTGGAACTCCATCCGCCTGTCGATCCTGACAGCCCTATTCACCGCTTTCGCCGGGGTCATCCTGGGTTACGCAATTGTGAAGGGGCGCGGTACCAGGCTCTCCAAAATTGTTGAGCAGATGTCGTTCATCCCTTATGTTATCCCCGGTATTGCCTTCGGGGCAGTCTACATCGCCATGTTCACCAAGCCGGTGGGGCCGATACCGCCGCTTTATGGCACATTCGCGCTGCTGGTGGTGGTTTCGGTAGCCAAACATCTGCCATTCTCGGCACGCAGTGGTGTTAGCGCCATGCTGCAGGTGGGCAAAGAACTGGAGGAAGCGGCAGCGCTGGCAGGGGCTTCTCCCTGGCGGCGCTTCACGCGCATTATCTTCCCGCTCACCAGCACCGGTTTTGTCTCCGGCTTCCTGCTGACCTTCATCAGTACGATGCGCGAACTATCCCTGATCATTCTGCTGGTCACCCCAACAACAGCGGTATTGGCCAGCATGACCATGCGTTATATCGAGAATGGAAATGACCAGCAGGCCAACGCGGTCATTATCTTGTTGATCGTACTTGTACTGACCGGCAACTTCATTATTAGCCGCTTCCGCGGTGGCAGCCTGAAAAAAGGGCTGGGATTGTAAAGAGGAGAAGAAATGGAAATCCCTATTAGAATCACTAATCTCACCAAGAAATTCGGCGACGTTATCGCCGTCAATGATGTGTCCATCACCATTGAACCCCGAACCTTCCTGACACTTCTCGGACCATCAGGCTGCGGCAAGACCACCCTGCTGCGCTGCATCTCTGGCCTTGAGGACCCGGACGAAGGCGAGATCTATATCGGCGACCGGCTGATCTACTCGCACGTCAAGGGGATTTCGATCCCGCCCGGGCAGCGGGAGCTGGGCATGGTGTTTCAGAACTATGCTTTGTGGCCGCATATGACGGTGTACAAGAACATGACCTTTGCCCTGGAAATGCAGAAACTTTCGAAAGAAGAAATGGACCGCCGGGTAAAAGAATCGCTTGAGGAAGTGAAGATGGGCGGGTACGAAGGTCGTTACCCGCGCGAAATGAGCGGCGGTCAGCAGCAGCGCATTGCACTGGCGCGTATGTTAGCCTACCGTCCCAAGGTCTTCCTGATGGACGAACCGCTTTCCAACCTCGACGCGCGCTTGAGGATTGACATGCGCACAGAATTAAAGCGCTTGCATCACATCTCAGAAGCCACTACAGTGTACGTGACGCATGACCAGTTGGAGGCGATGACCATGTCCAGCAAAATTGCGGTGATGAAAGAAGGCGTTATACAGCAGCTGGATACACCGGACAGGGTGTACCATTATCCCGCCAACCTGTTCGTGGCTGATTTCATCGGTAACCCCAAGATCAACCTGCTGGAAGGCTGGGTGTCTGGTCAGGACCAGGTTGACCTGGGAAAGTTCAACATCCCGGCCCTTACACACAAGAAGACCGGTGACGTGGTTGTTGCTTTCCACCCCGAAGACATCTGCGTCAGCACTGAACCGGTGGAGGGCGGAGTGGAGTTCGTTGCCTATTCTGTGCTGCCATCAGGCGCTGATACGACCATCGTCGCGCACAAGGGTGATACAGAACTCATCGTCAAGGAAATGGGTGTGAGCAAGATTGGGATGGACCAAAAGATCTGGCTGACCTTTAACAAGGATGCCATCAACCTGTACGACAAATCCACCGGCATGCTGGTGACCGGTTAAGTTCTTATTGGTATTTCATGGTAGAAATCGATCCTCAGTAAAAAAGGAGGTGAGGGAAAACCACATTTATTAGTCGTGATTTATCGGATGAACGTTCAAAATTATCAAGGAGGAAGGTAAATGAAAGCAGTATTACGAATTGCAACATTTGTACTTTTGGTCAGCTTCCTGGCTGCCTGCGCGCAGCCTACAGCCGCGCCCGCAGAACCCCCTGTTGTTGATGAACCTGCTGCTACTGAAGCCCCGGTAGCCACTGAGGCGCCCGTGGTTGAAGAAGAGCTTGCCCCTCAGGAAGCTTGGTTGAAAGCCAACCAGCTTGGCACGTACGACACAGGCGAGCAGGATTGGGCAGCCATTGAAGCTGCAGCCATCGCTGAAGGTGAAGTTTTGGTTTATGCCAATACTTCGAAGATCGAAGCGGCTGCTGAAGGCTTTATGGAAAAATATCCCGGCATCAAGGTGCAGGCGTTTGATCTTGGCGGGGATGACGTGCTGCTCAAGACACTGGAAGAACAGAAAGCCGGAGCTTTCACGGGAGATGTGTGGGCAAGCAGTGGCGGTGCTGAGCTGGTCGGCAATGTGCTGCCGAATGGGTATGTTTGGCGATTTATACCCTCCACCATGGCAGATGTGATCTCTGAAGAGTTCACCCAGCCCTTGTTGATGAGCCGCCTGGGTACCAGCGTTTTTGCTTACAACTCGGAGCTTAACGATACCTGCCCGGTCACCAACGTCTGGGAATTCACCAACCCTGAATGGAAGGGCAAATTCTTTATCGAAGATCCTCTGAACGACGCATCAACGCTCAGCAAGCTACTGACCTTTGTGGGGCATCCTGAAGAAATGAAAGCTGCTTACGTTGCCCTGTACGGTGAAGAACCGGTACTGGATGAAGATACACCTGATGCCGGGTGGTTATGGTTAAAGAGATTTGCCCAGAACGGCCCCATCCCGCAACCGGGTGGTGACGAAGTTGACGAAGCCTTCGCGACACCTGGTATGACCGATAGCTTCATGGCATTGACCTCATACTCCAACATGGCTGACGTGATGGAAGGCAACCTGGCATTCGAACCCTGCTGGGGCATCGCTCCCATGCTGGGCGTCCAAAGCCAGAGCTACCTGGGCATCATCAACCAGGCTCCTCATCCCAATGCTGCCAAACTCTGGATTGCCTGGCAGGTAAGTGAAGAAGGAAGAGACCCGTGGGCTAAATTCGGTACTTTCTTCACGGATTCCACTTACGTGGTTCCTGAGGGACAGACGTTACTTGAAGATATGATGAAAATTACCTGGTTCATCGATGAGCAGTTCGCCTATGATCATATGATCGAAGCACGCGACTTCTACCTGATCAACCTCAGCGAGTAATTTCCACGAATCCTTGTTTCATGGCACGGACCTGGATAAGGTCCGTGCCTGGAACACAGGTAACAGGATGAAACCTTAAATGAGTTAAAAATAACTCTTCCTCAAAATTGGGAAGGGCGGAAAAAACACACCCGGGAGATCGTTATGGTGCTTCAAACCATGTTCTTTGATGTCGGTGGAACGCTGGAAACTTACAGCTGCACCAGGGAATTCCGCATCAAAAATACCGTGATTCTCAGAAACTTCATGGCTGAGAACGGTATCGATCTTCCTGTTGATGATGAGCAGCTTTACGAGATGATCTCCGGCGGGGTGAGCGCATACCGCAAATGGAGCATCGATTCGATGATTGAACTCAGCACGAACGAAATCTGGTCTGAGTATGTCTTTAAAGATGTCAAACTCGACCCTGTAAAACTAAAGAAGATTTCTGAGCAATTATCCTGTCTTTATGAACTGAATTATTACGTGCGTGAGATGCGCCCCGAGGTTCCAGCGGTGCTGGCGGAAATAAAGAAGATGGGGCTGCGCATTGGCTGCATCAGCAATACCCAGAGCGTGACACAAGTACCAACTACATTAAAAAAATATGGTATCAGCGGGTATATAGACCCGGTGGTGCTTTCTTCGGTGTACGGTCGTAGAAAACCCGACCCCTCAATTTTTTATCACGCTGCGCGATTGGCCAACGCACCCACCGGGGCGTGCGCGTATATTGGCGATAAAATCAATCGCGATGTACTGGGGGCAAAGAGAGCCGGTTTTCAGCTCGCCATTCAGGTGCGCCACGCCTTCGATGACGGTGAAAAGGATGGGGGGGCAGTGCCGGACGCGGTAATTGATAATTTATCTGATCTCATCCCGCTGCTTGAAGCCGCCCTAAAAGTAGGCAATGGTAGCAGCAAAGCGAATGGTTGTGGTAAGGTGAAAGCGATCTTTTTTGATGCCGGCGATATCCTGTATTACCGACCGCAGCGTAACCTGCATTTAAACGAATTCCTCTCCAGGCACACAGTCGACCCGATAACGGGTTTTGAGGCGGAACGCAAGCGCATCAAAGATCTGGCGTTCTCCGGGCAGATGAAACGGCATGATTATTACCGCGAGCTGATCCGCCTGTATGGCATCACGGACCAGCAGGAAATTGAAGAAGGCATGGCGGCCATCAGCCGTGATGACAACACGGTGGCGATATTCGATGGTGTGCCTGAAACCATTAACGCGTTGAAGGCCAAAGGTTTCATCCTGGGAATCATCACCGACACGGCCATGCCCTTCACACGCAAACTGAACTGGTTCGATGAGCATGGTTTTGGCCGCGTGTGGGACGTGGTGATCAGCTCCAAGGAAATCGGTGTGCGTAAACCCGCCCCCAGTATGTACGAAGAGGCTATCATCCAGACAGGCTTGAAGCCGGAGGAAGCTGTTTTCGTGGGACATAAAACCCATGAACTCGTAGGCGCAAGGGCCGTTGGCTTTAAGACGATCGCGTTCAACTATGACGCCGATGCCCCGGCGGATGTGTACATTGAAAACTTCAGTGACTTATTACAAGTACCGTTACTGGTGAACTAAATATTCAACATGGAAAAGAGAAAACATGCAAGGAATTGTTAAAGCCATCTTTTTTGATATTGGCGGCACGTTACGCGTGACCAACCCAGATGAAGGCAGAGACCTGTACAAAGATCGAAGCGTTAATGGCGTTGATCGGTGAAAAAGAACCGGTTGAGGGGTTCATCGTGCGCATTCGCAAAGGAGAAAAAGCCTACCGCCGCTGCTGTAAACCAAATTACATTGAGTTACCGGAGGCGGATCTTTGGACCCGTTTCCTGCTGCCGGAATACCCCGAAGCGTTTATCCGCGAAAATGCGGTCAGGCTCAACCAGTTATGGCGCGAGTCGCGGCGCAAGTACGTGCTACCCGATATGGCGGAGACGATGCGTGAACTCTCACAGCGCGGTTATAAACTCGGATTGATCAGCAACACCACCTCCTCAGTGGAAGGTTATCAGTTGCTCGAAGAGACGGGATTGGCTGACCTTTTCAGTTGCGTGATCCTATCTGCGGCTTTCGGCAGGAGAAAACCGCATCCCTCGCTGTTCACAGAAGCGGCCCGGCGGACTGGCGTTAGACCGGATGAGTGCGCGTATGTGGGTGACCGGCCTTCAAGAGACCTGATAGGCGCGCGCCAGTCAGCTTACGCTGCGGCAGTGATCATCAACACCGAAGGATACAGTACGGATGAGTATGATCCGGACGATTATGACCCCGAAAAAGATACGCATCTCGAGATCAAACCCGACCACTGGATCAGACGGCTGTCTGAGTTGCTGGCAATCTTTCCTCCCATCAATACACAAGGCTCTCGTGATACGCGGATTGATTCTCAATACAGGCTATACGATGTAGCGCTCTCCACTATGTGGCATGTCGACCAGGCTGAACCTTTTAATGTGACTTTTGATACCGCCCGGTCGATAGGCATCTCGCGGTTTGAACTTAATCACCAGGTAACGCCTAAGCACCTGGCAGGATGGGACAGAAATCGTAACTATGTTTGCACGGTGCACGACCCCTGCCCTGCGCCTGAGAGCCTGACCGTTTTGAAGAATAATGATGTACTGGTCTCGAGCCTGGACGAAGGACGCCGCAGGCAGGCTGTTGACCTGGTTAAACAAACGTTCGACCTGGCGGTTTCTCTGGGATCGCGCTCCATTGTGCTGCACACTGGTACCGTTCAGTGCGACCGGTCTCGTGACCGTCAATTGCGCAAGATGTTTGAAGCGGGCAAAAACGATTCGGATGAATACGCCAGGCTGCGGGATGAGATGGTGCAACACCGGGCTCAGTACGCAACGGGGCACCTGGAGGCGGTGAAGAAAAGCCTGCAGGATATCATCAGTTTTGCGCGGGGCAGCGGCGTGACCATCGGCATTGAGAACCGTTACCGTTATTACGACCTGCCGCTGCCGGATGAGATGGAGCAGCTGTTGGCGTTATCTGATGACAGCTGTTTTGGCTTTCAACTGGATACCGGGCACGCGCATGCGCTTGAAACGCTTGGCGTGTGTGAAAAGAACACCTGGATGGATAGGTTCAGCAGGCGCATGATCGGTGTTCACTTGCATGATGTGCGTGGATTGACAGATCACCAGATCCCGGGGAAAGGCGACGTGGATTTCACCGCCATCGCCGCGCACCTGCCTGAGAATTGCTATAAGACGCTCGAGATAACACCCCTCGCCACCCCGGAGGAGATTGCTGTGAGTCTGGCATTTTTAGAACAGAGCGGTTGCATCGCGAGTTACTGATCTTGATTATTGGAAAGGAATAACTTTTTGAACACGAACATCAAAGCGGTTTTCTTCGACATCGGCGGCACGCTGGTGGAGAAGTCAAAGAACAAAGAAAGGGATACCGGGATCATTGATGAAATGGTCCGATTGCTCGGTCTTACCTTTAAAGCGGAAGAATTGGTTGAGATGATCTGCGCGGGAGAAATGAACTACAAGGAATGGCGTGGTCAGACGCTCAATGAACTTTCAGTTGAAGAGAAATGGACGCAGTTCATTCTGCCAGAACTCGATAAGGAATTTGTGCAGCAGCGGGCGGCACGGCTGCAGCAGTTGTGGAGCGCATCAAAGGGCAGCAAACACGTTAAGCCATATGTACCGGCAGTTTTAAAGGAAATCAACGAGCGGGGTTACACGCTGGGCACCATCAGCCATTCATCGCCACGGTATCTTGATGAACCCGGGCTGGGGGAATTGTTTGAAGTTAAGGTGCACGCCCCCGAATTCGGCAAGCGCAAACCGCACCCCGCTTTATTCATTGACGCCGCCCGCCAGTGCGGGTTGCAGCCGCAGCAGTGCGCGTATGTGGGTGACAATCCCTGGCGCGACGTAGTGGGTCCGCGCGAGGCGGGTTTTGAGCTGGTGGTGCTGATTAAGAACGGCGGAGGGAGTAGCGATCCTTCGGTTGATATGATGCAACCCGACCTGGTGATCCACGACTTGAGGGACCTGCTGGACTACCTGCCGCGGCGTGTCGGCAAAGAGGTGACCTCCGCGCCGGAGGAAACGGGTAAGGTGCTGTATGATGCCGCGCTTTCAACCATGTGGTGGGACAAGTCGGCATACACCGCTGACGAGTTCTTCGAAATGGGACGGGGTATCGGTTTCGCACGCTTTGAGCTGAACCACCAGGTTCCACCCGAGGTATTTGAGAGCATTGACATCAGCCGTTTTTCGATTGGGTCTCTGCACGATCCCTGTCCCGCTGTCATCGCCGCCAAGATTCTTGAGCAGTCGGATGTGCAAATCACATCGTTGGACAAGGAACTTCGCCGCAAGGGAGTCGACGTAGTGAAACGCACCATTGACCAGGCGTGCCGCATGCACGCCAGGCTGGTGGTAGTTCACCCCGGCAGGATCTCCGGCGATCACTCGATGGACGACCAGTTGCGCGTGCTCTACCGGGCGGCGAGTAAGGGCAGCGATGAATATGAAGCAGTGAAAAAAGCCGTTATCGCTGACCGTGCTGCCAGGGCGGAGCCGCATCTTGTACAGTGCCTTGAAAGCCTGCGCGAGATCGTTGCCTTCGCTGAAGGAAGTGGGCTGATGGTCGGCCTCGAGAACAGGTTTCATTACTACGAGTTACCTGTTTATGATGAAATGGAAAGAATGCTGGACGAATTCCAGCAACCCTGGGTGGGCTGGCAGTTCGATATCGGCCACCTGCAGGTGCATCGACCAGCTCGGGTTGACGGACTTCAAAGCCTGGCTTGAAAAGTTCGGCAGCCGAATCGTTGGTGTGCATTTGCATGATGTGATCGGGATTGTGGATCATCAGTCACCCGGACGCGGCGATGTGGATTTTCAGCGCATTTCCAGGTACCTGCCGCGCGACGCCTATCGCACGGCTGAGATCGATAAGTCAGTATCCAGCGCCGAACTGTCTAAGGGAATGGATTACCTGGCGCAGTGTGGTTGTGTGAATAAAATCTGAGCTTTTTCTGGAGGAAAAAAATGTTAAAGATTTTAAGAAACGACGCAACGTATTCATTCATCTGATGCACGAACAGGCAACGCTGACCCTCGAGGGCATGGACCTGCTAAAGGCCTACCTGTCCTACCCGGCGAAGCAGCTGGCTGATGAGCTGACAATGAAAGAGAAGGAGGCGGATGAATCACGCCGCATCCTCATTGACGAATTGAACCGCACCTTCATCACGCCGTTTGACCGGGAGGACATATTCGCGCTCTCGCGTGCCATTGATGATGTCATCGATTATGCCTACAGCACCATGACCGAGATCGTCATCCTCAAGGTCGATCCGACGGAATACATGCTGCGTATGTGTTCGCTGCTGCGGGACGCCGCTTATGAATTGATGAAAGCGATGGAGTCTTTACAGGATCACCCGGCTGTAGCGGCTGAGCACGCACAGCGCGCCAAAGCGCTCGAGAACCGCGTCGAGACCGTCTACCGCGAAGCCCTGGCAGACATGTTCCAGGATGCTGAGGATGTGAAGGGACTGGTAAAGATCATGAAATTGCGCGAGGTCTACCGCCACCTCAGCAACGCGGCAGACCGCGGTGACGAGGCTGCCAACGTGCTGGCGGATATCATCGTTAAGACCACCTGAGTTTATCGTGATGCCACCCTTATTGATATTACTCATTATCTTTGCCCTGGTCTTTGATTTCCTGAATGGCGTCCACGATTCCAGTAATGTGGTGGCGACCATGATCTCCTCCCGGGCTATTGCGCCCCGGTTGGCTCTGGCGCTTACCGCAGTGGCGAATTTTGTTGGACCTTTTCTCTTTGGCGTGGCAGTGGCAACAACGATCGGCAACGACATTGTTTCAGCCGAGCATATCAATATCGTGGTTTTACTGGCGGCTTGTTTCAGCGCCATATTCTGGAATATCCTCACCTGGGTGCTTGGCATACCCAGCAGCTCCTCGCATGCCCTGATCGGCGGGCTGATTGGCGCGGTAGCGATGGCGGCCGGCTTCCGCGCGATAATACTTTCCGGTGTTATCAAGGTTATGATCGCGCTATTTGCCTCTCCAGTCATCGGTCTAATTGCTGGCATGATCATCGCTAACCTGGTATTCATGCTTTCCTGGAAGGCATCTCCCAAGATTAATGGTGTGTTCAAGAAACTTCAGATCGTCACCTCGATAGGGTTGGCGTTAAGTCATGGTACGAATGACGCTCAAAAGACCATGGGCATCATCACCCTGGGTCTTGTCATCACCGGTATGCAAGCAACTTTTGAAGTACCGTTCTGGGTGATCCTGATGTGCGCGACCGCCATTGGTATTGGCACGGCAGTGGGCGGCTGGCAGTTGATCAAGACGCTGGGATCAAAATTCTATAAGATCCGCCCGGTGCACGGTTTTGCCGCCCAGGCCACTTCCGCGATCGTGATCCTTACCGCCTCTTTACTTGGCGGCCCGGTGAGCACCACCCAGGTGGTCAGTTCGGCGATCATGGGGGTGGGGGCAGCAGAGCGCGTGAGCAAGGTGCGATGGGGTGTGGCGGGAGAGATCGCGTCAGCCTGGGTGCTTACCATTCCTGCTACCATGCTGGTCGGCGCCGCTTTCTACTGGATATTTTCGATTGGGGTTCCGTACCTGATACAGCTCTTCTGATCTCATAACAGAATGATAGAAAGAATACTATGTCGGTTTCATTAATTATATTAATTGGTTTGGCAATTGTTTTTGATTTTCTTAACGGTGTTCATGATTCCAGTAATATTGTCGCCACCATGATCTCCTCAAGGGCGATCTCTCCACGGGTTGCATTAGCGATGACAGCCATAGCCGAGTTTAGCGGGCCTTTCATTTTCGGAGTGGCGGTCGCCAACACCATCGGCAATGAGATTGTGAACTCTGACGAATTGAATATGGTGGTTATCATCGCGGCGTTATTGAGCGCTATTGTGTGGAACCTCCTCACCTGGCGTTTGGGCATTCCCAGTAGTTCTTCGCACGCATTAATTGGAGGAATTATTGGCGCAGTTGCAATAGGAGCGGGTTTTCAGGCTATTATTTTGAGTGGCGTAATAAAAGTCCTTATTTTCCTGTTTGCATCACCTATCATCGGGTTCATCGCAGGTATTTTAATTGCTAATTTGATCTTTCTTCTCTCCTGGAAAAGTACACCAAAAGTAAACGGAGTTTTTAAGAAGTTACAGATAGTCACCTCACTGGGGTTAGCTCTGAGTCATGGAACAAATGACGCGCAGAAAACAATGGGTATCATTACGCTTGGATTATTAATTACTGGAGTCATTCCGACTTTTAAAGTTCCGTTCTGGGTGGTGGTGGTATGTGCAACTGCAATTGCATTAGGAACATCGGTTGGCGGGTGGCAGTTGATCAAGACACTGGGTTCTAAGTTTTACAAGATCCGTCCTGTACATGGATTTGCCTCGCAGGTTGCTTCTGGGACGGTTATCCTCATCTCCTCGATTTTTGGCGGACCAGTGAGCACCACCCAGGTGGTCAGCACAGCGATTATGGGTGTGGGAGCCGCCGAGCGCGTGAGCAAGGTGCGCTGGGGAGTAGCTGGTGAGATAGCCTCTGCCTGGCTGATCACAATCCCGGCGACTGCGCTGCTTGCAGCTGGGATTTATTGGTTCATACAGTATGGAATTCCATTTTTTGTGGGACTTTTCTAAGAAGGAGAAAGCATGGCAGAATCAACCAGGAAATATGACGCGATTTTCGCAGGCAATTACACCAAGGACACCATCATCACGCCGGAAGGAACGCGCTACGTGGACGGCGGCGGGATGAATTACGCGGCGCACGCTGCCAAAGCCCTGGGGTTGAACACTGCGATTGTTACCCGGCTTGCCGGAGAGGATGAGCACGTGGTACAGGCGATCCGCGCGGATGGGATTGACTGCTACCCGGTCTATTCTCCCTCCTCCACGCTGATGACGCTCGAGTACAAGACCAGTGATGTGGATAAACGGAATCTTTACGTTAAAGCCACGGCTGGAACGATCCACCCGGCTGATCTTGACGAGTTGTCGGCGCGCGCGGTGGTGGTGAGCCCGAGCCTGCGCGGCGAGGTGGAACCGTTATTCTTTGAAGTCCTGCGCCAGCGGCAGGGAATTCTCCTCTCGGCGGATGTACAGGGCTTCGTGAGGGTGCTGCGGGGCGAATCGCTGGTGTATGAACCCTGGCCGCAGATGGCTGAAGTGGTACACAACCTGGACATCCTGAAGACCGATGCTGTCGAAGCCGCGTATCTGACCGGTGAGGAAAATATCGAGAAGGCGGCGAAATTCTTTGCCGATCTCGGCGCCAAGGAAGTGCTGCTTTCTCACAGCGAGGGGATCCTCGTTCACGCGGCTGGGAAGTACCATCATTACAAGTTTCACGCGCAATCAATGAGCGGGCGCAGCGGCAGGGGAGACACCTGCGTGGGTTCGTACGTGGCGAAACGTCTCACACTCCCGCCACAGGAAGCCGGCAAGTGGTCCGCGGCGGTCACCAGCCTTAAGATCGAACGCCATGGTGTGTTTGACCGGCCGGTTACCGAGGTGGAGGCTTTCATTTCCAGGTATTATGCATGACGGATGCGGTTGTTCGCAGGAACGCGATCGAGTATGACCTTGAGCGAACCCGATCAGGGTACGAGGGATTATGGGGCCAGATAATTTCCGATTGGCGGGGATCCTCCACCGGCAATCACGCCTGGCTGACCTATGCTGCCAACTACCTGTTCTCATGCAAGGGTTTCAAATGGGCGCTGGACCCATTTGCCATGTCCTCGCGGGTAAGCGGGATGCAAGCGCCGGATTACAGGACGGACCTGGCACCATTGTCGCTGGTCGTGCTGACTCACGAACACAATGACCACCTCGACCTGAACCTGGTGAGGGCGTTGATGGATGCGGATACTGAATGGGTGATCCCTGCGTACGTGCAGGAGGTGCTCAAGAAGAAGCGAGCGCTGCCGGAAAAAGGGGTGATCACACCCACCGCAGGGGAGATGATCACGCATGGTCCCGTTTGCCTGCTACCTTTTGAATCTCTGCACATTCACGGAAAGCACGGTGTTCCAGAGACCGGCTACCTGGTGGAAATGGATGGCGCCCGCTGGTTGTTTCCCGGTGATATCAGGGATTACGATCTGAGCAGGATGCCGGCCTTTGGCGGGCTGGATGGCGTGGTGGCGCATCTTTGGCTGGGAAAAGCCCGCGCGCTTGATGAGGAACCGCCATTCCTTGACGCTTTTTGTGATTTCTTCACCGGGCTGGATACTGAACAGTTGTTAATTACCCATCTAAACGAGTTTGGCAGGGATGAAAGGGATTTGTGGCGGGAAGAGCATTTCAACCTGGTCGAAACACATTTGTTACAGCGCAAGCCAGAACTGCGTGTAGCAAAATATCTTATGGGAGACCGGATGGATCTTGATCCGGTTGCCGGTAAAAAGGAGCAGGTAGCGCTATGAAAGACGCATCATTGTTGGAGAACAGGGATTTTTTCTGCACCGCACTGCATACGAAAATGAACCAGGTGGCACCGGTATGCACTAAAATGGAGCCGTATGAGTTTCGTTACTCCCTCAACAACATCACCCCGCTTGATGGCATGTGGTCGGGTGTCAGGTTGGAGACGGTAGAAACCATTGAGGGTTGGATCACCTCCATGGATTTCTTCGAGAAGATTCAGATAAAGCCCAAAGTCGATGACCATATTGTGCTTGACGAGACAATCACGCGGCTGACGCAAATGCTCTTCACTGGACTGGTGACCGGTGATTATTCCGTTGATTGGGTGCGCAAATGGTTCTACTTCGATCCACGGGGATTCAATTTCTATGTGCGCTCCATCTACCTTACCGATGAAATTAAAATCTCACCTGGGCGGTCAGCCGTACCGTGTATATGAGCCAAAACAGAAAGCCTTCGAACTGGCACATGAAGTGGGTTACCGGGATTTTCGCCAGGCCAACGAGGAGGTTGACCAGGCGTTTATAAAGGCTATACTGGCGCTGGTGGCGCAAAAAGGTACGCCCATACTGTTGGCAATCGCGGGTCCGACAGCGGCGGGCAAGACGGAGATCGTAGACCGCCTGCGCGAGCAGTTTGAGTCCCGTCAGCAGAAGATCGCCGCCATTGAATTGGATAATTTCCTCCTCGACCGCGATTACCGCGAGGAAAATAACATCGGCTCATTTGGCGCGCGCGCCTTGCATTTTGACTTGTTGAAGTCCTGCATCAGGGATATCCTCGCTGGAAAGACGATCCAAACTCCACGTTATGATTTTATCGTCGCGACCTCAAGCCACGACCTGCAGGGGAACCTGAAGCCGGATGGCAAACCCGTGAAGATCGACCCGGCGGATATTATCTTCATCGAAGGCAACTCGCCTTTCCTGCTGCCGGGCATGGCGGAGCTGGTGGGTATCAAGGTGGTGTACCTGACCGATGACCCTGTGCGCCTCAAACGCAAATGGCGCCGTGACATTGATTACCGTAAAAAATACGATCCTTATTACCTGCGCAACCGCTTCTTCAAGGAACAACCGCCAATGGCGGTGAAGAATTACCAACCGCAGCTGGAACGATGTGATATCTTCGTGGATACGACGAACGCCGCGATGTGGGTGACACCGGAGATAAGGGAGATGCTGGAATAGGATATGTGATGTTACCTCCCTGCAGCACACATCGGCTAAATCGGTGTGATAAGGAGTTAGCTTGTTTATCATCCTGATGGGAGTATCGGGTAGCGGAAAAACCACCGTGGGCAAAGCGCTGGCGCATGAATTAGGCTGTGCGTTCTTTGATGGTGATGATTACCATCCAGAGCGGAATGTGGCGAAGATGCGCGATGGCATTCCCCTGACGGACGACGACCGCCGGGATTGGTTGCTCACGCTCGCGAAACTGATTTCGGATAACCTGGTGCGATCCAGTTCAGGCGTGCTTGCCTGTTCAGCCCTCAAGCAGCAATACCGCGACCTTCTCAGCGTTGACCCCGAGCGGGTCAAATTCGTCTATCTCATGGGGAACAGGGAGTTGATCAGCGCGCGTATGCGAGACCGGAAGGATCACTTCATGCAGGCGGGAATGTTGGACAGCCAGTTCGATGCGCTGGAAGAACCGCTGGATGCGATGACAGTGGACATTAACCTTTCCCCGGAAGAGATTGTTGAATTAGTTGTTGGTCAATTTCAATTGAAAAAACATTGACTTTCCTGATCTGAACGAAGGCTGCCATAAAGCAGTATCCATGCTTTCTACCCTTTCTCGTGTTCATTCATTGACCATTAACCATCCATCCAAGTAAAATAGAGATTGACAGATGCGTGTTGAGAACGTCTCCCATTTATGGCTGATGTTTTTATCCCCAATCATTCGGTAATAGTCCGCAGGTATAATACTTTATCAAATCACATAGCTCCTAATACCGTTTATTCAGGAGGAAAAAATGGATATACAGGCTGAGATAAAAAAGAGGGTGTCTGCAAAACGAACAGACATCATTCAATTCATGCGTGATATTTGCGCCATCCCCTCGATGGAGTCACTGATCGGACCGGTCGGCGAGCGCATCCAGGCGGAGATGCGACTGCTCGGTTACGACGAAGCGCGTTTTGACCTGATGGGCAATACCATTGGACGAATCGGCAGCGGACCAAAGGTGCTGCTGTATGACTCCCACATTGACACGGTAGGTGTTGGCGACAGGGATACCTGGCCCTGGGATCCTTTCGTTGGCAAAGTAGAAGACGGCAAGCTGTATGCCCGCGGGGCCTGCGATGAAAAAGGCAGCACACCCGGAATGGTCTATGGGCTGTCGATCGCCCGCGACCTCGGGTTGCTGGATGATTACACCGTCTATTACTTCGGCAACATGGAGGAGTGGTGCGACGGTATCGCCCCCAACGCTTTCGTTGAAGCCGACCCTAAGGTGCGCCCCGATTTTGTGGTGATTGGTGAACCTACAAAAATGAATGTCTACCGAGGACATAAAGGCCGCATCGAACTTAAAATCACGGCGACCGGGCGTTCAGCGCACGCGGCAGTGCATTACATTGGTGACAACGCGGTCTACAAGATGGTATCAGTCATCAACCTTATCCGGGAACTTGACCGTCGCTTCCGCTTTGGCATGGGGATGCATCCGGTTCTGGGGAACGCCTCCATTGTCATTACGGATGTCGTGGCGCGTACGAATTCATTGAACGCGGTACCCGACCAGTTCTCGATCTATATCGACCGGCGCATCACCTTGAATGAGCCGCATGATGATGTGATCAAACTCATCAAGGGATTGATCCCTGATTACCTGCAAGAGGAGATCAAGGTGGAGGAGCTGTTACTACGACACACCCTCCTACACCGGATTCGTTTTCCCGCGGCAAAATACTTCCCGGCCTGGTTGCAGGAAGAAACCCACCCGCTGGTGCAGGCTGGACAGAGAACCATTGAGGGTTTATGGGGTGAAGGTCGACCCCTCGGCACCTGGGACTTTTCAACCAACGGAACTTACTGGGCGGGTAAGGCTGGCATACCCTCGATCGGTTTTGGACCAGGAGATGAAAAAGACGCCCACACACCCACGGAACACGTGTGCCTGGATGACGTGGTGAGTGCTACCGAGTTCTACGCTTATTTGCCAAAGAAACTGAGGGAGATGGAAAACCGGTAATCACGATCCAGTGCCGTGAAGGCTCAGATCCTGACAACAACGAAATTCACTAAACTTGTTAGA
The DNA here is from genome assembly GCA_963814295.1 of uncultured Chloroflexia bacterium. Lineage (GTDB taxonomy): Bacteria > Chloroflexota > Anaerolineae > Anaerolineales > Anaerolineaceae > UBA6107. Next base: position 131,271 of record CAWFCH010000008.1, read on the forward strand.
AAAACAGAAGCGGCTCTTATGAGAGCCGCTTCTGTTTCATCACCCTTATGTCATCGATTGTGTGGGTACTTCAGCCTGTTGCTTTTTTTGTGGCAGGAATATAAGCACCACCAGCGCGATTGCGAGCAGTATCTTAAAGATGTTCTCAACAATACTCGCCCCCCTCGCCATTGTGAACATGTTTGGAATGGTATACGCGAGAACAATTACAGAGGTAATCACAGCCATCACTTTCCCCCATTTCTTTTCAAGCCAGATTCCAATCGCCGCCAGGATACCGAATAGGATAACGGCTACTCCCGCGGTGTAACGAAGCAATATGATCAATTTCATTTGTGTTGATGACATCGCTGAATTGGGCATACCGCCTGGAATGTTACCGGGTCTCATAACTTGTTCTCCGTTTTCCCCAGGTGGGAATGATTGCCAGTCTCCTTCACCGGGTTGGAAGTCACCCGAAGGCGGAACTCCATACTCATTGAACTCACCTGGGTCAAAATTACCAGGAGGTCTTCCGTTTCCTTGTACTAGAGCGCGCGTTCCACCTAATAGTGTCAACACCCCGCCTGTGAGTATTAGCAGGATACAAATGACCAGGGTGATCACCTTAATTGCTGATGTTTTTTGTTTCATATTCCTCCAGATGGGTTATTCATATCGTAATGCTTCGATTGGTTTTAGTTTAGACGCCTGGTAAGCCGGGTAGATTCCGAAGAATAACCCGATCACCGCTGAAGAGGTGAACGCCAGCAATAAAACATCCACGGTAATTTTGGCTGTGATCAATTCAAGGTAGGTGAATACCATGGCGACCAGCGAACCCAGGATAATGCCAAGCACACCTCCGAGGATGGCGAGTGTCAAGGTTTCAACCAGGAATTGAAAAAGGATCGCCTTTTGCGGCGCCCCTACGGCTTTACGCAGGCCGATCTCACGCGTACGTTCAGACACGGAAACAAGCGTGATGTTCATGATGCCAATACCCCCAACGATCAATGATATTCCCGCTATTGCTCCAAGGTAGGTTGTCATCGTATTGCTGATGTCACTCAAGGATGAAAGCATCTGTTCCTGGCTGGATATCGAAAAACCGAGGTCGTCATTTAATCCCAGCGAATGCTGCGAGCGTAAAACCAGGTCTACCTTTGTCATTATGTTATTGATATTTTCTGCATCTTTAGCCGAGATGGATATACCGGATATGATTTGTTTGCCGTTGTACACAGCTGTTGAACCGAAAATCTTGGCGTACCCGGTTTTTAATGGAACGATGATGTTTGAATCCGCGCTCATAAAACCCGAAGTACCCTTGGATGCCATCACACCAATTACTTCAAAGGAAACATTGTTAATCTTGATTGTCCTGCCAATCGGGTTCAATCCTTCAAAAAGGTCTGCGGATACATCAGTACCAATTACCGCCACCCTTGAACGGTTTAGGTTATCTGAATCTTTAATAAACCGTCCATTCGCGATTTCCAGATTGTTGACTTGAAGATAAGAGGTTGTAGCACCTATGACCGTGTAATTTGTGGTTCGGTCTGAAGTAGAAACCTGGGTTTGCGACGAATAATACGGCGCGGCTTCATTGATCCCGTCAACATTTGCTCCAATCGCTTCATAATCCTCCAGTAAGAGGGAATTTGACCTTGACGCACCGCCCATTCCGGGTCGGAATGAACGACCGGATGAAACGGTGATCAAATTGGTGCCCATGCTCTTTACCTGATCGGTTATATTAGAGGTCGCACCGCGGCCAATGCCAAGCAGCGCTACTACAGCCGCGACACCGATCACAATTCCCAGGATGGTGAGACCTGAGCGAAGTTTATTCGCCAGCAGCGCTCGCATGGCAATCCGGAAGTTATTGAAGATGTTCATGGCAGTTCCTTGTTCTCTGTCTGATTAGCGTGATTTCCATTGCCATTCGCGTAATCCTCTTCAGGTCTTTTTGTTCCGGCTTTTATCGGGTTCTTTATTCTTTCATCTTTCACGACCTTACCATCGATCAGGTGGATGATCCGTTCTGTGTGACGCGCGATGAAAAGGTCATGGGTCACATAGATGATCGTCTGATTCTTTTCAGCGTGCAACTGTTGGAATATCGCCATTACCTCGTTGCCGGTTTTACTATCCAGGTTGCCGGTCGGTTCATCAGCCAGCAGGATGGTGGGTTCATTCACCAACGCCCGGGCGATTGCCACCCGTTGCTGCTGGCCGCCTGATAACTGGTTGGAGTGGTGATACATCCGGTCTGCCAGACCAACGGTTTGAAGCGCTTGTTTTGCTTTTTCAATACCGTCCTTGTGTTTTGTTCCGTTATAACTGAGGGGAAGCATCACATTTTCAAGGGCTGTCGTTCGCGGCAGGAGGTTGAATTGTTGAAAAACGAACCCGACTTTATGTGCCCGCAAATTGGATAATTGATTATCTGTTAACCTTGATACGTCATTGCCGTCGATATGATACTCACCACTCGTGGGAACATCCAGGCACCCCAGGATAGCCATCAGGGTGCTTTTACCGGATCCGGACGGGCCCATAATTGCCACCATTTCACCGTCATTAATAACCAGGCTGACACCATCCAGGGCATGTACCTCGGTATCACCTACCTTGTAGAATTTCGTCAATTCCTTCGCTTCGATCATATAGCTTCCTCGATTCGTTTTTTACCTGTCAACCTACGGTACCAAGCCACCACCATTTGGAGGCGCCTCCCCTCCACCGAAGTCCCCTCCGCCCTGGATGAACATACCGCCACCAGGTTGTTGACCTTGTTCTTCCTCAGCAGCAGCTCCATCTGATGAACTTGCCATTTGAACAATATCGCCAGCTTTGAGATCCCCTTTGACTGCCACACTTTCGTCAACGATTTGACCGCTGACGATGCTCACACGTTCCTGCCCGCCGTCGTTGATACGGATGACGAATTCACCCTGGGCATCACTCTGGACAGCCGCGATGGGAACGAAAAGAATTGTTTCAGGTTCACCGCTCTGAATCGTGATATTGGCTGTAGCCCCGATTAATACGGATGGGTCTGTGTTATTCAGGTCAACCCTGACAGTGTAATTAACCACTCCGGAAGATGAATTGCCTATCGGGTTGATAAAGGTCACCTCTCCAGTGGTTTCCATACCGGGGAAGGCGTCAAAGGAAACGGTTGCCTTGTCCCCCACATTAATATTTGAAATTGAGGTCTCGTCTATAGACACCTCTACAAACATCCTGCCTCGGTCAACCATGATGACGGAATTATCGCCCTTACTGATATTGTCACCCACCTGGTTGTACAGCACTACGATTTCTCCATTGAATGGGGCGATGATTTTCATGCTGTTGACTGTCGCCTGGGCTGCGTCCACGGCGGCTTGCGCAGCAGCAATATCATCACTATTCGGACCGTCCTTTACACGGTCATATGCCCTTTGCGCACTCTCGAGTTGGGTGCGTGCCAGTTCAAGGTTGGAAGAATAGGTCTCGTTGGTCAATGCGTCGGGTGTGCTTTGGAGGTAACTCAATTGAGCGCTCAGCGTCTTTACATTACTTTGAGCGCTAAGCAAAGCCGCCTCCGCGTTTAATTTTGTCAGATCGTCATCTTCAAGGTGATATACATCATCGTACTTCTCCGCGGCTGTTTCAAGTCCCACTTGCGCGATCTCCAGTGCTACCCTGGCGGATGCAATGCTGGCGGTTGATCCGATCTGGCTGCCGATGACTTGTGCATCTGCAAGAGCTTCATCATACGCGGATTGCGCTTCTGCCAGCGCTACGGCGGCTTCGGCTGTTGAGGAGGTGGATTTGGCATCCTCCAGCGCAAGCTTTGCATTCGCGAGGTCAACGAATCCATTGATGACATCAGCGGGAACTGAAGTGGCATCCAATTCCACTAGCACGTCATCACTCTTGACCTTATCGCCGGCTTTGAAATACACGCCGGATACAACCCCGCTCGTGTTCCAGGTGAGGGTGGCAACCTGGGCTGCCTGCAAAGATCCTGACGATTCGACGGTATCGGTCAGGGTCGATTCTGTAACTTTTCCATATCCGGCGGCTTCTGAGGTTGCGCTGCTATTATTGCAGCCGCTTAAAACCAGCATGATGACCAGGAAAGGCATGATGACTATTAAAGATTTTCTACGCATGGGCGACTCCTTAAGTTTGGTATTGAAATGATTTTTTCATGATTTGAAATGTATCTTTTGATAACTCAATTTTCTTGCTCCTTTATAAAAAGCCATTCTTCATATTTTTGATAAAAAGGTCAGGGTGTGAAATTGATTTCTCTTGTTACCGATATGCCCTCTTGCCTGTTTTTGGCAAAGAGGGTGACTTTCAAGGAGAATTCAGTGCCACCTGGGTTTTCCTGAAGCATTCGATTTCCTCTCAGCACCATATCTGTGGAATCACCGGCGAGCAGTTGAGTGACCTCACCATCATTATCGATTGCACAATTCTCAGAACCACGAAAATAATCAAATTCATAGACGAAGGTATCGAGTGTTGTCTCATTGGTCAGTACAGCTCTGATTGATTGAAAGTGGATCGTGCCAGTATTTACAATCTCAAATTGTGGAATGTAATAATTAACGGCATCAATTTCACATTTATCGAACCATGGATTACCCAGGTTGAAGTCCGCCGGTGCGGTGGTTGGTGTGGGTGTAATGGTGGCCGTAGGAGCTGGAGGGGCAGCAACGATAGGGAGAACACTCGAATCCACAGCCATTGAGGAAGAATCAGCCCAAACCCAGCAAGCATTGTTGGTATCTTCAGTTAAACTGACGAAATAATAGTTATCGAGGATGTATCGGCCTATCACTTCCACCTGTTCGCCAGCGGTTATTATTTTCAGGATTGGGAAGCTGGTTCCAGGACCGGAGCGGCAGTTCGTATCGCCCTGCATGGTCACGGTTACTTGTTGATTAGCGGTCGTGGCAGCTGATGTTTGCGAAAGGGTTGCGGTTGGGGAACTCTGGTTCTGGGGAGTGATTTGGCGGGTAGGGGTGGGGGTGGACGGAGAGAATTCTGTCTTATTTTCTTTTTGTGGCACGGGGAGGTTGGGAGTTACGGTCAACTGAGTGGAGCATGCACTTAGTGAAAAGCTCAAAAATAATAATAGGATAAGACCGATTTTTCGTTTTCATAACTGCTCCAGGAGTGTGACTTCAACTACGAATCTTATCAGGGTGAATGGATGAATGGTTTATTTTTGGTATACGATGCAGATATTTCTTACCCCCATAAAAATCCAAAAAGAATTACGACGCCAAAACAGATCGATTCCCTGGCGGTCGATTATGGGTTGGAATAGGCTGTTCTCTTGAAAATGTTGTTGTTTATTGCTGTACGGGGATGCTCAGTTATTTTTCTGCAAGCGACGATTGCGTATTTCGGTCACGATCCGGGTATATTCTTCACGACTTAGGGGGTAGAAGATGGCGAATATGATACCCGCGAAGAGTAGCATTGCCGGGATGGGACCGATGACGATCTTAAGGCCGGTGAGAGCGCTTTGCGGTTGGTCGACCGCGTTGGAGACGTAGCCGGTGAATTCCAGCAGCAGCAGCGAAAGCGGCACGGCTACCGAATTGGCGATCTTACCCATCAGGGTGATCAGGCTGTAGAACACGCCCTCATGCCGTTCACCCGTCTGATATTCGTCCCATTCGATGGCATCCGGGATGATTGCCCAGGGTAGCACCTGCGCAGCGCTCAACCCGAACCCGATGAGCATACACATCAGCAGCAAAACCCAGATGGGGGTCTGGGGTGTGAGAACAGTCAGTATACACATCAGGACAGCCCAGAACGAAACACCGATGATATACGCTTTGCGCTTGTTGCCTTTTTTCGAGATCCAGTTCCAAAAAGGAAGGGCGATGATGGCGGAGATGAAGATGGTCCCCATGAGGAGGGAACTCTGGTCTGGTCGCTTGATGACGTATTTTACGTAAAACATCAGATTGGTCTCGACCAGGATGATCACGATCCAGGTGCACAGGTAGATCATGGCAGCGAAGAAAAAGGGTTTATTCTTCCTTACCGACTTTATTGCGTCTTTGAAATTCGGTTGTGCTCGTTCCAGGTATTCCTTTTTCTCCCGCACGCCGAAAAAGACCAGCAGATACGGAAAAGCGGCCAGAAAACCAAAGATGGCAGCCATGAGCACGACACGGTTGGCATTTTCAGGGATCATTGAGCCGATGACAAGCATGGGGAGGGTGTAGGCTGTTAGACCGCCGAGGATATTGAACAGCATGCGATAGCTGGTGAGTTGGGTACGCTCATCGTAATCCTGGGTGAGTTCGGGTGTGAGGGCGAAATAGGGCATGTAAACCATGGTCGCGCTTGCCTCGTAGATCAGGTATACAGCGGCATAAAAGATGAGCAGGCCGGTCTGGCTGGTGATGAATCCGGGTTTGATCCATAGCAGGATGAAGGTGAGAGCAAAAGGCAGCGAGCCAAAGAGCAACCACGGCCGGCGCCGGCCCCAACGAGTGCGGGTGCGGTCGGATAAATATCCAACCAGCGGGTCGTTGATGTAATCCCAGCTGCGCCCGATGAACAGCGCGGCGGCTGCCAGCGCCGGGGTCACACCCACAACATCCATCATGAAGATGGGGAAGAACGCAGCGATGATGGAGTTATTCATGCTGTAACCGAAATCACCGCTGCCGTACAGAAGCTTCGTCTTGGTTGATAGTTTATTTATCATTTGCATATGTCCACCAGGTATATACGCTGCAGGATGAGATAATTTTACACAATAACGGGATTAATAAAACGCGAGACAATATCGAACTATAAATAACCCACTTCGGTTATCTACAAATGTTTTCAACCACTTAAGAAGTGCCCTAAAACTGAAAATCACTTTGATCTATGGATATACTGTTCCGGGTTCTGGAACTATTGCATGCCGGGGAGGGTTAAAGTTGGCAATGTGTCAGGATGTATTCCGCTGTTGCTTCGGCATCCATTTCGGTAGTGTCAATGACAAGCCATTGATTGGTTTGTCCTCCGGTTGCTTCGCGGTTTATTTGTTCATATACAATGCGAATCCCCTCATCGATATATACGTTGCTGGTATTTCCATCGGAACGTTTCCGGTTTCGCTGGAATGCTGCAGCCTGGTCCGGCAGGAGGAGAACCTTATGTACTCCCGGTTGATCGAACAGCTCCTGGTAATCTGAAAGGTGGTCAGAATCCCAGAAGTCATCCATGACCACGGCAAAGCCGGCTTGCCGGTAATTGACGGCGATATTTATCGCGACTTTACGGGCGAGAGCGACCTGTTGGGCAAGCTCGTCACTCCAAACCGGACCGGGCAGCAATAAACCAGAGACAACCATGTTGCGCAAGTCATCAACTGGTATGTGGACACTCTTAGAAAAGTGGGAGGCCAATACCCGGCTGGTGGTGCTTTTTCCAACAGCGGGCGGGCCGACCACCAGGAAGATGGGCGATGTTTGTATGTTTTGGGGGGTATCCTGTTCTGAGTTTATGATATTCATGTGTATTCACCATGGGGGACGAGTCTGATAAATAAGACTAAATGCATCATAATTATATCAGAGGTTATGCTTATCCCGAATTACCTGAAACATAGCGTAAATTTGGTAGTCCTGACCAATATTGACACATTTAATGAAAATGCGGGCTTTATCTATTCGTATTGCTCACCCGCGGGCTGGGCGCGGTTAGCGAGCCATTGTGTAATTTCTTCATCATGAAAAGGTGACGTGGTCAGAAAGCACCCGAATCTCAACCAGGTTTTCCCGGACTGTGTACGCTGGTGATGGCTTTTTGATCGTGGCTGTCTCGGAAATCGCCCACCGTTGGGCAATCGGCTTAATGCTTGCCGGAATGGGGAGTGATTTTACTTGACCACGATGTTAATTGTCGCGTATTCCCCGAATTGCTGGCCTTCGGGGTTGAACAATTTCCACAAACTGTTGTATTTCCCTTTTTCACCCGGCGCGGTGAAAGGAACACTAATTTGAGCGAACTTTCCCGGGAGGACTTCAGCAGTAAGGTTGAACATTGTTTCGTCATTTTTTCCGAGAAGGTTCCCCTCAAGGTAAATGATCCTGAAGTCCCTGGTCCAGGTTGTGGTTCCGGTATTCTGGAAGCGCCATGTTTTCACGAATGAATCACCGGTGCCGACCACGGTGCCGTCCGGGAAATTGACATCAGCGACCCACTTGGAGTTATCCGCGGAGGAACCTGGCACGTTGGGTTGAACAACGAACAAAGTTGGAGTGGCGAGGTTCGCGGCGGTGAGGTTCACCGTTGGTGTGGTTGTAGGCAGCAATTGCAGTGGAGTGGCTGTGACCCCCAGGGTTGGTATGGCGGTGGGTACTGCCAGGGCCGTACTTGTTAGTTCTGAAAAAATTGTAGCGGCAATCTCAGTGGAGAGCAGGGTCACATCTGGCGTTGGTTTTGCCCCACAAGCAGTAAGCAGGAATACCGTGAAGATAATTGCCACTGATAGGACAATCCGCATGGTCTTGAACATAGTGCCACCTCCATATTGCAACTATTGGCTAATGTTATTGTCAGTTAAACCAGGGGTAATGTCAAGCATCGATTATTAGAACAAACCAAGCAGCCCCATAACCTGTATCATGGGACCAGATGAGATTAAATCTATTCACATATTCTTACTTAACTTTATAAAAGACGATGCCACGGCCGGGATTCAATTTTCTCAGTGCGTTGATGAGACGGTTACCGCAGAATCGGTAGATATGCTCCGCGGAAATGTATTTTCCATTTTCATCACGCGTAACATTCCAACCCAGTATCGGATTGAAAATGTATCCGCCGAGATCGACGGGTGTCAACCACTCGTACCCGTTTGCGGTCTGATACGCGAACAATTCAGCCAGGGCGTTCTGTTCTGGTATTTCCGTTAATCGCTCCCAATCGATGGCAGGGTCCGGGCGCCAGGCGACCAGGTTGCCGTCCTTGTCGATATAGGTTTCGAGTTTACCTTTCAGTTCGTTGGATTTGTTCGTTGAGAATCCTTTATTCTGGATGGTGGACATACGGTTATTTTACTCGGAAATATTTCTTAATTTTCGCATTCCACTGTAAAATCATTTAATGGTTTCCTGGAGGTTGTCATGAATCAAAAACCCGCATTAAAACACAGATGGCAATATTTTTTCGATAATCTGATGGCGCGGGGCGCATGGGCAATGATCGTCATGCTGGCTTTTCTATCGCTCATCATTATCCTTTTGGCTGCGATCATCGTATTTCTGGGTGGAAGATCGTTTGCTCCCGGGGGTACTGACGGGATTGCCTTTAGCGAAGCCATCTGGGGCAGCTTGTTACGTACCCTGGACCCTGGCACTATGGGTGCAGATGAAGGATGGGGTTTCCGGCTGGTGATGCTTGTTCTACCTACACTTGGGGGGATATTGATCATCAGCAGCCTGATTGGTGTGTTGAGCAACTTGATCCAGGATAAGATACAAGAACTCCGTAAAGGCCGCTCGCTTGTACTGGAGGAAAATCATACAGTCATCCTTGGCTGGGCACCGCAAATATTTACAATTCTAGCCGAATTGATCGAGGCCAATCTGAATCAGCGTAAACCCGCGATCGCAATCCTGGCCAATAAAGATAAGGTTGAAATGGAAGACGAGATTCGTATTCGCATCCCGGATACGAAGAATATGCGCATCATCTGCCGATCCGGTTCACCCATAGATCCAACAGATCTTGAGATAATCAGTCCGCACGAGGCGCGATCGATCATTGTCATTCCGGCGGAGGGTGTTGACCCTGACATGTTTGTCATTAAAACCGTTCTGGCCATCACTAATAATCCCAAGCGCCGAAGTAGGCCGTATAACATTATCACCCAGATTAGCGATGCAGCGAACATGGACGTAATCAACATGCTGGGCAAGAACGATAGCTTGTTCGCCATCTTAACCGAGGATGTCATTGCTCGGGTGACAGCCCAGACTTCACGCCAATCAGGTCTTTCGCTTGTTTATACAGAGTTATTGAATTTTAGCGGGGACGAAATCTACTATTTGGAAGAACCGGGGTTGGTAGGCCGTACATACGCGGAGGCTCTTGGTGCTTATGTTGATTCATCAGTCATTGGGATATTTCAAGCGAATGGCACGGAAGCAAAACTCAATCCATCCATGGACACAGACATTATGCCTGGAGACCGGTTAATCTGCCTCTCAGAAGATGATAGTACGATCCTGTTATCCAATAATTTCCCCGCAACCTACCAGCCTGAGCTTATTCATCTAAATACAAGTACAGTTCCAGCCAGGATGGAAAAAATATTGCTATTAGGTTGGAATGATTGCGGCGGAATTATCCTGAGGGAACTGGATAAATACGTGGTAAAGAATTCAATAATTACAGTTGTCGCGGACAATGTTTTTAAACAACAGGTGACTGCTTGTTGTGATCTTAGAAACCTGATTATCAATTTTGTAGCGAGAGATACCACTAGTAGAGTCATACTTGACGAATTAAATATTGTAGATTTTGATCATGTCATCGTGCTGGCTGACACCTCGCTGGATGTGCAAAAGGCAGACGCTCGCACCTTGATAACTTTACTTCATTTACGAGATATTTCCCTGCATGATGAAACGCCGTTTTCCATCGTAAGTGAGATGTTGGATTTACGCAATCGGGAATTGGCCTCAGTGACTGGTGTGGATGATTTTATTGTAAGCACCCATTTAATTTCCCTGATGATTGCTCAGCTTTCAGAAAATAGCCAATTATTGCCCTTTTTCGATGATATGCTCAACGAGGAAGGCGCGGAAATCAACCTGAAGCCAGTGGAACAATATGTGAAACTTGGGTCACCCGTGAATTTCTACACTGTAATTGAAGCTGCAAGACGACGTGGCGAGACCGCCTTCGGATACCGGATCACTTCTGAACATAATGATGAAGCTCGATGCTTTGGCGTGCATATCAACCCGAATAAGCAGGATGAAATACTGTTCAACGCGGACGATAAGATCATTGTATTTGCCGGGTGAAAAAGACTTGATACTAAGGTTGCGCAATTTTCTAGAAAAACATCAGACCTTGTGGGAGTATATTAAATTCACAGCCATGAGCATTGTGACCACCATCGTGGATCTGGGTGTGTTCGCGCTGCTCAATTACTGGCTGCTCGCAGCTTACAAGCAGATTGCCTTCAGCTGGTGGCTATTTGACTATCGTGTTGAAAATGGCGGTCTGACAGCTTTTCTCTCGCTGCTTATTTCATTTGCGATTTCACAGACGGTGAACTTTTTTCTCCAGCGCAAAGTGACCTTCGGTGCCACCAACAACAAGGTTTACAGCGCGATCATGTACGCCGTCATGGTCATAGCGGTATATTTCTTGACCCTGTGGCTGCCCACTCTCTTTATTGCGCCACTGTATGCCGCGGTTGGAGAAAACTGGGGCGGCATCATCACGAAAATGATTTGCATGACCGTTTCCTTCGTCATCCAGTTCCCGATGAACAAGTGGGTGATCATGCGCAAGGTATAGCCCGGTTTCTGTTAACAAAGAACTATTAAATAGCCAGTCCTGAAAGTAAAAAGTTGGGAGAGTAACCTGTTCGCGGGAAGCCTTTAATACCTACCCGACGAATTGGACTGTGCATGAAAAATTATCGCGACCTTCATTTTTGCGCGAGCGTAGGGGGTTGTTTGATCGCTTAAGTGTTTTATGCTCAGAATTACAGGTTTTACCCTGCGCGCGCCAACAGGGAAATTGAAACGGGATTATCGTGATGAAACTGGGTGCTCGGGGGAATAAGTTTGGTAAGTTCTATACGTTGAGGGTCAAATGGTTGAGGATCTTGACCAGCATGTTTTTTAAATGGATTCCATCCACCAACTGTCCCGGGATCTGCCGTTCAATGTAAAGATTAACAAATCCATGTACCATGCTCCAGATCGCGATGGCGGTTTCTTCAGCTGGACCATTTTGAAGTACCCCGGCTGACTGGCAGCGCTCCACAACTTCGATCAGCTTGTTATAGGTTTTCCGGACTGCGGACATGAATTCGGGATATGAATGTTCATCTTCAAGAATTCCGGAAAACATCAGCTTGAAAAGTGCCGTGTTCTCGAGGGCATACCGGGTGTAAGTCCAGCTAAATTCGACCAGTAGGTTTCCTGGAGAATCTTGATGCTCCTCGACGGTTTTTGTCAGTTGCTCGTCAAGCACAAGGAACCCCCGGGTGGAGATGGCTGCGAGTAAAGCGCCTTTGTCTGTGAAATGGCCGTAGGGTGCTGAATGGCTGACCCCGGCTTTGCGGGCAACACTGCGCAGAGTGAGGGCGCTGACCCCTTCTTCCTGTAGGATCAATCATCCCTGACGTCAATCAGCGATTGTTTCAGGTTCCCGTGATGGTATTTTTTACTTGCCATAAATAAATCATACGGATTAATCTTGACATTGTCAAGATTATTTTCTATACTAATCATGAAATTAACAAACGGAGGAAACCAAATGGACGACTATCGAACTTATTGTCAACTGATCGTGGATACAGCAAAAGAACTGGTCGCGAAAGGTTTTCTGGCCGCGACTGGCGGTAATCTGTCAGTCCGCATTCCCTCTCAACAGGCTCTTGCCATTACCCCGTCCAATTATGACTACTATAAGATGGTGGCTGAAGATATCTGTGTCCTCGATTTTGAGCTGAACCCACTGTCTGGATCCCGCAAACCATCCGTCGAGAGCGGGATGCACGCGGAAATATACAAGGTCAGGCCGGATGTGAACGCTATTCTCCATACCCACCAGGTCTACCCCAGTACACTAGCGCTCATCGGCGAGCCAATACCGGCGTTATTTGATGAGCAGGCGCGGTTTTTGGGACGTTCGGTTGACATAATTCCCTACGCGCCATCGGGTACGGGGATGCTGGCGAAAAAAGTGGCCAAACATGTCTCCAATCACAATAACGCCTTCATTATGGCAAATCACGGCGCGCTCCTCTTGGGCGATGATATGGATCGTGCCGTTGACAACGCCGCCATCCTCGAAAAATGCTCGCTGGCTTACCTGTTAACCCTGTGCACTGACAAAAAGTCCAGCCGTCTTCCGCTGGCTGTGCGGGAGCTGGCGTTTGCCAAGCTGCGCAAGGACCAGAAGAAATACGAATAGAAAAACCATTTTGATCAATAACTAAAGCACCATAAATTGTGGAGGTTCTGTAATGGATAACAATACATACGCGATTTCCAGGTACCCGGATGTGGAAGCTGTGTACCGGCAGCTGGAGATATTGCTCTCACAACCCCCGCGGCCAGTCCGACGGGATAAAATGCAGGAAATACTCGAGTATTTTGAAAAAAAATGTACCCGCTCAAAAGCACTTAACGATGAGGCAAAGCAGATCATACCCGGCGGCGTGCAGCACAACCTGGCGTTCAATTACCCATTCCCCATCGCGGTGGAACGGGCGGATGGCGCGCATCTTTGGGATGCTGACGGAAACCGGTACATCGATTTCCTCCAGGCGGGCGGACCTACTGTGCTCGGAAGTAATTACCTGCCTGTCCGAGAAAAGGTAATCGAAATGCTCCAATCCTGCGGTCCGGTCACCGGTCTTTTCCATGAATATGAGTTAAAACTCGCCCAACTGGTCAGGCGGTTCATGCCAGCCAATGAGATGTTCCGTATGCTTGGTTCGGGGACGGAATCGGTCATGGCAGCCATCCGCGCGGCGCGGGCGTATACAAAACGTTCCAAAATCGTAAAGGTCGGCGGGGCGTACCATGGATGGAGTGACCAGATGGTTTACGGGTTGCACATACCCGGCTCAGGCCGCCTTGAAGCGAAGGGTATTCCAGCCCGGGTGAGCGCACACACACAGGAGTTCTATCCGAATTCGATCGCAGCTCTGAAGCGTCATCTCGTATTGAATCGCTTGGCGGGCGGAACCGCCGCGGTCATCGTGGAACCATTAGGACCGGAAAGTGGAACACGCCCGGTACCCTTTGATTTCAATAAAAAGGTTCGCGAGTTGTGTGATGAATTCGGCGCGCTACTCATCTTTGATGAAGTTGTCACCGGGTTCCGGGTTGGCATGGGAGGCGCCCAGGGTTACTTTGGTGTCAATCCAGACCTGACAATCTTTGGTAAATGCATCACGGGAGGGTATCCCATGGCAGGGGGTGTCGGGGGGCGCGCGGATGTTATTTTGCGCTTCGCAGCCGGTATTGGCGGGGTTGGAGAACGGGCTTATATTGGCGGTACTTTGTCTGCCAATCCGCTGTCGTGCGTGGCGGGTTATCACGCGCTGCTTGAAATGGAACGCACCAACGCGCCGGTCATCGCGGGCCGGGCGGGAGACCGGTTGACCGCGGGTTTGCAGTCCATTATCGTGAAGCACGGATTGCCTTATGTCGTGTTCAACCAGGGCAGCATCGTGCACCTGGAGACGTCCGGAACAATGCTGCTGGACTTGCATCATCCACTGCGGCTGGCAAAGGAATTGAAACCCCGCAAGCACATGATGGAAGAAATGGGTGCGGCGTACATGGCCCATGGCCTGGTAACACTGGCAGGAAGCCGCATGTACACCAGTATGGCGGATACAGATGATGTGATTGATGAAGCGCTTGAGCAGTTTGAAAATGTGCTTACCAGTGTAGAATAATTGGTAGTTGATCATCTCAAGGCAAGCGAGTGGTGATGGACGATAAAAAGATGCCAATAATAATCGCGGCTGACCTGGGCACCTCCAGTATGAAGGTCGCACTCATCACGATCCATGGACAGGTATTGGGATGGTGCGCGCAGCCCATCCAGTTGCACCTAACCGCTGATGGTGGCGTGGAACAATCGCCCGAAGAGTGGTGGCAGGCGTTTGTCTCCTGCACGCGGCAGCTCCTCTCTGAAGGGGTGGTTTCACCCGCTTCCATCATCGCCGTTTGCTGCTCAACACAAGGGGAGGGCACGATCCCGGTGGATCGTGATGGGAACGCCTTGATGAATTGCATCACATGGATGGATATGCGGGGGCAATCCAGCCTTTTCCAACAATTTAAGGGACTGGTGAACATCAGTGGGATGAGCGTGGTGAAAGTGCTGAATTGGATCAGGTTGACCGGCGGAATCCCATCCGCCAGCGGCAAGGATCCCGCGGCCCATATGCTCTTTATCCGCGATCACCTCCCAGAGGTATACGCCAGGACGCATAAATTTCTCAATGTACTGGATTATCTCAATCTCCGTCTTACAGGTCGTTTTACCGCCACGTACGATTCCATCCTCACGTCCTGGGTGACCGACAACCGGGATCCGGACAACATTCATTATGATGCCGGCCTGGTACGCGCGAGCGGCGTGGATGGGGATAAGCTGCCGGAGATTTTCCCCTGCACCGCTGTGCTTGGTAATCTTAAGGCTGCGGTGGCGACGGAATTGGGTCTCTCACCCTATGTAAAGGTGGTGGCCGGGGCTATCGATACGACTGCTGCTGCCATCGGTGCCGGAACAGTGGAAGATGATCTTCCCCACCTCTACATTGGTACTTCCTCCTGGATGGCAGCGCATGTTCCCTATAAGAAAACGGATATTGCCTCCTCGCTGGCTTCGCTGCCGTGCGCCATACCCGGGCGTTACCTGCTGATCGCGTTGCAAGCGACGGCCGGCGGCAACCTGAATTTCCTGCGTGACAAGATCATTTACAACAAGGATGAACTGTTACAGGAAGCGGCTGTGCCGGACATTTTCAAGTATCTTGACCAGATAGCCGACCGGGTACCGGCTGGCGCGAATGGTGTTATCTACACTCCCTGGATCTGGGGAGAGCGTGCGCCGGTTGAGGATAAAACATTAAGAGCCGGGTTATATAACCTTTCGCTGCATAATTCACGCGAAGATATCATCCGTGCTTTCCTGGAGGGGATCGCTCTCAACACCCGCTGGCTGCTGCAGCCGGTGAAGCGCTTTCTAAAAAGTCCGGTTGAGAAGATCCATATTGTTGGTGGCGGGGCGCAGTCGGATGTGTGGTGCCAGATCTTTGCGGATGTGATGGGCGTGTGCATCAGGCAGGTGGAAGACCCGGTGTATGCCAACGCGCGCGGAGCAGCGTGGATCGGCGCGGTTGGTCTACAGGAGATAAGCTACGCGGATATTCCAGGCCTGGTAAAAATTAAGCGGGATTACCACCCTTCACCGAGTAATCAATCGATTTATGATCAGCGCTACGAACAGTTTTTATCGATCTATGACCAGATGAAGGGTGTATACAGGAAGATGAACAGTTAACAATACTGATCTGCATGGAGGCAAACCCCTGATGGAAAAATCCTATCGTTTGTATCCGTACCGCTGGGTGGTTTTGGCGGTGTTCATGTTCATTAACTTAACCATCCAGGTGTTGTGGATCTCGTACGCGCCGATTACCGGGCTGGCCGCTGCCTATTATGGCGTTACCGATCTTCAGATCGGCTTGCTGGCCATGGTCTACATGATCGCCTTCATCCCCCTCTCCATCCCGGTCTCGTGGGCGATAGACACCTACGGATTCAGGCTGACGGTGAGCATTGGCGCAGTTCTCATGGGGATTTTTGGTGTCCTTCGAGGGCTGGCTGGTGCTGATTACTCCCTGGTGCTCATCAGCACCATCGGCATCGCTGTGGCGCAGCCGTTTCTGCTCAACGCGTGGACGAAGGTACCGGCGCAGTGGTTCAGTATTGATGAGCGGGCTACTGCTGTGGGTCTGGTGACCCTCTCCAACCTGGTCGGAACGGCGTTGGGTATGGTGCTGCCGCCCATGCTGATCGAAAAAATGAGCATTTCACAATCGCAATTGCTCTATGGTATTGTCGCCGCGTTCTCGGCGGTTCTCTTCGTTGTACTGGCGCGCGAGAAACCTGCCACGCCTCCCTGCCCTGAAGGCGAAGAGGTTCGCGCGCTTATGCTGGATGGATTGAAACACGCCCTCAAGATTAAGGGATTCTGGTACTACCTGGTCGTTTCATTTATCGGGCTGGGAATCTTCAATGGGGTCACCACCTGGGTGGAAAACATCATCCGTCCGCGCGGCTTCACGCCATCAGACGCAGGCACGCTCGGCGCGCTCATGCTGGGTGGAGGGGTTCTGGGCGCGTTGATCATCCCTCCATTCTCTGACCGTCAGCACAAGCGAAAGAAATACATCCTCCTGGGGTTTGTGCTTGCCATTCCGGGTTTGATCGGCATCACTTTTGCCCAAACAGCCTGGCTGTTGTATGCTTCGGCGTTTTTCTTGGGTTTTTTCCTGGTCAGCGCGAACCCGATCGGTATGCAGTACGCCGCGGAGATCACCAATCCAACCCCAGAAGGTACATCCAATGGCTCTGATCCAGCTTTTCGGGCAGGCGTCTGTGGTTTTTGTGTACATCATGGAAGCGCTCAAAACACAGGACGGTGCGTTCACTCCCGCGCTGCTGCTGGCCGTTGGCTTAATGCTGGTGAGTGTTTTTCTCATTACACGGATGAAGGATCCGCGGGTAGAAGACAAAGAACAGGTTTCTACTTAAATAGCTCACAAATTTACTTGTGAATAGGGGAGCCTGAGTGCTCCATATTCACGAATTTGTCGTGAGCGGATTTCACTGGGGCAACGATCCGGGTCGTCTGTTGTGCTTCCGGCTAAAACAATAATAAGGCTATAATTTCTCAAAGGAAGATACCACCCGGCTTGCTGTGCTGGCTTTTTTTGAGTTATCCGTTACATAAGGAGCAGCAATGACCTCTAACTCCCGTCCGATTTTCATTGGTGATACCACCCAGAAGCGCCGCATCAACACTACGGGGGGAGAATTCGTTCACCTGTTTGGCGAGTCTTTTTACAAAATCTCCAACTATGATGCCATGCCTCCATTCTTCATGAGCCTGGTCAGCAGTTCCAACCACTGGTTGTTCATTGCCTCCACCGGCGGACTTTCCGCCGGGCGGGTCAATGCGGACCACGCGCTATTTCCGTACTATACAGCGGATAAGCTCACAGAAAACAATGAGAACACCGGCGCTCGATCGATTTTTCTGATCGATCGAGCTGGGAAGAAAATTCTCTGGGAGCCTTTTTCGAATCGCCAGCAGGGGATCTATGATATTGAGCGCAACCTGTACAAGAACATCCCGGGAAATACCCTTGTCTTTGAAGAGATCAACCGTGAATTTGAAATTCACCTTCCGCTACGCCTGGGGCACTGGTGATGACTTTGGTTTTGTTAAGACCAGTTGGTTAACGAATCAGTCCGCGGTTCCTTGCCAGGTGGAGATCCTGGACGGTCTGCAAAACCTGCTGCCAGCGAATGTTACTGAATTGACGCAAAATACTTTCAGCCAGTTACTGGATGCTTACAAGAAAAATGAACTCGATGAACAAACCGGGTTGGCTGTTTACACACTCAATTCGCGCCTCACGGACCTGGCCGAACCGAGTGAATCATTGCTCGCAACTGTCGCCTGGCAGGTTGGGCTTGAGCCAGATGCCTATTTGTTGTCCTCCCGGCAGCTGGACGACTTCCGTTCTGGATTGTCAGTAAAAACTGAAACAGAAACCCGCGGTCAGCGCGGCGCTTACTTTATTCATGCCGTTATCAACCTGCAGGCGGGGGAAGAGCGCGCCTGGCATATTGTCGCGGATGTAGACCAGGACGCGGCTGCGGTGGTGCATCTGAACTCGCTGCTACGTGGTGGTGATATGGACCTGATCACCTCGCTAAAAGCCGACCTGGCCGCCAATACACGCAGCCTGGAACAGATCGTGGCCAGCGCCGATGGTTTACAGGTGACTGGTAATTCCCTAATAACCGCGCACCATTTTGCGAATGTTTTGTTTAACGAAATGCGCGGCGGGTATTTCCCCGGCCAATACAGGGTCAATAAAGCTGACTTCATTGAATACATTTCCAAACTCAATCGGGGTGTACTTGCGGGTGAAGCGGATTTCTTTGCTGACCTTCCAGAAGAATTCTCCATACAGGATCTGCGTGCACGCGCCAAAGAGAATGGGAGTGTGGATCTGATACGGCTGGTGAATTCTTATTTGCCTTTATCCTTTTCGCGCCGGCACGGTGATCCAAGCCGCCCATGGAACCGTTTTTCCATCAATATCAAACGGAAGGATGGGTCAAAACAGCTTGATTATGAAGGTAATTGGCGGGATATCTTCCAGAACTGGGAGGCGCTGGCTTATTCCTACCCCGAATACACAGAGAACATGATCCAGGTGTTCCTGAATGCCACAACAACGGATGGCTACAACCCCTACCGCATCACCCGGCGGGGTATTGATTGGGAAACCCCCGAGCCTGACAACCCGTGGTCGAATATAGGTTATTGGAGCGATCACCAGATCATCTATTTAATCAAGCTGATGGAGATAAGCCAGAAAGTTCATCCCGGCCATTTACAGGGTCTATTAACGCAGCGAATATTCAGTTACGCTGATGTTCCCTACCGCATTAAACCCTACACCGAGGTATTGCAAAACCCCTTTAATACCATCACGTTTGACTGGGAACGGGAACAGTTGGTGCGTGAAAGAGTAACGGAACTGGGGGGCGATGGAAAATTGGTGTCGTCGCGGAAAGGTAGCGTTTTACACGCGACGCTAACGGAAAAACTTCTCACCTTGCTGCTGGCAAAACTGGTCAACTTTGTTCCCGAGGGTGGCATCTGGATGAACACGCAGCGCCCGGAGTGGAATGACGCCAATAACGCGCTTGTGGGAAAAGGTCTTTCCGTGGTGACAATGGCTTACCTGCGGCGATACATTGTCTTTTTACGTGAGCTTATATTATCGAGTAAATTCGAACATGTGGAGGTTCACGCGGAGGTCGCGGTCTTGTATGAACAATTATCGAAGATCCTGACAGACTTCTCTCCATCTTTATTGGGGAATTTCACTGATGTTCAACGCCGCGGCATGATGGATGCGCTCGGACAGGCTGGCAGTGATTACCGAAGTAATTATTACCTGAATGGTTTCTCCGGCATGATGGAAGCGCTGGATAAACAAGGTTTATTGGGATTCCTGGAAGTGGCGTTGGGGTACATTGACCACACCCTGCGCGCCAACCGCCGTAGCGACGGGCTGTACCATTCATATAATATCCTCCATTTGCAACCAGGTTCAGCAGCCATCTCCCCGCTCTATGAAATGCTGGAAGGACAGGTGGCAATACTTTCCTCCGGGCTGCTTGATGGCGCGGAATCACTGGCTTTACTCAACAACCTGCGCAACGGTCCGCTTTACCGGGCTGACCAACACAGCTATATTCTCTATCCAGACCGCAAACTGAAGGATTTTGTGGCCAAGAACACGCTTTCACCACAGCAAGTGGAAGTTGTGGCGCTGGTGAGGGAACTGCAACTGGCAGGGGATGAGAGCCTGTTCTCGTGTGATGAAATTGGCGGTTATCACTTTACCAGTCACATTCGGAATATTAAAGATGTAAGAGAAGCCTTGAATACCTTAAAAGTTCAATCGCGCTTCAGCGATCTGGTAGCGCGGGATTCGATAAAGATAGAAAATATATTTGAAGAGGTTTTTCATCATGATCAGTTCACCGGGCGCTCGGGAACCTTTTTCGCTTATGAAGGCCTGGGCAGTATCTACTGGCACATGGTATCAAAGTTGTTGCTGGCGGTACAGGAGACTATTCTTCGCACTCGAAGCGAGCCATCCACACCAGGGTTGATCGAGCGCTACGCAGATATCCGCGCCGGGCAATGTTTCAACAAATCCCCGCTGGAGTACGGCGCTTTCCCCACCGATCCATATTCGCATACACCTGCCGGCGAGGGCGCAAAACAACCCGGCATGACTGGAATGGTCAAAGAAGAGATACTGGCGCGTCAGGCTGAACTTGGATTTGCTATTGTGAACGGCTGTATCGCGTTTGATTTCCTTCTTTTCGATCGCGCGGAATTTCCGGAGACACCGGGGATTTTTAACTATTGGGACACAACCGGTCAACCGCAAGGGATCGAATTAGCGGTTGGTTCACTGGCTTACACCATCTGCCAGGTGCCGATTATCTACTGTGCATCAGAAGATGCGACGATTCAGGTATATCTGACCAATGGCCAGGTGCAAATGATCGAGGGAACAATTTTGGATTTGGCTAACAGCAGGCATATCTTTGAGCGGGATGGGGCGGTGCATCATCTTGTTGTGATAACATCAGATCAACACAATTGACGATCAATTAGCCATTGGGAAGTTTCAGACAAGAAAACAACCAGGCAATGAAGAACGCCTGGTTGTTCTATTTGTTAAGGGTTGCGCTATGAAGCTGCCGCAGCTTCTTCAGCAGGTTTTTCTGGAATTTTCTCCGGTTTTACCAAGGAGAAGATGGTCTTAAATCCCAAGGTGCTGACCAGGTTGACCAGGAAAATGACAAATCCGATACTGAGGATGGTTCCACCAATGATTGCCACAAGAGTGTAGGGAGTAAACTCGCCACCGGTGTAGAGCGTGCGGCGCAGCATGCCTTTGGAGCCAGCCATACCCATGGCATAGGACATGGTCACGGAACCGATCAGCCACAACCACAGGTGCCAGTCCACCAGCTTTTTGTATTTGAATTCGAGCGTCGTTAAAATTGGTACGAGGGTGTAGATGACCGCGAACAGCATGGTGCCGACACCCGTTAATAGGAAGGTGTGCGCATGTAAGGCGACCACCCACTGGGTATTATGGAAGATCATGTTAAGACCAACGTTCGCCTGGATGAGACCGGCGATGCCACCCATCACGAAGCCGAACATGGACCCGAGGACGAATTTCATCGGTGCGGACATCTTCACCGGGCGGGCCTGCCAGATTGTCATGAGAGAGACGAAAATGGTCAGCCCCATGGTGAAGTACTCACCCCATGTGATGAACTGCCCGGAAAGCAATTTCATCCACATAGGTTGCGAGGTATCGCCCAATAGGTGGTGACTCCAAACGCCCATCGAAACCAGCAGGTCCACCATGATGACGGTCTTGACCACGCCAGCGCCGTAGAGTTTACGACCGGTAAGCAGCGGCACGAGCAGATACCACACGCCAGCGGTGTATATCAGCGCGTTCCCATCCGCCACCATATCCAACCCCCACCAGTAGATATTCTTGAAGATCAGTGCGTCCACCGCGAGGGGGTTAAGGGGGTTGCCAAACAGCGCAAAGAGGCCATAAACCAGGATAAGAACACCAGCTGAAAGCAGCACAATAGCGTTGATCACGGTATCGATAGAGCCGCGCGCGACCGCTACTATAAACACCGGCATGCCATTGTAGTCCATGTTGACCGCCTGCTTGTCTTCTTTGCCGAGTAATTTCATCAGGCGCGGGATACCGAACGCGGCACGCAGGAATTGACCCAGTGTATAAGACCCGTCTCCATCCCTGCTCAAAACTGTTTTGAAAATATTGTAAGAGAAGAGCAGAATATTCACCATGATGGCAGCGGCTCCCAACATAAAGAAAATACTGCCGATCACAGGAACTCGATCAAAGGCAACCGGAAGCGGCCAATACAGCGTGTAAAGCGCATTGAACAGGCCAAAGAACCCCGCTGCCCAACAGACCATCACACCAATAATTTGCAACCAGAAGTTGGTGATGACCAGCTTGGGGTGTTTTACCGGTTTGTTGATCAGGTAGGGAACCAGAAAGTAGAACGCGCCAAATATGGACATGTATACAAAGCCATAAATACCCACGATCGGGTGAGCGGTGAGCATGGCGTAATATAGCTCAGGGGTTGTCGGTTCAATATCACCTGGTCGAATCTGATTAAGGAGAGCCTCCATTCCGTGCAACGAGTCGATGTCGTATTGCTGCGTACGCATGAGCATGCCTTCGAATCCTGATAGCGCGAGGAAAAGGAGGGCTACCACCACGAAGCGCAGTGTCCATTTTTCCATCCATCCAAGTTTGATCATGGTTGCCATTCTCCTTATTTCACTTCGATCGCATCGCGCACGACCATATCGTTATGCTTTGGCCCGGAGTATTCAGTAGAACGCACATCGTACATGCCGGGTTCATCGAACTTCCAGATGATGAGGTTTGACCTGCCTGGCAGCACTTGCATCTGGAAGACCATGCTGTTGTCTTTTCGGAAAACGCCAAATCCGTAGGTCACATCTGTTGAGGTCGCGGAGAACTGCACAAACTCGCCTGCTTTGACCTGTACCGGTGCGTCCATAGTGATTACGTTTTTATCGTAGGTCACGTCTATCACCTGGGAGGGTATCGGGTTTTGCCATATTTGCCATTTCTGCCACGGGATGAGCGATGAAAGCGTGATCACATTAACGATGACAAAAACAACAATCAATACATATAGCCATCTTCGTTCTGCTTTTTCCATGTTATTCGCCTTTCTCTTTCACCAGAAACGCAAAAATGAGGAAAAATACTGCAACCAGCACAACAAGAGCTGTATAGATCCACCAAATTACTTCGGAAATATGCATGGGGTCCTCCTGATTGAGTTTGTCCGTTCTACTATGACCGCATTATCAGTGTAGCAATAAACTTAATAAAATCAATTGATTAATATCAAATAGAGGAATTGCCTAAAAGGTTTATTCTTGGGACTTTTATGAATTCGTCGATTCTTTGGTTATTTGCTGAGAAATATTAGCGGCAAATTCATCAATACTGATCCATAAAAGTTGTATCATCGGGAATTTAATAAATGCATGAGATGATCAACTGGATGCCCTGCTGGTGTTGAATAGGTCAGGGGTTCCAGAGAGGACATGCCTGCGGCGTAGGTTTGTTAATGACTACATTCTTGACAGCTTATTTTATTAGCTATATAGTCTTAATATTCCTTTTTGGTCAATATTGCATGATGGGTGGTTATTCCTTAACAATGTGAGAATATCAGAAAGAGTATTTTCGAATGGGGCATGCTAATTCTCTTGTGTTCACATTGATTCCCCTTCTATTTAGTGACTTGCTCAGAGGACTACCGTTTACCTGGAGATCAGCATGACTGGAAATCGTTTGTTGGATGCTTGTGTAAGTAGATTAAGCATTCCGATCCGTTTGATCACAGTGTTGCTCATGGTGATTTCGGCGCTTGCGGCACCGTGGGGCACCGTAAACGCGGGGATTGAAGAGGACCTGCAGTATGTGGTAGATAACACCACGCTTGAGGGTACGTTTGGTGAATTAACAGCCACTTTCCCGGCGACCATACCGGCAACGATCGTAGATGCAGACTACACAATCAACTCGCGCATGACTTTGGCGGGAGACGCATTACCCGCGGGCAGCACGGTGACGATATGGCTAACGGTCAATGAGGGAACGCCTTTCCCATATGCGACGGCTGTACCCATACCCGCAAGCCCGTTCTGGGTAACCGATCTGTTCCCGGGGGCAGCAGCCGCGGACTTCAATGCCAACTATGGAGGAAGGGTAGAGGTTTACTCGATCACCATCAATAGTGCTGGCGGTAACCCGCTGGATATCAAAGCGAGTGTGTTGATCGAGTCGGTGATCTCGGAGGATGAATTTACTACAGAGACCGTTCTGGCAGCTATCACGCTGCCGGTGGACATCCCGGCAGATGAGACGGCAGCCTTAGCCTGGCTGCAGGCCAATACTGAATTGAGTTCCGTGAGCGGCACGATCGCAGACCTGACGGCGACGTTCCCGGAGAGCATCCCGGCGGTGATTGTTGCTGAAGAATACAAGATCGACTCACGCATGACCCTGGCGGACCCCTTGCCGGAGGGAACGACGGTGACGGTCAGCAGAGGTGGGGTGGAGGTGCTTTCAGGCATCACGTTGAGTGGCACAGGACCGTTCTGGTTCACGGAGCTTTTCGACCCGGACGCGCCGCGGGCAGACTTTGATGCTGGTTACGGCGGAGCGGTCGAGGAGTATGTGATCACGCTCAGCGGTGTGGTGCCATCTGACTTCGCGACGACGGTGTACATCGAGTCGGTGATCTCGAAAGACGGATACACGACAGAAACGGTATTGGATGAAATCACGCTGGATGCTGAGATATTGTTGAACGAAACTGATGCCTTGGCGTACATGATAGACAACACCAAATTAACATCAGTAAGTGGCACGATCGCTGACCTGAGAGCGACATTCCCGGTGGGTATCCCGGCGGTGATCGTGGCTGAAGAATACAAGATCGACTCGCGGATGACCCTTGCCGAGGGATTGCCGGCGGGGACGACTGTGACGGTCGCAAGGGATGGTGTGACGATCCTTCCAAATATTACGTTGAGCGGCACGGGACCCTTCTGGTTCACAGAGCTGTTTGACCCGGACGCGCCACGGGCGGGATTTAACGCCAGTTACGGCGGAGCGATCGAGGACTACGTGATCACACTAAATGGGTCGGTACCGTTTGACTTTGACACAACGGTGTACATCGAGTCGGTAATCTCGAAGGACGATTACGTAACTGAGACAGTGCTCGATGACATCACGCTGAACGCAGCCATCCCGGCTAATGAGGTGGCAGCTTTGGACTTGGCTGCAGGAGAATACAATCCTTGCCGATTCACTCAGTTTATTAACAGCCACCTTCCCCGCAGCCATACCGGCAACGATCGTAGATGCAGACTACAAGATCAACTCACGCATGACGTTGGCGGGAGATGCATTGCCAGCAGGCAGCACAGTGACGATCATACTCTCTGTGAACGATGGAGAACCGGTGCCATATGTCCAGGATGTGCTGATCCCTGCCAGTCCGTTCTGGATCACAGACCTGTTTCCAGGAGCGAATGCCTCAGATTTTGATGGAAACTATGGTGGTAGGGTCGAACAATACAGCATCACGATCAACAGTGGCGGCGGGAATGTAGACCCTATCGACACGACAGTCCTCATTGAGTCTGTCATTGAAAAGGCAGGGGTAGAAACCGTTCTTGCGGAAATTACACTGCCAATTAATCTGCCAGCAGACGAAGCTGCAGCAATCGCGATGGTACAGGCAGAAATGAGCATCACCGGCACTTTGGACGCGCTGGTGGCGGCATTTCCGCAATCGATACCGGCCGTGTTGACCTCTACCGGGTATTATATTGACTCACAGATCAATCTAAGTGCGCCTTTACCAGCCGGTTCCAAAGTAACGATCTTACGAGATGATGTGACCATCGTTAATGGTGCGACGCTCACCGGTAGCGGACCGTTTTGGATCACGGACCTGGTCGGGGTGGCGCCCTCGCAGTTTGGAGAAGGATACGAAGGCGCGGTGGAAACTTACCAGATCACGGTTACAGGTAACACAGCGCCGATCGATATCACCGTGGCGGTGACATCGACTATCTCCAGGGACTTTGATGCCGCTTGAGCCGGTGTTGGTGGTTCTTGCAGAGAAGAACGACCTGGTACTGATACAGGACATACCCGACCTGGATGATGCGCTGGTGTGGGTACAGGCAAACACCACGCTTGAGGGTACGTTTGGTGAATTAACAGCCACTTTCCCGGCGACCATACCGGCAACGATCGTAGATGCAGACTACACAGATCAACTCGCGCATGACGTTGGCGGGAGACGCATTACCCGCGGGCAGCACGGTGACGATATGGCTAACGGTCAATGAGGGAACGCCTTTCCCATATGCGACGGCTGTACCCATACCCGCAAGCCCGTTCTGGGTAACCGATCTGTTCCCGGGGGCAGCAGCCGCGGACTTCAATGCCAACTATGGAGGAAGGGTAGAGGTTTACTCGATCACCATCAATAGTGCTGGCGGTAACCCGCTGGATATCAAAGCGAGTGTGTTGATCGAGTCGGTGATCTCGGAGGATGAATTTACTACAGAGACCGTTCTGGCAGCTATCACGCTGCCGGTGAACATCCCGGCAGATGAGACGGCAGCCTTAGCCTGGCTGCAGGCCAATACCGAATTGAGTTCCGTGAGCGGCACGATCGCAGACCTGACGGCGACGTTCCCGGAGAGCATCCCGGCGGTGATTGTTGCTGAAGAATACAAGATCGACTCACGCATGACCCTGGCGGACCCCTTGCCGGAGGGAACGACGGTGACGGTCAGCAGAGGTGGGGTGGAGGTGCTTTCAGGCATCACGTTGAGTGGCACAGGACCGTTCTGGTTCACGGAGCTTTTCGACCCGGACGCGCCGCGGGCAGACTTTGATGCTGGTTACGGCGGAGCGGTCGAGGAGTATGTGATCACTCTCAGCGGTGTGGTGCCATCTGACTTCGCGACGACGGTGTACATCGAGTCGGTGATCTCGAAAGACGGGTACACGACAGAAACGGTATTGGATGAAATCACGCTGGATGCTGAGATATTGTTGAACGAAACTGATGCCTTGGCGTACCTGGTAGACAACACCAAATTAACATCAGTAAGTGGCACGATCGCAGACCTGAAAGCAACATTCCCGATGGGTATCCCGGCGGTGATTGTGGCTGAGCCATATCAAATCAATTCGAGAATTACCCTGACGCATGCGTTACCAGAAGGATCAAAGATAACCATTTTCAGGGATGGGGTCGAAGAAGTGAGTGACCTGGAGTTGACTGGTACTGAATACTGGTACACAGATTTGGTGGGGTACCCGCTGACCGCGGCTGCGCCTTTTGATAACGGATACGGCGGAGCCGTGGAGGATTATGTCATCACCCTCAGCGGACCGGGCGGCGAACCGCTCGCGTTTCAGACGTCAGTGAAGATTGAATCAATAATCTCAAAAAACGGATTTGAGACCAATATCGTTCTGGCGAATATCCGTGTTGACACCGCGCCGCCGTTAGTTGATGTTCCAGATATGAGTGTTTATCCGGATTCTGATTATCAGGCTATCTATGGGCATTTTTGGCAGCCAAATACGCCTGTGACCCTAACCATTGGACAGTACTCCAACCAGGCATTATCCAATCAAGAAGGATATGTCACCTTCCACAATTTCGGATTTCCATTGGTGCACGGTCTGGTGGTGGAGATGACTGATGGGTACACTGAAAGAACCCATACCATAATTGATATCACGATTACGAACCTGGATCAAACCCTGGATCTTGTCAGCGGCACTGCAGACCCGGGTGAAGTAGAAACATACGCTTGTATCAGCGGCACTTGTAAATATGTTTATGTACAAGCAGATGTCAATCGTCAATGGACAGCCAACTATCACGGACTGGTGAATATTGCCCCTGGCGCAGTAGGTAGCGTTTATCAGTACGATGCGGAGGGCAATTTCACCCGCATCATATGGGAGATTCCAATTTCCATAAATCTCATGAGTCCCGCGCCGGAAGAACACCTGGTCACGAGCATGGTTTCTTTTTCCTGGGAAATTATCCCGGATGTTGATCTATACAACCTTCAGCTCTCGTCGGATAGCGCTTTCAACACCTTGCTCCTCAATACCACCACAACAACATCTGATTATTCACATGATACAGCGCTGATGAATGGTCAGCGATACTACTGGCGGGTCAGGCCGTATTACAAGACCAACTGGCTTGGCTGGTCGCAGACAGGGATGTTTTTCTCAATGAACCCGCCTCTGGCTCCTGTCCCGGTATCACCAGCAAATGGTGCTATTTCTTTCAGTGAAACCCCCGCGCTTATCTGGAACCCGGTCCTGAATATCGATCATTACCAGTTGCAGATTAGCGATACCAATAGTTTTGCCGTAATGCTGACGGATGCGACTCTCGCGTCCGGGAGCACCGAATATATACCCGATCCACCTCTGAGTAGCGGTCAGTTTTACTGGCGCGTGCGCGCAATTGACGCCCAGGATGTCGGCAGTCCCTGGTCGGTGTACCGCTGGTTGACGGTAAACACCAGCGGACCGACACTGGAAAACCCGGCCGCTGACGTGTCTGTCCCCGGAACACCAACGTACACATGGCTGGTGAAGACTGGCGCAAAGAGCTACCAGGTTGAATATACCTATTTCCTCGACGAAGTTGGTGAAGCCATTCCTCCATTTGATATCCTTACCAACAGTTACAAACCGTCACCACAGGTACCTGGCCGATATGAGTGGAAGGTGAGGGCGAAAGACGCGATGGATGAGTGGAGTGAATGGTCAGAGGCCAGGTCGATAACCATAGTGCTACCAATTCCATCGAAAGCGGTGTTGAGCTCTCCTGCAACTGGCGCGTATGTTTTTGTTAATCATCCTACACTGGACTGGATAGAGGTGGCTTACGCGGAAAAATATCAATTGCAGATCAGTAAGAGTTACACATTCTCACCGCTAGAACTTGATGATTTTATCTCCGCAAGCACAGAATACCAACCGTCACTGGCTGATGGAAAATACTACTGGCGTGTGCGGGCGATTAACAAAGTGGGTGAAGATCCGGAACAGGTGGGTGCCTGGTCGGGCTACCGTTCCTTTACGGTGAACACCACCGCGCCGGTTCTGGTCAGCCCGGCGAATAATGGTAGCGTATTAGGAACGCCGACCTACACGTGGGCGGCAGCCAGCGGTGCTAAAGGCTACGAGTTTCAATACACTCCAGGAAGGTTTCGACCCACCAGGTTTCACATCCGGGAAACTGACCGCGACCAGCTACACACCCGCGGAAACACAACCACTGGGTGTTAATTCCTGGCGTGTTGGTGCGAAGGACGCGCAAGACAATTGGAAGTGGTCGGATTCAAGGTCGTTAACTATTGAACTACCGGTTCCCGCTAAGACGGTGTTACGCTCTCCTGCGAATGGTGCGTATGTTTTTGATAATAACCCAACTTTAGAATGGAAAGAGGTGTCTTACGCGGAAAAATATCAATTGCAGATCAATAAAAGTTACACATTCTCGCCGACAGAGATTGATGATTTTATCTCCGCAGGCACAGAATACCAACCATCACTGGCTAATGGAAAATACTACTGGCGGGTTCGGGCGATAAACAAGGTGGGAGAAAATCCGGAACAGGCGGGTGCCTGGTCGAGCTACCGCTACTTCACGGTGAACACAACCGCGCCGCTGCTGATCAGCCCGGCGCATAGCGCGATTTCCATGGGAACACCGGTTTATACCTGGCTGGCGAAGGCGGGAGCGAAGGCGTACCGGTTTGAGTATGACGACAATGATGATTTCAGCTCGCCAGGCCAACCTGCTGCCGAAATGGCGTCAACCAGCTACACACCTCCGACACAGGAGGCAGATAAAACCTACTATTGGCGTGTGAGCGCGAAAGATGCGCTGGGTGAGTGGAGTGAATGGTCAGAGGCCAGATCATTAACGGTTTTATTACCAATTCCTTCGAAAACGGTGCTGAGCTTTCCGACCAACGGGGGGTATCTGTCCACAACTACTCCGACATTGACCTGGAATGAGGTGCCATACGCGGAAAAATACCAACTGCAAATAAGTAATACTTCCACATTTTTCACGACAGTACTGGATAGGGCTGACATCGGTAACCTCTCATTTTCAAGCATAGATTACGCCCCGGCACTGGAAAATGGAAAATACTACTGGCGGGTTCGGGCGATCAACGTCATTGAGCCGGACACAGAACAAACCGGTGCCTGGTCGAGTTATCGCTACTTCACGGTGGATACAATAACCCCGGCCGTCCCCGCGCTTCTCAAACCTACTGCAAATGGCTTTACTTATGACACTACCCCTTCGCTCACCGTGAAGGCGGCCAGCGGAGCAAAATACTACCGCTACCAGGTGGCAGAAGCGAGCGATTTCAACAATATCCTGGTGGACAGCGGGGAGGGAGCTAAGGTTGGTACGATTTACACCGTGCCTTCGAGTATGGCACTGCCCTACCGTGAAGCCTACTACTGGCGAGTTAAAGCCATCGATGCCGCTCTCAATGAATCGGATTGGTCAACGCCGCGCAGCTTCACAGTGACCTTCCAGAATGCACCGGCGTACGGCACGTTCACCACGGATACCACCCCAACCTTTACCTGGTATGCGGTGAGCGGTGCGTTGGGATATCAATTGGAGATCAAAGATGACCCTGCGTATGAAGAAAATCCGGATTACCCGAATTATGTAATTACGATAGGCAAGGTCACGAGTTACACGGTTTCAAACCTCACTCCATTGCCAAAAGGCAGGTACCTGTGGCAGATACGCGTCCGGACAGGCAGTGGCTGGCGAGAAAGCCCGTGGCGCCCATTGACGATCTATTCCACACCGCTACCGGCTGCGCCGACGCTGGTGGGTCCGGCAAGCGGGGCGATCCTTATAATGCCGGTATTGACCTGGGAATACTCACCATCGGATGCAAGCAAGTTTGAAGTTTGGGTGGATAACAGCGTGCTCTTCACCAGCCGGGAATACCAGGGCATATTTGAGTCTTCCCAAACCACCACCACTCTGTCCACCCTGCCTGATGGCATGTACTACTGGAAGATGCGCACGTATAACGAGTTTGGAGTACCCGGTCTATGGAGCGCATACAGTAACTTTATAGTGGATTCCAGTCCTTAGGTTAAGAGCCGACTGTATGCTAACCTGGCCGGCAATTCGACCGGGTTACTTCATTTAAAAGTAATGGGTAGTTTCAGTCTGTGTCCTTCCCTTCAGATTTCAGCGTAACCCGCCAACTGCCTGTCGGAAAGAAATATTAACTTCTTTCAAGGCGGTAAATATCAGTCCGCCGCGCGGTCAGTAGGGGTAACTCACCGCGAACTTTCTCGATGAGGTCCAGATCCAGGTCGGCGTAAATAATCGCTTCTTCAGCGCCCGCGCCAGCGATGATATCCCCCCATGGAGACACAACGATGGAATTTCCGTACGAGACATAAGGTCCGTTCACATCGCGGGCGGAGGCACAGCCTGCCGTGAACACCTGGTTTTCCACAGCGCGGCTGCGGAAGAGCAGCTCCCAATGCGCCGGTCCGGTAGTCATGTTGAAAGAGGCGGGGCAAAGGATCACACCAGCACCTTCCAAGGCCATGAGCCTCGAGAGCTCCGGAAAGCGGATGTCGAAGCACACGCACAGCCCCATTTTGCCGTACTCGGTATCAAAGAGCGTAATTTCATTGCCTGCGGTGAACGTTTGTGATTCACGGAAATGCTGACCCCCCGCCACATCTATGTCAAAGAGATGTGCTTTTCGGTGGAAAGCCGCCTGCCGTCCGCTGCGGTCAAACACAAATGAAGTGTTGTAGGTGCGTTCACCGTCAGCTTCGGGTATCGAACCTCCGATGAGCCAGACGGCATTCTCCGCGGCGGCATGTGAAAGCATTTGCCAGGTGAGACCGCCGGCGGGCTCGCGGTTCTGGATAAAGGCGTTGTTACTGTATTCACAGCAGAACATCTCGGGGAGCATGACGAGGTCAGCGCCGCGGGTTGCTGCTTCGCCTACCAGATTCTCCGCGTGCGCGAGGTTCTCGGGCTTGTCTGTGCTTATATTCATCTGAACGAGAGCTATCTTCATAAATCACCTTTTTCTGTCATTCTATATTGAAATAGCCTCTGGAACAAGAGAAAGAGGATGGGTACTGGAGACCCGTGTGATGAGTCAGCCTTTGTGTGAATTCAAATCTATCGGGATTCATATTCAGTCTACGGGTTGTGGATGTCGATATGCCAGGGAAAGATAAATGAAATCCATATAAGATAATTAGCTAATTAGTTGATTACCATTTGATGATTGGAGCGAATCAGAAAAAATCGCATTTATACTATACTGTTGTAAGTAGTATTTCTAATATATCATAATGATTTTCCAATAAAACAGGTGGTGCTACATGGCTGATCAATCAAAAACTTCCGCGTTGGATTCACTAACCAGCATTCGAGCTGCAAGGGCAGCAGTAATTGCTGAAGCAGGGAGTATTCAAAACGCAGTAGATACCAATAGAATTGAGAAGCGGTTGGACATCACAGTCTCTGAAGCTCTCGTCCTTGGTTTGCTCAAACAGGGTGTGAAAAAATATATCGCGGTCTTTGGGCATGGATCCACTGAAATCGCAGAAGTATTGCGCATCTATCAGAACGCGGGTTTGGTGAAGGTCTACAATGTTCGCAATGAAATAGAGGCATCCCATGCCGCAACAGCATTAAGGTGGATCACTGGTGAAAAAGCCGCTGTTGTTGCCTCGATTGGCCCGGGACCGCTGCAGGCAATCGCGGCATCTCTTGTACCCTTATCAAACGGGATTGGTGTCTGGTACTTGCTGGGAGACGAAACGACGGAAGACGAAGGACCTAACTTTCAACAAATTCCTCATCCCAGGCAAATGCAATTCGCCAACCTGACCAGTGTCATGAATCAATCCTATTCGCTTCATACCCCTCTGTCTATAGGTACTGCGTTACGAAGAGGTTTAAATATTGTAGACCATGCACACAGGGCAGGTCCTTTCTACCTGCTTATTACCGATGAACGTTCAACCAGTGCTGATGCGTCAATTTAATCTGGATGAATTACCGGAAGGTACTCCTCCAGGACTGGGAGCAGCGGTTGATAATGGGAATTACCAGGAAGCTGTCGAGGAAATTAGGAAGGCAAAGAAGATTGTGGTGCGTGTCGGCGGGGGCGCGAGAGAAGCCGGCCCGGAGACCCAACATTTGTTGGAAAAAATTGATGGTGTGGCAATTACCGCGCCGGTTGCTGGTGGGGTTATTCCATACAATAACCCAAGAAATATGACCGTCGCCGGATCGAAAGGTTCCATTTCCGGTAACTTTGCCATGGAAAATGCCGATCTGTTAATTGCCATCGGGACCAGGTTCGTTTGTCAATCAGACTGCTCCAGAACAGGATATTTGAACGCGCGGCATGTTATCAATATCAATACGGATATCGACGCGGTCACGCATTATGGAAAAACCACCGCTTTTTTGGGTGATGCTAAATTAACGCTGCGTCTATTGAATCTGAAGTTGGAACAGGCGGGGATTAACAAGGGTGCCGACGAATCCACATGGTTTGCATCATGCAGAGATAAGAAAAATGAATGGAATTCGTATAAAATTGCCAGGTTTGAACAGGCCACCTTGATGGACCCGGTGTGGAAGTCCAGGGTGTTCACGCAGCCAGCCGCGATTAAAATCGCCACCGATTGGGCACGCCAGAAAAACGCGGTCACGATATTTGATGCCGGTGATGTGCAGGCTTACGGATTTCAAATCGTGGAAGACGAGAATGTCAACCAGGGAATTACGGATGGGGGCGCCAGTTATATGGGTTTCGCCGCGTCATCGGTGTTGGCTTCAGGCATCACTGACAAGGAGTTCTTCCCATTGGCTTTTTCGGGCGACGGCTCCTTCATGATGAACCCGCAGATCCTGATCGATGCTGTCGAACATCGGGCAAAAGGTTGTATTCTTTTGTTGGATAACCGCCGCATGTCCGCGATATCTGCGTTACAAATGGACCAATATGGTGTGGACTTCGCAACGAATGATTCAGTTGAGGTTGATTATGTTACACTGGCTGGCTCAATTAAAGGTGTTCAGGCAATCCATGGTGGTTATGACAAGACCTCATTGATCACCGCGCTGAATAAGGCATTGGATTACCCAGGCCTGACGGTCATCCATTTACCCGTTTATTACGGGCCAGATCCTTTGGGAACGCTAGAAGCTTTTGGCAGGTGGAACGTGGGCATCTGGTCTGAAAAAACCCAGGCTTTGCGGCATGATTTGGGACTTTAACTGGCTCACGCCGGGTAACACGAACCATTGATATAACGGAGAAGAAAGTATGAATTATCTGACAGAAAGTGAAATCCTGCGATTAGACGAAATCGCGCGGCAATTAAGAATCGATAGCATCAAGATGATCTACACGCGTCAATCGGGTCATCCGGGCGGGGCGCTCTCGGCGGCGGAAATCATCGCCGCGTTATTCTTTCATAAACTAAGATTGAAACCGGAAGACCCTCAATGGGAAGGACGCGACCGTTTTTTTCTCAGTAAAGGCCACGCCTCGGCTGTGCTTTACGCTGCCATGGCAAGGCGGGGGTTCTTCCCGATCGAGGATCTTGACCGCTGGGGTGAGCTGGATTGCCATTTGCAGGGACATCCGGATCGCGTGAAAACACCGGGCATCGAGATGAGCGCTGGACCTCTTGGACATGGAATAGCCGTTGGGGCAGGCAACGCTCTAGCAGCAAAGAAAAAACAGCAGAAGTACAGGGTTTATGTGCTGATGGGGGATGGTGAAATGCAGGCAGGGATCGTTTGGGAGGCTGCCACTGTGGCTGCCAAATATCAACTTAATAATTTGACGGTCATTTTGGATTACAACGATGTGCAGCTGGATGGCGCTGTTCACGACATCATGCCGCTTGAACCGCTGGCCGATCGCTGGAAAGCCTTTAGTTGGCATGTGGTCGAAATTAATGGGCACAACATGAGGCAGGTTATTGAAGCCCTGGACCTGGCCGAGGAGATACACAGCAAACCGACGATTATCATTGCCCACACGACCAAAGGAAAAGGCGTGAGTTATATGGAAAATGATCATCGCTGGCATGGGGCTGTTCCAAAACCGGAACAATATGATCAGGCGATAGCCGAATTATCAAAGGAGGGGAAATAATATGGCAGACGTTCCTCAACGCGAAGCGTACGGCCGTGCGCTGGCTGAATACGGTTCCGTAAATGAAAATATCGTTGTTCTGGATGCCGATACATCCTCTTCAACGCTGACGCATTTTTTTGCCAGCAAATTCCCGAACCGGTTTTTTAACATAGGCATCGCTGAACCATGCCTGGTGGATTTTGGGGTGGGAATGTCGCTGGGGGGATTTATTCCATTTGTAAATGCCTTCGCGGCTTTCCTTTCACTCAGGGCGATCGAGCAGGTAAGAACTTGTGTCGCGTATGCTGAAACAAATGTAAAGCTGGTCGGGCATTATGCCGGAGTTTCAGATTATAAGGACGGTCCGACGCACAACTGCATCGTGGATCTCGCGGTGATGCGCGCGCTGCCGAATATGACGGTGATTGTTCCATCTGACAATAATCAGATTGTCAATTGGCTTCCGATCATCACCGAAGTTAAAGGCCCTGTATACTTCAGGATGAGCAGGGACAAATCACTACCGGTGCACCCTGCAGACATCCAACCGGAAATTGGCAAAGGGATCACGCTTCGCGAGGGTTCAGATGTAACCCTTGTTGCAACGGGCACAATGGTGGGCAGGTGCCTGCTCGCGGCGGATGCATTGCAGGAAAAAGGCGTGTCCGCTGGCGTACTCGAGATCCACACGATCAAACCGTTTGACGTGGATGCGGTAGCTGACGCTGCCAAAAAGACCGGGGCAATTGTTACAGCCGAGGAACACTCGATAATCGGTGGTTTGGGTGGCGCGGTGGCAGAGGCTCTCGCGGAAATACATCCTACGCCAATGATCCGTGTGGGCATAAATGATCGCTTTCCGGTCACCGCCAAGGACGCGGACTTGTTAATGGATTATTTGGGTTTAGGCGTGACCGACATCGTGCAAGCAGCGATGGATGTCATCAAAAGAAAATAGGCAAGGAGATCCATATGAGAATAGCCATTGTCAATGAAACCAGCGCGGCTGACAAGAACGCGGACATCCTGGCCGCGCTTGCGGGTCGGGGTCATGAAATCTTAAATGTGGGCATGAAGAAAAGTGGTGAACAGCCGGAATTACAGTACATCCACACCGGTTTCTTATCAGCGTTACTGTTGAATCTGGAAATCGCTGACCTGGTCGTGGGGGGGTGTGGTACCGGGATTGGTTACATGAATTCGGTCATGCAATACCCGGGAGTGGTATGCGGCTTGATCAACCACACCTCTGGATGCGTGGTTATTCGCTCAGATAAACGATGGCAATTGCATCTCACTGGCATTAAACCAGGGATATGGCTGGGCTAGCGATGTCAACCTGGGTTTCATTTTTGACAAATATTTTTCGGTGGAACACGGCTGCGGGTATCCTGAACACAGGCAGGAACCGCAAGCAAAATCCCGACAATTGTTAAATACCATTTCCAATACAACCCATAAGACAATAAATGAGATCATCGAAGATTTGCCTGACGAGGTGATCAAACCTGTCATTAATTACCCCGGTGTCATGGATTTGATATTGAGTGAACCTTTGAAGCACCGGGAAGTATTGGACCTGCTTCAGAAAAGACTTTGAGAACGGGACTAAAAAAACACACAATAAATGAATCCGATAATCGTTAGAATGCCGGATACTTCTTAAGGCTTTGGGCAGTTGAACAAACATAGCGAGAGGGCAAAAAACTACCTAAAAAGCCAGAGTAGTGATTGTTCGCACCATTTAGATAGAAAACTGACTGACAGGTATCAAATTAAAAAACCGCAATCTACATGGATAAGAAATGGGATTCACTTACTCTTTGATGAATAGGTGTTCTCGGCATCTTTCTTTAGGTTGGCTGTGAAATTGAAAAATTGACCGAAATGTGGCTTATGCATACATCTTATACAAGCATCAAATCTCATTAAAGCATTATTTTAATAAATAATGCATGATCCGTGGCGAAATATTTTTGTGTATTGACATAATAATCCAGAATTGATATACTCATAAACGTGAACAATAAATCACATTGGTGACTTAAGGGAACTAATGACCATGGTATCAGAAAGAGACTCCCAAAAACGCACCAGAATTCTAGCAGACGTTGCTGAGATGTACTACCTCGAGGGAAAAGACCAATCAGACATCGCCCTCGAGGTTGGTGTAACCAGGTCGATGATTTCGAGAATGCTTACTGAGGCACGGCGCCAGGGCATAGTGGAAATCAAGGTGATTCGACCGATTCATGCTGATCATGAGCTTGAAAAGGCCATAAAAACCAAGTTCGGAATCGAATCTGTGTTTGTGGTTTCGACGGAAGGTACAAAACCAGGAAAAATGTTGACAAGCCTTGGACGTGCCGCGGCAGAGGTTTTAAAGAAATACTTACGGGCGGACCTGGTAATAGGAGTTGCGTGGGGAACCACTGTGAGCGCGACTGTTGATGCAGTACAGGCGATGAGAGAACCGTCCATTAAGGTAATTCAGCTCGTTGGCGCTCAAGGTGCGAGAAATGTTGAATATGATGGTCATGCGATAGTAAAACTCCTGGCAGAAAAACTGGGTGGTGAAGGATACTTCATCAATGCACCTTATCTATGCCAGACCCCTGAAATCGCCCGATTCTTTGCGTGAAACGAGAGGCATCAAGGAAACAATAGAAATGGGCAAGCAAGTACAAGTTGCCCTCCTCGGAATAGGTACGACTGAAACCGAGTATTCAAGCTATTATTTATCAGGTTTGCTTTCCGAGGAAGAGATAAAAGTGATACGGAAAAACGGGGTTGTAGGAGATATCGCCAGTATCTATTTTAAGATGGATGGCTCTCCTTATTGCGATGATTTTCTAAACCGAATGATCACGATCAGCTATGAGGATTTGACGCGCATACCGGTCCGTATCGGGATAGCCGGCGGATCCGCCAAAGTTAATGCAATCATCGGGGCACTAAATTCCAAACTAGTCAATTACCTGGTCACCGACAGTATCACTGCAAGGTTAATAACCGAGTAATTGCAAAAATCATTGTTGCGCGAGGTATCAATGGGAAGCGTTAATAAAGAAGAATCTTTCAATGAAAAAGTAGCTAGATTGAAATTATCCTCTGAACAATTGGTGGATATGTACAAGACGATGTGCGTTATCCGGCAATTTGAATTAATGGCAGATAAGCTTTACGCACTCGGAAAAGTACATGGAACCATGCATCTTTCTGCCGGGCAGGAAGCAGTAGCGGTTGGGATCAGCCGCGCGACCCTTGTAGATGATTACCTGATCAACCACCATCGCGGCCACGGTCATTTCATCTCCAAGAATGCGGATATCAACCTGATGATGGCCGAATTTCTCGGAAAGGAAGCTGGATATTGCAAAGGGCGCGGCGGTTCCATGCATATCGCTGATTTTTCATCCAACAATCTCGGCGCAAACGGAATCGTTGGAGGGGGAATCCCCCATTCGCTGGGTGTGGGGTTAGCGATCCAAATGCAAAAACTAGACAAAATATGCATCACCATCTTTGGAGACGGAGCCTCAAATGAAGGCGTTTTCCATGAGACTTTGAACATGGCAGCGTTATGGAAATTACCGGTTCTATACATTTGCGAAAATAATAAATACGGCATGTCAATGGATATTGAACGAGTAGCCGCCAAATTACCGATCGCGCAACGGGCAGAAGGTTATGGGATCCCGTGGTATTACATTGATGGGAATGATTTGTTGACTGTTTATGAAACCACCCGCGATGCTGCCGAAAAGATCAGGTCGGGTAACGGACCAGTATTCATTGAGGTTCAAACCTATCGCTATTTTGGACATTCAAAAAGCGACCGCAATATCTATCGTACCAAAGAAGAAATCGAAAATTGGAAAACGACCAAAGACCCAATCCTG
Source organism: uncultured Chloroflexia bacterium (assembly GCA_963814295.1). GTDB lineage: Bacteria > Chloroflexota > Anaerolineae > Anaerolineales > Anaerolineaceae > UBA6107. Next base: position 170,663 of record CAWFCH010000008.1, read on the forward strand.
CGTTTTGGTAAACATCTATTGGAAAGCGCGATAATCTCCGAGAAGGATGTCGAAAACTTCGAGAATGAGGCACTTGGAATCATTGAAACTGCCGTTGAATTCGCCGAAGCATCTCCCGATCCTGATCCCGCCACTGTAACGGAGTATGTCTATGCCTGAAATTACCTACGTTGAAGCCATTCGTACTGCTTTATGGGAAGAAATGAAGCGCGATGAACGTGTATTCATTATTGGAGAGGATATCGGCAGGTATGGTGGCGCGTTTGGAGTCACCGCAGGAATGCTGGACGAGTTCGGTGAAAAACGTATTATCGAGACTCCCATCTCTGAACCTTCCATAATCGGGGCAGCAGTCGGCGCGGCATTATTGGGTATGCGTCCGGTTGCCGAGATCATGTTCATGGATTTCACGCTTTTAACACTGGATCAAATTGGCAATCAAGCCGCAAAAATGCATTACATGTTTGGCGGCAAAGCCACCGTCCCGATGGTGATACGAATGCCAAGCGGTTCAGGTACAGGCGCTGCGGCGCAACATTCGCAATCGCTTGAGACACTGCTCATGCATTTGCCCGGCCTAAAAGTTGTGACCCCATCAACTCCTTATGATGCCAAGGGGCTGCTGCTCACAGCGATCCGCGACCCCAACCCGGTATGTTTTGTTGAACATAAACTGCTATACAAAACCAAAGGCGAGGTCCCGGAAGGGGAATACACTATCCCATTTGGTGTGGCGGATATAAAGAGAGTTGGGACCGACCTCACCATAGTTTCAAATGGAATAATGGTTCACAAATCAATAGCTGTGGCAAATCGCCTGGCCGATGAAGGAATCGAGGTCGAGGTGGTTGATCTTAGAACGATGGTACCGTTGGATTCACAGACCATAATCGATTCTGTCAAGAAAACAGGAAAGCTGCTGGTTGTTCATGAGGCTTGTGAAACCGCCGGTTGGGCGGGAGAGATCATGGCGGTCGTTTCCTCAAGTCGGGCATTTGATTACCTGGATGCCCCCATGAGGCGTCTGACCGGTAAGAACGTCCCAATCCCATACAACCGGGTTTTGGAACGGGCAGCGGTTCCGCAGGAAGAGGATATCGAGCGCGAGATTCGCGCCATCCTGAAAGGTGAGTATTAATATGCCAACCCCTGTAATCATGCCCAAGGTCGATATGGACCAGGAAATTGCTACCATCATTTCCTGGGAGAAGAATGAAGGCGATACTGTCAAACAGGATGAAATCCTGCTCACAGTGGAAACAGAAAAGGTGGCGATTGATGTAACATCGCCTGCCAGCGGGATTCTGGCTGGGATCAAGTTCCAGCCAGGGGATGTGGTTCCGGTAGCGACTGTGATCGCTCAGATACTCAAACCCGGAGAGACTCTGACTGTGGAAACAAACGAGGATTCTCCAAAACCTGAGCAAAGCCGGGAAGTAGAAAAACCTTTCGAAAAAGAAGAGATTATTCCTGCGCCAGGAAATATCCCAGGCAAGATCGCTGCCACTCCCGCAGCCAGGAGGATCTCGGAGGAAACCGGGATATCACTGGATTCTGTTCGCGGAAGTGGACCATTTGGCAGGGTGCAGGCTGCCGATGTTAAGCTGACCGAAAAACCCGTTCCTGTAAACACAGCCGATCGAGAAGCCGAAGTTATTCCACTAGTTGATATGCGCGCCAAGATTGCCAGGCGAATGCAGGCGAGTTTTCAGGACGCGCCGCACATTGCTGAGACTATAGAGGCGGATGTATCCCGTTTGGAAGATACAAAAGTCCATTTAAACGAAATGGCATCAAAAAAAGGTGGAGGTAAAGTATCGTTTACGGCTATCCTGGTCAAACTTGTTGCCTGGGCGCTTGAGCTTAACCCGTACATCAACTCGTCTCTGATCGACGAGAATATCTATTTATGGAAAGAGATCAATATCGGTGTCGCCACAGCCCTGGAAAATGGGTTAATCGTTCCAGTCATACGGAATGCAAACCAGCTTTCTTTTAATCAGACAGCAGAAACGCTCAATGATCTCAGTCTGCGGGCAAGGCAGGGCAAGCTTGAATTAGCTGATGTGCAAAGGGGGACGTTCACAATCTCCAACCTTGGCATGTACGGTATCAACCAATTCAGGGCAATCATCAACCCGCCGGAAAGCGCAATTCTGGCAGTAGGCGCGGCGGTGAGAAAACCCATTGTAATTGACGACCGGGATACCATCGCGGTTCGCCCGATCATTTCATTAACCCTATCCGCTGATCACAGGGTCATTGATGGTGTCGTCGCGGCAAAATTCCTGGCTGACCTGGTGAAGGTCATCGAGCATCCGGAGATCCTTCTCGGCTAATCGTAATTCTTTCCACCATTGAATCTTTTTCATTGAGGAATGTCCCAGAAAGAGAATAAGGCTTGTGGCTATCAAATCAACAACAACGTAAAAAAACTAACAGGGCATCACACAAATCGTGTGATGCCCTTACTTTCCAGGTTTGACTGAGGGATCAAACCCTGAAACGATTATAAATGCGGTTGTTCAGGCGACTCAAGGCAGGATAAATTTCTCTGTACATCTCGAACAATTCAGTATACAAGGAAGCCAACCTGGTATCTGGTTCGTACAATTTTCCTGGTTTATGAACTCGCTGGACAGCCTCCGCCAGATCCCGATAGACCCCGGAACCCACGCCGGCCAGCATCGCGGCGCCAAGCGCGGTGGATTCCTTGACCTCCAGCGTCTCTACCGGACGGCCAGAGATATCCGCCTTGTTTTGCATCCAGAATTCATTACGGGTTCCTCCCCCGATGGCAGTAATTTTATCTGCCTTTAACCCTGCCCCCAACTCAAGCGCCTTCAGCATATCAAGTGAAGCGTAATTCAGACCTTCCACCACTGCCCTGATCATGTCTTCTTTTTTCGTGGTGTCATTAAGCCCAAGAAACGCGCCTAGTGAACGGGGATCTAAATTCGGGCAGGCCGTACCATTGAAATGCGGCAGGAAAAAGACGCCGTTGGCACCAGGTGACGAGGTCCGCGCTCCTTCCATAAGGTTCAACCATACGTTCCCTTGCCCAGCCTGAGCCTGTCGCAGGGCTTCTGATCCGTACTGATCTTTGTACCACTCCAGCATGCTTGCAGCGGTTCCCCCGCCCCAGATACAATACATGCCAGGAGCGGAATGGGCTTCAACAGTTAGACCTAATTGACGTATTTCCGATGTCCATTGTGGATGAGTTGTTGGCGTGATAACCAGTTCCCAGGTACCGGTGACATCCAGGAACATACCGGGAGAAATTGCGCCGGCCGCCAGGGCTCCCACCAGGTAGTCATGGCCTCCCTGGTAGATTGGTGTACCAGGAGCAAGCCCGGTTTTTTCAGCTGCCTCGGGTGTTACTTCACCCAGAAATGAACCACAGGGTTGAGGGGTTGGAAGGAGGTCTTTATCGAGTCCGCTAATCTTCAACATTTCGTCCGACCAGGATAAAGCGCGCTGATCGAATAACAGGGTGGGTGAGGCATCGGTGTAATCGGTGGAATACTTGCCAGTCAGCTTATAGTTGACAAAATCTTCAATGATCAGCCATTTATGAACACGGCGGGCGATTTCGGGCTCATTTTCCTGCAACCAGATGAAACGAAGGACGGTACTCCATATGAAGGGTTGCCAACCGGTGATTTCAAAGGTTCGTTCAAGACCAACCTTTTCCAACCATCGTTCATATTGTGGTGTTGTACGGGTACAAATCCAATTGATGAAGGGATATACCGGTTCGCCTAGCTCGTCCAGCGGTACGGCATCTGCACCAAGCCCGGTGACAGCGGCTGCTTTAATCCGATTCTGCGGACCTATTTGTCTCACCGCATCGCGAATTGCTGCGGAGATGCCGTCCCAGATATGCTCTGGCAGGTATACCTGCCAGTTTGGGTGATTGGGGTCGTTTGCGATACTCTCTGTCGGGTGACTTCCCTGCGAAATGACGTTGCCATCCAGGTCATAAACCAGGGCTTTCATGCTTGTCGAACCGACGTCTATACCGAGCAGGTACTCCATCTAATCTCTCCATTCTCTATCCGTCAGACATGCTAAGGCGGTTTATCCGAAGAACGCAATCCAATGTTCCCGTCCACCCATTCTCAGAGATGTATGATAAATTACGAACCCAAAAGCAAAGTATCTGGTGCCAAATACCTGTGCCGCACCAGACAGATCACCTTAATCTCTCAGGAATATTCCACTCTGATCTGGTCCAGCTGCTCGACTTCCTGAGGGGAGAGACGAAATTCACCGGATGGAAAAAGTCCGTCAACCTGGCTGGGTCGCCGGAAACCGACGATAGCGCCAGTTACAGCAGGGATGGCGGAGTGTCCATGAAACCGCAACCACGCCTGGTTCGACCCCATGACGTTGGCCGATTTCGGAAAGTGCGGATACCAATTTTAGATTTCTCTCGAGGCGCGGCATCTGGAATTCAGGATCCCGTTGTCGCCAATCGTCAGACGGCATGTTCTTAATACGCTCCGCTGTCATCTTACCCGCGAGCAAGCCCGAATACATGGGCGAATAAACGATCACTCCAATGTTATGCTGCTGGCAATAAGGAAGAATCTCTGGCTCTATTTCAGGCCGGATGAGCGAATAAGGGGGCTGTAACGAATTTATGGGGGCAATCGCCCGCGCCCGCTCCATCTGAGCGACACTGAAATTTGAAGCACCAATCCAGCGTACCTTTCCCTCACGCTGCAGCTCGGCGAGTGTCGCCCAGCCCTCTTCGATATCCTCATCCGGGCGCGGCCAGTGGATTTGATATAGATCGATCGCGTCGAGCTGGAGGCGGCGCAGACTTCCCTCGCATTCACGCCGGATGGAATCTCTCTTGAGCGAATCTATTAGTTCCCCGCGATCATTCCAGGTAAGGGAACACTTAGTAAAGACGTAAGGGCGTTCAGCCATACCTGTCAGCGTTTTACCAATTACTTCTTCAGAATGGCCGAGCCCGTAACCAGCAGCAGTATCGATCCAATTAATACCCAGGTCCAGGGCGTGATGAATCGCTGCAACAGATTCGCGGTCATCCTGAGGTCCCCAGCTATATATCCAGTCGCCGCCGCCGATTGCCCATGCGCCAAATCCCACGGGAGTGATGTACATGTCGGTATTCCCCAGCAACCGTTCTTCCAGATTGTTTTTTCCTTTTAGCATTGCCTTCTCCTTGTTCTTTTAGTGAGTATTGTGTCAAACACCCGAAGCAATCCTATTTATACCCAAGAGGTTCCTCAGCCAGGCGGTACGGTTATGAATAAAGTGTCTAAATAAAATATTCATTACTAATAAATTATATAATGCCATGGAATGCGAAATTGTTCATCATTTTTACATGAGGCGGACTGCGGACACCCGCAGTCCGCCTCTATTAATCGCGGTTCTTGTTAGGACCCAGGATTATTGGATCTTGCCGTCGATGTAATCCTGTAGCGTCTTGCCAGGATAGTAGTACTCGAACATTTCAACCACGTTATCCTTGGTGATTTCCCTGTTGGCATAGAAGACCACACCCGGGATAGGCGCGCCATTGAGCAAATTGACCATTGTGCTCATGCACCACCGAGCAGGTGCGATGGAGGAGTAGGCTGCTGTACCGACGATTACGCCATCAAAGATGCCTTTGAGAATAGGCTTGTCCTGGTCGACAGAAGAGAGGAGAATGTCATCCCGGGCGTTCGCCAGTTTGGCGTTCATCATACCAATGGTGGCTGAGGAGTATAGACCCCAGGCCCCGATCATATCAGGATAGGCCTTTATGGCGCCATCAAACGCCGTGTAGTGGTCTTCAGGTGAAATACCCGTCAACTCAACAATCTTGAGATCCGGATATTTCGTGAAGGTGTCAACAAAACCCTTGGCGCGGGTGGCGGCATTGGGGTGGACAAAGGGCAGAGTCTGGTAGACGATGGTACCCTTCATTTCTTTGCCAGCGGCTATGAGCGCGTTCTCCAGGAGTACACCTGCAATGGCACCCTGTTCCACGGTGTCGCCAATCAAAATGGAATCGACTGTTCCCGCGAGAGGGGCATTAAGGGTGACAACCGGAATCCCTGCCGCATCAAGTGCATCGAGGGCGGTCTTCACACCGGTGAAGTCGCACGGAGCAAGGATGACACCGTCAACTTTTTGAAGAATCCACTGTTCTATCGCCTGGTTCTGGGCATTCTGGTCGTAATTCGCATCGTTGACCAGCAGTTCAACCCCGGCTTCCTCAGCAGCAACTTTCATGCTTTCCAGGATCATCGAACCCACTTCGTCGACTGTATAGTACACAGAGAAACCAATGGTGTATTCTTCATTGGCTTTCACCATTGGAACAGTCATCACATCAGGCACTCTTACCGCACCAGGTTGTTTGATCGTTACATTGGCTTCGACATCTACATCTGCGTACCATTGATTTAGATCAAAACCAACGGCTGGATCGCCGATGAAAGTGTAATCTACCGCATTTGGATTCACGGGCGCGGGGGGTTCAGTGGGGGCAGCGGTTGGTTCAACCACTACGGGGGCTTCGGTGGGGGCAGCGGTCGGTTCCACCACAACGGGGGCTTCGGTGGGGGCCGGGGCGCAAGCCGAGAGGACCATGGTGAGGACCAACAGGATTGTTGCGATCAATGTTACTTTTTTCATTTTCTCTACTCCTTAAAGTTTCGTGAAATTGATCGTTAAGATTGACTTTCTTTTACTAGACATTGAACGATTTGTGTTTTTTCCTCCTTTCCCGGTTCTTACACCTGTGTTTTTTTTGTGATGTTCACGTTCATGCATGTTACTTTTGTCTGGATTTGAACGCGTTATCCATCAACACGGCGAAGATAATAACCAATCCTTTTACAAGAATCTGTACATGGTACTGGGCTCCAAGCAACGACATGCCATTATTAAGGGAGGCCATTATGAGACACCCTCCCAATGTACCCCAAATCGTTCCGACACCGCCGGCGATTGCTGTTCCGCCAAGAATCACACCAGAAATGCTATCCAATGCCAGGTCTTTGCCTGAATCCGGTAGACCTGAATTGAACAATGCGGCGAGGATGAGACCGGAGATAAAAGCGAAAAATCCACTCATCGTATACGCAGCTATCTTCACCTTATCGATATCAATTCCTGCCACTCTCGAAGCTTCAATGTTGCCGCCAATACTGCGGACGTAAAAACCGAATTTTGTTTGCGTGAAGAGGAACCAGGAGATTATCAGAAATATTAACGATATGATGACAGGCGTAGGGATAACACCAAATATGCGATAGTTACCGAAGATATCCGCAAAATGTGGGATCACGATCGGTACTGGTTTTCCTCTAGTGAGGGTTAACGCGAGTCCACGATAAATATTCATTGTCGCCAGGGTAACAAGAAAAGGCTCAATTCTTCCTTTCACTGATACGAAACCGTTGAGGAAACCGAGCAGCATTGCTACCAGCATAACGATGAACATGGCCGGGATGGCTGGCATGAGACCGCCCCTCACCAGCATGGCGAAACCCACACCAACAACCGCGGCTGTTGAGCCAACAGAGAGATCCAACCCGCCTAGTGTAATGATGAAGGTCATCCCCAAGCCTGCAATGAGTACATAACTCATGTTCTTCAAAATGTTGAGAAGGTTAGAGGGGTTCAGGAACACGGGTTTTAGGAAGGAAAACACTGCCATCAGGACCACAAGGATCAAAAGCGTTCGGTATTGGATGATCAACTTCATGAAAGTTGGTCTGGGTTTCGGTAAGATCTCTGGTTTAGCTTGCATCATTCGTTAATCCCTTCAAAGGATGATATTGGCGATTATTCTTTCTTCTTGGTTGCAAGGCTAATCACGTGTTCTTGGGTCATATCCGCTTTCTCCACGATTCCCTTCATATGACCTTCCTGCATAACCAGAATTCGATCGGCCACACTGATGAGCTCGGGTAATTCGGAAGAGACCATCAGGATTGCTGTGCCCCGCGCGGCGAGTTCACCCATGATTGAATAGATTTCGGTTTTTGCACCGATATCAATTCCTCGAGTGGGTTCGTCAAAAATAATGAGCTTTGGCGCAAAATCAAGCCATTTTGCGAGCGCAACTTTTTGCTGATTCCCACCGGATAGCGAATTGACAACCTGTTCGATCTTACTCACGCGAATATTCAGTGTTTTACGATGTGCTTGTGCTATTTCTTTAAGTTTATTCCAATTCAGGTACCCGAAGAACGACGGGCGTTGTACGTTGACCATATTAATATTTTCGTATACCGGAAGACAAAGGACAAGTCCTGATTTCTTTCGATCTTCAGTCACAAACGCGATGCCGTTTTGGATAACATGACGGGGGTTCCTGGGATGGAGTTCCTTGCCGTTGAGGTAGATCTTACCCTCTGTGATCGGGCGTAAACCAAAGAGCGTTTCCAGCATTTCTGTGCGCCTTGACCCCACCAATCCCCCGATACCAAGAATTTCACCCTTACGCACCTCAAACGATATTCCCTGCACCAGTGTATTGCTCGAAAGGTTCTCAACTTTTAGAACCACATCGCCAATCGGGACCTCTCTTTTTGGGTAAACATTGGTCAGTTCGCGACCAACCATCATGTTGATCAGGTCCCGTTCTTTGACATCCGTATTATTTACAGTACCTACCAACTCACCATCACGTAAAACTGTGATCCTGTCTGCGATACCGCCGATTTCATGTAGCCGGTGGGAGATATAGATAACAGACACGCCACTCGCTTTCAGGTTGCGAATGATATTCATAAGTTTGTCGGCATCACTCTGAGAAATGGAGGATGTCGGTTCGTCCATCAGTACGATTTTCGCCTTCGACGAAACCGCTTTCGCGACCTCCACGACCTGTTGCTGGGCAATGGAAAGGGCCCTTACAGGCTTATTGATGTCTATTTCATTCTGACCCAGTTCTGCCAGTGCCCGGGTTGCGATAGCCTGGTATTCATTCTTTCTAAGCATGAAGCCTTTGAACTCGTTTTGTTTATCCAGGACGATATTTTCCGCCACGGTCATATCAGGGCAAAGCGTTAATTCCTGATAGATCGTGACTATGGATGCATTAATCGCGTCCTTTGGATCTTTAAAAGTCACTGGTTGACCGTCAATCAGTATCTCCCCACCTTTGTCCGGTTGGTGATATCCACTTAATATCTTAATCAAAGTGGATTTTCCAGCGCCGTTCTCACCCAACAATGCATGCACCTCGCCACGCCTCACGGACATATTGACGTTCTTGAGGGCTACTACACCTGGAAATGTCTTACTGATGTTCCTTAGTTCGAGTACAGACTCATCCAAGCTCACCCAAACCTCCTACCCAATTGTTCCCTCGGTTATGATCTTGATCTGTCTGTGGATATCATCACCACCCGAAAGCCTACAATTCAATCCGTTCCTGGTCATGCTTAATCTTTCATTTAGCATCATACGAACGCAATCAGCCGCATGTTTTGGGAATTTTCGTTGGTTAGGGTTATAACGGTCCATGAAGCTAAGTCCTTGCCCTATCGAACAGTAAATCTAATGCAACTTACTCCAGCTTGCTCAATAAATTCCTGAAGAATTGGCCGGGATAAGGTCTTATCCCGGGAGGGTTGAAAGGCAGACCGCGTATTAACCGAAATTGACTAGAGGAAAACTGAGGTCTTCGTTCAATTATCGACATTCACATATGTGAACAATGACTCACAATAATGTTTATTATAGTTAAAATTCAAACGGTTGTCAATATACATGTTTTCGGTTCCAACTCAAAGCAGCGATTTCGTCTTCTTTCAAAATATAAATATTCTCTTCAGTATGTCTATCAGGGCGGAGGGTTGCGCAACCATCTTTATAAACTGATTTCGCAACCCGCCGCCCTGGGGTGGTTACCGCGGGTCGTACTGAACTGGCGGTAACAGACGGAAGGTTTTGTGGTTCGGCCAGGTTTGCACAACCCGGAAAGCCTCCGCGTACTTGCAGCCGCACTGGAAACCACGAAGCTTATTTGTCACTTCCACATACTCAAGCCAATCCTTGATTCCGAATTGCTTCTCCAGGAAATCGCCGTGCTGGCTTTCGTGTTGTCTGAAGGCTTCCAGCTTTTGTTCAAATTCCTCGGTTATATCCACATAGTAGTCAGGTGGTGAAACGCGATACGTACCTGTCGTCTCTGTGCGGAACACGGTCGGGATGTGATCGATGGGAGGTAATTTGCATTCGGGAATGTTGGCAACGCTGGCCCAGATAGCAGCCCGATAAGCTAACTCGCCAACGTTGGAATGATCGTGGACATAATCGTCACGGTCCAGGGTGATGATCACGTCCGGATTGGTCTGGCGGATGAGATCGACATAACGGATCCAGGTGGCATGGTCCTGCCAGACCTCGGCATCCTTATAATCCCAATGGATAAGTTCAGCCCCAATCACGTCAGCGCCTCTTTGTGCTTCTATGGCTCTGATGGCTTCGATTTCTGGTCCCGAGTGGATCTTGGAGCCCACGTTGCCTGTGCAGGCGATGGCCATAAAAACCTTATGACCCTCTTTGACGTAACGGATGAGCGTGCCCGCACAAAATACTTCGACGTCGTCAGGGTGTGCTGTGGCGCATAAAACGGTGAGTTTTTTATTCATTTTAACCAGATCTTCGCCTTGACCGCTCGGTCACCGGGATCCGAACTGGACGGGCGGTAGCAAGCGGTATGTTTTGTGGTTTGGCCAGGTTTGCACAACGCGGAACGCCTCTGCGTACTTGCAGCCGCACTGGAAGCCGCGTAGTTTATTCACCGTTGTTACGTACTCATTCCAGTCCTTGACGCCAAATTGCTTCTCCAGGAAATCACCGTGCTGGCTTTCGTGCTTACCAAAAGCCACCAGTTTTTGTTCGAATTCCTCGGAGATATCCACATAATGATCCGGTGGCGCGACGCGGGTTGTACCCAGCGTTTCAAAATAAAACACGGTAGGGATATGGTCAATGGGAGGCAATTTGCATTCCGGGATGTTGGCAACGCTAGCCCAAATGGCCGCCCGGTAAACCAACTCGCCAACGTTGGAATGATCGTGGACATAATCATCGCGGTCGTGGGTGATGATCACATCCGGGTTGGTTTGGCGAACGAGGTCCACGTACCGGATCCAACGCGAATGGTCGAGCCAGATATCGGCATCGTTGTAGTCCCAGTGGATGAGCTCGGCACCGATCGCTTCGGCGCCTTTTTGTGCCTCAACGGCTCGTATGGCAGCAATTTCTGGTCCCGTGTGGATCTTGGAGCCCACGTTACCCGTGCAGGCAATTGCCATAAAAACTTTATGGCCTTCTTTGACGTAGCGGATAAGGGTACCGGCGCATTGTAGTTCAATATCATCTGGATGGGCAGATGCACATAATACAGTCAGTTTCTTGGACATATGAAGAACCTCCTCAAATAGTATCAATCGTGATCGGTTTATCGCAAATGAGTAAGATTGTTTCTTGTTATTTGATTCTTATTGTCTCCTTTCATACACAGTGATCATAGATATCCATAACTCTCGCCACCCGGTTTTGTTCTTACGGAAATGGAGCAAACCCATAAAACACACTTTTTGGTCTCTCCACCAGTCCTTCTTTTCCTAATGCTTCGGTTTACTCCTCTATTTATACCTCTTACACTTCTATGATTACCTCCTGGCAGTTATGACCTTTCTAACCATCTTGTGTTTGATCACCCCAGGCTTCGGAAATCCATCTATCAAGGGTTGCGCGCGCTTTAATGGCTGATCCAATGGGATCGTTTTTGGGATCGAGATGTGCCCACATTTCCATAACCAGGGGTCCAGTAAAACCCATTCGGGCTAACAAACGAAAAGTTTCCTCGAACTGAACAATACCACGCCCAAGTGGTACGCCGCGCAGTTCACCCTGGCGGGTATCTTTAACATGTACGCCCACCAGGTGACCTTCAGTTAAGGGAAGTTGTTCGAGCGGGCTGTATCCGGCCGCGGTCATGTTACCAATATCGGGGTACACCTGAAACCAGGGTGAGTTGAGGATTTTGACAAACCGCATGGCCTTTTCAACCGAGTCGACCAGCTCGGAATCGCCATTCTCAAGGGCTAATAGTACGCCAGCAGCGCTCGCCCACCCGACACCAGCACGCAACCCTTCCAGGTATCTTGCCTGGGTTTCAGCATTACTCGGCTCATAAAAGGCGTCATAACCCATTACCTGGATGACTCTTACGCCTAAATCAGCTGCCAATTCGATCGACTGATGGAGGATATCCAACCCCTTTTGCCGCAGTTCGGATGAGGCGCTGCCGAGCGGGTACTTGCGGTGCGCGCTGACTCCCATACCCCAAACCGGCACCCCGGTATCAAAGATCAATTGCCGAAGTGTGGATCTTTCGTCATGAGACCAATTCAGCCGTTCCAGGCGCTCCGGGCTTTCGTCGATGGACATTTCCACAAAATCATAGCCGGCCTGCCTGGCGGCGGTTAAGATCTGCTCCCAGGAATATTCAGCCGGAAAGGCTTTCTCGTAAATTCCTACTGGTATTTTGCTAAGTCTGTCAAGCATCTAGCCGCCTTGATGTTTAGTGAATATCGGCAAAGCTTATTTTTCTATTTGCCCGTACATCGTCTTGTATATATTTTGAAACTCCTCTACCTGCTCCCGAGTTAATACGATCGGCTCGCCATGCAGCATGGCAAAATGAGCAATCTTCGCCAGGTCTTCCACTTCCACAGCGTCGATGGTTGCCTGCCAGACAGTGGATGCAATCGTGTAGACGCCGTGATTCTGCATGATTATCGCCGAGCATTTGCCGATCTTGCGAATGATCTCTGAACCGATATCTTCCCCTCCCACCGCAGCGTAATCACCCACCGGTATCTCACCACCGAGCAACGCTGCCGAAGTCATCACTGGCGGAATTGGCTTGCCCAGCACAGCAAATATGCACGCGTAGGGAGAGTGGGTGTGGACGATACCAAAGATATCCGGTCGATGTAGATACAAATAAAGGTGTGTTTCGGTATCGCTCGAAGGCCGCAGCGTCCCTTCCAGGATTTTACCGTTGATGTCCATCACCAACAGATCGGATGGGGTCAGCCGATCGTAACGAAAACCAGTGGGTTTGATGACTATATAGCCGGTTTCGGGGTCACGACCGCTCACTGTACCACTGTGCATCGTCACCAACCGGTTCTTGGGGAGTTCTAATAAAGATTCATAGACTTCCTGGCGTAATTTTTCAAGCATCATTGTATTCTGTCCCTTCAGTTTTTTTCCGGAATCCCCGGAGATTTGACGATAATGTTTATCGGACGTAACCACCCACACCGCCGCCATCAATCACCAGGGCGGCACCGGTCATTTTGGCCGAACGATCGCTGGCAAGAAAGACAACCAACTCCGCGATTTCAGTGGGATCTATGATTACACCCAGGGCGTTGTTTTTCTTGTATTCCTCTTCCAGTAGGTCGGGGTCAAAACCGTGAATCTTTGCACGGGCAGCCCGTAATTCCGGGGTCCACATCTTGCTGCCGCCAAATACTGCGCCTGGTAATACACTGTTAGCACGGATCTTATCTTTCCCGAACTCGTTGGCAATGGTGCGGGCCATATGCAACTGCGCCGCTTTTGAAGCGTTGTAGGCCAGGAAGTGTCTGCTGGGTTTTAGAGAATCATCACTATTTACAAAGACTAATGCCCCCCCATTTCCCTGGCGTTTGAAGGCTTTAATTGACTCACGGGAGATCAAAAAACTCCCGGTGCAATTGACACCCATCACCCAGTTCCATTGCTCCAGGGTGCACTCATCGGAAGGGACGCTGACAGAAACACCCGCATTGTTGACAGCCACGTTCAACCTGCCAAAATGGTCAACGATTGTTTTCACGGCTGAGACAACGCTTTCTTCATTGGTGATGTCGCAAGGCACGGTTAAGATCCGGGCTTCAGGGTCTGATTGCAGGAGCTCATTTTTTGATTGTTCCAATAATTCAACGTTTCTATCAACCATGGCGACCAGGGCTTGCTCTTTGATGAACCGGCGGGTGATGGCCAGTCCGATACCTGACGCCGCGCCGGTGATCAAAGCCACCTTTCCTGCCAACTCACCCGCATACCTGTTTGTAGACTCACTGCCCATTAGTAAACTCCTTGACTTGATCGATAAATATAGAACCTGAAAGCGTCAGCCACGTAGTATTCGTCTGACAATGCCACGGGTTCTCCGTTGAAATCAAAATCGACTTGCTCAATGTGTAATATGTTGCTTCCCACGCGGATTTGTAGCTTGTCTGCGATGTATTCTTCAGCCGACAGCGGGCGGATCCAGGCGATGCCATGATGGATTTCCAGCGACAGGCGTTGGCGCAGGAAGGTGTAGACAGACTGTTGTTCCTGGAGGCTTTTCTCGAACTCATCCAGCGGGATATCGCCGGTCGGCTGTTTGAATAGGCTGAGGGGAAGAGCGTCGACAGTGAAGACCGCGCGGTTCTCATTGGCTAACCTGACGCGTTCAATTACCAGGGTCGGCGCTCCGAGTTCTATAGAAAGCTGGGTTGAAACCCGCTCGCTGGCAGGGCGGGTAGTCATCAAAAATTCTGCGCTACCAGGTTCCGCGCCAGAGGAGCGGATCAATTGGGTAACACCTGAATTGAGGCTTAAGTTGTTATAGGTGGGCGGGTTCTTGGCAACAAAAGTGCCAACCCCCCAGCGACGTTGAATGAAGCCGCCTTGCTCCAGGATGGCTAATGCCGAGCGCACTGTGGAGCGGCTGATATTGAGATAGGCTGAGAGGTCTGGTTCGTTGGGTAACTGGGTTTCTGGCGGCAGTTTGCCATCCATGATCATCTTGCGCAGGTATTCGGTTACGCGCTGCGTCAATTGCATACCTTCTGGCGCGTCTTTACTCCATAACGAAATGGGCTCAAATTTAACTGGAAGATCCATTTGTTTTCCCGTCAAAGGTATGACATCTTACACATTTTATAATAACGATTTTTTTCGGTTTTGTCAATAAGCAACGAAAATCACCTCAATAACAGGTGTTTTGACTGTAAATACGGGGCTTGACACAGCATTTTGTAATTGTTATACTGATGGTGCAAATCAAGATGTTTCTAATTGTCATACATCTCATGGAAAAACAAGATGAATCACAGGAGTATAGGTCATGGAGAAATTAGCGATTGATGGTGGTACGCCAGTACGAAGCAAGAACCCGATCGTGGAAACGGATTATTTCACTGATGAGGAGTTGAACGCTGTTGTGGACGTGATGAAATCCTCACGGATCAGGCGTGGAACGGTGACGATTGAATATGAAAAACTAATTGCTGAAAAACTAAAAGTCAAGCACGCCATTGCCGTAACGAGCGGTACGACAACTTTGCATATTGCCCTGGCAGCCATGGGCATTGGACCGGGTGACGAGGTGATCGTTACACCGTATACATTTGTGGCGTCTGACACCTGTGTGCTTGAACAAAATGCCATTCCGATTTTTGCGGACGTAGACCCGGTGACTTTAACCCTCGATCCGGATGACGTGCTTAAAAAAGTGACAAAGCGCACGAAGGCAATTATTCCGGTGTCGATCACTGGAACGCCCATCAACATAGAGCCGATCATGGATATCGCGGAAAAATATAATCTGTACGTCCTGGAGGATTCTGCCCAATCTATTGGTGCCAAATACCACGGGCGCTATGAAGGAAAATATGTCGGAACAGTGGGTCACGTTGGATCCTTCAGTACGGTAACCGGGAAGATCATCTCCACAGGTGAGGGTGGTTTTGTGGTAACCGATGACGATGACCTTTTCGATAAAATGTGGGGGTTTATGGACTTTGGGCGTAAGAAATCGCAAGGAGCAGCGTCAAAATATCATTGGAGCCTGCCGTGTACAAATTATCGCACCACTGAATTTCAATCCGCGGTAGGAATCCAACAAATTAATCGCCTGGATTACATAAACAAAAAAAGAACTGAAAACGCCCACTATATCAACGAAAAATTAAAGGATCTGCCGGGTATCACGCTTCCACCTGAAGTACCTTACGGTGAAAGGGTCTTTTTCTACTATGTCATCAGGGTCAACCCAGAGGTTCTGGGGGCAGATATGCTCAACTTTGCAATCGCTTTGGCTGCCGAAGGAACCTATAACCTGAACTACCTTAGCACAACTCGCTACATGATCCCGCAACATCTTGAACCGTTGTTTGTGAATAAAGCGGGTTACGGCGGTACCAAATGCCCGTTTGAATGCCCATGGTATGAAGGTGAAGTGGACTACCATGAAGGCTTGTGCCCGGTAGCCGAGAAAGCCTGCGATGAGGTCTTCTGGCTCGCCAGTGTTCACCCGTTGCTGGAAAAACAGGACCTCGATGACATAGCGGATGCCGTAAGAAAGGTAGTGCTCAATTTCATCGAGAAGAAAGAAAAAGGAATACCGGTCAACTATGCCACGGATGAAATCCGTGCACGGTTGTAAGGCACGAGATTAGAGGAGCGTATGACAGAATCTCAATCCTTGATTAGCGATGCAGAACTGGATCAAATTGGGATTGTGGTGAATGATGTGCACGCCTTCACCCAGGAACTTTCCCGGCTGTTTGGTATTGGGCCTTTCCGCATATTCGAATGGCCGCTGGAAGGGGTGGACCCGCAAGCCACTTATCACGGGCAACCGGGTAATTACCGCCTACTGTTGGCATTCGTCACGGTGGGTAAGATCCAACTCGAGATCGTTCAACCCCTGGAAGGTCAAAATATTTACAGCGATTTTCTGAGAGAACACGGACCGGGCTTGCATCATTTCCGACTGACTATTCCCGGGTTCGATAAAGGTGTCAAAGCGATGATCGAAGCCGGGATCGAAAACATCGCCAGCGGCACTGGAATGCATGTAGGGTCTAAGTGGGCATATTTTGACACCACTCATCAACTACAGGGAGTGATGGTGGAATTGCGCACTCGCCTGGAAGAGGCTGGTGGAGAAGGCCAGTGGGTGCAGTCGATCTCACAACCCGGGGCGTAAAAGATTTGGTTTTTAAGTAAGACCAGAACTGACACATCCAATCATAAGGATATTCGTTTGCAGTTAGCGCAAGACTAATGCTTTGATGAATTCTTGATGTGGACATATGGTTTTTTTCAAACATAAATACGGAATCAACAGTCGGAAAAATATCTGCGGACCAACTGAACACAATAGAATAAACCTAACGAAGCTGGGTAGACGCGTCTACCCAGCTTCGTTTCTGTTAATAAGTGGTTCAATTCATCCCCCCCTTAATCAAATTTCTTCAAAGCCAGTAATAATTACTTTGCCTGATCCTTAATAATCGACTATGTGGACTTATACGTCGTAACGGATGTTTACCAGCTTTTTCTCGTCGTTGGATTTATGTGCTGCCTCTGCGGTTTTTAGTAGACGGTAACCTGCGATTTCCACACTCTCATATTTTGGAACCGGTTTACCCTCGATTATGTATGAGGCAAATCTCTCAGCCATTTTCGCCATGCCATTTCTTAGGTCGTCCTGGCAAGTGTATTCCCAAACTTTACCCCATGTTAACTCATTGCCTGTTACCTGCAGTTTTGGTTCGGGGAAATAATCAAATACGAGTGCGCCTTTTTCACAAATGATGCGTAGATTCAGTATTTCAAAAGGAGCAGGCGCAATTCCATCGCATTTCAATATGGCTTTCACACCATTGTCCAATGTAAACAAGCCAACCCCCCAATCCGTATTATCATGTATATCATGATGGGTCAGATTCTCTAGTTGAGCATAGACATCCGTAAATTTAGCGTCTAATAACCACATTAGTGCATCAATCCCGTGATCTACATGAATGAACCAATAACTCATATTCTCTTTTGGATCCATGAGCCAGCCAGGCTTTGTACTCCATTCGGTCTCTTGGAGCATAGGACCATCATAGGCAAATATTGCGTAAACAGGTTTTCCTAGTTTACCTTCTCTTTAAAATATCATGAGCTTGTTGAAGGGTCTGAGCTGAATGCAGGTTATAGCCTACCATTGCCTTCACATTTGCTCTGTTGCAAACATTTGCGATTTCTAACGCATCAGCAGATGTGGTGGCTACAGGTTTATCGATTAATACATGAATCTTAGCTGCTGCGTACTTCCTGATCTCCGCAAGTTTGGTCGAAGGAAGACCAGCCATAATTACCATATCGAGGCCTGAATCAATAAACTCATCGATATTGGTAAATACCTTTGCACCTCCGGCAGCCTCACCAAGCCTTTTTGCAAATACAGGGTTGATATCAAAAACGCTTACTACCTTCATTGTGCTGGACTTTTGCAGTTCTTCTGCAAAAACGATGGAGTGATACCAAATCTGGTAACCCGAAATGCCAACTTTTAACATCTTTTCCTCCTTTGGTTCTAATTATGTGATGTACATCTTTTGTTCATTTCCAAAACCAATCCCGGTTTTTAAATTTCTTTATGCATTCTAATTCCTTTAAACTTATGCAAGATTTATAAAAGCATAATTTTTCGGTTTCTCATTTTTTTGCTATCCTTATGCTGGTAATACCGACGGCAGCTGCAATTACCAGTCCTTTGACGATTAACTGGATGTATGGATTTATATTGAGAAGGGTTAAACCATTTACAATAATGGTCATTGTCAGCACACCAATCAGTGTACCCCATACATTACCACTACCGCCAAAGATACTTGTCCCACCCAGCACAACTGCCGCAATGGCATCCATCTCCATTCCGCCACCGCCATTTGGATGGCCATTTGCGACCCTTGCTGTAAGAAGAATACTTGCGAAAGCTGTAAATAAACCACAAAGCATGTAAATTAACAAAGTGAATTTCCTAACAGAAATCCCGGACAAATATACAGCTTCAGCATTACCACCAAGCCCATAGACTATCCGGCCAAAACCCGTATTCTTGAGGAATAAATGTGTAAGGTAATAGACAACCACAACTATTATTATAGATACGGGGATTTGCCAGATTTTGCCTCCCCCAAGGAATTTAATCGCGCTATCAACGGGAAGATTAATGCTGTATCCCTGTGTTATTGTATATGCAATCCCACCAAATACGATTGCACTTGAAAGTGTGGCGATAATGGGGGGAATTTTCAAGATAGTGATGAGAATACCGTTATAAAGCCCAAGGAGTATACCCAACCCGAATACAAGCACCAGCGTGATTGGAAGAGGAATACCAAAGTCAACAAGAAACATTGAAAGCAACACACTGGTTAAGCTGATACCTGCCGCAACAGACAAGTCTATACCACCAGATATTATTACAATCGTTATTCCAAGTGCAACCATCGCTAATGGTGCAGATTGCCTGAAAATGTTGGTAATATTGGTAATTTTAAAGAAGTAGGGGCTGAGAAAGCTGAGGATTATTATAAGCAGGATATTAGCAAGTAAGACACTACCTATTGGTCCAAGCTTTCCAAAAACTCTTCTTATTGACCCCCAAAATGAAATTGCCCGGTTGAGGATTCGTTTTTCCTTGCTCATTTCATTGTCATTGATTACCACTTGCTGCTCCTGTTCCATATTGCATTATCTCCTCCAGTGTGGGGATTTGTTCAAATTCATGGACATTCTGTCCGTTGTACATGACGATGATCCTGTCGCTAACTTTTCTCACCTCTTCAAGTTCTGACGAAACGAATATGACACTTTTACCAATTCTGGATAACTTATCGACGAGATCATAGATTTCTGTTTTTGATCCCACATCTATGCCTCGTGTGGGTTCGTCCATCAATATCACATCACTGTTAGCCAGGAGCCATTTCCCTAAAACAACCTTTTGTTGGTTACCGCCAGAAAGGCTGCTGGTATTCGTGGATAACTTTTCGTACCTCAAGTTCAATCGGTCTGCCTGATCCTTGACTTTTCCAAAAGCCACTTTTTTCTTGATAAACGGGCCAACAGAAAAATTTGCGAGATTGGGGAATAGCATATTATCCGTAATCGACATAGATAAAACAAGGCCTTCTCTTTTTCTATCTTCTGAAATGAGCGCAATGCGGTGCTTAAAAGCAGTTTCAGGGTTTTTCGGCTTGTAAGGTTTTCCGTAGAGTTGAAACTCACCGCTTCTTGTTTTTAATGCCCCAAATATACACTTCAATAACTCTGTCCGGCCTGCACCCATTAGGCCAGCAATTCCTAGTACCTCACCTTTTCGAAGATCAAAATTAAAATTATTTACCTTATTTGAATAGCTCACGTTTCTTGCCGTAAAAATGATTGGTCTTTCGGTTTCTTTCGCTTCTTCTTTTACTGCCAGCTGCGATTTCTCTTCAGGGATCATCAGCCTCACCAGATGCTCTTTTGTTAATTCGGGAGAATTTTCTATTGTGGTCACCCGTTTTGAGTCTTTTAGTATGGTGATGCGGTCTGACATTTCAAGAATTTCTTCTAATCTGTGAGAAATATAAATGATCGCCAGGCCCTTTTTCTTAAGGTCATTCATTACTTTAAATAGCGATTTTACTTCTTCAAACGTGAGACTCGCGGTGGGTTCATCCATGATTAAGATTTTTGCTTCTTTAGAAAGGGCTTTTGCGATCTCTACGAGTTGCATTTCAGCCACAGACAACTCTGATATTTTTCTAGTCGGGTCAATGTTGCTACCGAGACCATGAAGAATTTCTGATGCCCTTCTGTTCATTTCTTTCCAGTTGATCACCGGGTATTTTTTATATTTCGGAAATCTTCCGAAAAAAATATTTTCCGACACTACCATTTCTGGCATTAGTTTCAATTCCTGATGAATTAGGATAATTCCGATATTCATAGCTTGGGATGGGTGGTTGAAAGAGACCTTTTCACCTTTGTAAAAAATCTCTCCTCGTGTCTGGGGAAATGTACCTGCAAGGATATTAGCTAATGTCGATTTGCCAGAACCGTTTGTTCCAATAAGGGCATGAATCTCTCCGGGCTTGATTCTGAAGTCAACATCATTAAGCGCTTGAGTACCAGGAAAGACTTTATCAATGTGTTGCATCTCACAAATTGTTTCGGTCATTAATTCAGCCCTCGATTTAGTGGACCACCTGACAACGATTTTTCGGTTATTAGTAACCCATAAGTCTCTTTGTCACGGAGACTCATGGGTTACTGTTGCATTACATGACGGAAGGATAAAAGTTATTACGCGGCACTTATCCTTTTTTGAGATTTCTTATGGTTGGAGGAAGTCCTTCGCGTTCTCATTAGTTATGAGAAGAGTTGGAACCTCGGTGAATTCAGGAATGTCTGTTCTGTTCGGGTCTTCGCAGAATTTCATCCAGGCATCCACAGCTGTTTTTCCGAATAGGAAAGGTTGCTGCTGGGCAGTAGCACCAAGAACAGCTCCGCTCGCCAGCAATTCTATCTCTTCCGGGATGCCGTCAATTTCACCGACATAGACATCCGTTTTTCCAAGGTTAGGCAGAACCGTCGCGGCTGCTGGTATACCATAACCCGCATATACCAAAATCGCTTTAGTTTCTGGTGCTGCCGTAAGAAGATTTTCAATCATTGTGGCATTTGCAGGAATTGTTACTTCTTCTTTCATCGCCTGTCCGGCAAGCCTGACATCTGGATATTTCGCGATAACATCCTTGAATGCTTTCATCCTCTGCAATACGACTGACACCTGCGGGCCATCAACCAGGACAACGTCGCCTTTAAAGTCAATCTGCTTTAGAATGTATTCGGCCACTTCGGTGGCGGCTGAGTAATCATTGGAGGCGATGAACGTCACATACTCCACTTCCTGATCATCGGCTGGTCCAAGAGCGACAAAGATGACTGGAACCCCGGCTTCATTGGCCTTGCGAACTGCTTCCATACTACCGACAGGATCGGTTGCGCTGATGAATAACACGTCAATATCCTGCGCGATGAAATCTTCAACGGCAGCCAGTTCTTTTTTTAAATCTCCGCCAGATACAGAACGTAGAAGTTCGCCGCCTGTTGCGTCTGTGCTTTCCTTGAGACCCTTGTATAACTCATCATAAAATGGGTTGGATTGGAATTCCACAGAGCCAGCTTTGTAGGTTTTGCATGCGTCTACTGCTGGGGCAGGCGTTGCCTTCGGGGCACAACTGGCCAGTATCATACTGGTTAATACTAACAACGAAAGAAGTACTGAAATTCTAATTTTGTGCATGGTATTCTCCCTGTGAATTAGTTATTTGATATTGATGGTCTAGTTGTTCTTTGATTTAGAAAATTGGGATTTGGCACCTCCGTTAGGAAAGAGCACCATCTGTCGTCTGACCTTGTGTAAGAAATCATCGTCTAAGGTCTGACATCTAATTAAGAATATAATAGCGAATTTTTTGCGCTGTGTCAATAACCAACTTAATTTGATATTGATTTTGCGTAATTTAACGTTGTATAGCACTTTACAGGATCTTTATCGGCTTAGAGATGTATATTCATTGGTTTAGATGTCAGACATCTAATTGTCTGGAGGGGTCAGTTAACATTACATCCTTCTGAGATTTTTTATTGTATAGATTTTGATTAGTAGATAGTACGAGGGATATTCTATATATTATCTATGTTATCAATTTAGGTAAAAACCATGATGACTTATTGCTTGATCATTCATCCACCCATTGGATCAAGTAAGCGCACCGTTACTTGGTTTAATTTTTTTCCATCACGCTCATGAGAAATTTACTCTCCAACAAATAACCTGGAAACTGGCTATCGATAAAAAGGATTTTTCCCCGACAGTATTAGATCATTCACAAAAATTAATAAGATTAAAAATAGAAGAAAGAATACCATCAGTTCGTTACCTACCTCGTTTTGATCACACCCTCAATAACCTGAATGAATCAGATAGCAAAAGAATGTTAAGAGTCTATGATCAGTCTGAAGTTTAATAACAATGACTTAATCAATCTCCCATGATTATCTCTATATCATGGTCAGTGCCATCATCCATAAGGGTAATGACTTTTCCATCCACCATCTTCCCGTCAAACATGATTTTCTCAACTTTATAGGATACGTGTTTAGGATTCCTTACCTTGATTCGGTAGTCAGTATTAAGATAACGGTACTGAATCGTAAAACCATCCCATCGGGACGGAATAACCGGATCCACACGTAAAAGGTTATTTTCCCTGTGCAGTCCAAGCAATCCCTCAATTCCAAGGCGGTAGAGCCAGCCCGCTGAACCGGTATACCAGGTCCAGCCTCCTCTTCTCAACTTTGCACCCTGGCTGTATATGTCAGCAGCGCTGATATAAGGTTCTACACGATACTGGTTTGCCCGTTTCTCATTATCAGCCTGGTAGATGGGGTTGAGAATGTCAAAAAGATGCCAGGCGCGCTCGCTGTCTCTCATGTCCGCATATGCCCAGGCTGTCCAGGCAGCAGCATGGGTGTACTGCCCTCCGTTTTCACGAACACCTGGCGGATAATCCTTGATGTAACCGGGGTTGTCGGAAGTTTTATCGAAGGGTGGGGCAAAGAGCAGGCTGAGGTTGTTGTCGATGTCTGTCAACCGCTCCCAAACCATGTTCATAGATCGCAGGCTTCGTTTCTGGTCACCTGCACCGCTGAGGACAGACCAGGATTGCGCAATCGCATCGATCTGGCATTCTTCAGCGTCATGGCTCCCGAGTGGGGTACCATCATCATAATAGGCACGGAGATACCAATCACCATCCCAGGCATGTTCTTCGAGAGCCCGGGTGTAAGCGTCTGCCTGATCACGATACGCATTAGCCTCTGTTTGTAGACCGCGTTGCTCGCAGACTGTGGCAAAACGTTTAAGCGTATCGATTAAAAACCATGCCAACCAGGTACTTTCTCCTTTCCCCTGACTTCCTACCAAATTAAAACCATCGTTCCAGTCGCCCGAACCAATTAAAGGAAGGCCGTGTGACCCGCTGGTGCTGCCTTTTTGTAGAGCACGCTGGCAATGTTCAAAAAGCGTATAAGACCGGCGGGTACGGTCGTATTCGACCATATCGTTCCATCTCCCCTGGATTCAGCGGGGGCGCTTTCAAGAAGGGAAGTTTTTCCTCCCATATCGATGAATCCCCTGTGGCGGTAACATAAAGTGAAGCTACGTAAGGAAGCCAGATCAAATTATCTGAGATACGTGTGCGCACTCCCCGATCTGTTGGGGGATGCCACCAATGTAAAACATCGCCTTCTTCGAATTGATGTTGAGCGGCATTGAGGATCTGGCTCCTGGTGATGGTGGAGTCGATATTGAGTAGTGCAAGGACATCCTGAAGCTGATCTCGATAGCCAAAGGCACCACTGGATTGATAAAAACCACTCCGCCCCCAGATGCGACACGAAAGGGTTTGATAAAGCCACCAGCGGTTGAGCATCAGGTTGGCAGCCGGGTCAGGCGTGTTAACTTGGATGCGAGTGAGCAGGTTGTCCCAGAAGGCATGCGTCTCGTTGAGGGTAGAAGTAACCATGGCAGGATCCCGGTATTTTTTTGCCAGAGAGATGAGATGTTCTTCATTGTTGGCATCACCCACTACAAAATAGACCTCGCCGCTTCCACCAGGCAGCAGGTCAATATGCAACTGCAAGGCTGCACAGGAGTCAATACCGAGCGCGACGTTGTTGGAGAGCCCTATCCGATGCAACGCTGCAGGATCTTCAATTGATCCGCCACTGCCCAGGAATTCCAAACGATCGGTGGTAAAGCCATGCGGTGTGCGGTTCGCCATCAGGAATACGATCTGTTTTCCCATCTCAGTATGGTAAGGATTACGCACTTGAAGCATCGAATACCTGGGGTTGTATTTAGGAATAAGGGTCGCATTAGTATCTTCACGGGTTGTTCCCAGCACCCATTCCAGATAATACGTGGCTGTGAGACGGCGGTTTTCGTTCAGTGAATTCTTGATTTTCAGATGGATAATCTTGATTGGGTCCTCAGGGCTGGCAAAGACGGTCATTTCCTGTTGCAGTCCATGGGATTCGGATTCAAATACACTGTAACCAGCACCATGTCGTACCCGGTGAGCCTGAGGTGCCGGAGTTGGTCGTGGAGTTGGCGTCCAGATATCACCAGTCTCTTCATCACGAAGATACAACACTTCGCCGGATGGATCACTCACAGGGTCGTTGGACCAGGGAGAGATGCGATTCTCACCGCTGTTGATTGCCCAACTTGTCTGACTGCCAGATTGGGTGACCATGAAACCAAAATGAGGATAGCCGATAATATTTACCCAGGGGGCTGGCGTCGTTTTCCCGGGAGGGAGGTGGATGACATATTCTTTTCCATCCGCGGAAAAACCACCGAAACCATTAAAAAACTGAAGTGGACCAAGCGGTTTTGACTCCCACGGGAACGGAGCAGGCAGGTCTCGTCGGGAGGACTGGGTCTGAAACAATGAGGGTAGAACCGCAAGCGGGTTGAAATTCACTCGTAGTTGTTCGGTCAATGTACCACGATTACCCCGTAACAGCACCCTGGCGACGGATCTTAACAAGACCTGTTCTTCTAACTGCATTTGATCAGCTGAGCGGATAAAGATGCCTGAGCGTTGATTGATCCAATGATCAGCCTCGATCAAGCGGATTCTACGCATCATCATTTCATTCAATTCAGAAGTGTACATACTGGGCTGTGTGTTCAACACCACAAGGTCAGCCTCATATCCGCGCGAACGGAGGAAGGATTGGGCCTGGACCACCTCCACCAACAGGTTAAGGTGCTGTGGGTCATTGAGTTCAAGCAGGATGATGGGGTAATCACCTGAGATCCCGAATCTCCACAGGCCTGCCTGGTTGAGGACATTCTTTGAAAGAGTTCCCGGATTAGCTCTTTTCTGACCAAGCGGGTAAACCAGTAAAGAAAGCAGGTCAAGGTCTGATTTAAGTTCATCTCTTTCGATCTTTTGTCTTCCCAGCCAGATCAGGCTGGTTACATTTGATTGTAGAAAGGTATCATCAATTTTCGTCCAGGTCTTGTAGCGTTGCGCCAATTTGAGCAGAGCCTCCCTGGTAGGCGCCGTAAAGGTGACGTAGGCTAAGGAAAATGTATCATGAGGTCTCAGATAGATTTCTCTTCCGAGTGAAAAGACAGGGTCCAGGGTGGATCCTGCAGAACCCGATAGGTAAGCCTTGGACTGGAGTGCGTAAGGGTTGCGCATATTGTGTTCGCGACCGATAAATGCTCTGCGATCGGTTTCAAATCTGACCGGGAGGTTTTCGTTTTTACGGGATCGAGTCTCTTTTGTTGTGAGCATGTGTCCAAGGAAAACAGGTTGTTCTGCAGCATTTTTCTTGCGGTGCTCGAAGATCAACAAATTAAGTTCAGGGACATATTCAGATTCAATGAAAAGCTTGTTGTAAGCAGGATGTCGAGTATCTGCAGCCTGATGATTGAGAATTACTTCACCATAGGATGTTAACCGTAAATGTCGTGGAGAAGCCGCGTTGTTGATCAAGTGAATGCGACGGATCTCCAGGGGATCATCAGGCGCGACCGTAATTTCCATGGTGGTCGTCAACTCATTTTGCGTGCGCTTAAAAACCGCCATATGAGCAAAATAGTTTACCTGCGTATCATCCGGATTACCCGGGATAGGCTGAGGAGCAGCAGACCAGGTCGCATATCCTGATCTTCCCTCCTTTATTTGCATGTCTTGTATGTAGATCCAGGTGCCCCAGGGATCAAGGACACCATCTGCGCGCCAGCGGGTAAGGTCAGTGTTCTTCCAACGACTGAACCCGCCACCGCGATTGGAGAGCATGGTGCTAAAAGATCCGTTGGATAGCAAGTGCATACGCGGAGCAGGGGATGTGACAGGTTCCACCCAGGGTGCGATCTCCACCGGGGCGTCGTTGATGCGGCGTGTTCCCCTGGTTTCCTGTTCATCTGGCATAAGGAGTGGTACCCCGGTGGGTACCTGTTCATGCAGCAGCATTTCCACACTTTGGATCTGGGGATCCTGATGGACACGACGCACCATAATATCATCGCGCAGGTAATTGACCAGTGCCATTAGGATCATCCCCTGGTGGTGGGACATATACTCCCGGATGACCTCATATTTTTTTCCGGCGCTTAATCGGTTCTGCGTAAAGTCGATGGATTCATAAAAACCATATGGTCCGTAAGCATCGTGAGAGATCAAGTCTTGCGTGTTCTCCTCAACTGCCGAAGGGGCCCATTTGATTGCCATGAATGAAGCGTACGGCGCGATCACCAGGTCATCAGACAGGCCGCGTTTAAAACCTAATGCCGGTACACCAAAGGCGCGGTATTGGTAATTCATATTGGTGTCAAATTGATAGAAACCTGATTCAGAGATGCCCCAGGGGACCCTTTTGGAGTGGACATAAGCTCGCTGGTATTTCACCATTGTCACAACGCTCTTCTGAAGCAGTGTATTCACATGCGATTGAAAGTAAAGTATGGGCATCAGGTATTCAAACATGGTCGCGCTCCAGGATAACAGAGCGTAATCTCCATTTACCTGCGTGATTGGACGACCGAGATGCATCCAGTGCGATTGGGGAACCTGACCCCTGGAAATGGCAAACAGGGAGGTGATTCTTGCTTCTGAAGCGAGGAGGTCGTAGTAATTATTGTCCAGTTGGCCTGTTTCAAGATTAAAACCAATATGGAATACATGACGTGATGAATTGTAAAGAAAAACGAAGTCCATGTCATCGATAAATTGATTGGTTTGGTTTTCAAGGTCTTTAAATTTATCTTGAAGCTGGATGACATTGTTGTTTGCCTTCAGCAGGGCTTTCTGCAATCCATCCACCCAGGAGTATGCTTCCTGGACCGAATTATTCAAGGGATCAGTCGAAGTGGTTGTTCCCTTCAAATCCTTTAGGAGTTGCCCGATTAGTACTAAGGCAGTCGGAATGAGTTTCGGGATCTGGAAGAGGTGCGGATTATAAGGCAGGTGGTCCTTCAGGTTATCAATTTGGGTGCGACAAATATCCTGTTGAAGCACACCGGGAATACTTTCAATATATGGGATCCAGGGGACCAGTTCATTGATGGTGTTTTGTATCGCGTTATAGTTTTTTTCTATTCCCTGGATAACCTCCTGTAGCCGGACGATATTTTCCATCTCAATATTGGTTGGCATGCTCGAGATAAAATTGCCAAGGTTAATTGAAAGGTTCGGCCAAAAGTTCGAACCGATAAAGGTAAAAGTCGGGTACCACTGTAGAGGGGTGTCTTTTACAGCACGGATTCTATTTAACATAATTGTGATCGATAGCAGGAGCGCATCGATTTGAAGCTCAGCGTGGGCTCTCTTGATACTTGAGAGAACCTCTTGCAGGCTGGCCAGGTTATCCATATAGCCTTCCCATATTTCCCGACGAAAAACCCGTTTTTCCAAAATTGTTTTGCACGTCTGAGAAACAACGATCAGGCTGATCGCCAGGTTTCCGCTGTCAACGGTGGATACATAGCGGGGCAGCAGGGGTTCAAGTGTCTGCGTGTTATACCAGTTTAGAAAATGTCCACGATGCCGCTCCAACTGCGTCAGGGTATTCATCGTGGTTTCCAGACGAGCTACCAACCCAAGGTGGTCAAAGTAACCAAGGTCATAAGCTCCTATGGCGGAAGTGAGAAACAAACCGATATTTGATGGAGATGTGTGATGAGCAATGATCTGGTTGGGTGTTTCCTGAAAATGGTCCGGAGGGAGCCAGTGATCCTGCGGTCCAACAAAATTCTCAAAGAAATTCCAGGTGCGGCGGGCAATTAGCCGTAAAAATTGAACATCCTCGAAAGGAGCTTCACTCTTTGGGTTGGGAAGCGGTCGATTGACCAACTTAACAATCACGGAGGAAAAAACCCAAAGGATGATGATGGGTAGAACTGGCATCTGCAAGAGAATGGTTGTTCGATCCATCAGCAGGGATTCTAATTGGGCTACCAGTAAAAAAATGACCGCAAAAATGGCGGAAAGGCTTAGCTTGATCCAGGCTTCATTTTGAATGGTCCTGGAGCGAAACAATTCGGACGCGTGCTCGGCGGTTGTCCAGGTAAGCATTTTACGGTGAGAGATAAATAGCCGGTATAGCGTTACAAAAATTGCATCAATGGCGTAATAGGCTTCATAAGGGAGGAAAGCAATGGCAAACAACCAGCGCATAAATACAGGCCACAGGGAAGGCCAGATGGCCTTGCGGCGCATACTTTGCAGGGTCTGGGTAATACTATTGACCAGGGCGTTGACAAGCGGAATACCGAATGAAACTAATAGGATCAAGATCCACAACCATGCCAGACCTGGTATGAAAGCAATTCCCAGAAGTAGGGTGACCATGAGCGCTGGAGAGAGAAGAGATCGCAGTAAATTGTGAATTATTTTCCAATAGCTTATGCTGGAAAAGCTGACACCAAACCTGGCAGGTTTTAATAGCCACGGGAGAAGTTGCCAATCCCCGCGGATCCAACGGCGTTGACGGGAAACCTGTTCGTAATAATTCTGGGGGTAATCTTCGATCAAGGTGATATCACTGATTAACCCGGCGCGACCAAGAATACCCTCAAGCAGATCGTGACTGAGAAGAGTGTTTTCGGGGATATGGTTCTCGACGCTTTGCATCATGGCATCCACATCGTAGATGCCTTTGCCAACAAAAATTCCTTCCCCAAAAAGATCCTGGTAAACATCTGACACGGCATGACTGTAAAGATCAAGGCCGGTATCCCCGGCAAAAATGCGGGTGAACCAGGTCTGGTTGGCACTACGCGGATTGATATCGACTCTCGGCTGAAGGATGGTATACCCCGAAACAACGCGTCCGGTTACGGGATCAAACCTGGCTTTATTAAGGGGGTGCGCTATGGTGCCGATCATGCGTACGGCTGACCCAGGCGGTAGTACAGTATCTGCATCGACCGTGATCACATATTGAATAGGTCCTATCTGTTTACGGACATTTTCATTTGCGCTGAGCGTGAAGAATGAGGTGTTGTTGTCACCACGCAAGAAAAGACCAAGTTCATGAAGCTTTCCTCGTTTTCGCTCCCAACCCATCCACTTACCCTGAGATGGATTCCACAGGCGGTGGCGGTGAAAAAGGAAAAACCTTTGCTCGCTTTCATTACAATCCTGCTGGTATTGTTTATCCAGGTCTGCTACCGCCGTGAATGCTTCGTTAACCAGGCTTTCATCCTCCGGGCGGGTTTGACTATCTGCGTCTGAAAAGTCAGTGAGCAAGGCAAATTTGAGCCCTGGTTGTGGATTGCTCAGGTAGTGAATTTCGATCTGACGCACCAGGTTTTCGATGTCTTTGGAATTGGATATCATCCCTGGGATGACCACCAGGGTTTGATATGCCTGAGGGACCGTCTCCTTAAAATCCATTTTGGGGAGCAGGGTTGGTGAGGTGAAGGCGTTCAAACTGATATTGACCAGGTGGTTAGCGATGATAAAGGCAGGCGGGATCAAACATAGCGTCAAGACGAACATTAATAGAATCTGAAAAAAACCTAAAGATTCAAATAATGCCATTTTGTGAGTAAGTAGTAGAACGATACCGATTATTCCTACAGCAATGAGTGAGATGCCACCAAGATAAAGTAGTTTATTCCAGGTTTTTACCTGTCGATCAATGCGTGTTTTCATGCCAGGTTGATAACCGATGACATCTTCAAATTTCTTGCGCTGCTTCCCGATGAGGTAGTTACCGATATGTTCCGGTACCAGAAGGGCAGGTTTGATATTGATATCAACAGGTTTGGATTGCTGACATAGATTAAGTAGGGAATTCGCCAGTTGGCTCTCATCCTCACCGGTTAGTTTGGCAAGCTTTTCGATTTCTCCCCTGTACAGGTTTCGTGTTTTAAAGTCCATGTTGGGGTAAATACCAGCAGGATCCTGGCGTAGGGTTTTCTCCACCAGGCTGAGGGATTCAAAAATATCTTCCCAATTGCTTTCAGAAATCACACGTAGGCTGCGTATGACATTGGCAACAGTCTCCGCCTGGTCTTTTGCTCCGACTTGCGTTTCTTCTGATGCAGATAAAAGAATCCCGGGGAAAATGGGTGGTAATTTTTGAAAATTGGGCTGTTCTCCAGGTTTAATATCATTAAAGAGAATATATGCTAACTTTTCAATTAAACCAAAACGGATAAAGATTGGAATTGCCCACAGCTCCCCCATCGTGAGTGGTACTTGTTCCTGGAACTCGTTAAGCGTTTTCCGGATGTCTTCCAATTCCAGCAGGTAGCGTTGTCGATGAAGCAGGTTACGGATCAAGGCAAATATTCGCGGAAAATTTTTATAAGGAAATTCCGTTAACCTTGGAAGTTGCTCCTGGTAACCAGGCGGCATATCTTCCTGGATCAACAGGAAAGCTTGCTGCAGGATGTAAAAATTATCAAGGAGCCACTCCGCGGTGAGACTGATATTATTGTCGGAGGTAGATAATTCCTGGTAATACCGATAAGCCTCGTCGATCCATACATTAAAAGATTTGAGGTTGTTTTTTACCAGGTCGGGTAACCTGGATCGTTTACGCGAAGGTATGATGGTTGCTCTTTGATATTGTTGTACCAGGGTTTCAACGAAGGGACGTTCATTATCGAAATGTCTTTCGTTATTTGTCCCGGGAGTAGTCTTATCAGACATTACTCTCGGCTCCAGTACATTTCAGAAGCTTGCGAAGCATCCGTAGGCAGTACATGCAAATGAGTAAGATCCTGGATTACCAGGACCGGTTTCGTGCTGTATTCTATGAAACTCCGAGCCACGGTACCAAATGGCCAACTTGACTCTCCTGTGTGTCCATGGGCACAGAAGATGAGCAGGTCTACGTTTTCTTCTTTTGCCAGGTTAATAATCGCCTGAACAACGCTGTGATGCTCGATTATGCGAATTTCATTTTCTACTCCCAACCTTTGGGATATTTCACCCATGTACCGTTGTACCGTCTTGCGAGAGAGATCCATAAACTGTTCATTCAACAATTGAAGTTCCTGGTTGTAAGGATCAACAGCAGAAATTTCAGGGGGTTTTATTACAGAGGTCAAAATCAGGTGGGATTGGTAACTTTTAGCGATAGTGATTCCTGCGTTCAAGGAGCACTCTGAACGGCGCGAACAATCTATGGGTAGTAATATCCGCTCATAACGAGGATGGCTGGATTCAGCTCCCTCTACATGGTAACCGCGAATGATCAGAATAGGTTTGTATATTAAACTGACAACCTTTGTGGTCACGCTATTCAGATTCCAGCGGCTTAACCCACTTGACCCATGGGAACTAATTACAAGCAGGTCAATGGCTTCTTTGTGGGCAAAATCGACGATGTTTTCAGCAATTTTCCCTTCCAAAACAGTTACTGTAACGCGTCCTTGTTCATCTAATTCATCATCAAGTTCCAAAAGGTTAAGTGATAAGCGAATCTGATTTGCGATGTTATGCAGGTAGAGTTCTGTTTTAGCTCTGTGCAACTGCCAGTTCAGTGGTTCAGTATGTTTTAGTTGATCTGCGATGGTTTCAGATTCTAATACGCTAAGTAATAGGATTTTGCTGTTGAAGATGCGGGCAAATTCGATCGCATGCGGTATGCACCGTTCCGCCAGGGAAGACCCATCAAGTGGTAACAAGATTTTTTCAAACATGATATTTTCCTCTCAGAATACCCTTGATTAGCCTTAGACTCCGAGGATCAGGGGCACCAACGAATGGTGTTTCTGAACCTGATCCTGTCAATAAGTCATCCAGGATTTAACAACACCTGGAGCTTACAATCAATGACCAGACATGTATCATCAATGTTCTAACGGGTTTTGAATTGTCTGGAACCAAAGTCTCTTGCCATGCACCCCATTTGTTTTGGCAAAACGCATTCCTGATTCTTTCTACAAAGCAATCAGGTTTTCAACCTACTTTAAGAATTGTAGGTGATCAAAACCCGTAGCTGCATTCAAAGTATAACAACAATTTTCCAGATTTATGAACAAGAAAATCGAGTATGAGAAAGGTGGAGAGACTCGACTTCATCTTGATAGGGACGACCTACATCGGAGTGGATGAAACGCGTTTCTTCGTAAATTCGAAATGGTTTGGCTAAATTTCTGGACCGACCCGTCCAGAAAATTTTTGCTTAATATCTGCAATTTATATGCTTAATACATGTCAATAGGTGGCCAAAATCGATTTTTTGCTTTCTAATTGGTTATAAAAATTTAAAAACCCTACTCTATTCTCAATTCTAATTAACCGAATCAAATTGAACAATTTATATTGCACCAGGTTGCACCTTAAACAAAACGACCTGCCAAAAAGCAGGTCCTTATTCCCATATTCTGGGGTTATCAACTCGGAAACCACCTATATCTAGTGATCCACCGGGGACTTGAACCCCGAACCTGCTGATTAAGAGTCAGTTGCTCTGCCATTGAGCTAGTGGACCAGTCTTCGGGGGTTATTATATCCTAAAAGAAACCACTGTCAAATGACCAGCTAATACACTATGCGCCAGCTTTCTGCAGCCGCCGGCGCACAATGGCTTCTTTGACCGGCTTCAGGCGCAGGATGAAGAGCGCAGCCAGGTATAACGCGGCGAGCAGCGGGATGGCTTTAAATTCACCATCAGGTATCAACTTGCCGTTGGTGATCCAGGAGAAATGTACGAGCACCAGCACACCAGCTGGGTAGACCAGCATGTGGATCCTCTTCCAGGCTGTCTTTACCGCTTTTTTGACACTTTTAATAGAAGTGACCGCCAGCACAACCAGGATCAGGAACGCCGCAGCGCCAGGCCAGATGTATGCGCGGTAAGTGAAAGCTTCAAGAATCGCGGTCAGGTTAAGGCGGTAATCCAGCACCAATAGGATGAGCATGTGTACCACGGCGAAATAGAAGGCATTCAAACCAAACGCTTTACGCAGGGGGCCGATGGTTGTACTGCCGGTAAGCGTGCGGAGCGGGGTGATACTTAGAGAAGCGAGCAGGAAGATAAAGGCAGTCCTGCCAGTGAACAAATGGGCTGCGCGTACCGGGTACTGACCCAGCCACCCTGCCAGGTAGCCCGCCAGTAGCGCGATAAGGATGACTGCACCCAGAAGGTACACATAGGTTCGTAAACGATTCTTTCTCACACAGACTCCTCAGAAATTCTCCACCAGGTCAAGACCTTCGTACAGGTGACCAACTTGATCCTGATAACCGTTTAACATCAGTGTCGGCCGGGTACCGGTTTCACCCACGCGGTATTCGCTGCCCTGTGACCAGCGCGGGTGGTCGACGTTGGGGTTGACGTTGGCATAAAAACCATATTCATTCGGAGCTGATTTCTGCCAGAAGGATACAGGTTGTTCCTCGACGAATTCGATCTTCACGATGGATTTGATGCTCTTGAACCCGTACTTCCATGGTACGACCAGGCGGATGGGTGCGCCGTTTTGCGGTGAAAGTTCCTTTCCGTAAACTCCCCAGGCGAGCAGGGTGAGGTCGTTTTGCGCTTCATCCAGGCGCAGACCCTCTATATACGGCCACGTGAAGTGAGATAACTTCTGCCCAGCCATCTGCTCGGGATCTAATAGGGTGGTGAACTTGATAAATCGGGCTTTCTCTTTAATTTCCAGGTCCGCCAGAAACTTATTTAGCGGGAATCCCATCCAGGGGATCACCATTGACCAGCCCTCCACGCAGCGCAACCTGTATACGCGTTCTTCTGATGTGTATTTCTGAATCAGGTCTGCTACGTCAATCGTCGTCGGCTTTTTTATCAAACCACTGATCTCTATCGGCCACGGTTCGGTCTTCAGGTTTTGTGACAGGCCAATGGCTTCATATTTGTTCATCGAGAATTCATAAAAATTAGGGAATTTGGTGAACTCCTCCATTGGGGTCTGCGCATCGGTCAGCATAGATAGGGTTGGCGCGGGCGTCGGAGTGGTATCTTCCGTGGGGTTTATGCCGCAGGCAGCCAGGGCGTAGGCTGTGCCGAAAGCGGTCGCAAGTTTTAGGAATTTGCGCCTGGAGTGGAATAATCTTTCTGGGGTGACAGGATCCATTGTTTGTGATTTTCTGATTAGGTCGTTCATTTTATCGTCCTTATAAATACTATAATTACGATAAAATATATCATGTAACTATCAGAACTACATAAGAAACCGGCTTCCCTGTACAGGGAAGCCGGTTATTTTTGTTGGTATATTCTAATCGTATTCGTCAACAATGAAGCATTCTGGCGGGAGGGTGACGGAAACCGGAACATTCACATCCGTGAGGTCCATATAGGATTCAAGGTATGAAACCTCCGCGCCTTCCGTTCCTTCTGCCCCAGAGCGGACCTCCAGTTTCAGCGAGTAGCGCACGATGTACTGACCATCCACCGCTAACCAGTATTCGCCCTCGTTGATCGTGGCCACAGAACCGGAGGTGTCGCCAATGCCGTTCAATTTGAAGGTGAAATGATTGCTGAGAATACCATTCATCATTTCTTCACCCACGAAAACCGGGTCTTCAATGATGGGGATGACATCGATCATCGAACTGAAAATATCGCGCATTTCCTTATCCTGATCGCTTAGTTCCTCTAATTCGTAATCTTCTTCGCCATCATAGGTGCACGTTGCATTATCTACAGAATATGAATATGTCTTTTCGGTCTGGACTTCTTCGTCTTCGTCGGGATCAAAGGTTGTGGCAGTTGTCTCGGTATAAGAGGATTTATCAACACTCGACCGTTGCATGGAAGTGGTCATGTCGTTGATAGACCCCTTTTCATCGTGGGTCTTAAAGGAGATGTAAAACTTGTAACTATCAAGGCTGCCGAGTCCGTCCTGCACTCCGACAGGGTCAGGATCGATATCTTTTTTTGCACCGCTGCCCTCTTCAGGTGCTGTGCTCTCTTCGGCTGCTGCACCCTGTTCAGGGACGGTTTCACCGTTTTCGACGATAATGACCTGGGGGTCTCCCCCTGTCTGACCGCTATCATCCTCTTGGGTATTTGTCCCTGAGAGGAATGGCATGTTGCAGGAAGAGATGATAAAAACAAGACACAGGATGATCACGAAAAGTGTTCGGCTTTGAATTTTCATTTTTCCTCCTAAAGGGTTTACAAAATCATTTTACAACTAATATGCTAATTTCGCCCCAACAAGTCGGGGATGGATTTCTTGTACACACTGACCAGGGGGATAAAAGAAGCGATGCTAAAAAATGCCAGCACAATCAGTGTCATATTAAGGAACAGGCCAACATCAATATTGGTGTTGAGCCCAAAGCCGAAAGCTGAAAAGGTGGTGATCATCGTACTAATGATCAAGACGGCGACAAGAATACCCAAGATGATGCCGAAGACGATGATAAGCCCTGCCTGGGAAAAAAAGTAAATAGCCAACCCTTTAAAGCCGAACCCGATGGATTTCAGAATCCCGAATTCTTGCCTGCGCAGGAAAGCCAGCCGGAAAAGCATATTGCCCAGCGTTATAGATGAGCCGATACCGACAAGAATGCCCACGATACCGAAGAAGTTGAAAAAACTTGTTATTG
Organism: uncultured Chloroflexia bacterium; assembly: GCA_963814295.1. Classification (GTDB taxonomy): domain Bacteria; phylum Chloroflexota; class Anaerolineae; order Anaerolineales; family Anaerolineaceae; genus UBA6107. Next base: position 207,169 of record CAWFCH010000008.1, read on the forward strand.
AGTTGTGGAAGATACCCCCCGATTCACCTTTCTGGCTCACAAGCACATCCTCCTGCAAAAGATCCCCAATATTCAATGGACCGGAATCGGGAATAAGGTAAAGCGAGACATCCTCGCCGTAGTTTAACAGGTTCTGCGCGTCCTCCAGGCTTATCCAGGCTTCGTTGTCCTGGAGCGAACCGGTTTTAAATATGCCGATGATGTGGAATTTCCTTCCCCGCAGCATCACGTCACCCCCGACCTGCAGTTCCTTCATTTTGGAGAGCGTATCCCCCACCATAGCCAACCTCGATTGGTCGCCTGGTTCCAGCGCCCTTCCTGCCACCAGGGTGAAGGAATTATATTTTGGATAATCCTCAAGCCTGATACCCTTGATCAGGGTTCCATTCGCCAGGTTTGTACCCACAACCTGGTGGATCTCGGGTACCGGATCGGTGTACCCCTTTTCAATCAGCATATTTTGAATCTCGGAGGTTATGCGGCTGCCATGGATCTCGCTCAGTCCGTCACTGCTTCCCACTACAAGCCAGTTCTCTTCGAGATTGCTGTACAACTGCATGGCACTTTTATAATGGGAGAAGAGGATGAGACAGGGGGCAAAAACGAGTGAGAATAATCCGGTCAATACCAGCACCAGCCCCCATTGTTTCTTCATATCCTTGATCGCAAGCATAAAGATAGACCTCATTATTACCTTGCCATCATGGTGTGCACTTCCGCGTTCGAGACGCGGATCATGGGCAGGAGGACTCCCGCCCAACCGAAGATTAATGCCAGCAGCAAGCCCAGCAAGAAAATACCCGGCGTGATATTTACATCAAGCAGGATGGTGCGGACAACAATCGGGTACTTTACGGATATCGTGTTGAGGATGATCGTGGAAATGATCCAGCTGAACGAGAAGGCGATTATGACCTGAATCAGAGTTCTGATGGATAAAATCGAGCGGATGGAGTTGGAGGAAAAACCCACCGCGCGCAGGATGGTGATTTCACGCTCACGCTCAGAGAGGGTCAGGTAGATGGCACCATAAGTACCAAACATGACCATGAGCAGCGAGAGAAGTACTAAAACCGAACTGATCCCGGCCACATCATTAAGTGCGCGGGCGTACTGCTCATAAAGATGATCAACGAAATACACCTGGTAACGGGCTGAGAGGCGTGGATCGGTTTGCAATATGAATTGGACTTCTTCCGCATCCATCCCGGGGGTAACGTTTGCCCAGGCGAATTGGTATACGCCGGTCGTACCGAACAGGACCTCTGCGGACGTGAGGTCCATCCACACTGCTGATGACTTGGTGCCGGGAGAACTAATCACGCCGGAGATGGTGAAATTCCTGCCGAAGATCCTGATCTCTCTACCGATCTCCCAACCGGTCATTGCAACTGTTCCGGTACCGATTACCACCTCGCTGGCAGCAGGCCAATTACCGCTGGTGAGTACCAGATGGTACACAGGTTCAAAATCTGCCAGAGGGACAGCCCTGACCTGGATGAGATGAGATTCAATTTTGAGCAGTCTGAAGATCATCGGTGATACCGCGTTGATCTTGCCCGGCATTAACTCGCGGATTGGTGTGATTTGTTCTTCACTCAGTAGGCTGTCACCGGGATCGAACACGTTATTCTGGATAACCATCAACGAGCTGCGGTCTTCGTCCTGGGTGCCGTAAGCGGCTGCTGCTTTTGAAAGCGCAGCCAGGCAGAAATAGCAGCACAGGAATACTGCCAGGTTGGTGATCGTGATCGTGGTGCGCCAGCCATCCCTCAACAAGTCTTTAATGAGGAATATAAGTAGCTGCCTTACCTTTAAAAGCAAATCACCCTTTGAGGATGCCATCTTTGATCTCAATAACGCGGTGGGCTCTTTCGCATATAGAGAGGTTATGAGTAGCGATCACAAATGTAATACCCCGATTTTGATTCAGTTCATGCAGCAGGTTGATAATGTCATGAGCTGCGACTGAATCAAGGTCCCCGGTGGGCTCGTCAGCGATGACCAGTTCAGGTTCGTGGATGATCGCCCTGGCAATCGCGACGCGCTGTTGTTCACCACCGGAGAGCCTGGAAGGGACGTGGTTAATTCGCTCCCGCAGTCCCAACGAGGCAAGCATTGTCATCGCGCGTTCTCTGGAGGTCGCATAAGGGTCACCGCGCGCCATTAATGGCAACATCACGTTCTCGATTGCGTTTAACGCAGGAAGCAGGTTATAAAATTGGAAAACAAATCCGACCTTCTCGCGGCGGAATTGGGCGAGCTGTTCCTCATTAGCCTTCTCAAGGGCAAAGCCATTATATTGCACCGATCCGCTTGACGGGCGATCCATTCCGCCCAGCAGATTGAGAAAGGTGGATTTCCCTCCGCCGCTCGGACCCAGCAGGACGATGAATTCGCCCGGCTCGATTACCAGGTTTGCATCTTTCACTGCCCTTATCACAACTTCACCCAGGGAGTACGTTTTGCATAGGTCTTTTATTATGATGCTCATTTTTACCTGTTGATGGATAGTATATACCTGATAATCATTAAGAAATCAATTGTATTGTCGAATTGAAGGCTGGCGCAGTTGGACAAAAACCGCTACAACCATGAGGACGCAGGCAAAGGTGAACACGGTGACCGCTTCGCTGGTGATGCTGGCAAGCCAGCCCGCGATGAGGGCACCTACGGGAAATCCCCCCATGAAAAGCAGGATGTACACGCTCATCACCCTGCCGCGTAATTCGTCTGGAATATGCGTTTGGATTAGCGCGTTGGTCAGGTTTACCACAGACATCAGGCTCCATCCCATCACGACCAGCATCAGGAGGGAAACTGGCAGAACCCGGAAGAGGGCGAAGATACCCAGTGCGATCGGCATCACCAGGGTGCCTACCGTCCATAACCTGCCACGGATGACACGTGCTCCCAGGTAGGCGATCATCAACGCGCCGATGAGCGAGCCTACTCCCCGGGCTGAGAGGAGCAATCCGTTTGTCCTCACGTCCCCGCCCAGAACATGGGTCGCCCACGCCGGCATCAGGGTCAACAAACCAAAGCCAAAGACAGCCGAGGCGGTGAGCATGACCAACATGACACGGATATTCTCATCTTTAAAAGAATAACGTACTCCTTCGGTGAGGTTGCGGAGCAGGGATCTTTCAGGTAATTTGACCGGTTCTCTTGGAGTAATACGCATCAGCGAGAGTGCGATCAGTACGGCGATGAAAGAAATTCCATTGATCGTGAAGCACCACCCCGGTCCCAGCCAGGCGTAAACCAGCCCGGCAACAGAAGGGCCGATGATCGTGCCCAGGTTGAACACGGAACTATTGAGGGCGATGGCATTGGTGAGTTCCTGCTTGGGGACAAGGTCGATAACAAAAGATTGGCGGCCAGGGGCATCAAAGGCGTTGGCAGTTCCCAGCAGCAGTGCGAGGATGATGATATGCCAGGCTTGAATGAGATCGGTAAAGGTGAGCGCGGCCAGGATGAAAGCCAGGACCATCATCGAGCCTTGGGTGATCATGAGCATCTTGCGCCGGGAGATCCGGTCCGCGATGGTACCCGCATAGAGGGAAAACAACCATACCGGGATTCCGTTGGCGAAACCTACGATGCCCAGCATGATGGGGGATTCAGTCAATTCATAAACCAGGTACCCCTGGGCGGTGGCCTGCATCCATGTGCCGATCAATGAAACAATCTGTCCGCTGAACCAGAGACGGAAGTTGGGATGCTGCAAGGAAGCGAAGGTTTGGGATATTTTGAGGTTAGGCATCTCTGTATAATTTTAAGAATAATTTGTAAACCTGCAAACCAATAAACCTCACTCGTATTGATTCATCAGTCAGAAATCACTGTAGATTCCCTTGACATGCAGTTCCACCATGTGTAAACTATTGGTAAATAAGGACTGAAAGGAGGAGTAAAAATATGAAAAAAGTCACCAGCGTTTTTACAGAACGTAATTGTCTTGCGCCTCCTGAGGAAAAAAGGCTGTAATTTCTTTGCCAACTATTGCCACAGGTGCCGCGCACCTGTGGTTTTTTTATTCCTGGTTTACAGGAAACAGAAATTAAGAGAACGAGGGAAGAAATGAATGATCACCTGGAAACAGACCCTGAGGAGTTGGATGAAATTACCAGCCTGGGTCACAAGGTTCGCAATACGCCGCAACAACGAAAAGGGAAAAGGATTGAAAAACAATCAGGCATCAAACAGGTGGAAAGCACAGCGTTAATGCCAGATGAAGTGCTTTTTCCATTTTCTTATCATGCCTCGCGTTATGAGAAACAGTGGCTAATGGATTCGGTCATGGCGTTATACCAGCAGGATTGGATCGAGGACATCCTGAAGATGGTTAGAGGAGGCAAGGAAGCCTCTGTTTACCTGTGCAGTGCACCAAAGACCGTGGCACATCCTCTGTTGGCAGCAAAGGTCTACCGCCCACGCCGCTTCCGTAACCTTAAAAATGATCAACTTTACCGTGAGGGGCGCGACCAACTGGACGCGACTGGAAGGATCATACTGGATGACCGGTCGCTGCACGCGATGCAAAAACGCACCGATTATGGATTGAAACTGCTGCATTCATCCTGGGTCGGGCATGAGTTCCATACCATGCAGCTACTGTTCGACGCGGGAGTTGACCTGCCGAAACCATACGCCAGTTCAGATAACCTGATCTTGATGGAGTATGTTGGCGATGCTGCCAATGCCGCACCGACATTGAATACGGTAACATTGACTTCGACCGAAGCCAGGCTCCTCTTTCAACGGGTCATGTTCGATGTTGAGTTGATGCTGCGCGTCAACCGCGTGCACGCTGATCTCTCTGCTTACAATATCCTCTACTGGCAGGGACTGATCAAACTGATCGACTTTCCGCAGGCGATCAACCCGGATGAAAACCGTAACGCGTATCGCATCTTCAACAGGGATATTACGAGAATTTGCTCCTATTTCGCTTCACAGGGTGTTGAAACGGATCCCTTGACTCTGACGAAGAGATTATGGAAAGAGAAGGGACGCTCCATTGATCCCATGGTGGACCCCCTCTATCTGGACCCGGAGGATGAAGGCGCACTGCGCCTGTGGAGATCAGAGCGTGAGTGAAGGAAGAACCGGACTCTGACGAAGGGTCCGGTTTTGATTGCAAACTCTCTTATAATTGAACAGAAGTCTGGTTGCTTCTAGTAAGGAGTTAGGTGGATAAATTGTTGCGATGGATTTTCCGGAACATCCTGTTTATTAAACTTATCGGTTTCGTTTTTACTCACGCCGGTTTCTTGATGCCTGGCGAGCGGCTTGCAGAATCGAAAAACTGGATGGCGGTCAGGCACCCGAAACCTGGCTACCTGGTTCACATCCTAATGATTCCCAAAAAGGCAATCAGCGACTGGCTATCTTTTCCAGTAGATGAACCGGAAATCTACTCTGAATTTATCCAACTATCGCAGCGTTTGATCCGCAAAGAAGGATTGGAAAAAACTGGTTACCGCCTGATCATCAATGGTGGCGAGTACCAATTAATACCTCAACTGCATGTTCACCTGGTTTCAGGTGATTCGAAACTTGATCAGTAGAATGATTTTTACAGGAGTCAACGCATGGAAGATACATTAACCATAATAAGAAAACGAAGAAGCATCCGGAAATTCACCGACCAGCCGGTGGAGCGGGAGAAGATTCAGTTGCTACTGGAAGCGGCGATGGCAGCGCCGAGCGCGATGAACGCGCAACCCTGGGAGTTCGTGGTGATCACCGAGAAAGAGGTGATGGATAAATTTCGCCGGGCGCTGATGTTTGCCAAGATGAACGCTCCGGCGGCAATCTGTGTACTGGGCAGCAGCCGCATGCAGAAGGGCAAAGCAGGTGACAAGTTCTGGATGCAGGACTGCAGTGCTGCCACTGAGAATATCCTGCTGGCGGCCACCGCCCTCGGATTGGGGTCGGTGTGGATCGGTGTGCACCCGGTGACCATCTTCAAGCGCCAGGTAAGCAGCATCCTCAACCTGCCGGAAGGCGTGACACCGCTCAACCTCATCTACATCGGTTACCCGGCAGAAACAAAGGATGCCCGCACACAATACGAAGAAAAACGCGTGCAATGGGGTCCGTTTCCTCCGGGCGAAACCCGCAAACGGAGCAACCTATCCTTGAAGAAGGCCGAGATTGAGGTTAATGAGGAGCAGGATGACCATTCAGATCATTGAAATGTCAGTTGAGCATATCAACGCAGCGCTTGACCTGTGGAGACACATCGAGGGGATGGGCCTGAGCTCAGCGGACGAACCAGAGGCGCTTACCCGCTTCCTGCAGCAGAATCGCGGGCTTTCATTCATCGCCGCGGATAATGGAAGGCTTGTGGGTACCTGCCTGTGCGGTTCGGATGGCAGGCGGGGCTACCTCTACCACCTGGCGGTTGACCCGGATTACCGGCGGCAGGGGATCGGCAGCGACCTCGTTGAAGCCGTTTTCACGGCATTACGCCAGCGGGATATCCATAAATGTCATATCATGGTTTATGGCACCAACACAACCGGATTGAAATTTTGGCAGCAGGAAGGTTGGGTGCGCCGTCCGGAGATCGTGTTGATGTCACATGATGTACCGGCAGGCGAATGCGGGGACCGATGATTCGTTCAATGAAAGTGATCCTTCTTCTCATGCTCCTTTCCGTTCTCAGCCTCACCGCCTGCGCAGAGGCGGTACCCGGTACGGCAAGCAACGGGGTTCAACAAAGCGTGGCATTCCCTACGCCCGATTGGGATAGTATTCCTGATCCTTTGCCGCAGTCGATGAAAGGTTATGAACTGTACGCATGGGAAACAGAATCAGGACGGATGTACACCTTGATCATGGGCACCAATCGTAATAAGTCCTTTGAAGAGATTACGACACCAGGGAACACCACAGATAGCGAAGGTCTCATCAAGGTCACCGTTACCAATCTCGAAGACCTGATGACGCTGCTCAGGCGTTTACCCGCAGGAGAAGAGGTGTTTTGGAGCGGCATCAACCTATCCGGGCAGGTAAGTGAAGACACCTTGTATTTTTCCTACCCCCCTGAAGAGCAAATAACCAAAATTCTGCAGCTGGCTGAAGAGGTTGGTATAAAAGTTCATACACTACAGAATCAGTAGGAGGGTGATGAATGATATCCACAGACATACCGCTGGTTGAACTGCACCGCCACCTTGATGGCAGCACCCGGCTCGAGACCATCCTGGACATAGGACTGCGGTACAACCTGCCGCTGCCGGCGAAGACACTTGAAGAACTGCGACCGTACGTCCAGGTTTCCACTCCCCAGCCTGGGGTGATGGCTTTCATCGAAAAATTCGAATGGATGACCGGCGTTCTGGTGAACTACGACGCCTGCCGCCGCATCGCCTACGAGAACGTGGAGGACGCTTACCGGGAAGGAATTGACTACATCGAGCTGCGCTACAGCCCGTGGTTCATGGCCGAAGCTCACAATCTCCAACCTGTAGGGGTGGTGGAGGCGGTCACAGATGGCATCCGCGCAGCGGAAAAAGATTACCCGATCCGTGTCAACCAGCTTGGTATCCTTTCACGCCATTACGGACCGGGTATCGCAATGAAGGAACTTGAGGCCGAGCTCTCCCTGGCTCATGAGTTCGCCGGGCTGGACCTGGCGGGAGACGAGGCGCATTACCCCGGGGAGTTATTCAGGGAGCATTTCCGGAAAGCGCGCGATGCAGGTTGGCACATCACCGTGCACGCTGGTGAATCCGCCGGACCCGAGTCCATCTGGCAGGCGGTTCGTGAATTGGGAGCTGAACGCATCGGTCACGCGGTGCATGCTCCTGAGGATCCTGCAGCTGCTGGATTTCCTGCGCGATGAGGGGATTGGCATCGAATGCAATCTCACCAGCAACGTGCAAACCAGCACGGTAGCGGATTATCCCTCCCACCCGATGCGCCTGTTCATGGAAAAGGGCATCCTTGCCACCATCAACACTGACGATCCGGGAATCAGCGCCATTGACCTGCATTACGAATACGAGGTCGCGGCACCACGGGCGGGTCTGACCCAACAGATGATCCGCCAGGCACAGGTAAATGCGCTCACCACCGCATTTCTGACTGAAGAAGAGAAAGCAGTGCTAAAGCAAAAGAAAGCAGGCAGGGTTTAAACCTCGCTGTGCTATAATGCAGGCACTCTGTTGAGGAAAACGCGAAGATGAGATACTTGATCACCGGGGCAGCCGGATTCCTGGGTGCTGCGCTGGCCAACCGCCTGGCGGTCGTCGGCGATACAGTGTATGGCGTTGATGACCTTTCCGCTGGAGACCAGAAGGCGTTGAATCAGGGTGTTAAATTTACGCTCGGTGATGTCAACGACAGGCCAAAGTTGTGGTCGTTGCTGCAAGGCGTAGATTGCGTTTATCACCTGGCTGCAAAGGTGAGCGTACAGGAGTCTGTTCTTTACCCGCGTGAATACAACACTGTTAATGTAGGCGGCACAGTCACATTGATGGAAGCCATGCGCGATGTCGGTGTGGGACGGGTCGTTTTTATATCCTCTGGTACGGTTTATGGCAACCAGCCGGTTCAGCCGGTAACCGAAAACGTCGTCCCCAACCCGCGAGTGCCTTACGCGGTCTCCAAGCTGGCAGCGGAGTATTATGTCAAATCGATCGGTAACCTTTGGGGGATCGAAACCGTCTGTCTGCGGGTATTCAATGCCTACGGACCGGGTCAGCGTATTCCGCCGGTACATACCCCGGTCATCCCCGGTTTTCTGCAAAAGGCATGGGAGAACGGCACCATCGTGATCCACGGGGATGGCAACCAGACACGGGATTATGTATACGTGGATGATGTGGTGGACGCGATGCTGGCGGCGGCAAGTGCACCGGATATCAACAAATTAACCATCAATGTGGGCAGCGGCAGCGAGACTTCTATACGGGAATTGGCACGTCTGGCGGTTGATATAACGGGTGGGCACCCCGAGGTGGTCTACAACCCGCGCAATGAGGGTGGAATAAGTCGGCTTTGCGCTGATATCAGCATGGCGCGGGACCTGCTGAGCTATGCGCCAAAGGTCCAACTGGTGGATGGTCTGGCAAAAACCCTGGCGCACAATACTTCACCAACCAGACAAGTCAACGGCATCCAGTAGTAATACTTACGCTTCCACTGCATCAACCACCCAGTGGGGTGGTTTTTGTTGTTTCAACAATCGAGGGTGCAAGGTGATGCCGTTTGGGTATAATACCAATATGAATTGTCTGCCTGAATCATTCTACCTCGGCGAAGTTACAGACGTGGCGCGCGCCTTGCTTGGCAAACGCCTGGTACGCCAGCTGGACGGAAAGCGCATCTCCGGATTCATCTATGAAACGGAAGCCTACCGCGGCGAGGAGGACCTGGCCTGCCACGCGCGCAGCGGGAAGACGCGGCGCAACGCTGTGATGTACGGCGGTGCTGGAAGAGCTTACATATACTTTACCTACGGAATGCACTGGTGCCTCAACGTAGTTTGCGGCGTGGAAGGCTACCCAGCCGCGGTGCTGATCCGCGCCATAAAACCTGATGAAGGGCTGGAGTCCATGTCTGCCAGGAGGGTAGGGGTCAAGCCCGCGGACTGGTGCAACGGTCCGGCGAAGTTATGCAAAGCCCTGGCGATTGACGGAGAACTGAACGGCATCCCGCTGACCGATCCCGATAGCCCGATCCACATCGAGGAGGGTTACCCGTTGGAGGAAGGGGTGGTCAGCAGCTCGCCGCGCGTGGGCATCCAGTACGCCCCGGAACCCTGGCGTTCAATTCCCTGGCGCTACACCATTCCCTTGCAGGTTGGTTTTTTATGAACGAAATAGACCTTTTCCGCGCCATGTACAGGATCCGCCGCTTCGAAGAGACGGTGCTTGACGAATTCAAGCGCGGTGTGTTCGCCGGCACCACGCATACCTCTCTTGGCCAGGAAGCCAACGCGGTTGGGGTGATCAGCGCCTTGGGTATTGAGGATGTGATCGTCACCAATCACCGCTGCCATGGGCATTTCATCGCCTATGGTGGTGATATTCGCGCGCTCTTCGCCGAATTGATGGGGCGCGCGACCGGGGTCTGCGGCGGTAGGGGCGGCTCGCAGCACATTCACTGGCGCAACCTGTATTCCAATGGCGTACAGGGGGGCATCGTGCCCATCGCCACCGGAATGGCCCTGGCTGAAAAAGAAAAGAAATCCGGCGCGCTCGTGACCGTTTTCATCGGCGACGGGACGTTCGGTGAAGGGGTCATTTATGAGGCCTTCAATATGGCATCCTTATGGGCAGTACCGCTGCTCATCGTGGTGGAGAACAACCATATCGCGCAAACCACACCCACCTCGCTGGTAATGGCGGGTAAGCTGGCTGACCGCCTGCTTGCCTTTGATATCCCTGTGACCGAACTGGATACCAGCGATGTCATCGTGATCCGGCAGGCGGCACTGGAACTGGTTGATGCAGTACGACACACAGTGCGCCCACACGCGCTGGTATTGAATACCGCGCGTTTCGGTCCTCATTCGAAGGGGGATGATACCCGCACGGAAGAGGAACTGCAGGCACTGCAGGTTGCACGGGATCCGCTGAGGATCCTCGCACCCAGGTTGAATGTGGAGGAAGTTGAGCAAATTAAAGCAGAGGTGGAGGCTGAGGTGAGGCAGGCCTTTGAGCAGGCGCTGGCTGACCCCGCGGCGTTGTTGGAGGAGAGCGGATGAAAATGACCGTCCTTTCCTCGTTGAACACCGGGTTGCTATCCGCGCTGAAGCAGGATGAACGGGTCTACCTGCTGGGCGAGGACATCCTCGACCCGTATGGGGGGGCTTTTAAGGTCACTAGGGGTTGTTCGAGTGCATATCCGCAGCGCGTACTGGCTGCTCCCATTTCGGAGGCCGGGTTGGCAGGCGTGACCGCCGGGATGGCGCTGCGCGGATTGCGGCCGGTGCTGGAGATCATGTTCGGGGATTTCATCACGCTAACCGCAGACCAGCTTATCAACCATATCAGCAAGTTCCGCTGGATGTACAATAATTCGGTCAACCTGTCGCTGGTCATCCGCACACCCATGGGCGGGCGGCGGGGCTACGGTCCGACCCATTCGCAGACGCTGGAAAAATTCTTCATCGGTGTACCGGGTCTGACCCTGTTAGCGCCGGTGAATTTCACGGACGGGACGCGCAGGCAGCTGCCGGGTGACCTGCTGGCCGAAACGATCCTCTCCACAACAGAACCAGTATTGTTCATCGAGAACAAGCTGCAGTACCTGCTGCCGGTTCACCAGCCGCAGGATACGCCTGAGCTGGAGGTTCGCGCTGATATTGCTGCCGGGATTGAATTTGATACCCCGACATATATTGTTAATGTAAAAGGTGCCCCGCGGCGCAGGTGACACTCACGGCTTACGGTTACATGGCTGAACAGGCACGCCAGGCGTTATTGAAACTCGCTTACGAGGAAGAGATCTTCGCGGAGTTGATCGTACCCACCCGGTTGGTACCCTTTGATACCAGTATCCTGTCTGAATCCATCCGGCGCACAGGCCGGCTGGTGACGATCGAGGAGGGGAACCTCACCGGGGGCTGGGGAGCGGAAATCCTGGCGCGCGTCATGGAGAAATCCAATGGAGAGCTGCGTGCTGCTGCACGTGTCGCCGCGCGCGACCTGCCGGTGGCAGCTGCGCCAGCGCTGGAAAGCGCCATCCTGCCGGGGGTGGATGATATATTGCGTATCGTGAGAAAGGTGGTGGGTCGAGATGAATGAACCCCTGCAGGTACTGGTACCGCTGATCAATCCCAACGAGCCGGAATCACTGCTGGCGGAATTAAGGGTGAGGGATGGCGACAAGGTCATCAAAGGCCAGGTGCTGGCCAGTTTCGAGACCACCAAATCCACCTTTGAACTTACCGCGGATGCTGATGGTTACATTCTCGGGCTGAGGTTCAAAACCGGCGACACGGCGCGTTCTGGTGAGCGCCTGTGTTACCTGGCTGAATCGGTCACCCAGGAACTTCCGCGCGAGATTGAAAGGTCAGCCGCTGGCAGGCTGCCAGCTACGGAGGATTTTCCGGAAGGGCTGCGCATCACGCAGCCGGCGCTGGCACTGGCAAAAAAGCACCTTATTGACCTTGCTTCCCTGCCCAGGGACGTCCTCATCACGGAGAAAATGATCACAGAAATATCAACCGCGTGCTGCGGCGGGTGTGGACCCGGCAGTACTGCTGATCTACGGCGGCGGGGGGCACGCCAAATCCCTTATCGACCTCATTCGGTTGGTTGGGCTTTTCCGCATCCACGGCATCCTGGATGACGGCATACCGGCGGGAACCCGAATACTCGATATCCCCGTGTTGGGCGGCGGGGCGCTGCTGCCTTCGCTGCGCCGCGCGGGTGTTGGCAAGGCAGTAAACGCGGTAGGCGGGATCGGCAGCATCACGCCGCGCCTGGCTGTGTATGAGAAACTTGCCACGGCCGGGTTTGAAATCGTTACCGTGGTACACCCGCGCGCATTCATTGAGCCAACAGCTCATGTCGCTGATGGCTGCCAGGTATTCTTCAACGCTTACGTGGGCAGCGAGGTACACGTCGGGTTTGGCAGCATCATCAACACCGCGGCCATCATCTCGCATGATTGCCAGCTGGGTGAATATGTGAACATTTCCCCCGGAGCGATCCTGGCTGGCGCGGTGACCGTTGGCGACCGCGCACTTGTGGGCATGGGCGCGACCATCAACCTGGGTGTGCGCATCGGCGCGGGTGCCCGGGTTGGCAACAGCGCTGTCGTGAAGGGAGATGTGCCGGAAAACGGTATCGTGCGGGCAGGCGCGACCTGGCCGGTTAGTTGAGCAATTCCTTCAAGCGCTCGAATCCACATTAGTGAATGGTAAAATGAGAGCATTCATTGTGAAACGCAGTGACCTATCCTTGGCACATAAGTTACGGGAATTGAATTCCCGTGGAGGTAGTTGATGTTCAGGAAATCAACCCCGACTGAGCAGGAACAGACAACACCGATTGAGCGTGTTACATCGGTGCTTGGACCAGGCATCAACTGGGCAGGCAACCTGGGCGGCAGGGGAGGTATCCGCATCGAGGGTACATTTGAAGGTGAGATCCGCATCCGCGGATTGGTGGTCATCGGTGAAACCGGCCGGGTGACCTGCCAGAACCTGCGTGCCAACAGTGTGATCGTTGCCGGCGCGTTGCGCGGCAATGTCACGGCTGAAAAACTCGAGATCCGTTCAACCGGTAGGGTGTGGGGTGATGTAGTGACGATCGCCTTCGCCACCGAGGAGGGCGCTTTCCTGCGCGGCCAGGTGAGAATGGAAGAGAAGGTGGAACTCGAACTGGAGGAATCCACGCCTGCTGAGGAAGTTACCGACGGGATGCCGCAGAATGAACACAGAGAATAAGCCGAAGTCCCCGTTGAAAGGCAGGCAGGTGGCGGGCGAATGAACCAGTTGGATGTGAAATTCTGGCTGGGCTACCTGAGCGAGTGGCTGGGTGCAATCTCCGTGGTGATGATCGCCGCGGTCAGCCCGATCTTGCGCAAGATCAGGCGCATCGAATTCCGCTTCCCGCAGCGCGAAGGCACCTTCGCGCTCACGCTTTTTGCCCTGCTCTTTTTCTTCGCCTTCCAGGTATTTTCCAGCAGCATCTTTGATTTTCTAAGGACGGCAGCCACGGCATTCGCCGGCGGAGAACTCGCGCTGCGCATGCTCATCGCTGCCATTTCCCTTCTCCCGGTGATCATCCTGTTGGTCGCTCGCGGTCAACCGTTGAAGAGCACCGGCTGGAGCAGGGAGAACACACGCGCCAGCCTGATGTTGGGACTGCTGCTCGTGGTATTGACGATCTTTCTACGCGGCAAATTTACCACTCTGCTCAAAGGTATCACCACCGAGCAGGGCAGCCTGCTGCTCGTGCTGCTCATCCTATGCCTGGCTGAAGAGACCATCTTCCGCGGCTATATCCAGTTGCGCCTGATGTCCTTCCTGGGCACCACCTGGGGCTGGCTGGCAACAACCCTGCTTTACCTGCTTTGGCAACTGCCCGGCAGGTTGTGGATCAGCCAGTTATCAACCGCCTGGCCGGAGATTCTCATCACGCTGGTGCAGGGGCTGCTGCTGGGTTGGATCATGCGCAAGACCTACCATGTCGCCGCGCCGGCGTTGTTCCGGGCAGTGTCTGCCTGGCTGATGCTCATCTGATTTATCTCCAGTTCGGCGGCCATTCGGATTCTTATCAGATGAGCACATTAGGAGAGTAGCACCATGAAAACTGGATTCAGTCGTCGCGATTTCCTAAAAATAGTTGCTGCTGTTTTTGGCTCCGGGATTGTATCTGCCTGCGAGCGTCTCCTGCCCACTCAAACACCCGTCCCGGCCTCAACTCCAACAACAACCTGGATACCATCACCAAATACCACACCACAACCTAAATGTAGTGCTGATGCCCTTAATGCTCTCTCACAAGTAGTTGTGCCGGAGGGCAAGCGCTACTTAACAGACGTGCCGGACACCCTAGATCTCTTTGAGAACGCAAAATTGGCAATCAATGCGCTTACTCGCTGTACAAACCCCGATGATAGTTACATAACTTACTTTTACGGGAGTGCGGCAAGAAATCCTCCCGTTATGTTTAAGGCGGAGGAGGTAAACTCCAAATCCTGCGAAGGCTTGTCGCTGATGCGTTATCTTACAGGAAGTTCTTTCAACACCCAGGTAGACCAACGTTGGAGAGAATACTTCCTGAAAATGTTCCAGAAAGATGCCATTGGCATTACGTTTACAGACGCGAGATTTATTTGCTGGGCTGTTAAAAATAGTCAGCAGGAGAAAAGTGTTTGCTGGCATGAAATTGCCGAAGAGGCTATCAGTCGCCTCTCCAGAATATTGACCCATGAAAAGGATTATTGTTACCTGACGAACAACAATGGAGAGATGAATACCGGGTGGGAAGCTACCCAGGAGGGGTGGACTCTTCAGGGTGTTATCAGCGTATATTCGATCACAGGTTCATCCTCTGCAAGAAAGCTAGCGGATGAACTTGCCCGTTATCTAAAAGACCACGCCAAAATATTTGATACAAATGGACACTTCCTGGCTCGTCACGAGTCGGATATGGGGCCTGCACTACATTTTCATCATAACGGTAATGCGATGGAAGCCCTTTCTGAATATGCCTTGGCAACCCACGATCAAGAATTCGCAGATTTTGTTCAAAAGGGTTATGAATATGCTCGTTCAGTCGGCTGGCCTTTGGTAGGCTTCTTTCCCGAATATATCGATGATTGGCCTGATGATCGCCCGTACATCGACTGCGAGACATGTGCTACAGTGGACATGATTATGATGGCGATCAACCTAAGCAAACTTGGTCAAGGCGATTATTGGGACGATGTAGACCGTTATGTGCGCAATCAGTTCACAGAAATGCAGATGAGAAGTGGGGACTGGATCGATCGTGTCGCAGAAAATTACCCGAACACTCCAGTTGGACCAGATGAAGATGGAGATCAAGTATCTGAGCGGGTCGCAGGTAGTTTTGCGGGTTGGGCTTCAGCTAATGATTACTGTGCAAACGGGGAGACGCCCATAATATCTGGTTGTTGTACAGGGAATGGAGCTCGAGCTATATTCCACGTTTCGGAAAATATGCTTGAGTTTGAAAATGAAAAATTAAGTGTACATCTACTACTTAATCGCGCCTCGCCCTGGGCAGACGTGAATAGTTATATACCATTCGCAGGCCAGATAGACATAGTGATGAAGACAGCCTGTAACGTAGAGATACGCATCCCAGAATGGGTAAAACCTGAAGAAGTTTCTTGCTCTGTAAACAACGCCCTTAGAGAGACCAATTTTCAAGGACGCTATGCACAGGTAGGATCTGTCGAGAGTGGGAATGTTGTTACCATGAATTTCCCGATCTCCGAGCGCACTGTAAAAACATCTATTGGGGATGTTTCTTATACACTCATCATCAAAGGCAATGATGTTGTCTCCATTGATCCACCCGGTCAATGGCATCCGTTCTACCAAAGAGAGCACTACCGAGAAAAGGTGCACTGGGTAAAACGTGAACGCTTTGTACCAGCAATATAGTAAAGAAAGATAAAGGCCATTCATGTTTTGTAAATACAATGTTATTGAATTATGAAAGATCGCTGAACAAAGCGTGCAGTGGATTGGCGGGATTCTGCGCGGTTTACAAGTATTTTTCTGGCTTCGGGCTTTTCCTGCTCTCAAAGCGAATTCCAGCCTACCCGCCAACCACTAACGCAAACCGTTATAAGGAAAACAATCCATGCGTTTTTCGCGTCTTTTCAGCCAGACCCTGCGGGAAATTCCCACTGATGCCGAGGTTACCAGTCATCAATTGCTGGTGAGAGCCGGGTTTATTCGCCAGCTGGGTGCTGGCATTTTTACTTACATGCCGCTGGCTTACCGTGTGCTTAAAAAGGTAATGGGCATCATGCGTGAGGAAATGAACGCCATCGGCGGGCAGGAGCTATTGATGCCCGTGGTGCAGCCGGCGGATGTGTGGAAAGAAACCGGCAGGTATTACCAGATCGGCAGCGAGATGGGCAGGTTCAAGGACAAGACCAGTCACGATATGGTGCTGGCGATGACGCACGAAGAGGTCGTCTCCGACCTGGTGCGTGGGGTTGTGCACTCCTACCGCCAACTGCCGGCGCTTATCTATCATATCCAGACGAAATGGCGCGACGACCCGCGTCCACGCGCCGGGCTGATCCGCGTGCGCGAGTTCATCATGCTTGATTCCTACAGTCTCGACGCGGATTGGCAGGGGTTGGACGCCAGTTACAAGCAACATTATGATGCTTATTTCAGGATCTTCAAACGCTGCGGTCTGCCGGCGGTAGCGGTGCGCTCCGACAGCGGCATGATGGGCGGCAAGGAAGCCCATGAATACATGTACCTGACCCCCATTGGCGAGGATAGCCTGCTGTTTTGTGATGCCTGCGGATATTCCGCCAACCGCCAGGTAGCCGCTGCGCGCAAACCCGAACCCGAAAAAGAGCAAATGCTGCCGCTTGAAAAAGTGGCTACGCCCGGCACCTCCTCAATCGAGGAACTGGCTTCTTTTCTGAAGATCCCGGCGTCGCGCACTGCCAAGGCGGTGTTCTTCACCGGCCTGGTGGATGATGGAAAGAACGGGAAAAAAGAGGAATTTATCTTTGCGGTTGTACGCGGCGATATGGAAGTGAACGAGACCAAGGTCGCCAACCTGGTGAAGGCCAGCGAGCTGCGACCGGCTACCGAAGAAGAGATAATTGCCACTGGCGCGGTGCCGGGTTACGCTTCACCGCTCGGTTTGAAAGGGGTGACCGTGGTTGTTGATGAACTTGCCACCCTTTCACCCAACCTGGTGGCGGGCGCTAACGAAGAGGGCTATCACCTGCGCAACGTGAACTACGGTCGTGACTACCAGGCGGCAATTGTCGCGGACATCACCGCCGCGCGCGACGGAGACGCCTGCCCGGATTGCGGCAACCCCATGCGCCTGGTACGCGGTGTGGAGATCGGTAATATCTTCAAGTTAGGCACACGTTACTCTGACGCGCTGGGCTGTACCTTCCTGGATGAGAATGGCAGCAGCAAACCTGTTATCATGGGTTCTTACGGCATCGGGTTGGGGCGGCTGATCGCTTGCGCTGCGGAGGAACACAACGATGAGCACGGGCTGGTCTGGCCGGTCTCACTGGCGCCGTACCCGGTGCACCTGGTTGTGCTCAAGGGGAGGGATATGGATACAGAAGCCATCGCAACAAGTGTCGAAGAGGCATTGACCATTGCCGGGTTCGAACCGCTGCTGGATGACCGCGAGGAATCCGCCGGGGTCAAGTTCAACGATGCTGACCTGATAGGCCTGCCGGTGCGCATCACCGTGAGTGAACGCGCGTTCAAAGCGGGCGGGCTGGAGATCAAAATCCGGCGCAGCGGCGAAACCCGAATTGTCGCCCCCGACAGGATCGTTGAGGAAGTTCAGCTAATCCTGAGTAAACTTGATGAAATTTAGCGCTCAATCGACGAGTGCTGTAGGAAGAGAGTAGAATTCACACCATGAAAAGATCAGAACCCGTTGTACCAATGTCACTGCCGGACCTAACCGATGCTGAACGCAGCGCGGTGATGGAAGTGCTGCAAACCCCGCACCTCAGCATGGGTCCGCGCATCGCCGCTTTTGAAAAGGCCGTCGCCGAGTATGTCGGTGCCCGTGAAGCGGTTGGGGTGAATTCCGGCACGGCGGGGCTTCACCTATGTGTGCGGGCTGCGGGTATCAAGGCGGGGGACCTGGTGCTCACCACGCCGTTCTCGTTCGTAGCTTCCACCAATGTCATCCTTTTTGAAGGGGGCATCCCGGTATACGTGGACGTGGATCCGGCAACGGGGAACATGGATCCGGTGCTGGCAGCACAGGCAGCAGAAGACCTGGCGGAGGGGGGCGAAGCTGCGCGTAAATGGCTGCCGCGCAAGGGAGCTGATGAGGTCGGTGAATTCAAAGCCATGCTGCCGGTGGATGTGTTCGGTCAACCCGCGGATTACGAGCGACTCAAATCGGTGGCGGAGAGGCATCAGCTGAAGCTCATCGAGGATTCCTGTGAGGCACTGGGCGCGGAATATAGAACGCGGAGGATAGGCCTGGAAGGGGACTACGGCATATTTGCCTTTTATCCCAACAAGCAGATAACGACCGGCGAGGGCGGCATCATCGTCACGGATGATCATGAAGCTGCCCAATTCATGCGTGCGCTGCGCAACCAGGGGCGCGCACCAGGTGATACCTGGCTCCAGCATACCCACCTGGGCTACAACTACCGCATGGACGAAATGAGCGCCGCGCTGGGTCTGGCACAATTTGGACGCATAGAGGAATTACTGACCAAGCGTCAGCAGGTAGCTGACTGGTACACCGACCGCCTGGAAGGGATCGAAGGCGTTCAGGCACCACAGATCGTCCCCGATACCACACGCGTGTCGTGGTTCGTTTACGTTATAAGGCTGGCACCCGGATTGGACAGGGATACCATCGCTGCCAGGCTGCACAATAACGGCATCCCGGTGAGACCTTATTTCCTGCCCATTCACCTGCAACCCTACATGGTGGAAAAATTCGGCTACCAACCGGGGGATTACCCGGTAACCGAGGACCTCGGCAGGCGCGGGCTGGCATTACCTTTCTCAGGTGTCATGACCGAGGAACAGGTTGACCTGGTGTGTCGTGTTCTGGTAGAGTGCATCTCAGCACAGGATTGATTCCACGGTATGACAGGTAGCCAGGAATTCCACCCCGCCAAGACCGCCGGAATTGTGCTGCACGCAGTTCTGATAGTATTCCTGCTGGGGGGAATTACGGTTTTATTGATCCTGGCGTTTTCACAACCGGCTGGCTGGCCCCTGGCCTTATACCTGCCTGGCACACTGGCGCTCATCGCGCTGCTGCCGGTGGCAGCCTACCGCGGATATGCCCTGTTGAAAGCTTCCTACACCATCGAACGCGACGGACTGCGGGTGCGCTGGGGGCTGCGCTCCGAAGACCTGCCGGTGACGGAAGTGCTGTGGGTGAGACCGGCATCTGACCTTATCAAGCCCCTGGCATTACCGAGGTTCTCAGTACCGGGCGCGATCCTTGGCGTCTCACGCCATGAGGAACTGGGAGAGGTGGAGTTCATTGCCAGCAGTGCGCCGGACATGGTGATCGTTGCTGCGGTGGATAAGACACTGGTTTTATCTCCCGAAGACCCGGAGGATTTTTCACAGCGTTTTCAGCGCGTCATCGAGATGGGTAGCCTGTCGCCCATCGACCCGCACACAGCCATCCCGGCAGCGTACATGAACCAGGTATTCAAAGACCAGTTGGCGAAAGTGTTACTGGCGGGGAGCATTGGCCTGGCGCTGCTGTTGCTGATGGTTACCAGTATTCTCATTCCTTTCCGGGAGACGGTGTCGATCGGGTATGATTTCAACGCCCTGCCGCTGCCCGCGGTACGGTCCAACCGTCTGCTGCTCTTGCCGATCATCGCCGTCTTTTTTGTCGTGCTCGACCTGATCGCCGGACTTTTCCTCTACCGGCGCAACGAAACGCGGATGATCTCCTATTTCGTCTGGGCGGCCGGGATCCTGACCCCGCTGCTGCTGCTGATCGCCGTTTTGCTGGTTATGGTGAACCCGGTTTAGGTTGGGAAACCCTTTGCACCTTCTTCAGATCAGCTTTGGTGTGATACTTGCCGCGCTGGTTGCGTACGCGGCTTACCGCGCTCATGCCCTCAACCGCAGCGGAGCGCTGGCCGCTTTTACGCTCGGCGTTGTCGTGTTCGGGCTTGGCGGATTGGACTGGGCGGTGGTACTGCTGACCTTTTTCATCACTTCCAGCGGGCTTTCCAGGTTCTTTAAGCGGCGTAAGGAAAAAGTTGAAGACCGGTTTGCCAAGGGCGGTCGGCGCGATGCCTGGCAGGTGGCCGCCAACGGTGGCGTCGCCGGGCTGGCGGTGCTGCTGCACCTGGTCTTCCCCGAGTCGGTGTATCCCTGGGTGATGTTCGCCGCGGCGTTCGCGGCAGCCAACGCGGACACGTGGGCAACGGAGTTGGGGGTGCTGAATAAAACCTGGCCGCGCAAAATGACCACCTGGGCGCCGGTACCACCGGGTACATCGGGGGGCATCAGCCTGGCGGGGACGCTGGCGGCAGCGGGGGGTTCGCTGCTTATCGCCGCGGTGGCGGTGATATTGTGGCCGGATGCAAGTACAATCGCGAGCGACCGGTGGCTCTACGGAGTGATCATCCTAGCCGCGGGTGTGGGCGGCAGCCTGGTGGACAGCCTGCTGGGCGCGACCGTTCAGGCGATTTACTGGTGCCCGGCGTGTGAAAAAGAGACGGAGAAATCCCCCAATCACATCTGCGGCAACCATACTATGAAGATCAGAGGGTGGGTGTGGATGAACAACGATCGCGGTCAACCTGGCCTGCACTTTGAGCGCTGCGCTGCTCGCGCTTCTGCTTTCGATCGTTGTTGTTTGAAACGAACTTTACAAATATGCAATAAAGGTTCATGTATTGTACATCGATGTATAATACTTTTAGAGCAAAACTCAAAGGGAAAAGTCTCTTTGAATAGTTTTGGATTGAAAGTAGTTAACTCCGGGGAAGGTAAATGTTCATTCGCCACAATCAGGAAAATCGAAATTTTAAAGGCCAGGGTTTGGTTGAATTTGCGCTAACCCTGCCAATTTTCCTTGTCCTAATCTTCGGCGTTTTTGAGACAGCGCGTCTGATTTTTTTATACAGCGCGGTTTTCACCGCCAGCCGTGATGCTGCCCGCTTCGCCGGTGCTACCGGTGACAGCCCTGCCGGCGTGGAGTATTACCGCGATTGCGACGGCATCTTGGAGCGCGCGGACCGGGTGAGTTCGTTTGCGCAAATCGAAGACATAACGATTGAGTATGACCATGGACCGGATAATAATGGTGTGGCTGAGGTATTCGCCGTGTGCCCGCTGGCGCAGGACCTTGAACTAGCACTGGGTGACCGCGTGGTGGTGAGCGTGAGCGCTAATTTTGAACCTCTTATTGGCATGGTGAACCTGGGCACCATTCCCATTACATCATCGAATTCGCGTACGATTGTGACCAAACTTAATGTATATGGCACCCCTCCTAGCACCAACACACCCAGGCCAACCTTCACGCCTACTCAATCACAGACCCCGACAGAAACCCCCACCCAATCGCCGACGCCAACGGAAAGCCCGACCCCGTCACTTACCTTTACACCAAGTTTTACACCGACCGCGACCTATACCCGGACGCCGACGAATACACCGACGCCCATCACTTACACGCCTACACCTTCCTTCACCCCGACGGAAACCTCGACGCCTACGATTACGCTCACACCCACTGAAACAAGAACACCGACCATTACATATACGCCGAAACCCACCCGCACGCCCACGCCCACCAAGACGCCCACACCAACCCAGTGGCCAATATGCGACCAGTTTTCGATCTCATCCGGTACCAAATCGGGTCTCTCTTACTCATTGACGCTTAATAACAACTCCCTCGCTGATACGCTTATTGACCATATCGAGATTTCCTGGTCAAATCCCTCGCCTCTCGATCTGCTAACGTTCCGGGGTAACCGCATCTGGGCGGCGGAAAATGAATATACCTATTCTCCGCAGACGCTGACCTTTTACGACATCTCCGCTGATTCACGCACCATTCCCTACGGAGAGCCCGGCGGCAGTTTGCTGCAGTTCTTCTTCCTGAATGATTGGTTCTCTGTATATCACGTTAAGGTTTACCTGACCACCGCGGGCTGCTATGTTCAGTATTATCAATAACGGAACAGGGATGGCAAAAAAGGGTTCGCATCCAGAGCAAAAGAAAAAGGTCAAAGCCTGATCGAGCTGTCAGCGGCCGTGGTGGTGTTGTTGTGGCTGTTGGCCGGTATCGTGGATGTGGGCAGGGCAATTTTCACCCAGTTTGCCATGCAGGACGCGGCTGAAGAAGGCATCATTTACGGCACCAGCAACCCGACGCATTGCGACCAGATTCGCGAACGTGTGCAATTCAACCTGACGCATGAAGTATTACCTGATAATATTACCGTGGTGGTTACGATCCAGAATAAATATGGCGTGTGGGAATCCTGCGACGCCATCAACCCGGTTGATGTGTATTACGGGGAATTAATGCGAATCAGGATGACACAGACCTTTATGATGACAATGCCGTTTCTGGCGGGTACAACTGTCCCGCTGAACGCGGTGGCGGAGGGTATGATCCTGCGGCCACAGCCGCCGGATACATGAAAGAGAGGTGGACTATGAAGGATAAGAGAGATAAGGGACAAATCGTCATCATCCTCGCGCTGGCCATCGTGGCAATCGTGGGCATCACCGCGTTAGCTGTAGACGGAAGCATGACGTATAACGAAAGACGTGAGGACCAGAGCATCGCGGATTCTGTTGCCCTTGCAGGTGCGGGAGCGGCAGCACAGTCGTTAAAGGATAAGACGGTAACGAGTTCTTTCTGTGGTCACTCGCTCGGTACCCTGGCAACCACGGCAGCGCTGAATGGCGCGTACAATTTCGCGGTAAATTCATATGATGATGACAGCGGTAGTCCTCTCAACCTGGAAAAAATGTAGCTGATACTGAGAACGGTATCCTTGTATCTTGTGACAAAGATGATATAGGCAGGTTTTACCTGGATGTAACCACGGTCATCACCTCAACAACCGATGCCTTTTTCAGGCAGGTTATCACCAATAACGAGTTGAAAACAAGCGTGTCATCAACTGCCCGAGTGTACCCCAAACAGCCCTTTGCCTGGGGGAACGGGCTGGTGACGGTATCACATGAATGTGCCAACAAGGTTGGTGGAATGACCTACGAAGGCGGTTCAACCGTCATTGTACAAAATGCCGGTATTCTTTCCTATTCCTGCATCAAGGCGGAAGCGAGCAATATCCATGTTGAAAGCACCGGGGAGTATCCGAGCATTTCGTACGTTCCCAGTAGCCTATACGGGACATCCTACGTCGGTTGCAAGGGGTGCGATGCGGCAACTTTTATCCCGGAGCCACAGCCCTTGACCGAAGTTCCGCCGTTGATCACGCTGGATCCTCCGCAATGCACCAATACACCTTATGTCAACCCCCCTTCATCTGGTGTCATGTATCCTGGAAATTACAATAGCATGAAAGTCATGGGTGATCTAGAAATGAAACCCGGATTGTACTGCCTCAAGGGTGGTTTTACAAACGTCAAAGGCGATGTGAAGGGAGAGCGGGTCACGCTGTATTTTGTGGATGAAGCGCATGTTACATTAAATAATAACTGTGCACAGCCAAAAAATTGTGACTTAATGTTCCTCACGGCGCCGGATTGCGAATCTCCTACGGCGGAATGCGGTGTTCCACCGGCGATTCGTGGTCTTTTGATGTATTTTGCTGAACCATCAAAAATCGTTATAAACGGCGGTTCGATGAATATTTTTGAAGGCACGATCTTTGCGCCTTCATCGGAAGCGACGCTGAATGGAGGTTCGACTCACGGACACCTTGAAAACCCAGATTGTGGCGAGCTTCATCAAGGTGACCGGCGGTGCGACGCTAAACATGAACTTGGAAGGCGCGGAGATGTATCAACTGCCCGCGCAGATCGAATTGCTGCGGTAAAATGTGATCTTGAAACAAAGAAAACCGGGTGACTCTCGTGGAGTCACCTGGTATTTTTTTCAGTGTTTTTTCTGCCTGGTCTTCGCGGGCGGTTCCACATCCAGCCGGTAGCCAACGCCGCGCGAAGTGATGATGTACTTGCGGGTGGCGCGGGTTCTCCTCGATCGCCCGGCGCAGCCAGCTCATGTGCACGTCCAGCGAGCGGGTGTCGGCGGTGTAATCCGTCTCCCAGGCTTCGCGGAAAAGGGCGTCGCGTTCCACCACCTCGCCGGCGTGTTCCATCAGGATTCTTAATAAGATGCTCAAGCGCGGGGTGAGCTGCACCTGCTTGTCGCCGATGATGGCGCGTTTTTCTGCCACGTCCAGCGAAATGGGACCGGCCTGCAGGTCACAGTTATTGTGCACCGGCAGCAGGTGGCGGATGCGGTTGATGAGTTTTTGCATGGTGAACGGCAGCAGCAGGATGATGTCAGCGCCGTAATTGTCGTTGGGGTCGCTGTTGCCGTCGATGACCAGGATGAGCGGCAGTGAGGGCTGCTTCTGGCGCAGCGCCTGGCAGATGCGTTTGCCGCTGGTGCGCATGGAGGAGGCGTCCACCACGATCAGGTTGGGCACCACCACATCCAGTTGGGAGAGGGCAGCCGTACCGCTTGGAACACTTTCCACCAGGTAGCTTTTTTTCGTCAACCCGGCGGCGAAGGAGGGATGGTCGGTGCGTTTGCCTTCAATCAGTAGAATTCTTGGTTTTGACAAATCGATAAAACCTTGTGGTAAAAAAGTTGGACGGAAGAAAAATACTCAGAAATGAAAAAAATCTGGTGTTCACTTGTTGGATGCTTTCCAAGCCTTGCATAAAGCACCTGGATTCTTCACCCGCCTGGTAAAGTAAAGTTATTATACACTAAACTTAAAAAAAGCAAGATAATAAAAACGCAAACCTTAAGAAATCTTCCCGGTCGCCTTGTTCCGTTGCGCGGCATTTCCCGCCGTGTTAGAATAATATCCGGGGATGAAAGTTTTATCACAGGAGGCAGATGGTGACCCACATGGTGGAGGTTCAGATCGACAGCGTCCGGGTGAGCCTGACGAATCAGCAGCGTATTGTCATGCTGCGCGAGTCGGGGCGCGAGCGTTATCTTCCCATCTGGATCGGACCTTACGAGGCAGAAGCCATCACCATATCCCTGCAGGAAATTGAAGTAGCCCGCCCGCAGACGCACGACCTGCTGCTCCAGGCGCTGGCAAAAATTGGTGCCCGTCTTATCAGGGTCGAGGTCGTGGAATTGAAGCGCGATGTTTTTTACGGTAACCTGGTTGTGGAAGTTGACGGAAAACTTCATGACGTGGACGCGCGACCATCGGATTCCATTGCTCTCGCGGTTCGGGCGCATGTGCCTATCCTGGTGAACAGCGAAATCCTGAGCGAAGCGGGCATCACCCCTGAAGCCGATATTCAGGCTGAGGTTCTGGATGGTGAAAGCGACGCGTCAGGACCTGAGGTCGAACAGGGGGATCACGAAGAATCGAAGAAGCGGCTGTCTTTGTTTGAAGATTTCCTCCAGAATGTGAACCTCGATGACCTGGATGATTCAGGCGGAGAGGACGACAATCCCCCACCGGAGGACAGCGAGCCGACAGGCCGGGATGATATTCAGCCATCTTAAGAAAAACTGAAAAGAGAACACATGGGAAACTTTCCTCCACTTGATGATGATGTCTCCACGGTGATCCAGTCGCAGCCCTACAGCCGCGAGGCCGAAGAGGCTGTACTGGGATCGGTGTTGATCAACCCGGATTCTTATTTCGAAATTTCGGAGGTGATCAACCCGGACGATTTCTACATCATCCGCAACCAGTGGATCTGGAATTCATACATTCGCCTGCATGAGAGGCGCGTCCCCATTGACATCCTCACCGTGAGCGAAGACCTGCAGGAGCAGGGGCAGCTGGGAGAGATCGGCGGGCAGGCGTACCTGCTGGCGCTGGTGAACCAGACCCCGACCTCACTGCATGGGTCAGCGTACGCGCAAATCGTGGAGCAGACCTCCATCAGGCGCCGCATGCTGGCTTCAGCGAACGAACTGGCAAAACTGGCCTACGACCAGGGAAAAGAGGTCAAAACCATCCTGGATGCGGCTGAGAAATCCGTCTTCGGGCTCAGCGCGCGGCGGGTGCGTCACGACCTTGAATCCATCGGCACGGTGGTGAGCGATTATTACGATCATGTGGATGAACTCTCCAAGCGGGATGAAGAAATCTCAGGCGTCCCCACCGGGTTGACCGACCTGGATATCCAACTGGGCGGCATGCAGAAATCAGACCTGCTCATCATCGCTGGCGGCCGGGTTCCGGCAAGACCGGGTTCCTGCTCTCGGTGGCGAAGAACGCCGCGCAAAAACACAAGAAGAACGTCGCCATGTTCTCGCTCGAAATGTCGAACCAGCAGCTGGTGCAGCGCCTCATCGCGCAGGAGACCGGTATCGATACCCACCGTCTACGCACCGGCAGACTGCTCGACGAGGAGTGGGACGTGTTCACCAAGGCCATTGATGTACTCGCTGCCACTCACATCTGGCTGGACGACACGCCGGCCATCTCGCCGCTGGCGATGCGCACCAAGTGCCGCCGCCTGCACATGGAGCATGGGCTTAGACCTCATCCTGGTGGATTACCTGCAGCTGATGGGCAGTGACTCGCGCAGCGAGAACCGGGTGCAGGAGGTTTCTTACATTTCGCGCAGCCTGAAGGTATTGGCGCGCGAACTCAATGTACCCGTGATGGCGGCAGCGCAGCTCTCGCGCGCCGTTGAGCAGCGCGAAGGCAAACGGCCCGTTCTTTCCGACCTCAGGGAATCGGGCAGCCTGGAGCAGGACTCTGATATTGTCATGTTCATCCACCGCCCTGACAAGGACGACAAGGACATGGCGCGCCGCAACATCGCGGAACTCATCGTGGCGAAGCACCGAAACGGCCCCACCCACTCCGGTATTGAGCTTGTTTTCCTCGAGAAACTGGCGAAATTTGAGAACGCCGCCCCGGCAGAGGATGCCGGCGCGAAGAAGAAAAGGTAGCGTTTCGCGATGTCTGAGTTCAAAGGCTTTACCGCAGGCACGGATGACTCTGTACCGGTGCCGGAAGCGTTTTTTACTGAACTACTGCCGGTCATCGATGACCTGGAGGAGCTGCGCGTCACGCTGTACGCCTTCTGGAATTTCAGCGGCCAGGTGAGGGATCCCCGTTACTTGCGATTTAGCGAAATCCTCAAAGACGACCTGTTGATGGCTGGCTTTGGGGAGACAGCAGACTCGCGGGAGAAGAACCTGGCGGAGGCGTTAAAACGCGCCTGCGGCAGGGGTACACTTCTCGAAGCGCAGCTGGAAAACGATAACCTATTACTTCATCAACTCCGAGCGCGGACAAGCGGCCATGGAAGGTCTTGCTTGGCGGCGCGTGGAGCCCGGATGAAGAACAGCCGCTGACGCTGCGGCTGCAGAAGCAACGCCCGAATATTTACGCGCTTTACGAGCAGAACATCGGGCCACTGACGCCGATTCTCTCAGAAACGTTGCAGGATGCAGAAAAGAGCTACCCGGCTGATTGGATCGAAGACGCCATTAAGATTGCCGTCACCAGGAATGTGCGCAACTGGCAGTACGTGGAAGCCATCTTGAGATCATGGAAAGAGAAAGGCCGCGATGGAACCGATAGAAAATCCGCTGAGGAAAAGCGCAAAAGGGATAGTGAAGGGAAATATGGCGACTTCGTCAACCGCTGACCGCGACTCCACAAGTCACCAAGGTATGCCCCATATGCGGCGGAGTGGGGTTTCTCCACCGCGACCTGCCGCAGGGTCACCCTGATTTTGGCAAACTGGTCCCCTGCGTTTGCCGGCAGAACGAATCAACGCAGGCCGCGCGGGACCGGCTATACCAGCTTAAGCAATCTTGATGCCTTCAAATCCATGTCATTTTCTTTATTCTCCGTGCAGGGCAGGCTGGGCCTGGCGGATGAACAAATCAGGTCACTGCAGTACGCGTTGAGCCAGGCACAGCAGTTCGCTGCCGCACCCGCGCGGCTGGCTGCTGCTGATGGGTTCGTACGGCTGTGGTAAGACGCACCTCGCAGCAGCTGTTGCCAATACCTGCGTGGAATTTGGTATGAACACCATTTTCCTTACCGTGCCAGACCTGCTGGATTGGCTGCGCTATTCTTACGATTCCACCGACGCCACATTTGAGCAGCGCTTTGAGGAGATCCGCAATGTGAACCTGCTCGTGCTGGATGACCTGGGCGCGCACAACGCCACCCAATGGGCAGCAGAAAAACTCTTCCAGGTCATTGATTACCGCTACACGAGAAAATTGGCCACCGTGGTGACCACCAACCTTGATCTTGAAGACCTGGATGACCGCATCCGCTCTCGGCTGCAGGACCCCGATCTGGTGACGACGGTGCGCATCACCGCCCCGGATTACCGTTCGCCGGTGAAAGACAAACGGGACCCGCTGCTCTACCAGCTGCAGCTGCTTTCAGACCGCTCATTTGGCAACTTCAGCCTGCGCGAACCCGAGAAGCTTTCTCCCGAGGTTAATTTGAACCTGGAAAAGGTCTTCAGGGCGGCGCAGGAATTCGCCGAGCATCCGCGCGGCTGGCTGGTGTTGACCGGCACGTACGGCTGCGGCAAGACGCACCTGGCGGCTGCGGTTGGCAATTACCGCAAGGGAATGGGGGATGACCCGGTGTTCGTGGTGGTGCCCGACCTGCTGGATCACCTGCGCGCGACTTTCAGCCCATCCAGCAGTACTTCGTATGATGAATTGTTCAACCGTGTTAAATCCGCGCCGATCCTCATCATGGATGACCTGGGGACGCAGAGCGCTACCCCCTGGGCGCGGGAGAAACTGTACCAGATATTTAATGAACGTTACAACGCCAAGCTGCCCACCGTCATCACCATGTCCAGCAACCTGGAGGACCTGGATGCGCGCATCCGCAGCCGCATGCTGGATACACGCGTGTGCGCCATCTACGAGATTTTAGCGCCGTCTTACCGCGGCGGGGCGTTAAAGGCACCAGCACGCAAAGCGCGTGCGTGATTCAAACACTTCTTCCAAAAGACGCATTAACTATCGGAAGTCTTACAAAGTACTCAAGCAAGTTAAACCGGCGTAACCTCGGAGGTGCAGGCGGGGCAGCGGCTGGCCTTTAAGGGGAATCTGACTGAGGCAGTGCGGGCATGCGCGCGTTTCGGGGGCGGTTCGCCTCTTCCTTTTTTGATAGACCGGTTGATGGCGCGTATCATCAGGAAGATGACCAGGGCCAGCAGGAGAAAATCAATAATGTTCTTAATGAAGAGACCATAATTTAGCGTCGGCGCGCCAGCTGCCTGCGCTTCTGCCAGGGTGGCGAATTCGGTACCTGTTAAACTAATGAACAGGTTAGCAAAATTCACTTTACCCAGCAGCAGACCAATTGGCGGCATGATGATGTCTTCGACCAGTGAGGATACGATCTTGCCGAACGCGCCGCCAATGATCACACCCACCGCCAGGTCAATCACGTTTCCACGCATAATAAATTTCTTGAATTCTTCCAGCATTTTCCTGCTCCTTGTTTTGATTTGATGACCAAAATCAATGTACAGGAAAAAGGGATCACTGTCAATTGTCAGATATCACCTGATTTGCAGGTACGCGTGATAGAATTATGCGCGTGATTTCCAGGATTAAACAAGTCTTTCATAGCTACCCCCGCCAGTTCTGGCTGGTGACCAGCATCATGATGCTGGCCTGGCTCTTCCACAGCCTGATGTGGCCCTACCTCATGCTGTACTTCAGCCAGCAGCTCGGGCAGCCGCTTTCTTCGGTGGCGTGGCTGATGACCCTCAACGCCGCTGTGGGAATGGTGACCGCATTCCTGGGTGGCGCTATTGCCGACCGGTTCGGACGCAAGGGCGTGATGGTCTTTTCAATGGGGATCTCTGCTGTTGGATGGTTTTTCTTCCAGGCGGCTGGGACGCTGCCGGTGTTCGCGCTGCTGCTGGTGGTTACCGGTGCCACTACCCCCATCTACCGCCTGGCATCCGATGCCATGATCGCCGACATGTTCCCGGAGGAGAAAAGGCTCAACGCCTATTCGGTGCTGCGCATGGGTAACAACCTGGGGGTCGCGTTGGGACCGGCATTGGGCGGTTACCTGGCATCCGATTTCATACAGTATCGCGTTCATCGTCATCGGTGTGGGGTTTGGTCTGATCACTGTTCTGGTGGCGCTGCTGGTGGTAGAGACAAAGCCGGAGTCCGGGAATCTTAGAAGTACGGTCACAACCGGGTAACGGGGGATATGCCAGGATTTTCAAAGACCGGGTATTCGTCTCCATGCTAAGCGCTTTCACATTGAACCGCATCAGCACCTCGATCTTGTGGTTGATGCTCGCCGCTTACGCCAAGCAGAATTTTGGCTTGTCTGAAAGGATATTCGGGTTCATCCCGACCACCAACGCTGTCATGGTCATCCTGCTGCAACTGGTGGTGACGCGCAAGGTCAGCCGCCACTCGCCGGAGGCAGCCATGGTGGTGGGCTCTCTCATCTACGCAGTAGCCATCTTCAGCGTTGCCTTTGGCACGGGATTCTGGTGGTTCTGGTTGTGCATGGTTGTGGCGACTGTCGGCGAGTTGATCCTGGTACCGACCACCACCACTTACACATCAAGCCTGGCGCCGGCGGATATGCGTGCCCGTTACATGAGCGTGTACGCGCTCAGCTGGGGGCTCGGAACCGGGCTGGGACCTTTGCTGGCGGGGTTTGCGAGTGATGCATTTTCGCCGCAAGCGATGTGGTACGCCGCGGGGCTGGCAGGGTTCGGCGGTTTCCTGGTCTTTTTGTGGATCTTAAAGGTACGTAAAAAGCAGCAGCAAGAGCAGTCCGGATTCACAAATTGAAATATATTGGGTTTAATCAAAGGGGGGCATTTCTCCGCAGCTTGCTGCGAAAAAGGGATTAGTAATTATCACCTCACCCCAAACCCCTCTCCATCCACCACAGTGGATGGAGAGAGGCAGGGGAGAGGACGGAGTTTAAGAGTGGAATATTAACTGCGATACTCCGTAGCAGGTTGCGTGGAAGATTCATTTTTTAACTTTTTTCCACAGCCGAGTTGGCACGAAAATTAATTTATGCCTATTGCGAATAGCCATCGTTTTCTGTATAATGATACATATGATTAAGTTCACGCGTTACGTTGTTATTTTTTCGATATTGATCCTGTTGGGGGCGGGTTTTTCCGGTTCTGTCAAAGCGCAAAACTCAGACTCCGTTTATATTCCGGAGACCGGGCACTGGATCTGGGGTGACTTCCTGCGCAAGTATAATAGCGTCCCTGATCCGCTGCTCTACTTTGGCTATCCGATCACGGATGATTTTACCGATCCGATCACCAAGACGCGCGTGCAGTACTTCCAGAAAGCCCGCTTTGATTTGGTGGACACGCCAGAGGGACCGGTCATCCAGCTGGCACCGCTTGGGCAGCTGCTGCATGAATCGGGCAACGCGCTGGCGGATATTCCAAACGAAGGCCCGACCTGCCGCGCATTCGAATCCGGTTACTCGGTGTGCTACGCTTTCCTCCAGTTCTATGATGCCTATGACGGCGAAAACCATTTTGGCATGCCGCTCTCGGATGTTGAAGTGGTTGATGGTCGCTATGTGCAATATTTTGACATTGCGCGCATGGAATGGTGGCCGGATCGTCCGTCCGGTCAACGGGTAGCCCTGACGGATCTCGGAAAGATTTATTTTGACAAGGTGGTAGCCAACCCTGACCTGCTCGAGTCCAGTCCCCCGGCTAACATCGCGGGTAACCTAATCAACCCCAGGGTAAAGGTCTTCGCGCAGAAATCTGTTATCGGCGTCAATGAATCGCAGACGGTTTTCGTCATCGCGCAGGACCAGTACCTGCGCGCGATCGAAGGGGCACAGGTGGGCGTGACGTTGCATTTTCCAGATGGCATGCAGGAGTTCTATCGTTTACCCGAAACGAATGAGTATGGCATCAGCCAGTTTACCTTCACCACTTCAGACCTGCCGGTGAGGTCTGTGGTTACCATCTCTACGGAGATCAGCATCCGTGGCGAGTACGGCAGCGGCCGGTCATGGTTCCGGATTTGGTGGTAAGCTAAAAAAAATTTTCCCCTTATCCAACCGTATTAGGGGTTTTTTGTTTGCATAAGTGCGTTCAGCGTTTCAACAATTCAGCGTGCAGTTTCTCATACTCCATCCGGTTGGGCGGGTTAAGCGCGATGATCTGTTCAACAACGTCAATGGACCCCTTTGTATTGTTGTCGACCAGTAATTTTTCAGCCAGCGTGTCCAGTTTCTCAATTGCTTTGGTGACCTTCTGCTGCGACACCAGGTAGGAGACCATCCTCTTTTGCAAGTCCAAATTGTCAGGTTTCTCGATGAGGATATCATCCAGGAACTTTTCAGCAGCTAGTGGCTTATTCTCACTATCAAGCAGCTTAAGATAGGCGTCGACCTCATTTAAGGCGGCGGGCGCCATGTCCAGCCGGTAGTAGAGGTCGACCAGCGCCACCCGTGGAGGCTCGTCCATCGGGGAGAGACTGCGCATCTGTTCAAAGACTTTTATCGCTTCCTTGCTGTTAAGGCTCTGTAGTTCGATATCCGCCAGGTGAGCCAGTATCTTCAGAGACTGCTCACGCGTGGCTCGTGATTGACGGGCGAGGGTTAGCGCTGAATGATAAGCATTGCGGGCTTGCTCAAGATCAGCCAGGAGGTAATGGACATTCGCAAGATCCATATACTGCTGGATCATCTCCTCCGTACGGCCGGTTGAGCGTAGCAGGTCGATCAGGTTCCTGCGCACACTGATATCCATGGGGACAAGGCGGGTGACGCGGGTAAGCAAGCGAATGGCTTGCGGGGTGTCGCCGCGAACCGTGTACAGGCGGCCGACCTGGGTGAATTTTTCAACGGCTTCCTGCAGCCGACCTTCGTTAACAAGGATCTCGCCGATCTGGATGTGAAGCGGCAGGTAGGTGGGGGCGTAAGAAAGCGCGTTGAAGGCTTCCTCCATTGCGGACCGGTTCTTGCCTTTTTGCGCCAACTGGCGCACTTCAGCCAGAGACTCAACCACCTGGCTGCTGCTTGAGTCCATCAACATCTCCGCCAGTGGCAGCGGCGGCCCGCCATCTGGAGCGGGCGGGAGTTGCTCGCGGGCTGCCTTGAGGTGTTTGCGCCAATCTGGCCGTGTCAGCTGACCGCTGATCATGGCGCACAGGTTGCGCAGGTCTTTTTCCTGGGTGATGTAGGATTGAGATTCAAAGATCGGGTCATAGAGCTGGACAAGTTCATCAACTTCTTCTTGTGTAACAGTTTCACTATCCGCCAGCATGAGTGCGTGCAGGTAGCTGCTGCTTGCCTCCTGGAGTTGATTGGAATCATATAGTATATCGCCGATCAAAAGGTGCGATGCAAGGGCGTAAGCAGGGTGTTTAACCGCTTGTTGTAGATTTTCAAGGGATTTTTGCGGGTCTGATTCGTGCACGAGAAAACCCTGGATGTAATGCGCGGCTGGAAGATTCAGGCCTTTCAGCATCGCGTGTTCCAGTTCTACTGCTGCTTCTTCGTTCTTTCCTGCGGTCTGCAGGTCGATGGACTCACTTATGTGCAGCTGCAGGCGCCTGCGGTCTGCCACCATGGAGAGATGGTCGCCAGCGGACAAACTTGAAATTTTATCTGTTCTGAAGAAAGTGCTTTCATCCGTTCGGCTGGTATCGGGGTCTTCGAACAGGATGCCGGCGATCTCCTTAAGCGCGGTCAGCCTGGCTTCGGTCATTGGATCGTAGCTGATGTCGCGGTCGGACTCATCACGTGATGATTCCATTTCTCTTACCTGCGCCATGCGGGCAGGTCCTACCGACTCTGGAACTGGAATTGCTTCCCTTATCTTAAGATTCCCGTTGTTTTTCAAAATCGCGACCGCGTTCCTGGCTTCAACCGAGTCAGGTTTAATCTCAAG
This sequence comes from uncultured Chloroflexia bacterium, assembly GCA_963814295.1. Lineage (GTDB taxonomy): Bacteria > Chloroflexota > Anaerolineae > Anaerolineales > Anaerolineaceae > UBA6107. The sequence goes on from CAWFCH010000008.1 coordinate 241,421, forward strand.
CGCGTATTCCACTATCTGCATCGCCTTTACAGGATTACCCAATCGCTGCACGACAGCCGCGAGATCAATGAATTCCGCAACTGCTTCCTTTTTTCTTCCCAGCTTGTTATAGATCATGGCGAGACGGGCACGCGCATCCTGGTTATTGGGTTCTATGCGAATAATGGCTTGATAATCCGAGATGGCACGCTCCACATCACGGGTCTTCAGCTGAAGTTCCGCGGCGCGCGAAAAACTTGCGGCGGATTCATGAAGCAACCCATCGCGCTCATAGATGCGCGCAATCCGTTCCATTGGCATGGGGTCTTCGGGGTATCGGGTCGAAAGCTGCTGGAAAAGTTGCAGCGCGTCACGGTATTTCTTCTGATGGAACATCGCCAGACCCAAGCTGGCCATGGCTACCGGGTTACCAGGCGCTTCAACCATGACCTCGTTATACGCGGTAACCGCTCCTGCCCAATCGTGCTCCCATAACGCGGCGTGGCCTTTGTTTAATTTGGTTTGCATCTCTTCAACATTGATGTTCATCGCCAGGTCATACGCCCTCTCTCATGATGAGATCACCTGCATACTCCCCCAGTTTACACCACTTCTGGCTTCTGTAAGCAGGGGGATATCAAGTTTGTAAGCTTCTTCCATTACCTTTCGCACTAGCATTGTCACTGCCTTCAGTTCATCATCCGGAACATCCAGAACTAGTTCGTCGTGCACTTGCAGGATCATCTTTGATTTCATTCCGCTTGATTGGAGGGCATCCTGCAGACGAATCATCGCGATTTTCATAATATCCGCGGCTGTACCCTGGATGGGAGCATTTATGGCTTCACGTTCTTCCCGATTGCGCATCACCTGGTTCACCGGGTTCGCCAGGTTGGGGAAGTAGCGCCGCCTGCCAAGCATGGTTTCGACATATCCCTGCTTCGCTGCCAACGTCCGGATGTTATCGAGATATTTCTTCACGCCCGGGAAATGCTCAAAATAGTCACGTACAAAATTCTCGGCTTCACCCAGGGTGAGATCAGTGGAGCGGCTCAAGCCAAAGGAACTCATCCCGTAGATCAAACCGAAATTAATCGCTTTAGCGTGGCGGCGCTGTTCCTTGGTCACTTGCTCGAGGGGAATATCGTAAATGGCAGCTGCTGTGGTGGCGTGGATATCCTGCCCATCGCGAAAAGCTTTAAGCATGGCTTCATCACCAGACATATGCGCCACGATCCTCAGTTCGATTTGTGAATAATCGACGGAAAGCAGGTTGTGACCGGGCGAGGCGGTGAACCCCAAACGCACCTGCCTGCCAATCTCGGTACGAGTGGGAATGTTCTGCAAGTTCGGTTCTGATGAAGCCAGCCGGCCGGTAACCGAACCGGTCTGGTTGAAACTGGTATGCACGCGGTTGTCGCGCGGGTTGATCTGCAAAGGCAGCGCATCCAGGTAGGTCGACTTCAATTTGGAAAGTTCACGGTATTCCAGCAGCAGGTCCACCACTGGGTGTTGACCCTTGAGTTCATCCAATACTGCCGCAGAAGTGGAGAAATGCCCACTGGAGGTCTTCTTGTTGCGGTCAGGCGGTTCCAGTTTGAGCTCCTCAAAGAGTACTTTCGACAGCTGTTGGGTGGAATTGAGGTTGAACGTGTGCCCTGCTGCCTGGTAAACCTCATCCTCGATCAGTTTGAGGCGTTCACCCATTTCAGCACTGAAGCGGCTGAAGAAATCGGCATCGAGCGAAATTCCATCCTTTTCCATGCTCATCAAAACCGGCACGAGCGGCATTTCTATCTTGGTAAAGATATCCGTGCAGTTGAGCTTTTCCATCTTCTCTCTGAGCAACGGTACCAGCCGCAGCGTCACTTCGGCGTCAGCAGCTGCGTATGGCGCAGCCGCTGATACAGGTACCTGGTCCATGGTGATTTGGCTCTTACCCCTGCCGATCAATTCTTCGATATGGGTCATGCTGATGCCGAGCAGGGTATCTGCCATGTCCTTCAGACCCAGGTTGCGCGAAGCCGGATCCGTCAACCATTCAGCGATCATGGTGTCGAATGACAGGGGAGTTACCTTGAGACCGTAGTTATCCAGGACAAGCGCGTCATACTTGATGTTGTGTCCGGCCTTTGCAATCTCAGGGTTCGTCATGGCGGGGGTTAACGCGCTGATTACCTCGTCAATTCCAAGTTGAGGTTGGCCGTCCTTGTGCCCGAGTGGGATGTAGAATCCCTCTCCCTCCTTGATCGCCAGGGAGATGCCGACGATCTCCGCCTGCAGCGGGTCGAGCGCTGAGGTTTCAGTATCGAAAGCGATTAAATTGCTGGAGGACAAGGCTTTGGTCAATTCCATCAATTTGTCTTTCGTATCCACGACCTTAACATCCAGAGAGTAGGTCATGGGCACGATGATCTCTTTCATCTCCTGGCCGAACAGCGAGAGCTGGGGGGAATCCTGCTGTTTCAATGGGGCAGCTATCATGCGCAAGCGCGGGATTAGCGTGCGGAATTCAAGTTCCCTGAAGAGGTTTTCAACCGCTGGTATATCCAGATGGTCGGTCCTGGCTTCTTCAAGAACAAGTTTCACACCCACATCGATTCTGATGCGGGCGAGGTCCTGGCTCATGTAGGCCGATTCCTTACCATTGCGCAACTTTTCGCCGGTCTTGCCGGGAAGCTCGTCCAGGTGCTGATAGATATTATCCAGTGTTTTGTAGCTCTCCAGCAAGCTGACTGCCGTTTTTGGTCCCACGCCGGCAACACCGGGGATGTTGTCGGAGGTATCACCCACCAGGGCTTTGTAATCCACCACCTGGTTCGGGTCAACTCCGAGAGATTCCCTTACATCGGCAGCCGAGTAATTCTTTGAGTCTGCCATCTTCGAGCCCGGCAGATTGACGGTGATACGGTCGTTGACCAGCTGCAGCAGGTCGCGGTCACCGGTGATGATCTTCACGCCCAGTCCCTGCTCCACCGCCTGTTTGGCGATCGATCCCAGAACGTCATCTGCTTCCACGCCTTCCTTTTCAAGCCTTGGCAGGTGGAATGTATCGATCATCTGGCGGATGCGCTCGATCTGCGGTTTCAGGTCATCGGGCATTTTTGCCCGCGTCGCTTTGTATTCCGGGTAGAGTTTGTTGCGGAAGGTCTTGCCGGTATCAAAAGCGACCGCCAGGTATTCAGGTTTTTCCTGTTCCAGCAGACGCATCAGCACATTGGCAAAACCGAAAATACCAGCGGTGGGTTCGCCGGACCTGGTCTGCATGCGGTCGCTCATGCCTCCGGTGATGGCGAAATAGGTGCGGTAAGCAAGAGCGTGACCGTCAATTAAATAGAGAATGGGAGGCATATGCGGATCCTGTGATTTGATTTGTCAATCCCCGTGTTGCTGGCGGGATCGTGTGCGTTCGATGAATTCCCGGATGATGACCGGGGAAACCGGTTGTGTACCGCTCATCATCAGGTAACCGGGAGCCCAGAAATCCCCGTCCTGCCTGCCCGGTGTCAGTTCAGGAAAATGGGTGTAGAAATGGAGGGATGTGCGGTGACGAATCTCCTGCATGGCGTCAACGGGGCTGGTGTCGACCGGCAGGGTAATAAACCACTGCATGTATTGCGGGCGCACGGAGATTCCGGTAACACGCCAGCCGCGGCTGAGGTGAACCTGGGGCAGGATGGCGGCGGCTCGGTCCGCGAGGTCGCGCGCCAGGTATTGCTGCGGGTAACGTGGAATGAGCACGCAGCAGTAGCTCAGGCGCAGCGCGCGGACTTCAGGCGGGATCGTGTTCGTCACTTTCTCAGCTGAAATATCCTGGCGTGAGTCTACGATCTCAGCGGAATCCGGTTCTGATTCGACCACGCTTTCCGATTCAACGGTTTCAGCCCGGGAGATGGGCTCATCGAATTCTGCTGCGTCGATGATCTCGATCAGGCTTGGTTCGTGGTTTTCATCGGTTTTAAATACCGCGGGTGGGTCACGTTCCTCGGCAGCGGGCTCGCCTGTTTGTGCAGGTGATGCAGGAAACAACTCGTCAAGAGCCTTCGCCAGGTCGTCTGAAGTGACGGGTCTCACCAACAGACGGTGAACGATTGCATCTTTCAGTTCAGGACTATTGGAATCGTTGTCTGGCGGGAGAAGCAAGATCCTTGTTCCAGGGTGTTGTTCGATCAGGTCACCGGTGAGGAGGTCAAGAGGTATTTCATCGCCAGCGGCGTCAATGAGGACAGCATCAAAGGTTTGGCGGTCAATATTTTCATAAAGTTCCTCGATCACGCCAACTTGCTCCACAAAGAATTCTTCTCTTTTCTCGTTGAGAGAGCTCAGCATGGTGAGCAGGTCAGGGTCGGCGGAATAAGCCAGGAGATTTATTTTCATCATAAAAGTGTATCATGGGCGATATCCCGGCGCAAGTTAGCCCAAGCGAGCTTTCAGGTTTGCAACCTCGGTACGCCCCCGCGTTGGTCAGGAGATCACTGATACAAAAGGGTGGCGTCTAAAACGCCACCCTTGTTTTTCAAAATACCTGCTGCGAAGAGGATTAACGTACTTTTGAGCCTAGCAATTCTTTCAATTGTTTGTCCACATTGTAGTAATTGGAGATATTGAATTTCATTTTCTGGGTGGTGGTTTTTATCTCCATGGAATCGGGTGAGTTGTCCTCAAAATCGCCATGGTAGGTGGAAATCTTCACCACTTCGTCGAGGTTGACGGCGAAATTCTGCGGGTTCTCCGACAGGATGAGGTCTGGGGAAATGCCCAGGTACTTTTCCCCGGAGCGCGTGGACATCTGTGCCCCAATTTGACCCAGGAAGTTCTTACCCTGCTGTTTGGCCTGGCCGCGGGCGCTGTTGACGTCCTGATGCTGCATCTCTTTGGTTTGCAGGGCAAAAACCAGCCGTTTGTCAGTGATGACCATGTGGTAGAGTTCGGAGGAGAACATACCGGTCTTTTTTGTGACCATTCCGATAACACTGATGACGTGGTCTGAAGAAAATGGTACTGGAGGAATACCTGGTGTGAACCCTTGAGAGATGGTTGGTGAGGGTGTAACAGGCACGTTCACTGCTGCCGGCATTACTGGATAAGGAGGCGGGGTGGGGGTGGCGTTGAGTGGCGGCGGCGCGAAGGGGGGAGGGGTTACTACCGGGACAGGAGGGGGCGTACCCTGGATCGGGTTGACCTGTCTGCCGCACGCAGGGCAAATTTGATCTTCAGCTTTCAATAAATTTCCGCATACGGGGCAGGGAGATGGCATGCTCATACAGTTATTCCTTCCTTATCAGCTGGAGATGAGACCTTATTTCATTATATATTGTATATGAGAACGAATTTGATTCACTTACCAGACACCGGGAAAGATGCGGTATTTTGTCCTTGTGGTATAAGCCGCATAACCGGGCAGTTCATCGATTAGCGCTTTATCTTCTTTAGCGGTGCGTACGAGCACAACCACGACAAAGAATAGGATCGGGATGTAAGCCCAAAGTGTATTCAACATGAGGGGCAACATTAGAACTACTAGAAGCCCTCCCGCGTAACCGGGATGGCGCACGAAGCCGTAAGGACCATCTTCGATAACGGTATGCCCGCGTTCATGCTGGATGCGCACATTGGCTGAAAAGAAACGATTGACGACCATCGCCCAGGTCGTGAAAGCGTATGCGCCAATCATGAGCACCATTGCTACAAAGGAGATTCCTATTGGGAGTGATGGCGACCAGCCAAAGCGCCAATCCAACCCGGCGACGATAAGGTAAACCAGCGGTAGCAGGAAAGCGGATATTGGCGCCAGGAACCTATCCCATGACTTGGTGTCGCGGTGGTCCTGGAATTGGGCACGTTCGGCGATCAGGTCGGGGTGAACCTTCGCGATCAATGCCCTGCTGAGGATGGTGAAGAATATGGATATGGCGATGTATACCCATGCCCGCCACCAGCGGGAATCACCACCCACCAGAATGAGGAGCGCTGGCAGCCCGAGAAAATATAGCAGCGCGGCGATGACCTGTTTGAAACCAAACCCTGATTTATTCATGTGAAACGTTTAAAAGTGGAGGCGAATAACCTCCACTTTCGGTCTTATTACTCAAAAATGATCGTCGTGATTTCCCAGGCATCACCGTTTTTGGTGAATTCCAGTGTCACGAGGTATTCGTCACCATCCAGTAGAGCGGTGCCTTCCAGTGTGGCCACATCATTTTCAACAGAATTGCTGGTGAATTTCCACTCATTAAAATTACGGATGGCAGCCCACTCAGCCCAACCGGTTTCACCTCCAACCTCAGCCTGAATGTCTGCTGACAGCATACCGAATGAGGTGGCGTTATCCTGGTTGCTTAACGCGGACATGAATTGGTCACCAAGATCCGATACGTCCTTGAGAGCGCCGCAAGCAGTTAGCGATAACATGAATACCAGTGCCACTACGAAAACCATTACCAATTTCTTATTCATTTACTCCTCCTTGGAATTGATACATTACTAATTATATCTAATTTATATAAATTATCGAAGTGACTAAAATATTTCAAAGGTCAATAATCTGTCCAGCCGGGTACTTGTTTGCCGCTTCCCAGACCAGGAACGAGTCCAGGTCATGTTTGATCTGACGGATGACAAACACCATCACGGCTGCGTCATCCAAATAACCTGCCAGCGGCAGCCAATCAATTATCAGATCAATTGGCGAAATAAAATAGATGACGGCTACCATGACCAGGACGATTGATCTCCAGGGTATCACTGTGTATTCCTTCCGCGTGTACGCCTTCAGAAGCCTGAAGAAGGCTTTCAACTGCGCCCAGAAATCAGACTGACCCGAATGAGAATCCTCGTTGGTATTGGCTTTTCTTACTGCTTCTTCAAGCAACTGCCTGGATTTATCCGGATCGTGCAGGTATTCCTCCGCCCTGGTCTTGTTATGATTGACAGCGTTGCGGATTTGCTCTTCGGATGGGGTAAATTTAGTTTCTGACATCAATTTTCTTCTTTCAAATCAAAGTGGTCCAGGTATTCGATCGGTCGAAATCTGACCACACCCAGCTGATTGAACTCGCCTGTAATAGGCCTGAAATTCTCTTTAAAAATCCGAATTGATCTGCAAAGTTCATCGCTCGAGATATCAAATTCCAGCGTCAGGTGAGGGACCCATGAACCGGGATAGTAATAGCGTGAGCACTCAATTCCGGCTTTATGGATGAGTTTATGAAAATCCGCGTGAACATTCAACAAAGTCACGCTGGGAACGGGATATAGGAAAAGGACATTATCCGTGGTCGGGAAGGTACCCACGGCACCTAAGCGGAAACCGAAGCGGTGTACTGACCTGGCAAACTCCGCTGTTAACGCAATCACACGGTCGGCTTGTGTTTTAGGAAAAACCGCCAGGCTGACATGCGGTTTATCCGCCATCAAGCCTTGAACCGGTTGGATGCCCTCATTGTAAATGATATCCCTGAACTTGCGGACCTTCTCTTCCGAGACCGGATCAAGGTAGAGTTCGACGGCAAGACCCTCGGTTATGCTTTGATGTTGATTACTCAAGAACACCTCTTTCACTCATCTGGTTTTTACCAACCAGATCAATATCATAAACATAATTCTACCATTCATGGTGGGGCATGATTCTTAATACATACCCTCTTGATAAATATACGTCACGAATAATCATTCTGTAGCAATGAGAAAGGTCTTCACCTAATAAGTGAAGACCTTTTCGAAATGCAGGATTAATGCGTATCTCTAAGCTCAGTGCTTGACCGCTTGGACACCCTCCATGTACTCCCTGATCGTGGGATAGGCAGACAGCCTTTCGTAGAAGAAATTGTTGACAATGTTAATCACCATGGCGCGCGCGGCTTCCGCTTCTGAGGTAAGCATGTCACGCGCTTCGGGCTGTGAGAGCGCGGTGCGCAGATTCAGCAGGTGCTTGACGATTTCGGTTTCCTCATCACCCTCAAGAGCGCGGATCACTTCGATAATGAGGTTATCGGCAGACGCCACCATCTGTTCGCTGGTAATGGAGGAACCCGGTGTGTAGGCATCGTCAATGGTACGGATCAATGACCAGATCTGGTAAAGAATGGTAGCGGGCTCGTCGAACAGTTCGCGCAGGAAAGCTGCTTCTTCATACTTTCCGGTGAGACGGAAGATATTGTACATGCGTTTCGCGACCTTGCCGTAGTTCACATCCTTGGTGAGATACTTGTAAACTTCACGTTCCAGGGCGGTCACATATTCGTCAAGAGCGTTGGCCGAGACGTGCTGGGCAAGCTTTGAGAAGATGGGTACCGATGAGGCTTCAAGGTACACCTCCTGGAAATAGGGATCGAGGTAACCGTCGAGCGGGGTGATATCTCCGCTTGGTGCCTGCCAGGTGGCGTCCAGCATGTTGCTGGCGTTCGCCAGCTGCTTACGGATCGGGTCCGCCACCACCCAGTCCAGTTTGCACCAGCCGGGGTTGGTTTTCACGTCATCCCAGTTCACCGTGACCGGTGTGCCATCCTTTTTAAAGCCCTCGATCTTGCCTTCTTTAATCTCTGCGGGATGCCAGGAAACCGGGGAGCCGGCTTTAATCTCGCGGTTGCCAATGACGATGTCCTGCGGATGCTCACCGAATTTGACTTCTATCAACTGATAATTGGGTCCACGCATGTATTCGATTGCTTTATCGCGCATGATCTGCGCCAGGATGTCGCAAGCTGCGTCACGGGTGGGGGCGATGATGTTGATGCGTTCGAAATAATCACAATCACCGGGATAAGACTGGATCTTTGACTGCGCCGATGAGCCGGATAATGCCAGCGCGGTCTCAACTTTCCCCGGGATGTCTTCAAATTCCACGATCTTACCAATACGCCGGAAGTATTCAAGGTCCTTGTCGCTGAAGTCTAGCATGGTGATGTTGTGACCGAACACCCCGCTGCGGGTGTCCATTGATATCTGGCCGCTTTCTTTGTATGCCGCCATGTTCGTCAGCCACTGCAGCGCGTCATCCTCTTCTATTTCAACGCCCAACCGCTTGGCTGATTCCATTATCCTTTTCAGGTCAGCGTGCTTGGGATCTTTTGGTTGTGTCATCTCTCCTCCTTAAATCAAACGAAAATCCGATCCAATACATTTATTAAATCAGTATACACAAAAGCGTGCGATTTTTAACGCTTATTCAGGAACATTAAATCTGGGGTTCGCTTTCAGAATCTTTTGAAAGATCTCCGCCTGGTCCTGGGCGTCTTTGAGGGCGTTGTGGGTGAGCCTGCGTTCTTCAAGAAAGAAGGTGGAAATGCGCTGCATCGATGTATCTGCCCAGTTCACGCCCATCTGCCCCATGAAGTATGCCTTGATATCCAGCGCACTGTGACCGAAAGGATTTTCACCCAGGTAACGGTGGAAATAGTCGTGGATGAACATCCAATCAAACGGGGCGTTGAAGGCGACAAAAATCGGCCTGGCAGGCGCAGGAGCGACCCCATAGACCCAGGAGGCGAATGCTTTCATGGCGGCAGCGGGTTCAACCCCGTTTTGTCGCAGCGCGTCCATTTCCAGTCCGCTGATGGCGAGGGCATCAGCCACCACATCATCCCGATCGGGTTTCAACTCAATGTAAAAATTTGTCCCGATATCCATAACCAGGCAGGCACCGATCGAAAGCATCGCGTACTGCCCGGGCACGGGACCAGCGGTCTCAACATCCACGCAAACAAACACTTCATCCGTCATTTAAGAAATCATAACCCTTCAGGATTGCCTAAAATTGAGAATTCAGGATCCACCCTTATTCGACAGGTTCTTTCTTGATGATGATGGTGCAATGATCAGGATGGCTGCCCGCTCCGGTTTTTGCCCTTACCTGGTACAGCCTGCCCATTCCTGCCCAACTGGCAAACTCCTGCACAAATCCGGAAATAAAACCGCATTCCAGTGGAGAAACATGGGCGCCATCAGTTCCAGAGAATTCCAGTTCCCAGCTCTCCGCGTCATTTTTGACCACGGTGTTGTACCTATTCGAGGAAGTAAAAACACCACAGATCTGCGCGAGACCAGTGGTGATCTTCTTTCTGACAGGTGATAAATTGAAATCAGGGTCGACCTTTTCGAGGGTGTCACCTTCCTGCCTCAACCAGTATTGGAAACCCGCCCGTCCAGCTCTGATCATAACGCCGTGAACAAACGCATCCGCCGGTTCCTTCTCCACCTGCTGTCTGAATGGCGCAACCCCATCGGGTCCAAGGATTTCGATCAAACCACGGGTCTTGTATTCTGACATCGAATCAACCGGATCCATGTTACTTAATTCTCTACCCGAATTATTCAGCTTCATCATTCTGCCTCGATGTGTCCATTTCTTCGAGGATGCTGTAGAGAAGCTCGAGCAGTACCTTCTTAACCGAACTCTTCCTCGTTGCTTCGCAGGGTAGGATTTTGACGGATGGATCGAGCCTTAGCGCCAGGCGCATGTCATCCACATCCCAGGCATCGTACAGGTCCTGCTTGTTGGCAGCCACCAGGTAAGGGGTCGGGGCGTAGGCGCGGAAGGTTTCAAGAATGCTGCGCGCTTCACGAAAGGTTTCGGGTCTTGTGCTGTCGACCATCACAATAAATCCCAGCATACCCTCTGAAAGGATCTCCCACATGAAATCGAAGCGTTTCTGCCCTGGCGTTCCAAACAGGAAAAGCACCAGGTCATTGTCAACTGTGATCCTGCCAAAGTCCATGGCAACTGTTGTGGATTCTTTTACCTTTTCTGATGGTGTGCTGATTCGTTTCTCGGTGGATACGACATCGATCTCGCTAACCGAGCGTATAAACTCAGTTTTTCCTGCGTTGAAGGGGCCAGTGACGACGATTTTGACAGTCTGAGTTTGCATGAGTGATGGATTCCAGATCTATTTTAGATTGAACGGATGCGGTCGATGAGACGCTTGATGAGTGAACGATTTTGTTCAGGGTTTTTTACCGGCAGGTTCTTCCCGGGGATAGCAACCGGCATCCCGCCGGGTCGAATCATCTCAACCAGGCCCGCCTGCAGCAGGGTAAATACAACGCGGCGGATTTCCAACTCGTCCATTTTTGTGGTATTGGCAATCTGCTGGATGGAATTCTTGGGGTTAACATACGATACAACCTGCCATTCTGCGGGTGTGAGGTTGATGTTGCGGATGTCTGTGCCGGGGCGGTCGGTGAACTTTAACGCCATATCAAGGCTTGGGATCTCCGATTTCAGCTCCTCGATCTCCTGCAGTTCTCGAGCCCCTTCAACGATCAGGTTCTCAAGGTTGAGACGCACAGGAATCTGGTCATCCGGGATTATTTCTCCCGCTTCAAACCTGAAAAAGCCCTCCGCCCAATCAAATAAGCGGCGGAAATTGGCGGAGAAATCCTCTTCCAGGGCTGCGATAACCTGGTCAAGGGTGGCGTAGCCCGAGTTGACAAGGTAAATTCCAGCCTCGCGGTCATTCATATCCACAAGCCTGCCTTTGAGCAGGGTGTGCTGATATGTGGTGATCAACTTGTGATCGTTTAGGGATCTCAACAGGTCAGGTTTTCCATCACCAGATTCAAAATACGCCAGTTTTCCGTTGTAGAAAATCACACGCGCAAAATCACCCGGTCGTTCAACATAAAGAGCGCCGGATTTGTTAGCCAGGTTGATCAGGTTCAACAACTGGATGAATGAGAAATCCTTCAGATTACCTTTTAATGCCATCCACCATCCTAATTACGAATCTAAAGGGAGCTTAGAAATTATACATATAAGCGGCTTCCGCGTCAATTAACCATTCAGAATTGTTAACTGCGATATAAAAAACTAGTTTAGTATAATGGTGGATGCAAAGAGCCAACCATGCCTGGATTAAAGCCGACCTTAGCTAATTACGACCTGGATTTTCTGACCCGCATCGCCAGACGGTGGGGGGTGGAGATCAGCCAAAGAGACGTGGATAGCGCGCGGGCTGACCTGGTCGCCAGGATGATTGACGCGGAATTGTTCACGAAATTGCTGGCAAACATGGATGAAGCCACCCGCAAAGCCTGGTCCAACCTGGTGCAAAAAGGTGGAAAAATCCCCCTGGCTGAATTTTCCCGGACGCATGGTGAAATCCGCGATTTTGGCCCAGCTCGCCGTGAACGTGAGGAACCGGACTTACACCCGGTTTCAGCTTCAGAATCCCTGTGGTATTCAGGTCTGGTTGGTAGGGCATTTTTGAAGCTCACGGGTGAACCCATTGAATACATCTATATACCAGAAGAGCTGCTGCTATTCACTTCAGCGCAGGATAGACAACCAGAGATGACCACGATCCGACCCGCGGTCAACCAGAAACCCAAATATATACAACACGCTGACGCGCTTTTACCTGACCATCTGACGGACATGCTGGCGGTGCTGCGCATGCAGCGGGACATACCGGGCGATGTGATGCAGACTTGGGGCATTCCGCTGCATTTCCTGCAGCAGCTGCTCAAGGTCACAGGCCTGGTTGACGCTGCCCTGCAGCCAATCCCCGATGCTTTAAAAACCTTCTTCGCGTCTGACCGCGGCCTGGTTCACGCGCAACTCTACCAGGCCTGGCTCGATTCCAGGGAGATCAATGAACTGCGTATGCTGCCCGGGCTGGTCTTTGAAGGCACGTGGCAGAATGACCCGATACTACCGCGCAAATTACTGACCGGCCTCCTCGCCGGGCTGGAAACCGGGACGTGGTGGAGCATCTCATCGCTGCTGGCGGCTGTGAAGGACACGCGCCCTGATTTTCAGCGGCCGGCCGGGGATTACGACTCGTGGTTTATCCGCGAAGAGAATTCATCCACCTACCTGGGCGGATTTGAAAACTGGGACAGGGTAGAAGGAGCTCTGCTTGCCTTCCTGCTCAGCGGTCCGTTGCACTGGCTGGGGATAGTGAATCTGGCACAGGCGGGATCTGACGGGAAGTTCACCGCTTTTCAATTATCGGATACGATGATGCCCCTGTTAACCGGGTTAACGCCCGAAACTGGGCTCGCCGAAAACCGCGAAATTAAGATCAGGGATGTGCGCCACATCATCATCCCGAACTACACACCCAGGGTGCTGCGTTACCAGGTGGGCAGGTTCTGCGAACTTGTTAACATAAACCCTAAAGAGAGTCTTTATGCGATCACGACCGATTCATTAAAAACTGCCGCGGAACAGGGATTACAAATAAACCAGCTGCTGCAGCTGCTCGAAAAAGAAAACAACACCGGGATCCCTGAGAGCTTGAGGAAGCTGGCAGACCGCTGGAACCGCCGTGGGCGGGAGGCGATCATCAGTAAAGCCATATTGCTGCGTTTTAGTGACGAATCCGCCTGCGCGGAATTTCTCAAGCATGCAGCCGGCAGGTTTACACTTGAGGAATTGAACCCACGCACAGTTCTTATCACCGCCAGGCAGCAGGATGGGGTGATCAAGGTGTTGAACGAACTGGGCATCCTGGTCGAAATCCAGGCGGATGTATAATAATTTTGGATTGTGGTAACCGACAATAAAAATCCTTGCAGAGGTGAAGATGAGCAATAGATTGGATTGGGTCCAGGAGGAGATCGATGCGCTCAAAGCAGCAGGTTTGTATAACAATATCCGCACCCTGGGGTCACCACAAGGTGCATGGCTGATCGTCGATGGAAAAAAGGTGTTGAATTTTTGCTCCAATAATTACCTGGGGCTGGCAAATCACCCGAAAATGGTGGAAGCGGCGGCGCAAGCGCTGCGAAAATACGGCGTCGGACCTGGCGCAGTGCGTTCGATCGCCGGCACCATGGAGATCCATACCGAACTGGAAGAACGTCTGGCCCGATTCAAGGGGGTAGAAGCCGCCGTAGTGCTGCAATCAGGCTTTGCTGCCAACACGGCTGTGATCCCGGTGCTGGTGGGTAAAGATGACATAATCATCTCCGATGAGTTGAATCACGCCAGCATTATTGATGGCTGCCGGCTTTCAGGTGCGCCCATCGAAAGATATGCCCACACGGATGTGGCAGACCTTGAGCGAGTCATTATTAAGAACAAGGGAAATTTCCGCCGCATGCTGGTGATCACGGATGGTGTGTTCAGCATGGATGGGGACCTGGCGCCGCTCGATAAAATCTATGAGGTGACCAGCCGTCACGACATCATGTTGATGGTGGATGACGCGCACGGTGAAGGAGTGGTCGGGCGCGGCGGGCGCGGCATTGTCGACCACTTCGGGCTGCACGGCAAAGTGGACGTGGAGGTGGGAACGCTCTCAAAAGCGTTCGGTGTGGTTGGCGGGATTGTCGCCGGCAACGCGCGCATCATTGAATGGGTACGCCAGCGCGGCAGACCTTTCCTATTTTCCTCGGCAACCCCGCCGGCTGATGTGGCTGCCTGCATCGCGGCGGTTGACCTGTTGGAAAACTCGACCGATCTGGTTGACCGCTTATGGGACAACGCGCGCTATTTCAAAGAGCAGCTCAAGAAAATGGGGCTGGATACGGGTCACAGCGTTACCCCCATCACCCCGGTGATGCTTGGCGAGGCACCACTGGCGCAGCAATTCAGCCGCGAGCTTTTCGCTGAAAATGTTTTCGCCATGTCGCTCGGCTTCCCTACGGTTCCCCAGGGTAAGGCTCGCATCAGGGTGATGATCTCTGCGGCGCACAGCCGGGAAGACCTTGACCAGGGATTGGCCGCATTCGAAAAAGTGGCCAGGAAACTAAAAGTGATCTGAGAATAATGCAGAGCGCTGGTGTCAAAACCAGCGCTTTTTTATTTTTCGAACATGCGCCTGCGCCGCCAGTTGATGTAAGGCGCGGCAATCTTTCTCAACAGGTATTTCATCACCATAGGCGAAAGGTTTTTGCCGCCATCACGGTAATGCACGCGCAGCATTTCCGGCCAGCAGCGGTCATCCGCGCTGATGGTCTTGGCACCTGAGTGAAGCCTGAAACTGGCCCACGTCTTTCCCGGCAGGTATTTGAACTCGGTCAACCGGGCGAGGCGCACCCACAGGTCATAATCCATGGCGAAGTAGAAACTGTCATCCAGTGGGGCGACCTTGTGCCAGAACTCAGCCCTGAAGAATGCGGCAGGCTGGGGGATATGCACGTAACCTCGGCGCAGCCGTTTAAGATCGGTCTGGGCGGCAGGGAATTTTCCGATTACCCTGTCGTTCTCATCGATGAAATCCAGGTCCCCGTAGACCATACCCACCTGCGGGTGATCCACGAGGTAATCCACAGCTTCAGCGACGGCCTCGGGCTTGTAGATGTCATCGGAATTGAGCCAGGCGAGGATGCTGCCGTGGGCAGAGGCGAAGCCCTTGTTGAGCGCGTCCGTCTGTCCCTTGTCCTTTTCCGATACCCAGTACGCGAGTTGGTCCGCGTATTTTTTGATGATCTCCAGGCTGCCGTCCGTTGAGCCGCCATCGATGATGATGTATTCAATGGGCTTGTACGACTGCCCGAGCACGGAGAGAATGGTGTCCTCCAGGTACTGCGCCTGGTTGAAGGAAGGTGTAACAATCGAAACCAACGGTTTCTCGATCACTAAGAGCCTCAATGCGCCAATGGGTGCTTGAGATCGAAGAGATAATAACCGTCGCCTTGTTCGTACGGAAAATTATCAAACAGGTATTTAAATAAGTCCGACTGAGACTCGAAATCACCCAGGAGCGTGACCAGGAAGAAATCCTTGCCCTCGGTGCGTATCTTGAAAAGTGTCTCGAATTCCGGGTCGGTCGACCCGATGAGTTCCTTGACTACCAGGTCACCCTGGGTTGGCCAGAGCGTGGGCTGTATGAAACCCCAGAAATTTATGCGGTAACCGTAATCATGGGTTAGTGCTACCACCGAAGAACTTTGCCCGATCTTGTCTCCGAGGTCCTTCCAGTAGCTGGCTTCATGCCTGAAACTTTCACCGATCATCTCACCGCGGGATTTCATAACGGCCAATCCGACCGAAAAGAGGAACAGCAGCATGACCAGCACTCTAAATACCCAATGCATTGACCTGCTTTCAAGCCTGGCGAAGACCTCTCCACCCACAACCCCGAATCCGAGGGCGATTATGGGGATGAGAGGCAGGTGGTAGTAATCATGGGTATAGATATGATAAGCGAACATGAAACCGTATAGTATGTAGCCCAGCCACATGCAGAAGTAGAGAACCTGGTACTTCTTCTCCTTGATCAGGAAGAATCCCAATAGGGCGATGACAATCGGATAAAAACCCACCACGAACCTGGCGAGCATGAGCCAGTTTAAATACCATTTTGGGTCGGAGAACAGCGCTGGCACCCAGCGGGCACCGAAGATAGCACCAGCGTTGCCGCCCACGGTTGCACTGATCGAATAGTATACGATGGCAGGCAGCAGGGATATGGCAGCGACCAGGTAAACGTGCCAATCACGCAGTGACTGCTTTATGCCTTTGAGCAGCACGATGCCGACCATTGTAAAACCCACAAAGAACACCGCCGGTGTTTTGATCAACACCGCCAGCCCGGTGAATACACCAGCGAGGATGGCACTCTTCAGTCGGTCGTCATCATAGCCATTTGAATTGAAAGTACAACGCCCAGATGATCAGCATCACCATCAGCGGGTCAGGCTGAAAACTGCGGCTGGCGATCGTCGCGAACGGGTTAAAGAGGTACAGGGCAAGGGCGATGAACGCCCCGTTTATCGTGGTCAGTTTGCGGGCAAGCAGGAATAAGGGAATGCCGCCGATGATCCAGAAACTGATCGATAAGAGACGCGCCACCAGCATGCTTTCTTTTCCGATGACTGAATAAATCAAAGCCACAAGGTATTCCATCACTGGCGGTTCGATCTGGGGTTCGCTCCTGCCGGTGATGATGGCGAACTGCCTGGTGGCTTCGGGAATTGCATTGGTTTCAGGGGTGTCCATTTCGTAATACAGGCCGCGCGTCATGATGAAGGAGTGCAGCTGGCGGGTCGTGGCAAAATCCAACGGCAGGTCATCCAGATCGATCAACCTGATAACAAGACCGGCGAGCAGGAAAAGCACCAACAGGATGATGACGACGGCCCTGGTGGGTTTTAGGAAAAGGGCGGTGGGTTGCGCCTGGTTTTCAGACATTTCTACCTCGTTGGCGGTGGTGTGAGAGAGTTATATTTCTGTTTGCGGCGGGAAAGGTGAGCGTCCTTCAGCTTTTCCAGCCCTAACGGTGAGAGGGCAGCGTACAGGATGCGGTACCAGTCACGGGCAGCGGCGGATGGGTGCAGGCAAAGGCTGCGCCAGTAAGCCCGCAGTGAAGCCCGGTATTCGCGGGTGTCGAAGAGGTAAAACGCGTCCAGCCTTTCCGCCCCGGCGCGGATCCTGCGTGAGTTGGCTGCCAGAACAGCTGCCATGGCGGGTTCTGTTTCCATCCAGGTCACGATGCGACGCGCTTCGTTACCGAAATCCGCGGCATGCGCTATGTTCTTGCTGCCCGCGTGATAATGCGCTCCGGCCCATAACTGCGGGACGTACTTGATTCCAGCGTTCATCGCCAGGCGCAGCCATAACTGGTGGTCCAAAAGATAATGAAAACTGGTATCCAGATAACCAGCCCTGTCCAGCGCGTCGCGGCGCATGAACACAGCCGGCTGGCCGATAATATGGAACGACGCCAACTCCTTCAGCCCCCAATCCCCGTACTTGAGTATGTTGATGACCTCACCTTTTTCATCTACCACCTGAACATCACCGTACACAAAAGCAGCGCTTGGGTTATCCTGCAGCGCTTGCACCGCACGCGTGACCGTGCCTGGCAGGTAGAAATCATCAGAATTCAACCAGGCGACAATATCCCCTGTTGCGCGTTTAAATCCTTTGTTGATACCGTCTGCCTGGCCGTCATCCTTTTCTGAGACCCACCACGAGATGCGATTGGCATGCTTCCGGATGATTTCCAGGCTGCCATCGGTCGAAGCACCATCAACAACCATGTACTCGATGTTTGGGTAATCCTGCTCAAGCACCGAGAGGATGGTCTTCTCAAGGAAGGGTGCCTGGTTGAAGGATGGCGTGACGATGGAAACGGACGGCTCGGTTTTCATCATAGGATGTTGTCGAAGTTAACCCTGGGGAAAACGGTGAGTTTGCCGCCAACGGTGGCATCCACAATTTCGCGCCCGTCTTTCTCATACGCTTGTTTCGCCATGCGGTAGGCGATCTCGGAGGTCTCGAGGTCGGGCAGCTGCCAGCGGAAACCGCGGCCGAAGTAACCCGGATGGAAGTGGTTGGGATCGTCTCCGGTGGAAACGACGGTGGTGTTGGGTGTGCCCTTGGTGGTGAAGTTGTGGTCCACGCCGATGAGAATCACCTGCGAGAAGCCCATGAAATAGGCCAGCTGCATCGCTACGAAGGTTACCGTCGCTCCTTCCCACAGCCTGCCGGTGGCATCGCCATTAAACTGCGGCTTGATATAAGAAGTATGGAGGTAATGCAGGTTGGGCGCAGGATCTATATATTCCCTGCCGCGCCAGGACACAAAAGTGGGTATGGGCAGCTTGCGCAGGTCAGCAGCGCACTGCTCGATCACCAGGTTGTTGATGGTCAGCAAAATGGAAGTAGTAAAACCCAGGTCCTGGAATGCCATGTAGAAACGGTTCATCCCGATGGTAAAGACGTTGCGTAGTTTTTGCAGGTCTGTGTCTTTGAGGCTCGGCCCGTTGCCGATAATGACGCAGCGATCACCTTTGTGGGAATCCCGCAGCAGATCAAGTTTGCGGATGGAATCCACGCGCCAGGGATGGAACCTGGACTTGGGATATTCCATTGCCAGTGCCAGGTTATCGCGGGTGGCACGGTAGACATTGGCCAATGGTTCAGGGATGCGTTCCTTGAGCTTTTCACGCATGGGCTTACTCAGTGCTCAAGCGCGCGGTAGCACCGCCATCCACCACCAGCGCCTGGCCGGTCATGAACGAGGAACGTGTACCGTCTGCCAGGAAGTAGACTGCCTGGGCGATCTCATCCGGCTGGCCGATGCGGCCATTGACGGTTTTACGGGCGAGATTGTCAAGCCGCTCACTCACTGACGGTCCGGCAAGGTGACCGCGGTCCAGCCCACTGCGCAGCATGGGTGTGTCCACTGCTCCAGGCAGCACCGCGTTGACACGGATATTGTCGCTGGCGAACTCGATTGCCATGGCGCGCGTGAGCGCCAGGATGCCCCCCTTGCTGGCGGCGTAAGCGGCAATGTTGGTGGAGGTTTGGATGGCATGAACAGAGGAGACATTGACAATGGCGCTGTCGCCAGCTTTTACCAGCAGCGGGTGGAAATAAGCGCGCCGAAAGGAAGACAGGTCTCAGGTTGGTGGCGATCACTGTGTCCCATTCCTCGACCGTTGTCTCGACCAGTGGTTTTGAAACCTGGACCGCGGCGTTATTGATCAGCGCGTGCAGGGTAGAAGTAAGACTGGTTACCTTCTCGAAGATCAACTGGAACTGGTCAGCCCGTGAAATATCCGCTTTGATGAACAAACCGTTCTCCGGGAATCCTGCGCCGTATTCATTGACATCGACACCGATCACGCGCCAACCAGCGGTGAAAAAGAGATTGACACAAGCCTTTCCAATTCCGCCTGCGCTGCCGGTGATCAAGACATAGCGCTCATTTTCTGCCATGAAGTTTTCCTTTCTAAACTTTCTTTTTCCATTCATCAAGGTCGTCCGCGTTGATGGACAGGCCGGTAAGGAGATTACGAATGCTGTTCCAATGGACGTTTTCCCAGGCCGCCGGGCTGGAATTGGAGTTGTGCGGGGCGAGCATGACATTATCCATTTTCAGAAGAGGGGAGCCGACCGGGATGGGTTCGTCCTCGAAAACATCCAGCGCGGCACCGGCAATTTTCTTTTGCTGCAGGGCTTCGACGAGGTCTTTTTCATTCACAATCGGTCCCCTGGCGGTGTTGATCAGCACAGCGCCCGGTTTCATCTGGTCCAGCACTTCCCCATTGATGAGGTGCACGGAAGAGGGGTTGAGGTCACAGTTCACGCTCACGAAATCAGACTGGGATAAAAGGTCTGAAATCGATACACTGGCCACGTTGTATTCTCGTAGGAAGTCCTGCGGAATGGGTACGATGTCGTTGCCCAACAGGCGCATACCAAAAGCGCTGGCGCGCTGCAACACAGCCTTGCCGATATTGCCAACACCAATAACCCCCAGGGTGGATTCAGCCAGCGAGCGACCGGGGATCTTTTCCCATTTGCCTGCCTTGATGGCGCGGTCCATCCACGGCTGCCTGCGCGCGAAGGCCAGGATGTACCCCAAAACGCTGTCTGCCACGGGCAGGGTGAAGGCGTTGGGTGTGTTCTTCAATTGGATGCCAAGCCGGTCACAGGCGGGGCGGTCGATCGAATCAGTGCCGGTACCCCATTTAGAGATGACCTTCAACCTTGGTGAGCAGGCTTGCAGCACCCGAGGGGTAAAGCGGTCATCCCCGCAGATAGTGCCGTCAAATCCCCCGGCGTAGGTAAGAAGCTCGTGTTCCTCCAGGCGTTCGTGCACATCCGGGATGATCACTTCAAACCCATAATGTTCAAATACAGGCAAAAAACGATCGGCCGTCGGGATCATGTAAGGAGCAGATAACAAAAGTACAGGCATGGTGAATCTTTCTATTGTTAGGTTTTGATTATTATAACCTTCAAAACATGGGATTTTATCAGGCCAATTATTGGGAGCCGAAGTGGTAAAGTGTGAAGTTTAATGAACCATGGATCATGCCGATCTTGGTAACCCGCCCGGAAAAGATATCACGGTAGGGATCGGTCTCAAGCAGCATGTAAGGGTTGCCAAACACGTAATCCAGGTTCATATTGTCAAGGAATTTGTCCGCAGTACCTGACTTCAACGCATTGAAATATTCAATACTGTTGATCAAGCCATCCACATTGACGATGGTCCGGTTTTGGATGAAGTACGCGGCTTCCCCGCCGCCGGTCATTCCGATCAATGAATTTTCCCTGGTGTACTGCTCGAGTTCCCTGATTTCGGAGAGATATACCGCCTGATTTTCAGGAGAAACTGTCGCCGGGCATAAATTTAAAATGTAACGGGTGTGCAGGAAGAATACAAATCCGATCATCAGCATAAGGAGGATGTTTCCAGCGACACGTGTCTTGCTCCATTGCTTGATCTTCTCAAACAATCTTGAACTCAGCACGGCACCCAGCAGCACCAGCAGCATTGACTCAGGTACCCAGTACCAGCTGCGAGTATGGCCGTACCCGCGCGCGGCGTAGTATGCGATGTGCAGGAAGCAGCCGATTGCCACCGCGGGAATGAGCAGGGAGAAAGAGCGGCGGGCCAGGTAGCCATCCTTTCTGGATAGCAGGTAGACCAGGACGATGAAAAGGATGAACAAGAAGACAAGGAACAATCTCACCGGAAGTTCCTGCGAATCCTTTTCGAACAGGTTCCTGATGAAGATGGCAAAATCTGCGATGATGGTGGTGAGCAGCGACCAGGGGCTATTTCCGCTTCCGGGAGTGAGCCCCAGCAGATCGATCAGTGTTTCATGCTGCCGGTAAACGGTATTGTCCAATGTTCCCCACCAGGTTTTTACCTGGCCGCTTACGGGTGTATAAGTGCCAAAGACCAGTTTATTCGCCAGCACGTAGCCACCAACCAGCAAAGCAATCGGGAGCGAAAAGAGAACCCCATCCCTGATACTTATCTTCAGTCCGCTCCGCATCCAATTATTAAAGGTTATCCATGGTGTGTCTTTTGTTGTGTTGGTCACAGGCGTTTGGAATAGGTGGATCAACGCGATCAACGAGAATGTCAGCGCGGTGTCGAGCAGGATCAGCGACCGTGAAACGAGGAGATTCAATCCGATTTTCTGCAGGATCAGGAGTACCCCGTATAGCATACCTGCAGATGCGACCGCGGCGATGCCCAGGCGCAGAAAGAAGAAAACAAGGTTGTCTTTGACCCTGCTTGAATACAATCCTGCAAAGAACAACACCATCGGTGTGATCACCATCGCGACGATCATCTGTGGATAGATTGAGTAATTGTTCAGAATCATTGGCGTAGTGCCAAACCGGATGATCCAGGCAACGATGGAAGAAAGAAGTATCGCCACCAGGTCGAAAATGACCACCCTATTAATTCTGGTGATCCTGAAGACCACAAAGAAGCCGATCAAGGAAACCACGAACAAGGTGTCCAACCGGCTAAGGATGGTCAGAGCCGCGATGAGACCGAGAATCAGAAAATCGGATTTTCGTGGCTGTTGCATGGTTGGCTAACACAGATGTGCTCTTAAGAAGGAGCAGAGCAATAAAGAATGCGCTGAGCGCGGATTCCAGCCCTCGCGCGGTGTAATTATTATAGATCGCCGGTAGCAGCATCCAAACCACCGCCCCAAGGATGGCAGCTGCGAGCGGGAGATATTTTTTCAGCACCCTGAAAAGGATCACCCCGGTAAGACCATTGAGTAGCCCGCTGACGAGGATCAGGACACGCAAGGGTAAAAGGAGGTTGTAGCGGGAGAGCCAGAAAACTCCCAGGCACACCACCATCCACAATGGGTGGAAGCCGTTGCTGAGGTTGACCTGGTCGAAGGTGAAACCGTGTCCGCCAAGCACATTCTGGGCGACCTTGTAATAATAAAAGGCGTCATCGTTGCTGTACCAGTTCATCATGCTGTTGGCAGGCGTGATGGCAGCGTAGATGCTCCCGCTGATACCCAGCAGAAAGATGCCGATGTGCAGCAGGAGGGAAGCCCTTTGTGAGTGTCTCATTGCGTTATTGGCGGGCTTTGATGAGCATTTCCACCAGTTTGAAATCGATTTCTTCGTCGATATCCCAGGATTCCTCCGGGTCGGTTTCAAAGAGAATGGGGTTGTCCCCGATGCGCGTTCCGTTCTTCAAGAGGGTTTCAGCGGTGAAAAGATAGATGCAGGAATTTTCCTCGTAGATTGGAGGGCAGGTCCTGGGTCTGGATGAGGACTTTGGGATCATGATTAATGGCTTTGCCATCCTGGTCGTACAGCCTGGTCTGCAGCCGGGTGACGGAAAAAAGCGAATCGTGCGCCGGGTAGGTATCGAGCATGGTCTTAATCGCCCTGGTTATGGTGGAAGCCTTGAGCAGCGGGTTGGTCGAATGGGTCTGCAGGTAAAAATCGGCAGGTGCCTGGCTGATATCGTGCAGCAGGATGGTATTCATCGAAATATCATCCGCGCGCAGTTCTGGCGGTCTTTCAATCACTTTAACAGTCGGGAATGTGGATTGAAGCCCTTCGATGATGACGGGGCTGTCAGTATCCACGACGACCTCGCTCACTTCCGGTACCTGCAGCAGGGTGGCGATAATGTGCTGGTAGAGCGGCACGCCGTTCAGCAGGCGGTAATTCTTGGCGGGCACGCGCTGCGAATGGTGGCGCATCGGCACCAGGGCAGTTACCTTCGGTTTATGGATTTCTTCTGCCATCATTCACCTACCTTTTGTAATAGTGCATTTTTACCCACCTGTGATGACCGACATCAGGTGAATGCGTTCACCATCCTTCGGATTATCCTCCATCACCATGGCCGGGTTCGCGTAATCACCATCGATGATGAACATATTGGAACTCAGGAAGGTTTCTCCATCATCCGCGATCAGGATACCCACCAACCCGGGAAAGCGGATTCCCAGTGTGCGGATCACATCACGGTAGGTCGAACCCGGTTCGAGCGTCAGCTCGACTTCACTTGTACCTGCGATGTACCTCGAAAGACCTGTAAACTCAACCGTAACGGCAGACATGTTAACTCCTCAAACACGCACCGATAATTATGGATTAATTATACTGAATAGGATCGACGTCGCGGCGTCCGGTTTGCCTACCCGGCTGGTGAGTATCACGCGGGTAGTAAAAGGCCTTCTTCAGCTGCCAGGTGAGGGGACCAGCCTGGCGATATCCCTGGTAAGTGCCATAGAACTGACGCCAGCGGAAACCGGCGATCTTGAGCCAGTTATGCAGCAGGACCTTCTGGCGCGAGGCTTCCTTCCAGTCGCTGAAGACGTTCTGCAGGAAAAGGCGGTTAAGATCCTGAACGCCGAACGTTTCCTGAGGATAATATACGCTTGAACGCCATGGCCTCGCGCTTGTAGCGGTTGTAGATGCCATCCAACGATTCATTATGAACGTGGATGACTTCAGCCTCCGCGATGTAGGAAATTCCGTGTCCCAGTTCCTGTGCCCATTTGCACCATTCCAGGTCTTCCAGGCCAGGGAGGGTTTCATCATAAGGGTGCTGCAGCCATAAGCTCTTGCGAATGGCGGCGTTGGCGTTGTTACAGAAGGGATGAGACTGCCTTTTCACAGATACTTCCGGGTACCAGTGATGGAAGATCTGGTGCTCTGAGAAATGTGTCGTGTCGGCACCACGTTGCTTGCCATAAACCAGACCAATGCCGCTGTCTTCGAACGGTTCCAGCAATCTCGTCAGCCAATCGGGGTAGACCGGGTATACATGCGCGCTTGCCACCACGACCAGCGGTGCCGATGCCTGGGCGATTCCCAGGTTCAGCGAACGGCCAAACGTGAATTCCCGCGGGTCGATCTCAATGACCTCTACCGCGTTTTCTCGGGCAATCGACCGGGTTCCGTCCGTGGAACCTGAATCTACCAGGATGACCTGTACCTCTTTCAAATCCTGCTCCTGGATACCCTGGAGCAGGCGGCCAATGTGCTTTTCCTCGTTATACGCGCGGATGATGATCGAGCAGGCAGTTTTTGTCATAAGGGCAGTGTGAAATTCCCTCGCTGCAGGATGCCCTCGAGGAGTACCCTGGAGGTGACAGAATTCTCAGGTCTGAGCAGGTGCAAGCGGGAAATTCTTTAATTTCACGTATCCTTTCCAGATACCATCGTCCTCGAGGTAATCATTGAAATCAAGCGAGGTGGCGAAAAGCTGGTAATAAAGAAAGCGGCGCGAGTTGCGTTTGAAATCATGGCGGGGTATCGATCTGTTCCACTGTCAGGAGTTCTTCCAGCAGGGATTTGTATTCCTCAAGCGAAGCCGGGTAATAAGACGTCTCAAGCTGGGTGAAGCGCGCCTTGCCCCCGGCGATCACGGGTTTACCCAAAAGCGCGGCTTCGAGCCCAATGGTCGAGTTATACACCATCACCAGGTGCGCCCGCCGGATCAATTCGTACGAGCTGATGTATTCTCCAGAGTCAAAGAAAACCACATTCTGCCAGCTGTTTTAGCCCGGAGCGGGTGATCCACGACGAGACACTTTCACGGCTCTCTTTCCCGGGGCGATCCTCATCCGGATGGGCGCGAATGACGAAAAGGATTTCAGGGTGCGCCAGGGCGACATCTCTCACATCGTCGAGCCAGGCGAACATGTTCTCAAAAAGGGTGTTGGCGTGGACCTGGCTGGTATCAAAGATCACATTGGTAAAAACGGGGACCAGTTTTTTGTAAGACTCGGCTTTTTTTGTAAATTCCGGGTCGGGATCTTTCATTTCCGGCCAGAATTTTATACCTGCCATGGTGAAATCGCCGCTGAAGCGTGATGCCAGGTAATCGTCCAGATGTCTTTCCATACCGCTGTCGAGTTGGAACGAAGGATCAATGGCCATCGGGTAAGCGGTGGCCTCACCCGGCGTGAAGAAAGCGGTGAACGGTCTGAGACCTACTTCATGCGTGACTACGCGGATACTCTGCTCGAGACAGGCGTGACGTGCCACGGCCTCAGGGAAGAACATGCCGTTGAAAAGTACCACTGCCCGCGGGTTCTCTTTTCTCATTAGTTCCGAAAATTGCGTGTATACATTCCAAGCTGAAAGGATGAACGCGCAGAAGAAGAAGCGCGTCTGTACGTTGTCCTCCAGGTTGTGCCGGCGCAGCATCCAGCGCAAGCGAATTGACCGCCCAGAAACCCAGTGGGATATCCCGATAAGTGAATTTCTCCAGGTCAGTGGTTGACAGATTTACGAGTGCTCTTGTAAGTTCGGGGTAATCACGTTGCGTGAGCCAGCGCGTATCCATGTCCCTGAAAACTGCCCGGCTTTGCCTGGTGCAGGCATCGCAGGGCGGCGGCACGGTGTGATCATCCCGGTTGCTGCCGAGTACACAGCGTTCCATGCCACCATTGCACACGAACTGGAGCACGGGTACACCCTGGAGTTTCACCGCCTGGGCAGCCAGCAACGAATACGCCGCGTTCTGGCTCATCGCCTGCAGGCGGGTGGAGGCGTTAAAGAAAATCACCGGGCGGGAATCAGCGGAGGGAGTGGCCTTTCGGTTAACTTCTGCGGTTAACGCCTGCCAACGCCGGTTACCCTGGTAATGGTTCCAGCGCTGGTGCACTCCGTTGATTAATCGCTTCAGACTGCGCTTCAATCCTGAACTCGCCTCAATTTTCTAAGAGAAGACATTTCGCTATCGTAAACCTTTTTTACACCATCGCCCACGGCAGCTTCGGTAACGCGGATGTACTTGACAAGTCTTTCGAAACCACCCGGTTCAACCGAAGCCGCCTGGTCTGAACCCCATAAGGCGCGGTCAAGCGTGATGTGACGTTCGACCATGCAGGCACCCAGCCCCACCGCCACCGCTGAGGTTACCAGGCCAACCTCGTGACCTGAATAGCCGATGGGGCAATTGAAGGTCTCGCGCAGGGTCTGGATCATCCTCAGGTTCAATTCATAGGGGTCACAGGGATAGGCACTTGTGGCGTGGGTGATGACCAGGTTTTCCTCGCCTATCAGTTTGACGGCTGACTTGATCTGTTCCTGGGTGGACATACCGGTGGATAGGATCAGGGGTCTACCGGTCTGCCGCAGGTGCTTTAATAAGCCCACATCGGTGAGCGAGGCAGAAGGAATCTTGTAACAAATGGGCTGGTATTTCTCCAGGAAATCCACCGAGGGCTCATCCCACACGGAAGCAAACCAATCGATGCCAACCTCACGGGCGTAGCGGTCAATCTCATCGTAAGCCGCTTCGTCGAATTCGACCTTGTAGCGGTAATCCAGGTAGGAGATGTACCCCCACGGCGTCTCACGCATCTGTCCGCGCTGTTCAGGCGGTACGCAAAGTTCGGGGGTGCGCTTCTGAAACTTGATCGCGTCTACCCCGGCGTGTTTGGCAGCCCGGATGAGCTCTTTTGTGATCTCGAGATCACCGTTGTGATTGATGCCGATCTCTGCCACGATATACGCCGGGTGACCGTCACCGACCCATTTATTGCCGATTTTCACTTCTCGTGCCATATTTACTCCTAAGTTTTATTAATTGATTGTAGCGTTATGCAATAGGATGTCGCAAAATTCGCGCACCGCGCCTTTACCGCCCGGGCGGGTGAGCACCAGGTCAGCGCGGCGTTTCACTTCAGGTTCAGCGTCTACCGGGGTGACAGCGTATCCGGCAACATCAAAACAACCCAAATCGTTCACGTCGTTACCTATGAAGACAGTTTCTTCAGCGGGGATATTTCGTTCCAATAATAGTTGTTTCAGCACCGCTGGTTTATCGTTGATTCCCTGGAACACCTCGACCTTGATCTTCTTGCAGCGCGCGCTGACTACCGGGTTGGTCTCGGTGGAGATGACAACGAACTCGACCGGCAGCGCTTCACGCACCAGGCGGATACCCATACTGTCACCGCGCGAGGACGCGACCCGTTCGCTTCCGTCCTGGTCCACGTAGACCAGATTATCTGTGAGTACGCCATCAAAATCCATCGCCACCAGCGAGATCCTGGCGGGCAATTTGCGGCGTTTGCTGGCAGGGTCAACCATGTCGAGATTGCCATTCCGCACCAGCCATTCATAACGCAGCCAGTCAAAGGGGGTGTCAATATCCACCGTGAAACGGGGATCGATCAGGTAGGGCAGGATGTTGCCGCCGCTCATTGAATTTTCTTCCAGGATGACCCGCGGACGGATGACATCGATGTGCCCGGTCTGCCAGAAGGTGGGCGGCAGCGCCTGCCGTGGTGCGTTGAAGGGTTCAACGATTTCATCAAGGTTCAGCAGGGGAACCATTGGTTCATGTGTTCCCTGCAGGCGCCACATTTTGTAAGGGTTCTGCCCGCTGGGCACCACCCCGCGAACGGAATCAGCAACGGGATTGCGCTGCAGCAGGGCGACCGCTTCATCGATGCAGTTGTGCGGGCGAATGGGTGAGGTGGGTCGCAGATGGATAACAAGATCGGGGGAATATCCCTCGTTCTCCTTGAGCCAGCGCAGCGCATGCTGAAAGACCGGCAGATCAGTGGTCTGGTCCTGCGCCAGTTCAGGCGGGCGCATGAAGGGGGTTTCAGCCCCCCACTGCCGCGCCACGGCGGCAATCTCCTCGTCATCCGTTGAAACGATGACGCGGGTGACACTCTCAGCCTGCAGCCCGGCTGCGATGCTGTAGCTGATCAACGGGTAACCGGCGAAAAGGTTGATGTTCTTGCGCGGGATTCCCTTGGAGCCGCCGCGAGCAGGGACGATAGCCAGCACTTCAGGTTTCTTTACCACGCTGTCCATCCTCCATCCACCACCACATTGCCGCCCGTCATGTAAGAGGAGGCATCAGAGGCCAGGAATAGCAGGGCGCCGTTCATCTCGTCCTTGCGCGCCATCCTGCCGATGACCGTGCGGGCGGAATAGTTCTTCACGAATTCGTCATCGTGCCCGTTGAAGACCCCGCCCGGGGTAAGCGCGTTGACGCGTATCTCGCTGCCAGCGTAATAGGTGGCTATGTACTTGGTCAGACCAAGTATGCCTGCCTTGGTGACGGTGTAATACACCGGTTTGAAAACCCTGGGCTGACCGGGTTTCTCGTAGATGCGCTGATCAGGACCACCCAACCCATACGTGGAGCAGATATTGATGATCGACCCTTTCTTCTGCTGCACCATCTGGCGGGCGACTGCCTGCGATACAAGGAAGGGTCCGGTGAGGTTAACGTTAAGTGCGTCCTGCCACGACTCCAGGGGGTATGTCTCAAAGGCGTTGCTGCTGCTGGTAGCGTGCTGGGGGTCGAATTTCGGGTCCATGGCGGCGCTGTTCACCAGTACATCGATGTGACCGGAAAGGATTACGATCTCATCAACAACGGACTGCACCGAGACCGGGTCTGTGACGTCAAGGGCGATGCCGTGCGCGGCGTAGCCCTGTTCCGCAATTTCCCTTGCCACCTGGTCAGCCGCTTCACCATTGAGGTCAGCGGCGTACACTTCAGCACCCGCCTGGGCGAGGGTCAGGCAGAATTCCCTGCCCAATAAACCGGCACCGCCGGTAACAAGAGCGACCCTGCCATTAAGTGAAAATTTTTCGAATATCTGTGTCATGAAACCTCCAGCCAACAGCTAAAATTTTACCAGACAACCCTCGCGGGCTGAGCGGTGCACCGCTTCTGTGAGCAGCAGGGCAGCGATGCCGTCCTCAAGTGAGCAGATGGGTGGTTCCTGCTTCTTCACGACTCGCAGGAAGTGCGCCATTTCCGTCATGAACAGGGTATTGCGCTCGAATCCTTCAGGCGGGAAGACCTCTTCCCAAACCTCATGGGCGGGGTCGTAACGTTTCGCGCTGCCGTCGGCGTTGGACCACAGGATGGTGCCCTCGGTGCCGGTGAGACGCAGGTCGTGCTGACCAGGCCGCTGCAGGTAATCCAAGTGGATATTGGCAGTGGCTCTGTTTTGGTAGCGTAAAAGGATATCTGCTGTGTCTTCAACTGGCAGGTTCACCCCACGGTTTGAAGTGACCGCGAACAAGTCATCGGCTTCACCGAACATCCAGCGCAGGTAATCAAATGGATGGCACAGGGTGTTCACCACTCCCCCGCCCAGGTCTGCCCTGGCGCTGTAACTGGCGCGGTAATCTTCCCAGGGGTGCCAGCCTGGCAGGTACTCTCCCCAGCGAGATTGAATCGAGGTGATGCTGCCTATCCTGCCCTCCAGCAGCCACTGCCTTACCTGCTGCAGCCCCGGGTGGAAGCGGTACTGAAACGCGGTGAGGAAACCCCCGCCGCCGCTGGCAAGCGCGGCCTGCAGTTCATCGATACGCTCCATTGAGTGCGAAACCGGCTTTTCCATCAGGATGGAACACCCAGCCCGCACCGCCGGGATAGCCACGTCCAGGTGCAGGGCGGTGGGGTTGGCGATGACCACGGCGTGCGGGTTGTGCGCCAGCGCAGCCTCGATGGTCGTCTCGACCGGTATATCCCGGATGGCATCGTCTGGCAGTGTGGAGCGGTGTGAACGCAGCAAGACCAGGTCAGATTCGCCCAATGCCAGCAGGTTGTTGAGGTGACGCCTGCCAATCGAGCCGTAACCCGCGATCAGAATTTTCATATGCTCTCGCTCCTCGTTTCACCCGCAGGGTGGTTTTCATCAACAACCTGGCGGATAACCTGCGCAATCGTGTCGCCGACTGCCTTCCAGTTCAGTTCGCGTTCATAACGCTCGCGGGTTGAATGGCGCAGCTCAAGGTATTCCTGCGGGTGGTCGATAAAATACCGGATCACTTTCACGTATTCCTCCGCTGGGCTGAGCGCGGGCAATACCACACCTGATACGCCATCCTGGACGGTTGTGGCAATGCCGCCAACCGCGTTGCTGATGGTGGGCACGCCGAAGGCGGCTGCCTCAGTGGTGACGATGGGAGCAGAGTCGTAACGCGCCGGGTGGATGAGGAAATGCGCCCAGCGGTACTGGTCCGCGTAAGCTTGCAGTTGTGATTCAACGGATTTTTTAAATACCCCCATGAATTCAACATGTTCGCGGTTCTCACCCTCCAACCCCACGATCCTCAATTCCGTTCTACAACCCGCGTGGTTCAACTGGTTCACAACCTCGATGGCGGTGTCGATTCCCTTTAATTTAAATACCCGCCCGACCAGCAGCAAGTGCACGGTGGAAAGATTGCCTGGACCCTTGACTCGCATCCGTTGGGATGATCCTATCGGGCAGGGAGGATGCTGCCTGGACGAGCACGATCTTCTCTGCGGGAACGCTATAATCGTTCGTGAGATAATCCATTGCCCAGGTGCTGCGTGTAACGATCTTAGCTGCCTTCTGCAGCACTTTGCGCTCCCATCCGAGCATGCGGTGGTATTCAAAGCGCGAAAACAGCGGCCACTGCGCTTCTGTTCCCATGAGCGGAGCGTCCATCAGGTACACGATCGGCACACGGGTCTTTAACTTCACAAGAGCGCTCAGGTTATGCGAAAACAGCGCGTCCGGCTTGAATTCCGCGCTGACCTTTTCCACCTCAGCCGCGGCGTTCCTTAGCAGCGCCAGTGAGTATTTGGCATGCCTCTTATTGGAGAGTGTGCGGTGGATCTTGCGGTAGACTCTTTCTGCCAGGCCGGGTTTATCTCTGAGCGGCTCCACGATTTTCACCGTGAACCCGTGGTTAATGAAGGCGTTGTGAAGATTGAAATCTTCTCCGCTGCCTTCATCGTGCTTGAGCGGGCTGTACCTGCCGCTGGCGTATAGGAGCTTCACCTTTTTCTCCTCACCGTGCCCGGTCATCATAATACAGCTTGAAGATGGCGTTGTACAATCTCATCAACGGCGATTTGATAAGGGGTATATCCGCGAGGCGTTTGCGGGAACCGGCAGGAGGCTGCCGGTTCGGATTGCTGTTCCGCTGGAAGCTCCACCGAGTTGCTGAGGTTCATGGTGTAGGGTTCAGCCGTCATCAACCTCAGGTAGCCGCGCTCGTTGATCATTTCATCCAGTTTCAATACCTGTCCGAGAGGGCGTGAAAGGTCAATGGGCAGGAATTCCTGCAGCACCTTCTTCCAGGCGAGGAATTGCCAGTGCGAGGCGCCGCTGTAGGTGGTTACACCCTTATAGGTGATGCGCACATCCTCAAGCGCGAGGTCCTCATTGATCTCTTCCTCGCTGCGTCCCACGCTGAGCCAGAACTCGCGCATCCATTCACGGTTGATAAATTGACCTGTCTCCAGGACGGCTTCTGGGGTATTCGCAGCCCATTTCAGATTGGCGCTGTATAGCTCAGGTTTGGTGTGAAAAGGCCGCGAGGTGACCATGCCAACGTTTGGATAGGTTTCGAGCACCTTAACGGATTCGCTCAGCCAGTTGGGGTGGTACAGAACGTCATTATCCGCGTAGGCGATGATCTCACCCGGTGCCGCCTGCAGCATCACGTTCCACGCGCCGCCCTTGCCCATGTTGCGGTCTGAAAGAATCAGGGTCTGGATGTTTCCCTGCTCGTATTCCTCCAGCAGGCAGGTCCGGGCTTCCTTGCACGAGCCATTGTCATAGACCAGCAGGTCGAACGCCATGCCGGCGTTCTGGCGCAGGCTGGAAAGGCTGAGCCGCAGCACCTTGAGCATATCCGAGTAGAACCCATCCAGGAAGGGGATGTGGTTCAAGACCGCGGCGGTTACCCGCTGCGGTTTAGCCACCGACTGCAGCTGCTTAACCGGATTTTGACCTTTTCTCATCTTTCACTTCCTTCGCCAGTTGTTCTCTCTCTTTTGCCTGCTGCCTGTCCTTCAACAACCGTTTCGGGTTGAACAACGCGTAGACGATCTTTGCCAGCCAGGGCCAGTGCAGCGTGACCGCCGGGAATATGGATATCTCTCTCACCAGTTTCCAGCGGTTCAACCTGATGCGCTGCAGCCCGCCGCCGGACATCTGGTAATTGGAGTCGTGTATCGTGAACACGGTATAACGGCCACCAGCCAGCTCCATATTCTCAGCGGATTCGGGCTGCATGCGGTGGATCTTACCACTGGGTAAATGGCTGAAATCGTGATTCTGATGGATGACCTTGATGGCGTCAGTGGCATCGATAACGGCCATGTGTTCCCGGCGCCCCTTATAGATCATCCAGTTGTCCCAGCCGGCGCGCCCCACCGCGAAAGCCGGGATATCGGTGAACTCAGTACGCGGGAAGATGAAATAATCGCTGCCGGCTGCCCGGTGCAGCTTGGCTGATGCCATTGTTTTCGCCTGGAAATCCTTGGGCCAACCCTCGTCAATTTTCAGGGGTTCTCTCACCGCGGCATCCCAGCGCCTGCCGATGATGAGGTAGCGGTCCACCTGAGCGCGAATCCTGTCGAGGGTTTCCAGCATATCAGGAAAGACGAGGATATCCGCGTTGACGTAGCACAGGACCTTGGCGCTGCTTTTCTCCCTCACCAGGTTGAAAATCGAATCGATGCGCGGGGTACCCGAGCTGTTGCGCAGGACTTCTGGAATATAGCCGACATTGAGTTCACGCGCTTCATCTTCAACGCCCTCTTCATCACCCACCAACCAGACTTCCACATCCTTTCCAAGCGCCTTCCAACTTAGGATGGCGTTGCGCTGGATAACCCGGATGTGGGGATCTGTGAAGGGCTTGGGGGCGGTAAAGAATGCCAGGCGGATCATGCGTTTTCAACCTCAAACGGTTTTCTGAACAGGCACAGGTACCCCAACACATAGGGGTTCTTATCATCGGCGGCAGAGTTTACGCTGCCATTGCCATTCTTTGTTTTCAGGCCATTGGCGAGCTTTTGGATGAGAGCTACCCTGGCCTTAGCAATGGTCTTATTCAACCCTGAATAAGTGTTCAAGTGATGTTGCCACACATCACCGATGCCCTCATCCAGCAGCGCCAGCGGGTTGGTATAGGCGTCCAACACTTCCACATCGAGGCGGTTTTCGGCTGCCAATAGGCTCAAGGCGTAACGCGTGTAGCGGTGGTAATCCACCGGTTCCTGGTGCAGTTTGAGCAGGAAGGGCACCGTGATGAGTAACCTGCCGCCGGGTTTCAATAACCGGCTGCAGCGGTTGACCAGCTGGCGGTATTCGTAGACATGCTCAATGACGTTTGCCAGCACAACCAGGTCGAACGACGCTTCCTTGAAGGGAAGCAACTCAATAAGATCAACCGCGAGGTCCGTTTCAGGGTAGGGGTAGATGTCCAATCCCAGGTAAGCCTGCCTGGCGAATATCTGTTTGAAATCCCCTCTACCCGCACCCACATCCAGCACGTCAGCACCATCGGGCAGGGCAGCGGCGACTTGTTCGATGAAACGCCAGTTGGTTCTGCGCCATGCAGTGCCCTTCTCCGCGCCGCGCTCGATCACTTCCTGAGGGTTCTGGTCCTCAGGATGACCCGAGAAGACCGGTTTGCCATTCACAAGCTGTACAGAATAGCCGCAGCCGCTGCATACCCAGGCGGTCGGGTTACGCTTTTCAAATGTGGCATTACATACCGGGCAGACAATTTTATCGGACATGGGCATAGGCCTTTACCTGGCGGTCTCACTGTCGAGATATGTTTTGTGGACGACCTGCGCGTTGACGGCGAACAGCGCGGGTTTTTCCTGCTGTAACTGTAAGACATCCAGCCACGAGAAATCATTCCTTCCGTGGAAGCGGCGGTAAATGCGTCGCAGCAGGATCAAATCTTCAGGCGTATCGAGTGTCCAGCGCAGATGACCAAGGTCCGGCGAATGGTTCAACTGCACCATCTTGAATCGGCCGGGCACGGTGTATAGATACGGGAGCACATGCTCTCGCTCATGCTTTTGTGCCGCGTGCTGCCAGGCGTCGGCGAGCGCGTAAAAGGTGCAGGCTTCCACGTCCAGGCCGATGGGGTAGGTGCGCGTGAAAGGCGGTGGCAGGCGGTTGCAGGCGAAATCAGCCTGGTTCACCATCAGCGCGTTTACCACATCGTCGATCAGCAAAGGGTCGATCAAGGGGCAATCGGCGGTGAGGCGCACGATCACATCCGCTTTGTATTTCAGCGCTGCCTGGTAATAGCGATCAAGCACATCCTGCAGGCTGCCGCGGCAAACATTGACATCTAACTTGTGGCACACGCGTTCGATCGCGTCATCCGATGGATCCGTGGTGGTGGCCACCACTACCTGGTCGATGGTCTTTGCCTGTTTAACCCTATCGCACATACGCTCAAGCATCGTGCGGCTGGAAGCCAATTTCAACACCTTGCCGGGCAGACGGGTGGAGCTCATACGCGCCTGGATGATCGCGACAATTCTCATCTCAGTCACTCCCCCCGCTACCAGCTGGAAGGCGCAGTTCGCTGGCTTTTTCGTAAGCTTCGAGCAAAACCGGGAAGTTCCTGCTCCAGTCAGCCTTGTCTTCAGCCAGCAAGCGGGATTTTTCACCCATCTCAGCCAGGTTGAGGTCGCGGCTGGCGGTGAGCATCAGGGCTGCCAGTTCATGGCTGTCACCATCTTGGAAAATCCAGCCGTTTTCGCTGTGGCTTACCCATTCGCGGTTACCGGGGATATCGGAGACAATGGCGGGTTTGCCGCAGGCGAGCGCTTCCATCAGCGACACGGATGAACCGTCGCAGTGCGATGCGCTGAGAAACACATCTGCCGCGTTGTAGCTGGCGGGCAGGTCAGCACGGCCGACAAACGCACCGAAATGTATCTTACCGGTTAAACCCGCGCTATCCGCCATCCGCCTGAGCTCCGCCTCGCGGCTACCCCTGCCGTAGAGCAGCAGGCGAATTTCTGGAGCATGTTTTTCAGCCTCGATGAACGCGCGCAGTATCACATCAACACCGTAAATGTCTTCAAATGAACGGTTGCTGAGGAAAACAAAGTTGTCCTGCCATCCAAGCTGCTCGCGCAAGGGGCTGTGCCCGGCCGGTGAGAAATGCGCCAGGTCAACCCCCCAGGGGAAGCGGAAGACACGCTCCAGGGGGAACCCATAGTCACTGACAGCCTTCTCCACCACTGCCAGGTTATCGCCAATGAAGACGGTGGAACGCTGCAGGGTTTGATCGATCTTTCTCCGGTCATCCGGGTTGACCTCGGCATCGTGGAGGATATCCGCCCCCCATGACATGCTCGCCAGCGGCGAGAACCTGCTGAGCGCGGCGATGTAACCAGGCCCGTGCAGCGGTCCGGCGTGCAGTACATCCGGTTTCAACATGGCCAGTATTTCCTTGAGTTCATCTGCGCGTGAAGCATCTGTTGCCACCCCTCTTGCGCTGGCAGGTGTGAATTTCACCTCTTTGATTCCCGCCGGGAGTTCGATCTCTCGCGATGGTGCCAGGCGCAGGAAATTTATCTCGTGCGCGGTTTGTCCGAGCGCGGTAAGGAAGCGTTCGTCGTGGGGCGAATAGTCCCGCGAGAAATACAGGATCTTCAATTTCATTCTCCCAGGTCCACCCAGCGCAGTTCTCTGCCGAGGGGGATGTCTGTTAACACGCGAGTACCGAGCACACTGGCAACCTGGTCCGGGCGGATGGCACCGGGAGTGGCAGGGCGCAGCACGTCGATCATGTCGCGGGTGAGGGTCTCACCAGCTTTGATAGCCCGGGCAGCGCGCAGGCAGCGGCGTTGCACAATGGTGGTATCCACCTCGTTGCCGCCGATGGTCTTGTCGCCTGAACCCAGCGCGCGCTCTAGTTCACGTGTGCGCTCGACCATCTCACGCCAGGTGACGGGCGTCATCGAGAAGGGATGGTCAGGACCGACGCGGCTGGTGTCATCGGTGAAATGTTTCTCGATGACCCTGCCGCCGAGCGCAACCGCACCCAGGACGGTGGCGTGACCGTGCGTGTGGTCTGACAGTCCCAGAACGAGTTCCGGGAACAGGGTATGGTAGGTGTGCAGCACGCGCAGGTTGATATGATCAAAATTCACCGGGCTGGCGGTGTAGTTGGTGTTGCACTGCAGCAGTACCAGTTGCTTGTTGATCGCCAGGATGGTGTGCACCGCCTGCTGCACTTCGCCGATGGTGGCAGCACCGCTGGAGAGGATGACCGGCTTGCCCTTGCGGGCAATGTGCTCCAGCATCTCCAGCCAGTCAATATCGCCTGACCCTATCTTGTGCGCGGGCACGAATGCATCAAGGTAATCCACAGCCTCGAAATCGTAAGGGGAAGAGAAGTAATCGATGCCTGCCTTGTCGCATTCCTCTTTCAAAATGGGTGTCCAGTCAAAGGGAATGGAGGCGTCAGCATAGACCTCGAACACGGATTTCTTCCAGTTCGCCTGGTGGGAGACCTGACCCTGCATGGACTTGAAACCGTAATCAGACACGATCTTGGGCGCGCGGAAGTTCTGGAACTTGGCTGCGTCTGCACCGGCTTCTTTGGCGAGTTTGATGAGCGTCTTGGCGCGCTCCAGGCTGCCATCGTGGTTGGCAGAGATATCCGCGATGAAATAGGTGGGGTGCTCAGATCCGATCAGGTGATTACCGATTTTTATTGCCATCTTGACTCCTTTGTTCCGTGATCCATTTCAGGCAAGCGACTTGATGTACTGCGGGTAACCGCGGCGGTGTTGGTCGTAGAATTTTTTCAATCCCTCGCTGAAGTCAGGCAGGTCATGACCAAGGGCATTGATCAACTTATCAACGGAAAGGCTCAGATTCGGAGAGCGAGCGGCTTTGAGACCGCTTTCTTTGACAGATATTGGATTGATGTAGACCAGCATCAAAACCAAAGGTCTCAGCGATCCTGATACCGAATTGATACTTGCTCATCGCCTCGCTGCCGACCATGTGGTAGATACCTTTCAGGTCGAGTCGAGGCTACCTCCACCAGCAGCGCGCTCAGGTCGAGGATGTTCATCGGGCAAAAGATGACATCCGTAAAGCCCATCATCTCCCTGCCGGCTTCGAGGTTATGCACGAAATTCTCCGCCAGGCTGCGGTTGCCGGCCGCGCTCCAGCCGTAGAAGTTAACGCGCGTGATGAGCGCGTCAGGGTTGGCGGCGAGCACAGCTTTTTCCCCGTCCAGCTTGGTACTGGCGTACACGCCCAATGGATTGGGCTCATCCTCTTCTCGGTAATTGCCTTTTTGTCCGTCAAAGACCGCGTCAGTCGAGATGTGGATCATGCGAAGCGCGTGTTTTTTACAGGCTGCGGCGATGGCACCGGGAAGTTCCGCGTTCACCTGGTGTGCCAGCGCAGGGTCGGCTTCACAGGCATCCACGTTGGCCATAGCGGCGCAGTGGATCACCACATCGGGCTTGTGGGTTTCGATCATCTCTTCAACCGCGCCGGGGCGGGTGAGCTCCAGCTGGACGTTCTTAAAGGTTGCCCACAGCATGGGCGCGGTGTTGGCCACACCGGTGACCTGGTGCAACTTGCCATCAACGGCCAGCGCAAAGTTCAATCCCAGCAATCCACTGGCACCGGTCACGAGAAAATGGGTCATCCGAGTTTCCCTGCCAGGTAATCGGCTTCAATGGGGGCGATGATCCTGCTGATCTCATCCACGTTAAGCCACTGCTCGTTGGTGTTAGAAGCGTAGCGGAATCCATCATCGAGCAGGCGTCCCTTGCTCTCCCAATCACGTCCGAACCACAGGGATTCCGCCGGTTGCACGACGTACATGTCTTCGAGATCCACCGTCTGCCGGGCTTCATCCTCAGAGATCAATACTTCGTGAAGTTTCTCGCCAGCACGGATGCCGATGTAATCGATCGCGGCATTGGGAGCGACGGCGCGCGCCAGGTCGGCAACAGTCATGCTGGGTATCTTGGGCACAAAGACCTCACCTCCGTGCATGTTTTCAGCCGCGCGGATGACGAAGCGCACACCCTGCTCCAGGCTGATCCAGAAGCGCGTCATACGTTCGTCAGTGACCGTCACCCTGCCGGTTTCACGCTGCTTGAGGAAGACAGGCACCACCGATCCGCGGCTGCCGACGACATTGCCGTAACGCACGCACGAAAAGCGAGTATTTTTCGCCCCGGCGTAGGCATTGGATTGGATGAACAATTTCTCCGCGGCGAGCTTGGTGGCACCGTAAAGGTTGACCGGGTTGACCGCCTTATCCGTGCTGAGCGCGACGACGCGGCTGACACCGGAATCAATGGCAGCATCGATCACATTGCCGCTGCCGAGGATGTTGGTCTTGATGGCCTCCATCGGGTTGTACTCGCAGGCAGGTACCTGCTTGAGAGCGGCAGCGTGCACGACAAGGTTGACTCCCTCAAATGCGCGGCGGCAGCGCTGCTGGTCGCGAATGTCGCCGATGAAGTAGCGCAGGGAGGGGTGTGAAAATCCCGCTGCCTGCATTTCGTGCTGTTTCAATTCATCACGGCTGAAGACGATCAGCTTATGAGGGTGATATTCCTTCAGCATGATGTCGATGAATTTCTTGCCGAAAGAACCGGTACCGCCGGTAACCAGGATAACGCTGTCATTCCAATTCATTTTTTTTCCTCTTGATCAGGTGATATTTAAGCCATCTCGCGGGTGTCATCCATGGACCTTCGTAAAAAGGTTTCCTGAGGATGCGCGAGGTCGGGTTGTACGGGAAATCATCCAGTTCAGGCCACGAGCAGCGTACCAGTTCACGCTGGAAGGTATTTTTAGGCATGCAGCGCTGCCGGTAATCCACGCCCAGCATGGTCGCGAGCAGGTCCCGGTGGTTGAAGGGAGTGAATTCGTCATGCGCCAGGTCGAATTCCAACTGGCTCATGGCCTGCCAGTTGGCGTTCCTGTTCTCCCAGTAGAAGAGATCCAGTATTTTGTAGCCCAGCTTTTCCACCGTACTGGCGTCTTCAAGCCACTCCGAGAAATAACGCTCTGTGAACGGGTGGACACCCAACTTGGAGAGCCGGCACAACAGGTCTACCGAAATCTCGTAGGGGTAAACCCCGGTGCGGTAGTAGAAGCAGCGGGCAATCTCGTTGACCACGGATTTGATCACGACCTTGTCCTGGGCTAGGTTTTGAAAGCGCCCGTATACAATGTGACCGTAGGATTGGTAACTTTTTTCGAGGTTATGTGTGTAAAGATATTCGAAATCCTCGTCCATCGGCTGGTCGCAGCTGAACACCTGGTGGGGTTTTCCCACAAATTCAGCGAGTTGCGCAGCCACCTTGATATCGGATGCTTCGGGGGTCAGCTTGTGATAGATCATCGAATAAATGTGCAGATCTTCAACGATCTCTTTGCAAGCCGCGAAGACGATGCGACTGTCGTAACCGCCGGTGAGGGCCATGGCCAGGTCAAAGCGGTGGTTTGCGGCAAGCATGATACCCCGTAATATTGCAGCGCTTTTTTCTGCCCCTTCGCGCAGTTCGTACCTGGTGAGCGGTTCGCGCGGCCAGTAGCGCCTGACCTTGCCTGATTTGAGGTCAAGCAGGTGGTTGGGCAGGAGGTGTTTGACCCCGGCAAACGGGGTGCTCGTACCAGGCCACCACGGTTCGTGTGACGCGCGAATGGCCGGAGAATCCAAAAAAGCCTGTGCTTCTTTGGAATAGGAGAGGTCAAGGAGGTTTTGCAGCAAACCCGGTTGCGCGCACAACCACATGCCGCCGTTTTCATCGCGGTAATGGAAAACCTGCCGCAAACCCGCCGCGTCCATCAAAACTAGTTGCTCATCACCAGAGAAGATGAAGAGCACATAGCGACCGCTAACGTGGTCCAACCCAGCGACCAGGTCACGGCTGCCCGGGTATTTACCGAGAAGGTTGCACAACACCTTCGTGTTATCCGCTTCGGGATCGTTGGGGTCGAACATATAGCCAAGCATTACCAGGGTGCAGGTGACACTGTCAACGCGGGTGTGTTCCAGGTCCGGGTGTACCGCCAGAACGTGTCCGTTGGGCAGCTGAAAACGCTGCCAGGCGGTGTAACCATCCACCTTTGGCCCGTATATGTACTGCCTGCGATTAAGCAACCTGGAACGCTGCTCGCTGTCCATTTTTATCCGGAGGGCAGATGGAGGGTCAGCAGATCAAGCGTATTTTTGTACTGCTTCAACCCGGATTTGGAGAGCACATCCGCCATGGAGATCTCCCTGAAGTCTTTCTCCCTGAAGACCATATGCCAGGGGAATGGAAGCGGGAATTTGAAGAAGAACAGGTATGCGTATTTCCACGCAAGGGTGATCTGATCATCACCAAGTCTGCATTCACGCAGGCATGCCAGCAGCCTGTTCAGCAGCTTGAAGTAATCGACCCAGGTGTTGGGGTCATGGGTAAAACCGCGGTTGCGGTAATGCGTTTTGCCCGCCACGATGACGGGAATACCCCGCAGCGCCATTTCTAATCCGACGGTGGTGGTGTACACCAATCCCATGTCAGCCACATCCATCAGGTCGTACGTGTTAACGTCTGCCAGGGGTTCAATGAGGTGAATGTGTGGCGGCAGCTGTGGCAGGGTCTTTTTGATGAGGTCGAGGATGCTGCCGTGTTTTACCAGTGCTTCACCCGGGTGGATGCGGATGACCAACTGGACGTCGGGCTTTTCAATGAAATACTGGATGGTGCGGATGATCCACTCGGACATGGACTTGGAGAAGGTATTCCTGCCAAGGGTAAGGCTGTCACCAAGCACATTGGTCGCCAGCAGGATGACCGGTTTCTCATTAAAACCCAGTTTCGCGCGGATGGCTGCCTGTCCTTCGGAAGGTATCCGCTGCCACTTGCGTGAAAAATCTCCGTACGTCGTTGCATTTTTCCGCGAGGAGAGCAGCACTTTCACTTCCTCGAGATTTGATTCGGATAGCTTGTAATCAGCGTATGCTTTCCACAGGTCATCGGTGTTCTGCTGCATGATTTCCTGGTTGTGCGCCAGCCACATGGCGTTGCGCTTGTCGTTAAACTCATACGTGGTGGTGGGGATCTTCAGAAAGCGGCAAACCTTGAAGGCCACACCGAATTCCAGGATCGTGCCATTGGGAATAATGGCAACCTCAGGTTTCAGGGTGCGCAGGTAGGTGTAGAGCGTCTTGGCGGCGTGCAGGTTGCGTTCATGCCTGAAGGTGTAGAAGGGGTCATCCCGGTTCACCTCTTCAGACTGGAAGGCGTACATGTAGTCATAATCAGTGACCTGTTCAACACCCGTGAGCAGCGCGTCGGGCAGCTGCACGAAGGTCGAATTGTTGCGCACCAGGTTCTCAAAATTCATAACCAAAGAGGCGGGGCGCAGCACCGTGTTGGCGTACACGCTCTGGCGGCGCACATCAAACTGGGGTGAATCAACATGCCAGCGACCGTAGGGGTAATAGCCTAGTGTTACATCGTGACCCAACCCGGAGAGCGCGAGTCCGGTCATCACCTCATGCTCCAGCCAGTAATGGGTTGAAGCGAACATGAAGACCCTCTTGCCTAGGGGTATTCCCTGGCGGTGCTCCTGTACCACGCTGACAGCTTCAGGCAGTATCTGGCGGATGTTGCGCAAAGTGAAATTTGAGGCTGAGGGACGGTCAGTTTGACGCAGCAGTTGG
The DNA here is from genome assembly GCA_963814295.1 of uncultured Chloroflexia bacterium. Taxonomy (GTDB): domain Bacteria; phylum Chloroflexota; class Anaerolineae; order Anaerolineales; family Anaerolineaceae; genus UBA6107. The sequence goes on from CAWFCH010000008.1 coordinate 283,536, forward strand.
TAAACTTCTGCGGTTAAAGGCAGTTCACCCAGAACCTTTTTCAGGATATCCTTTTTACTTGCCATTTATGCGATTTCCTCAATTCTCCAGTCAAGCCTGGGGCGGATTGGCCCATGGCGGATCTCCACCCAGTGCATACCGGGAGCGCCAGTGGTATTTATGCTGAAATTCATTGCGCGTTCATCTCCAAAAAAACGCTTGACCATGTAGGAACTGGCATTGATGCCGATGACAAAGCGTCCTTCGTTAAAAGTATCCGCCGGGATCGTGCAGCGGCTGATGTAACGCCCGGATTTTCTGGTGCTGCGTGCCTGGAATGCCTCGGGATCGTCCGTGTCAAACGATGTAAAAATATACTCGCCGCGAGAGGTCATCAGGTAGATGCCGATGCGCAGCCCTGTGATGTCCGCTTCAAGCTGGTATTCAACCTCGATGGTAACCGGGTCCACGGAAAGCAGGTGATCGGTAACTTGACCCGCGGGGTTCTTCACCCGCACCGCGATTGGTCTGAACGGGTACGCAGCAGCCGGAATCTCATCAGCAGAGTAGCTGCGCTCACCGCTGGCGGAGAAGTCATTGGTAAGATAATAATCGACCGCCTCAGGTGTACGCGCCCGCAGCACCATGGTTCCCTTCTCCAGGATGATGCACTCCTGGGTGAGACGCTGGATAGCGGACATGTTGTGGCTGACAAAGATCACTGTGCGCCCTTCCGAAGCGACATCACTCATCTTACCCAGGCACTTACGCTGGAACTCGGCGTCTCCGACGGCGAGTACCTCGTCAACCACCAGGATTTCGGGCTCGAGGTGCGCCGAAACGGCGAAGGCCAGGCGCATGTACATACCGCTTGAATATCGTTTCACCGGGGTGTCGATGAACTTCTCGATCTCAGAAAAGGCAACGATCTCGTCGAATTTGTTTTCGATCTCGGTTTTTTTCATGCCAAGAATCGCGCCGTTGAGGAAGATGTTTTCACGGCCCGTCAGTTCAGGGTGAAAACCAGTCCCCACTTCAAGCAACGCGCCTACCCTGCCATGGATCTCCGCGATACCCTCGGTGGGTTCGACCACACGTGAAAGGATCTTGAGCAGGGTGCTCTTGCCTGCGCCGTTCTTGCCGATCACGCCCAGCACCTGTCCATGTTCGAGGGAAAAATCGACGTGCCTGAGCGCCCAAAACTTCTCACTGCCGGTGGGGTTCAGCAGGGTCTTGACCGGGCTCTTGATGGTCTCAACGATCTTCTCGCGCAGCGTGGTATAGCGTGAAGACTCCCTGAAAATATTGTATTGTTTGCCGATGTCCTCGACACGCACAGCAAGGTTGCTCATTCTCTTATTCCTCTAGATCATATCGGCGAACTGTTTTTCCATGCGCCGGAAGTAGAACATGCCGCTGATCAGTACAAGGACCGCGATCAGGGAGGAGATCAGGATCATGCCCCATGAAACAGATTGGGTGGTACCGAGCAGCGCGAAACGGAAGCCTTCGACAACGCCGGTCATGGGATTGAGGGCAAATACAAGGCGCCACTTTTCCGGGATCATACTGGAAGGATACACAACCGGGGTGAGGTACATCCACAGGTTGGCAACAAATGGCATGATGTACCCGACATCGCGGTAGCGTACCATCAGCGCCGATGTCCAGAACCCCACACCCAGAGCAGTTATCAGCGCCAGCAGGATCAACAGCGGAAGCCACAGGATGGCGACGGTGGGGGTGATCTTGTAAAAAATCATCATGCCGATAAGAATGGTGAACCCGATAAAGAAGTCGATCACGCTGGACATGACCGATGCCAGCGGGATGATAAGGCGCGGGAAGTAAATCTTGGAGACCATGTTGCTGTTGGAGACCATGGAGCGGCTAGCGACACCCAGCGAAGCGGCGAAAAGCTCCCAGGGCAGCGTGGCGGTGTAGGAGAAGATCGGGTACGGCAGGCCGTCGGATGGGATATTGGCAAAATTACCGAAAAAGATGGTAAAGACGACCATCGCCATGAAGGGTTTGAGGATCGCCCACAGGATACCGAGCACGGACTGTTTGTAGCGCACCTTGATATCGCGCCAGGAGAGGAAATATACCAATTCGCGGTAGATCCACAGGTCGTTAAGGCGCAATCCCACCCAGCCCTTGGAGGGTTTGATGATCACGACAGGCGGCTTTTTCTTCTGGTCAAGCGAGTCGGCGGTTGTCATTAGCGCGCTGGCGTCCCTTTCTGCTGCCTGTACCAGTCGATGGTGCGCTTCAAGCCTTCTTCGAAGGAGGTGCCGGCTTTGAAGCCGAACTCCCGTTCAGCGCGTGTCACATCCAGGCGGCGGCGCGGCTGACCGTTGGGTTTGCTGGCATCCCAGATGATGCGGCCGGAAAAGCCGGTGAGGTGGGCGATCATTTCCACCAGGTCCTTGATGCTGATCTCCATGCCCGAGCCCAGGTTGACCGGTTCGGACGAATCATATTTTTCCGCTGCCAGCAGGATACCCTCCGCCGCGTCTTCCACGTAGAGGAATTCACGCGTCGGGGAACCGTCGCCCCAGACTTCGATGGATTCCGCGCCGCACTCGATCGCTTCGACGCATTTCTTGATCAGGGCGGGGATGACATGCGAACTTTCGGGGTTGAAATTATCGCGCGGGCCGTAAAGGTTGACCGGCATGATGAAGATGGAGTTGAAGCCGTATTGCTGCCGGTAGGCTTGTGACTGCACGAGCAGCATCTTCTTCGCCAGCCCGTAAGGCGCGTTGGTCTCCTCAGGGTAGCCATCCCACAGGTTCTCTTCCTTGAAGGGAACAGGGGTGAACTTGGGGTAGGCGCAGATGGTACCCAGCGCCACGAACTTTTGCACCTTGCGCAGCCAGGCTTCGTGGATAAGCTGCACACCCATCATCAGGTTACTGTAAAAGAACTCTGCCGGGTGCTCGCGATTGGCGCCGATGCCGCCCACCTGGGCAGCGAGGTGAATGATGATATCGGGGTTGCTGTCATCCAGCATCTGGCGGATGGAATCCGGCTGCACGAGGTCGTACTTTTCAATGGTGGGAATGAACACATCCGCCGCCCCGCGGTCGCGCAGCTTCGCGGTGACGAATGAGCCGAGAAAGCCGGCGCCGCCGGTGACACACACGCGTTTATCCTGCCAGAAATTGGATGTCATATTCATTGCTCCAGTGTTTCCAGAATGACCTTCAACCCGACCAGTCGTAATATTGGCGCTGAGCCGTCTTCGACGATCGTTATTTCGTGTTCCAGGCAGGTGAGGTGGCAGATCTCCGCCACTTCGCCGCTGCCCTCGATGCGTACTTCGTGGTAACCGCGGGTTTTCAGCTCCCCGATGGCGTTGATGACGCGCTCGCGCACCAGGCGGTAGAGATTGAACGAGTTCTGGATGTAATCCACGGTCAGGCGTGCCCTGAGGGCGATACCTTCGGGGGTGATGATGTACTTGAGCTTTTTGCGCTCCAGCCGGCTGACCTTGACGTAACCCTTCTCGACCAGGCGCTTGAGGTGCCAGTTCACCGTGCCAACGGCCACTTCGAGACGGGAAGCAAGCGCTGCCTGGGTGGTATCGGGGTTTAGTTCGATGTGTTCAAGGATGACGAGGTCGCGGTCGGAGGTGGATGGGTAACTCATAACGCTCCAATATTCAATCGCTGAATTATAAACGCAGGGGGCAGGCTGGTCAAGGGGAAATGTGAAAAGGTGATGAAGGAAGTTGTTAATGATATGATCTGAGCGAATGATTGAGGTCCATAGCTTCGAGATCCAGATATATCGAGGACAAGGGTTGAGCACGGTTTTTTCTTAATGATATAATTTGCGCGATTAATAGGGACCTGTAGCTTCGCAGATCCTCGATAGAGGACAAGTGGTTAGAGCAAGTTTTTTCCTTAATGATATAATCTGAGCGAATAATAGGGGCCCGTAGCTCAGTGGTTAGAGCAGGCGGCTCATAACCGCTTTGTCGCAGGTTCGAGCCCTGCCGGGCCCACTTTCACCGTAAACCCAAGTTTTGTCGCAGGTTTCCTGATAGGATGATACGAGCCCTGCCGGGCCCACTTTCACCGTAAACCCAAGTTTTGTCGCAGGTTTCCTGATAGGATGATACGAGCCCTGCCGGGCCCACTTTCACCGCAAACACAAGTTTTGTCGCAGGTTTCCTGATAGGATGATACGAGCCCTGCCAGGTCCACCTTTAAAACAGCTTTGTCGCATGTTCGCGGCGAGCACTGTCAGCGCCCCCCTTACATTTTTTGTTATATATATTAAACAGTACACCTAGAAACTTGAGTGTATTTCTTTATGCTATACTAGCAATCCTCTGGACAAATATTGATAGATAAAGGATTTGCTATGACCATTGAGAGCCAGCATTCTAACGATGCCACCACGCTTCCACAGGAAGGCGTAATAAAGAAAGTCAACTGGAAACAAGTTGGCACCTTCCTTGCCCTCACCTTTGGATTAACCTGGGCATTGGACCTGGTTTTGTTTCTCAACGGCGGGTTAAACAGCACAGCTGCCACTGTCGTTCTCCAATTCCAGATGCTGCTGCCGGCATTTTCTGCCATCTTATTGGGGATGTTTTTCTTCAAAGACAGCCCCATTCACATAAAGAATAATCACTTAAGATCCCGCTGGTTCACCTGGTATTTCCTGCTTTTCACGCTCCTGTATGCCGCGGCAGTGATCCTGGCTTTTCTTCGCCCTGACACTGGTGCCAATCATCAGCAGCGTCATGCTTCTTCCAGGTTTGATAGGCATGATCCTGGTCATCGTCCTCCGGTTGACGGGAGGAAAAGACACTTTTGCCGCGGTCGGCATGGGCGGTGGAAAAGCCAAATACTGGTTCCTTTTTGGTTTGGGGATCATGCTTTTCGCCGGGTTGCAGACCCTGCTCAACTGGTTCTTCAAGATGGGACACACGGTGGATATCAGCTCGTTGGTTGCCCAGGCAGCAACTACGGGCATGCCCTCTGCGGTTTTTATGATCGTTGCATCTGTTCAAGCCCTGCTGTTAGGACCATTCCTGGGGCTCCTCATCACTTTTGGCGAAGAATACGGCTGGCGGGGTTATTTACAACCCGCTCTCACCGGCCTGGGGCGGGTTCGCGGGGTGGCGCTTGTGGGTATCATCTGGGGCATCTGGCATTGGCCGGTCATTTGGATGGGTTACAACTACCCGGGTCATCCTTATCTCGGTTCTTTATTGATGGTTCTGGTCAGCATCGGTTTGGCATTTTTACTTGGTTATGCTGTGCTAAAAGCCAAAGGGGTCTGGATCGCCGCATACCTGCACGCGCTGGTCAACCAGTCTTTTGGTTATTTCATGGGTGTCATTTATGCCCCTGATGATGCGGCTTTCGCATTTGGCATTGGTATTCCAGGTTTGGTGATTATCGCGCTGCTCGTGGTGCTGCTCCTTCGCGATCCGATCTGGAAACAAGAAGATTTAAGCCTCATTACCCCCTCTGAAATAAACTAACCCTTACAGAATAGCGAGTTTTGCACTGAATTTGACTGACCTCGAATTAATCGGGTCTTAAGACGCAACCCTGCCACTATCTATAAAAACCTCTCCGAATATTTTACTTCGGTCTATTTACATAGAAAATTGGAATTTGTCAGAATTTGCATGAACCCGGGCTCACTTCCGGTTTATATCACGCTCCAACTGTTTCCTCACCCGGGGAGTTTGCGGCATCCCATTATCTTCCACCAGCTGATCTGTCAACCAGACTGGATTAGGCTGAACACGTACCGCGCACGGAAAGTCCACTGAGAGAACGATTATCCTTTAGTAACATTTTGCTTAAGTGAATACGGGTGCCAATAAATAGATAGTAATCATGATAAAATAAGTGAAAGTCATCGAAGCATCTCTATATTTTTATTAAACCGCATAATGTATTAATTGCTATATCTATAGGGAGATAGGTTCTCATGATATTTAAAGGAGAGAAAATCCTCTTACTACAACGGCGGTTTTTTATTTTAGAAATCCGCAGGCTTTTTCTTGGAGAAGTTGAAGGTGCGTCGGACGTTGCAATAAGGGCTCATGGTTATTCTTTTGTGTTTGACGAATCTTCCGGCGATTATATACGATGGGATGATTTACGTACGCGCATTATCTCATTGACCGATGCAGGAAACGTGATTTTCATTATTCCAAAGGAAGTCAATTTAGAGGAAGTCAACTTTAAATGGAAAGACAACCAACGTATTCTCACCGACGACAAGTCGTTCAGTTTATCTATGAGTGAATTCGGGGTGAGACGTTAACCTCACTGCAAAATCGCTTGCGTTTATTGCCCTTACATAAGAGTCTCCCATTGGCAACCCGGTTGTTTGGACCGGTTGCAACGGCGAGAGCCATTCCGATATTTCTACTTTTCCAAGCTGCCTCCAATTTAGCCGTAGCTAAATAACACTTCGAATTAATAGTTTTCACATACTACATGCATGCAGTTCCCATTTCCGATAGACACCCTCTAACGCTTCTCAGCGCGCTCCATCTCACAGCATCAGCCTTCCAGTCTACGTTATAATAAGCCCTGTTGCTGATTACGGATGCAAACATGAAAAAACTCTCCATCACTACACGTGATATCCTGCTCTCGTTCGCGGCAGCGCTGGTCATCAGCCTGGTCATGGCGGTCTTCCTGTCAAAGCCGTTTTTTAGCGCCTGGTATGGCTCATGGCTGCTCATGTGGCTCTGTTTCTTCCTGGGTCTGAAGATTTGGCGCTTTTTCCATGGCGGCAGGTTGCTGGCAGCACTGATGCTGGTGACATTCTTTTCCAGGTTGTTCCTCGGGCTTTTTACCTATACCGCGCTGCCGCAAATCGGTTTCGATAACGACGTGGAGAACGCGGGGTATGCTTACAGCGACGCTTACAATCGGGATACACAGGCGCTCGTTTGGGCGAGACGCGAGGGTCCCCTAACAGCGATATTCACAAGCGATGAAAGCCCTGACCAATACGGCGGGCTGCTCTTCCTTTCGGCTTCACTTTACCGTTTTTTCAGTGTTGATCAGCCGCGACCGCTGCTGACGACTATCATGGCAGCGATGACGATGACAGCCGGGCTGGCTTTCCTGTATGACGCCATCAAGCGCCGCTGGGGTGCCAGGGTCGCACTGGTGGCAGCCTGGTTCTACGCGCTCTATCCCGAAAGTGTACTGCTGGGCAGCGCGCAGATGCGTGAACCCTTCCTCATCGGGTTGTTCAGCATCGCTTTCTGGGCGGTGGTCACCTGGCGTGAAAAGACCGGGCAGAAGCTTCTTTTCTTAATCCTGCCAATGGCGGTTTCCATTGCGATATCGCTTCCCTTTGGCGTGATTCTTTCTGGATTGTTGTTAATGTTTGGTTTCGTCGACTGGTTGTCTGAACAGACTTCGCCCAGAATCAGAAATATCGGAATCGTGGTGCTGGCTTTCGCAGGTGTTATCGCACTGGTCGCCGGGTGGATGTGGGTGAAACCCACCATTTACTATGACGCCTTCATGACACGTGCCAGTTCCGGCAATATGACCGTGCTGCTGGAGCGCATGGGCGAGAAGTGGCACATCCCGTTCGTCACGATATACGGCTTAACCCAGCCCTTCCTGCCCGGTGCGCTGACCGATGAATCGCTGCCTTTCTGGCGTGCCACCGCCATCATCAGGGCGCTGGGATGGTGGTTCGTCATCCCCTTCATCCCATATGGGTTCTTCGCTGTCTGGAAAGCAAAACCACGGTCAGACCGTTGGAGCCTGGTCTTCATTGTCCTGGCGTTAAGCGCCTGGACGCTGGTATCTTCAATCCGCGCCGGAGGTGACCTGTGGGATAACCCGCGTTACCGCGCGCTGCTGATCCCCTGGTTTGCGCTGCTGATCGGCTGGTGCTGGCAGCATATCCGCCAGGGGCACCTCGCCTGGTTCCTGCGGTGGGTGGGGGTGATGCTGGTGTTCTTCAGCGTTTTCTTCCTGTGGTACATGTACCGCTACCAGGTGATCAAGGATTACATCGGTTTCTTTGACATGATCAGGGTCATTGTCGTGGGGTCGGCGGTTATCATTTCAACCGGCTTGTTGTGGGATGGCTACAAGTGGCTCAGGTCACGCAGGGTTCCCACCCTACCGGGTGACGAAAAACGGTTTTCTTGACAATCCGTCGGGGGTCGGGTAAAATTGGCAATAATTGCCGAGATAGCTCAGTTGGTAGAGCACACGACTGAAAATTGTGGGGTCCCCAGTCCGAACCTGGGTCTCGGCACCATACACTCCCGCGAGGGAGTGTAATTTTTAACTTGCGGTATGATTGAACCACTTTTGATCCAATAATGAGGTTTGCAGTAGAGATGAAGACCATCAGGGTATCGCTCATCGGGGCGGCAGCAGCCGAGTCAATGTCCACCGTATCCAACGGCAAGGTGGCGGGGGTGACCTCCAAGGGAGCTTTCTTGCGCGCGGCAGATAGGATCATGTTCCTGACCGCAGCGGATTACCGCAGCCCGTTCAACCTGACTTTGGACCGGGTTGATCATCTCTTCACCTCCCTGCAGCCGGGTGACACGTTTGAGGTTCTTCAGGGCGTTATCGCGTTCCCGACCAGACACTATCAACTCGACAGCAGCAATGCCATCATCTGGCAGCCTTCTGAACCCGTACCTGTGTTGAACACGCTTGCGCAACAGAAGGAGAGGATAGAACACCTGGAGGAGCGTTTACAAAGCATCGACCCCCAAAAAGGCTTTCTCTTCCTTTCCCAATCGCTGGAGAGAACGGTTACTGGTAACCAACGCAATATTTACCATGGTGCATACAAGATGGTGCAGGAATTCAAATTGCAGCGCAAAGAGCCCTTCATGGCAGCCGCGCTAAAATTGCTGGGAGCCGGGGGAGGATTGACCCCTTCCGGTGATGACTTCCTCGCCGGTTTCTTCCTTTACCACTTACGAAACGCCCAAGCCGGAGGCAAGAGTTTCGATTTTCTAGCAGAATGGTGTGATGAGCTGGTAAAGATTTCCTTTGAGAAAACTACCACCATCTCCGCCAACCGGCTGGAATACGCTGCACGCGGCTGGTCAGAAGAGCTGTTCCTGCTGCTGATCGACCATCTCTTCGATACTTCGATTCCGTTTGATAACGACAAGATACAGATGCTGATGGATTTCGGTCATTCTTCAGGGATCGATACCCTGATGGGAATCTCGTTCGCGGTTGATTCGCTTCTCTAAGAAACCGGAAATAAAAAACAGGAACCAAATTTGGTTCCTGTTTTATCTTAACCTCAGATGCTGCTAGACCAGAATCTCTTCGGGGACGATCAATTCCTCGTTCGCCAGGCGAACGGCATCGGAAACATTGAAATCAAGATCAGCGCCAGCCATTTGCTGCACGTATTTCTTGATCAGCTGATCCCAGTACTTCTTGGTGACGTAATATACACGCGCGCCGCCAAGTTCGTGCTGCACTTCCGGCCAGGGGTAGGAAGGTTGTGCCATGCCAAGACCCCAGCGCATCCAGCCGTTGTAGGACTCGTAGGTCGCCCACCACTCGGTGTTGCCGATCATTTCAAAGGCGTAGATAGGCTTTGGCGTAGTACATAACCGCGCCGATGCGCCCGCCGCGCTGAAGAGCCATGGTGTGAAGGCTGATGTTGACCTTCTCGTTCATGACACGCCCGTTAGCGAACCCGGCCCACACACCGTCGATCAATCCGACCAGGGTGTAGGGGTCTTTGAGGCGGTGACGGTACCAGCCGAGGATCTCGGAATAGACACGAGCGCCTACGATATCGTAAAAGTCATGATCGACATCCATCAAGCGCTTCATGTATTCCATCATCTTGGGGGCTTCTTCAAGACGAGCTTCGCGGATGTAGAGGATGCGGCCGTCCTTCAATTTGACCTGGGCACCCGGCCACTTGGGCAGGTCCATTGCCGGACCCTGCAGCATGGCTTCAATCTCACGCACATCAATCTCCAATGTCTCTTGACTTGCTTTTTCAGGAAGTTCGAATTTCATTCTTTTTCTCCTATTCAAAAATGGTTAAGCCAGGTTGGCTTTGCTTAACTTATTCAGACGCTCCACGTGGGTGGGGTCGTAGACGTCACCGAACTTGGTCTTCGGCATACTTTCCGCTTTTTTCATCAGTTCTGCGTATTCTTTGTCATCCAGGAATGCGACCGCGCGGCCGATGGAGGCTTCACCGTCAACAAAGCGCCAGGGGAAGAAGCCCACCTCGACGCGGCGGTTAAGCAGCAGGTCGATCTGACCACCGAAGCATTCGGCGTGAATGATCTCATTGGGGAACATGTCGATGTGCATCAGTTGGTATTTTTCATCGGTGAAGAATTCTTCAAGGGTCATGCCGAATTTCTTCTTGAACACGTATTCAGCCTGTTTCGTCTGGCGGGGCATCCAGGTGCGGATGATGGTGTTCATCGGGTGGTCAGCGGAACCGCAGTCCACCGCGATCCAGCGCAGTTTCATTTTCTTAGCCCAATCAGCGAATTCCTGATCGGGACCCGGGTGTTTGACCATGTAGCGAATCTCATCTGCGGTGGGTTGATCCCAACCAAAGTGATGATAGCCGGTGTGAATGACGAGGATGTCGCCTTCTTTTACTTCCACGCGGTCGGTGATCATCTTGCTGGTGTAAATATCATAGTCACCGCAAACGTCGCTGAGGTCAACAATGGCGGCATCATGCACCAGGTAATCCATGGGCAGCTGGGCGATATCTCTGCCGGGAGTGTAGAAGTGGATCTCTCCGTCAAGGTGGGTACCAACGTGGTTGGAGTGGGTCAATAATTGGCCGTTAGCGCCATTGGGGGCTAGACGCTTGAAGTATTTAACCTGTAATGGTTCATAGGTCGGCCATGCGGGGGTTCCGATTCCGATGGGGATGGTCAGATCGATCAGTTTCATTTTTATCTCCTTTTTAGATTGACTTCTCTTTATCAGTTAAATTATACGTGCTATTACAAGACACCAGCCATCACCGCCAGTACCACGCCACCGGCGATGACACTACCCAGCTGACCGGCTGCGTTGGCACCCATGGCATGCATCAGCAGGTGATTGCCGCTGTCATATTCCTGTCCGAACCGCTGTACGATCCGGGCTGACATCGGGAAAGCGCTGATTCCGGCAGCGCCGATCAGTGGATTAAATTTGCCACCGGAGAAGAAATTCATCAGTTTCCCGAGGAGAATACCTCCCACCGTATCCATCACGAAAGCGAAGAGACCAAGCGCAAGGATGAGCAGGGTTGTAGGTTTGATGAAGTTGACACCTTCCATTGTGCTTCCGATGACCAGGCCGAGGAAGATTGTGGTCAGGTTGGCCAGTTCATTTTGCGCCGCGCCGTTCAGGCGTTCAACGACACCGGACTCGCGGATGAGGTTGCCGAACATCAGGGACGCGATCAATGGTGAGGCTTTTGGGGCGATCAATGAAACCACAACGGTAACGGTGATGGGGAACAGGATTCTTACTGCCCTGGAGACTTCCTTAACCGTGTACGGCATGCGGATAGTCTTTTCTTTCCTTGAAGTCATCAGGCGCATTACCGGGGGTTGGATAATGGGGACCAGGGACATGTAGCTATACGCGCAGACGGTGATGGGGCCAAGGAGTTCCGGTGCCAGCTTGGATGAAACATAAATGGCGGTTGGTCCGTCAATAGCTCCGATGATGCCGATGGAGGCAGCCTGGTCTAGCGTGAACATTCCGGTTGCTAGAGCCAGCAGGAGGGTAACAAAAATTCCGAACTGACCAGCAGCACCGAGGAGCGCCATTTTCGGGTTCTCAAGCAGAGGACCGAAATCGGTCATCGCGCCAATGGCGATGAACACGAACAATGGGAAAAGTTCGGTCGCGATACCGGCATCGAACAGGACTTTTAACCACCCGCCAGCCTCTGTTGCCCCGGTAAGCGGTAGATTGGCCAGGATAGCGCCAAAACCGATGGGTAAGAGCAGGTTAGGCTCGTAATCCTTAACGATCGCCAGGGCGATGAGGACACCGCCAATACCGATCATGACCAGGTTTTGCCATTGGAGTTCTTTGAAAGCGTCCAGGAGGACTAGTAATCTCGAAAGATCCATATCAACCTCACGCAAACCTGACGATGACTGCACCAAATGGAACCCGTTGTCCTTCACTCACTTCGATACTGGCGATGGTGCCATCACGGTGAGAACGGAGGAGGTTCTTCATTTTCATCGCTTCCAGGGCACAGATGGTGTCTCCGGCTGCGATTGTCTGACCGGGTTTTACGGCGATGTCGAGAATTACGCCTGGCATGGGGGCGCTGATCACATCAGTGCTGCCAGCCGCAGCAATTGCTACTGCAGGTGCGGCTGCCTGAGGTGCGGCGGGGGTAGTTTTTACAGGTGAGGGTACTGATACGGTGGTGGGGATCTTGACTGCCGGCTGTTCCAAGGTACCGCCGGTTTCTTCGATTTCAATATTATAGGTGGTGCCGTTGACACTTACCTCAGCATTGGAACCTGAAAAGTCCTTCACCTCCACCTCATAGGGATTACCATTTACGATTACACGAAGCTGTTTACTCATGTCTATGCTCCTATTTGGATTATTATCTTCGATCAACCATCTTCAGCGTTCGGTAAGGTCCGGGGCCGGATAACAGGGTTGTTCCCAGCTGACCAGACCGACGCGCACGGAGGTAAGTGACCGCAGCCAACGCTGCCGCTATCTCTTCATCCCTCGTATTGTCCTTGGTGGGAGTGGGGACGATTATTTCTTCTTGGACTAATTCTGTTTGCTCTACCTTTTTTACCGGGAAAAGTTTTTGCAGCAGCACCATAACCCCGATGAAAATTAACAGGGCAGAGAAGGTGATCACAAGTCCAACCACGCTGATCATTAAACCAGTTTGCATATCACTCAAAGTAACACCTCCTTTTTCAGATATGCCTAAAGCGGCATACAGCCGTGTTTACGGTCGATTGGTTTTGATTGCTTGTCTCTCAACAGTTCGAGGGCAGCGATCAGACGCGGCCGTGTTTCATGCGGGAAAATGACATCATCAACATAACCTGCTGCAGCCGCGATATATGGGTTGGCGAATTTATCGCGGAACTCAGCTACCAGGCGGGCGCGTTCTTCTGCAGAATTCTCTTTTTCGGCCAGTTCCTTACGGTATAGGATGCTGACGGCTCCTTCAGCTCCCATCACTGCGATTTCAGCATTTGGCCAGGCAAAAATCATGTCTGAATGGATGTGCTTGCTGCTCATCACGATGTAAGCGCCGCCATAACCCTTACGGGTGACAACGGTTAATTTAGGCACGGAGGCTTCGGAAAACGCGTAAATGATCTTGGCGCCGTGGCGGATGATGCCGTTGTGTTCCTGGTCAACGCCGGGCAGGAATCCGGGGGAATCAGAGAAGGTAACGATGGGAAGATTGAAGGCGTCGCAGAAACGAACAAAGCGGGCGATCTTGTCAGAAGCGTCGATATCAATGGAGCCGGCCATGAAGAGCGGTTGTTGCCCAACAACACCGACAGCCTGTCCGTGGAGGCGGGCAAAGCCGATGACAGCGTTCTGAGCGAAGTTGGCCATTACCTCGAAGAAGGAGCCTTTATCAAATACAAGCGCGATTACCTCCTTCATGTCATAACTAAGGGAGGGATCGGTCGGGACGATGGTATCCAATTCCTTATCCATACGGTACGGATCATCGGTGGGTTCAAATGCCGGGGCTGATTCTTTGTTATTGGAGGGCATGTAGCTAAGAAGCGTACGGACTGTCTCTAAGGCGCTTTTTTCGTCCTCGGTTGCGAAGTGGGCTACACCGCTCCTTGAGGAATGGGCCATGGCACCGCCAAGGGTCTCAGAATCGACCACCTCATGCGTGACGGTTTTGATAACTTCCGGACCGGTGATGAACATATTGCCGATTCCCTTGGCCATGATAACGAAATCCTGCAGCGCCGGGGAGTAAACCGCGCCGCCCGCGCATGGGCCAAGGATGACACTGATCTGGGGGATGACACCGGAGGCTTGGGTGTTGCGGTAGAAAACCTCGCCGTAAGCATACAGGCTGTAGATGCCTTCCTGGATGCGCGCGCCGCCGCCGTCGTTGATGCCGATCACGGGCACGCCTGCATCCATCGCAAGATCCATGATATGGCTTACTTTTTCACCCGCGACTTCGCCGAAGGATCCGCCCATTACCGTGAAATCCTGGACATAAACACAAACCCGGCGGCCATTGATCTTACCAAAACCGGCTACCAGGCCATCACCAGGGGTTTTATCTTTATCAAGACCAAAATCGGTATGACGGTTAACCCTCAAACCATTGATTTCCTGGAAGGAACCTTCATCCAACAGCAGGTCAACGCGTTCGCGAGCAGTCAGCTTACCTTTTTCGTGCTGGGCGGCAATCCTTTTCTCTCCACCACCCACCTTGCTCTTTTTCCGCATTTCTTTCAGTTTCTGGAAAGCATCCTGACCTACTTCAGCATCCGGGTTCTCTTGCGCCATTTTTACCTCCGTATTGATATTTTTTGGGGACATTTCTTTACAACTATAGTTTATGCCTGCCTGTCTGACATTTCAAGTGATACATTTAGCATCCTCAGTGGCAGTTTGTCACATTAATTTTGTGTTCTTATTAAAAAGCATGCGATTTGTAAAGATCACATGCCATTTAACCTTTGATTGATCTGGTGTTGCCTACTCCCGTTTATAAGGTTTTAGCAAGGCTGCCGGGTAAGAGGCGTTGCGCCCGGCGATGGTGAGCGCGATGATGGTGACAATGTACGGCAGTGCCAGGAAGAGCTCGTACGGCAGTTTCAAACCGGTCAACTGCAGCCTGGATTGCAGCGCCTGCACGCCACCGAAGAGCAGCGCGCCCCAGAAGACCTTTATCGGGTGCCAGTTGCCGAAGATGATCAGCGCGATACAGACCCAGCCGCGCCCGGCGACGATACCGAAGGTAAACGAACCCAGCTGGGCTACTGACAGGAAAGCGCCGCCAACCCCCATGAGCGCGCCGCCAATCACCAGCGCGGTGGTGCGCAGGCGGTATACATTAATACCCGCGGCGTCGGTGGCCTCAGGGTTATCACCCACCGAGCGTAATTTCAGCCCGAAGTTGGTGCGGAAGACCACCCACCAGACGATGGGAACGAGGGCAATAGCGATGTAAGTCAATGCATACTGCGAGAAAATTGGTCCAAGAATGGGGTTATCAGGGAAAATGCTCAACTGCTTGAATGGCTGGATCGAAGGCAGAACCCGGCTTTCGCCAAATATCACCCTGAACAGGTACAACGAAAGCGCTGTCATCAGCAGGGTGATCCCGAGGCCGGAAACATGCTGGTTCACCCCCAATTTCACTGAGAACAGGCTCATGATCAACCCCGAAAGCATTCCACCCACGAGGGCTGTCAGCACGCCCACCCATAAAGACCCGGTAAGCGAGGCCGCGGCAAAGCCTGAGAAAGCGCCGAAGAACATGGTTCCTTCAATCCCGAGGTTTAAGATTCCCGCGCGTTCGCAGAAGAGCTCCCCGAGTGTGGCAAAGATCAGCGGTGTCGCGATTCTTAATGTCGCGGCGATAAGGTCAACAATAAGATCTCCCATTATCCTATCCTCTTGATTCGATAGTTCTGTAGCAGCAACATGGCCAAGGTGACCAGCAGCAGAGTGGACTGAACGACATCACCGAGGTAGACGGGAACCCCGAGCACGCGGCTGACAGTCTGCGCGCCGGTGTCAATGAGGCCGATAAACAGGGCTGCGATGGTGGCACCGATGGGGTTCAAACCACCAAGGGTGGCAACGATGATGCCGGTGTAGCCATACCCGCCTGAAAGTTCGCTGATGAGGTGGTAGTGTATACCGGCAATCTCGCTCACACCCGCCAGCCCGGCGATGCCCCCGCTGACCAAAGCAGCGATCAGCATGGTCCGGTTCACGTTGATACCGGCGAACTGTGCGCCGGCTTTGCTGGCACCGACCGCACGCATCTGCAGCCCAAGCGGGGTGCGCTTGATAATGAAGTAGACGATTAAAACCACCACCATGGCAATGACAAACCCAAGGTGCAAACGCGACTTTGGGATCAATTGCACGAACCTGGCGGCTTCAAAGAACTCGGGGGATTTTGGCCAGCCTGTCTCAGGGTCGCGCCAGGGGCCGTTGAGCAGCGCGGAAATGAAGTACATGATGATGGAATTCATCAGGAGTGTGGTTACCACCTCGTCCACTTTCAGCTTGACCTTTAATAAGGCAGGGATTAGGGCCCAAAGCAAACCGGCAATGAAACCGAGCACCAGCATCAATGGAACGGCGGCGATGGCGGGTAGGCTTGTGAACGTGGCCCCCACCCAGGCGGCTGCGACCGCTCCCGCGTAGAGCTGACCTTCAGCGCCGATGTTGTAATATCCGGCGGTAAACGCGAAGGTCACGGCGATGCCTGTGAAAATGAGAGGGGTAGCTTTGACCAACACTTCAAGTGCTGAAAACCTGGTGGAAAGCGGGACAATGATGAAGTTGTAATAGGCCTCAAAAGGGTTGGCCCCGGCCAGGATGATGAATATGGATGTGATGAGGAATGTAACGAGCACCGCCACAATGGGGATGAGCACTTTGGCCCATACTGGGGCAGGGGATCGTTCTAACCGGTATTTGATCACAATAAATCCTCCAATGCGAAGATTGACATCAAGCAGCACCTGCCATTAGCAGACCCAGTTTTTCAGGCGTGGCTTCAGCTGAAGGGATGATCCCCCTGATGCTGCCTTCGTAGATCACCGCGATGCGGTCGGAGAGCGCTAGCACTTCATCCAGGTCTTCAGAGAGCAGCACGATGGCGGTTCCCTTGTCCCGCTCTTCCAGCAGCCTTTTGCGCACGTATTCAGTAGCCCCAACGTCAAGTCCGCGGGTGGGCTGGGAGGCGATCAGGACTTTGGGCTTTCGGGATAACGCACGGGCAAGGACAACCTTTTGCATGTTCCCGCCGGAGAGTTTACGCAACTGGTCACCCGGAGAGGCTTTTATCTGGAACTCGCGGATGATCTCAACTGCGTCCACCTGGATCTTCTTGCGGTCCAGAACTCCTTTGTTGGTGTAATCCTTTATGTGTTCGAGGGCGAGGTTCTCGGCGACTGTGAGATCACCGATAGTTCCCTCGTGCCTGTCCTGGGGTGTGCGGCCAATACCGGCATCCGAGATGGCGCCAGGGGTGAGTTTGGTAATTTCCTTCCCGTCGATCTTTATGGTTCCCTGGTCGGGTGTGACCAACCCTGTAATCACTTCGGTCAGTTCTCCCTGGCCGTTGCCCGAAACTCCCGCTATCCCCAGGATCTCACCAACGCCAACACTAAATGAAACATTATCAAGAACTTTCAGACCCTGTTTGCTCTCAAGGGTAATGCCTGAAAGTTCATAGACGGGTTCACTGGCCGACCGGGCTGTCTGGAGCTGCACACCAAAGGTTTCACGACCGACCATCATCTTTGCCAGTTCAACCTGGGTGGTTTCAACTTTCTTCACCGTGTTGGCGACCTTGCCGTCGCGCAAAACAGTAATCCTATCGCAAACAGCCATAACTTCTACAAGCTTATGGCTGATAAATATCACTGAAAGGCCAGATTTAACCAATCTGACAAGGGATTCGAACAAGGAGTCCACTTCCTGGGGCACAAGGACGGCTGTAGGCTCATCCATAATAAGGATGCGCGCGTTTCTGTAGAGCGCTTTGAGAATTTCAACGCGCTGCCTTTCACCAACCGATAGATCTTTTACGAGCGCTGCAGGTGTTACGGGAACGCCGAATTTTTCTGATGCCTCGGCCACATCATTCTCAATCTCTTTTTGGGAGATCACGATCTTATTGGAATATCCCAGGACGATGTTTTCTGCAACCGTTAACGTAGGTACCAGCGTGAAGTGTTGGGTGACCATACCAATTCCCGCGGCGATGGCTTCTTTTGGAGAGTGAATGGCGACTTTTTCGCCATCGACGAAAATCTCACCACTATCCGCTCGATAAAGCCCATATAGAATGCGCATCAGGGTTGTCTTACCGGCACCGTTCTCGCCAAGGAGGGCGTGGATTTCACCCTGCTCCAGGTTAAAATTCACATCCACGTTGGCATTAACCGGACCGAAAGATTTGTAAATGTGCTTCATTTCAACAGCTAACATGGCTTATCCTTCGAAATGTATTTCTATTCAAATATAAATCGAGGCGGCAGAGTCAAACTCTGCCGCCCCTGATTTATTGAGTTTAATTCACTGCGCCAGGCTGAGCTTCATCAATGGGAACACGGAACATACCACTCTTGATGGCTGCTTCCTTGGCGGTCACGGCTGCGAGAATTTCTGCAGGGATCTTGCTGTCATTGCCATGGAAGGGGGCCAGAGAAGCGCCACCCATTGCCATCATACTGAAGTCTTTGAGGTCGACGGCGTCGAAAGTGTCGTTTTTGACCTGTTCGATCACGTGATTTACCGTCGGGGTCATGTTCCAAACCGGACCGGTGATGACCCACTCGGGAGCGATTTCATTCTGGTCGCTCATGTTGCCAAACACGTACACACCCTTTTCAGCAGCGGCTTCGATGACGCCAGCGCGCTCCGCGAAAAGAACGTCAGCGCCTGCGCTGATGTGGGCAAGTGCCTGCTCTTTGGCAGTGGCGGGATCAAAGAAGGAGTTGATGAAGGAGACCAGGACGGTCACTTCAGGATTGGTTTCCTTGGCTCCGGCGATGAAGGCGTTTACCAGGCGGTTGACTTCGGGGATGGGAACGGCTGCAACCACACCGATGGTGTTGGTTTTGGTCAACCCACCGGCGATCATACCACTCAGGTAAGCCGGTTCGTGGATCCAGTTGTCGAAAACAGCCAGGTTGGGGGCAACCGGACCGAGTTCAGAACCGAAGGCGAATGCAATATCAGGATAATCTGCTGCAACGCGGCGGACCGCTTCTTCGTTCACGAAAGCATCACCCATGATGAGATCGGGTTTCTGCTGTTCGGCAACTTCGCGCAGTACACGTTCCATGTCTCCGGAGTAACCGATATCCTCGGTGTAAGAGTATTCGATTTTTCCCTCTTCTTCGGCTATAAGCAGCGCGTCGTGGATGACGCCATCCCACGGCTCTTCAATGGGAGTCGCGAAGGCACCAAAGACTTTGACCTTGCCGCTGGTGGCTGCTTCTTCTCCACCCGCGCAGCCAGCGATGAGGCTGGCGATCATCAGAATTGCTACGAACATCGGAACTAACGACTTTTTGGACATTTTATCTCCTTCTATAAGGTATGTTGTATTTAAACGCCTTGAATAACGTGTCTTGGTTAACTCCTGGCTTCTTCCTCCTTTCTGAATTGCAGTATGATAGCACAATTCAGTTTATCCTAAAGACGGTTACGAATTCTCCCTAATGAGCATGTCCATTTTCGCCTGGTCCACCAGCTTTCCATGGCTGATGACGTACAGGGGTTTTTCGTGAAAGCGCAGCGCTTCGAGCACATTAGGCTGGTCAAGCACTACCAGGTTTGCAGGCGCGCCTTCCTTGATCTCGAAATCCTTAAGCCCAATAGCACGGGCGGCGTTCGTAGTGACCATGTTGTACAGTACTTCCATATCGTCGCGGGTTGTGAACCACAGCAGGTGTGAGTTCAGGAATGCCACTTCGAGCATGTTGTTGCGACCATAAGGATAGTAAGCGTCGGATATGTCATCCTGACCCAGGCAAACGAGCACGCCTTCTTCAAGCAGTTCGCGCACGCGCGCGTGCAATGGTCCGGTGTGTGGATCACTGACCACACCCATATTTGCTTTCTTGAGGATGGCGGCGAGTTTCTGCAGGTAAGGCTTGGGGTACAACGCCATGGCGCGGGCGTGGTGAGCCAGCGAACGGCCCTGCCATCCGGTGCGGATGGTTTCCAGCGCCATTACCTCAAGGGAGCGCAAACCGTTATCGCCGGCGTCGTCCACCAGCATGGATACAGGTTTGTCGTATTCTTTTGCCAGCGCGAAGCAGATGCGCACGTGTTCAGCAATATCCGCGTCTGTGTACTCGATCCAGGGGATGCCGCCAACAACATCAGCACCCAGGTCCATGGCCTGGCGCATCAATCCTTCCGCTCCCGGTTCACGAACCAGTCCATCCTGGGCGAAGGCAACTGTCTGGATGTCCACAATACCCTTGAACTCATCGCGCGCCTTGATGAGCGCTTTGATACCCTCGAGCTTGCCCTTTGAATCCACATCGGCAAAGGCGCGGATATGGGTACACCCGTACCTGGCGGCGAGAGCGGCGGCTTTTCTTACATTTTTGATGATCCATTTCTCGTCGTAGTTATCTTTAACCCGGGCAGCCAGTTCGATGGCGGTCATGGCTTTACCCATATCAGCGCCGTGGTAATCTTTCAGCGCGGATTCATCCATCATCATCAATGTGTACACCTTGCACAGGTGCAGGTGGGTGTTGACAAATGATTCAGTTACCAGGTTACCGCCGGCATCCAGTTCCTGATCGCCATTGGAGTCGATCTTTTCCGTGATTTTCGTGATCTTTCCGTTTTTAATACCAATGTCCATCCTGGCATTGGCATCGCTGCGCAAAACCGCGTTACGGATGATCATGTCGTATTGTTCGCTCATATTCCTCCAGATGATGTTTAAAAATGCCGGATGGGGACATCCGGCATTTCGATTTTGGGTTTTACTTCACAATGCCAGCGTCAAGCATCCCCAGGTAGATCTTCTCTGCTGAATATGGAGGACCTTCCAGGCGGACACCGGTGGCGGCGTAAATGGCATTGCCGAGCGCGGCAATGGTGGGCACCATGGGGTGTTCACCAACTCCGCGGGCACCCCACGGACCATCGTCCTGTGGTACCTCGACGTACGGGGTCTCCAGCTTGAAATCGGTGTCAGCGGTGGTGGCGATGCGGTAATCCACGAAGCTGGGATTGGTCATCACACCGTCGCGCAGACGGATCTCTTCAAACATGGCGGAGCTGAGCCCTTGCACGAAACCACCTTCAACCTGGGCTTTCACCAGCGCCGGGTTGATGGCTTTACCAACATCGAACGATGCCGCCGGCTTTTATTACGTGAATGCGTCCGGTGTCCTTTCTCAATCTCAATATCCAAGTCCTTCGCAGCCCACGGTGTAATGCACCACCGCGCGCGCGCCCTGGCCGGTCTCTGCGTCCAGGTTGGTGACGTATTTTGGCATGAAGGAACCGCGTCCTACGATGGGTCCTCCCACCCAGCCTTCGTCGTTCGGTCTGGGAAGGCCGTAAATCACCAGGTTGGCAAGTGGTGTTTCCTGTTCACTCTTGTAAGAAACCACCATACCGTTGACGATATCCAGGTCTTCAGGGGTCTCGTTCCACGCCTCTGCCACCACATCCAGGATCTGCTTACGCGCGTCTTGCGCTGCAAGACGCACGGCGTTACCCATGCTCCAGGTAAGGCGGCTGGCGACGGTCTGCCACTCATAAGGGCTGTACTGTGTATCCACCGGTCCGGCGATGCGCACATCCTCATACTTTACGCCCAGGGCTTCCGCGGCGATTTGTGCCATCACCGTGAAGGTACCCTGGCCGATCTCCTGTCCGCCAAGTCCGACGGTCGCTTTACCATCTTCAGAGAGTTCCACCCAGGCGCTTGAACCGGGGTTGGGTGGCATGGCGGGAGCTTTCCACATGATGGCGATGCCCTTACCGCGCAAACGGTCTGGCGAGGTCGGTTCCTCCTTCTTGGAGAACTCGATCGACTTGGCCACGTTGTCGATACATTCCTGGATGCCGTTGGCGTGCATGGTCATACCCGTCACGACAATGTCGCCTTCAGCAATGGCATTCTGCTTGAGGAAAGCCACACGTTCAATACCGGCTTTTTCTGCCAGCTCATCCATCGCCTGGTCAATGCCGGTATGCAGCTCGGACATACCGAAACCACGGTAAGCGCCACCGATGGGGTGGTTGGTGTAAACACAGATACTGTCGGTCCACACATTCGGGATATCGTACGGACCGGAGCTGGAGTAACCACCGGCGCGAGTGATGTTGGTACCGTATTCGGTTGAGGCGCCGCCGTCCCAGTACATAACGTTCTTGAGGCCGAGGATATTGCCATCTTTGTCGCAGCCGACCTTCACATGGATGGTGAGCCCCTGGCGCACGAAGTTGGTGTAGAACTCCTCTTCGCGGGTAAGGACGAATTTGATGGGGTAACCTTTGATCTTTGTCGCCAGGGCAACCGGGATGGCTTCCATGGTGACGCCAGCCTTTGAACCAAATCCGCCGCCCACCAGCGGTGCGATGACCCGCAGGTCGCTGTGAGAAATGTGCAGGGCTTTGGCGATCAGGTTGCGCTGCGCGAACGGGGACTGCGAGGATGCCCACAGCGTGACTTTTCCTTTTTCGTCCATCATCGCCACTGCGCCGTGGGTTTCAATAGGCACATGCTGAATATGCGGCACCTTGTAGGTCTTTTCGACTATATAGGCGCACTGTTTCCAGGCGGCTTCCACATCTCCCTTGCGGATTTTGAAGTGGTTGGAGATGTTGGTGCCGGGTTTTGGGAAGATGAAGTTCATGACATCATATTTACCCAGGTCAGGGTGAATAAGGGGGGCTTTTTCTGAAGCGCCAACTCGGCATCGAAAACGCCTTCAAGCAATTCGTATTCCACTTCCACCAGGCGAGCAGGCTTTTTCCGCGATCTCTTCAGTAACCGCGGCAACGGCTGCGACTGGTTCGCCCAAGAAGCGCACACGGTCAGTGGCGAAAATGGTCTTGTCTTTGAGGTAAAGGCCGATGCGTTCGGGGAAGTCTTTACCAGTGACAACGGCTTTGACACCGGGGAGTTTTTCCGCTTTACTGGTATCGATTCGCTTGATAAGCGCGTGCGGGTGCGGGCTGCGCACGGCGCGGGCGTAAAGTAATTTATTACCAAACTGGATATCGTCGACGTAGGTTGCCGCACCTGTTACTTTTTCCAGCACATCATTACGGATGACACTCGTGCCGACGATTGTAGTGGTTTTTTCGGTTGATCTCGCGTTTGCCATATTTCGGCTCCTTTAAAGGATTTTTCCTGTCTAAAGTCTTTTATAACATCGCCAGGTCTATGAATTAGCCGCTTCTTTGACCGCTTCGACGATTCTAAAATAACCCGTGCAGCGGCACAGGTTGCCAACCAGCGCTTCCCTGATCTCGGTTTCGGTCGGATCAGGATTGCGGTTCAGCAACGCTGTCGCCGAGATCAACATCCCCGGGGTGCAGAACCCGCACTGCACTCCGCCTGCATTGATGATGGTGTTCTGTAGTTTGCTGAGCTTACCATCTTTTGCCAGGCCTTCGACGGTGACGAATACGGGCACCTTCGCATTCAGCGGCCAGTACCATGCAGCTGTTTACGGGTTCATCATTAAATAATACGGTGCATGCGCCGCATTCGCCGGCTGAGCAGCCGTTCTTGGTGCCGGTGAGGGAGAGTTTTTCGCGCAGCATTTGGAGCAGCGTCATGTGCTGGGGTACATCGACCGTTTCAACCACATCATTAACGGTGAGTGTGATTCTGGAATAAGACATTCATACCTCCTGTAAAGTTACAAACAGCCGGGGCTATTTGTTTAATTTGTTCCACACTTCCGTGATCGCTTCGCGAGCCAGGTTGCGTACCATGAGCTTGCGGTAGCGCGCTGACCCGCGCACATCGTCGATGGGGGTGACGGAATTCATGGCAGCGTCAGCAGCCTGTGCGATTGTTTCGGGAGTGATCTTTTTCTCTGCGAGAATGGCTTCAGCTTTCAATGCTTCCATGGGGACGGGCGCGACTGAGGCCAGGGCAATCCTGAATGTGTAACCTGATGGTGACTCTCTGTTTGGGTACCCCAGGGCAGTTACTCCCACAATGGAGAGGTCGCTGATCATGTTTCTTCCGAGTTTCTTGTAAACACCGACCATACCAGCAGGAGGCGGTGGTAGTGTAATGGAAGTGACTACATCACCTGGTTTGAGAACTGTTCGGCCTGGTGCCAGGAAGAACGCGCTCAAAGGCACGGTGCGTTTGCCTTCAACACCGTGAACATTCAACACACCATCAAGCGCCAGGCAGGTTCCGATGGTGTCACCAGCTGGCGAGGCGTTACAAATGTTACCGATAATGGTGGCGCGGTTGCGCAGCTGGTAGCTGGCGACGGATCTCGCGGCTTCGACCAGGTTTGGATAATACTTGATGACATCCTTGTTTGCGATGACCTGGTTCATCGTCACCGCGGCGCCAATGGTTAACCCCTGCTTGGGGTCATAATTGAGTTCTTTTGTGCCTTCAAGTCCTTTGATGTCGACAAGGTAGTTTAGCTTGAGTACCCCGTCGCGCAGGCGCACAAAACTATCGGTGCCACCCGAGAAGGGTTTGGCTGATCCTTCATGTTCCTCGAGGAACTTGCACGCTTCGCTGAGCGTGGCGGGTTTTACATACTCTAGCTCTGGGAGTCCTGGATGAGGATTGATCATGGTGTGTCCTATCTTCCTTTGTTTTTGGATTCAAGCCAGATGGCTTTTTTACTCACCCCATTGGGTGACCTTTAGAGCAATATTGATCAGGGCGAAATTTCATATGCTGATGGGTGTATTTATTTGAATTCCCGGGTACTGATCACCTCGCTTTCTCTTTAACGATAAAAATAAATTAATGCCATCATTTTCGTGATGATGTAAAATGTATTTAACAGCTAAAAATCCTTCGCCAGATTGATGATAGCATGAAAAAAAAGCCTTTTCAAGAAGAATATAGCGCTTGTCTGACAAAAGAGGATAAATGTAATACACCTTCAATAGGTATGTACTGGATCTCTATTATGAATTTGCAGGAATATACCCTGAGACACTCCCAAACATTGTTATGCTCTTCATATAATAGCAATCCAACGAGACTATAAAAAAATCGCAGGAAATGGAAAATTACTTATGACAAAACAAGTTACCATAATTACCGATAGTACCAATGATCTTCCGGTAGGTTTGAGGGAGAAATTCAAAATCCAGGTCGTTCCGCTGACCATCGTGTGGGGAGATAAACAATATCTTGATGGCATAGAAATCACACCCGAGCAATTCTACGAACGGCTGGGAACCACCTCCGATCATCCCACAACGTCGCAACCAACGCCGCAGGATTTCACCCGTGCCTATGAGGAAGCCGCATCTGGCGGGGCTGATGAGATTTTGGTAATCACCATCAGCGGTGCCATGAGCGGGACGATCGAATCCGCGAAGGCGGCTGCAGAAGCGTTCCATATTCCTGTTCGGGTGGTGGACTCCAAGTCCAATTCGATGAGCCTGGGTTGGCAGATCCTGGCGGCCGCGCGCGCACGTGAAGCTGGCGCGGACCTTGAGGGGATGGTGATGGCAGCGGATGGGGTGAGGAACCGGCTGCATTACCACATTGTGCTCGACACGCTGGAATACCTGGTAAAAGGGGGGCGTGTCGCGGGTGCCGCCAAATTCGTTGGTAATGTGTTGAACATTAAACCGCAGATCCGCGTCAATCACCAGAGCGGGACGGTGGAGGCGGGAGATGTATCGCGCACCCGCGCCCGCGCGCTGGAAACGTTGTATTCCGGATTTTTTAAGAAAGTAGACGCGTCACAACCCTTGCACATCGCAGTGCTGCATAACGCGGCCTATGAGGATGCGCAGGTTCTGGCTGACAGGATCACAGCGGAGCATGAAAATGTTGAGCTGATCATTGGTATCGTGTCGCCAGTGCTGGGGGCGCACACCGGATCGCGCGCGGTAGCGCTCTGCGGCTATTCAGGGGATTGAAATTGAAATTTTTAAGCTAAGATGTAGGGGATTTGCTTGCCTTTTAAATTCAATTGGTATATCATTGAATATGCGTTTGGGAGAAGAACGCAAAAAAAACTGTAATACAATATCCAAGGAGGAGTAAAAGTGAAAAAAACATTGTTCGTTCTGATTTCCGTGCTGGTGCTGAGCACCCTTGTTCTGAGTGCTTGCGCCCAGCCAACCGCGGCACCGACGGCTGCCCCAACTGCGGCACCCGTTATGACGGAAGCCCCTGTAGCTACCGAGGCGCCGACGGTTGCACCAACAGAACCACCCGCTGAATTGGGATCTGCTGACAGCCCGATCATTATCGCTCTCGCCCCATCAGCCACTGCTGAGCAGTTGACGGTTGGTGGTGAAGCCATTGCGGCAAAAATGAAAGAGCTGACTGGCCTCAACTTCGAAGTGATTATCCCCAACAGCTACACCGCGTTGATCGAAGCCATGGCCTCAGGTAACGCGCACGTTGGATTCATGCCCACCCTCGCATACCTTTTAGGCAAGCAGGCTGGTGCGATGGAAGTTCAGTTGGTTGTCGTCCGTAATGGTTCCGACTTCTATGGTGCGCAGTTTATCGCTCACGCTGATATGGGCTTCACCCCTTACTTTGATGTCGCAACCAACACTAACACCGCTGACGCCGCGACCGCGCTTGCCCAGTTCGGCGGCAAACGCCCCTGCTTTACCGATCCCCTCTCAGTCTCAGGTTATGTCATCCCCAGTGGTGTCCTTAAGGAACAGGGCGTGGAATTCAAGACCCCTGCTGCTGTCCAGGGTCATCCCGCGGTAGTACAGGCTTTATATGCTGGTGTTAACACTACCGGTGAAACACCGGTTGGAGCCATTTGCGATTTCGGCGCCACCTACATTGATGCCCGCACCAGCGACAAGATCCATGCTGATGTGAACGAGAAAATCGTCGTCATCTGGAGAACTGATAACATCATCCCCAATGACAACATTTCCTTCTCAACCGCCATGCCCGCAGATATTGGCGCAATGGTCTATGATGGTTTTGTAGCCATGGCTGCCGATGAAGCTGGCCTGGAAATCCTCAAGAACGCCGGGTATGAGATCCAGGGTCTGAAACCCGCGGAAGATTCCTTCTACGATGCCTTCCGCTCAGCCCTGCAGGCTTCTGGTGTGGATATCACCACCATGGTGAAATAAGCTTTCCCGCTCATTTGGAGGGGGGGATTTCTCCCCCCTCCAATTTTTTTTCTTAATCACAGATAAAAAGGACTAAACCGTGCTCAAAGTTGAACATTTGACTAAGGTTTACCCCAATGGAACGGTGGCATTAAAGGACGTTAGTTTTGAGGTGCCGGATGGGGAATTTTTGGTCGTCATTGGATTATCTGGTTCAGGCAAATCCACGCTGCTGCGCTGCATCAACCGGCTCATCGATCCCACTGAAGGAAAAATTACTATGGATGGGATCGACATCACTGCCGCCAAGGGGGCCGAACTGCGCCATATCCGCCGGCAAATCGGCATGATCTTTCAGCATTTCAACCTGGTTAAACGCTCCAACGTGATGACCAATGTGTTGAATGGCCGTCTTGGGTACTTAAATCCCTGGACTTCTACCCTGGGGATATTCCCCCACGTTGAGAAGGAACGCGCCATCGCCGCGATGACTCGTGTTGGAATCGCGGAAAAGGTCAGCAGCCGGGCAGATGCGCTTTCAGGCGGGCAGCAGCAGCGCGTTGGTATTGCACGAACGCTGATGCAGGAACCAAAATTGATCCTGGCGGATGAACCGGTCGCGAGCCTTGACCCCGTGCTGGCGCATTCGATCATGCAGTACATTGAAAAATTAAACAAAGAAGACAACGTAAGTGTCATTTGCAGCCTGCACTACCTGGATCTCATTCAGCGCTACGCTGAACGGGTGATCGGTCTGAAGGATGGCATCAATGTATTTGAGGGGTTGCCGACAGAGATCAATCGTGTGAAATTCAAAGAGATATACGGTGAGGAAGCGCAGGACTTGCGCGCCACCGAGCTTGAATGACCTTCATGGCTGAAAAATCGACTCGCTCCAGGCTAGTTTCAATCATCCTTTCCGTCCTTGTACCTGGACTGGGACAATTATTCCAGAGAAAATATCGTGCCGCGATTGCCATTTTCCTGGCAGTCGCCACGTCGATCGCTGTTGTCGCTTGGTACGGAAAACCGACCTGGTATATTCTTCCGGCACTCATGTGGCTGTGGAATATTTGGGACGTGGCATCACTACCCAAAGGGCGAAACGCCATTATCCCAATTTTCCTGTGGCTTATCATGGCTTATGGAATTGGCGGGCAGGTAACCGAATTCAACCTGAAAGCTCTGGTCGAGAACTCATCGCGCGCGAAAGACATTGTTAGCTCGATGTTTAAACTCGATTTTACCCAACCAAGAGCTGAGAAACTGGAAGGCTTTACTGATATCCAGTCTCCCTGCTCCGCTGAACCCCCTCTCCCCGACCGCACAGTGAACGGCATCCGTGTATATGTCGTAGAGCCTTGCGCGACGGTTGGTGAGACGATCACTGTAAAGGGTGAAGGGTTCTGGCCGAATACGACCACGGTGTTTTACTGGCAGAATCCGATCGGCGGTAAGGCGATGGAAGCGCAAGCTACCTCAGACGCGAATGGGAATGTGACACTGGAGTGGTTGATTTCCCCGTATATTCATAGCACAGCGCCGGACCCTACAGTGCCACAGATTCACCGCATCAAGGCCTCGCAGTCACGTCCAATAGGTGGAATTGAACTCTCGGATGTCGGCGGGTATGTTGTCCAGGGTATATACGAGACTCTGGCTCTGGCGTTCCTCTCCACGATCGTAGGCGCTCTCATTGCCATTCCCTTTGGTTTCCTGGCTGCCCGTAACCTGATGACCGGCAACCCGGTCACCGCGGTGATATACATTGTCATCAGGACGATACTGAATATTGTACGCTCGATAGAGGCGTTGATCCTGGCAATCATATTTGTCATCATCGTCGGCCTGGGACCTTTCCCGGGTATGATCGCTATTACCATCCACACAATCGCGGCTCTCGGTAAGTTATATTCTGAAGTCATCGAGGGTATTGATACTGGCCCAATCGAGGCGGTAAAAGCCACTGGCGCTAACTGGTTACAGGTGGTGCGCTACGCGGTCGTTCCGCAAGTTATCCCCACATT
This sequence comes from uncultured Chloroflexia bacterium, assembly GCA_963814295.1. GTDB lineage: Bacteria > Chloroflexota > Anaerolineae > Anaerolineales > Anaerolineaceae > UBA6107. The sequence goes on from CAWFCH010000008.1 coordinate 312,562, forward strand.
TACAGCACTTACCATTTATCGTTGGGATATCAATATACGATCCTCAACGATCATCGGTTTTGTCGGTGGGGGCGGTATTGGTTTCTTCCTGTGGCAATGGATCATTTTGCAGGATTACAGGGCGGTCGGCACCGCGTTCGTGGCAATCGCTGTTGTGGTGATTATCCTGGACTTCTTCAGTGCCCGCATCAGGGAACGGTTGGTGTGATATGGACACATTGAAAGCACTTTTTAATTCACTGAAGCGGGTCCTTATCATCGTGGTGTTTGTTGTTTTACTTGTCCTGAGTATCCGTGTTACCGACCCGGACATGGTGAAACTGGTGTCGTCATTCCCCAAGGCGAAATCGATCATGGGTCAGTTGCTCAGCCCTGAGATTCTGGACAGGGAATCTGAACTGGTCACAGTTACTCAAGTTGTACCGGTGCCGTGCGGGAGTGTGGCAAACCCGGAAGTCCCAATAACGGGTCCTCGCATCACAATTAATCCGCCATGTGGGAATCCGAAGGATAAAGTAACAGTCAAGGGCTATGACCTGCCGAAGAACGCCGAGCTTTCCATCCGCTGGGTGCTGCCGGAAGGTGGCTTACTGAGCATGAAGAACGCGGTCACGGATGCCAATGGTGAATTGACCGAGGTTATGGAATTACGCCCCATCACCGCTGCGGTCGATGGCACCCCGGCGCAGTTAGCCTTTGAAATTACCTTACCTGAAGGCAGAATTATCGCCTCGCAGACATTGAAAGATGTACTGGATGCGATGTTAGTTACCATCTTCATGGCGTTGATCGCGACCACTATTGGCACCATCATTGCAGTTCCCCTGAGTTTTTTGGCTGCATCCAACATCACCCGCAAAGGGTGGGTTGGGACGGCGATTTACTACGTGGTCAGGGGTTTCCTAAACATCATTCGCTCTTACGAGCCGTTGGTGCTGGCGACAATCTTTGCCATGATCGTTGGTTTCGGCAGCCCGTTCGCGGGTGTGATCGCCCTTTCGATCACGACAGCCGCGTCTTTAGGAAAAATGTTTTCAGAATCTGTCGAAGGAATTGATCCAGGGCCCATTGAGGCTGTCACCGCGACCGGTGCGAATAAACTACAGGTGGTCATGTATGCCGTTGTACCGCAGATCATCCCGGATTTTCTCTCTTTTACCATCTACCACTGGGATATCAATGTGCGTATCTCGACTATCATCGGTTTTGTCGGTGGTGGGGGTATTGGCTACTTCCTCTCGCAGCGCATCAATACGCTGCAGTATTCACAGGCGGGTACAGCGCTGCTGGCGATCATCATCGTGGTCTGGGCGCTGGACTTTATGAGCTCAGAGATTCGAAAGCAATTGGTATAAGGATGTTGTAAACGTGTTAAGGGCTGGTGATTTGTTCACCAGCCCTTTTTTATTCCCCAAGGTCTATCCCGCATCCATCCAGCCAGGTCTGGGCGTTCGGTGCGAGGCTTCCCGCCAGATCCTGCATGGTCTCATCCAGCCATGGGATGGAGATAGGGAGACCGGTGAGGTCTTTGAGCAGGTTATCGAGGGTGTCAGGTAGGGTGGTGAATACACCTTCGCTGTCTATCATCCACGCGGCGAGTTGCAGGCTGATGAGCTCCTGTGTTTCGGTCTCGGCAGGCAGGTCTTTTTTGCACAGGCACTCCGCAAACAGTAGTTGTTTTCCCGCTTCCAGTTCCTCAACGCGGTAGGTTTTTTCAGGCGCGGGGAGTGCTTTTAGAGCATCAATGCTTAAGACAAAGGGCTTGATGATATCCGTTTTACCCTTTGCCATGTTAATTAAGGAAGGTTGCACCACCATCATGCCGCTGGTATCCTCTTCGGCGGAGATGAAAACCAGCCCGCAGGGAATTTCGATTTCAAGCGCATTTTCAGTATTGTTGTAAAGCTCGAGATCGATCGTCCTGCCGGTGAAGCTGCCCATCCCTACGTTACCGCGGATGCTGACGATGCTCACTTTGCCGTTCTGCCACCAGGTCGAGCAGCGAATTGGATTCAGGCAGAGGTGTGGGTTGCGGTCTGATAGAGTCCAGTAGGGAGGAAATTGCCGCGGGGAGAGAGCACGCCATCAACAGCATGCTGATCACCATGAGCGGGACGAGTTTGTTTTTCATTTATCTCTCCTGTTTTCAGGTCGCAGTTCTTCGTTCTGCTATAAAATCCCCGACAGCCGGTAGTACCACATACCGAAGTATTCCTTCATCGTCTTGGTGATGGTGGAGATGTGCGAGTAGGAGGGCAGCAGGTCAAGAATGAACTCCTGGATCGTGGGGTGGGTGAGGCTTGCCCAGCCATCTTCCGTGATGCTGAAGTCCACCGGCGCCGGAATGACCGGGCAGCCCTGTCCTTCGAACAGCGCGACCGATCTGGGCATGTGGAAAGCCGAGGTCACCAGGATGACCCGTTCGTAACCATTGGTTTTAATGATCTCGCAGCTGAATTCAGCGTCCTGTTGGGTGTTCAGCGATTGATTCTGGATGATTATGTCTTCTGGCGGAATGCCGAGCATCTCCATCAGCGTGGCCATATCATCCGCCGGGGTGGAAGGGGAATCGTTGATGAAATCGATATCCCCGCCGCTCAACAGGATGATAGGCGCGGCTTTCTGCTGGTACAGTTTGATGCCGTATAGCACGCGGTCCGCTGCAGCGTTGACCTCTACCATGCTGCGTGGGGCGATATGGGGCTCAGTGCCGCCGCCCAGGACGACGATCACATCTCCGGTGCTGCCCTCCGGCAGCGGCGGGTAGCGCCACTCCAGCGTGCGGGCAAAAGCAGTGGCGGTATATTTATTTCCAGCGACCAGCAGCACAACAAAGGCGATGATCAGGAAGGTAAGCGCCAGGCGGCGCTTCTTCCAGAAGATTAAGGTCAGGATGATAAGCAGGGTGATGAACCCGGCAGGGTATAAGAAAAGAGGGAGAAATTTCGATAAAAAAATGTTCATAAAAACCTTTCAAAACGGATAAATACTGTCTAAATACATTGACTTTTCAGGAATTATTGATACACTGTAATCATAACTTAAAAAGGAGGATGTATGAATTACAACTACGATTCTGGACTTGGATTTGGGTACTATTTCTTCATTTTCTTGGTAGGAGTTTTTTCCATAGTTTCTTTATGGAAAATATTTGTAAAAGCTGGTAAACCCGGCTGGGCGTCGATTGTCCCGATCTACAATTTCCTGGTGGAACTTGAAATCATTGGACGTCCATGGTGGTGGCTGCTGCTTTTACTGGTACCCCTGGTAAACGTAGTGATCGCGGTCATGATCCTGTTTGACCTGGCCAAAGTGTTCGGGAAAGGGACCGGATTCGGATTGGGGTTGGTTTTCCTCTCCGTTATATTCATGGGGATTTTAGCGTTTGGAGACGCCAAATATCTCGGTCCAATCGCGGGGCAGCCAACCATGTACACCCCTCCACCCAGTTCACAGCTATAGAAAAATATCTTTACCAAGAATAAGAGTCCGATAGGGCTCTTATTTTGTTTATAATACGACTAGACATATTCGTTAAGCCCATCAGTGCACAGACTGGATTATAGTTAAAACATATGCCTCCAGATCTTCCGGTTATCCGCACGAAAACACTTATTCCCCGACGCCGGAGCGAGATACTTTCGCGTCCCCGCTTGCTTACCGTCCTGGATAATATGCTGGACCTCAAGCTACTGATTGTTGCTGCGCCGGCGGGGTACGGCAAGACATCACTACTGGTTGACTTTTCCCACCACACCCAGGTGCCCATCTGCTGGTACGCCCTGGATCCGCTCGACAATGATCCCAAGCGCTTCATTGCCCATTTCATCGCTGCCATCCAGGGAAAATTCCCGGCTTTTGGGCAAATGGCGCTGGCAGCCTTGGCCGACCTGAGCCAGGATAAAATGAACCTGGATCCGGTCATTTCAGCGATCGTCAATGATGCCTACGAAAATATTACCGAGCATTTCATATTTGTGCTGGATGATTATCACCTGGTGCGCGATTGTAAACCGATTGAATTGTTCATTAACCGCATCATCCAGGAATCTGCGGAGAACTGCCATTATGTGATCGCTTCGCGCACCCTGCTAACGCTGCCTGACCTCAGCCTGCTGGTGGCACGCTCCCAGGTGGATGGCTTGAGTTTTGAGGAGCTGGCTTTTTTGCCGGAAGAGATCAAACAATTGATGGCGGTGAATTATCACCAGTCCTTATCAGACCAAAGAGCCGAAGAAATGATCACCCGTACCGAGGGGTGGATCACCGGATTGCTATTGACCGCCCAACTCTCTCCCAAGGGTCCCTACGAACGCAGCCGAGTCGAAAAAGTTTCAGGGGTGGGTATATATGAATACCTGACCCAGCAGGTTTTTGAACGACAGTCTCTTGCGATGCAGAGTTTCCTGTTGCGAACCTCCTTATTAGAGGAGTTTGACGCCAGCCTGTGCGAAAGAATCGTTGGCAAGTCACTGGGTTTGGAGGGGCAGAACTGGGATGAGGTGATCGAGAAAATCCAGCGAGATAACCTCTTTGTGCTGCCGGTGGGAGATGAAACACTTTTCCTGCGATACCATCATCTTTTCCGTGACTTCCTGCAGAACCGCATGCGCGTGGAAAGACCTGAGGAAACACGCAGGATTGAATCCGAATTGGCACTCTATTACGAAAGCGTGCAGGAATGGGAAAGAGCAATCTCCATCTGCTTCAGGATTGGTACGCCTGAACAACAGGTGGAGATAATTCGCAAGGCTGCGCCGTCAATGATCCTCAGCGGCAGGCTGGTGACCTTATCGGACTGGCTTGACGCCCTGCCCGGGCGTCTGGGGGAAAAGAAACCGGAGCTTTTATCAATCCGTGGTTCCATTGCTATGCTCAGGGGTGACTTTAAAGCAAGCCTTGAGCTGCTTGACGCTGCCATCCGCGACTTGCGAACTGCCGGGTCGGCTGAAGAACTGGCCGCAGCGCTCATCCGGCGCAGTGCCATTAACCGGCACCTGGGTCATTATGAGACCGCGTTAAAAGACACCCAGGATGCCATTGAATTGACCAGACCGCCGTTTGGCGCACCGCAAAATTATGCCGAAGCATTACGCGCGGAAGGCCTGGTATATTTACAGACCGGGGAGTTAAATGATGCACAATGGAAACTGCGTGAATCGTATCGCCGTTTTCAGGACCTGGGAATGGAATCTGATGCCGCTAAAGTTCTTTTAGACCTTGGCGTGGTGTACTCCGCGCGGGCAGACCTGGACCAAAGTGAAAAGTGCTTTATGAGTTCGCTTGAATACTGGCAGGCCGTGCAATCCCCGCTTTGGTTGGCTAACGTACTGAATAATGTTGGTATGTTGCAATACCAACGAAGCCACTATGAGCAGGCAGCTGTCACTCTAGAAAGATCATTGTCCTATTCAAGGATGGCTAATCCCAGGATGGAGGGGTACGTGCTCACCAGCCTGGGTGACCTTTACCGCGACGTACGTGCGCTCAAAGAAGCCAGGCAGGCTTACGGGCAGGCGGTGGAAGTACTGCAAAAGACCAGTGACCTGTCATTGGATGTCTATCTCACGCTCGCGATGGCAACGCTTGATCGTATTACTGGTTATCAATCATCAGCGCAGCAGCAGATTTCTTTGGCACTGGAAAAAGCACAGAAAAGTGGATCAAAATACGAACTGAATCTCTGCCTGCTTGAACAGGCAGTGCTGGACCTTAAGAATGATAAATCATCGGATCTGGGACTGACATTCAAACAGCTGGAAGATTATTTCACAGCGGCGGGCTATCAGCTTGAGGGGTTCAGGGCTTCGGTGTACAGAGTGCTGGCAGGGTTGAATGAACGCGGCGGGTTTTCACAGGATGAGGGCAGCGAAATCTCCTTCCCAAATGCGGAGGGTAGCCTGCATCAGTCGTTGGTCCAGATTGGAATGGAGTTCAGGACGATCCTGGAGAATATTACGTCAGATGCGGAACTATTCCCGGCAATTGCTCAATTACTTGATGAAGTGGCAGTATTTGAGAAACGGCTACCACAAATTCACCGGGTGATCCGGCGCCATTCATCAGCGGTGGATTTTGCCAACCCCAAGTTGACCATTCGCGGTTTTGGTCGTATGCAGGTACGCCTGGGTAACCGCATTGTCACAGGAAAGGATTGGAAGACCCAGATGGTCCGCGACCTCTTCTTTTATCTCCTCTCGCATCCTGAAGGTGTGACCAAGGAGGAAGTCGGTACGGCATTCTGGCCGGATGCTGACCGTGACACGGTCAAATTACGCTTTAAAAACTCCATTTACAGGTTGAGAAGGGCAGTCGGTAAAGACTCTGTGTCGTTTGATGACGACGTATACCGCTTCAACCGCTCCATAGATTACGATTATGACGTTGATACTTTTATTATTGAACTGGAGAATGCTAAAAAAGCGCAGGTGATGGAGGAAGCAATCGAGCATTACCGGGCAGCAATTGCCAATTATCACGGGTCGCTGCTACCCAAAATCGACCAAGACTGGGTGCTTGTCGCGAGGGAACAATATCATGAAGCTTTCATGACGGCCGCGCTGAATCTTATCAACCTGTATCTAAAATCCGGAAAATATTCCATGGCGGCAGCTCTTGCCAACCAAGCACTTGAAGAGGATAATTACAACGAAGCTGTGTACCGCTCTGCCATGATGGCGTATTCCGCCATGGAAGACCGGCCGGCGGTGGCGCGTCAGTTTGAGCGCTGTAAATTAATTTTGAAAAAAGAACTTGACCTCGAGCCTTCACCGCAGACTGTTAAGTTATACAATTCATTAATGCAGCAATAAGAATTTATCCGTCAAAACTCAATATCTATAAACAAGGAGGTGATAACGAGCACATCTCTGTGTTTTGGTGTTAATTAATACTGCAGCATCATTTGTATTAATGAGCATCATCTGCATCCTGTTTTGCAGCCTGCCTGATGAGATAATCAGCAGGTATCGAAAACCATCATCACAAAATCTTAAAGGAGTCTCTCATGAAAACACTGTCAATGTTGTCTGGTAAATTTGGTAGCAAGGTTCGCTTGGTCATCTTTGTCCTCACCCTCGTTTTGTTTGTCCTGGCAGCGGGTGCCCCATACGCTACTGGTTCTGTCGGCGGATAATTGACCTTTAATGGTCCTTCTCGTCGCAGTCCTGGTAGGATTGGCCGCCGGGATTTGTAGAGCGCGTATAGGGAAAAGGGAATACAGGGTATATGACCTCAAAGCAACCGGATTGGTGCTGCTGGCTTTCATTCCCCAGTTCATCATCTTCTTTCTCCCATTTACCCGCTCGCGGATCTCAAACACCACCGCGTCCATCCTGTATGTCTGTTCTCTGGTTTTACTAATCGTTTTTTCGCTCTTTAATATCCGTAAGATCAGTTTCTGGCCGATCACAGCCGGCTTCCTGCTGAACGCGCTGGTCATCCTGTTGAACGGCGGCTGGATGCCCATCAGCCCGGCGATGGTGCAAAAACTCACCACCGGTGCATCAGAAGGCACCTGGCAGTTAGGGGAGCGCCTCGCTTACAGCAAGGACATTGTGCTGGCACCTGATGTGACAAGGTTGTGGTTACTGAGTGACCGCTTCACCTTGCCGGACTGGATCAATTACCGGGTGGCCTTCAGTTTAGGCGACGCTTTGATCTTTGTAGGAGTCATCTGGCTGCTCTGGTCGCTAGGCGGAATAGAGAACGAAAACAAAAAGGAGAAACAAAATGAGTAACATTTTTCATGATTATCATCATCATGATGAAAGCATCCTGCAGAAGGAACGGGAATACAGCCGCATCCTGACCGCAGCCGTAGTAAACGAAAAGTTCCGCAAGCTGCTGCTAACCAACCCGGGAATGGCCATCAGGAAGGGTTTTGGCGGAGAGGCTTTCCACCTGGGCGCTGACGAAGCCCGGAGGATCTCCGACATCCGTGTCTCCACCCTGGCTGAATTCGCCCGCCTAATGAACGCCAGTTCATCAAGACTTGCAGTATCCGTTCTTGACTGAACTCTCATAAATTTGAAAATTGCCGCGCGCGCTATATTGCGTTCGCGTTCAATTCTTTCCCATCAGGGTCCGGTATATGGCTCAATTTATTGATGGAATAGCGCGATTTTATAAACACAACGACACAGGGATTCCTTCGTATGTGCAGGAAAAATGGACCGGTCTCTCTGACCTCAGCCATTACCTGGCGACCTCCGATAACCTGGAGGATCTGGTAGAAAGCGCTTCCAGGCATATCGCTGACATCCTTGATGTGGATCTCTGCCAGATCATCCTGGTGGATCTGAACGGGCATTATCGGTGTCGAGCTGTGTATTCCAGGTCAGAGCCTATGGTTGTAATGGGAGAATTCATGGATCCGGAGGCTGTTGAAGGAGTTTGTAACAGGCTGCTGGATCCAGAAAATAATGCACGGTTTTTCCTGGCGCATGAGCACCTTTCAGAACAGGAAAGGATAAGCCTGGGTATTAAGGGTGGTGATCTATCGTGGATCATTCCCATGAGGGTTGAGTCGAGCGGTATCGGCGTATTGATACTGGGGCAATCTTCAAACAATGAGAAATTAGTGCTGTCCGAAGATTCATACTACCTTGTGGACCTGATCGCGGATCAACTGGCAAGCGCCATTTACAGAACCCAGATGAACGACCGGCTTGAGTTGCTCTCCATCGAAACCGTGATCGTGCTTTCTAAAACACTTGAAACACGGGATTTGCATAGTGCTTCACACAGTAAACGAATGGCGGCATTATCCGAGCAAATGGCGCATCAGTACCGGTTTTCCGTTCGAGAGACGCGGGAGCTGTGCTGGGCAGCGCTGCTGCATGACATTGGAAAGATAGGTGTCGAAGATACCATCCTGAAGAAGGAAGGCCCTCTTACCGAAAAAGAATGGGAAATTATGAGGACCCATCCAGGGATCGGTGCGCAGATCGTTGGAGGAGTTTCAGGCCTTGAGAAGATCGCACCGCTTATTAACGCTCACCATGAGCGCATGGATGGTAAAGGTTACCCGCAGGGTTTGATCGGGGAGGAGATTCCCCTGGGGGCGCGCATACTAGCCGTCGCGGACGCTTATACGACGATGACAGATGGGCGGCCTTATCAGAAAAAATGCACTCATGAAGAGGCGTTACAGGAGTTACTGGATAACACTGGGACCGCATATGATTCGGAAGTTGTGAAAATATTCATCAGTTTATTTGATGGGAACATTGATTCAATGGATTAATACTTTTTTGCCTACGTATAGGCATACCAGTTCTTCGCTGAAGGGGGAAAACTGAAATGGATGACCGTAGACTTGGGTCATCCATTTTCTTTAATTCGCTTGTTTATTTTGAAAAATCATTGCTTGATGCGTAGATCCCTCCGCAACTGAGGCATCACCTGCCTGGCAGCTTCACGCCCGGCTTCAGTTACCTGTGGGACGTCCTTGAATCCCCAGGACGAGTACTGTGCCACCATGGGGCGAATGTAGCAGTTGGACGCATCTTCATTAGGCAATGCGGCACGCGATTGCATAATGTAAACCATCGACAGCATGATTTCGAACGGGTTTTCAGGTTTCTTGGCATTCACGCCGCTGTGAGAGACATCGCTGGATATGACGTAACGGGCACCCATGGATTTTACCTGTTCAGCCGGAAGGTTATCCACGATCCCGCCGTCCACCAGTAGGCGTCCATTGATCTCGACTGGAGAAAATAACCCGGGGATGGCCGCGCTCGCCCGTATGGCGGGTGCAAGAGGTCCCTCATCGAGAACGATTCTTGCGCCGGTTTGAATATCGCATGCCACCGCGGCAAACGGGATCTTCAGATCCTTGAAATCGATGTCACCGATCTTCTTGCGAAGGAAGTCCTCCATCGGCTGGGTATCAAAAATGGATAGAGAACTCCGGATAGACAACTTGAGCAGGGTAGGCCAGTTCATGGTACTGAAAAGGGATTCAATCTCACTCAAGGGAACGCCAGCGCAGTAAGCTGCACCAACCAGCGCCCCGGCGCTGGTTCCTGCGACCAGGTCCGGGCGAATACCATTTTCCTCCAGCACCTGCAACACACCAACGTGCGCCGCGCCGAAGGTCGCGCCTCCACTTAGAGCAAGACCGATCTTTCTTCTGGGTACAAGATTCCTGACCAGATCCATCAGTTGATCAATGTGTTTCATATCAATAGTCTACGCAAAATTCGAGAATAAGTCTCAAGATATCTGATAAGCAGGATTCTATTTATTTTGTGATTTGACGAAAAAGGTCATTGACCAGGCGCGACTGGTCTTTGCGGTTGACTTCGTAAACTTCGGCGTCCGGCCATCGGCGAGTTGCAGCGTCGAGGAGCGAAGGTCTGATTGTGACCAGCGCTACCAGGTAGCGGCGGGAATCAATGGCTGCAAATCCGTTCATTAATCCTTCACCCCGGTTGAACTCGAGTGGTCCCATCTCGTCAACGAATAGGATGTCGCAGGGTACGGCATTCGCGAGCACCTGGTTGCCCCAATCGAGGGTGTTCGCGTCAAAGCGCCAGTGCAAACCTGATGGTTCGATGGACTCATCCGTTTTAGGAACAGCCAGGCGCTTTTCATCGCCAGTCGATACATCCAACAAGTTGATGGCAACCTTAATACCGTCCTCCTCAACGGGAGGGCATACAACGCCGCGGGCGCTAACCGAAAGAGTGGTCAGTTTTTCCAACAACCTTATCAACGCGGTGGTTTTCCCACTGCCTTTATCAGCTTTGAGAAGGATGATCTTTGCCATTTTTATTTTAAACCCCGAGTCTTTCCATTGATTTCACGACACGCAATCCGTCAATTTGCACGACCTCAACAGGCGTTCCGTAAGTGCTGCTGAGCTTTTCCGTTGTGAAAACATCGTCCATCGAACCAGCATCCAGCACCTGGCCGGCTCGCATCAACACCAGTTTATCTGCGATCAATGAGGCAGCCTCGGGGTCATGCGTGCTGAAGATAATGGTTGTCCCCGCGCGGCGTAAGCGGTCCATTATCTGCAGGGTCACGTTTCGGTTGGAGAGGTCAAGGTGCGAGGTGGGTTCGTCCAGCAAAAGAACACGCGGCTGCTGGCATAATGCCCTTGCCAGCAGCACCAGCTGTAGTTCACCGCCGCTTAACGCTGGTATGGAGCGGTTCTCGAGATGGCTGATGCCTACATCATTCAAAGCCTGGCGGGCAATAACCGTGTCCTGCTTGCCGGGCAATTCCAATGGGCCAAGGTAGGGAGCCCGGCCAAGAGTGACATATTCCAGGACACTGTACTCGAAGGGGATATATTCTGACTGCGGCACCAGGCCGATGTTCTGGCTGAGTTCATGGCGCGAATAGCCGCTAATGGGTCTGTCATGCAGCAGAATGGAACCGGTGAGTGGCTTATTAAGCCCAAGGATCAGATGGAGCAGTGTTGTCTTGCCAGCACCATTGGGGCCTAAAATAGCGGTAACGGTCTGCGGGGAAATATCGAAAGTTACTTCCTTTACAGCCGCTATGGCCGATGGACTGTACGAGAAAGTGAGCGCGTTGATCTTAAGGATACTGTCGTTCATCGCGCGATCCTCATTGAACGTGAGGTCATCATGACCAGGAAAATGGCGGCACCGATAAGGGAGGTGATGATACCCAGCGGGATCTCCCCTGTGGTCAGTACCCTGGCGAGGTTATCACAGACGATACCGAAGATTGCGCCAAGAGACATGCTGAGTGGGATGAAAGCAGCCGCGTTGGCTCCTGCGATGCGGCGCGCGATGTGTGGGATGATCAACCCGATCCAGCCCACGATTCCTGCTACCGAGACGACGACAGCGGTGACCGCCACGCTTGCCCCCAGCAGCAGGGTGCGTTCGCGTCCCACCGCAACCCCCAGTGAGAAAGCAGTTTCGTCACTAAGCGAGAGCAAGTTGAGGCGCCAACGCATCAGGTAGATGATGATCAAACCCACCACGACTACTGGCAGGATATACAGCAGATCAGTCCAGGTGACCGACCACAATCCACCCAGCAGCCAGAAAACGATTTCGGGCAGTTCAGATGTCGGATCCGCCATGTATTTAAGGATGCCAAGACCGGCTGAGAAAATGGCGGAAACAGCGATACCTGAAAGAACCAGGCGCAGTACCCAGCCACCGAAGCGGATGCGCCTGGCGATGAAATATGAGAGCATCAAACCGATCACCGCGAATCCCGCCGCGCTGAGTTCAACGACCAGCGGCGCAGTGGAAAGGAAGAGGATGCTCAACGCCGCGCCAAAACCGGCTCCCTGGGTCACTCCCAGGAAGCCGGGTTCCACCAGCGGGTTGCGAAAGAGCATTTGCATTACGCCGCCCGCTGCGGCAAGCGACATACCCAGCAGAGCGGAGGTGATCAGGCGCGGTAACCTCAGGTTGTAGACCAGGTTCTGTCCAAGTTGGTCATTGAGCAGAACAGAGAAGGGCATAAAGAGCGGTTTAGGGTACCTGCCGATAAACATCGAAATCAGCAGGACGATGACCGGTGTGAGTACCAGTAATAGTGTGATGAGTGTTTTATTATTTTTCAAGACTAAACCAATTCAGGTCAGTGGGGTGGATGATAATCCACCCCACTGTTGATTAAAAATCGCCCTTGACCAGTGGGAGGATGTTTTGCTCCACAGAGGATTCGCTCAATCCGTAAAAATCGGTGTAGAAAGCGGGAATTTCCAGGTACATTTTCAGCGCCTCAAACCGCTCCGGGTGAAGCTTGGTGGCGAGCCAGGCAAGCCCCAGCGTCCAGCGGGTATCAGGCTGATCCCAGCTCTGGAAATCCAGCGGGAAAGCGTAGAGCTTTCCATTCTGTACCGCGTCCAACAGCTGCCAGTTCGCATCACTTTTTAATCCATCCACAACTTCCATGGCTTTTCCGCTGTAATCAATGACAATGATGATCTCGGGGTTCCAGGCCGCAATCTGTTCCAGGGTGATTACCGTCCAGCCTTCTCCCATAACATCCTTCCAGACCGGCACACCTCCAGCCATCTCAACCAGCTGGGTCTGAAGGTAACTACCGGTGGGCACCTTGAAAGCGACCTCTCCACCCTTGGCGGAATACTGTAACAACAGAACAGAGGGTTTTTCCTCGGTGGGGATGGTGCTGGTGATATCTGTGACCTTGGCCCGTGCCTGATCATATAACTGAACAAGTTGTTCAGCGCGCTCCTGGTTGCCGAACACTGCGCCGAGAGTGCGGATATCATTATTGATCGCTTCCGGGGTTTCGAGGTCGAGGTAGATCACCTTTATCCCGAGCAGTTCAACCTGATCACCCAATTGTTCTTTTAGATACGATTTCATCAATACCAGGTCGGGGTTTAATGGGGCGATCTGCTCAGGACCCGCATCTGATTCAAGAATGGTCATGTCACGGCTCTGCGGAAATGCGGTATTTACGAAATCCAAGCCGGATTGCGAGCGCAGTTCATAACCGATGATCCTGTCAGGGGCTTCGGGGAAAAGAAAAGCCGCATCCAACAGCATGAAATTCGCCTTGCCCACGATCATGATGCGTGTGGGGTACACATCAAACTCGACCGCGCGACCAAGCGCATCGGTGACGATAATCTTTTCTGCCACTGGTGCTTCAGTCGGTGCTGCAGTCTCAACTAAGGGCGGGGCTTCGGTCGCGGGCGGTTCGGTAAGGACTGGAAGGGCAGTTGGGGCTGGTGCCGCGCAGCCAGCTAACAGGCTGCTCAGCAGTAGTGCTACGATCAATAACTGGATGGAGCGTTTCATTTTTCACCTCTTTGAGTCAGAATTGTTGGGATTTGGGTTTTAAGCCAATTTAACCAGTCCATCATGGATTGGATCTGTGAGTAACGAAAATAATTAGTAAGATTGGCAAAATTTTCAGTTAATGGCAGTACTTTTTCCTTTTCTCCGATGGAACTCAGCCATCCCCGGCATATATCCAGCTGTCGATCGATCAGCCAATCAAGTTCACCCGGTTTGTAGGTGGAGATGAAATATACGCGTATGAGGAAATCATGGCGGAAATCACGGGGGTGATCAACAGGTTTATGTAGCCACTGGTTGACTTCATTCACTCCTTCTGTTGTTAATGCAAATTCATTGCGTGCCGGGCGCTGTTCGTTCTCCTGAATATGACCATTGATCAGTCCTCGGCAGGCGAGTTTTTCCAGTTGAGCGTACATATTCGATATCTTGACGTCCCAAACCATTCCCACTCCGTTGGCTTCGGTCAATTTTTTATGCAGTTCGTAACCATGACAGGGTCCGTCAAGCAGGAAGCAGAGGAGGGCATATTCTGATGTGGAGAGTTGGGGGTCTAGTGGCTTCATTGTATGAATATTCAGTCATTGAATAAAGGAATCTTATCATACCCGCTCAAGCCTGTCAACAATTAGGTTTATAATGTGAAGTACCAAAATTATGTGAGGGAAAGGAAACTAAAAAATGGCAACTCAAAGTATTGATTTATCAAAATTATTCGGCAGCGTCGTGGAGACTTTGGATGAGAATAAAACTGCCTTGAATAAGGCGGATACCTACAATCACAACCATGGTGATAATATGGTTGAGATCTTTGAGGTGATCACCCAGGCAATGAAGGCGAAAAGCAATGCCACGCCGGCTGAGCAACTGGCGTACGCCAGCCAGCTCCTGCAGGCAAAAAGTCAGAGTGGTTCCGCGAAGCTGTACGCCCAGGGTTTGCAGGATGCCTCAGCCAAGCTTGGCGGAAAAAAGACCGTCACTCCCAACAGCGCGGTTGACCTGCTGCAGGCGCTCATGGGGACGCAAAAGAAGGTATCCCCGCAAACACTTCAATCTCAGGCCAGACCGACCGCAAACACACCTGACGCCGGTGACCTTTTAGGTTCACTCCTGGGCGGGCTGACCGGAACCTCCCAGGCTCCCGCCAGCACTGGAGCAAGTGATGACCTGTTAGGTTCGCTACTTGGCGGACTCACCGGTGCTACCGGCTCAAGCAGCTCCCAATCCGGAAAAATTGATATTTCCAAGCTGCTAAAGGCTGGCATGACTTACATGCAGGCAAAGCAATCGGGCAGCAACGACATCGAAGCCATCCTTAACGCTGTGATGTCTGGCAGCCGCATGGGAACCCAGGAGTACCGTACCCAATCCGGTACAATGGTGGCAAATACGCTGTTGCAAACGCTTTCGAAGATGATCAAATAACGCCTTTCTTCAATTGAACGCCAGCCTGGTCCAACCAGGCAGAGAAGTTCCCGGAAGCGTGTAGCTTTCGGGGCTTTTTTTTGATGCTTCTTTACCGTTTATAATTGTCCCGATCAATTAAACGACCTGTTTGAACCCTGACCGAATAAACTCTTATTGGAGACTGGATGACATTACAGAAACACGTGCCAGTAGAAGCAATGGATGCGACAAAAGACCACTTATGGCAGCAAATCTCCTCGCTGCCTTACTTCCGGGGTTTGCTGCGAGCGGTGGAAGCGCGATTTTACGAGAACATTGAGCTGCCTGCACCGTCGCTTGACCTGGGCTGCGGGGATGGTCATTTTGCCTCTCTGGCGTTCGACCGTAAGCTCGAGGTGGGTTTGGATCCATGGGCAAAGCCGCTGCGTGAAGCCGAAAACCGGGGTGTATACGGCAAGGTTGTATTAAGCGAAGCCAGTGAGATCCCTTATCCCGATGGGTATTTTGCCGGTGCGGTCAGTAATTCCGTCCTTGAGCATATCCCGGAGCTTGAGCCGGTACTGGCGGAACTTGCCAGGGTGATGCAGCCGAGAGCACCCTTTATCTTTTGTGTGCCGAACCACAGGTTTCTGGCTACGCTTTCGATCGGGAGGTTTTTTGACAGGATCCATCTTCGAACGCTGGGTGATTGGTACCGCCGTTTCTTCAACCGCATTTCGCGCCACCATCACTGTGATGACCCGCAAACCTGGCAGGAGCGCCTTGAAGCAGCAGGATTCACGCTCGTCGACTGGTGGCATTATTTTTCCCCGCGTTCCCTGGGGGTTCTCGAATGGGGGCATTATTTCGGTTTGCCTTCACTCGTCATCAGGAAGTTGTTTGGCAGGTGGATCATCGCGCCGTGGAAATGGAGCCTTTTTTTCACCAACCTGATTACGCGCCCTGCCTACTCTGAACGTGCGATGCAGGATGATGGCGTGTATACTTTTTATATTGCCCGGAAAAACTAACCCACAGGAACAACGCGATGGAAGAACCAAACCTGCTTGATTATCTAAAAGAAAAGCTCAGTCCGCGCCGCCTGTTAAGAGGTGAAAATAAAGCTGCTGACGAAGATAATGTTCAAGTGGAGGCTGGGGAAACCATACCAAGGCGCGGCTTCTCACTGCAAGAACTACCGTGGCGCTCCCTCCTGGCCTTGCTGCTGGCGCTTATCGGGCAACGCTTCTTTGAACCCGGAGCGGGTCACCCCCGGCTGGGTATCGGTTTCTACATGGTGGCCGGAGGGCTGCTGATTCTCTCGCTGGTGAAGCACGAATGGGTAATAAAGCCGTTAAAAGCACCATCCAGCGAGAAGATGGAAACCTCGTTTCGTAGAACACCGTTGTACATCCTTGTTCCGCTTATAGTGGTAACCTTTTTCTCGTTCAGCGGCAACCGCTTTTCTGCATTGAGCCTGGTGTTGTGGGTGGCAACCTTTGTCACAGCACTGGCAGCTTTCTGGCAGCGTGGTGAGCAGGGCATAGATTTGCTATTAATAAAAACCCGGGTTGTAAATTTCCTGCGCGGCGGGCAGTTTGGTTTGCGCATGAACCGGTGGAACCTGCTTGTTCTGGCTGTGTTCATTATCAGTGCGTGGTTCCATCTCAGCCAACTGAGTAGCGTGCCACTTGAGATGACCAGTGACCACGCTGAAAAGATTTTGGATGTCAACGATGTGTTGAATGGTAATCACGCCATTTTCTTTCCACGCAATTCAGGTCGCGAACCGCTTCAGTTTTACCTGACGGCTGCGTTGGTGAAGCTCTTTGGCATGCAACTCGGTTTTACCACACTCAAGCTGGGCATGGCACTGGCATTCCTGGTGTCGCTGTATTACGTCTACCGCCTGGGGGAGGAGGTCGGCACCCGTTGGACGGGTTTGCTGTCCATGCTGCTGGTCGGGTTTGCATCCTGGACCAATATTCTTGCCAGGTCTGGCATGCGACTGGTGCTCACACCAGTCTTTGTAGCGCCAGTACTTTTCTACCTGCTTCGCGGGATGAGGCAAAGCAAGCGCAATGACCTGATACTCACAGGTGTATTCCTGGGAGCGGGAATGTTGGGCTACTCGGCATTCCGCATCATGCCGCTGGTGGTGCTGCTTGTGATGCTGGTTTTCTTGCTTTATAAGAAAAAAAGCGCAACGGCAGGTGAACTCGCAGCAGGACTGGGGGTGCTGCTGCTCTTTTCAGTGGTGGCGGCATTACCGCTGTTGCGCTTTGCCTTCCAGTACCCGGAACTCATTGCCATGCGTACCATCACGCGCATGACCGGCGCGGAACAGGCGATCCCCGGATCAGTAGTTGTGGTGTTCCTGCAGAATTTCCTTAACGCCATCCTGATGCCGTTCTGGCGTAATGGCAATACCTGGGTAATCTCAGTAACCGGTCGACCCGCGCTGGACCTGGTCTCGGCAGCGTTGTATCTGCTGGGTGTGGTCGTGCTCGTGTACGCCTGGCTCAGGCAGCGCAATTGGCAGTACCTGGTGTTGCTGCTGTCCATCCCGATCCTGATGCTGCCTTCCATGCTGGCGCTGGCATTTCCGATCGAAAACCCCTCTCTCAGCCGAGCCGGGGGTGCAGTTATCCCCGTTATTCTTGTGGCTGCCATCGCGCTTGAGAGTCTGCTCGCGAGCCTGTGGCAGGCAGCAAAGGGTTGGGGAAGCAGGGCATTGATAATGACGCTGGGAGCAGGATTGCTGCTGGTTTCAGCGCAGCAGAATTATGACCTGGTATTCCGCCAATACAGGCTGCAGTACCAGAACGCCACCTGGAACTCATCGCAGATGGGCAGTATCGCCAGGAATTACATCGATTCGATCGGTGACGTTGACAGCGTGTATGTGCTGGCGGTGGCGCACTGGGTGGATACAAGGCTGGTGGCGATGAATACAGGATACGTGGATCGGGATTTTGCCATCTGGGCGGATGACCTGGAAGCTACGCTTGATCAAACAAGACCGAAGCTGTTCTTTGTGAAAGCGGAGGATATTTCAGGGATGAGCAGGCTAACGGAACTGTATCCTGGAGGGTTCAGCAAATATCATACCAGCCTGGCTCTGGGGCGTGAATTTTTCACCTACCTGGTACCGCCTTCCGCAACCGGCCAATTCCAAAAGTAATCTATCTTTTTAAATGCACGTAATATTGATACCTGTCACCGCGGTAGAGTATCTTAACGTATTCCACCGGTCTGCGCTCCTGCGAGAATAGAACCCGCTCATTCAGCAGCAGCGGAGCGCCAGTGGCGATCTCCAGCAGGGCAGCTTCTTCAGGGGTGGCCAGGGTGACCTCTAAGGTTTCATCCGCTTCAGTGGGGATGATGTGGAATTTTTCCATCAGGATGCGGTAAAGCGAACCGGCTGCTTCCATCTCCTCCATGCTGATCTCCTGGACGGGAGCCAGCGCCAGGTAGGAGGTCTGTAAACCGATGGGGGTACCGTCACCGAGGCGGATGCGTTCGATGCGGTACACCGTACTGCCTGCCGGCAGTTCCAGGCGCTGGAGCACCCTGGGGGGTGGTATAACGCGGGCGAGACTGCGGATGACCTGACCGGGCACTATGCCGCGCTTGACAAGGTCTTCGGAGAAACTTGTCAGGTCCATCCACCCCTTTTGCAGCTTTTGCGGCGAAACGAAAGTCCCGCGGCCGTGTTCGCGGTAAAGGTATCCCTGCTGCACCAGAGAGTTGATAGCCTCCCGGATGGTGGTGCGGCTGATATTGTAGAGCACCTCCAGTTGGCGCTCAGAGGGGATGGGGGAACGCGGCTCCCATTCGCCATCTTCTATCTTTTGACGTAAAATAGAAGCAAGCTGAAAGTACTTGGGTACCGCGGTAAATGGATCGATGGTTCTTGACATTTGTTTTTAAAGTGGTATGATTATTTTACACTGGTAATGTGGTCACTACCAGTTATATTATCCGACATTTTATTTGATAAGTCAAGTGTGGAGTTTCAGGATTCATGAGCCAGGTCTCGGAAAACGACATCCACGAAATTGTGAAAAAGGTAGTACGCCAGACAATTGGCGTCGAATCTGTAACTCCTGTTCCGCAACCCGAACCCAAACAACCAGTTATGCCCTCTCCGGTAGATGCAAATGTCGCAGCGTCCGAAGAACAATCACGCCAGGTGGTGGCCATTGGAACTGATCACGGGGGCGTTGATCTAAAAACCATATTAATAAAGGAAATTACTGCCGCCGGTTACGAAGTGGTGGATTGCGGCACCAACACCACTGACCCGGTGGATTACCCGGATATCGCGCTATCCGTGGCGACGCAGGTGGCGCAGGGGAAAGCCTGGCGCGGGGTGGTGATCGACGGGGCGGGTATCGGCTCTTGCATGGTTGCCAACAAGGTGCCGGGCGTGCGGGCAGCCTTGTGCTACGATTATGCGACTGCGGTGAACAGCCGCGAACACAATGACGCCAACGTGCTCACTCTCGGCGCAGGTCTCATTGGGGTTAACCTCGCCAAACAGATTTTAAAGACCTGGCTGGCCACAGATTTCGGCGGTGGCAGACACGCGAAACGCGTGGACAAGATCATGGAAATCGAAAAGCGTTTTCTCAATGACGGGAAGGTAACATGACACCTGATATGAAAACTGTTGAAACCCTGGTGGAGATCATCACGCGCGAAGTGCTGCTGGCGATGGTCGAACAGGAGGAAAAGGTCAAGAACCCTCCCGGGGCTACCTGTGTAGTGGAGGTTGCCAACGGGGTCAAGGTCAAGACCTGTTTCGACAACGCCGGTCACGTGGTCAGCGCGGGCGCTGAAAGACTCACTTCCACGGTAGGCGTGATCCCCGAAGACCATTCACTGGCGGGAATGATCGACCACACCCTTCTCAAACCGGATGCCACGAGCGACAAGATCGCCCAATTGTGTTTTGAGGCGAAAAAATACCACTTCGCTTCCGTGTGCGTCAATCCCACCCATGTAAAATTATGTGCTGACCTGCTTAAAGGGTCTGACGTTGCAGTATGCACGGTGATTGGCTTTCCGCTAGGCGCGACCTCGACCGAGGTCAAGGCTTTTGAAACAAGAAACGCGCTTGATAACGGCGCGACAGAGATCGACATGGTGCTCAATATCGGCGCGCTGAAGGCTGGCGAAACCGACCTGGTGGCGAAGGATATCCGCGGGGTGGTCGAGGTGGCGCACGCGGCGAACGCGCTGGTTAAAGTGATCATTGAGACGGCGTTGCTCACCGATGAAGAAAAAGTGGTGGCGTGCCTGTTCGCCAAGGAAGCCGGCGCGGATTACGTGAAAACTTCAACCGGTTTTTCAGGCGGTGGTGCCACCGTGCATGATATCGCCCTGATGCGCCGCACGGTAGGCCCCGGTCTCGGGGTGAAAGCTTCCGGCGGCATTCACACCCACGAAGAAGCAGAAGCACTGGTGGCTGCGGGGGCCACCCGCATCGGCGCCAGCGCCGGGGTGAAGATCATTAAGGCTGACCTAGCTGAAGCTGGTCCGCAGATGGCAGCACCACAGGCGAAGGCCTATTAAGCGGAGGAATTTATGCTGATCGCAAGAGTGATCGGAACTACGGTTTCGACTATAAAAGACGAAAAACTAACCGGGCGCAAGCTTCTCATTGTCCGGCAGACCGATGAACACGGCGAACCGGTGGGAAAACCTTACGTCGCCATTGATACCGTTGACGCGGGTGTGGGTGACCTGGTGCTGACCGCAGCGGGTTCAAGCGCGCGCCAGACTAGCATCACCAAAGACACCCCGGTGGACGCGGTGATCATGGCGATGATCGATTCGCTGGAAATTGACGGAAAGACCACGTTCCGCAAGAGTTGATGGAAATATGACTGACCTCGACCAGGATCTTCTTTCCATGCAGGAAGCGCGTACCCTCGCCAGCCGGGCGTTTGAAGCCTGGAAGGTGTGGGCGAAGGCTTCGCAGCAGGATGTGGACCGGGTGTGCAGCGCGATGGCTACCGCCGCGTTCAACGCGGCCGACCGCCTGGGGCAGATGGCGCACGAGGAGACTGGTTACGGCATCGCCGCCCATAAACGGCTCAAGAACGAATTCGCTGCCAGGAATGTGTGGGAGAGCATCAGGGATATTAAAACCGTTGGGGTTATCCATCATGATGTTGAGAAGAGGATCTACCAGATCGCCTGGCCGATGGGGGTGATCGCTGGGCTTACCCCCAGCACCAACCCGACCTCTACGGTGATCTACAAGATCCTCATCGCTGTTAAAGCCCGCGACGCCATAGTCATCGCCCCCCATCCAGCCGCGGCGCGTTGCAGCTACGAGGCGACCGCACTGATGGCCAAAGCAGCAGAAGATAACGGAGCTCCGGCGGGGTTGATCTCCTGCATGCAGCACGTCAGCCTGGCGGGGACACAGGAATTGATGACACACAAGTACACGGCGCTTATCCTGGCGACCGGTGGAACACCGATGGTGCGCGCAGCGCACTCCACCGGGAAGCCGGCGTACGGCGTGGGACCGGGTAATGTGCCGGCTTACGTGGACCGTTCTGCAGACCTGGAGAAAGCCGCCCGTTACATCGTTGCCAGCAAGGCGTTTGATTGCTCGACCATTTGCGCCACAGAACAGTCGGTAGTGGTGGATAAACCGGTAGCGCAATACTTGAAACAATTGATGGAAAAGGAAGGCGCGTATTTCACGGACGAAGCGCAATCCGGTTTGCTGCGCAAGCTGCTGTTTACATCCGAGGGGGCGATGGTCACCTCCACGGTGGGCAAACCGGCGCAGTACCTGGCGGCGCTGGCCGGGTTTGATGTTCCAGCGGGTACACGCGTGCTGGTGACAAAGTTGAAACGCGTGGGCAAAGAAGAGCCCCTTTCGCGCGAAAAACTCACTACCGTCCTCGGCTGGTACGAGGAGGAGGGTTGGGAGGCAGGTTGCGAGCGCTGCATCGAATTGATCCAGTTCGGGGGCAGGGGACACAGCCTGGTGATCCATGCGACGGATGAGAATGTTATCATGGCATTCGGGCTGGAAAAACCGGTCTTCCGCATCGCGGTGAATACCATGGCCACGCTGGGTGCCATTGGTCTCACCACCGGTGTTTTTCCCTCCTTAACCCTCGGCGCGGGCGGGGTGGGAGGTTCGATCACAGGTGATAACGTCACCACCTATCACCTGTTCAATGTGAAACGCCTCGCCTATGAGATAACATCACCTCCGCCGACAGCGTTCCTGCCAGGGCCTGCCCCGCTAGGGGCAACAGCCCGTGAGATCGAACAGGTCGTGCGGAGTGTTGTGCAGGAAATTCTGACATTAAAACCATAAAACGAGATAAAGAAAGGATGTTGAAATGGCATTAGACACAGCATTAATCGCATTGGGAATGGTTGAAACAAAGGGATTGGTCGGTGCAGTGGAAGCTGCTGACGCGATGGTCAAAGCGGCGAACGTTGTTTTGATCGGTTCGGAGTATCTTGGCGGCGGTTACGTCACCGTGATGGTGCGCGGAGATGTAGGTGCTGTGAAGGCCGCCACCGATGCCGGTGCTGCCGCGGCTAAACGGGTCGGTGAACTGGTTTCTGTCCATGTCATCCCGCGCCCGCACCAGGATATTGAAATGATCCTGCCGCAGAGTTCCAAGGGGAGCATCAGCGGACGCAGCACAGAAGCCAAGAAATAACCCTGGCTTTAAAACGTCGAGGCAGGAAACCAGAGAGGTGCGCGTGCTAACCCGGAAGGTTGGCTTTCACGCGCAGGAGCGGGCATTCATCGAAATTCGGGTGTCTACGCTTCCTCCGGGCATCGTATAGGAGGTGGAGGATATCACCGATATCCACTACTGCTTTCGTCCGTAGCCTGAAGGTGGTTGTCCTGCCCGGTGTTGCGCAGTTCGCTTCAGTGATTTGAGCTAAGGAGGTAAGATGGCAGAGGATTTCTCATTACGCTGTTATTGTTTTCTTGACCGCATGCAGGCGCAATACGCCGCTTTTGTGGGCACCATCACACAGGGCGACCTGCCGGTGGAAGGAATGGCAGCGCTTTACGTCGAGATGGCGCCTGGCAACGAGGTTTTCCGCGTGGTGGATATCGCGGTGAAAGCCACCGAAGCAAAACCCGGTGCGCAGATCGTTGAACGCGAATTCGGCATGTTCGAGGTGCATTCGCTCAACCAGGCGGCAGTGATCGAAGCCGGGCAGGTGGTGCTGGACCGGTTAGGTCTGAAAAAGGAAGACCGCATCAAGCCGGAAGTGGTCTCCACCCAGGTGATCACCCATATTGACCCATACCAGTCGCAATTGATCAACCGCTTCAGGCGCGGTAGTATGCTGGTGCCCGGTGAAACGATGCTCGTGCTGGAATGTGCTCCGGCAGCATACATTAATTACGCAGTTAACGAAGCGGAGAAGAACGCCACGATCAAGATCATCCATGTTTCCTCAGTTGGTCGCTTCGGCAGAATGTGGCTTTCGGGAAGCGAAGCGGAGATCATCACAGCCAAGAACGCCGCTATCAACGCGCTTGAAAGCCTGGCAGGCATTAAGGGATAACGCGGGGTAACCCGGACGCAGGAGTAAGATATGCCGAAAAAATTCTACACGGAACGTGATATAGAAGATATGGCCGCCCGGGGTGAGATGACCCTGGAGATCACCGAGAATGTGGTCTTGACAGAACTGGCGTTCGAAAAAGCCGGGCGGCTCGGGGTTAAGCTGCAGCAGCCGCATCAATTGCCTCCCGCTGCGCCGGTACGGCCATACCTTTCCCAACCGGTATCCACCTGCCCTGATTGCAGCGCGCCAGCTGAGGTGAACGAGTCAGACTTGAGGCAACGCATCCGGGACGCGGTCGCAGTAAAATTGGGAAACCAGGTGGACCAGGTACTGCTTGAAACCATCATCACCCGGGTACTGAACAACGTGGGGATGAAGTAAACCATGCTTTTCGGGCGTGTACACGGAACGGCTGTCTGCACGGTTAAGGTCCCGGGCATGGAAGGGTTGAAACTGCTCCTGGTCCAGCCGCTCAACCGTAAACTGGAATCCCTCGGTACGCTGCAGGTGGCAGTTGATGTGGTGCAGGCTGGGCTGGGGGACCTGTGTGTGATGGTGCGCTCGCGTGAAGCCGCGCTGGCGATGCCGGAAATCAAGTTTGTGCCGGTAGACCTGGCGCTGGTGGGTATTGTGGACGAATTGAAGGTTATGCCTGATGGCACCTTTGATCTTGTAATGAAAAAAGGCACAACACGTTATTCATAGGTAGATCATGATCTTGGCGAAAGTCGTTGGTACCGTCGTTACCACCATCAGCCATGCGCACTACAAAACGCGCAGGCTATTGGTAGTACAACCGCTCGTCACTCAAGGGGAAAACGCGGACGAGGATTTCATTGCCATCGATAACACCCATGCCGGCATCGGTGACACGGTACTCATCAACCGCGAGGGCAGTGGGGCCAGGCAGGTACTGAACAACCCTGATGCCTGCATCATTTCGGTGATCGTGGGTATTGTTGACTCTGTTACCCTATCCTGACTAATTCCATAAAACAACAGGAGAACACAAAATGAATGTGTTGATCGTTGGGGGGACCGGTCTATTAGGATACCACGCCACGCTGGAGCTGTTTGCCAGGGGGCATCTTGTGAGGCTGCTGGCCTTACCGTCGTTACCGGCTCCGGGGCTATTTCCAGAGGGCGTTTCGATTTTGCTGCAGGACCTCAACACTACTGATGATAAAGATCTCGCTGACCTGGTAACCGGCTCGGATGCCGTGGTATTTGCCGCCGGGGTGGACGACCGTGTGACGCCCAAAGCCCCGGCTTATCCTTTTTTCCATCAGCACAACGTGGAAACGACCCGTCGCCTGGCGCGGATTTGCCGGGAAGCCGGGGTGAAACGTTTCGTTATTTTGGGATCTTATTTCGCGTATTTTCATCGCCTCTGGCCGCACATGGAATTGACCAGGCATCATTCATACATCCGCAGTCGGGTGGAGCAGACGCGCACAGCACAGGAGGCGGGAGGAGATCAGCTGGCCGTCATCACCCTGGAATTGCCGTACATTTTTGGTACCATGCCAGGCAGGACCCCGCTTTGGAAGCCCTTGATCAAATACGCTGTTTCGCGCATGCCGCTGTTCTACCCGCGTGGCGGAACAACCTGCGTCACCGTGAAGCAGGTCGCCCAGGCCATTGCAGGAGCAGTGGAAAAAGGGGAGTCCGGAGCCTGTTACCCGATTGGTGGGGAAAACCTCACCTGGGTGGAACTTCTCACCCGCATCACCCGGCACGCCGGGCACGAAAAGAAGGTGATCACCCTACCGGATTGGCTGGTAACCACAGGAACTGCGTTGGTAAAAACGTTGCATCATTTGCAGGGAAGGGAAAGCGGGCTTGATCCGGTACATTTTATCAGCTTGCAGACGGCTGAGACCTACATTGATCCTGCCAATTCACAATCAGTATTGAGGTACGAGTCAGGTGGACTCGAAGAGGCATTACGCGAGACCGTAGAGGTCTGTATAAAAAAATAGGATCCCAGCACGGGATCCCTTTCAAAGTCTTGAAAATATTATCTTCTTGCTTTCTTCTGTCAGGTACTATATCGGGGTGGCTTGTTCATCAGCCGAAACATTCACACCGTGGGTGGACGTCCTGGGAAGTGCTCTCCTCAATGTAAAACCAAAATGTGGGTCAAGCGATTCCCGCCATGCACAGGCTATTGAAATATCATCCTTCTCCTGATTCGTCGATCGGCTTGCGTATGGTGATGGTAAACGCGAGCAGGATCACGCCCACCGCGACCGGGATATACCAGAGCGGCGCGTAGGTATCAACAAAAGCAGTGTCCTGAATGATCTGCCAGCTTAATAAGTAGAAATTGTTATAAGCGATGACCCCGCCGAGCATCAGCAGTACAGAAATCACCACCAGGATCCAGCTTCTAACTGTGTAAGGTGGTGTACCTTTTGGCTGTTGCGGCAGCGGCGAACCCTTCGACCTGCCTTTTACTTTGCGGCGTTTGAGGGCAAGATCACGTTCATAGCGTTTCTTTTGCCCCCTGAGCATGGCGATTCGCAGGTAGAAAATAGCGATGGCAATGATGACGACGATCAGTTCCGTCGATATTTTGTTCATTTCTTTCGCTCCAGTCTGTTCTTGATGATGCGTTTGAAATCCTGCTTGGTGGGTGTGAGCCCAATACCCCGTTCGCGATAATTACCCTTGGGTGTTACTTCACCAAAGCTGGTACGATGTGGCTGGTCGACATCATCCTTCCTGATTAAAACGAACATAGAGGAATTGTAGAACCTAACCATGGCAAAGCGGCGTTCCGGCCGGGGGATCAACCCGATAAAATAGGCATCCCCATCCTCTTTCGGCGAAGGAAGGGTGATGGTGATCAACTGGGTCTTGGCATTGATCTGGTCTTTTTCGATCGCAAGCCCGGGGGCAGAAACACGTTTCACCTCAGGCAGCTTATCTCCCATATGATCCCAATAGAATTTCAGGAACTTGACGCCATCCTTGTTCATGTATTTCACAAAGCCATCCGTCTGGCCATGAAAAAGTGCAGGCATCGCGTCGAAGACAAAGTTCCATTGGTGACTTTTCTTTATGTCCATTCAGTTAATCCTTTTTTTCAGAATATATCGCGTTAACCCTGTTGCGCTGGTCTGTGGTATTGATGCGGTGAACAAAATCAGAAAAAAATGTTGCCGGTTTCTTGATCAGGTAGCTAAGGATATTCGCGTTTCCTGCCAGGTTGTAATTCTCGTAGTATTCGAACATTAATAACAAAGTCTTTATTGATTTCTCATCAAGTCCGGAAAGGCGGGCGTTTTCCTCCCAGACCGCTCGATCCATTGCCACTGCACGCACGGGTTTTCCGAGTTCAGTGGCCAGCACCTGGGCCACTTCCACCTGGCTGAGAGCTTCCGGTCCAGCAAGTTCATAGATGGCGCTGGAATGATTCAACTGGGTGAGTACAACCTCGGCCGCCGCTGCAATATCCTCCAGGTCAACCATGCTGATGCGGGCTGAAGGGGCATATGGCACGGCATATGTGCCATCCTCTTCGATGGATTTCCAGTTCGCCAGGATGTTCTGCATGTAGGCGCAGGGCTGTAGAATAGTGAAATCCAGACCGGATTCAAAGAGTTTTTCCTCAACACGCATTTTCTGCCAGTGATGCGGCATGGCTTCAACCTGGGGATGAAGAACCGAATGGTATACAAAGCGGCTCACGCTATGTTCCCTGGCGAGTCGGATAAGCGTTTCGCCAATTTCAAGTTCGTCTGGCGTCATGTTGGGGCAAATGAAATAAATCTTACTAATGCCGTCCAAGGCGCGGGTCAATGATTCCTGATCGCGGAGGTCTCCAATGACGATTTCCGCGCTTCCGATTTTATTAATTTCCTCTGCCTGCTGCGCTGTACGAATCAGGCTGCGCACACGCACGCCATGAGGTACCAGCCTGTTTAAAATGGCTTTACCGGTTTTACCGGCAGCCCCGGTTAATAAGATCACGAATTCACTCTTTTCCTGAAAGGTTTAATAGTCTCCTGATTATAATCGATGATGAAAAGAAAAATCCCCGATGTCAGACATCGGGGATTTTTGTGTTTATTCTTACGATACCTTGTTGTTTTACTCTAGTACATCAACCGCGCGTACCTTTGGCGGTTTTATGAAGAAGAAGAGCAAGTTAAGCAGGATACCGAAGACAGCAGCTGCTGCGATCGCGGGCCAACCAAAGGGGAAGATACCTTTCAGCAGCGGGATGGGCAGGTTGCCACCGTAACCAATGTTGCCGCCGATGCCGACGACCAGGATGAGCGCGACAATGGCCAGTTTACCGGGATCATAAAGATCAACTTTCTCAGCCATCATCAAGGCGATACCCTGCACGCCAATGACACCGTAAAGGTAGATGGCAAGGCCGCCATTGACTGCGGTCGGGATGCTGTAGATAGCATCGCGCAGCGGGCCGATGAAGCCGAGGACAACAGCGATAAGACCGGCGGTGATGAGTGCCGGGCCGGAGTAGTTGCGGGTGATGACCATGAGCGAGTTATTCTCACCGTAGTTGGTGCCGGCGGTGGAGCCGAAGAGCCCGTTCACCAGGTCATTAAGACCATCGAGCATCAGGTTGAGGCCGATGTGCCTGGCGAGGTACGGCTTTTCTCGTCCCTGCTCCTCAGCCAAGTGGTCTACGTACAAGCTGATCTGGTACAGGTGAGCGGTGGATTCGGGGATGGTCGCTATAGCCATGACGCCGATACCGATCATCGCAGTCGCTGAAAGCGCGTTATTGAAGACCGGGAATACAATCTTCGGAGCGATGAGCCAGTTGCTGGCACCGATGGATGAGAAATCTACCAGGCCGATGGGAATGGCTACGATGTAGCCAAATACCATGGCAAGGAGGATGGGGAGCATACCGATGAAACCCTTACCCTGCAGGTAGACGGAAAAGACGACCGCTGCCAGGAAGGTGAGGGCTGCTGCCAGCCACCATTTAAGCGTCGGGGCCATGTTGGCTTCAACACCGCAGCAGGTACCGGAAGCCATGGTCAGGGCGGTGTAAGCGAGGCCGATACCGATGATGATGGCGACCGAACCGGTGATTTCAGCGGGCAGGATCTTATCCAGACTCTGCTTGCCGCCGGTAACGCGGATGAGCAGACCGAAGAGGATGTTAAGAATACCAGTGACGATGAAGCCGGCGGTGACGACGGCAATCGTTTCCGGTTTGGCGGGAGCGCCAAAGGTCAGTTCGGGTTCAAGTACTGCAACAATCGCGGTCACGGCCGCGATGTAGCTGAAGCTTGAGCCGTAGTACAGGGGAATATAGGTATTGATCGCGAATTTCGATCCAAGTAGTGCGACGACGGTGCCAAGACCGGTGATGGTTAAAACGGTCGACACATCAAAGTGCATGAGCAGGGCGCACAGCACGGTGGCCGGGAACATGGTCAGAACGTGCTGAAAACCGAGCAATAACATCCTGCCAAAGGGCGGGGTATCCTGTGGTAGGTAACCCAACACTTTTGAAGTAGTTGCCATAGGTTTTTTTCCTTCTTTCCTTTGATTAATTGGTTTTCTTCGATCTGATACTACCTGCCTGGTTTGAGCTCAAAACTTAAAAATATGAATTCAACATGTTTTTTCGCTCGCCCCTGAAATACAAATATTCTCTCCGATACGCACCTCCTCATTTTATTGTCTATGACCATCTTGAAGAAAAATACATATGTTAATAATACAACATTTTGTCAAGATGGGTTGGTGGGGAGAGTATATCTCCCCACCAGGTTAATTTTCCTACTTGCCTAGTATGAGAGCAAGGATAAGGACGACCAGCCCAACGGGAATAACATAAACCAGCATGCGGAATTCAGGTACTTCCATGAATTTCTTCTTGCCTTCTTCCGGTGCTTCTTCCGTGCCTGTTACCTTGGTGTCTTTTAATTCTTCTGCCATCTTTCCTCCAAAATTTTATCGAGTTTTTCAAACACAGTCTTGAACATGGATTTTGCGACACTGTCGATCATCCGCTGCCCAACACTGGCAAGAGTACCACCAATATTTGCCTCACCTGTGTACTTCAACATTGTGGTTTCGTCACCCAGGTCTTCAAACTTTACGTAACCGACCCCTTTGACAAAACCTGCTCCGCCTTTACCCTCGATGATGAGGGTGACACTTTCAGGGGGAACCTCATCGGTGAGGGTGAGATTACCTGAGAAGTTGGCAGATACCGGTCCAACGCGAATTCCCAGAACCGCTTCGTAGTGAGATTCATCGATCCTAACCATCTTTTGCATGCCGGGAACAGCCGCCCCCAGCGCATCAGGATCATTGAACATCTCATACACGGCTTCACGAGGAGCTTTAAAAAGATGCTCGCCTTCAACTTTCATAACACACTTCCTCCTATTTAGTTTCGCTGTGGGTCCAGGTAGAAGTTAATTCTACACCTGATTTATTTACCCTCAGCTTTTTTAAGATACGCAAAGATCACGCTTGGTGACAGGTTGGACTCGAGGATTTCCACCTTCTTGTCATAGAACGCGTCTTCAAACGCCTGGGCAAAAGCTGGTGGAGGTGGCAAAGCGCCGGCCTCTCCCACACCTTTTATTCCCAGCGGATTCAACGGGCTGGGTGTGTGCAGGTGACCCATTTCAATCTTCCTGGGCATATCCGATGCCAGCGGCATCAGGTAATCCATGAAGG
Organism: uncultured Chloroflexia bacterium; assembly: GCA_963814295.1. Classification (GTDB taxonomy): domain Bacteria; phylum Chloroflexota; class Anaerolineae; order Anaerolineales; family Anaerolineaceae; genus UBA6107. The sequence continues at coordinate 342,990 of CAWFCH010000008.1, forward strand.
AGGCGGTCAACAATTGGCCGTTCTCATCATAGACGATCTTCTCGTAGAAGGCATTGCCGATACCCATGGAGACGCCGCCCTGGAGCTGGCCTTCAAGCAGCAGCGGGTTGATCACCGTGCCGCAATCGTGAACCAGCACAAAGCGGTCGATCGTAGGTTTACAGGTATCAGGGTCGATATCCAGGATCACAGCACAAGCGCCGGAACCGGTGGCGCCGTGCGGTGGACCGTAGTAGGCGGTGGCTTCAAGGCCTGGTTCCACGCCGGGTTCGACCACGCCGCGCATGGGGTTAGCCAACGAAGCCAGCGTACCAAGGGGGATGGTGGATTCGGGTTTACCCTTGACGCACACGCTGCCCTCGCACAGGTCGACCTGGTCTTCAGGAACTCCGAGGGCTTTACTGGCGGTGGCGAAGATCTTGGCGCGTACCTTCTGGCTGGCCAGGTGAGTGGCTGTGCCCACCAGCGTGGCACCGCGGCTGGCGAAGGTGCCGGCACCCCAGGCGAAGTGCCCGGTGTCACCAGTGATGACCTTCACGTCGTCAATTTTGACATTCAGCGCGTCTGCAACGATCTGGGCAAAGACGGTGAAATGCCCCTGACCTTGCGAGCTGTAGCCGGTCGCCAGGGTTACCTTGCCGTTAGTGCTCACGGTTAACTTGACGCCTTCGTATGGGCCAACCGCCGTTCCTTCCGTGAAGGCGACCACACCGATACCCAGTCTTTTACCTTCTTTACGGGCTTTGGGCTGAATCTCCTTGCGGAACTTGTCATAATCGATCATATCGAGGCACAACTTCATATTGCCCAGGTAATCACCGCTGTCAAGCACACCTTCCACGAAGTCCTGCCCGATGATACCGGTCTTGTGCGGGAATTCTTCGGGTTTCAAGAGGTTCTTTAAGCGCAGTTCCACCGGGTCCATACCCAGCTCACGCGCCGCGAAATCCATCATGCGCTCCATGGCGTGGATGCCTTCCGAGCGACCAGCGCCGCGCACTGGTGTGACCACCATCTGGTTGGTGAAAACCATGCGGATCTCGGTGTAGAAGTTGGGCACGCGGTAATTGCTCACCGTGTGTGTCTGGGTGTTCAGCGGAACAGTCATGCCGTAGGAGTCGTAGGCACCGGTATTGTGATAAAAGACGTCCTTGAAACCAAGGATGGTGCCGTCCTTCTTGAGGGCAATTTCACAGTGGTGAACCTGGTCACGTTCTGAAGTGGTTGCCAGGAAGTTCTCGCGCCTGTCTTCGATCCACTTGATTGGTCGCTTCAGTTGCTTCGAGATCCAGGGAAGCAGCACATCATCTGCTTGCGAGCTCATCACCTTGGGTCCGAAGCCGCCGCCGATGAATGGGGTGATAACGTGCACCTGGCTTTCGGCCAGGCCGAGCGCGCGGGAGATTGATCCGCGGATGGTCAGCGGGGATTGTGTGCTGGCCCAGACGGATAATTCCTGGTTGCGCTCGTCCCAATTCACTACAAAGCCGCGGTTTTCCATGGCTGCTGCGGCCACGTGTTCGATAACCATTCGCTTGGCAACGACCACATCCGCCTGTTTCTTCGCTTCCTCGTAATTGCCGGATTCCTGCGAAACCAGGGCAGCCATGTTGGTACCAAGGTCGTCGTGAACCAGCACGGAAGTGTCAGTCCAGGCTTTTTCAAGGTCCCCCACAGCCGGCAGCGGTTCCACATCCAGGATGATGTCATCGAAGGCATCTTCTGCGATATAGCGTGATTCAGCAATGATCACAGCCAGGGGTTCACCGGAAAAGCGGATCTTGCCCTTGGCAATGGGCACCAGGGTGCGCGCGTTGAATTGCGAGCCGGGGATGGCGGTGGGAGGGGGGACCTGGAGGGGACCGGGTTTCCAGAAATCGCCAAAGTCATCAGCGGTATAGACCGCCACAACACCGGGGCGTTTGCGGGCTTCTGTCACATCGATATTGAGGATCTTCGCGTGAGCATAGTCGCTGCGAAGAAACGCGGCGTGCAGCATGCCGGGAAGCTGGATGTCATCGATGAATTTCGCGTTCCCGGTCAACAGGAATTTGTCTTCAAGACGTTTTACGGGTTGTCCAAAATATTTTCCAGTCACAGTTTACCTCGCTTCACTTATCCTGAGACATCTTCTCGGCCGCGTCCTGAACGGCTTCGACGATCTTCTCATATCCTGTGCACCGGCAGATGTTGCCATCGATCGCCTCGCGAATCTCATCTTCCGTGGGTTTAGGGTATTCTTCAAGGAAGGGAACGAGGGTCATCAGGAAACCGGGAGTGCAGAATCCGCATTGCAGGGCGTGTTTATCTGTAAAGGACTGCTGCAGCGGGTGCAGGTTTTCGGGTGTGCCGAGTGATTCCACCGTGTTGATCTTGTGCCCGTTTGCCTGAACGGCGAACATCAGGCAGGAACGGATGGCTTCACCATCAAAAAGGATGGTGCAAGCGCCGCAGATGCCGTGCTCGCAGCCTACGTGGGTGCCCAGCAAGCCCAGGTCATGGCGCAGGAAATCGCTCAAGAGCAGGCGGGGTTCAACTTCGCGTTCATAAACTGTACCGTTCACTGTAACGGTAATTGGAAAGAATTTGCTCATGTTATCCTCCTCTTTTCGCGCGTTCGAAGGCTTCGGTGAGTGAACGCACGATCAACACGCGGGTGATGCTGCGGCGGTAATCGGCGCTGGCGTGCAGGTCGGTGGCCGGATCGATCTCTCCGGTTATGGCTGCATCGGCGACCTCTTCGATGGCTTCTTTTGTTGGTTTACTACCGTTAAGGATTTCGCCAGCCTTTTGTGAAAGGATGGGTACTTCTGCCACGCTCATCATCACCATGCGCACGTCTTTGCAGTTGTCGTTCTCGTCCAACGTAATGATGGATGCCACAGCCGATTGGGCGTAGCCGCCGCTTTGCCGTGATACCTGAACATACTTGGAGCCGGTGCGCGGGGCAAGCGGTTTAATTACGAGTTCCGCCAGCATTTCTTCCGGTTCAATCACGGTCATGAAGGGTCCGATGATCAGGTCAGGTGCGTCCACCCAGCGTTCCTTGCCCTTGCCTTTGATGAGCGCTTGCATGTTCATGACCATCGAGATGCTGGGCAGTTGACCTGCGGGATCGGCGTGAGCGATGGCACCGCCAAAGGTGCCGCGGCGGCGTATCTGCGGGTGGGCGATGAATTTTGAGACTTCGATGAGCAGCGGGAAGCGTTTGGCAACCTCCTCGCTGTTTTCCACCTCGCTGACGCGGGTCATCGTGCCGATCGCCAGGCCGCCATCTGCAGTGGGTTTGATATAAGAGAGTTCGGGTACGTTGTTAAGGTCCACCAGCGCGCTTGGCCGCGCCATGCGGAAGTTCATCGCGGCGATCAGGCTTTGACCGCCAGCGAGTACTTTTCCTTCGTAACCAAGCTCCGCCAGTGTATCCAGCGCTTCATCCACGCTGGAGGGTGCATAATAATCAAAATTTGCTGGCTTCATTAATTACAACCTCCTGTTAGATTGAGGGTTCAAAATCCTGGGGTTTCGTAGAAAAATTTTACCGGTAAATAATAAACGCTAAGCTACAGAAACCTTCAGGGGAGCAATTCCCCTGAAGGTTATGAGCATTGAGTGTTTATTCTTTAAAGGCGACGAAACGGCCCCACATGGATTCTGCTTCCATGGCTTTCTGCAGGTAGCAGCCAATGTAGTAGCGACCACTCCTGGCTGTGGCAAGCTGACCTGCCAGGTTTTCCGCGTGCACGATGGTGTGCGGGAAGAGATTGAGGTGCATGTCCTGGTAGAAGTCCTTTAGCGGGTAGAGCTGGTCCCAGTCTTTGCCAAAATCTTTGATCAACTTGGCATTGGCTTCAGCGAAGGTCTTGGGGTGCCAGATGCGCATGATGGTGTTCATCGGGTGATCGGCGGATACCGCGTCAACACCGATCCACTTGATCTTCATCTTGATCGCCCAGGCGGAAAAGTCAGGTGAGGGGCCGGGGTGCTTGACCATGTAGCGAAATTCATCAGAATCCTTGCTGTTCCAGCCGTACTTGTTCCAGCCGGTCTTGATGATGAGGATGTCGCCCTCACGGACTTCGACCTGGTCCATGATCATTTGCGGGGTGTAAACGCTTGAATCGGTAACAACGTCAGAGATATCGGCGATGACACCGGGGCCAACCCAGTCAGTCAGGGGAACCTGACCGATGCTCCGGCCGTTGGGGAAGAAGTGCTTCTCACCATCCATATGCGTGCCGAGGTGGATGCTGGCGTTGCAGATTGAACCGTTGCGACCCATACCGAAGTACTGCCCACCGACGCGCTTGGTGTAGGTGACGGTGAGGGGTATGTAGTTCAACCACTGCGGGGTCTGCACGCTGAAGGGCACGGTCATGTCGATCATCTCTGATTTTTTCATGACGCCAAAGAATTCATCTTCGCTCATGCCTTCAGGGGCGGTCCAGGCGAACACACGGCTCCACGCGGTTTCGACTTCCATGTAGGGGATCGGCATGATGCTGATCCAGGCGCGCTTGTTCTTGAGCTTGTCGATATCGCCGACAATGGCTTCCGCCAGCACCAGGTGTTTCCTGGGCATATCGATGTGGGTCAACTGGTAATACTCGCCCTGCGGGTAGGTCTCGTCCCATGTCTTGCCGGTCTCTTTGAGTAGTTTGGCTTCTGCCAGTTTGAAATGGTCTTCGTGCCAGCGGCGGATGGGGGTGTTCATCGGGTGTTCGGCAGAACCGCAATCCACACCGATGACCTTTAGTTCCATATCCATCGCCCACTTGTAGAAGTCCATCGAGGGACCCGGATGGCGGACAAGGAAACCAAATTCCATGCCTTCAACACCGCCCTGGGCACCTTCATTGTACACAGCCGGTTGATCCCATGAATACTTGTGGTAGCCGGTGTTAACGATGAGGATGTCACCCTTCTTGACTTCAACCTTAGAAGTGATCATTTCGGGGGTGTAGATGCTGTAATCGGAAACCAGGTCAGAGATATCCGCCACTACGCCGGGACCACTCAGATCGGTGAGGGGAATATCGGCGATGGCGCGCGCGCCTGAATGGAACGCGCGTTCACCCACCAGGTGGGTACCCACGGTGTTGCTCCAGTTGAGTATTTGCCCATTGGCACCCTGACCGCCGCCGTAAGCACCGGTAACACGCTTGAAGAAGTGCACCTCAAGCGATTTCTCATGGGGATGGGGCGGGGTGAATATGCTGCAGGCCTGGGTCAGGTCATACAGCTTTGCATCAGTAAGCATCTTGATAAAATCTTCTCGGTTCATTTTTCCTCCAGATGTCTATGGATAAGTAGATTAGTTGAACCCGTACTTGTCAGCGAAGGCGACAAGGGCGTCTTCGAAACATTTCATCGGGGCGGATACCACACCAGCGCCGACCTGTCCGACACCGGGATCCTTGTGCGCCACACCGGTATTCACGCGCGGGGCGATCTGTTTTTCGACCACTTTGCGAATGTCCACACCGGTGGGGGTGCCGCGGAAATCAAGGAAGGGGATGGTGAACTGCTTGTGTTCTGCCTCGGTGATTTCGTACATGTCCAGGGTGGTGTTGATGGCATCACGCGGTACACCACCGATGAAGGTGACAAGGGCAGGGGCGGTCGCCATGGCGAAACCACCAATGCCGGCTGTCTCGGTGATGACGCTGTCGCCAATATCAGGGCAGGCATCTTTTTCGGAAAAGCCAGGGAAATAGAGCGCTTTAACAATAGGTGAAGGGGCGGTGAACCACTGGTCGCCCAGCCCACTCACGCGGATACCCCAATCGGTACCATTACGCGTCATCACGGTGACGATGGTGCTGCCTTCCACGTTCTCTCCAGCGGCGGTCATGGTCTTGCAGCCAGCCATAACAGGATTGAGGATGCTTAAGGCGTTCTCGCCCAGGAACTTGATCACTTCAGCCGCGGTGGCGGTATCTTTGGCGGTCTTCACAATGTAAGGAGCCAGCTGCGTCGTCCACAGAATGGAGGCGGCATCCAGGCGGTTGTGACCGTCATCGCCCATGTGCAGCGCTTTTGAAAGAATGGCGCGGATGTCGATACCGCCGCTGGCTTCGATGGCAGCCTTTACGGTTGGTCCGAGCACGGCTTCCATCCAGCGCAGTTTTTCCATCACGTCTTCACTATATGCGCCCATGCGCAATACTTTTCCGCGTCCTTCATTCAGGTTGGAATAGCACTTGATGCCGTGGGTCTGGTTTTCGATGACATAGACCAGTTGCGAAGGCGAGATGACACCAGCCATCGGGCCGGTGCACATGTGGTCATGGCAGGGCGAGAATTCAATCTTGCCGGATTTCAATAATTTCTCGGCTTCTTCAGCATTCTTTGCCTTGCCTTCGAAGAGGAGAGCGCCGATCATGGCGCCCTTGATCGGGCCGGACATTCTTTCCCAGGTGACCGGGGGACCGGCGTGCAGGAGCATGTTCTCGTGGATACCAGGGACAACATCCAGCGCCTTTGCCATCGTAGTGGCCACAGGGCGGGCTTCCATAAAACGTTCTACTACTGATGCATTTGCTTTCTCAATATCAACCATGTGCTTCCTCCAGGTTATTAGAATTGGGTTATCCGAATCTACTTTCTGGGTGCCTTCATCTTTTGCAGGATGTCCATCAGTTTTTCGTTTCCGCCAGCGGGGGGCTTCCAATCCACCTGCACATACGGAGCGCCCTGGTCCTTCAGATTCTCTGAGAAGGATTCGAGACCGACATTGATCGCCGCCAGCGGCTTTTTAAGGTTTTCGAGGTCAACAGGTTTACCAATTGTTTCAACCTTGGGCTGGTCGCGTTCGGCCAACGCGCGCAAGAGGCGTCCGACATAGCGGCAGATGACCTCATTGCTGGTATCCACGTAAGCTCCGGCGGCTTTCAACTGGGCGATCTGGTTATCCAGGTTCTGGGGATCCTCATCGGTACCGCAGGCCACGCAAACCACCTCGAGATGCCGCCCGTCTTTTTTGGCGTCAGCGATGCATTTAGCGATGGCGGGGGCGATCTCACTGGCGGGATCGGGATGTGAACCATAACCGATGACCACATCCAGGAAGATAACAGCGACTTCCGGGTCTTTTGCTTCCTCATATAATCTGCGGATGCGCAGTTCATTGTCCATCATGGGGTGCAGACGACCCTGGGTGAATTCATCTTCACCCAGGTCAACGATGCAGTTTTCCTGGCTGACGAAGGCATCAGGCAGTTGAAATTCCTTGTTGATGGGGGAGTTCGCCAGCACCCTGGGGATGTAGCCATAAAGAATATGCTGGGCTTCGTAGGCGAGGGTGCCGCCGGAGAAGAGACCGCGCAGGTACTTCTGCTGGGGGGTGAATTTCTTGATGGGCAGGTCGGCATCGCCGGTGAGCGTGGGCGGGTTATTCGCCAGTTCAACCGCCAGGCGGGCGGCGTCGTCAAGCCCGGTGGCAAAGAACAGGTTGCCGTCGCGGGTTGTGGTAATGGGTCGGGCGATAAAGTTGACCACAACAGGTTTGCCGGCTTTGCGGGCGACCTTCAATACTTCTTCAGCAACCTTGGGAGAAGGCGGTTTGGAGGTAAGGACGATGACTTTGGTGTCGTCGTCACGTGTCAGCACGTCCAGTGCCATTAAAAAGGTGATCGCGCCTACTTCTGCTTTAAGGTCGCGACCGCCAGTGCCGATGCCGAAGGTAATACCGCTATTGAGTTGATGAATACGGGAGGCCACCTGCTGCAGGCCGGTGCCCGCCGCCGCGACGATGCCGATCGGACCTTTGCGGATCTTGTTGGCGAAGGCGAGGCCATAACCATCGACCATGGCGGTACCGCAGTCCGGTCCCATAACCAGCAAACCCAGTTCCCGAGCTTCCTTCTTCAGGTCGATCTCATTCTCAACGGAAACGTTATCGCTGAAGAGATGCACGTGTTTACCAAGGCGCAGGGCTTCGCGGGTGACAGCCGTGGCGTAACGGCCGGCGACAGAAATGATCACCCATTCAGCGTCGGGCAGCATATCTACTGCGCTTTCAAGGCTGCGCGGTTGGTATTCCTGGTCTGATGTCGCTTTACGGGCGGCGAGCAGTCCTTCCACCTGGGCCAAGGCATCGAGAGCGGCTTTTTCGTTTTCGGCTTTAACGACGATCGCCAGGTCATCAGGTTTGGTCGCATTTACTTCGGGGGTATCCAATCCGATGTGGGCAAGCAGTTCCTTGTTGGAATCTGTTCCCATAACCACTCCGGCATCAAGGATACCGGGCAACCCGGCAAGCGAACGCTGCAAGGACATGAGCTTGGCTGAATCGTAATACACACCACTTCGGATTTCTGTTTTTAAAGTTGCCATTATCGCTCCTGAGAAGTGAGATATTAGGGGATGACCCATGATGATCGGGGTCTGAAAGGGTTAACGGTCGGTTCGCGCGTCAATCCCCATTGATGATAAAGATCTTTCATAGGAACCGCAGGCTTATCACTTTTTCCGTTTATGAAATAAACCTGATGTTCACCATTCTTCAATATATCACGAACAAATATTGTCAGTCAACTAACCTTAATCGTAAATTCGATGACAAATAACATAACTTTGTCACAATCAAAAAACCTCCCCGAGATCGATAATTCGCCAGGAGGAGGTTCTTGATTCATAAGAAAACCCTGATTAAAGGTCGAGGGTCTCCGGAACGCGGAAGTTCTCGTTGGCCTTCCTGATCTCATCGGTAACATTGAAGTTCATGTCCTGACCAATGACTTCCTTGATGTAATTCTTAACGCGGCCAGTCCACATATCCTGGGTGAGGTAGAAGATCTTGGCTCCGCCCAGCTCGTGCTGGTATTCCGGCCACGGTTTGGAGGGCTGAGCCATCGAAAGACCGGCCATGCGCCAGCCGTTGTAACTCTCAAAGGTCGACCACCATTCCTTGACCTTGAGCAGTTCCATGGCATAGTAGAGTTTTGGCGTAGTACATGGGCCATCCCAGGCGAGCCTGACGTGAGAAGGTGAGGGTGTGCAGGCTGACGGCTACGTCCTTATCCCAGACGCGACCGTTGGCAAAACCAAGCCATTCGCCATTTACCAGTCCGACCATGGTGAAGGGATCCTTCAGGCGTTTGCGCCGCAGGGAGAGTATCTCACCGTAAACACGGACACCAACGATGTCGTAGAAGTCTTTCTCAACTTTCATGACCTTCTCGAGGAAACCGAGCATGGGATCGATATCGCTGTCCTTGATTGGGCGGATGTAGACAGCACGACCGTCCTTCAGGGTGATTGTGGCTTCTGGTACCGGGGGCAGGTCCATGGGGGCGCCCTGCAGGATACCCTCGATCTCGCGGACATCAATCTTCATTTCTTCAGTTGATACAGGGGTCGGGATTTCTACTTTCATTTCACATCCTTTTCTTATGGTTATTTTTCTGTAAAAAAAGTATAGCATTCCGGATATGTGAAGTCAACAAACGTCAGACAATTAAGACGAAATCAGGATTAAAGTAACATCGCATACCGTCATAATAGCCACGTCCTATGATTTCTACCTTATCACACACGAATCCATGGTGCGGTTATTAAGGAGGGAAACCAAAAGAAAACGAGGACAACCGCGCGGTTGTCCTTGTTTTCTATTAACTATTACGCGGAGGTTATTTTCCGAATTTCGCGAAATGCGGCGCGAAGACGACATCTGGATCAGGTATTTCAGCCGGGATCGGATAGGATATCCAGGTCACATTCAGAAAATGCTTAACTGAGATGTTCTCGGTGGTACTGTTCCCGCCCCAGGTTCCGCAGCCGAGAGACATGGTGAAGGGCATTCCGTTCTCCCAATCACCGCTGTTACCAACACTCTGCGCCTGTCTTACCATCATGCGGCTGACCTTAGCTTTGGTCCCCAGTTCGAGGATGTGCTCATCGTTGACCGAGTGGATGCCGCAGGAATGTCCGTATCCGCTGAAGGCGGTGATATCGATCACCATCTGAACTGCCTTGTCGAAGTCTTTGTACTTCCACAGGGTCAGCACGGGTGATAGTTTTTCAGCTGAGAACATGTCCTCGGGTCCGATATGCTCACCCAGCACCATGATGAACTTGGTGCCTTCGGGAACCTTGATCCCGGCTTCATCAGCGATGAACTTGACGCTTTTACAAACGATCTTCCCACTTAGATGACTGCCGTCAGGCCACATGGTTGCCTTCAATTTGGCCCGGTCCTCACCGGTCACCAGGTAACCGCCTGTCTTCGTTAGCTCCTCCAACAAGGCGTCAAATACCCCTTCCTGAATGATGATGTTGTTCTCAGCCGAGCATGAGGTGGCGTTGTCGAAGATCTTGCCTTTGCAGATCTTGGCGGCAGTGGCGGGCAGGTCAGCGGTTTCATCCACAACAACGGTGGCGTTGCCTGCACCCACGCCGTAAGCGGGCTTTCCGCTGCTGTATGCTGGTTTCACCACCCCGGCACCGCCGAGTAGCCAGAACCAGGTCTACCTTGCCCATTAGTTCCTGGGTAAGCTCGATGCTTGGTTCTTCAATATACTGGATCAGGTCTAATGGTGCACCAACCTTGGCGAGCCCTTTACGCATTTCCTCACATGTTACGGCGCAGGTCTTTTTGGCCCTCGGATGCGGGGCGAAGATGACAGCGTTGCGCGTTTTGAGTATCATCAATCCGTTGCACGGCATGGTGGAGGATGAGTTGGTCATGGGGGTGATGGCGCCGATCACGCCCATCGGTTTGGCAATCTTCACCAAACCTTTTTCCGGCACGCGCTCGATAACGCCAACGGTTTTTACACCCTGCAGGTCGCGCAGCACACCGATGGTTTTCTTCTGGTGTTTCAGGACTTTGTCTTCATAGACGCCCAGCCCGGTCTCATCGACGGCGAGGCGGGCGACCGTTTCGGCGGTCTCACGCTTGTAGGCTTCCCAGCCGACTGCCAGGACCATTTCATCCACTTTTTCCTGCGACCAGAACTCGATCACTTTTTGCGCTTCACGCGCTTTCGCGAGTAATTGATCAATTAATTCCGTCATCTGTTTTCTCCTGTTCTAAATTTTAATATCGATTACTTTGTCGCAGCAGAAAGTGCTGATTCAAAGATATTCAGTGCTTCGTTGATCTGCCCTTCAGTTACCACCAGGGGTGGGATCCAGCGGATGGTGTTATCCCACGGACCAGCGGTCAGCAGCATCATGTTGCGGTCAAAACACTCATGCTGCACGGCTTTGGTGGTTTTCTTGTCGGGTTTGCCGTTCGCGTCACGGAATTCGGAACCCACCATCAAACCCAAGGCCGCGTACTTCAGCGATCTGGGGGTATTTCTCCTGCAGGTGTCCCAGCCCAGACATCAACTGGATGCCGCGGGCTGCGGCGTTCTCGATCATTTTTTCTTCCTTCATTGCCCGTATGGTCGCCACGCCGGCGGCGGCTGCCACCGCGTTACCGCCGTAAGTGCCGCCGTGACTCCCCGGAATCCATTTGGACATCAACTCGAGACGGCTAATGACACCCGAGATGGGCATGCCCGATGCTAGACCCTTGGCGACAGTGATGATATCCGGTTCGATATCAAAATGCTGATAACCGAACCACTTGCCGGTGCGTCCGAATCCAGATTGGACTTCATCCGCCACAAGAAGGATGCCATGCTTTTGGGTTAATTCGCGCAGCCCTTTCATGAAGGATTTTGGAGGGACGATATACCCGCCTTCGCCCAGGACTGGTTCAATGAAAACCGCCGCAGTCTCCTGGGGAGCGAGTTGGGTCATGAGTAATAATTCCAACTCGTCCAGGCACCACTGGCTTGTCTTCTCCTCATCCCAGCCGTAACGCAGGGCGTAAGGGAAGGGGGTAACGTACACACCGGACATCAAAGGCTGATAACCGATCTTATAGCTGTTCTTGGATGTGGTCATCGCCATGGTTGCGTTGGTGCGGCCGTGAAAACTTCCCTGGAAGACGATCACGTTCGGTCGGCCGGTAGCGTGGCGGGCGAGCTTAAGCGCGCCTTCAACCGCCTCTGCGCCGGAGTTACTGAAGAAGAATCCGTCGAGCGAGGGGGGAACAATGGTTCGCAATTCATCCACAAGTTCCAGCAGTGGTTTGTGGATGACGAGATTAACCTGACCGTGAATTAGCAGCCCGGCCTGTTCCCGGATAGCTTCGACCACTTTCGGGTGGCAGTGACCGGTATTGGTCACACCAATACCGCAGGTGAAGTCCAGCACCTTCCTCCCGTCAGTGGCGTATAGATAGCTGCCCTCGGCATGGTCCACGATGATATCCGTGTAGTGCGTCCAAACTGGTGACAGGTGTTTGAAACTATCTTGGTAGTCAATCATATAGATTCCCTTTATTAACCATGATATTAGATTTGGTACAGGGATTGTCATCTATAAGCGTGGAATCATTTTCGCTATAGATTTAGTTTCCTGTTCATAGATTGCTCCTGGTGATGGGTATTGATACCCGGCTGGAAAAACCGAGTTCCCCAACCGTCCAACTTTTATATTATTGCATAAAAGTCAAGGTTGGGGAACTCATATATATCACCACTATACTAGGTAATTCTTCACCACTCCTTCATGCCCCAAGGAAAGCCCATCCCGGCCATGCGGTCCATGAAAGGGACCGGGTCAAAGAATTCCGGGCCTTCAACGCCTGTAGCCTTCCAGATTCCTTCCGCCAGCAGTTCCATGCCAATCACAGCATTAAAGGCGGTTTGGGTGACCACAACCTGGCAATCGAATTTATCCATACTTTCTTTATTATCGGCTACCTGGTAGAGGTACACGTTCTTTTCCTTGCCGTCTTTCTTACCTTTGATCCAGGTACCGGCGCAGGTCTGGCCCTCCATTAGCGGACCGAGGTGGGCGGGATCAGGAAGGCAGGCAGCCACCACATCGCGCGGGGCAACTTCCACCTTGCCCACCTTGATGGGGTCCTTGTTGTCCAATCCGAGAAGGTGCAAGGTCTGCAGGATGCCGATGAACTCATCACCCAGGCCGTACTTGAAGGTGACGCGTTTGCAATCGATGTAGCGCGGCACCAGCAACACTTCCTCGTGCTCCACGTTGACGCACTCGTTGGGACCGATGCCTTCCGGGAAGTCAAAAACCTCTTTTTCAGAGAAGGGTTCGGTTGTGAACCAGCCTTTGCCTTTTTCCCAGATGACCGGGGGATTGAGGCATTCTTCGATCGTCGTCCAGATGGAGAAGTTCGGCGCGAAGTCGTAACCTTTCACGATGAGGTTGGCACCATCACGCACCCCGATCTCTTCGATTTCATCAAAGAGGTGGGTAGCCGCGTACTTGGCGAAGACATCCGCCATACCGGGCTCCACCCCCAGACCCAGCAGCGCGAGAATACCCTTTTCCTTCCATTTATCGGCGCGCTCAAACTGGTAGTCTCCCAGTTTGATCCCGGTTTTGGTGTAGGGGGTTTCGGGGTGGGGGTGGGAGAGCGTCATCGCCATATCCATATAATTACTGCCCACGTTGTAGGCCGCGTCAAATATGGCTTCATTGAAACTTGGATCGCAAGCGTTCATGATCAGGTCAACATCGTATTTCTTCGCAATTTGCTCGATCATCTCACGGTTGCGCGCGTCTACGAATTCCACCGGGAAGCGTGCATTGTCATTGATCTTAGTCTGGACTTCCAACGCGCGGTCCTTGTTGTAATCTGCCAGCACCATCTTTTCGAGCCAGGCGTGTTTGGCTGCCATCACCGCGATGGCTTCACCAACTCCACCTACTCCGACCAGCAATACTTTCATGACTTCCTCCTGTTTATAAAATGGTTAGTGAGCTTCTTCGTCAGCAGTACCCAACACGTACGGATCCACATCGGGGATATCCTTCTTTACCCATTTGCGGATCGGGAAATACAATATTGCTCCGATCGCCATGGCTATCAGTGCCAATCCCACCGCTCCCTGCCAGCCGTAATCGACGATCTGGCTGACGATGGCGATGACAATGATCGTCAGCGGGGCGACAACTATGTAGACCAGCCCCAGCACACCGCCTGGCACGCGGTTGCGTGGCAGGTGCGGTTTCTTATACCTCAGTACCACCAGCGCGAATATCTCCGCCATCAGCACCAGCATATTGAGAAACACATCAATGACCACCAGGTTTTGGAATGCAGATGTGGAAAATACCAGGTAGAACCCGGCGCAAATAAGGATCGAGACCCAGGGAGTACCGAACTTGGGGTGTACTTTATTCAGCCAGGTCGGCATCATGCCGTCCTCCGCCATGGCGTATGGCACACGCGTACCTCCTAAACCGTTGCCAATGAAGAGCCCGATCATCGAGAATATGGCCGAGATACCCACGATAGCCCCCAGGAAGAAAGAGAGCGGGCTGTCCTTACCAGCGACCTTGTCACCGATGCGATGGGCGATGGTGGGGAATTCCCAGCCGAAATCCGTACCGGGATCGATGCCCCAGGTGAGCATCTTTTCGTCGTCGACGCCGAATTCATTCAGGATCGGACCGATGCCGACGCCGGTTTCAGCCTCCTCCAGGCCCCAGGCCAGATATTGTCCGTCTTCACCCGCGCCGCCGTACAAGCCGGCAACGGTCGGGATGGAGTAGGAGAGGATGGCAGCGATGAGAACGAGCACCATGGCGCGCGGGTAGGTTTTCTTCGGGTTCTTGATCTCATCACCCGCAGCGGTGGGTAGTTCCCAGCCCATGAAATTCCACATGGCCACGTAAATGCCCACACTCAACGCACCCAGCAGGTTATGCCGTTTATCTCGGCTCCGCCGGGCAGGAAGGGAATGTTGGACGGGGTACCGTTAACAATCCAGGCGTAAATACCAAAACCGGACATGATGATGATCGGGATGATCATCGCCACACCCAGCCAGCTGGCGGTGAGGCCGGATAGTTTTGCACCGCGTACATTAAGTAGCGAGATGGAGATGATCAATACCGCTGCTACCAGCCAGGATAGAAGGTCGGAGGAAAACTCAACACCACCGATGGTAGCGCCGTCGCTTAGGGCGGGGATGAAGTAACTCAGGTACCAGGCCGTCCATACCGGGTAGATGGACACATCCACCCACGAGACGACCCAATTCATCCAGCCCGACATGAAACCGGCGAAGGGGCCGAAAGCCTGTTTGACCCAGTGATAGTATCCGCCCTCGACTGGCATCATGGACTGCATCTCGCGCACCATCAGCATGTTCGGGATGCTGAATACGAGCGGGGTAATGATCATCAACATGAGGGCCAACCCTGGTCCGGACAAACCGACCATTGGCTCCGCGCCGAATGCCCCACCGCACACGGTGAAGTAGATGAGCGCGAAGAGCGGGATGATGGTCAACTCCCTTTTGAGTTTTTGTTTCTCTGTTTCGACGAGACTTGCTTTATCGATCTCTGGTGCCATCGTTCCTCCTTTGTAAACCAAGAATTTAATTAATCAGAATGCAGAGATCCCCCCGCATCCAGGATTACCAGGGGAGCACAAACCAGTTAGAAGCGTTAAGGGTCACTCCTGACCTGCATCAAGGACGGAATGGGCCAGACATGGTCGTTCGTTCTCTTAACGGCACAAAGGAGATGTGTGTTCTGCGTACGCCAGGGTATCTTGCCTATCACGTCTGTGACAAAGGTGAATAATTCATTGTTGTCACGGGCGAATACTTGGATGCTGATGTCGGTGTGTCCAGTGGAGTAGGCGAGATAACTGATGGATTCTATTCTGGCAAGCAGCGTGGCGATGGATTTGACTAGAGAGGGTTCCACTTCGATGAATACATCAGCGCAGACAGGCAACCCAATCCCTTCAGCATTGACATTGCCACGAATTGAGATTACTCCGTTAGTGATTAGCCTGTTGATACGGTACCGCACCGCGCGTTCTGAAATTTCCCCACCGATGCGGTGTTTGGCGATGCGGGCGCAGCTCATTCTTCCATCTACCATAGAAGGTCTGATATCTTTTTGTCAATCGCGTCTAATTTTATCATGATAGCCAAACCCATTTCTGAAATATACATATATTATAGATATTATTTCCGAAATTACAATACTTTCTTGCAACCAGGAAGAAAATTTTAAGATTTGGATTCGATTGCCACTGAAAGATGTTAATTTGACGATTTTCCTGAAAAATTATGACTTAAAAATACTTGACATGAAAGATTATTTTGCAATAATAATCATGTTGGGAAAAATGACAAATTTCCCATCGTTTCCCATTATTATCGGTAGTTCCCAACTCATTATCGTGTGAAATCGGCAACACTTTTGTTGTTCCTTTGCTTATCTGTAAGCCCATATTCATTCTTGATTCAAGGAGGAGAAATGCCACAGAACTTAAAGAGCCGTATCCTATTCTGAACGTTGGCTGGAGCTCATCGAGAAACCTGAGGTAAGTGAAGTCGAGGGAAAACAGGTCATCGAAGAGACATTAAAAACTTCTCAGGTCTAATAAAGGCTGGCTTGACTACCGCAAGTCAGTGACCGAAGCGGGCGATTGGGCTTGCGTGGAATGGACGGGACGGGGAGCGATCTTCAGGGACGTGCTTGGACGGGAATATATCGACTGCCTGGGCGGTTATGGCATGATGGATCACGGCTGGAGCCACCCGGATGTGGTGAAGGCAGTCGCGGCACATTGCGGCGTACACCAATGCCCAGCCAGGAATTGATCGACCCACTGCGCGGCGTGCTGGCCAGGCTGATAGCGGATATCACCCCCGGCGATATCAAGTATTCTTTCTTCTCCGCCAGCGGAACTGAGCTTGAGAGTGCGATCAAGGTTGCCAAGATGTACTCCCAGAAATCCGCCTTTATCGTCGCCACCAAGGCTTTCCACGGCAAGACGATGGGTTCACTCTCCATGCTCGGTAAGGCCGATTACCGTGTGCCGCCCGGTTTGCTCTACGCTGGGCGGTTTACCACGTGCCATTTGGTGATGCTGCCGCGGTGGAACGCCAACTTGACATCTGCGACCAGGTGGGTATCGGTGTGTCGGCGGTGATGATGGAACCCATCCAGGGGAGAGCGGGCGCTATCGTACCACCGGATGATTTCTGGCCGCGCATCCGCAAAGCCACCAAAGATCATGGCGTACTATTGATCGCCGATGAAGTTCAAACCGGCCTCGGTCGCACTGGTAAGTTGTGGGGCGTGGAACATTGGGGCGTTGAACCCGATATCATCGCAGTGGCGAAATCGCTGGGTGGCGGTGTTATGCCTGTCAGTGCCTTCTGTTCTACCGAAGAGATCTGGCAGTGCATGATGGACCCGAACCCCTTTATTCACACCACCACCACCGGCGGCGGGGCGCTGGCTTGTTCCGCGGCTATTGCTTCCATTAACGTGGTGCTGCGCGATGATTATCCCAAGCTGGCGAAGGAAAAGGGCGAATACTTCATGAAATCCCTGAAAATTCTGGAAAAGAAGTATTCCGATATTTATGATTACATATCCGGCAAAGGGCTTCTCATTGGGCAGCATTTCAAGGACGCGGAAGTGGGCTACAAGGTCGCGGCTGGACTCTTCAAACGCGGCGTACTTGTAGCCGGCACGCTCACCAGCGCGCACACCATCCGCATTGAACCGCCCATTGTCATCGAGTATCCACAGATAGATGAAGTGCTGAACAGACTGGAAGATACATTGAAAGAAGTGACCGCTTAGTTGGCAATTTACCCATCTTATCCGCATTAATAACGAAAGGAAGGGTCTAATGGTTCTTGAAGGTTATCAATACGCTTGGCTGGTCATTCTGTTTATCGCACTTTTCTTTGTAGTCCGCATCGCAGTGGGTATTTGGGCGGGAAGACAGGTCCAGGATAATACAGACTACGTTGTGGCTGGCAGGAGGCTGCCCATCCACATGGCGGTGGCATTCATCATGGCCACCTGGTTCGCGGCTGAAACTCGATGGGGGCTTCTGAGACGGCGTACGACTACGGTTTCCAGGGAGTTATCTTTGACCCCTTTGGCGCTGCTGCCTGTCTCTTCCTGTCCGGGTTCTTTTTCGTCCGCTTGATGCGGCGGGCAAAATACGTGACCATCGTTGATTTCTTCGAACGCAGGTATAACAAGCTCACGGTCGTCCTCTCGGTCGTCGCGCAAATGCTGACATATTTCTCGTGGACAGCCGCGCAGATCGTGGCAGGCGGTGCCATCGCCCAGGGTATTTTTGGTATTGACCCGATTTGGGGGATGGTAATCGTCATCTCGATCGTGGCAGGATACACGATGATGGGCGGTATGATGGCGGATACCATGCTGGATTTCTTCCAGATGTTCCTGACCTCCATCGGTATCACGCTGGTGTTCATCTTCATGCTCAAAGCTGTCGGAGGCTTCCCTGGATTGATCGAAGGCGCGGGTTCTACGTACGTCTCGGAGCCGTTCAACCTTCTGCCTATCCGCGGTGAGGGCTACCTGGGTTATACCGGCGCTACTGGCTGGATGTATTGGCTGGCAGCCTGGATGGCGATCGGACTTGGCTCGGTGGCTACCCAGGACCTGATGCAGCGTTCGATGGCTGCGCGCAACCAGGCGACCTCGGTATACGGCTCCTACTTCGCCGGCGTGCTCTACCTGTTCTTTGGTATCATGAGCCCGTTGATCGGTATCATGACCTTTAAGCTAAACCCGGGGATGGAGACATCCGCTATCTGCTGGTTCACGCCGCGATGACCCATATGCCGGCGCTGTTAACGGCCATCTTCATCGCTGCGCTGGTCTCAGCGCTGATGAGCACCTCTGACAGCTCCCTGCTGGCAGGCGCTTCAGCCGTGACCGAGAACCTCATCCCATTGATCACCGGTAAGAAACTGGATGGCAAGAAGGCGTTGTGGGCAACCCGCATCATGGTACTTGTCAATGCGGTCGTTGGCCTGGCAATTGCCCTTTGGTCGCAAACGGTACCGAGCTATCTGTTGTCGCCTGGACGCTGCTCCTGGTGGGCCTCTTCACGCCGTTTGCATTTGGCCGTCTGCTCCGCCGCCATGAACTCCAGGGGCAAATGCAGCATTCATCGGCGGTTTCATTGTATGGATCCTGGCAACCATCTTCTTCTTTAACACTGGCCTGGGCGGGCAATCCACAGCGGTTGTGTGCGAGTACGTTCCCGATGCTACGATTTCTGTGTTCAGTAATGACGGCTGGTGGTGTGCCTTCTGGGACGCGGTTTATGTTGCATCCCTGGTGGCTTTCCTCTCCGCCATCATCCTGATGATCGTGGTTTCGCTTTCCACGCAGAAGAAGGACCCGGCCAAGAAGCTGGTAGACTACTACGGCGAACCAGACGACATGAACCCCAAGCTTCACCTTGGTATTCTGCCCATCAAGGACGCCTTCCGCAAGATCACAAAGGAAGAAAAGGAGATTACCTGACCTTCTCTCTGACCGGCAGCAGTTCGATTTCTTATACAAGCTGCCTCTATGCAATGTAAATGTGTATAATGAGTGGCGTCCAGGGTGAATCGCTTTGGACGCCACCATTTATCTCAGTGTAAGTATCCCGGAAAAGGGAGATTAATCGTAATATCATGTCAAATTTTAATCCGGAAGAATTGAAGTATTACGCGCTCATTTTTGGCGTCATCCTGCTCCTTCTCTTTACATACCGTAAAGCGATGAAGAAGATAAGCAGCAACCAGGAAACAAAAAGGAAGACACAATCCGGGTACAAGGCATCCGCCCCGGTTGAAAAACCAGCGATGACCGAAGAGCAGTTCAATAAGTCATGGAAATATCTTTCCTACATGCTCTTGCTGGCGGGAGCGGGTCATATTTACATGGCATACACGGCATTGAATAGCGCGTTGCAACCGGGAGGGCTGTGGGTATGGTGGGTGGACGCAGTTTTCAGCATCCTGGCAGCTGTGGCTGCTGTCTTCATCTGGCGAAAGAAAGAAAAAATCTGGGTTTTTATTTATTTCATCTTTCTCCTCGTTCCAATCTTCCTCTTTATGTCGATCAAAGGCACACCATTTAAGATCAGCGCTATGATCCACCTTTTCCCGCTTGTGCTGCTCTACTTCGTACTTAAGCCAGTCTGGGATGGCTTGCGAAAAATCAACAAGCGTTTTGGGTTAAATTCAAACAATCCCCCTGATCTGTTGCGGGCAGGGGGATTATATACAATCCCGTAACTTAATCCAGGATCTTCGAGACAGCCTTGCGGAAAACTCCGGTGTGGTAATCGATATCCGCTTCCGTTACATCAGGCGCAA
>CAWFCH010000009.1:0-164463 GCA_963814295.1 uncultured Chloroflexia bacterium
TGAAAATGAAGACCCTCTTGGATCAGCAGAAAATTGTCAATCAGGACCATGCGCTCCGACAGGCTTCCGGGCACGCGTTTTACAATACTTCGAAATTCACGCTTCGCGACCTGCGTCAAGCGCGCATCACAGCAGCAACTCAAGGCAGATTTCGAAGCCTATCTTGATGGTTTTTCCCCCAATGTGCAGGATATTCTGGATAAATTCGAGTTCCGCAATCAGATCCCGCGCCTTTCCAAAGCCGATGCGCTTGGCACACTGATTGAGAAATTTCTTATCTCCTGAGATCAACCTTAGCCCCAACCCGGTGATGAATGGTAACGGCACCGATCAAACAGCCCGGGCTGGATAACCATGCCATGGGTACCATTTTTGAAGAGCTGATCCGTCGCTTCAATGAAGAAAACAATGAAGAAGCTGGGGAACACTGGACGCCTCGTGACGCGGTCAAATTGATGGCTAACCTGATCTTTCTACCCATTGCGAAAAGATTGAATCGGGTACTTATTTACTTTATGACGGCGCCTGCGGCACCGGTGGGATGCTCACTGTGGCTGAGGAAACCCTCCAGAACTTGGCATGTTGAATGGAAAGCAGGTAACCACCCATCTATACGGGCAGGAAATTAACTCCGAGACCTACGCCATTGCTAAGGCTGACCTGTTGCTCAAAGGCAAGGGGAAGCGGCCGACAACCTGGTCGGGGGTCCGGAATGTTCCACGCTCTCCAATGATGCATTCCCCTCCATGGAATTTGACTTCATGCTTTCCAATCCGCCTTATGGCAAAAGCTGGAAGAGCGACCTCGAGCGCATGGGCGGCAAGGATGGGGTCAAGGATCCGCGTTTCATCATCCAGCATGCCGGTGACCCGGAATACTCGCTGCTGACACGCTCGAGCGACGGTCAGCTGCTCTTCCTGGCCAACATGGTCAGCAAAATGAAACACAAGACCGCGCTGGGCAGCCGCATTGCCGAGGTCCACAACGGCTCCTCTCTGTTCACCGGTGATGCCGGGCCAGGGGGAGAGCAATGTGCGCCGCTGGATCATCGAGAACGACTGGCTGGAGGCCATCGTCGCGCTGCCGCTGAATATGTTTTACAACACCGGTATCGCCACCTACATCTGGGTCATCAGCAACCGCAAAGCGAGCATCGCCGCGGTAGGGTTCAGTTCATCGACGCCACCCAGTGGTCACCCCCTTGCGTAAGAACCTCGGCAAGAAGAACTGCGAATTGAGGCGAAGCGGTGATCCAGCGGATCTGTGATGCCTTCCTGGGATTCGAGGAAACCGAGCAATCAAAGATATTCCCCAATGCCGCTCTTTCGGTTACTGGAAGGTCACGGTAGAGCGACCCCTGCGCCTGAGGGGGATCGATCCCGAACGGGTTTTCTCAGCGTCAGACATGAAGGCCTCCAAGGAAACCGGGCGATGGGATCCACTCCGGCGGTGCTGAAGAAGGTCCACAAACCAGGTACCCCACCGACCCCCTGCATGGCCTGTTTGAAAGCGTAATGGCACGGTAAACCTCGCGTCGTGGAGTACGAGCCGGACCCCGACCTGCGCGATACGCGAGCAGGTCTCCCTGTTGGAGGAAGGCGGGATCGACACCTTCCTGCACACGCGAGGTGCTGCCCTACGCACCGGATGCCTGGTACAACACGGATAGCATCAAGATTGGTTACGAGATTAGCTTCACGCAGCTTACTTTTATAAACGCCAACCGATGCGGTCGTTGGAGGAGATTCGTGCCGATATTATTGGGCTGGAGAACAAAACCGAGGGCTTGCTGGATGCAGATTACTTGGGGGGAATATAGATGGACGAAATTCATGGAGATGCCAGAACCGTTCGACAATTATTCAAGGGTGTGAAGTACTCGATTGATTACTATCAACGTGAATACAAATGGCAGGATAAGCAGATCAAGGAACTTATGGACGATTTATCTGGCAAATTTCTCATGATTACAATATTGCCATGCCCCGGACGAAAGTTGCAGAATTATCCCCATTATTTTTTAGGTTCAATTATCCTTAGCAAAAAAGAGGAGGGTAAGTATATTGATATGGACAGCAGCGCCTTACCAGTCTGACATTGTTGTTGATGTTTTTACGAAATCTCCAGCGTGATCGTGCTGTCTCAGGTAAATGTGGATGATCTAATCTTTCTCTGAGCGGTATGGGGTTCAAGGCTTCAATCTGGTAGATGGGAATGATCGGGATGAATCGAACGTGATGAGTGCATGCGCAAGCTGTTTGATGGTGATCCCGTCGAACCAACGGATTTTCTGAAACTCGTCAATAATCTAGTTCGACGTTATCAGGATATTGAGACAAATATATCCCGATGAGTTACGCGGTGACGCTTTACCGTTATTTCATCGATTGGCTGCTGGAAAATGTGCATCTGGTTGAAATCACCGCCTATTCCGACGACGACGCCTACACCATCTTTGAGACCATGAATGACCGCGGGCTTTCATTAAGCCCCACGGACATGCTCAAGGGGTACCTGCTCGCCAATATCGATCCCGCAGCGCGGGCAAGCACCAATAATCGCTGGCGTGACCGATCCGGGAACTGATACGGCGTGATAAAGAGTGCTTCCGATTTCTTCAAGAGCATGGCTTCGCAGCCAGTATTCGCAAAAGATCCGTGAACGCAAGAAAAACGCAAAGCCTGAGGACTTCGACCGCATCGGTACCGAGTTTCATCGCTGGCTACGCGATGCCGCCGTCAGGGCAGTTCGGCTCAACAACCGTGATTTTCTTCGCTTTATCAAAGAGAGATTTTGACTTTTACAGCCGGCAATATCTGCGAGCTTATGGAAGCCTCAAAACAGCCCATGCCCGGTCTGGAGTATGTGCTTGTACAACTGCCCAGCTGGGATTTACCCTGCACCACATGCTTCTGCTTCGCCCCTCTGAAAAGCAAGCGATACGGTAGGACACGGTTTTTCGGAAGATGAACCTGGTGGCGCAGTATCTGGATATTCTGCTGACATTGGCGTCTGTGGAATTTCCGCTTGATCGCTTATTCGACGATGCAATATGCGATGTTCCTGGTTATGCGGGAAATTCGGGGACTTGACACCAGGGCCCTTGGCACAATAAGTTCAGGATGAATCCTATTGAGCAAAGAATGCGAGAATTTTGCCACCAATGACGGGTTAGCGTATGCACCAGCAGAATCGTTACATGATTCATCGCATCTTCGCCAGGATAACAGATTATGTAGAGGTTCAATCAGGCAAACCCTCCCGTTATCTTGAATATGTGAGCGAAGGGAAACACCGCTTATGAGGTGGAGCATATCTGGGCCGATCATTCCGAGCGCCATGCAGCTGAGTTTTCTCATCCTTCTGATTTTTCTGAATTCCGGAATCGCATCGGCGGGTTGCTGTTGCTACCCAAAGCAATTTAATGCCAGCTATGGCGATTTGCCTTACCGGGATAAACTAGATCATTACAACACTCAGAATATGCTTGCCCGGTCCCTCCATCTGCAGATGTTATGATCGCAATCCTGATTTCCTTAGGTTTGTTGCGGAGAGCGGGCTACCTTTCAAGGCACACCCGGAGTTCCAGAAGAAAAGATTTAGAAGATCGGAGCCAGCTATATCGGGCTATAGCCGAGCAAATCTGGAACCCAGATGATTTACTCCGAGAGGGTGGTGTATGACTAATTGCCCCTATCAATGTTACAAGGAATCTGGACAGCCATGGTTAGGAGCTTTACCAAGACAATTGGCAGTTAAGACGTATCAAAACATTGTTCTTTGAAAAAGACGAACGATGTGGAAATAGGAACGGGCTGCTTCTATCGCTTACACGAACAAGGGGACTCATTCCTCAAAACCAAGCATCAAATCGAATTGCTTTAGCTGAAGACCTCTCCAAGTATAAAGTATGTCGACCTGGTGATTTGGTAATGAATAGAATGCAAGCCTGGTCTTCAATGTTCGGTCTTTCATCTATTGAAGGTCTTGTTAGCCCTGATTATTCAGTATTTAGGAAAATTTTGATTAAAATGTCAAGTATTTCGAATTATTATTTAAGACTCATATTTTTGTGGGACAATTTGCACAATTATCCAAAGGAATTGGGGCACGGATTTAATAGACTTTACACACCTGAATTTGGCTCAATTGCTTGTATTCTCCCTCCCACTGGAAGAGCAGAACGCAATCGTGCGCTACCTGGACTATATGGACCGGCGCATCAAGCGCTACATCCGCGCCAAGCAGAAGCTGATCAAGCTGCTGGAGGAGCAGAAACAGGCCATCATCCACCAGGCTGTCACTCGAGGTCTTGACCCCAATGCAAAGATGAAGCCGTCTGGTATTGAATGGTTGGGTGATATTCCGGAACATTGGGAAATTCTTCCTGGAAAAGTATGTTTTCAGGAGAAAAGGAAAACCCTCAATACTAGACTGATCAATAATAAAGTATTATCACTGAGTTACGGAAAAATAATTGTTAAACCTAAAGAAAAAATGCATGGCCTTGTTCCTGCATCTTTTGAGACTTATCAAGTAATCGAAAAAAACGATATTATTGTACGACCAACGGATTTACAAAATGATCACACAAGTTTGCGATTTGGTTTGTGTAATGAAAAAGGAATAATTACTTCTGCTTATTTATGCTTGAATCGTAAGGATAAGTTAATTAGCAAATATGGTTACTTATTACTCCATAATTACGACTTAATTAAAATAATATATGGGTTAGGTTCTGGGTTACGACAAAATTTAAGTTGGGATGATTTTAAATACTTACCATGTTTAGTTCCCCCAATATTCGAGCAAATATTAATCACTGACTATATTCAGCAATCTGATACTTCTATTAATACAATGATTGAAAAATTTAAGATATGAAAGTGAAATATTACAAGAATACCGCCTCGACTCATCGCAGATATAGTTACTGGAAAACTGGATATACGCCAAGCGGCCGCACAGTTGCCAGACGAACTCGAGGAACCAGAACTCCTGGAAGATGATCTGCCAGAAGACGCGGAGGAAATACTGGATGGGTTGGATGAGGACCGGGAGGAGGGAAAAACATGACCAGCGACACCAGCGAAAAGGGGCTGGAAAGCCTGATCTGCAGCGCCCTCACCGGCCTCTCCAAAGCCCCGGTTACAGGTGTGGTGGGGGAAAAGCCCGAACCCTACGGCGGGAGCGGCTGGATATACAGCCGGGCGGAGGATTACTGACCGCGAGTACACCGTGGACCTGGCGCAGCTCTCCGCCTTCCTGGACGCCACCCGTCCGGACATCGCTGAAGCGCTGGACCTGGGTAACGACAGCCCCACCCGGCGCAAGTTCCTGGCACGCCTGCAGGGCGAGATCAGCAAGAACGGCATCATCCATGTCCTGCGCAACGGGTTGAGCATGGCCCGCATCAGATCGACCTATTCTATGGCACACCCCTCCCGGCAACCCCAACGGCGGTCGAACGCTACGCCCGAACCGCTTTTCGGTCACCCGCCAGCTGCGCTACAGCCGCGATGAAACCCAGCTGGCACTGGACCTGTGCCTGTTCATCAACGGCCTGCCGATCATCACCTTTGAACTCAAGAACAGCCTCACCAAACAGACCGTGGCCGATGCCGTGGAGCAGTACAAGCGCGACCGCGATCCGCGCGAAAAGCTGTTCGAATTCGGGCGCTGCATGGTGCACTTTGCCGTGGATGACCACGAAGTGCGCATGTGCACCCATCTCAAGGGCAAATCCTCCTGGTTTCTGCCTTTCAACAAGGGCTGGAACGACGGCGCAGGCAACCCGCCCAACCCGGACGGACTTAAGACCGACTATCTGTGGAAAGAAGATCCTCACCCGCGAAAGCCTGACCAATATCATCGAAAATTACGCCCAGATCGTCGAACACCAAAGATGAAAAAACCAGGCGCAAGAAATCCGCGTGCAGATCTTCCCGCGCTACCACCAATTGGACGTGGTGCGCAAACTGCTGGCAGACACGCAAACAGCATGGCTGCGGCAAGCGCTATCTGATCCAGCATTCGGCCGGCAGCGGAAAATCCAACTCCATCGCCTGGCTGGCGCACCAGCTGATTGGTCTGCAAAAAGACGATAAGCCGATCTTCGATTCCATCATCGTGGTCACCGACCGGCGCATTCTGGATAAACAGATCCGCGACACCATCAAGCAGTTCGCCCAGGTCAGCGCCACCAGTGGGCGCAGTAACCGAAGGTTCCGGCCAGCTACGCGAATTCATCGAATCGGGCAAGAAGATCATCATCTCGACCGTGCAGAAGTTCCCCTTCATTCTGGATGAGATCGGCAACGAGCAGCGCGGGCGCAAATTTGCCATCATCATCGATGAAGCCCATTCCAGCCAGGGCGGCAGGACCTCGGCGGCCATGTCCATGGCGCTTTCAACCGCGGGTGCGAGGAAGATGACGAAACCACCGAAGACATCATCAACCGCATCATGGAATCACGCAAGCTGCTGCCCAATGCCAGTTACTTTGCCTTTACTGCCACACCCAAGAACAAGACCCTGGAGATCTTTGGTGAAGCCTATCAGGAAGGCGAGAAGATCAAACACCGCCCCTTCCACAGCTACACCATGAAGCAGGCCATCCAGGAGGGCTTTATCCTGGATGTGCTGGCCAATTACACACCCATCGACAGCTATTACAAACTGATCAAGAAGATTGAAGGCGACCCGGAGTTTGATGTCAAACGTGCACGCAAGAAATTGCGCCGTTACGTGGAAGGCCATGAGCATGCCATCCGGCTTAAAGCTGAGATCATGGTGGACCATTTCCATGAGCAGGTGATTGCCGATGAACAAGATCGGCGGGCAGGCGCGTGCCATGGTGGTCACCAGCGGCATTGAGCGTGCCATCCAGTATTACCATGCCATCAGCAGCTATCTGGACGAACGCAAAAGCCCATACAAAGCCATTGTGGCTTTTTCCGGTGAACATGAATATGGCGGGGCAAAAGTTACCGAAGCCTCGATGAATGGCTTTCCCAGCAGTCAGATTGCCGACAAGATCATCGAAGACCCATACCGTTTCTTGATCTGCGCCGATAAGTTCCAGACCGGCTATGATGAACCACTGCTGCACACCATGTATGTGGATAAAATACTGACCGGTATCAAAGCCGTGCAGACCCTCTCGCGCCTCAACCGGGCACACCCACAAAAGCATGATGTCTTTGTGCTGGATTTCATGAATGACATCGATACCATCCAGGAATCCTTTCGCCGATTACTACCGCACCACCATCCTGGCGGATGAGACTGATCCGAATAAGCTGCATGACTTGAAATCCGCGCTGGATGGGTACCAGATCTATTCCGATTACCAGGTGGACCAATTGGTGGAACGCTATCTGAGTGGCGCCCAGCGCGATACAGCTTGACCCAATTCTGGATGCCTGTGTGGCAGATTACAAAACCGAACTGGATGAAGACGGACAGGTGGATTTTAAGAGCAAAGCCAAAGCCTTTACCCGCACCTATGCCTTTCTGTCGCTCGATTTTGCCTTACACCAATGCCGGATGGGAAAAACTGTCCATCTTTCTGAATTTCCTGATACCCAAGCTGCCCGCACCAATGGAAGAGGATCTTTCCAAAGGAATTCTTGAATCGATTGATATGGAAAGCTACCGGGTTGAAAAACAAGGCCATCAGAAATCCAGCTTGCCGGATGAGGATGCGGAAATTGACCCGGTTCCAAGCCGGCTGGTGGGCACAAACCGAACCGGAATTGGAACCACTTTCCAATATCTTGAAATCTTTTAATGACCAGTTTGGCAATATCCCCTGGTCGGATACAGACCGAATTCGCACATGATCACAGATGAGATACCCCAGAAACTGGCGGCTGATAATGCCTATCAGAATGCACAGAACAATTCGGACAGACAAAATGCGCGCATCGAGCATGATAAAGCGCTGGCCAGGGTGATTACTGCGCTGCTGAAGGATGATACCGAACTGTTCAAGCAGTTCTTTGATAATGAGTCCTTCCGCGGCTGGCTGGCGGACAAGATGTTTGGATTGACCTATAAACCAGGGTCAAATATTAATCCGCAACCATCTTCTTAATCTATTTCGCTGCGTCTATTGCATACCCTAAATACTCGTTCCATGCAGGGCGGAGCATCGCTGCGCCCCCTCCACAGAGATTGCCATGCGCCCGTATCGAGCACGGGTCTCGCAATGACAAACACGATATTGATTTTTCAGTGTTATCAGTGTTATCTGTGGTTTAATTTTTCTTTTTCCTACCCCTTGACACGTATGTTATAATTAAAATAGAACATAAATTCTAACCTGGTTACTCATGCACTAGGCCCTATTAACTTTCCCGCAGGAGAAAAATGTCAGGCAAACAACAAATCATAAGATCTAAAGGCAAGAAGGGGAGGTCAACCCGGCAATAAGAATGCCTTCAAACACGGGTTTTATGCCCGCAACCTCGGCCTCATCTCCCCCTCCAAGCTTCCCGAGGCCGAACTGCGCAATCTTCTCGGCGAAGCCGCCATGCTCAAAGACTACATGTACATCCTCTACAACCGCAACATTGAGGACCATGATTCCGTCGTCCTTGCCGATACCCTCCGCGCTCTCTCACTCGCCGGTATGGCGCTTGCCCGTCTCCTCCAGGTCCATAAGCATATTCGTTTCGCCACTAGCAGCGACGATTCCTCCCTCTCCGACCTCCTCTCCGAAATGAATGTCGCTACCTCCCGCGCCTACCGCCTTACCTCCTCCCGCCCCGATGACGATGAAACCGATGATTGACCAACCAAACTACATTCGTTTCTGATTCGTTCCTACACTTATCGAAACCATCATTTGGAGATTGCCACGCCCCGCACAATTCGCGGGTCTCGCAATGACAGAAAAAGCGTCTTTTTCCCAAAGGTTGCTCAGTGTCTTTCGAAGTTTTCGTGACTTTCGTGGTAAGCTCTAATGCATTCAAAACCTGTTACACTTACGCCCATAACATCCTGGAATTCACGGAGAACTTGATGGAACAATTATTGGTAGGCGACAACGCGCCGGATTTTGAACTGCCGGATCACACTGGCACGCTGCACCGGCTCTCTGAGCTGCTGAAGACGAAGAACGCGCTGCTGGTGTTCAACATCGGCTTTGCCTGAATGCACTGCACCAATCATATGGCGCAGTTGCGCCATGACTATCAAAAATTCACGGAACTGAACTGCGAGGTGCTGGTGATGGTGCCGAACGGTCCGCGCATGATCGAACGCTATGTGAGCGCGCACGATTCACCCTATCCCATCCTCAGCGACAAGGGATCCGTGGTGGCGGGGCAGTACCTGCAGGTGAAGCGCTATTTCAAGATCGGCGCGCCCACCGTGGTGCTGGTGGATCAGCAGGGAAAGGTCGCCTACACCC
This sequence comes from uncultured Chloroflexia bacterium, assembly GCA_963814295.1. GTDB lineage: Bacteria > Chloroflexota > Anaerolineae > Anaerolineales > Anaerolineaceae > UBA6107. Next base: position 9,419 of record CAWFCH010000009.1, read on the forward strand.
ATTACGGCATCTCGCTCATCGCCGAACCGGATAACAACGAACCGCTGGCGGTGCTCGCCGGCATGAAATCAGTGTCTTAATAAGATAACTATTGACTTTTACCGCCAAACTTTGTATGATAGGCACAATTAACAATTGAATAGAGAGAGAAACAGCGGCTGCATCTCGGAGTACCGAGATGACGAGGTGGAGGTTCTCCTTCGCGAGAGGGACGTTAACCCTGGGGGGATGCACAGGGGAAAATCGAGCAATCAGCGGATGCCTCCGGAGCCCTGCCAGGGGCTTCAATCTCCCTTCCCAAGCAAGTCAGTGAACAAAACCGGGTGGCGACGCGCGGCACAGATAGCTGACACCGGCCAGGCAGCATGGCTTGCCTGTGACGTTAAGCGGAAGGGATGCTGATACTGACTCTTTAAATTGAGGCATGCCCAAACGCATGCCTTAATTCTTTTACAAGGAGTTTACGATGGATAAAAAGGAACTGTTCGAACGGGTGGCTGCGGATGATGTACGTTTCATCTCATTTCAATTCTCGGATGTAACGGGAACGGTGAAAAGTGTTGACGCGCCGATCTCCAGGCTGGAAGACGCGGTCAACCAGGGTATCTGGTTTGACGGCTCGTCGGTGGAGGGGTTCGCGCGCATCCAGGAAAGCGACATGCGCCTGAAACCGGATATTGACACCTACGCCGTGCTGCCGTGGTCGCCGGCCAACATGAAGCGGGCGCGCCTGTTCTGCGATATTTACAACCCCGATGGCACGCCCTTCGCGGGCGATCCGCGCGGCAGGCTGCGCACGAAACTGGCCGAGCTGGAGAGCAAGGGCATGAAGTACATGGTCGGCTCGGAACCGGAGTTCTTCCTCTTCCGCCGCAACGGCAGCTCAGATATCCACCCGGTGCCGCACGACGTGGGCGGATACTTTGACTTCTCCCCCAACGACGAGGCGGTACGGGTGCGCACCGAACTGATGCAAGCGCTGGATTCGATGGGGCTTGAGGTCGAAGTGGGTCACCACGAATGCGCGCTGGGGCAGCACGAGATCGATTTTCACTTCAGCAACGCGCTGCGCTCCGCGGATAACGTGCTGACATTGAAGTACACCGTGAAGGCCATCGCCGCGCAGAACGGTCTGATCGCCTCCTTCATGCCCAAGCCCATCTTCGGCATCAACGGGTCTGGCATGCACTGCCACCAGTCGCTCTTTGACCTGAAAGGCAATAACCTGTTCTATGACAGGATGGACGCCTACAACCTGTCCACGCTGGCGTACGGCTTCATCGCCGGGCAGCTGGCGCACGCGCGCGCCTTTTCGGCGGTGGTCGCCCCGACGGTCAATTCCTACAAGCGGCTCGTGCCCGGCTACGAAGCACCGGTCTACGTGGGCTGGGCGCAGACCAACCGCTCGGCGCTCATCCGCATTCCGCAGGCCATCGAGGGCATGACGACCGCGGTGCGCGCTGAACTGCGCTGCCCGGACCCGTCGTGCAACCCCTACCTGGCGTATACCGCCATGCTGACCGCCGCCATGGACGGCATGGAGAAGAAACTCACCCCGGCCGCGCCGCTGAACAACGTCAATGTGTATGAACTCACACGCGACGAGCGAAAAGCCATGAACATCGTTGAACTTCCCGGCTCGCTCAGCGAGGCATTGCTGGAGCTCGAAAATGACGATGTGGTCAAGGGTGCCCTGGGAGACTCGCTTTACAATGCCTTCATGCGCGCCAAATGGTCAGAGTGGGACGATTACCGCCTCAACGTGACCGACTGGGAACTCAGCCGCTACCTGGAGATGTCGTAGATTGACAACCCAAGAAATCAGAAACCCCCGGTGTGAAAGCCGGGGGTTTGCCTTTGTGGTTCATGGGATTGCGAAGGTTGCTCAGGGGGCGATCTGGTCCTGGAGGCAGGCCAGCCATTGCGCCACGGCGGCTTGCGGTTCTGACGGGGTTATCGCCAGGATCGGCCGCGTGATTGCCACCGGCTCGGCACCGTCCATGATCTCAACGGCTTTTACCGCATCATCAGCAGCCCGCGCGGGCAGGAAACCGAAAGCGTTGATGACCGACGCGACTTCCGCGTTCACCTCCGCGGGAGACGGCACGAGAAGGGCGGTGGAATCGGCCAAAGGGGTATCCGCCATGACGCTTGCTTCAAAGATCGCCCGGGTGTCGTCACCCTCCGGGTACAGCAGGAATTCCACCGGCAGGTCGTATAGCTCATCAGCAGGTTGAGCGGAGAAGCATTCCGGGCAGGCGTTGAAGACCGCGCTCCACTCCTTCAACTTGCCAGACGCCATCTGCTGCAGCAGGTCGAGGGGAAGTTCATCGAGGGTATTTTCAGGATTGACGATGAAAACCAGGTCATCCTCCCCGATGACCACGGCGTCCTGGTCAAGAACGGGGGGTTGCCCCCAGCGCAGCTGCAGGGATTGTGATGTGGAACTGGAGGAAGGGGCAGCATTCATGACAACGGACAAGCCGGCGGTTGAAGCGGCGCAGGTATTTACGTGAGGTGTGAGCCATCCCAGCGACGGTGAGGCGTCAACATACAGGATCTCGCTCAAGGTCTCGGTGGTGTTTGCCGCGATGGGTGCCGCAACTGCTGGAGCAGCGGGCTGCGGGTTCGCCTGGCGGATGCCCATGATGATGAGCACGGCTGAACCGAGCAGCACGCAGTAGGCCGCGAAGTAAATGAGCGATCGCCTGGTGAGGAATGACAACAACCAGTGAATGGAGAAGTAACCCACCACGCCGGCGGCGATGAATCCGACGATGAGTATTGGCAGGAAGGAGCCCAAATCCGGAACCTTGATGAGGTCGGGCAGGCTGAAGATGCCCGCGGCGAGCATGATGGGGATGGACATGAGAAAGGCGAAACGGGCGGCGGAAGGGCGGTCAAAGTTGCGGGTCATGCCGCCGGTGATGGTCGCGCCGGAGCGGGAGATGCCGGGGAAGATGGAGAAAGCCTGGAAGACCCCGATCCAAAGCGCGTCTGGCCACTTCATCTTTTCAAGCCCGCGGCTGCGTCGCCCGAAGAACTCGGCTGCCACTAAGAAGATGGCGGTGACGAAGAGGAATAAGGCGGTCATCCTGGGATCATTGAAAGCCGCTTCCACTGTGTCCTTGAGGATGACACCAGCCAGGCCCGCCGGGTATGGTGGCGAGCACCAGGTACCAGCCCATGCGCGAATCCTCAGCGCTCGAAGGGTTTACGCTGAATGATCCCAAGAACAAAGGCTTTAAGGATGCGCCACAGGTCTTTCCAGAAGTAAATAATGACCGCCGCCAGGGTACCAAGCTGCACCAGCACATCGAAAGGGAAGATCTGGCTCTCCGGGATCGACCAGTTGAGGATGTAGGGTACCAGCACGAGATGCGCCGATGATGAAATCGGCAGGAACTCGGTGATACCCTGGATAATACCGAGGATAAGCGATTGTAGAAAACTCATGCGTGCTCCTTGCTTTGTTGAGGAGTGTATGCCTCCAGGAAGGCGGCGGCGAACTGCGGGAAAGTAGAATCAAGTATTGCCTGCCGCGCCTGTTTCATCAGGTCGACGAGGAACTGGATATTGTGGATGGAAATGAGGGTGGCAGCGAGCATTTCTTTGGCGACGATGAGATGGCGCAGGTAGGCGCGCGTGAAAGTGCGGCAGGTGTAGCACTGGCAGGTTTCTTCGATGGGGTGAAAATCATGTGAAAATCCGCTGTTCATCAGGTTGACCCTGCCATTGAGGGTGAAAGCCGCCTGATGGCGCGCCAGGCGGGTGGGCAGCACGCAATCGAAAATATCCACGCCGCGGAGGATACCATTGATCAAATCTTCAGGAGAGCCGACGCCCATGAGGTAGCGGGGTTTGTCGCGCGGCAGGAGCGGGTCGATCACCTCGAGCATGGCATGCATCTGCTCCTTGGTCTCACCGACGGAAAGCCCGCCGATGGCGATACCTGGCAGGTCGAATGAAGCGACAAAGCGCGCAGATTCACGGCGCAGCTCCGGGAAGACACCTCCCTGGACGATGCCGAACAAAGCCTGGTCCGGGCGTTTTTTTGCCTTGACGCAGCGCTCCAGCCAGGCGTGGGTGCGTGCCATGGCCGCCCGGTTGTAAGCCAGGTCATCCGGTAGCGCGCACTCGTCGAAAGCCATGATGATATCCGCGCCGAGTTTTTCCTGGATACCGATGGAACTTTCAGGTGTAAAGCGGTGCGTGGAACCGTCGATGTGACTTTTGAATGTCACGCCGTCCTCATCCACCTTGCGTGTATCCGATAGTGAAAACACCTGGAAACCGCCGGAATCGGTGAGCATGGGTTTAGGCCATTGCATGAATTGGTGCAAGCCGCCATGCGCTGCCACGAGGTCCGCGCCGGGGCGCAGGTAGAGGTGATAGGTGTTCGCGAGCACCAGCGTAGCGCCGGTCTCCTCGAGTTGGGCCGGTGTGACGGCTTTAACGGTGGCCTGGGTTCCAACCGGGGCAAAGACAGGGGTTTCGATGGGTCCGTGCGGGGTGGAGAAAACGCCAGCCCTGGCAGAGACCTGTTCCTTGAGCAGGTTAAAGGTGAATTGAGAATGTTCCATGGAGGTGTATTATAGCCCCCAATACAACCGAATCCCGAAAATGATGATCAGAAAAGCCAGGACGGTGAGGGGAAAACCAACCTTTACGTAGTCTTTGAAGGTGTAACCGCCGGGGTTCATGACCATGATGTTGACAGGATGACCAAGCGGAGAGATGAAGGCGAGGGAGCAGCCCATGGCAACTGCCATGGCAAATGGCTGGGGATCGATGCCAGTACTCTGGGCTGTGACGAGCGCGAGTGGAATCATGACGATGGCGGTGACCTGACCGCTCATCAACAGAGTCAGCACCATGGAAACAAATAGAAAGACCGCTACCAGCGAAATGGAAGAGGCGGTTCCCCATGAGGTTCAGGATTCCGGAGACAGCAATTTCAGCAAGGCCGGTTTCCTGCAAAGCGATGCTAAGCGGCCACAACCCGGCGATGAGAAAGATGGCCTTCCATTCAATACTTCTGAAGGCGTCGTTGAGACCGACACTGCCGGTGAGGATGAGCAGTACCGCACCACCCAGGACGACAAGCGCAACCGGGAGGACACCCAGTGCCGCGATGGTAAGCGTTACCAGGGTGATGATGATCGTCATCAAGCCCTTACGCGGCAGCAGGACTGCATCCGGATCCTCTTCCAGGACGACCAGGTCCTCACTTTTCTTCAGATTCTGGATCTGGATGGCGGGACCCTGAACAAGAAGGGCATCTCCGAACTGCAGGCTGAGGCCAGCGTACTCGTCCTCAATGGGCTTACCGCCGCGCCAGATGCCCACCACATTCAGCAGGTAGCGTTCACGGAAATCAAGTTCCTTGATCGACTTGCCAATAAAACGTGAGTGAGGGGAAATAATAATCTCTGCCAGGGGATGGGCTTCGTCTGTAACCTTGAAACCGGTAAAATCGACGGTGGAGACCCGCAGTTTTAAGGAATCAGCTACTTCTTCTGTCACCCTGCCACGGGCAATGAGTGTGTCCCCCTCGAGCAATTCCAGGCAGGCATCGGGAGAAAAAAAGGATTCCCTACCCCTGATGACCGCGAGGATGTTGATGTGCACCTGGTTGTACCAGTGCCCATCCTCAATGGATCTGTCTGCCATGGTCGATCCAGGCAGGATTTCGATTTTGACCAGGTTTTTTCTCACCTGGTAAAGGTCGCTCAATTTTTCGGTAAATTCGCGTTTATCCTCGATGTTGCTGGCAGAGGTCCTGGAGGGGAGGAGACGGATACCCACGAAGGCGAGGTAGAGAATACCCACTATCATTACCGGTCCGCCAATGGGGAAGTAATCCAGCATACCAAAATGAGGCAAGCCGGCGTCTTTGAGCGCGCCGCTGACGATTATGTTGGAGGTTGTCAGCAATGTAGCCATTCCACCGAGAATGGTGCCGTATGCCAGCGGCATGAGCAGGCGGGAGGGTGGAACTTTGCTCCTCCTGGAAAGCGACATAACAGCGGGCAACAGCACGCCTACAGCCGCGATATTATTCATGAAAAGGGACACCAGGGCGGCGAAAAGTGTCACCATTAAAACGAGGAGATTTTCGTTTCTGCCGCCAACCTTATGGATAATCTTGCCGAGAGAGTTGGTAGCGCCAGTCAACTGCAGCGCGATAGAGATCATTGATATGCCAAGGATCGTCATCACTGCCGAGCTGCTGAAACCTGAAAAAGCCTCACCAGGTTCGACGATGCCCACGAGGCCCAGCGTCACCATGACCATGATGGCAACAAGGTCAGCGCGGATGCGGTTGGTGGCAAACAGGATTACCGCGGAAATGAAAACAATTAGCGTAATGATCTGGTCAGGTGTCATGGATTTATTAATGTAAGATACACTATTTTACTTGAAAGATTGCAAAGGGAAAATTCACTTGCGGGTGTCCCGCGGCTCGTATATACTTGTGCGACGGATAACAAGGCAGGTAAGAGGATTTCCTGAATTGATACCCTTACTGTATTCCTCAATCACTCTGTGCGCCAAGGATAAACACATTGACCGACATTAATCAATCCAAGAAGTGGGTAACCTACCCGCCAATTGATCAAAGACAGCTGTATGCACTGGCAGAATAAGCCGCAATTTTTTCGGCAGCTCCTCTTTAATCGCGGGATATGTACAGCTGAGGATGCGCGGGCATACCTCACATCAGATGGGGAGTTAGCGGATCCTTTTTTGTTGATCGGGCTTGAAAAGACAGTTGAACAGATTGTTATTGGCCATCGACATCGGCGAAAAGATCGTTATTTATGGCGATTATGATGTCGATGGTGTTACTGCCACGGTGTTGCTGGTGGAAGTACTGCGCAGGTTGGGGGGTGAAGTTGAACCCTATATCCCCAACCGCTTTGAAGAAGGATACGGGCTGAACGAAGAGGCGATCCATTTTCTTGCGGTGGAACATGCCGTGAGCATTATCTTAACAGTCGACTGCGGTATTCGCTCTCCGCGAGAGGCGCAAATTGCCAGGAAACTGGGAGTGGACCTGATCATCAGTGACCATCACTACCCCAAAGGAGATTTGCCGGAGGGTTACGCGGTCATCTGCCCCAAGCAGGAGAACGACCCATACCCTTATAAGGACCTGGCAGGAGTGGGAGTGGCATTCAAGATTGCGCAGGGGTTGTTCAGCAAGAAAGGAATGGACGCGCGCAAGGCAGATGAGTGGCTCGACCTGGTGGCTCTGGGGACGGTCGCAGATATGCTCCCGCTGACCGGGTGAAAACAGGGTGATGGTCAAGCAGGGGATAACCCGCATCAGGCACGGGAACCGTATCGGTTTGAACGCCCTGGTCGGGGTATCTGGACGTGATGTACGTCAGGTCACCGCGACGGAGATCGGGTTCACCCTGGGACCGAGATTGAACGCTGCGGGAAGGATGGAATCAGCACTGCAGGCTTATGAACTACTGGTTTCTCAATCTTCAGTCGACGCGGTCAGGGCAGCACAAGTACTGGACAATCAGAATTCGGAACGACAGAAAGCCACGCTGGCAGCGCAGGAAAAAGCCCAGCAGGGGGTGACGGACCTGGAATCGTTGTACCTCATTACTTCATTTGACAGTGAATATAGTTCTGGTATCGTCGGACTGGTAGCGTCGAAGCTTGTCGAGAAATTCTACCGACCGGCGGTCGTGGGGGAGAGATTGGAGGAAACCATCCGGGCCTCCTGCCGCAGCATTCCCGGGTTTCATATCACCAAGGCGTTGGATGAATGCGCCGATCTGCTGGAACGCCACGGCGGACATGAAATGGCGGCAGGTTTCACGGTCCGATTGGAAAACGAAGAAAGACTGATCGAACAGCTGCAGGAAATCGCCGCCCGGGGATTGAAGGGAATTGATCTGCACCCCATAATCAAGGCCGACATGGAGATTGAGATAAATCGCCTAAAACCGGAATATTACGGATTGCTGGATCAATTGCAGCCCACTGGCATGGGCAATCCCGCGCCATTGTTCATCTCGCGAGGGGTCAAAGTGGAACGCATGCAGGTGATGGGGAAGGAAGGCACGCACCTCAACTTTTCAATCTTGGGAAGCCCCATCAACAGGGCGGTTGCTTTTAATCAAGCGCGCTGGTATCAAACCTGGTTCGAAGAAAGGCCACGCTTTGACATTGCGTATTCGATCGATGTCAACCATTACAACGGTATGGATACGCTTCAGTTAAATATCCGTGACATGAAGATCTCTGCGATCGACCGATAACATGAGTAAATCACCAAGCAGGATCAAAGCCATCCTACTGAGCTTCCTTGTGGTGATTATCTGGTCCACCTCATGGATTCTAATCAAGATTGGCTTGCGTGACATTCCTCCGTTAACCTTTGCCGCACTGCGTTACTTCCTGGCTTTCCTGTTCCTGCTGCCTTTTGCCTTCAACCGAAATGTAAGGGTACAGATCAGGGACTTTACAAGGAGCGACTGGTGGCTCGTAATTTTAATGGGAACATTTCCGTATTTCATTGCCCAGGGGGCACAATTCATAAGCCTGGATTACCTACCCGCTACAACCTTAAGCCTCTTGCTTAATCTAACTTCCATTCTGGTCACGGTTTCGGCAATTTTCCTTATCAAGGAATTCCCGACCAGGCTGCAAGTTCTTGGTGTAGTCATCAACCTTGCTGGAATATTCATTTTCTTTTTCCCCTTCAGTTTCAAAGGAAATTCAAGCCTCGGGTTCCTCTTCGGGATAATCTGCCTTATCGCAAATACAATAGGCACACTTGTCGGACGAAAAATGAATCACCAGGGCAGGGTCAACCCCATCGCGGTCACGCTGGTGGCGATGGGTATCGGCTCGATTCTAATGATGGCAGGTGGCTTATTGTGGCAAGGACTTCCGAAATTAAGCACGCAGAGCCTGATAATTATCCTGATTTTGGCATTAGTTAACACAGCTTTCACTTTTGTGCTATGGAATTACACACTTCAAACACTCACCGCGGTGGAGTCTTCTATCATTAATGGCACAATGCTTGTCTTCATCACCATCTTCTCGTGGATCTTTCTCAACGAAACACAAAATTTTCAGGGAATCATCGGGCTGATACTGGCTTTTGCAGGGGCGATTGTCGTTAATTTCAGAATTGAAAGGAAAGTACCAATTATTTAAGAGGGAGACAATCCAACTGCCGACATGCTATAATCGAATTGTTGCATTTATTTCCTTTTATATCAACAGCGGAGGGTTTTTGTGGCGGATCAGAACCTGGTTTCATCTTTAGATAAAAATACCCCAGCAGCAAGCCCATCAAGCCATTTCACTCCAAATCCCATCAATTCAATAGAAGATACAGGTCTTGGAGCCTTATTTTTACAGGACCTGGCATTGAAGATCCTTTATTTCCAGGGATACATGACCGGTTATAAGGTCGCGGAAGCCCTGTGCCTGCCGTTCTCAGGGATGGTGGACCAGCTGCTGGACGCGCTTAAACGCGATAAGCTGATCGAGGTGAAGTCCTCGCAAATGGGATTGGGTGATGGCGTGTACTTGTATGCCATTACCGGTGCAGGGATCACCCACGCGAGAGAGGCTCTTGACCGCAGTCAGTACGCAGGACCGGCACCGGTTCCGCTTGAGGCGTATAACGACTCGGTGCGCCGGCAAAGCCGGAGCAGGATGCTTGTGACCAGCCGTAACATGCGCCAGATCATGGGTGACCTGGTGTTCGGGGATGAGGTATTCCACAAATTGGGTCCGGCGGTAAATTCTGGTACATCCATTTTCATTTTTGGAGCACCTGGCAATGGAAAAACGAGTGTTGCGCGTGCGATCGGTAACCTTGTGCTTTCGCAGACCATGTATGTGCCTTACGCAATTTTTGTAGACGGACAAGTGATCACCATGTTCGACTCTGTGAATCACCAGCTAGCGCCAGAGGAAGAAGCCAGTGCACAGAATGGCAGAATGAAAGGCAGGAAGGATCTACGCTGGGTGAAGATCCGCAGACCTTTCATTATGGTGGGAGGAGAACTGACACTCACAGGCTTGGACCTGGTTTTTAACGACACGTTGAAATTCTACGAAGCGCCGTTCCAGGTGAAAGCTAACGGTGGCATTTTGTTGATCGATGATTTTGGCAGGCAACAGGTGAGACCGCGCGACCTGCTTAACCGCTGGATCGTTCCACTGGAAAACCGCATTGATTACCTCTCACTTCACACCGGACGGAAGATCGAGGTTCCTTTTGATGTTCTGGTCATGTTTTCTACCAACCTGCCACCGAAAGACCTGGTGGATGAAGCATTTCTGAGGCGCTTGCGTCACAAGATCGAAATCACCGATCCGGATGAAGCTCACTACCGTGATATCTTCATGCGTGTTGCATCTCAAAAGGGGGTTGTCTATTCCGACGAAGGTCTGAATTACCTGATGAAAGAATGGTATGTAAAGCACAACCGCCGGTTGCGCGCATCGCACCCGCGAGATCTGTGTGACCAGATCATTGATATATCCAGGTACTTTCAAAGAGACCCCGTAATGTCGAAGGAGCTGATCGATAAAGCTGCCTCGTCATATTTCGTGGAGTTATAAATGCTCGATTTACTGCCCAAGCCGGTAGTATTCGCGCATCGCGGCGCCAGCCAATTTGCCCCGGAGAACACCCTCTCTGCCTTTAATTTGGCAGCAGACCAGGGGGCTGATGCGATCGAACTGGATGTGAAGCTCTCCGCTGACGGAAAGGCGGTAGTCATACATGACCAAACAGTTGACCGCACCACGGATGGTAACGGGCGGGTCAACCAGCTGTTACTGTTGGATTTGAAAAAGTTGGATGCGAGTTTCCGCTTTTCGAAATATAAAGGTGAAAAGATCCCGACACTGGATGAGGTATTTGAGAGTGTGGGAAAACGCCTTTTTATCAATGTTGAGCTCACCAATTATGCTTCCCGCAATGACGACCTGGTACAAATCGTAGCGGAGATCGTAAAGAAACACAATATCCAGAAGAATATCCTGTTTTCCTCATTCCTCCCAGCTAACCTGAGGAAGATGCACCTGTTGCTGCCTGAAGTGCCGGTAGGGTTACTGGCATCTGGCGGGATATTGGGAGCTTTTTCACGCTCTGCTTACTTCGTCAGACTTTCACCATCGATCATCCATCCCTACCTTATAGATGTAAACCAGCGCTATATGGAGATCGAGCGTGAACGAGGTAGGCGGGTTCATGTCTGGACGGTCAACGAAGAGACTGATTTAAAGAGGTTGTTCGCACTGGGGGTGGATGGGATTTTCACAGATGATCCGCAGAAAGCTTTAAGAATCCTGGGGCGGATGTGATACCTGTTGATTGGGTGCTCGAAGCGAGTGAACGCATCAGAACCCATGTTATTACAACACCCATTTCACATGACCAAAAACTTAATCTTTTTTATAAGTGGGAAAATCACCAGGTTACGGGTTCCTTCAAGTTGAGAGGTGCCACCAACAAGATCTTCTCGTTGGAGGAAAAGGCACTTGAACAGGGACTGGTGACTTGCTCTGCTGGAAATCACGGACAGGGAGTGGCGGTCGCGGCAGCAAAAAGGCGCAGCGGGTGCATTGTCTTTGCTTCGGAACATGCAAGCCCTGTGAAGGTTGAAGCGATGAAAAAACTTGGCGCAGAAGTGAGGCTTGTCCAGGGGGGGTACGTAGCAGCAGAAAGAACCGCACAGGAATACGCTAAACAAACAGGAAAAATATTCATCTCCCCGTACAATGATGAGCTGGTTGTAGCAGGGCAGGGGACGATCGGAGTTGAACTGGAAGAGCAATTGATAAGATCGAAGGAGATCTCCGCGCTGGTCGTACCCGTTGGTGGAGGGGGATTGATTTCAGGATTGGGGTTGTTCTTCAGTACGTTGAAGAATCGTCCCAAGATAATTGGTGTACAGTCTGAATCCTCTTCTTATGCCTACCAGCTTTTTCAAACTGGTTCTCAGCAAGGGGTAAATGAAAAGGACAGTATCGCTGAGGGACTTGCAGGTGAGATCGATCATAATTCCATCACCGTACCACTGATGAAAATGTTTATGGATGATGTTATCCTGGTTAGTGAGGAAGAAATCCGGGAGGCGATCCGCTACGCATGGCATCAGTACCATGAAATTATCGAGGGTTCTGCGGCAGTTGGACTCGCAGCCCGACTTGCTGGTAAAATTCAATTACACCCTGCACTGGCAATCATCACAGGCGGGAATATCCAACCTGAGTTGTTGGACGAAATCATTAGCTAGAATCTATGTTTGGATCAGTAAGTGAAAAAATCTATCAATCTCATTCTACTTCTTACAATGCTCGCCGCGCTTGTCAGCCCTTCGGTGACAAGTTTGGAGGATGTTCACGCCCAGGGCAATGATTACGATCTGGAGGTTCAACGCCTGTTCTCCCGTATGAGTGTGGAAGAAAAGGTGGGGCAAGTATTCCTTGTTTCTTTCCAGGGTTCTACCATCCAGGACGACAGCCGGATCATTGATTTAATCGAGAATAAACACATTGGCGGGGTTGTATTGAGGAAGGATAACGATAACTTCACCGGTCCTGACAACACTTCGGTCACACTGCAGCAACTGGTAACGGACCTACAGACTACCAATCGGGATGCTGCGCAATCCTACAATAATCTGCTTTCTTACGCACCCCTTCTGGTCGCGGTCACACAGGAAGGTGATCTTGTTCCCAGAGACAATATTCTTTACGGATTGACCAATCTGCCCAACCAGATGACAATCGGGGCAACCTGGAACAGTGACCTTTCAAGAACAGCTGGCGCAGTGCTTGGATCAGAATTAAGGGCACTTGGAATTAACATGCTATTTGGACCGTCCCTGGATGTGCTGTACATCATAAACACAGATGGCAGGGATGATCTTGGGGTAAGGACTTTTGGTGGTAACCCGTTTTGGGTGGCAAAGATGGGTAAAGCTTTCATTGAAGGAATACACGATGGCAGCAAGAACCGGGTAGCCGTTGTGGCAACTCATTTCCCTGGCAGCGGGAGTTCAGACCGGCAACCGGATATAGAGATTGCTACGGTCAGGAAAACCCTTGAGCAGTTAAAACAAATTGAACTTGCTCCATTCTTCGCGGTGACGAATTTGGATCAGGGTCAGATGAGCATCGTAGATGGACTGCTCCTCTCACATATTCGTTACCAGGGATTCCAGGGGAGCATCAGGCCATCGACAAAACCAGTTTCATTTGACCCGGTGGCAGTTGAAATGATTATGAGCCTGCCTGAGCTGAGTCCCTGGCGGTCGATGGGCGGGGTGATCGTTAGTGATGATCTGGGAAGTGAAGCAATACGGAAATTTGTTGACCCTTTGAACACTGGTTTTGATGCCAGGCAGGTGGCGCGGACAGCCCTAGTGGCAGGTAACGATCTGCTTTACATGGGTAATATCGTTGCCACCGGCGACGAAGACAACTACGCAACCATCGGGAGAACGATCGATTATTTCGTGCAAAAATACGAAGAAGACAGCGCTTTTCAAATGAGGTTAGATGACGCTGTAATGAACATCTTGCAATTAAAGTACAAACTGTTTCCGACATTTGAGCCAGGAGACGTGATGCCGTCATTATACCTGCTCGAAACGGTTGGCCAGGGTCAGGGAAAAGTTATGGAGATCGCTCAATCGGCTGTCACGCTTATAAGCCCTGATTCTAAAGACCTCAGCGCGGTATTACCCGATCCGCCCGGGCCAGAGGACAGGATTGTTTTTATCTCAGATGAGCTTACTTACGTGCAATGCAGCAGCTGTCCGACCGAAAACGATTTCCCCGCCGCCACACTCATGAAATCCCTGATACGACTTTACGGTTCCGGGGCGGGCGATCCCATTCAGAGTAATCGTTTGACGGCTTATAGTTATGAAAATCTCAGGATGATCCTTGAGGGAGCAGAAGGAACGGAAGAAGCGTTGGTGTCTTTAAATGCTGCAAGCTGGATTGTTTTCTCCTTTACAGAATTTGGTACGGAGCGAATCGAGGCGATAACGTTTAAGAGGTTTTTTGACGAACGACCTGACCTGGTAAGAGGTAAAAAACTTATCGGTCTGGCGTTCAACGCGCCATATTACCTGGATTCTACGGATATTTCAAAACTTTCTGCCTATTATGCTTTTTATAGTAAAACCCCCGAGTTTTATGACGTAGCAGCGCGGGTGCTGATGCAGGAACTAACGCCCATCGGCAGATTGCCAGTATCCGTACCTGGTATTGGTTATGACCTGTCATATGTTATTTCACCAGATCCAAACCAGATGATACCGCTCGTGATTGAAGCCCCTGTTACAGAAGCAGAACCATTGAACACTCCTCCTGCAGGATATAGCCAGCCGTTGCTCTACAAGGCTGGCGATACTATCCCGATCAAAGCCGGTGTGATCGTTGACAACAATGGCAACCTTGTTCCAGATGGTACGATTGTTAGGTTCATAATCGACACCCGTTCAACGAATGGTTCGGTAGAACAGCTGGAAGAAAAGACGGTCGACGGGTTTGCCCGCGTCATGTACGTTATCCCAAGTATTGGCAGTTTGCAGTTAAGCGTTACCTCTGACCCGGCTTTCATTTCCCAGATCCTGCGGTTGGATATCACTGATGCGGGTGGTGTTGTGACCTCTTTTGAACCTACAGTTGCCGTGGAAGGAACGGTGGCTAGCACCCCCACGGAGATCCCGCCCACACCCACGCCTGAAGCAATGGTGGTTCAGCTTCACAAACAGGGAAAGGTAGCTGTATCAGATTGGCTGTTAGCCAATATTTTGATCATTGGTATCAGCTTGTTTTTTAGCTGGCTTACCCACAGACACATGAGCGCAAAATGGAATTTTCTCATTGTGCTTTTTATTGGTGTTGGCGGTTACCTGGCCTATCTGCTGGTAGCCCTGGGTTTATCTGGTTCAGGATTGCCACTTAGCGCAAGAGGGTCAGTTTATGTGGTTGTGGTTGTCGCGATCGGGATGCTTATTGGCCTGGGTATTGGGTTGTTGTACTATTTGTGGAAAACACGAAAACAGAAGTTAACGCAGAATCGTAATCAGCAGGGTTAACAGGCTCATACCCAGTAGTATCCACCATTGTTTTCCAATCTTCCTTGTATAAACTGATGGGGATTTTACTGATATCCTGTTTCCAGATGGTATTGAGACCGGACGGCTACCGATAAGAGCTTCGCGAAAATGGTCGATCGTTGCAGGTCGATCATCAGGATGGAGCGCCATTCCCCAGAGAATGGCGTTTTCTGTTTTCATAGTAACAGCAGGGTTGATTTCTCGGATGGGTTGCAAAGAGGTTGGTGAAATAAATCTCTGGCGGGCGTCGGTTGGGGGTTTGGAGGTTAACAGGTGGTAAAGGGTAGCAGCGAAGGCATAGACATCACTTCTAGCATCAGTGTGGCCAATATCACCGCCGTACTGCTCGAGTGGTGTGTATAACGCAGTTCCCTGGCCTTGTAATATGGTTATGGTTACCTCACCTGGAGCTAATACCTTGACCAGACCGAAGTCCACCAGTTTGAGAAGCCCGGATGGCGTGATTTTCAAATTGCTCGGCTTGATATCGCGATGAAGGATCGGAGGAGTTTGAGCATGCATGTAGCTGAGTGCATCCGCCAGTTGAAAAGCCCAGTTCAATACATCCTTTTCAAGGATGAACATTTCTTTTTCGCGTTTTTCAATCATTAATGTACGCAGATCGTCACCCGGTACGTAATCCATCACCAAGTAATCGTTTCGATTGATGGAAAAGTAATCAGACACCTTCGGTAGGTTGGGGTGGTCGAGGCGTGCCAAGACGGTAGCTTCGCGCAGGAATTGTTCCCGTGCCTCCTTGATGAGATTCTGGGGCAAGGTCCGGTCGTGTTCAACTTCCTTAAGCGCACACTGCCTGCCCTCCAGCCGGAGGTCATCCGCCAGGTAGATACACCCCATACCACCCTGCCCGATAACGCGGTGGATACGGTAGCGTCCCCTTAAAGTTTCGCCTGCTTTTAGAGGTGCACTCATTGCATTAGTTGCCCAAACCTGGTAATTTCAAGATTAGTCTTTTCTTAATCTATTATACCTGATGAGTATCCTGTATAATTTTATTTGAGGATTATATGAATCAAGCTGTCATTAAAGATCCGATTACCCATGAATACCCGGTACTGGTTGCTCTTCAGGGTCCGCTGGAAGGCAGGCGCTGGATCATCAGGGAGTCACTTGATATTGGGCGTGATGTTGATTGTACAATCACGATCGAAGACCGCCAGGTTTCAAGGCATCACGCACGGGTAAGCTACATAAATGGGGGTTGTTTTATAGAAGACCTTGGCAGTAAAAACGGTACTTTTTTTACCGGGATGCAAATAGAAGAAATGGTTCGTCTCAGTGACGGTGATATCATTCAGATAGCGCTGATCCAAAAATTGGCTTTTTACAGTTCAGATGCCACCATGCCAATTGACGACCTGGACCCTGCGCGGTTCAAGCTCCCGGGCAGGCTTATGCTGGACCCGAGGTCCCGCCGGGTTTGGATCGGGGGAGAGGAACTGGATCCTCCACTCTCTGCAGCGCAATTTCGCCTATTATATGCGCTTTTTGAACAGGCGGGTGAAGTCGTACCCCGTGATGAATTGATCAGGAAAACCTGGGAGGAAGAGGAAGCTACGGGAGTATCAGACCAGGCGCTTGACGCGCTTATCCGGCGGTTACGTGATAGGCTGTCTGAACTGGACAGGAAACACCAGTTCATCGTCACTGTTCGCGGTCATGGAACCAGGCTGGATAATCCCATCAATTAACACCATTAATAATTGAATATTGGAAAGTGGTTTGCTGCAGATATCTGGTATTAATCAAAAAACCCGATTCAGAACATCATTTGAATCGGGTTTTACTTTTTCGATGGAGGTCTATGCTTGCATGTTCTTTTGCATATTTTGGCGCAACGCCATCTTATAGATGCTTCTTAAGGTTTCCAGCAGCTCAGGTGCCTGATTCCTGGTTTCGCCTTCAGCGATAATAGCGTTGATCGTCTGTAGGAACTGATCGTTCACCAGGGCTTCGTTTTCAGCCATGATCTTTTTACGTTCATTTTCATCACCAGCCTCAAGCAGTTTCTGAATCAAATCCACTTCCGGCGGAGGCGCTGTCATTTTATCTAATACTGAAACCACTTTCTGAATCTTTTCCATTCTTTCCAGGTTGTTGTCGCCATGGGCTTTTTCAAATTCGACCTGGACAGCCTGCGTAAAGAATTCATCAATTTCCGCAGCGTGTTTTTCAATGGATTCCTGGATATTCTCGTCCTTCAGGATGGATTCGAGCAAATTGGTGGCGTTTTCGAGCCTCTTTTTCACCTCTGTGTCAATCTGACGGGTCAGATCCAGCAACTTGTCTCTCAGGAGGGTAAGCACCTGTTTGGGTTCACCCTGTTCTTTATCGATCCGTTCACTCAAAACCTGGAAAAACTGATAGTCCAGTCCAGAGCGGGTGAGACTCACCAGGGTCGCCAGGCTGGTTTCGGACTTGACCGATGAAAGGATATCCAGTAATTTTTCACGCGTCAAACCATCCTTGTTAGCTTTCTCCAATTCCTTCAAGGCCGCCTGGGTCTCCTGGCTGTCTGCCAGCAGTTTTCTTCCAATTTCGGTCTCGTGTAGCAGTTCGGATTGGATCTGCCCGATAAGTTTCGCGTTGGTTTCATCTCCCTGAGCAGCAGCTGATTGGATCAGTGTTGAAAGAAGGGTGAAAGTTTCACCATCCACCAGTTCGGCTTCCTGCCTGATGACTGTGACGCGGTCTTCAGGATTGGTCATACTCAATAAGCGCTGAATTAGATTGATCCGCTTCTGTTGGTCTTCAATCATTTCTTTCGTTATGCCATCCGCTTCTAGCACACGATCAATGAGAGTCTGGTAAGTGAACATGGTGTTTGGCTGGAAGAGGTATCCCTTGCGCTTTTCAGCCGGAAGGGCATTGACCACCTGGTTGATGAGGGGGCCAATCTGCTTTTCCTGCTCGTTAAGCGGCAGCCCGAGTTCGGTGGGAAAATACGTGAGCAACAATTCCTTTTCAGGGTCGTGGTAAACGATGGGGGTGCTGATCAAACCTTCATAACCGCAGGCCTGACAGCGGGCGGTGTTGGTGGATCTACCCAGCAGTTTTTGTTTTGCAGTGGGATCGGTAGTCATATCGAAAAGCAACTGAACATCAGCCAGGATCGGCTGTTTGCAACGCGGGCAGGCAGTTTGAATTTTTGGCATGTTTTTACACTTTCGTCAGTAATTTTAAACAGGGTGATTATACCACCCTGAATAATTGTGAAATAATCGGTTAGGGGTCCTGCAATTACAGATTGGCGACTGGTAAACAGAAGCAGATGCGGGCACCCTTGCCAACCTCAAGATCGATCCAGATCTTTCCGCCGTGGGCTTCAATAATTGCTTTGGCAAGGAACAATCCCAACCCGGCTCCTTTTGTCTGCCGGCTTGCATCAGGTGCGCGGTAGAAACGGTCGAAGACATACGGAGCATCGTTCGGATCGATCCCCGGACCTTCATCGCTGACACAGACCACGAGATTGGTGCCTTTTTGAATAGCCGTAATCCTAATCTCTCCGTCGGGGGCATATTTTATCGCGTTTGAAATAAGGTTTGATATCACCTGGTTGATACGGTTTTCATCCGCCACAATTATTGGCAGCGGTTGCGGGATATCAACGATGATGGAGTGTTTGCCGGTTTGAACTTGCAGCCGTTCCGCAACATGTTTGATGATTTCAGACAATTGTGTCTCATTGTGCTTCAGGCTGAAACCACTTGCCTGCAGGCGCGTCACATCCAGCAGGTTCTCGATGTATTCGTTCAATCTGTCAGCCTCTTCTTCAATTATCTGCAAACTATCATTCACGATGTCTTTATCCCAATGAGCATCATCACGCCTGAGAGTACCGACATAGCCCTTGATAAGGGCAACCGGCGTTTTCAATTCATGACTCACAACCGAGATGAAGGTAGCTTTCAATTCATCGGCTTCGCGGAAGCGGGTGATATCGCGAACGGTGGTAATGATATTGACCAGTTTTCCCTGGTCTGAAAGGAGCGGCGCGTAGGTGATACCTACCGGAACAGGAAGTGGGTTGTGCTCCCGTTTGAGATCACCTTCCACGTAAAGTGATGCATGGGGGGTCAACGGCCAGCCATCAGTAATCGCGTCGGAGAGGGTCATTCCATGGGGTTGTTTTGCCCAGCGTATGATCTCATCATGATTTTTGTCTGCCATATCCTCAGGCTGCTTACCAATCAGGAAACCGAAGGAAGGATTCGCGCGTTCAATCCGCAGGTCCTGGGTGAGGATTAGAATGCCGTCGGCAGCCGAATCCAGCAAACCAGACACGCGACGCCGGTCGTTCTCAACCTGGGTATAGAGTTGGGCGTTCTGAACAGCAATGGCGGTCTGGTCAGCAAAACTCGCTAATAAAGTACGGTCGTTAGGTGAGAAGGCAGCGTACTCGCGGAATACAAAGATCACTCCCAGTACCTTTTGACCAGTGATGAGCGGTAATCCTACACTGCTCAAACGACCAAGGCTGACAGCCTGGGTAAAATTACCCAGGATGCGGTTCATTGTTTTTAACTCAACATCCTGGGGATCCTGATCCTCTGAAATCTGAGCCAGCTGCGGTTCAAGGAAACGCTGAAAGGCTGGAGGTAAACCGGTGGAAACTTGAATCTTCCATCCGCCCGCAGCACTGCGTAAGGCGATGAGACCAGCCTGGCCGGAGAGCATTTCAAGGGAGATGTGCAGGATTCGTTCAAGAAGCTTGTCAAGATCAAGCTCCTGGGTAAGAGCCCTTGATATCTCTAATAGGTAATCCCGTTGACGGACCCGGAAATCTGGAAGCATTACACTCTCTATCGCACTTCACGCATTGTGAACCAAAAGTAGCTTAATCGCTGTTCTTTTCAGCGAATGAGATTGCCTGGTCAAGGATGGCAAGCCCTTCATCGATCTCCTCCCTGGTGATGCAAAGGGGAGGGGATACCCTGATCGTGCTTGTGCCACAACCGAGTGTGAGCAATCCAAGCTCAAAGGCTTTATCGACTACCACGTCGCGCATCTTTACTGCCGGTTTGCGAGTTTCGCGATCTTCCACGAATTCGATACCAATCATAAGTCCGATGCCGCGGATAACGCCGATGGACGGGTGGTGCGACTGCATCGTTATCAACTTATCCAAACAGTAGCTACCCACAGAAGCGGCATTTTGCATATATCCATTCTCAATCAAGCGCAGCGTTTCCAGGCTGGCAACGCATGCCAAGGGGTTACCGCCATATGTGTTTCCATGCGCACCTTTCTCCCAGGTTGTGATGCTCTTACGCGCGATCATCGCTCCCATGGGCATACCAGAAGCGATACCCTTGGCGCTGGCGACGATGTCCGGTTCTACACCAAAATTTTCGATCGCCCACCACTTGCCTGTGCGTCCGACCCCGGATTGAACCTCGTCGGCGATGAGCAGGATGCCGTATTTTGAACATAAATCACGTAATGCGGGAAGGAAACCCTGCTGTGGGATGACGTAGCCACCTTCGCCTTGGATGGGTTCGATAATGATACCTGCCACGTCTTGCGGGGGAAGTAAATGCGAAAAAAGCTCTTCGATGTATCGGATCGTGGCGGAGCCGATATCCTCTCCCGGTTCCATATGGAGCATGGGCCGGTAGGGATCAGGGAAAGGAACATGGGTGACGCCGTTCATTAATGGGTAGAAACCGCGGTGATATTTGGCTTTGCTGGCTGTCAGTGTGACCGAGCCGTAGGTGCGGCCGTGAAAACCGCCAAGGAAGGCGATGAATTGTGTGCGACCAGTGTGATAGCGCGCCAGCTTAAGGGCAGTTTCAACGCTCTCTGTGCCGGAGTTGGTTTGGAATACAATTGCATCTTCCTTAAAGGGAGCGATGCGGTTGAGATACTCCGCGAGTTCAACCCATTTGGGATGATAAAAGTCAGAAGAGATATGGATGAATTTTTCCGCCTGCTCCTGGATAGCCTTCACCACGTCTGGATGGCTGTGTCCGGTTGAGTTGACCGCGATCCCGGCGGCAAAATCCAGGAACTTGTTGCCATCCACATCCCAAACGTAGACCCCTTTTCCATGATCCATGACAAATGGATAACCGCGCGGATAAGAGGGAGAAATGACCTGATGGTCTCGTTCGACAATTTTTCTGGCATTGCTGCCTGGCAGATGCATGGGTTTCAATGATTCCTCCTGATGTCAGTTGATGATTGTTGCAAGCATAAGTTTTTTGGATCAGGTTTCCTATAAACTGATTTCTGACCCATTATAACATGAGCATCCTTTTAGCATTTTCTGACCGACTATCCGGAGAAGTCGGCATCAGCTCATCGTTGACGAGTGAATTAATCCCTGCTATTATCAATCATAATGCGATCACGTAAGAACAATAAATTTGGCAGGTTCATCCAATCCACGCTTTTAAAGCTACGCTGGCTGGTTCCGGGTATTGGCGTAAAAAGGTGGGTACTGGTGATATTGGCTGGCACGACTGCTCTTGGAGTAGGGTTGGCGGTGTACCTGCTGGATATTTACCGAACAGCACCTGATTCCTGGTGGCTGCCGATCATTAAGATCGCTGCGCTGCAGTTCATCACGAACCGCATCCTGCGCGCGCTAATCTTCGGCGGGTCTGGGGCTGGCGCTCATCGTCATCGGCATCATGGGGTTGAATCGTGCGCTTCTGCGGCCGTTCATGCGCCCAGGTAAAGACATAATTGACACGGTCGCTGAATACAGACGCAAGGAAAAGGGACCAAGGATCGTGGTAATTGGTGGTGGAACGGGATTAACCTCCATCCTGAGAGGATTGAAGAATTACTCGAGGAATATCACCGCGATTGTTACTGTGGCGGATGATGGAGGGTCTTCTGGTGAGATCAGAAAATCCATCGGGATACTGCCGCCTGGTGACCTGAGAAACTGTCTTGCTGCGCTTTCCAATGATGAAGAACTGATGACCCAGCTATTTCAGTACCGCTTTGCCTCAGGAGCAGGGTTAAATGGCCACTCAATGGGCAATCTGCTTATCACAGCGTTGACAGAGATCACAGGTAGTTTTGAAGCGGCAATTGCCGAATCTGCCCGGGTACTGGCTGTGCAAGGTAGTGTTTTACCGGCGACGTTAAAAAATATCAACCTGGTGGCCGAAGTACAACTTCCCGGGTCAGAAGGTGACAGTCCATGTAAAAGGTGAAAGCGAGATCAGCAAGATGGGCGGCAGGGTACACCGTGTATGGCTTGATCCTGTCAATCCGGCTTCTTATCCCCCCACCATCCAGGCGATACTCGGCGCGGACTTGATCCTGGTGGGACCAGGCAGCCTTTACACCAGCATCATCGCCAATCTACTGGTGCCGGACCTGGTTGAAGCCATCAAAGCGAGTCGGGCATACAAATTCTATATATGCAATATTGCGACCCAGCGGGGAGAAACTGAAGGTTATTCCTGTGAAGACCATTTGCGGGCGATTGAGAGGCACGCGGGCTCGAAGTTGTTCGATGTGGTGCTTGCCAATAACCGTTTCGAACATGAGATGCCTCAAGGGGTGGAATGGGTTAAGGTAAAAGAAATAGATAAATATCACCAGATTTACCAGGCAGACTTTGTCGATGTGGAGAATCCCTGGCGGCATAATTCGACGAAGGTGGCAAAGACGATCATTGACCTTTACATGGAGCGAACCGGTCCATTGGTCTCAAGAGAAGATAATTCAACGGATTTAATTTTTCAAACCTGTCTGGACATGGTAAAATTCGAATATATTCTATTTGGAGGAAAATTCTATGACGATAAAAGTTGGCATTAATGGATTCGGACGCATTGGTCGTCAGGTTCTAAAAGCGATCAATGAATACCATGCCGGAGAAGTCGAGGTTGTGGCGGTCAATGATCTGTTTGATACCAAAACCAATGCGCATCTATTCAAATACGACTCCAATTACGGGATCCTGCCGGTACAGATCGAAGCCAAAGAGAACGAGTTGATCGTTGATGGCAAATCGATCAAGGTTTTCGCCGAAAAAGACCCCGGAATGCTGCCGTGGAAAGATCTTGGCGTAGACATCGTGGTTGAATCCACTGGTGTGTTCACTGACGCCAAGGGCGACCCTGCCAAGGGAAAGGCGGGAGCGGTTGTTCACATTGAAAAAGGCGGCGCGAAGAAGGTTATCATCACCGCACCGGCAAAAAACGAAGACCTCACCGTTGTTCTTGGCGTGAATGACGATTGGTATGACCCGGCGAAGCATCACGTGATCTCCAATGCTTCATGCACCACCAACTGCCTGGCACCCGCAGCAAAGGTCATCCATGATAAATTCGGCATCGTGCATGGCATGATGACCACGATCCACTCCTACACCAACGACCAGGTCATCCTGGACCAGGGTCATAAGAAGGAATTGCGGCGTTCCCGCGCAGCCGGTTTGAATATCATTCCCACCACCACCGGCGCGGCTAAAGCGCTGGCACTGGTCATCCCGGATCTCAAGGGCAAATTTGACGGCTTTTCACTGCGCGTTCCCACTCCCACTGTCTCGATCGTGGATTTTGTGGCAATCATTGAAAAATCCATCACCAAGGATGATTTGATTGCGGCTTACGTTGAAGCTGCCAATGGTTCCCTCAAGGGGATTCTCGGCTTACACCAGGGGCGAATATGGTGACCCGCTGGTTTCTATGGATTTCAAGGGCGATTCACGCTCATCGATCGTTGATCTGCCCACCTGCATGGTGATGGGCGGAAACATGGTCAAGGTGGTTGCCTGGTATGATAACGAGTGGGGTTATTCCTGCCGAACAGCTGACCTGGCGCTAATGTTGGGCAAGAGCCTCTAAATCGATCCACGGGTTCTCAATCCCCGGATCGCTGTGATCGAAACGATGCGCAACTGGAGAATCATCCGGGTTGCGCATCTCACCTTAAAACTGGAGGATGAAACATGTTTGACAAAAAGACCATTCGGGATATTGATGTAAATGGCAAAAAAGTGCTGGTCAGGGTGGATTTCAATGTTCCATTGAAAGATACCGGTGTGGGTGACGATACTCGCATCAGAGCAGCACTGCCTACGATCCAGTACCTGCTGGATAACGGCGCGGCGGTGATCCTGTGCTCACATCTTGGTCGACCCAAGGGAGGACCGGAGGCCAAGTATTCGCTGAAACCAGTGGCGGACCATCTTTCCGGGCTGCTGGGAAAGCCGGTAAAATTCGCGACCGACTGTATCGGACCGGAAGCGAAAAGTGCTGCAGACGGTTTGGTCAGCGGGGAAGTGTTGCTGCTGGAAAACACCCGTTTCCATGCCGAAGAAGAGAAGAATGACCCGGGTATGGCAGAGCAACTTGCCAGCCTGGCTGATCTGTTCGTAAATGATGCCTTCGGTACCGCCCACCGGGCGCACGCTTCGACCGAGGGTGTGACCCATTACCTGCCCGGGGTGGCTGGATTTCTGCTCGAGAAGGAGATCAGGTATCTCGGCCAGGCAATTGCCAACCCCAAACGGCCGTTCGTTGCCATTATGGGCGGCGCGAAGATCAGCGACAAGATTGGTGTCATCAAGAACCTGCTGGTAAAAGCGGATGCCATCCTCATTGGAGGAGGAATGGCGAATACCTTCTTCAAAGCACAGGGCTTGGCCATGGCGGATTCACTGGTTGAAGATGAATCGCTCGAAATTGCCCGTGAATTGCTCAAAGAATCAGGCGGCAAACTGCACCTGCCGGTGGATGTGGTTCTGGCGGACAAATTTGAAGCAGAAGCGGAATGTAAAACTATTGCCGCGGGAAATGTTCCTGAAGGATGGCGCATCCTGGATATTGGACCGGAAACGGTCAAGGCCTACGGCGAGGTGATCAAGAGCGCGGGAACGGTTGTATGGAACGGACCGATGGGTGTTTTTGAATTCCCGAAATTTGCTGAGGGTACTTTTGGTGTGGCAAAGGCTGTGGCAGCGAGCAATGCCGTCAGCATCATCGGCGGCGGTGAATCTGTCGCGGCAATCCAGCAATCCGGCCTGGCAGACCAGATCACCCATATTTCCACCGGCGGCGGAGCCTCGCTTGAAATGCTTGAAGGGCTTGAACTACCGGGTGTGGCTGCTTTGCAGGATAAATAGGATTTCGAAGATCCTAATCTGGACAGAATTGCGAGGATGGGGTAGAATTCCTGCGCCACCTGAAACAGTGCTTACCCTCAACCCTCGCACTGACGGATTTTTATTGGAGGAAACAAGTTGGCTAATATCAAATCAGCAATAAAGCGTAACAAGCAAAATGAAAAACGAAGACTGCGCAACCGTGTCTATCGTGGATCAACCCGAACCTATATTGCCCGAGCCAGGGTGGCATTGGCTGGTCAGGATCCTGAAGCTGCGGAAGCCGCGACAATGACAGCTGTTGCTGCTCTCGACAAAGCAGCCCAGAAAGGTGTTATTCACAAGAATAACGCCGCCCGCCGCAAGAGCAGACTGATGAAGCGGCTGGCCGCTTTAAAGTAGGATCGTTTTTTCTGAAAAGATGAGCGGGAGGTGAATATCTCCCGCTCTTGCTTTAAATTCAGGCGCAGCTGATTTTTGCCTATGATATAATCCAATCTGGTCGTTGTGATGATGTGACTGGGATTGACATGTTCGAAACCGAGCAGAAAAAGATTGAAGAGAAAATACACACCTATTGCAGGGAGAATGATCTCCCTGTAATGGATATTAAATGGGCATGGATTCCGTTCAACGGTCAATGGGGAATCAGCACTTCTTTTTTTCAAATTAGCTTCCGCTTCGTTTGGCGAAATCAGGGGGAATGTAGGCGCGCGAGCCGCGGAAATCGCGGCTAATGTGGCAACAGCATCTCTGCAGGGAACACCCGGATTTGAGAAGATTGAAGCTGTCAACGGCTATCTAAACCTGTATTTTTCAACCGCTGATTATTTCACACGTGTGATCAACTCGGTATTGGACGAAGGGGATACATACGGACATGGTGAACGCCTGAACCAGCGCATCATGGTCGAATTTTCACACCCCAATACCCATAAGGCTTTTCATGTCGGGCATTTACGCAGCGCATTCCTCGGGGATGTGCTGGCGCGCATCCTTGATGCTGCGGGTTATGATGTCATTAGGGCGAACTACCCGGGAGACATCGGGTTGCATGTGATCAAATGGTTGTGGAATTACCTCAAGCATCACAAGGGTGAAAAACCGGACAAGGACATCACCCGGTGGATGGGTTCCATTTACGCTGAGGCGATAAAACGGCTGGAGCAGGAACCGGCACTCGAGGAAGAGATCCGGGAGATGTACAACCGGTGGGATAAGCGTGATCCCGAAGTGGTGGACTGCTGGAAGGAGACCAGGCAGTGGTCGCTTGATGGATTCAACGAGATGTACGACATTCTGGATATCCGCTTTGACCGCTATTACTTCAACTCCATGTTTGAAATACCCGGCAAGGCAATGGTCGAGGACCTGCTGGCAAAGGGGATCGCACAGGACGAGCGCAAGGACGGGGGAGCGGTGATCGTCAAGGTCGACGAGAAACTTGGTTTGACAGAAGAAAAATACCGCGTGATGGTGGTACTGCGCTCGGATGGCACCGCGCTTTACGCGACCGAAGACCTGGCGCTGGCACGGCAGAAATTCCTGGATTACCCGGACCTGGAAAAATCCTATTACATTGTTGATGTGCGGCAATCACTTCATTTTCAGCAGGTTTTTAAAACACTTGAACTGGCAGGGTATGAGTGGGCAGATACGCTGCCAACATCTATCTTATGAATTAGTGAACCTGCCGGGAAACGTGGTGATGGCGTCACGCGAAGGCACGGTTGTGCTGCTGGAGGATCTGATCCGAGAGGCAACCGCGCGCGCTTTGGCTGTTGTGCAGGAAAAAAACCGCGACCTCTCATCCGAAAAGCAGCAGGAGATTGCCAAAGCAGTCGGGATTGGGGCTATCAAGTTCCCGATGCTTTCGAGAGAAAGCAATAAAGTGGTCACTTTTGACTGGGAGTCGGCACTTGACTTCAACGGGCAGGCAGCACCCTACATTCAATACGCGTATGTTAGGGCAAACAGCATCCTGCGCAAAGCGGATAACCAGATCCCGGACGACCTGGTGCCAGCTTATGAGCTTTCACAACCTGAAATCACGCTGGTTGATCTGATCAGCCGGATGCCCGAAGAGATTCAGAAAGCTGCAAAGGATTTAAAACCTTTGGTTATTACCAACCAGGCTTACGAACTGGCAAGGGCGTTCAACGATTTTTACACGCAATGTCCGGTGCTTGGAGTGGACGAACCCCAGCGTTCAGCGCGACTACGCCTTGTCGCCGCTGCCCGCCAGGCGATCGCCAACAGTCTGGCATTACTGGGCATCACAGCCCCACAAGCGATGTGAAAATAATCTATTAACAAAAGGAGTATCACACATGTCACCAATCAAAACCCTTATCATGGGTGCAGCCGGTCGCGATTTTCATAATTTCAACGTTTTCTTTCGCGACAACAAGGATTATGAAGTCGTCGCTTTCACTGCCACACAGATCCCGAACATAGAAGGCAGGAAATACCCGGCTGAGCTGGCTGGTTCACTGTATCCGGTGGGAATTCCCATTTACCCGGAGAGCGAGTTGGTTGACCTGATCAATAAACTCAAGGTAGAGCAGGTGATTTTTGCCTACAGTGACGTACCGCATGAAGTGGTAATGCACAAAGCCTCCACCGTGCTGGCAGCCGGGGCCGATTTCCGCCTGATGGGCACATGGAGCACACAGGTAAAATCGGTGAAACCGGTTGTCTCTGTATGCGCGGTGCGCACAGGATCGGGCAAAAGCCAAACCACACGGCGGGTATCATTGATCCTGCGCGACATGGGATACAAGGTTGCTGCCATCCGCCACCCGATGCCGTACGGTGACCTGGTGAAACAGAAGGTACAACGCTTCGCCACCTACGCTGACCTGGATAAAAACGAGTGCACGATTGAAGAACGTGAGGAATACGAACCTCACATCGATAACGGCGTTATTGTTTACGCTGGCGTGGATTATGAAGCAATCCTGCGCGAAGCTGAGAAAGAAGTGGATATCGTGTTGTGGGATGGCGGAAATAACGATTTCTCATTCTACAAATCCGACCTGAGTATCGTCGTCGCTGATCCACATCGGGCAGGTCATGAGTATAAGTACCATCCTGGTGAAACCAACGTGCGCCTGGCGGACGTATTTGTCATCAATAAAGTTGATACTGCCAAACCCGGTAAGATCATCGATGTGCGCAACACCCTGCATGAATTGAACCCGGGGGCGGTGATCATCGAAGCGGCCTCGCCGTTGTTCGTGGATGACCCAGAAGCCATCCGCGGCAAGCGCGTGCTGGTGGTGGAAGACGGACCAACCCTGACCCACGGCGAGATGGCTTACGGCGCGGGGTGGGTGGCAGCCAGGCGATTTGGCGCAGCCGAAATCGTCGACCCGCGCCCTTATGCTGTTGGAACCATTCACGATACCTACGTCAAGTACCCAAAGACCGGTGCCATTTTGCCGGCGATGGGCTATGGCGATGCGATGGTGAAAGACCTTGAGGATACCATTAACAAGATGGATGTAGACCTGGTAATCTCCGCCACACCGATCGATCTCACAAGGATCATCAAGGTGAACAAGCCGATGCAGCGCGTACGGTACGAGCTGCAGGAGATCGGCAAGCCTGATCTGGAAGACATTCTGAAGAAAAAATTCCCGAAAAAATAATTACACAAGACACAGGCTCAGCGCGAAAAAACGCTGAGCCTGTTCAAGGAAAAGAAAAATGTTTATCGATGAAGCGAAGATTTTCGTCCGATCAGGGCGCGGTGGTGCGGGGATGGTGCATTTCCGCCGAGAAAAATATGTCCCTCGCGGTGGTCCTGATGGTGGAGACGGCGGCAGGGGGGGAGATGTAGTCTTTCGCGTAGACGAAAAGATGAACACTCTGCTAAATTTTCGCTACAAACATAGATTCATCGCCGAAGATGGCAAGAATGGCGGTGGCAGCAACATGAGCGGGCGAGGTGCTCCCAACCTGGTGATACCTGTACCACCCGGTACGATCGTGTACGACACGGAAACCAACGCGCTTCTCGGTGATCTAGTCGAGGCAGGGCAGGAACTGACCGTGTGCAAGGGCGGGCGGGGCGGCAGGGGAAACCAGCATTTTGCCACATCGCGCAATCAGGCCCCACGGACCGCAGAAAAAGGCGAACCCCCTGAAGAGCGTGAGATCAGGCTGGAATTGAAACTGCTGGCGGACGTAGGTATCGTGGGTGTTCCCAACGCGGGAAAATCTAGTCTGCTGGCGGCGGTAACGAACGCCAGGCCAAAGATCGCGGATTATCCCTTTACCACGATCGAGCCCAACCTGGGCGTGGTGCGGCTCGATCCAGAAACCGACCTGATCCTCGCGGATATTCCCGGGCTGATCGAAGGAGCTCATGAAGGGGTTGGACTCGGTTATGCCTTCCTCAAGCACATCCAGCGCACACGGGTACTCATCCACGTGTTGGACGGCAGTGCCGAAGACCCGATAGCAGACTTCAGCCAGACTAACCAGGAGCTAGCGCTCTTTGACCCTGAATTGGGGGAGAAACCCCAGGTCGTAGTGGTGAACAAGATCGACTTGCCAGGTGTAAAAGACATGGCAGACAATCTATTGAAGAAATTAAAGAAAATGGGTTATGAAGCTTACGCGATATCTGCGCTAACAAGAGAAAACCTGACACCGGTGTTATGGAAAGCGCACGAAAAACTGTTAGCGACACCAAAGAAGGAAATCGTGCCCGAATTGCCGGTTTATAAGCCGAAGGACGACCCGCGCGACTTTACCATAAAACGTGAAGCAGACGGCTGGCGGGTCAGCGGCGCAGCGATTGAACGCGCTGCAGAGATGACCTACTGGGAGCATACCGGGTCGGTCAGGCGCTTCCAGCACCTGATGGTCGCACTGGGTGTGGATGGGGCACTGCGAGAGCGGGGGATCGAGAACGGCGAAACCGTGTATATCCTCGATTATGAACTGGAATGGCAGGATTAACATGACGTCCTATCATCGCGCAGGCATCTTTGGCGGTACATTTGACCCACCACATGTCGGCCATTTGATCCTGGCGGAGGAATGCCGAACACAGTTGGGACTTGACCTGCTTTTATGGGTGGTCACAGATAACCCGCCGCACAAGCGTTATACCAACGTCAGCCCGATCGAAGACCGCGTAGCCCTGGTGGAAAAAGCCATCCAGGGGAACCCGGCTTTCCTGTCATCACGCGTCGATATTGACCGTCCGGGACCGCATTACGCGATTGACACTGTCAACATCCTCAAGCAGGAATACCCGGGTACAGAGATGTATTACCTGATGGGAGGCGATTCGTTGCACGACCTGCCGACATGGAACAAGCCTCAGGAGTTTATCAAAGTGTGTGACGGAATCGGGGTGATGCGGCGGCACGCCGACCAGGTTGACCTGGCATCGCTGGAAATAGAACTGCCGGGAATATCGGAAAAGGTCAAAATCGTTGAAGCGCCGATCCTCGAGATCTCCTCCAAGCAGATCAGGCAAAGGGTTGCGGAAGGCATGGGCTACCGCTACTACCTGCGTGATGCCGTCTACCAGGCGATTTGCGAACTGGGCATGTACCGGTAAACAGAGCACAAACCTAATATGTGTATATAACGAAAAAATCCCGGTGAATTTCACCGGGATCTTCTATTTTAAAATCAGTTATTCCCGAACCAGGTTCAGATTTCCGACGGACATATCGATGTGGATCGAGATCAACGCTCCGGTTGTTCCGGCCTGGTAAATGTTGTTTTCCACCGTCCAGGTGCCGGTCAGGTCGGTGTTCCTCATTTCGCCATTGACCGTGATCTCAGCCCGCGCGTTCTCGGGGATGATGATCTTGATGTTGCTCATACCGCTGTTGATGGCAACATCCACATCCGTTTCGTTCGCGCCTGAGAAATCGAGTGTGTAGTTGCCCACGCCGCTGTCAAATTCGATCCTTTTAACCATGGCATTACCCAGACCGTACAATTCTATGTTGGATGCCCCGGTTTTGTAGGTGAAGAGGCTCATTTCTGTGGTGTTGGGCTCGCTGAACCTGATCGTCGATTTGCTCGCACCATCAGAGACCGATAAGCGTGTGATGGAGAGCCCTCCCAGTTCGAGATCGCCTTCATAGGCACCAGTGCTGAGATTCAATTCGATGGGCATGGGACCGAGTTTCAGATCCCAGCTGTTCTTGTATTCATCGCCGGGCAACGAGATACTTGCGTTGGTGGTTTGTTTAACTGTCAGAGAATTCCCCTGGCGGATGATTTCGGGTTTCCAGGAATCAATGTTGAAGACAATCGTACCCTCCACCAGTTTATCCGTTCCGCCGGAGAGGTCCAACGAACCCGCTCCCATTTCGATACTGACCAGTGAAACGTCAGCAGTTGAAGCAGGCTCTTCGCTAATTTCGAATGTCTGAGTGACCCCGGTTTTAACATTGGGCACATCCACCGAGAAAGTGCAAGCCATCAATGATAGAACCAGAACGATAAGTGAGATTACTTTTATAGTTTTCATATTCCTCCAAATCCTTTACCAATCATACGTATTTTATATATCGGGGGTTGCAGGCGGCTCTTGCGGCGGCACCGGTTCTACCGGTGAGATGACAGCCTGCACCACACTGGAGGCGTACCTGGTGGAACCGAAGCGGCTGGTGACCACAGCGCCAAGCCCCATAATGGAGGCGACAAAGCCCAACACCCAACCGACACAGGGGATGATACCGGAAAGGCCTGTGACCAGGGCAAGCAGCAGGGTGCCAATGCCGGCGGCGATCGAAGGATGCCAGGTATCTTTGAAGAGGGTGGAAAAGCGATTGCCGATTTCATAGCCGACAACGATGTAGCCAAAAAGGACAGCCAGAGCAAGCGCGATGGCAGCCAACAGGCTGACCGGAATGAGTATGATGGTAATGGCTAGCAAGACAAGGATGACCGGAGCGACCACTATCGTCAGCAAGCCAACGCCTCCCGTCACCACCGGTTCACGAACAAGCGCTGCTGCAACGTTTTTCATGTTCCTTGGCAGCAGCAGTCCCACCACCACAGCCAGGGCAGCCATGACCAGCGCCTGGAAGGCGGCATTCAGCACCTTGGTGAAGGGAGTTCGTTTGGGCGCGAGGGGGAGGTTCAGACCGTTCTCATCCAAGAAATCAAAATCGAGAAAATGCGGTGTTTCCTCGGAGATGCTGCCGGTTATCTGCGCCAGGGGGGATCGTTTGAGACTAGCGCCGATCATGGTCATACTGCCGTTGATCACGGCCGCGTCCTCCAGGTTGACGACACCGCCAATGGACACGATATCCCCATTAACAGAGCCGTTAACCGCCAGCGTACCGCCTACGAGTACAAGATCTCCGTTCACCATTGAATCCTGCGCGGTCGAAGCTGTACCACCGATAATGAGCATATTGCCATCGAGGGTCTCTCCGCTTTCGAGTCTGAAGGTGTTGCCGATGATGACCTGGTCGCCCGTGATGGTATTCCCCGGTTCAGGGTTCTGCGCCAGGACAGCGGAAGGGGTGACTGCCAGCAGAATAACGATGGTTACCAGTAAGAAGGTGAGGGTTTTTTTCATTTGTTTACCTCTGATTTCCGGAATGCGAGCTTCCAGATGGATAGCCCGAGTGTGAAAACAGCCAGAATGGTCCAGCCGGCGAGGATGAACGCGCTGATGATGATGGTGGATGGGCTTAATTTCTCGAAGGTGCCGACGATCAAGCCCACCGCGTGCTGAAGACCGTTTAGCACGCCAACGATGGTGGAGATGAACCCGGCAGCCAGGGAAATGAGCGACATCTCCGGTGCAAAAATATACAGTGAGACCAGCGCGATGATCAAGGCGGTCGATCCCAGGACGATGGTGAGCGTGCGCGCCTGTTTCTTCTCCTGCTCGCGTCTGCGCGCTTCAAGGGTAGCTGCCCATTTTCGGGTGAAATCAGGCGGAGCCGCCTGTTCAGACGCGCTGCGGATGGTTTGCAGGGCGATGGTTAATGCCTGTGAAAGTTGCGCGCATTGGGGGCAGTCGGCGAGGTGTTCCTCCAGCTGTTGGCGCTGTTCCTGATCAAGCTCGATTTCGTCCAATATCCAGGATTTGAAGGGGTAATGATCCATGATGTTAACCTCCTTTTACCGGTAGTGACTGGTTTGCGATTACGGCTTCGGCCAGCTGCCGCCTGGCGCGGTGCAGCCTGCTTTTGACTGCGCTTACGGTTAATGAAAGCATTTGACTTATCTCTTCCTCTGAACATCCATACCAATATTTCAGGATCACTGCCGCACGATCGGGCGGGTTCAATCCGTTGATCATGCTGTGCAGGGTTTCATCTTCATTGTTGGTGATGACCGCCGTTTCGGGGTTGGGGACCATGGGGTCACTGAGGTCAAAATCGGGATATTCATCCAGTTCGAACAGGGTGACCTTCTGCTTGCGCTGCTGATCGATGCAGTAGTGCGCGGCGATGGAAAGCAGCCAGGTGATGAACGAGCGCTGCGGGTCATAGCTTTTAATTTTCTGCCAGGCGCGCCAGAATGTCTCCTGGGCTGCGTCTTCTGCGGCAGTGCTCTCCCCAAGCATTCTGTAACACAGGTTAAAGACCGGAGTCTGGTAGGTTTCAACCAACATGGTGAAGGCTTCTTCATCTCCATGGCGGGCTTTTTCGATCCATATAGGGTCAATCTGCTTCATTGCCATCCCGCTTTTTTATTTTGTCTAGCTAATATACGCAGAGAGATGAAATAGGTTGCAGGTGACATGAGGTTGTTCTTGTCAGCGGAGGTCGATCAAAAAACGATCTCTTCCCTGCCCGAAAGCTTTTCCTTGATCTTCTTCACCACCATATCGAGGTGACGGGGTTCGTGGACAAAATCGAGGTCGTCGGTGCGGATGGTGAGGATGGGGCAGAGGTCAAAATTACCTGTCCAGTCATCGTAATAGGATTCGAGCAGGGCGAGGTAATCACGGCTGATGGAGGACTCGATGTCGCGCCCGCGTGACTGGATGCGCTCGACGAGGGTATCAACCGGTGCCTTGAGGTAAACGAGGAGGGAGGGGTGGGGCAGGTTGGCGGTGATGAGGTCAAACACCTTGCGGTAAGTGTTGTAATCGCGCTCGTTGATGTTGCCCATGGAATAGAGGGCGCGGGCGAAGATGTAGGCGTCTTCGTAGATGCTGCGGTCGATGATGGCGGAACGCGGGTCGTTGTACATGTCGAGGTGCTGCTGGGCACGGTGACCGAGGAAGTACACCTGGAGGTGGAAAGCCCAATCCTTCATGCTGGCGTAGAAATCCGGCAGGTAGGGGTTATCGACCACAGATTCGTAGGCGGTGTGCCAGCCGAGGCGTTCACCAATGCGTTCGGTGAGCGAGGTTTTGCCGGAACCGATATTACCCGCGACGAGGATCAGTCTCTTTGCCATGCGCGCGCTCCTGTGTGTGAAAGTTTCTATTATTATACGGCAGTGTTGGTCTTTCCTTCCGGTGATATCGTTGATTGACAGGTGACCGTCTGCGCGATGGTGGATGAATAGGTCCAGTTTTCTCCGATTTCGCCGGTTTCGTGTTATACTATCAGCCGCGTTGTGAGAACGCTGAAAGATCGTGCCAGGTTCAAAATACCCAGCCGGTACCGGAGGGTATTTTTTTATGCGAAAAGGAATTGAATGATACAAGGTTTTTCTGAATTAGGTTTACATGATGAGTATCTGAATGCGGTGGAGACGGCTTGGTTATACCCAGCCGACACCGATCCAGGTGGAGACGATCCCGCTGATGTTGAGCGGTAGAGATGTATTGGCCCAATCACAGACCGGAACGGGCAAGACGGCGGCGTTCATGCTGCCGATCCTGCAGCGGCTGGAGGGGGGCATTGGTATCCCGCGCGCACTGGTGCTGGCTCCCACCCGGGAACTGGCAAAACAGGTCGCGGACGCGACGGACGGGTTCGCCAGGGGATTGGGGATCAAGACGCTGCCGGTTTACGGCGGGCAATCCTACGAGATACAGATAAAGGCGCTGAAGCGCGGGGTCGACATTGTGATCGGCACACCCGGACGCCTGCTGGATTTCATCCGCCAGGGCAAACTCGACCTGAGCCAGGTGGAGATGCTGGTGCTGGATGAAGCGGACGAAATGCTTGAAATGGGCTTCATCGACGATGTTGAGACCATCCTCAACGAGCTGCCCGAAGTACGCCAGGTGTCGTTGTTCTCCGCAACACTGCCGGCACAGATACAGAAGCTGGCGGCGAAGTATATGAATGACGCGGTGAAGATCAGCATCAATCCAAAACAGGTGACGGTGGCTGAGACTGAACAGCGTTTTTACCGAGTGCGCGAAGAGAGCAAACTGGCGGCGCTGTGCTGCCTGCTGGAGACCGACGAGGTGGCGAGCGGGCTCATTTTCACGCGCACCAAGGCCAGGGCACAGGAACTGGCGGATGAACTGCTGCGCCGGGGATTCTCGGCGGACTCGCTGCACGGCGACCTGAACCAGTCGCGCCGCGAACTGGTGCTCAACCGCTTCCGCAAGGGCAGCGTGACGCTGATGGTGGCAACTGACGTGGCCGCCAGGGGATTGGATATCACGGACGTGTCGCATGTGATCAACTATGACATGCCGGCGGACGCCGAGGATTACGTGCACCGCATCGGGCGCACCGGCAGGGCGGGCAAGAAGGGCATCGCCATCACGCTGCTCACTCCCAAGGAGCGCAGCCGCATGAACCAGATCCAGGCGTACACCAGGCAGCCGGTGACCGAAATGCCAATGCCGGGCGCCGCGGAAGTGCAGCAGAAGCGCGATGACCGCCTGATCGAACAGGTGGGCGGGCAGCTGCTGGCCGGGATGAACCACTCGGAGAAACAACTGCTGGACAAGATGATCGAGAACGGCTTCACCATTAACGAGATCGCGGTCGGGCTTATCCGCATGGTGCGCGCGAGCAGCAAAGAAGTGCCGGTGAAGGAACTGCTGGAGATGAACAGCGCCGTTGAAGAGAAAACACAGGGCACTGAGCGCTACTCAAGCAGCAAACGCGCCGCGAAAAGCAGCCATACCGCTGCCAGCATGAAGGGTGACGCGTTCGTGGAGCCCGGCATGGTGCGGCTGTGGATGAGCCTGGGCAACCGCAACGGGCTGCGCCCGGGGGATATCGTCGGCGCCATCGCCGGGGAATCCGGCATACCCGGCAAGGCCATCGGCGAGATCAGCATCCAGCCCAACTACACGCTGGTGGACGTGGCTGAGACGCACGTGCAGTCGGTGCTGAAGAGCAGCAAACGCTCCTACAGGATCAAGGGCAAGCCGGTGGTCATCCGCCTGGCGGACCTGGCAATAACCTGATAACCTATCATCTAATAACACAACCACCGGACAAGCCGGTGGTTTTTTGTTGGTTGGGGGCAGGCGCGTTAGTCTTTGGTGACGAGCACAGCGGCGACGAGCCCGGTACCGCCGTGGACGGAAAGGCCGGCGGTGAACTCGGCGATCAGGACGTCAGCGGGCATGGGCAGGTCAGCGCGCAGGCGGGATTCGAGGAGGGCGGCGTCTTCAGGGTTGTTGACGTGGACGATGCCGGCTTTCTCGATCTGCTTGCCGGCGACGGACTTCTCCAGCAGCTGCACGAGGCGGTTCATGGCGAGGCGGTGGGTGCGAACTTTCTCCAGCAGGCCGAGCTTGCCGTCGATCATGGTCATGACGGGGCGGATATCGAGGAAATTGCCCATCTTGGCGGAAACATTGCCGATACGCCCGCCCATGGCAAGGTATTTTAATGTGGTCAGCGAGCCGTAAAGGTGCACGCGCGGCAGGAGGGCGCGGGCGGCCGCGACCGCCTCCTCGTGGGAGGCGCCGGCGGCGATGGCCTCGGCGGCGGCGATGGTCATGTAGCCCTGGCCGAGCGAGACATGCTCAGAGTCGACCACGGTGATGAGGCGGCCGGGGAAGTCTTCGACGGCGGCGATGGCGGATTCGTAGGTGCGGCTGATCTTGCTGCCGACGGTGACGCAGATGATGGAGTCAGCGCCTTCGGCGAAGGCTTTGGCGAAGGCGGCGTTGAAGGCGGCGGGAGAGGGGGCGGCGGTGGTGGGCAGCTTGCCGAGGGCGTCGATCTTCTCGAAGAGCTGCTTGTCGTTGATGTTGACGCAGGCTTCGTAGGTTTCCTCGCCGAACTGGATGGTGATGGGCACCTGGTCGATGTTGTAGCGGGCGGCGACCTCAGGCGGCAGGCTGGCGTCGGTATCGGTGATAACCTTGATCGTGGTCATGGGAACTCCTTTGTTATGATTTCATTATACACAAGTGAGGGCTAAACCTAAATGATTAAACCATATTCAAAAGGATTGGATTCGTTTTTTAATAACGAATAAATTCGAATCAGAATTTATAGGGTCAGCGAAATGAATTCAGTGGAAATCCTGCTCACGCAGTAGAAAGTAGAATCCAGGTCAATCATTGCATGTTGACCTGGACGCACAAAAAACGTGTGCGTGGCTCAAAGAACGAGCCAGGACGCAAACACCAGCGGCCTTCGCGGCTCGCGCATAAACCGGGCGCGAATCGATAACGAATCAAATTTGTAAGGTCCAGGTAGAGCCTGATAAATTATTAAGGTGCTGAAATAGAACTAATGTACTATTATATTATACACCAGTTGTCAAGGGATGGTAAGTAAAAATGTTGTCTGCCAGACTATGAAAATTAATATCGAGGGATGGACGCCAATCTCAGATGGCAACTCCACATATCAACGGATGGAGCGACCAGGCGGTTGCCAGGGGCAATGACTGTAAATCAAAGCTGACCCTGATTAAGGCGTGCAGGTTCATGCCGCACCCTAATCGTTAGGATTTCTCAGCCCGTTCTTTGAGCGCTTTTCCCATTTCTACCATGGCTGCGTAGCCGGTTGTACCCAGATCTTTAGACTGGGTGGGCAGCAACAGCCCTTTAAACAACTCACGATCGATGAACCTCACGCGCGCAGCGCCAAGCGCTTCAACGCGGAAGATGTGCTCACCAAAAAACAAAATCGGATGGATGACTGGAAATGTCCAGGCGAATTCACGATCAGGCTCCACCCTGGTGACGCGGCACACGAATTTCATGTCTTTGGTGGCGGTTTTCGCATACGCAATAACCGTTTCACCCACGGAAAGTTTTCCTGATACCTTGTAGAGCAGCGGGTTCCATTCGGCATATTTCTCCAGGTCGGTCAGGATATTCCAGACTTTTTCGACGGGGGCATCTATTTCGATTTCATTGCGGTTTTCCAACATCGTTAATTCCTTTCCAGTGGCGTGAATAAAAAATGACCCAGGTAGCTCTGGTTACGATGTGGGTTCGTTGCTCGGGACTGTGAGGGAGTGGTGGGGAACTTCAATCAGGATAACATTAATTGAATGCTCATTCAATCCCTTTTGGACATTACCTTGCCCGAACAGTAATCTTTTGCGGATATGGGTTACCGGGATGTAACCTGTCAAGGGGCTGTAAAGAAAAACGGTATACAATATTCTGTATTGACAATCACAATAAGGCGGGGACGGATGATTACTTAAGCATCGGTCACTATCAGCGGGTTGCGGTGGCGCCGCGCTCGAGACGTGGTGCAGGGAGGGACAGTGAGCCTGGTGCTCGGGATTGTCTTTTTGGGTGCGGGGTTGGTGATGGCGGTGATTTCGTTTTTGGGGTAGAAAAAAGCGGATGAGAGAGGGAGGGACGTAATTTATTTGGTCCTTCATAGACGCACCTTACCTGTTGCTCGGGAGCGAAAAGATCGCGACGCGATGTGGCGTATCCTACAGGGCACATCCCGCTCATAAGGGCGTTCGGGAAGAAGTAGACCGTGAAATCGCGCCACGGACCTTACTCGCTGCAGTGAATGGCACGAGTAATTTCACAGATTGGCACCACTCGAATACAAAAAGATTGATGGCTTAACACATGTCTCATTTTTGAGTAAAAAACTATACAACTCTAATTCTTTTTACACGTGTCAGGAGGTTATTAAATAGCAAAACCTAGTTACTAATTAGGTTGCATTTAAAGGTGTAGTATGCCAATTTATTTTGTGAGATTATTCCATTTGGGAGGGGAAAATGAATCAAGAAGAAACAAAAAAAAAGTTCATTTTACAAAATGATTTACCTGTAAATGAAGACTTCTTTAATGGTGGACACACTAAAGTAGCAGAATCAATTCTAAAGATAATTCGCGAAAATAAAACATCAATAACTATAGGTCTTGAGGGAGATTGGGGTTCTGGAAAATCCACAGTTCTGAAAATCGTCGAGGCAAGAATTAATAGCAATGAGGAATGCAAGAATAACATAAAAATTGTGTTATTTGATGCATGGGCTCATGAAGGAGACCCATTACGAAGAGTGTTTCTAGAAAAAATTATCGATTCGTTAAGCGGATATTGGCTTCCTTCAAAAAAATGGAATTACATTAAGAAAACACTAACTGGAAAATATACAAAAACGATAACCAAAAATACACCTTTCATTACAAAAAGTGGTTTTGCCGTGCTTGTATCATCTTTTTTTGTTCCATTGGGCATAGTAATGGTACGGGAAGCCATAAATAGGGGTGATGTCTTATTTAATTGTGATTATAAATTCTCGTGGTTATTGTTTATTGGGATTGTATTTTCATTCCTACCATTATTAGTTGGTTTAATCATGATTGCAAAAAACAACTACAAAAATAGGAAAGAAAATGATGTGGCAACCACCCAACTTACTGGGGAACAAAAAAAGGTTCTCGAAATAAAGACGAATCTATAGGTATATTAGCAGTTTTGATAAATAAATTTCAAACAAATACACGCTCTTATTCAACCGAGACGCCAAACCCAACTTCGGTAGAATTTAACAAAATTTTTACAACAATTGTCGAGGATGCATTATCAGAACCGGATAGGAAATTAATTATTGCTCTGGATAATCTTGATCGGATAATAAAGAAAGACGGTCTAAGTTTGTTTTCTACTCTCCAACCTTTCATGGCAAAGGCAAATAGCAACTTTGATAAAGTATGGTTCATCTTGCCTTATGATAAAGATGGAATGGATTCAATTTGGAGTGGAAACAAACAACTAAGCGATTCAAATGATGTGAAATTATCTGATGTTAAACCAATAGCAAAATCCATGATTGAGAAAATTATTCAAATCACTTTGCATGTGCCACAACTAATTCTCTCTGATTGGCAAAAATACATAGATTCCAGGTTAGATGAATCATTAATCGGAATTTCTGAAGAAGAAAAGGATGAACTATTTAACATTTTTTATAATTACATGACAGATGTGAATCTGACACCTACTCCTAGGATTATAAAAAGATACATAAATGACTTAATAGGCCTTACTATCCAATGGGAAAACAATATACCATTGCAATTTGTCGCAATATTTGTACTACTTCGCAACTCCGATAAATTTTTTGAGCATATACTATTTGGTTTTGGTGACACCTGGATTAGTGAGCGTTATGATAAGTCTTCACTTTCAACATATTTATCTATGCTTTGGTTTAATGTTGAAAGAAGCATAGCAAGACAATTACTTCTTGAATCTGAACTCTTGGAAATAATAAATAGACCCGATTTAGCTAAATTCTCGGAACTTTTATCGCTTCATAAACAAGTTATTACATCTGTAATTCTTATGATAATTCTTGACAATGGAAAAATTCATAAAAACCTTGTTTCGTTTAACTGAAATACATGTTATTTATTTTCCGAAACTAAAGATATTTGGAAAGAGTTTAGCAAAACAGTGGAAAACCTGATCAATCGAATAGCCAAGGAAGTTAAGAAAGTTAGATGCCCTTCCTGATTTAGATCCTGATGTCGTAGCCGGGATACGTGCCTTAATCGAACTAAAAAATGATATAGCATATACGCGTACTATTTTAGAAAAGGTATTAGAAAGAACTTTGTTTAAATCCCCCGATAGTACAACACAAGTGCTTTCCGATGCCGATAGCGTAATGGTCATAAAAAAATGGTTTGAAAATCTAAACCAGATTTATGATCATGTTTCGAACTTAGGTTTTTCGGAAATATTTGTGAATAAATTATCTACTAAGCAGAATGCATTAACAACACTAGTCATGTTAGGGTTACTATCAAAAAATCAAGATATGAGTCTAAATATTAATACTTTAGGGGTAGACACAAGCGCACAAGATCTATCAAGTTTAATTATATTATGCAGTAATACAAGCAAGATTATAAGCAGCGTAGATAATGCATTTGAGATTATCAAAGATGGATATCCAGAGACTGATTTCAAAGAATTATTGTCAGAATTATGGAAATCATTATTAAATATAAGTAATATACTTACTGGTCCTGAGTTTTCTATCATTAATAAGATAATAAAATCATTTCCAGAATTAGATTTCAGTCAGTTACGAGAGATAATTAACAAAGGGTATCTATACCACCATTATGAGGTCTTAATAAACCAAGATGGAGATATTAAAAGTACATTACCAATTTAATTTATCTATTATTATCTAACGTAAATCTAATCGGATTACCAGCACCAGTAATAGGTTCAAGTACACTTGGATATAACACGTTTCTAAATTATTTAAGTGCAGTTGAAATTGATGACCCAATTTTAATTCGAATAATAAATCAAATGGAAGACGGAAAAATAATTGAAGATTGTCTCAAATTATCTCAGTCAAATAGCAATGTTGGAAATTTTTTCAAAAACTGTTAATTAACATTAAGGATAAGTCAAGTTTTGAAGAAATATTTAGTACTAACCTATTTTTCAATTATGATTCGACACTACACACAATTCTTAATCCCAAATTATTTACAGAAATCGCCACCAATATTAATAAATCAGGCAACCTGCTAAACAAATACACCTCTACTGAGTTCAACCCTCTGAAAGCAAAGATTTACACGTTGTTATTCCCGGTCTTGAATGATAAAAATGAAGGATTCTTAAATTGGATCAAGATTTTGTAAAACATATTCAAAAGAAGATTGGACATTGTTTTTTAGTCAAGAAACCGGTTTATTTGAATTTCTCATTGATTTACACGATGGAGAGGCATACCTAGATCTAGAAATGGCATTTCAACAAGGCATAGATGAAATCTCTTCATTGATTATTAATAATAAATTCACACCCCAAAGACCAACTTCAGACTGGAAGAAAGTACTTAACCATATTGAGAAACCTACTTACAGAAAAATACTACAGAAAAACCTAATCGCGAGAATTGGTATCTATTATTTTTCAAGTAATGATAATCCTCAAGGTTTGTTTTTTGAGGTTTTCAATGATCTGATAAACGAATTCACATATGTAAAAGAAGATGACAATGTCTTACGACATTCATTTCCTAAGATCATCTCATCCGAAAATCTTCAAGCCATTACATGGTTGTGTTCGATGGTAGAAACAAATATTCAAGTCTTTTAAGATGAGTAAGTCGAAGGCAGTAATCGGTTTTAGAAGTTCTTTACAATCAGTGACAACAAACCAAAACCCTGATATAGAAGCGAAAATTCAGGTGATAAAAAATATACTTAATTAATTGTGTTTGTTGACACAAATCATCGCTGTTTCCATTATTACCTTTTTTAAGGTGGAGGGATATTAATTCCATTTAGCCCTCTCTTAATTCAAATCAATTGTTGATTGTAGTATGGGTGTAATCAGTTTAGAATTTTCTCATTTTCCACTTCATATACCTTCTGAGATCGCGCAGCTCATCTGCCGGAAGGGCATGCCTTCACCGAAGGGGAGCTGGAGGGCGGCACGGTCGAGGCGGGCGGGGTCGTAGCCGGCGGGCAGCCAGGTGTGCGCCAGCAGGTAGGAGTACTGGCTGACGGCGAGCATGTATTCACGCACGTTGCCGTTGCCCTGTCCGTAGGTGATCTGGAACTCGCGCGCGGCAAGCTCGTCCTCAACGGATTTGAGGATGGAGGCGGCAAAGCCGGGCTCGTCCTTGAGGGAGGGGAAGCCCTGTTCGTTATAGAGGAAGCGCTGGTGGTAGCGGTCAATACCGTAATAACGCACGACCTCCTCCTCCCAAACCTGTTCGACGGCGGCGTGGAGGTCAAAGGTGCCGAGGTCACCGGGGCGGGCGTCACAATGCATGGGCATGTGGGCGTCGGCGATGTAATGGCTGAGCATGAAGAGGATGAGGGCGGCGTGGTGGTTGGTGGGGGCAAGGGCGGAACCCTTGGGTTCGCGTTCCATGATGCGCAGGTTATCGATGACGGCGTGGGAGAGGGCTTCACAGCGCTCGGGGAGGTTGTATTTGTCGTCGAGGGTGTAGGCGCGGTTGTGGAGGGGGGAGGCGCGCCCGGTGCGGTAGAGGAGCGAGGAAGAGGGGAGGACGCG
Source organism: uncultured Chloroflexia bacterium (assembly GCA_963814295.1). GTDB lineage: Bacteria > Chloroflexota > Anaerolineae > Anaerolineales > Anaerolineaceae > UBA6107. The sequence continues at coordinate 53,026 of CAWFCH010000009.1, forward strand.
GAATTTGAATTCGGGTTCGGTTGGAGAGGGCGATTCGTGAATCGCCCCAACGGGTTTAAACGGTGCAATTTTCATGATGTGGGAAGTGCTGTTGTCTTTGATGATCTCATCCGGGTACCAGGCGCCGCGGATGACGCCGTCTTTGTAGGATTGGAACCATTCGATGAGGTAATCGGCGAAGGCGCGGTTCTCGTCGGTGAGCGAGGCGCTGCGCAGGCGTTCAATGGCTTTAAAGGCGATCCAGGCGTGCGTGTACTTTTTCATGCTGACCTCCTGTATGTGGAGTGGGTACGCCACCCTTCAAACAAGAAAAAACAACAAATGGTGTCTAAGGTGCGCGGTATGCTCTCCCTGGTACCGAACTTTTAACATTTACTTTAAACCCAAGGTAGCTTCAGCATCCTTGTGTGTGGTATGTAGGCTGGATGCACAGTTTGAATCATCTCTTTTATTGACCCAGGTTCCATCAGGTCGTTTGTATACAGATCTATTACTTTTAGGCAAGGAAATCCTCCAGAAAATCGCCCCTCAACACTCGGAGTAGCCACAAGCGTGGCACTTACGGCAGCTCTAACTCCACCCTCACCCTCTTATCCCTCTCCCGCTATTCAACAAAGTCCTTGCACCCACACGGTGTGCCCATAAACACGGGCAAGAGGGATGTTACTACTCTCTACTCTCGATTCTCTACTCTCGATCTCTCAGCACTCACTGTACCCGCAGGCATAGCACTTGCGGCAGCCCTCTTCGTTGATGACGGCGGCGACGCCGCACTCGGGGCAAAGGTCGCCGATGCGCTGGGTGTTGGCGGGAGTGTCCGTGTCGCCGGCGGAAAGTTCAACCCTGGGGGTGAGGTCGGTGATGTCGTTGATCAAATATTGCTGCACGGGGCCGGTCTTGCCGGTGGACTTGCCGAGGCGGACGGCGCGCTCGTCGAGGTACTCCTCGAGCACCTGGGCGACGCCGTCGGGCAGGGAGCGCACGCGGTTGGGGCCGAAGCCCAGCGAGCGCCCGCCGCCGATGCCGGTGAGCTGGCGGGTGAGGTCGGTGAGGCGCTGCGAGGGTTCAATGGGCGACGCCAGGCGCAGCACGTAGGAGATGAGGCGGCCGATGGCCTCGCTGACGGCGGCGGTATCCGAGCCGGCCTTGGCGGTGTTGATGAAGACCTCGAAGGGCTGGGTGGCGTCGTTCTCGTTGATGGTGATGAAGGCCTTGCCCAAAGGCGTTTCGATGGAGAAGGTGCGCCCGATGAGGGAGCGCGGGCGGGGTTTCTTGGTCTCCTGCCACAGCTTGATCTGGTCGGGCATGGCGTCATCAGCGGCGGGAGCCTTCTTGCTGGCGGTGGCGTTGGTCTCGAGCACCACCTCGTCGCGCGAGCCGGTGACGTAGACGGTGATGCCCTTGCAGTTCAGCTCCCAGGCGCGCATGTAAGCGATGGCGACGTCCTCCTCGGTGGCTTTCTCGGAGAAGTTGATGGTCTTGGAGAGGGAATTATCGACGAAAGCCTGCAGCGCGGCCTGCATGCGCACGTGCTCCTCGGCGCTGATGTCGGCGCTGACGACGAAAGCGGTCTTGACGCTCTCGGGCACGGCCTTGATGTGCTGGCAGGAGCCGTCCTTCATCACGCGGTCGTAAATATCCTGGCGGTCCATATCCGGGACGCCGGCTTCGAACAGCGCCTGCTCGAACATGGGGCTGGTGTAGGTGAGCTTGAGGTCCTTGCCGTTGTCGTTGACGTGGCGGATGTAGGCGAGGGCGAAAACGGGTTCGCAGCCGTAACCCTCGCAGCCGGCGACGGTGGCGATGGTGCCGGTGGGGGCGACGGTGGTCTGGGCGGCGTTGCGGATGCCGTAGCGGCGGATGCCCTCGCTGATGAGCGTCCAATCAACCGTGGGGCGGCCCCAGTACTGCTGGGTTTCGATGAGGGAAACGGGGGGCTGCCAGAGGAGGTTCTCGGGGTCGTAGATGCTGCCCTTGATGGAGGGGAAGGCACCGCGCTCGCGCGCCAGCTCAACGCTGGTCTTCATGGCGTGATAGCGCACGAATTCCATCACCTGGGCGCCGAAATCCTCGGCGGCGGGGGAGCCGTAGCGCACGCCCACGTGGTACATCAGGTCCGCCAGACCCATGATGCCCAGGCCGATGCGGCGGTTGCGCATGGCGGCTTCCATGAGCTGGGGCACAGCGGGGACGTAGGCGTTGGCGTCAACCACGTCATCAAGGAAGCGGGTGGCGAGGACGGTGTTATCGCGCAGCTCGTCCCAGTCGACGGAGTGGTCGGGTCCGAGGTGCTGCGCGAGGTTGATGGAGCCGAGGCAGCAGTTCTCGTAGGGTCCGAGCCACTGCTCACCGCAGGGGTTGGTGGCTTCCAGCTGGTAGAGGTGGGGGACGGGGTTGGCGCGGTTGGCGGCGTCGAGGAAGAGCAGACCCGGCTCGCCGTTGTGGTGCGACTGCTTGACGATGCGCTCGAAGAGGTCGCGCGCGCGGACGGTCTTGTAGATACGGAAGGGGATGCCGGCTTCCTCCGCCTGTTCGAAGGTGCCCATGAACTTCTTGGCGCGCGGGTCGGAGAGGTCGGGGTAGCGCAGGTTCCACTCAACGTCGTCCTCAACGGCGCGCATGAAGGCATCGGTGACGCCGACGGAGATGTTGAAGTTGGTGATCTGGTTCTCGTTGGTCTTGCAGGTGATGAATTCCTCGATATCCGGATGGTCCACGCGCAGCACGGCCATGTTGGCGCCGCGGCGGGTGCCGCCCTGGGCGACCTCGCCGAAGGCGTGGTCGTAGACGCGCAGGAAGCCGACCGGTCCGGTGGCCTGGCCGGCGGAGGTTTTAACGTGAGAGCCCTTGGGGCGCAGGCGCGAGAAGGAGAAGCCGTTGCCGCCGCCGGTCTGTTGAATGAGGGCGGCGTCGCGCAGCGTCTGGAAGATGCCGGCGGGGTCGCGGCCCATGTCATCGTTGATGGGGAGGACAAAACAGGCGGCCAGCTGCCCGAGCGGGGTGCCGGCGCCGGTGAAGGTAGGCGAATTGGGGAAGAAGGCTTTGGAGGTGAGCAGGGTGTAATACTTGCGCGCGAGCACATCGGTATCAGTGGCCCATTTGGTTTCGACATTGGCGATGGTGGAAGCGACGCGCCAGAACATCTCTTCGACGGTTTCAGCGGGGGTACCATCAGGGTTGCGGCGCACGTAGCGCTTGAGCAGCACCTGGCGGGCGTTATCCGACAGTTCTACGGTGGGTAGATTGGCGGGGATCCCGCCCAGGTCGAGGAGTGATTTTTGGGCTGTTCGCGGTGATGTGTCCATGTAGTCTCCTAGGATGCCAATAATCGGTCGATCTCTTTGCGGATCGACTGCAGGTCGGATAATTGCAGGTAAACGATGGCGTAACGGATATAGGCGATCTGGTCCAGGCGCTTGAGACCTTCGATGACCATGTCGCCGACCACGCGGGAGGAAACCTCTTCACGCCCCATCTTCTGCAGTGTGGTTTCGATCTCGTTCACCAGGTGGTTGATGTCATCGGCGGATACGGGGCGTTTGGCGCAGGAAATGCGGATACCCTCGAGCAGCTTTTCACGGTTGAACTGCTCACGGGTGCCGGCGCGCTTGATAATGAGGGGAGTGGCGAGGATGGGTCTTTCGTAAGTGGAGAAGCGCTGCCCGCAGTGTTCGCACTCACGGCGGCGACGGATACCACCGCGGCTGTCGTGGGTGGTGTCAATTACCTTTGACTGGTCTTTCTGGCAATACGGACAGATCATCCAACCCTCCAAATTGACCTTGTGAACGATGTACCGGCAGATATGGCCGGAAAGCGGGCTACGATGTTCGTCTTGAAATATTATCCCCCATATGTAGGGGGATCGTTATATTACAGACCGTACATCTAGGTACTATTCTAACATACACATTTTTCCGATTCAAGTTGAAACAAGGGTTTTCATCCTTAAATCTTCCGGGTTTGGAAAGAATTGTTAAGTCCTCGCAAGGTGCCCGAAAACCAGGATTACCGGGGAGAATTATTTTATTAACACTATCCAACTGTTAAAGTTATGGTAAAAGAGCGGCTAAACCGGGTTATTACGCAGGCATTTTATGCACCTGAGAAACCTTAAAAAAGGAGGGGTATGAAACTATTGGATGTTGGCGAACCGGCATATGAACACTTCCGATTAATTGGTTTCACGACGACCCGGTTAATGAGTACGACTGGCGGGGACCAGCCGCCAGTCGTGTATTAACGGTATGAGCAGGGAGCACGCGCACGCTTGCGCGCAGCACGCACCCGTCATACGTTATGGAGGACAGGGTTCAAGCAAGTGAAGCAAGCGCAAACCTATTTCTCGTCAAGATGAATGCGCAGGAAGGTCGGGAGATCGATGTTCCTGGTATCGACCTTGACCGGCGCGAATTCATTGACCGTTCTGCTGCCCGCTTCAACTTTCACCTGTTCGTTGTTGAATTGAAAGGGTGTTCTCCTGTTCTCTTCATTGCTATTTGTAACCGGCTTCCTGGTGGTCTGAACACCGGAAGCGCGGTCAAAACCGGTGGCAATGACCGTGATGCGCACATCATCACCCATATTGGGATCGATGACAGCGCCGAAAATGAGGTTGACCTCAGGATGGGCGGTTTCCTTGATGATGGCCGCTGCCTGGTTGACCTCGTAGAGGGTGAGGTTGGGACCGCCGGTGACGTTGAAGAGGATACCCCTGGCGCCATCGATGGTGATATCAAGCAGCTGGTTGGAGATGGCCAATTCCGCCGCCTTGATGGCGCGGTCTTCTCCGCTGGCGTGACCCACCGCCATCAGCGCCGCGCCGCCCTCTGACATGACGTTCTTGACGTCAGCAAAGTCAAGGTTGATGAGACCGGGGATGGTGATGACCTCGGAAATACCCTGGATGCCCTGGCGCAGCACTTCATCCGCGGTCTTGAAGGAATCCTGCAGCGAGGCTTTGCGGTCGACCATCTGCAGCAGGCGGTCGTTGGGGATGACAATCAGCGTATCCGCGTGTTCCTTGAGGCGGGCAATGCCCTGCTCAGCGGACTGGAGCCGCTTGGAGCCCTCGAAGGAGAAGGGGCGGGTGACCACGCCAATGGTGAGCGCGCCGATCTCCTTGGCGATCTGGGCGATGATGGGAGCCGCGCCGGTTCCCGTTCCGCCACCCATGCCGGCGGTCACGAAGACCATGTCGCTACCCTTGAGAATCTGGTAGAGTTCCTCCGAGGATTCCTCGGCGGATTTGCGCCCGGTGTCGGGGTCTCCGCCAGCGCCGAGACCGTTGGTGGTCTTGTCGCCGATACGGACCTTGATGGCCGCTTTCGACATCAACAACGCCTGGGCATCGGTGTTCACGGTGATGAACTCGATACCCTGCACGCCTTCGTCGATCATGCGGTTGACGGCGTTGCAGCCGCCGCCACCCACGCCTACGACCTTGATGCGGGCGAAGGCTTCGATGGGGGCTTTGCCCTCTGAATCATAATTGCTTCTTGCTGACGCGTACTGTGATGCTCTGTTGTTGGTCTCCATCTCTGTATCCTCCATTATGATTTTTGGTTCCAACCGGTCAACGCTGACCGGGTAAACTACGGTAGTAATCTTTCCATCCAGACCTTGACCTTGTTCCAGTCCAAACCAGCTGGTTTGAATCCGGTGCTCTTCGCTTTCCGCGGCCTGGTGACGGCATATGAGGGTTGGGTCATGAGTTCAGACCATTTCAACAAACCGACACTGGTCGAGTAGGCGGGGGACTGCAGTTGATCCACCAACCCGACGAGGTTCTCAGGGCGGGCGACGCGCACCGGCATGTTCAGCACGTTGGCAGCCAACTGACGGATGCCGGGAAGCTGACTGGTGCCACCGGTGAGGATCATACCCGCGGGGAGCAGGTTATCGTAACCGGAGCGGCGCACTTCCTGGTGGAGCAGCTGGAAAATCTCCTCGACACGAGCTTCGATGATGAATGCCAGGTCGCGGCGGCTTATCTGCTGCGGCTGGTCATCACCAAACGTCTTGAGGGTAAAGAACTCACCCTCGCCAACCTCGGAAGTTAAGGCATGCCCGTACTGTTTTTTGATCTGTTCGGCCTGCTCAGGGCTGATGCGCAGACCGATGGCAATATCATGGGTGATGTGGCTGCCGCCCACTGGAAGCACGTTGGTGTGCCAGACGTCGCCGTTGATATAGATGGCGAGGTCGCTGGTGCCGCCGCCGATATCGCAGACACAGACACCCATGTCGCGTTCGGCCTTGTTGAGCACCACCTCGCCGGATGCGAGCGGGTTCAGGACGAACTGGAGCACATCCACGTTGCAGGCATTGACGCACTGGCGCAGGTTCTCAACCGTGGCGGCAGCGGCAGTGATGATGTGGGCTTCAACCTCAAGCCTGAAACCGGAGAAGTTGACCGGTGACTGGATGCCATCCTGACCGTCGACGGTGAAGCCACGCTGGATGACGTGGATGATCTCGCGGTTGTGCGGCATGGCCACTGCCATGGCGGCTTCAAGTGCGCGGTCAACGTCCTCCTGGGAGATGACCCCGCCGCTGATGCCGACGACGCCGCGGGAATTCATGGCGGATACGTGCGATCCGGCGAGGCTGACAAGGGCTGATTCGATCTCGAGACCCGAGGTGCGCTGCGCCTTTTCGATCGACCGGGAGATGGATTGCGTCGCAGCGTTGATATCCACCACAATGCCTTTCTTAATCCCCTGGGCTGGTTCGATGCCCACACCCAGGATGCGCATATCTGCGTCTCCTTCGAGGCGGGCGACCAGGGTGCAGACCTTGGTGGTACCGATATCTATTCCGACTACAATTGGCTCTTCCATAATGCTTACTCCGTCCGGTAATATGGCGCGTCAACGTGTACAACGCTGATCATGACGGGGGAAACCCCCACAGCTTCCAAGCGTTCGAGAATCGCCTGGTACATCACCTGTTTCAATGCGACATTGCTCAAGTCGTTTCCGAAATACACTTCCCAACCGCCAGGATCTCTCCAGCCCATGCCGGAGATCGGGTCGTAGATGAGAGCTGCTCCCTCGGGGATGTGCGCGTTCATATCCAGCGCGGTCTGCAGCACATCAGGGTGAATGTGATCGGCGCGTTCGGCGGGATCGAGAGGCCTGGTTTTACGCTCCATTACCATCATGATGTATTCGATGGCGTTACCTGGTGCGTGACGCTCCACGAGCAGGGGCGGGGTGACCGGGCTGCTAATGGTCAGCAGGTCGTGCGCTTCTCCACGCGGGGCGAGGATGACACCTTCGGCGTCGATCCAGTAATCCCCGGCGTCACTCTGCCAGAGGATGACCGGTTTGCGTTCAGCGGCTGAGATGACGATGCGGTTCGGCATGCTGATATCCACCTGGCTGCCCACCAGTTCCGGGAAGGTGACCAGGATGGAATCAAGAATTTCACCGGTGTTGAGCAGGAAGATCGAGGTCTGCCTGCCTGTCAGCAGGTGTTCGAAATCGGCTGAGGAATACCTGGTCAAGCCCTGCACTTCAAAGCTGTTCACCCTGAACATGGGCGAATTAATGAGGATGATGATGAACATCAAGAGCAGCACGGTCAGGATGCCGGAAATCCACTGCCAGCTGAAGCGGATAATGGGCAGCGCGGGCATACGGGTTTCGACACCGTTAGCGCCTACAGCGTAGACGACCTTGCGGCGCGGCTGTGTACCTACCGACTGGCGGTTCGGCCCCGGCAGCTTGCGCGCGGCGGGTAACCACGCGGGAGGAATCAACGGCTGCTTTGCTGGAGGTAGCAGCAGGCGCATCTGAATGCGTTTGAGCAGCAGGCTGGCGTTTCTGCCTTACCTTCTCAGAACGATTCGCGGATGTGCCTTTCTTCAGGAAGCTCATTCATCTCTCCTGTAAGTACGCACCGTCAGATCACGATCATGTTTTCGTTCAAATGCCAGGTCGATCAGGCGGTCGATCAGGGCGGGGTAGGTGAGTCCACCGGCTTCCCACAACTTGGGGTACATGCTGATGGCGGTAAAGCCTGGAATCGTGTTGACCTCGCCCAGGTAATATTCGCCAGTTTGGCGGTCAAGCAGAAAGTCCACGCGCGCCAGGCCTGCGCCGTCGATGGCCTTGTAAGCCCTGACGGCTGTGGCGCTGATAGCGCGGCTGGTCGCATCATCCAGTTCCGCGGGAATCACCAGCCTGGATTGGTTGGTAATGTACTTGGCAGAATAGGTGTAGAAATCCTCCTGCGGTTGGATTTCGCCGGGGACGGAGGCAATGGGATTTTCGTTGCCGAGGACACTCACTTCCAGCTCCCGGGCGTTAATGCCACGCTCCACCAGCACACGGCGGTCAAAGCGGGCGGCGTCCATCAGTCCTTCCATCAGTGAGGAGCGGTTGGTGCAGCGGGTAATGCCCACAGACGAGCCGAGATTGACGGGTTTGACGAATACCGGGTAGGAGAAAGTTGTTTCAACTTGCTGCAAAATGCTCTCCATACCGGCTTCAACATCGGCGCGGGTGAAGAGTAATGAATCGACGACGGGAATATTGTTGGCGCGCATCACATCTTTGAAAAGGCACTTGTCCATGCCGACGGCGGAAGCGAGCACGCCGCAGCCCACGTATGCGAGGTCAGCCAGTTCCAACAACCCCTGCAGTGTGCCATCTTCTCCAAAGGTGCCGTGAATGAGTGGAAAAACAACGTCGATAACGGTCAAAGGCTTGAGGGTTCCATCCACATGGGAAAAGATCTGTCCATTGCGCGGTTCAGGCAGGAGAGCGACGGAGGAAAGTGATTCGTATTCATGCTTTTCAAAGCAGCCAATCACATCGTCTCCGCATAACCAGTGACCACTGGGCGTGATGCCAATCTGCAACACGTCGTACCTGCCGGTATCGAGGACCGAAAGCACTGACCTGGCGCTCATGAGGGATACCTCATGTTCACCAGACCTGCCGCCGAAAATAATTGCCAGCCGCTTTCGCTCAATCATCGTTATACCTGCCATTCACCAATCATCTCGATCTCAAGTTCAAGTTTGGTACCGGTCTTTGCCTCAACGATGCCCTGTACGAGGAGGATGAGGTTGTAATAATCGCGCGCGGTGCCGCTGCCGTCATTGATGAAGAAGTTCGCGTGAAGCGGGCTGACCTCAACACCACCAACGCGGGTGCCTTTCAGACCAAGTGAATCGATTATGCGCCCGGCGGAGTCACCTTCGGGGTTCTTGAAGGTAGAGCCCATACTTGGCCCGGGAGGCTGTGTCAGCTTCCTGCGGGCGGCGAATTCGCTCATCAAAGCCTTGATCCTTTCGGTATCGCCTTTTTCAACGGAAAGCCGGGCTGCGAGGATGACCGCTTCACCGGGTTCCCGCTTGAGCACGCTGCTGCGATACGAATATCCCATCTGCTCAGTATTGAGCGACAGGCTACCATTCGTCCGGTGCAAGATATCTGCCAGAAGCAGGTTCTGCTGCATGGATGAGCGGTGAGCGCCAGCGTTGCCGTAAACAGCTCCGCCGACCGTACCGGGGATGGTGGTTGCCCATTCGAGACCGGTGAAACCGCGCATTGCTGCCTGGCGGGCTGTTGTGATCAGGATGGCACCAGATTCAGCATAGATGGAGGGGGATTCGCCGTCATGGTCGATCCTGACTGCTTTCGCCTTGTTGAGGATGACGACAGTGTTGATGCCAGCGTCGCTAACCAGGATGTTGGAACCGCTGCCGAGGACAAAGAATGGAACATCCTCAGCCCACAGGTAGGAGACATCCTGCGCGAGCTGAGTGGCACTGCCAGCGCTGAGGAAATAGCGTGCTGAACCACCCACTTTGGCAGTGGTCAGGTTCGCCAGCGGTACATCCTGCTGCAGGCGGTCACCGAAATGTTCGAACAATCCCTTCTCATCCATGCGCGGTGTCATCCTTAATGGCTAGAGGTCTCTAACCCTTTCGATCAATTTTTCCATCAGGTCCATGCGATCCTGCAGGCTCAAAGCGCGAAAATCATCTTCGGGCTTGTGGAACTGCCGTTTCACCTGGATGCGCGGAAACTCTGAAAAATAGCGCGGGGTGTTGAAATCATGGTTGATGGTTTCGTAGCTTGTTTTTCTGGGCGGGGTCATGTTAACCTTTCCTTTCCTGCAAACGAACCTGTACCTCACGACAAACCCGGTCAGCGTCACCGGCTGACAGGACAATCAACACATCTCCCGGTTGCAATTTACCCAGCAGGAAGTCCACCACTGAGGGGATTTCCGGGATAAAAAGCGCCGAGACATAATCCATTTGCGATACCAGCTGGGCTGGTGAATAATCCTGTGGTTTTTCGCGCGCGGCGTAAATATCGGTGACGACAACGAGATCGGCATCGTGGAAGGAATCAATGAAGTCACCTTCCAGTGCCTGTGTGCGCGAGTAGGTGTGAGGCTGCCAGACGGCGACGATCCTGCGCTGCGGGAAGCGGGAACGCGCGGCGGCGAGCGTGGCTTTGATCTTGCTCGGGTGATGCGCGTAGTCGTCAACAATTGTGACTCCGTCCACTTCCGCGACGATCTCGAAGCGGCGACCGGAACCGGTGTATGCTGAAAGCGCGTCTGCAGCCTGTTGAACCGGGTAGCCAAGAGCGTGGTGCAACGCGAGCACACCAAGGGCATTGCGGACGTTGTGCTCTCCGGGTACCTGAAGATTTACGCTCGCGATGAGTTCCGCGGAACCCTTTGCTTGAACCGAGAAGCTGAATCCACCGCCATTGTTGACACGCAAATCAGTAGCCTTGTAATCAGGAAGGTCGTTTAATCCGAATGTTACGGCACGAGTACCGGCGGGGATATCATTCACTTTCGCGACAGCCCCGTCATCGTCTGCATTGGTGACCAGTAATCCGCCAGGTTTGAGCTGCTGTACAAATGTGGAAAAAGCTGCCTGGTAGAGTGCAACTGTCGGGAAGCAATCCGGGTGGTCGTATTCCACGTTGGTAAGCAGAATGACGGCAGGATCCAACCCGAGGAACATGTTGTCGTATTCATCGGCTTCAATAACGAAATGCGAACCGCTGCCGGCGTGGGCGTTGTTACCCAGGTTGGCGGAGACACCACCGAGGATGTAACCGGGGTCCATCCCGATTTGCATCAGGCTCCATGCCAGCATGGCAGATGTGGTGGTCTTGCCATGTGAACCGGCAACGGCGATTACCTCGCGGTTTTCCAACAGGGTACGCATGAAATCCTGGCGTTTCAACACGGGGATACCGAGTTGAAGGGCGGCAGAAACCTCAGGATTATCATCGGAAATGGCGGAGGAGCGGACCACGAGATCGACATTGTTGACATGTTCTGCGGCATGCCCGGCGAACACGACCGCTCCCGACTGGCGCAGTTGAAGCGCCAGCGGTGAAAGCACACTGTCAGAACCGCTGACGGTGTAACCCTGTTCGAGCAGGACGCGGGCGATGGATGACATGCCGGTGCCGCCGATGCCGATGAGGTGGACGCGTTTCATCATATAAACACCACCAGGACGAACACAAAACACACCGCGACCGCAATATATATGGTCGGCGTGGTCATCAACCAGGCTGGAGGGAGGTTCTCGATCCAGCGTAACGCTGCCTGGCCTGACTGTGTGAGTGCGTCAGGAGGGAGCACGAACGGGTAAGGATAACCGTTGGTGTGCAGGTAATACCAGATCGAGCCGAAGATGAGGAAACCATTTATGCCCCCAAGTACAGCGCCTAAAAGCGTATCCTGGAGCATGTGGCGAATGAATCTGCCGCTTTCCGCCAGTTTCGGGATCTTGGGGGTCTGGTAGCCAAAGAATACCAAAGCGATGAGGATGACGCTTTTCAACCAGAAGACAGTGGCTGGCAGGGATTGCTCGATGGTTTGTTTGAAGAATGGCAGAAAGGCTTCGAGCACAGTCAGGGTGAACATCGCCAGGATGATGCTAAAGGTGACCAGCAACTCCTTAGCCCAACCGCGCATGGCTCCGACGAGGGCAAAGAGAACAATAAAAATCCAGAGCATGACATCCAGGCTGATCATTTTAGATGTTCCTTTCTTTCCCCTGCTTCACGGCGAGGTCAAGGAGGAGGGCGGCAATTTTACTCGCGCGCGTCTGGAGAAGCCAATGTGCTCATTTTTTCTCGCATTGTGGTAAGCCGTTGTTCATCCGCGAACATTTCACCCACGAGGACATCCAACTTGATGGAAAGATCGTCATTTTTCACGAGTATTGCAGCCCCGGCTTCAACCAGGTGGTCAGCGTTCACTTTCTGATAGCGCCAGGCATAGGGGTAAGGCACCAGGATTGCGGGAAGGCCATAAAACGGGAATTCACCCAACGTTGATGCTCCTGCCCGTGAAAGAGCCAGGGAAGCGCAGGAAAACGCGGCGCTAATCTCTTCATAAAGATATGCGTATGGTTGATAGCGGGATTCCAATTCAGACCCGAGGGTCAGTTTTTTCATACGCGCTTCATCCCAATCCAGCTGCCCGGTGATATGGAGCACCTGGGTCTTGTGCAGCAGCGATTCAAGGTTGTCGAATACAGACTGGTTGAGTGAATGTGCACCTTTGCTGCCACCGATCACGAGCAGGACGGGCAGTTCACCGGTAAAACCGAACGCATGCAATGCATCGCTGCGAGGAACCCTTACCAGCTCAGTACGTTTGGGGTAACCAGTGACCACCATATTCTTGTTTTTCTTGAAAAATTTCCGTGTTTTCTCGTCGGTAAGCGCGATAACATCCGCGTACCTGGAAAGAGCTTTGAGAGCCATTCCGGGTTCGATATCAGGGACATAAAGCAATTTGCGCATGCCAGATGCGGCGACTGCCATCGGAACAGCGACGAAACCTCCGGTAAACAGAAGCACGTCCGGCTGGAAGTCACGCAGAATGCGCCTGGCATCAAAGTACCCGCGGCCGAGTTTGAGGAGGTTGCCCGGAAGCGCGCGCAGGCCAACACCATGCACGCCAGCAGCGCTGATCTCGGTGTAGGGGACGTGATAGCGTGCTACAAGGCTGGCTTCCATGCCACCCTTGCCACCGACCCAAAGGGTCTTTTCCACGCGATCAGCGACCGCTTGCAATATTGCCAGCGCGGGATACACTCCCCCGCCGGTTCCGCCTGCGCAAATCAACAACCGCATTCTTCGGGCTCCTTTCCGCGCTCAACTTCGCGAGCTTCGATTGACGTGATATACCCATCAAGATACCAATTGCTGCCAGGGTGGTGATCAGGCTCGAACCACCTGAGCTGATCAACGGGAGGGCGTTCCCCGCGAACGGCAGCAGGTTGACGAGCACGCCCATGTTGATAATGGCTTCAATGAAGATCCACAGGGAAATACCGGCAGCCAGCCATTTTCCCAGGTTATCAGGCGCACGGTTGGCGATGGTGAGTCCGCGCCATAGCAACATGACAAACAGTGCAATAACCACGAAAGCCCCAAGCAGCCCGGTTTCTTCTGTAATGACCGCAAAGATAGAATCCGTCGTGGCAACAGGTAAGCCGATGAACTTGGTGGTCGACCTGCCAATACCCACCCCCAGAAAACCGCCATTAATGATGGCTTCAAGCGACCATTTGACGTGGTCAGATGCGCTCTGGGGGTCCTGTAAACCGTTCCAGTAATCAGAAAGACGGGTGGAAGCTGTTGAACTGACCTTCACCAACAGAAAACCCAATAATCCAGTCGCCATGATAACCAGCAATATCTGGCTGACCCTGCCACCGGCAATGAAAAAGAGGATACCGCCCAAGAGGATGATAGTCGCGGCGGCCGAGATATCCGGTTGTGCCAGGACCAGCCCGGCGGTGAAGCCGATGATGGCAAGCAGTGGGATGAGACCGTAGGTCAACTTGTGAAGGTTGTCGCGTTTGTTGTAAAGCCAGAAACTCAGGTAGATAATGACAGCCAACTTGGCGAATTCAGAAGGCTGGATCGAGCCGGAAAAGAGACCGCGCCGTGCGCCGAACTGGGTTTCGGATCCAAAGAGAAGCACCATGACGCATAACGCAATGATGACCACCATGCCCGGAACCACAAATCTCTGGTATTGGTGATAATCGATAAATGTAAGAATAACGATACCCACCAGACCTGCCAGGCCAATGCCCATCTGGCGTAGAACCATCTGATATTCAGAGAAACCCTGCACACTGGCAAACTGCCAGCTGGCAGAGTAGATCATTAACAGCCCGACAGCGAATAGGGTGATGACCACAACCGCCAGGGGCAGGTCAAAACTGTCACGCAAGCTCAATCTGCGTATGTTGGTGCGTTTTGTGTTGGCGTTCGCGTCAGCTGCTGTCATAATCCATTCACCCAATCAATAAAGGTTTCACCGCGTTCTTCAAAATCCTTGAACGCGTCATAACTGGTGCAACCCGGAGAGAGCAGGACCACATCCCCGTGAGAGACGATGCCGGCTGTGGCCTCAAGGGCTTCGATCATAGTTTCTTTGCGGACCACACTTTGCAAACGGTCACTAGCGTCGGGAGTTCCCACAGCAGCGGCAATCTTTTCCCCGGCCTCACCGAAAATCACAACATGATCCACGCGCTCATGAATTGCCTTCGCCAGCGGTTCCCAGGGCAGGTTCTTATCCCTGCCACCAAGGAGGAGAACGATGGGCTCATCAAAGGTGTTGAGGGCGGCGAGGGTACGCTCAGGGGCGGTGGCAATGGAATCGTTGAACCAACTGACATCATTCACTACGCGGACCAGCTGGAGGCGGTGTTTCACGCCGTTGAATCCATCAACTCCCGCGGCCATGGAATCGGGTGAAAAATTGAGCGCAACCGAAAGCGCGCAAGCCGCGAGCACGTTCATCATGTTGTGCGCGCCGCGTAATGAGACCCGGGAGGTGTCGATCAACTTTATCGCGTTACCATCTCTTTCCGTCCAGACAGCGCCATCCTGCAAATAGACCTGTGGTTCTGTCATGGCGGCTTTTTCCCTGCCGAAGCTCACCAGAGAGCCGCGCAGCATTGAGCGCAAATTCCATGATTCCACGTCATCGCGGTTGAGCACGGCTGTGTCGCCCTGACCCTGGAACGCGAGGATGCGCGATTTGGCGCGGATGTAATCGGCCATTCCAGCATGGCGGTCAAGGTGATTGGGGGTGATGTTCAGCACCGCTGCCACCTGCGGGCTGGATGTCATCAGTTCGAGCTGGAAGCTGGAGAGTTCCTGGATTACCAGGTCGTTATGGTTAATCTCGGAGGTGAATTCGATGAGGGGGTTGCCGATGTTCCCACCCACCCATGTCTGGCGCGGGAGTTTTATTTCGGCTTGTGCCATACGCCCGAAGAGAGAAGTGGTGGTGGTCTTTCCGGCTGAGCCGGTGATGCCCACGACTGGAGCCTTCACCATTTCCATGAAGATCTGCGAATCGTTGGAAAGCGGGATGCCGCGATCAACGGCCTCGGTGATTATCGGGAGGGAAAGGGGCACACCACCAGAAACGCAGACCAAATCACAATTATCAAGCAAGCCCAGCGGATGGTCACCAAGCACCCATTCCACGCCGGTACCGGCAAGCTGGTCAATGCCTGCCTGGAGCTGATCCGCGGAAAGCCTGTCGTTGAGGGTGACATGCGCACCCTGTCCGACCAGGAAGTGTGACAGAGCCAGACCCTGCCGGGCAGCTCCGATGATCAACACGCGTTTTCCACTAAACCGGTTCATGATCTCATTTTCCCAACGCCAAGGCCATACCGATCATGGCGGCCATAAGTCCAATTAACCAGAAGCGCTGCACGATCTGTGTTTCACTCCAACCGAGAAGTTCAAAATGGTGGTGCAGGGGGGCCATTTTGAAGAGACGTTTTCCTTTTGTCATTTTGAAATAAAGGATTTGCAGTACCACACTTGCAGCTTCGCTGACCGGGATAATGGCGATAATTGGCAGGAGTATCCATTGCCCGGTCATGAGGGCAATGGTTCCCAATACCGCGCCGAGTGAAAGCGAACCAGTATCACCCATGATCATCATCGCGGGATGAACGTTAAACCAGAGGAAGCCGAAAAGCGCTCCTACAACTGTGAAGCAAAAACGTGCGACGTAGATGTTACCCTGCATCAGGGCGATAACACCATACGCGGCGAAGGCGGTGGCTGAAATGAGCCCGGCAAGCCCGTCAAGGCCATCGGTGAAATTGACGGCGTTTGACATGGCCACGATGATAAAGGTGGCCAGCGGGATGTACCAGATACCCAGGTCGATGGTGAGATTCAATCCCGGCCAGTACATTCCCGGTACATCGAGAATATTCTTGAGCACATAGGCAGCAATGAGCGCGAGAATGACCTGGAGGATAAACTTGGTGCGAGCGCGCATCCCCAAACCGCGACGCGGCCCGCGGATACCTTCCCAATCGTCTATTGCGCCAAGAAGGCTGAAGGAAACCATAACGGCGACAGGCAGGAGAACAGAGCGACCGATGAGGTTAAGCCCAAGGATCGATGCTGCGTTCAGCAGGATGGTGAACAAAGTAACGACACCAACAACCACAAGTCCACCCATGGTGGGGGTTCCCATCTTGGTAATGTGGCTTTCGGGACCTTCGACGCGAATGATCTTGCCGAGCTTGAAGTGTTTTAATATGCGCAACAGTGGGCCACCCCAGATGACAGAGAGGATGAATCCCAACCCGCTTAAGGATAGCGCCAGGGCGGTTTCTCTCATTCCTCCACCTCCATGGCTTGTACGATCCTGTCCATGCGCAGGCTGTGAGCGCCTTTCACCAGCACGACATCACCGTCACGCAGGAAGGAATTCAACTTGCTGACAACGGCCGTTTCATCATCCAGAACCTCAACGAATTTTTCCGGGATACCGGCACTGATGGCCGCTGCGGCGATCATGCGGGCGTTCTCGCGGTAAGCGATCAATTTATCCACCACTTCGGCAGCGCGAATACCGACCTTGTTGTGGCCAAGTTGTTCATACTGCCCCAGTTCATTCATCCCGCCCAGCACTGCGATCTTCCTGCCAGGAAGTTCGTTCAGCAGGTTCAACGCTGCCAACATGGATTCAGGAGAGGCATTATAGGTATCATCCAGAACCAGGGCACCCTGACGGGTTTTCACCGCCACCAGGCGCAACTGGCTGGTCGCGTGGTGCAATCCGACGATGATCTCCTGCCAGGTGAGACCTTCGATGAGCGCAGCGGAAACTGCCGCAAGGATGGTGTGAATCGAGTGTCTGCCGATCAATGGAGCCTGGATATTGAACACATCCTCCATATAATGGATCCTGAAGCGGATGCCGTTCAGCCCCTGTGACTCTATCTCGTCCGCCCACAGGTCTGCCACCGGATCAAGACCGTAATAGAATACGCTCGCGGATGTGAGCTGGGACATTTCCCTGATAAAGGGGTCGTCAATATTCAAGATGGCAGTGCCTTCAGGCATGGGAGGTAGCGACCTGACAAGCTCACTCTTGCCACGGGCGATGGTTTCCTGCGATCCCGCGCGTGAAGCGTGAACAGTACCTATGTTGGTGAGGATCCCAACCTGGGGTTGTGCGATCTCACAAAGATCAGCGATCTCACCGGGTTCATAGAAACCCATTTCCAGCACCACGCGGTCGTAACCGGGAGAAAGGCGGAGGAGGGTGAGGGGAAGGCCGATCTCGTTGTTGAAGTTCCCCTGATTTTTGAGGGTGCGGAAGCGCTGGCTGAGAATCTCAGCGGTCAGTTCCTTGGTGGTGGATTTACCGACGCTACCGGTAATGCCAATGACGCGGGTGTTGAACTTGCGGCGCCAGAAGGCTGCAACAGCCTGGAGGGCTTTGGTTGTATCTTTCACGCGCAAGGCGAAAGGCAAGGGCGGAAAAACAAAATCAGAAGGGATTGGTTGCCTCAAGTCGACAACCGGGATGGCAGGGTCGATCTTGTGTTGAATGAGCGCCAGGTGTGCACCGTTACTAAAGGCATCCGCGACAAACTCGTGTCCATCCTTCCTTCCTCCCTTGACAGCAATAAAAAGGGAAGCCGGAATGGCCAGACGTGAATCCACCACACCTTCGGTGATGGCGGGTGTTGTTCCCGAGGGCCGTGTGCCCTGAAGCGCTTCAACCACGTCAGCCAGTGTTAACATGATTCCTTTCACTCATCCTTCATGCTTAATCGGACGTCGTCAGGCGGGAGATTCATCAGGACTACAATCTCCTGGACGACATCCCTGAAAACCGGGGCTGCAACAACCGAACCCCAGATGGAGCTTGATGGTTTTTCGAGCCACACGAAAACGATGAACTGCGGATCATCGACAGGTCCCCAGCCCACGAACGACGCGTTCGTCTTGTTGCTTGAATACTGACCGTTGACCGCTATCTCAGCGGTACCGGTTTTGCCAGCGACGCGATAACCCTCAACCAGGGCGTCGGAGGCTTCTTCTTCCAAAGAGACCGTGAGCATTTCTGTAAGTGTTCTAGCTGTTTCAGCCGTGATAGGCATGCCCACGATCTGCGGTGTAGTGTCGTACTGTTGCCCATCCTGGATGTATGATTTCAGCACATGCGGGGCGACCATCTGCCCTTCATTGGCGATGGAAGAAGCTGCCATCAGCAGTTGCACGGGTGTGACTGCGACACCCTGACCAAATGAATTGGTGGCCAGGTTGACCGTGTACCACATGGGGTCGCCTGGAACGCTGAGCGGGTAGACTTCCTCTCCGGCCAGGTCGATGTTGGTGCGGTGACCAATGCCGAAGCGCTCGAGGTAATCATAGAATTGTGTCGGTCCAAGCTGGGTTGCTACCCAGGAGAGACAAACGTTCAGCGAGTGCTGCATGCAGCCGATCATGTTTTGATCGCCCCAGGCACCACGGTCCCAGTTGTAGATCGTCCAGCCACCCACTTCGATCTGACCGGTGTCAGTAAAGGGAGTTTCAGGCGTGACCACGCCGGCATCGAGGGCGGCAGCCATGGTGAGAATCTTGAAGATTGACCCGGGTTCGTACACCTGGTTGACGGCTTTGTTGTAGGGCACACCCGCCGGGAAAACTGTCGTGTTCTCCCAGTAAGCATTGGGGTCAAGGCGCGGATTGCTGGCCATGGCAAGGATCTCCCCGTTGTTGGGGTTCATGACGATAATGGTGCCGCCAGCCGCGCCGTTCTTTGATACGGCAACATCGAGGATATCCTCCACGGTGCGCTGGATCTCACGGTCGATGGTCAGTACCAGGCTGGCTCCAGCGGGGGCGGTGGGGATCTCCTGCATTTCGTATGGATCGAGGGGGATCATCACGTTTCTCTTGATGCCCGCCAGCAGGGTGTTGTATTTCTCTTCCACACCGAAATAGCCCGCTCCACCTTCGCGGTCGTAGTAAGTGAAAAAGCCCAGGATATTCGCGCCCAAGGTTGCCCTCAGGGTAAATGCGTTGTAAGTGAGCGGTCCAGGTCAATCCGCGCAAGGAGGGGAGCTCCGGGTTGTCGCCGTACGGATTGTAATTCTCGTACTGGGTCTTGAGGTCGCTCAACTCCTTTATTTTGTTGGCGGCGACAAAATCTGTAAGCGTAATGTAAACCTGCTCACCAGGAACGTATTTGGATTTAGCAGCCTTGAACACTGTGCGATAATCCAAACCGAGCACGTTGGAAAGCGAGGAGGCGATGGCGGCGGGGTTTTTGACGAACTGTAACTCGATGCCAACTTCATAAACCTCTTTGTTTCCAGCCAGGAGATGACCATATCGGTCATAAATATATCCGCGTTCCGATTCAATGGTACGGAGCTCGTAACCGTAGTCCTCGGCCCAATCATCCAGGTACTGCGCGTGGGTACTCGTTTGGATGCGGATCATCTGGACGGCGATAACGACCGCAAATAAAGTGAGCGCGATGGCGAGGAAGTGGTAGCGGGTAAAGCCTTTTCTCATCAGCTTTCCCCTCCGATGATTTCATCACTCAGGGAGTTGATCCCGGTGAAGAGCCAATCCCACAGCGATTCGCGATAAATGGATTTCACCAACTGGCGGCTGTTTTCGTTAATACCCGGAGGAGGAGCGACGACCATGGTCTGTTTACCGGCATAACCGGGGATGGTGATGTAGAGGGCATCTTCAGGGTTGATCTTCTCAAATCCCATGCTCAGTGCCCTTTCCTCCATGTTGGGAGCGGAGGTGATGAGGGCAAGGGTGGCTTTACGGTGAGCAATTTCCCGCTCAAGGTCCATGCGCTTCAGATCAAGGCGGTAAGCATCAAGGCCGGCGTTGGCAGCGAGACCGCTGATACTGAGGTAAACGCTCGCCACCAGCAGAATGGCTATCAGCGCGAGCAGGAAAAGCCCAACTGATTGGGCATGTAATCTCCAG
Source organism: uncultured Chloroflexia bacterium (assembly GCA_963814295.1). Taxonomy (GTDB): domain Bacteria; phylum Chloroflexota; class Anaerolineae; order Anaerolineales; family Anaerolineaceae; genus UBA6107. The sequence goes on from CAWFCH010000009.1 coordinate 73,344, forward strand.
GGAGCCTGTTTAAACGCCTGAACGAGCCGGGACCTCTTTTCGGCTTTTTCTTTTCTTTTATCTGATCTTTCCCGCGGTTCCGCCATTTTCTGCCTATTTCTTTTCTGCGATGCGCAGTTTTGCGCTTCTCGATCTGGTGTTGCTGGCAATCTCACTCTCGTCTGGTGTGATGGGGCGACGAGTGACTTCGATGATCGAGGCATGATGCCCGCAAGTGCAAACGGGCTGGTCTGCTGGGCAGACACAATCCCGGCTTTCACGTCTGAAATACTGCTTTACGATGCGGTCCTCCAGCGAATGGAATGAAATGACCGCGATGCGCCCACCGCTGGAAAGCGAGTCGATGGCCTGTGGCAGGAAGTCCTCCAGCGAATCCAGTTCATGGTTCACGGCGATGCGCAACGCCTGGAAAGTGCGGGTGGCGGGGTGGATGTCTCCGGGTCGGCTGCGACTGGCTTTTTTGATGAGGCTGGCGAGCTGAAGTGTGGAATTGAACGGGCGGTTACCCACGATGGCTCGCGCGATGCGGCGGGAATTGCGATCTTCACCGTAGCGCCAGATCAATTCTGCCAGTTCGGATTCGGTGGCATGATTGACCAGTGTCTCCGCGCTGACGGGCTGGGACGGGTCGAAGCGCATGTCCAATGGACCATCGTGTTGAAAGGAGAAGCCGCGTTCGGGAGAATCGATTTGCATTGAAGATACGCCCAGATCGATGACAATGCCATCCACGTGGTCCCAGCCTAACGTCAGTAGCGCGTTGCGGAGCCCTGTGTAGGAGGAGTGAAGCAAATGAATGCGGTGGCTGTATAAGGTCAGGCGCTGGTGAGCCAGCGCCAGCGCCTGAGGATCTGAATCCAAGCCAAGAAGCTGCCCGAATGGCGAGCTCTTCTCCAGGATCCCCCAGGCATGTCCACCGGCGCCAATGGTCGCATCCACATAAAACCCCGGACTTGCAGGACGTAAAGCAGATATAATTTGATGGTAAAGAACTGAGACATGCGGAGGTTTGACCGCATTGTCGGATGTTGGCATCATATCGTCAGGTCAAAGTTCGAAACGAGGGCGGCGGCCGAGGATGGACCTTCACCCTTGTCCTCCATCTCTTTGTAGGAATTGGGATTCCAGACTTCGATGTCCTTGCCGATGCCGACGATCAAAGCGGAACCGTCTAAATGGGCGACCTCGCGCAGTGACTGCGGAATGATAAAACGGCCGGCCTTGTCGAACTCGATCTGGGTGGCGGTGGAGAAGATCAGGCGGCGCAGCTTGCGGGTATCTTCGTCACCCATGTTCATGCTGTTGACACGGTCATAAAGGAGTTGAAAGCGGTTGGCGTCCATCACGAGCAGGTTCTGGTCAAAGCCATTCAGGATGACTGGATACTCGCCAAGGAGGTCGCGGAAGGAAGCCGGGAACGTTAAGCGTCCTTTTTCGTCTATATTATGGAGGTAGCGACCGATGAAACCCTTGAACATATTTTCTACCTTTTGTATATATGGCGAACGCCGGAATCAGGTCCGGCGCTCCACTTATTCCCACTTATCACCACTTTCCTCCACATTATACATAGTTTTCATAGCAAATGCAAGCGTTTATGCGAATTTGTTATGATTTATTAAGAAACAGGTGCAGGTTTCCTGCCAAAATGAGAAAAGGATGACCAAATGAAACGAATTTTCACCCTTTCAGCAGCACTTTTCACAACTCTCCTGATGTTCTCAATCCTTTCAGGGTGTGTCACGATCAACCCGGGTGGCGAGCAGCCTAACCCGGCACCCAGCCCATCACCGCTTCCACCCCCGGTAGCAACCACGCAACCCGCGCGAACCGGGTTGACCGATGAGCGGCTGATGAACGCTGAATATTCTCTCACCGCTGCTCCAGGTGCCGGTGAGCCTGGTCGACGGCGCATATTCGGGTAGGTTCGATGGGATGGAACATCATGTGGTGGTGTTGCCCGGAATTCAGTACGGCGACCTGAATGGCGACGGGATTGAAGACGCCGCCTTGATCCTCTCCGAGGATACCGGCGGCTCAGGCGTCTTTACCTCGCTGGTTGTGGTCTTCAGCCGTGAGGGTCAGTTCGCGCAAGCCCAGGGTGTGATGATCGATGACAGGCCGGTCATCCAGGCGTTGTCTATCGCAGATGGCGTGGTGCACCTGAAAGCGCTGGTGCACGGTCCCAATGACCCGGCAATCGATCCGACCACCAGTATGAACGGTGAGTATTCGTTGTTGGGCGGGCGCGTGGTGCTGACGCGGCTTACATCAGCCTTCGGCGGCGGCGGGGAACATGCCATTTTCATAGAATCACCAACGGATGGCGAAGTTGTCAGCGGAACGATGCAGGTGAAGGGATCAATGCCGATCGGACCGTTCGAGAACAACCTGTCGCTGCTGATCAGCGATCCGCTGAGCGGGCAGCTGGCACACGAGGGGTTCATGGTGCAAGCGCCTGATATGGGCGCGCCGGCGACCTTTGATAACACAGTTGCGGTGCCGGATGTGCCAGAGGGGACGCAGATCCTGCTGGTGCTGAGCGAGCTGAGCATGGCAGATGGCACGCCGATGGCGTTGGATTCGGTGCTCCTGACAGTGGGACAATAAAAAGCAATCAGTAATTCGTGACTAGGAGTGAAAAGGAAAGCAGGGTGTGACAAGTTGCCGCACCCTGCTTTTTGTTGACAGGTGAGGATCAGCTGTCAAATTCGCCGATCAGCTCGTTGTTGACATAAACCGAGTAGTGACCGGCGGGAAACGTGCCAAGGGAAACAGTGGTGGCGAAGGGTTCGATGACCTGGATCACATGATTTTATCCGGGTCAACCACTGATACACATCGATATAGATCCGATTTTCTTTGTCAGGCGGGTCAATGGCGACGCGCAGTTCGTGGCAGGGGTAGGCAGACGACCGTTGAGGTAGAGCTTCACCTGCACCGGGTAGCTCTCAAGGATGGTCAGTTCAACGGAATTGAGGTAGATATTGCCGCGACTTAATTGATCATCCCCGGGGCGAGGGGAATAGGTATTATCCATATCATCTCCATTCTCCGGCAGCGGATCTTCACCTCCGATGGGATCGGGTGTTTCCAATGGAATTTCCAACGGAGATTCGGTTTCAACCGGTTCCATGACCGGACTTTCTGTCATGCCATCATCAGGTGATTGCGGCGGTAGGGGATCGATCACCGGCGCGGCAGAGCAGGCAGTGAGCACAAAAACCGCAAGTATTAGCAGCGAGAGAAATTTCATTTTTCCTCCTTGATATTTCTATTATTAAGACGGAAATTCATGTTTATTGGTTCCCTTTTAGTGTTTCTGTTTTATTTCGAAGGAAAGCGTATCAGTAAAAATTAGCTAAATATAATAGGATAATATAGGTATAAAAAATCGTATATATAGTATACTAATATAAACATAGACTCTACTATTCAATAGAGTTAAGGAGCAAGCATGAAAGGGAACGGATCTATTAATGTCTTTGGAATATTATCGATTGTTCTCGCATTGGTGGTCGCGACAAGTATATACGCGACCGCGTTAGCCGATGAAAATTGCAGCCTCAGTGAAGCCTCAGGCAACTACTCCCTAGTGAAACAAATAATAAAACCATTTTCGATCAAAATCAGCAAAGCAGAACTATCACCCTTTGAAAAAGTACCGGGGACTGAAGAATTAAGGTTTGCAACGGATTGCACACCTGTACCAGTAGCCAGGATAAATGTTTCAGGCACCTGGGGTGGAAGGATATTCCTTCTCGGCAGTGTGAAGAGCGCTTTCATCATGGATCTTATGCAGGCATCTGACGATACCCTATCTGGAACCATCACTTTTTATCCGGGAATGGAAAGAATGTTGATTACTGGAAGTGTTTCCGGGGATACCATCACCCTAAATCAATCAAACGGTGAATATTGGGCGACCATGGTCGCCTCGGATACTTCTGTCATGCAGATCGAAGGAAACGGCAGGGATTCCAGCGGCGCGGATTTTAATCTTATTTCCTTCAGATAAAAAACCAAGCTGTCAAACTTTAATGTCGCAGAGATTCCACCTGCGACTTTTTTAAAACCAGATGTTGGATGCAATCAGAGATGACAAAGAATACGAATACAAGCTGTTCATTTATGAAAAACCTGGTTATTTACATCCAGGCAAAATAATTGCGCCAGCCTACTTTTTCGTTGAGGAAATCGGTTCAGATTTCGCTGACGCGCGGGCGGTACTGCAGCGCTTCGGCCAGGTGGGTGGTGGAAATATCCACGCTGCCGGCAAGGTCGGCGATGGTGCGGGCGAGTTTGAGGATGCGGTGGTAGGCGCGGGCGGAGAGCTGCAGCTGGTTCATGGCGGCGCGCATCAGAGCTCGGCAGGGTTCATCCAGGGAGCAATACTGGCGCACCTGCGCCGGGTGCATATCCGCGTTGGAGGTTAATGAAGTGCCGGCAAAGCGTTCACGCTGCACCTGGCGGCTGGTTTCCACCCGGGCGCGGATAGTCGACGAAGGCTCACCTAGGCGGGAATCGCTCAGTTTCTCGTAATCCACGCGCGGCACCTCGACGTGAATGTCGATGCGGTCCATGAGCGGGCCGGAGATGCGGCGCTGGTACTTGGTGACGATGCCCGGCGCGCAGGTGCAGGCGCGGGTGGGGTCGCCGTAATAGCCGCACGGGCAGGGGTTCATGGCGGCCACCAGCTGGAAGTTGGCGGGGAAGGTGAGCGTTCCCTGGGCGCGGCTGATGGTGATGATCTTGTCTTCAAGCGGCTGGCGCAGCACCTCGAGAGTGCGGCTGCCGAACTCGGGGAACTCGTCGAGGAAGAGAACGCCGCGGTGCGCCAGGGAGATCTCGCCGGGATGCGGCCAGTTGCCACCGCCCACCAGGCCGGCGTGGCTGATGGTGTGGTGCGGGGAGCGGAAGGGGCGGCTCTTGAGCAGCGGAATGCCGTCCGGCAGCGCGTCAGCGACGGAGTAGATGCGGGTGACGTCCAGCGACTCCTCCAGGGTCATGTAGGGCAGGATGGAGGGCAGGGCGCGCGCCATGAGCGTTTTGCCAGCACCCGGAGGGCCGATCATCAGCAGATTATGAGCGCCGGCCGCGGCGACCTCGAGAGCACGCTTTACGTGCTCCTGTCCCTTGATCTCGCGGAAATCGGTCTGTACCAGGGCCTCGACCTGTTCCACCTCGAGCGCAGGTTGGGGGGGATGATCACCTGCCCGATCAGGTGCTGGTAGAGTTCGGCCAGCGAATTGACCGGGATGACCTCGAGGTCGGGGAAGATGGCGGCTTCGGGGGCGTCCTCCGCGGGGACGAAGACACGTTTGAATCCCTGCGAGCGGGCGACAGCTGCCATGGGCAGCACGCCGCGAATATGGCGCACGCTGCCATCCAGTGAGAGTTCGCCCATCACCAGCCCGTCCTTGAGGCATTGGGGCGGCAGCTGGCGGTTGGCGATGAGGATGCCGAGGGCGATGGGTAGGTCGTAAGCCGAGCCTTCCTTGCGCACGGTGGCGGGAGCCAGGTTGACGCGCACGCGCTTGCGCGGGTACTCCAGCCCGGTGTTGCGGATGGCGGACTGCACGCGTTCACGGCTTTCCTGCACCGAAACATCCGGCAGGCCGACGATGATGATGGGCGGCTTGATACCGGGGGTGAGGTCGACCTCGACGTCGACAATGACCCCGTCCAGACCGATGACAGCGCAGGCGTTCACCTTGGCGAGCATGGATTAAGTGTAGGAGGAGAGGAGGAAATTGTCAACGAGTAATATAGGAACAGTACTCATAGAGACCATGGAAGTTCGAGAATTCTCTGGATATTGAAATGCACGGGCAGGGGTTTGGTTAGAATGAGAAGGAAATAATATTATTAACTTTTGGCGAACCAGGGCACGCCTTGCCCTTGCTATTCCTCCGGCACGGTGAACTGAAAATAAATCCACTTGGTTTCTTTGTCTGATGGGAAAACCACATCAAAAGTATCACTAAGCGCGGAACCTGTGCGTGGAACAGTAATGTAGAAACCAGAATACTCAACCATAAGACTGTCCTGAATTATCTGAATTGGTTCCCCTAAAGAGACTCCATCATCACCGGCTGGATACAGTAATCCATATGAGCCTATTTAACCAAAAACGCTTTTTCGTATCCTGAAATATTCTAGCATACTCACCGGCTTCTCTTGGAATTTGAACATTAGCTAAAATAGTCCCGTCGGTTGATAAAACGATATGTCTAATTGTAAAGGCACCTTTAGTTGTTTTACCTTGAAGGCGATAAAGGATATGCATGTTTCCATAGGTATCGATATATGCATCGTACTGAGCATTAAGATGTGGATACGGATAATCTGTTGTCGGAAGTTCTTCAATTAAAAACAACCTATTAGGAGGAATATTCACCAAGTCATTTGTTAACCAATACCCAACAGCATTGAAAACGTATCCAAAAGAATTAGGTGGTTGTGGGTATCCTAGAATATCCCATGCTACATCCCTACTGGATACCAAAGATAAACCACCTTCAGGGTTTGGGAATATATAAGTGTAGCGGAATCCATAATCAGTTGTGGTGTATTTATTTATCCATTGCTTCTGAGAAGATAGATAACATGCCCAATGGAAAACTCCAGGCTTTCCTCCTTGTGTTGCTAACACGCATAAATTTCCTGAAGAATCAATCCCAGCTGAAGAATAAGGCCAGTCAGTGACTGGCATCCCAGGAATACTCTCTTTGTTCATATCAATTTGGCCATTCGTGGGATTTCCCGACCAAATGGTTGCAATACCGTTTGGCCAACCGATGATATATAGTGTCCCCTCAGGAGAAGTAAGCAAATTGACAGGGTCTTTCCCTGTAATTCCTTCGGCAATGACTGGCCAGGTTCCATCTTCCTGACGCCATGCAAGCTGCCATTTTCTGTCAAATAACCCATTCCCCTCAATTGTATAAGCAGTAAAAACACCGTCCTGAGTTCGAACTATCCTTGCCTGATGTCCACCCCATGCATTACCTCCATCCCCTGTTGATGCATTGTTCGTTACGCTCTCTAATTTTGGTAAAATCGGTAAATTATTAATTGGACTGGGAAAGAAATCCCAACCTTGACCGGATAACTGCCAGACACGAATGTCATCAATGCAAATTTTCGCAAAAGGCGAAACAGAAATGCCTACAATTCCATTTGTGGAACCAATATTTTCTACGTTCCCTTGATCAGTGTCGTTGATGTAAAGTTTCGCTTTATTGCCTACTACTTCCAACCTCATTGTGTACCAGGTATTTTCTTGAGTTTGAAAATCTAGGTGGCTATATCCTCCATTTTGGGTATGAATATCAACAGACCGGGTTTGAAAGTCCAAAGCTGCCCAAACATCTTGAGGAGGTAGCTCCAAAATACCTATCCGCGACCCGATGGTCATACTTGTGTTAATTCCCTGTTCAATAATCTTTCCTCGGAATTCAACTGCATAATCAGTCCATTGAAAATTCCCAACCGAAACTCCAGCCCAAAAGTCAACCACTTCATTGCAGTAAACTTGGTTTCCGTCATTTTCAGCAAGAAGATGCCAGGTTCCATATAACTCATGGGGAAAATTAATTCCCTCTTTTTCAAAATCTTGCTCGTACATCATCGCTTCGTCAATAGTGTAGATTTTGGATGTGTAGGTTGGGGGTAACGTCACTGTTGGTTCTGAAGTAGTCTGTTGATTAAGGATTGAATGGGGAGGAATTGCTGTAGAAAATGTAGTGGTTGCAGGATTGTTTGTATTCGAAGAACAACTTGCCGCAATCAATAAAAGAAAACACACAGAAAGAATCTTTGACCTTTTCATTTTTCCACCATTTGGAAATGAATTACTGTCATTATAAACTACTGAAATCAATGTTTGATAATTTTTCTGGAGATTTCAAATCTACCTAGATACTGAACTGCACGGTCAGGGATTCATGGCGGCGACCAGCTGGAAGTTGGCGGGGAAGGTAAGCGTGACTTGCGTTTGGTTGATAGTACCTGTCTCACCCTTTCAGGAAGGATAAACATAGCGATAGAATTCGATGCATAAAAAAAGGTTCATCGGTACGCACCCACCCACCCACCCACTGAAGATAGGAACGGTCCGGAGGTAAAAATGAACGGGGGAAAAACCTTCGGATTAATTTCTTTGTGATGTATCAGGTATAAAGCGATCGATCACCGCTGATGTTCAGAATTTCTCCATAATAGATGGTGTGATAATCATGATTCGCGTAAACGCGATCGATCGCGGGATCGATGAATAGTTGAGGACGGAAGACATCTGAATAAATCTTGCGGCATTCAAAGATCAAATTTGCTTCCTCGATAAACAGGTGAACTCACCTGTGAACCCACCAGCGGGGTGAGCCCTGATCTTGCTATCTTGTCCCCATCGCGGCCAGATTCTGATCCCAGCAGGGAAAGCTGTTTGCGGTAGGTTTCAGGAAAAGCACAAACGGTAAAATCAGGATACTTTTGCATGAACTCAAAGGTGTAACGGGTGGGTCTGACCACGACCTGTACAAAAGGTTTGTTCCACATCACACCGATACTGCCCCAGGAGATGGTCATGCTGTTGAAGTGTGGTTTGTCCATATCACCGCAGGTGAGCAGGAACCATTGATCTTCCCAAATGGAGTATGACTTGAGGCGAAGTTCTTGAATTGAGATCGTTGAATTTGTCATTTTTCCTCTATAAAGAATTGAATTTACAAGACCACTCATTACAATGGGATAGTATAGCAGATGATGACAGGCGGCCTCATGATGAGGTTGATTCACCCACGAAGTCGACGCTGACCCCGCTAAAGCCGATGACAGCGCAGGTATTGACCCTGGCGAGCATGGGCTAAGTGTAGGGTTGGAATTAAAAAATGTCAATCTGAATAATATATTGAGCAGATTATGTAAATGGTTTGTTTTAAACTGCAAGAGTAAGCATGTGATTTTACTTAGTAATCGAATTAGTTTTCTTAAACTTTAAGCTGCGAAATAGATAATGTCTAAAAGCTATTATGGGGTCTCACAATTAAAGATCATTAGCACTATTCCAATTTTCGTAACTTTTCGCGGATTTGAGTCCGGTTCATTTCACAAATAGCTAATTCTGTTGGGCTTTTCTCCAAAAGCCGTTTATAAAAGCATATCATTTCGTCAATAATATTTACCCTGGAATCTTTTTTTGTCGCCAATTTGCTCAACATATCGTCCGCCTTGGCAAATTCCCCCGCGTTTTCATAGTAGCAGAATAAATTCCAAAGCGTCTTTTCCTCAAAATTATCGGGGTTTAATTTTTGTAATAATTCATCTATCTTTTGAGATATTTCAGTTGCGCACGAAAATTCGGGATAATTACTTATCATTAGATAATAATTTAGTGATCGGGTAAAACAATTATTGCTTTCATTAATATGATTTTGCAGTTCTTGAATCTCCCCTTCTTCCTTAAAGAGACCAGCAATTAATGCTAGTTTTTCTAAATCCAATTCTTCATTTTTCATAAGTAATAGATATAGGCTCTCTTCATCCAATAATCTAATAAAGTCCGCATCCATTCCGAACAACAGTCCAAGAACCTGATCAATATCTTTTATGGCCTCTTGATACTGACCAGAATTCTTTAAACCCATAATCTTGGCTAACACTGCTGTAGCCTGATTTATCATCCGTATTAAATAATCGTCTGAAAACACAATACACAATCCTTAAAATCTCGGGCGGGAGTGCATGAGGAATTGCTGCACATTGAGCCGGGGATGATCGCCGGTGGGCTGGAGGCGCAGGTAATCCCCGTCAGCGGTCATGTCGCGGGCTGAGTCGTTATCCCTGCAGATAGGATCTCCAGCAGTTCGTCGCGGAGGTAGCGGATGTGCGCCGGGTCCTCGACCGGGAAGAGGGTCTCAACACGGTGGTCGAGATTGCGCGTCATCAGGTCAGCGCTGAGCCGAGGTAGAGGCGCTCCTCGCCGCCGTTGGCAAAGTAGAAAACGCGGCTGTGCTCAAGGTAACGACCGAGGATACTCACGACACGGATGTTCTCGCTCATACCCTCCACGCCCGGCACAAGGCAGCACATACCCCTAACGAGCAGGTCGATCTTTACCCCGGCGCAGGACGCTTCATATAAAAGCCTGATCATATCGGGATCGGTAAGGGCGTTCACCTTGATGGCGATATATCCGCCAGCACCCTCCTGTGACAGTTTCATCTCTTCCTTGACCAGTGCTTCGAAGCGCTGACGCAGGTTCACGGGGGCGACAAGCAACTTACGATAATCGCGCATCTTAGAATAACCCGGTGATGTAGTTGAACAGGTCGGTAACATCAGAGACGAGGTCTTCATCACAGGTGAACATACCGAGATCTTCATACACGTTAGCGGTGTCTGAGTTGTAGTTGCCGGTGGCGATGTGCAGGTAACGCCGGATGGTATCATCCTCCCGGCGGACGACGAGAGCTATCTTGCTGTGGGTCTTCAATCCATCCACGCCGTAAACGACGTGCGCCCCAGCCTTTTCAAGTGCGCGTGCCCAGCCGATGTTGCTTTCTTCATCAAAACGCGCCTTGAGTTCCACCAGAACCGCCACCTGCTTGCCGCTTTCCGCGGCTTCGAGCAGAGCGTTAACGACCGGGGCATTGTTGCCCACGCGGTACAGTGTTTGTTTGATTGCCAGCACCCGCGGGTCGCGGGCAGCCGCCTGCAAAAAGGCTACCACCGGCGTGAAAGAGTCGTAGGGGTGGTGCAGGAGGATATCCCCGCGGCGGATGCGCTCGAAGATATCTGTTGGTGAATCCAGTTCGCGCAGAGGAAGCGGGGATGTCGGGGGTGTACGGCGGGTATTTGAGATCAGCGCGGTCGGATGCCGCGTAGACCTCCGCCAGGCTGCTCATGCCCAAAATGCCGCGGTCCTCGTACAGGTCAGCGATCCTGGCACCGAGGTTCTCGACAAGGAGTTTACGGATGCGTTTGGGCATAGAGCGGTGGATGGCGATCTTCACCACAGAGCCAAATTTGCGCTTCTGAAGGGTGCGCTCCATCGCCTTGAGCAAATCGTCGGCTTCCAACTGCTGGATCTCGATATCGGCGTTCCGCACCACGCGGAAGGGATGTGACTCAACGATCTCAATGCCCGGGAAGAGGGCGGCGAGATTGGCGGCGATGACCTGGTCGAGCCAGGTGAACGACTGGTGCTTTACGACTGTGCCATCTTTCTTTCGGGTTGTTGAATGCTTGAGCGGGATCAACCTGGGCAGGGTTTCGGGAACCTTGAGGCGCGCGAACCGTTCATTGCCCTTGGGACTCTTCAGTATGATTGCCAGGTTGAGACTTAAGTTCGAGATATGTGGGAAAGGATGGCCAGCGTCGAGCACCAGGGGGGTGAGTATTGGATAGACCACCTGGTGGAAATACTCATCTGCCGCGGTGCGCTGGGCTTTGGAGAGGTTGGCATAAGCCAGTATATGCACCCCGGCTTGGTCGAGAGCCGGCTGAATCTCATCACGGTACAGGAAATGGGCTTCTCTAAACAATTTTAAGGAGCGTTTCCGGATCAGGCGCAGCTGCTCGCGCGGGGTCAGCCCGTCGGGCGACAGGTCAGGATAGCGCCCCCTTTTCAACTTCTTGATGCCTGACACCCGCACCATGAAGAACTCGTCCATGTTGGAACCGAAAATGGAGAGGAATTTTAACCTTTCCAGCGGCGGGTTGCGGGGGTCGGCAGCTTCCTCGAGCACCCTGGACTGGAAATCCAGCAGGCTCAATTCACGGTTGAGAATCCTGAACCCGCTTGCGGGTTCAGGCGCAGCATTCTGTTTACCCATCTGTTTATCTTAAATACGCGTCAGAAGTTAGGTGTCAGCAGCATTTCAAGGGTAGCGCATTTGCCGTCAACCAGTTCATCGATGGCGAGCTTGCACAACCCACCCTTTTTAAGGTCGATTGACATGTCAGGCGTACCGGTGACCAGCTGCGAGATAAGCAGGCTGAGGTTGGGATCGTGACCCACGACCAGCAGTGTATCCACCGTGTACTTGTCTTTGATCTCAGCGATGAGTTCAGCGTTGCTGCCTTCGGGCAGGAGGCAATCAAGCGTGACGAGCTGTTCCTTGGGGAGTTTGAGTTCCTTGCGGATGCGTTTGGCGGCTTCTAGACAGCGCAGCGAGGGGCTGGTTAGGATGAGAGAGACCCTGGATTTTCTCTTCTTGAGGAAACGCGCTATCTTGTCTGACTTACCTTTTCCCTTTTTAACGAGCGGGCGCAGATTATCATCGGGATATTTCTCTTCATCGCGTTTTTCAGCATCAGCGTGACGTAAAATGTACAGGTTCATGTGATTCTCCTTTTGTGTTTGTTGGTTATTAGGTTTTCTAGGTTATCCAGATCATTCAATGACGATGTTATCGAGGTTTTCTTCCGGCGGCGGGAAGCTCATTTTGAGGTCTTTCAACGCTTTCACCAGCAAAGAGGCGATCACCAGGTCGCGGTACCATTTACGGTCGGAGGGGATGATGTACCAGGGAGCGAAATCAGTGCTGGTGGCTTCAATGGCCTCTTCATAGGCTTTCATGTAATCAGGCCAAAGCCTGCGTTCACCGAGGTCGCCTGGGTTGAACTTCCAAATCTTCTGCGGGTCGTCGAGGCGTGCCTGCAAGCGTTCTTTCTGCTCTTCAAGGCTGATGTTGAGGAAGAACTTTAGAATGGTGGTGCCGTTGGCAGCCAGCATGCGCTCGAAATCCACGATCTCCTTGTAACGCTTGCGGCATAATTCAGGAGAAACCATCCCATGCACACGAACCACCAGCACGTCTTCATAGTGGCTGCGGTTGAAGATAACGATCTCGCCTTTTCCGGGGACCATTTTGTGAACGCGCCACAGGTAATCGCGGCTGAGTTCTTCCGCTGTGGGTACCTTGAAGCTGGCCACCTTTACCCCCTGTGGATTTACCCCTTCGAACACGCGACGGATGACGCCGTCCTTGCCGGCGGTATCCATGCCCTGCAGCACGATGAGCACCTTGTGTTTGCCTTCGGCGTAGAGAAGCTCCTGCAGCCCTTCAAGTTCCGTGTTTAATTCAGCAACCTCATCACGGCCGTCCTTTTTGCTGCCGTCGAACGCGCTTTTATCACGCGCGTCCCACTGCGAGAGGTCCACACTGGTGCCGTTGATGATCTTGTATCTATCCATATTTCCTCCTGATGGAAGGGTGCCATATTCACCACCCCTTAGGATTAGTATAGCATTAGTGGTTCAAAAATCGTAAGCGGATGAATCCGATCCCGAGTTTGCGATTATCGCCGCTGATGCCGAGATTGGCGCGGGAAAGGGGATTGTCAACCACGATGCGCATAGTCATATTATCATTAGACTTGCAGGTATCCGCTTGCAGTGAAAGGCTGATGGTCTGCGGTCCGGTGAGGGTACCTGACCAGGCTTGCTGCCCATCAATCTGGATGGACGCGGTCACGGCGGGGTGAGTGTCAGTGACGAAAGGTTGGACCATGACCTCCAGATTGCTAATCGTGTGTACATCTTTCGGGCAGGGTACGATGAGAGTGGAAGTTTCGCCAACCGTCCAGACACCCCAATCCTCGAATAAACCCCAACTGCGGTAATCCGCACCCACCGCCTGGGTGAGCGTATTAGCGAAGGCGAGAGGGTAATCGATCCCGGTTTGTGGTGAGAAAACGTTGGTGCTGGTTTCCTCACGGCTGAGGCGGTAATAAACCCCGTCCTCAGGCCAGGTAGCTGAATCCAGTTTAGTTGTTACCAATTTACTTATCTGCTCAAAATCCAGGCGGCAGCCGGAAGCCCCGGTGATGGTGAATGGTGCATCATCGCGGTGGTTGAGCACAAGCACCTTGCGGCAGTCAGGTCCGATGACAGCGATGTTTTTTATGCTGAGGATGGGCTCGCACGCGCCACCGTAACGCTCGGCGAAAATTTCCAGCGGCGGATCGTAAAGCCAGGGGAGATTCTTCTGAATCCAGTAGGAGGAAGTGGAGGGCTGACAGTGTGCCACACCCACCAGGGAGGGCAAGAAATGACGCATGCTGTAGGACCCGGCCAGGAGTACAACCAGCACAAAAGCCATCGTGCTGAGGTGTGTCTTACCCGCTGACTGGAGCAGGAGGAGCAACGCGGGGAAGAAGAGTGCCAGATACCAAACCACGTAGCGGGAGGGACCGGGAGAAGCACCGGAGTTCAGGTTGACCGTGGAGGACTGCGCCAGCAGGCTGACCGTCAGATAAACGAAGATCAAGAGAATCCACAGGCGCACCCCGGCAAATTTCCACTTGCGCTGGAAACCAATGATCAACGCCAGGATGATAATCAGAACACCGAACCACCAGTTGGGCAGCAGTCCGACGTCGGGGTCGAGCCACCAGATCCAAAAGCGGGAGAGGTTCAATCCGGTTTGCGCTCCGCCGGAGAGGAATTGAGGAGACAGCGCACCGTGACGCAGCAGGTAATAAGCCGGGTGTAGCGCGTTGATCAGCAATACCGCGAGTGACTGAACGATCTCCCAGGTTTTCCACCTCGAATTTCTTTTCGTGTAAATCCACAGACCAAGAACGAAAACGCTTATGAGGGAAAAACTGATGTTCTGCGTGGCAGTTAGCGCGAGAAGCAGCGCGGCAGGCAGGTATTTGCGACGGGTAAAGAGGATCACCGCGCTGGTGGTGAGAGTAAATGTAAAGAATTCGGTGTGCACCTTATCCAGGTACCAGAAAGCTGGCGAGAGGAAGGTGAGCAGCAGGGCAGCCAATAATCCGCGCCAGCCGTATTCACGCATTGCAATGACCAGAAGCAGCGCGAGCAGGGCGCAGTGCCATAAGAGAAACGGGTTGTGGATGGGGATGTTGATGCCTGCGTAATCAGCCATTTCCGCGATGACCGCTGCTCCCAGGCTGTAAAACCAGAAATGTGGAAAATCCTGTCCGCCGTTGGTGGTCAATTCAGGCGCGAACCCGCGCAACGATTCAGTTCCGCTGATGCCGGGAATGGCGTTGGAACGATAGAGCTGGTCGTAATATTTCCAGCCGGTTTCGGTCATAAACGGCCGGTGAGTCTCTGACCAGGCAACGGCCATGGCGTAGTACTCGCTGCCGTCGCCCACTCGCACAGGTTGGGTGAAAAACAGGAAAGGAATGTAAACGCAAATGCTGATGAAAATACAAACCAGGTACCGGCGCGCAGTAGGGTTCAGAAATCCCCTGCGGCGGGTGCTCCCGGATTCAGGTGTTCTGTCCTCGGTTACGTCGGTTTGCACATTCATCCAGGTTATAAATATCCAACTACTTAACCAGGTTTTTTACACGTCTGTAACATTTCCGGGTCGTTCTTTAGCAACCCGGCGGCGGGCAGCCGTTCAAGCAGGAGCAGCCAATTCGGGTCGGATTTGAATATCTTCTCAAGGATTGGCAGGGCCTCGGTTTCACGGCCTGTATCGAGAAGGGTGACCGCCTGCCAGAAAGGCAGTTCATCCAGGTGGGGTGCCAGGCTGGCCCCCTGTTCATAAGCTTTGAAGGCATCGTCAATCTTTCCCTGGCTGAGCAGGTCGTCACCCTGGTTCATGTGCTCGTACGCTCGTTGCACGTTGAGCAGGCGGCGTAGTTCGGCCAGTGGTTCGGGGTGATCTTCGACGCGCAGGTCCACCAGGATACCCTTCCAAGGATGGTCAGAGGCTTCACCAGAGACGATGAGCATGGCAGCGGACTGTTTCCCGCGGATATCCCCGCCCTCCGCTTGGGCTGCGTCGAGGGCAGAGAGTAGACGGTCGGCGAGTGGTCCTTTGGCTTTTTCGTAGGCCGCAGCCATCGCCGGCCAGACGGTGTTTTTGAGCATCATGTTAGCCTGCACCGAGTACTGGTGACCGGTGTGATGACCGGCTTCGGCGATGCAGCGAGTACCGGTATGAACAGCCACATTTCCCTTCGCGTCCACCATCGCCACCTGGCGCACCTCACGGTTCTCATCCTTTTTCAACAAGTCCGCCAGTACGTTCGAAACCGGCTTACCTGCCTGCATGGCAATCAGACCGAGAGGGCCATAGCTTACCTCTGCCATGGACTGCGTGGCGACGACGCCGACCCCTGGTTCTGCCCAGGTGACGATGGAGCCGGTCGAAAACCAGTGGGATTGCACTGCCACACCCATCTCACCGGTTTCAGGATCGCGGGCGACAATGGAAAAGGTGTGAGCAAATGGAAAGCGCGGAACTTTCATATTAATACTCCTTGTTACACTTGCACGTCTACACCTGTAATCATCTGATACACGTCTGCGCGGCACCAGCGGGCATAGATGGCGGTGGATAAATAGCGTTTGGCGGATGATTCCAGCAAGCCAATCTCGCCGGCGGTGGTGACCCCATTGAATGAGGAAGTCATCTCGCGGATAGCGTAGTACATGCTGGCGGAGGAAGCCTTCACGGCGTAAGCAGTGAGCTGTACAAAAAGAGGATCCGGCGTGAGGATGGCGCGGCAGGACTGCAACAGGTCAGGGAGTAATTTATAGAACTCCCATACCTCTCCCTTGGGTCCGCGGCCGAACTTTAGGTGGATCAAGGATGATAGCGTCATAGTGGCTGCCACGACGCTGTTCTCGCTGCTACAAACTTGACGGCGTCATCCAGTATCCAGCGAATGGGAAGAGAATCCAACCCGCTGAGCGACTGGTTCTCACGCGCCCAGGAGATGACCTTGCGAGATGCGTCCAGGTGGGTTACCTGGGCTCCAGCAGCAGCAGCGGAGAGCGAGGCGATACCGGTGTAACCGAAAAGGTTGAGAATCCTGGGTTTGCCACCAGCCTGCCGGATGACCTTCTCTGCCCAATCCCACTGGCAGGATTGCTCGGGGAAGACCCCCAGGTGGCGTGACGCGGAGGTCAGTACCTTGAAGGTTAGCCCGCCATAACTTAGCTTCCAGTGTTCCGGGAGCTTTTTTCGGTATTCCCAATGACCGCCGTTCTCCTCAGGAGCCGGCTTGTAGTTCGCATCGGCTGCGCGCCACTCGCTCTCGGGCAGGTTGGGCTTCCATACGGCTTCAGCTTCAGGCCGAACCAGCCTGTAAGGGCCGAAGCGCTCCAATTTTTGGCCGGAACCGCTGTCGAGCAGTTCGTAATCACGCCAGCCAGTTGGGGAGAGTAAGTCAAGACGGGGGAGTTGGGTCTGAAGAGCCATCGATTATGAGTATATCAGAATCAGGAAACGGAATCACGAGTAAATCACCTGGATGCACTATAATCCACTGAGATGAACTCCGATTTCCCGAGGTGAACATGTTTCAGGTGCCAGAACGCAGGAATACAGATAGTGTTAAATGGGGATTATACGAGAGCGATGTACTGCCCTTATGGGTGGCAGACATGGATTTCACCTCCCCGCCGGCGGTGATCGAAGCACTCCAGCAGCGGGTAGCACACGGTGTGTTCGGGTACGCGCTGGAATCAACCGAATTGAAGAATCTGATTGTGGAGCGCATGTTCGCGCTCTACGGTTGGCGCATCACAAACGAAGATATCCTGATGGTTCCCGGGGTGGTGGCGGGATTCAATCTGGCGTGCCAGGCGGTAGTAAATCCCGGAGAATCTATCCTGATACAGCCGCCGGTGTACCCGCCATTCTTCAGAGCGCCGGCAACCGCCGGGGCGCGCACGGTGTTTAACAACATTCAACCCGGTGTGGATGGCGAGTACAAAGTGGATTTGGAAGCGTTTGCTTCCGCCATTGAGCCGGATACACGTGCCTTCCTGCTGTGCAACCCGCACAACCCGCTCGGCAGGGTTTTCACGTACGAGGAATTGCTGGGGATGGCAGAAATCTGCATGAAGCGGGATATGGTTATCATTTCCGACGAGATACACTGCGACCTGGTGTACAGCGGTTACCGCCATATACCGATTGCTTCACTTGACAAGGAAATCGAAGCCAAAACGATCACACTGATTGCACCCAGCAAAACGTTTAATATTGCCGGTCTGGATTGCTCCCTGTTGATCTGCACCAACGGCGAGCTAAGGAAGCGTATCAGGCATACCAGGCGCGGTCTGATGGGTGGGGTCAACCTGCTGGGCATGGCAGCAGCGGTGGCTGCTTACCGGGATGGTGGTGAATGGTTGAAGGAAATTATGACGTACCTCGAGGCGAACCGGGATCACCTGATAGGGTATCTGATGGAAAATATGCCACAGCTACGCATGGTGAAACCGGAAGCCACCTACCTGGCCTGGCTGGACTGCAACGGGCTTAAGCTCGACCTTGCGCCGTGCGAGCATTTTCAAAAACACGCCCGCGTGGCTTTAAACAACGGGGAGGAATTCGGCGAACCGGGGAGGGGATTTGTACGCCTTAACTTTGGCTGTTCACGCGCCACGCTGGACGCCGCGCTTGAGCGTATGAAGACCTCGATAAAATAAAATAAAAAAAAGCAGAGTCGGGCGGCTCTGCTTTTGTTGGATATTCGATTTTTAATTATTCTACAGGTTTTACATCGGCAGCTTGCAAACCCTTGGGACCTTTCTCGACCGCGAATTCGACCTGTTGTCCTTCCTTGAGAACCTTGTATCCCTCCATTTCGATTGCGGAAAAATGCACAAAGACATCCTCGGCATCTTCACGACCGATGAAACCGTACCCCTTGGCGGGGTTGAACCATTTTACAGTTCCAACAAAACGTTCTGCCATCCTATTACTCTCCATCTTTTATAATATGGTAGCGGAGGGATGAAATCCCCTCATCGCCTGCGATATTGTGAATTTACCATGAGGTTAAATCGATGTCAAGCGAAATGCACCAGGGAAATTCGCGGCAGTATACGGGTGGAATATAATAAGAAAATGAAATCGAGCGAAAAGGTAGTGATCCTGTTTGTGATTTTACTGCCACTGGCGTTTGGCTTGCTGGTAAACGCGGCTCCCATGGCGGTCGATTATTCCCGGTCGATCCTGGCAGTGAGAGAGTCTTTAATCAGCGGAGACATAGAAAGAGCGCTGGAGGCACTGGAATCTGCATTGGAGTATTCTCCCTGGCGCGGTGACTTGTGGCAGCAGACCGGACGACTTTACATGGAATCAGGCGAACTGGATACCGCGCTGACGGCATTCGAAGAAGCGCAAGCGCTTGGACAACTCGACCCCCAGGGTCAGGTCTGGCTGGCCGATATGCTGAAATCAAACGGATACGGGGATGCTGCGAAACACGTACTCGTTAATATTGATGACCGCGACCCCTTCATCCTGCTGCAAGCGGCTGCGTTGCTGCGTACCCTCAATGACCATGAGGGTGTGGTGGCACTGCTAAAGAAGGCACGCGCGCTTGATGCGCAGAACAGCGAATTGAATTACCTGCTTGGTATTCACCTGATGGCAAAAGAACCGGGGAATGCACTCGCATACCTGGAATTGGCGTTAACGGACGCGTCACGAGGCGCAACTGCAGCGTACCTTGTGCAAACCATTCAGCAGTATGGCGAATTGGCAGGGAGCGGTGAATGGTACCTCTACGCCGGGCAGGCCCTGGCTCAAGCTGGAGAGTGGGATTTAGCGGTGTACTCATTTGATTCTGCTACCGCCGTCATGCCGGAAAATGCCACCGCCTGGGCGTTACTGGGTGAAGCGCAGCAGCAGAATGGCGATGATGGCAAGTCCAGTCTCGACGAGGCGGTGAAGTTGGACGCGGACGGGGAAATGGTCAATGGTATGCTGGGATTGTATTACCGCCGCCAGGGAAATCTTCAGCAAGCACTCACTCACCTGCAAATTGCCCACAGGGCGAATCCATTGGCAGCCGTGTGGCTGATCGAAAGCGGCAGAACAATGGCGGCGATGGGTAACCTGGAGGAAGCGCTGGAGTTGTTTAACAAGGCCATCGAAATTGACAAGCAAGATATTGAGGCATGGAAGGCACGGGCGGAATTCAGTATCCTTCACAATTACCAGGTGGAGACGACAGGTCTTGAGTCCGCACGCCAGGCGCTGACACTCGACAAGACCAACCCGGTGCTGATGGACCTGCTGGGAACCGCCTACATGATGATGGGTGACTTTGACAGTGCGGAGAGATTATTTTCACAAGCGCTGCAACACGATCCGGAACAAGCTGCCATCCTTATCCACTTGGGGCAACTCTACCTGTACCGCGAGGACAGGGAGACAGCGTTCGAATATCTACGGCGGGCGGTATCTTCAGCCCGCGATGACCGCCTGCGCGAAATGGCGAACCGGTTGCTGGAAGAAAATGGCGCAAGGTAGACTGCGAAAAGGTATAATGATTCATCATTACAGCAAAAAGGTAACTGTGAAACGAACGATCTCTCTCTTAATGTTGATGCTAATTTTTTCCAGCCTTGTGCTCACCTCATGCGATCAGGTGAGGTCTGTTCTACTTTTCACAAAACCAGCGAATCCGGGAGAACTCGTTTTTGAAGATGATTTCTCAACACCACCCAACGGCTGGGGGACGATGGAACGGGACGGGGGTGAGATCAGCTTTGTTTACGACGGTATGATGTTCTCGGTCTTCCTGCCGAATTTCATGTACTGGTCTGTGAACGGGAACGACCATACCGATACGCGCATCGAGGTTGACGCTGTACTGGCAGATGGACCCACCAACGATAATTTTGGGGTCATTTGCCGTTTCAAGGATGACAGGAACTTTTACGGTTTTGTGTTGAGCCACGATGGTTATTACGGAATCTTCAAGTACGTTGACGGCCGGATGGTCATGGCATCAGACGACGGAAACATGGGATTCAGTGATGCGATACGTCGAGGCGGGGTGGTGAATCGCCTTCAGGCTACCTGCAAGGGGAATGTTCTCACCTTGAGTGCGAACGATGTACTCCTGGCGGAAGTGGTGGACGATTCTTTTCAATCAGGAAAGATTGGGTTGATCGCTGGCGCTTATGATGAACCCGGTGTGGTCGTCTTTTTCGATAATTTCAAGGTGTTCCAGCCATAAATATGAAAGTCTTTTTTGACACCGTCGGATGCAGGCTCAATCAGGCGGAAATTGAGCAACTGGCGGGAGAGTTCCGCGCTGCCGGGCACACAATCGTCGAAAACGCTGAGTGCGCTGATTTGGTCATTATAAACACCTGCGCTGTAACTGCTGCCGCGGCATCAGATTCACGCCAGAAGGTGAGGCATGCGCAGCGGGCAGGCGTGGGGCAAATCGTTGTGACCGGGTGTCTCGCCACCCTGGAATCAGCGGAAATTGATGCCTTGCAGGGGGTCTCGCTGGTTGTGCCCAATAAGGAAAAATCCCGCATCCCATTGCTGCTATCCGGACACGCTGAATTGAATGAAATTGAAGCGTTGGCACGCCAGCCGTTACCAGGTGCACACAAGCGTACGCGGGCGTTTATCAAAGCTCAGGACGGCTGTGATAACTACTGCACATTTTGCGTCACGCGCGTTGCGCGCGGTGGAGCGGTAAGTGTGCCCAGGGAAAAGGTGCTGCAGGAAGTCAATTCCGCGACAGCCGGGGGTACGCGTGAGGTTGTGTTGACGGGCGTGCAGTTGGGATCATGGGGATGCGACCTGGACGGTGATGTAAGAATAACCGACCTCATCAGATTCATTCTACTAAATTCACCAATCGAGCGGCTGCGGTTATCCTCCACCGAGCCATGGGACCTGGATGAAAGGTTCTTTGCGTTGTGGCAGGATCCACGAATGTGCCGCCATCTGCATTTACCGTTGCAATCCGGTTCGACCAGTGTGCTCAAACGTATGGTAAGACGAACCACCCCAGCGGAATACCGCGATCTGGTAGGGAAGGCCCGGGAGTGCATTCCAGGACTGGCGGTTACTACGGATATTATTGTCGGTTTTCCGGGTGAAACAGAGGAGGAATTCCAGGAAAGCCTGGAATTCGTGAAGAATTTGGCGTTTTCAGGCGGACATGTCTTCAAGTACTCAGCGAGACCGGGTACCGCGGCAGCCAGGCTGCCGGGCAGGGTAAATGGCGGGATCGCACGTGAGCGCAGCCGGTTGATGCGCGATGATATTGAGGCATCAGCAACGCGTTACGCGCGCGGATATATCGGGACGGAACTGGAAGTGTTGTGGGAATCAGCTGCGCAGCAGGAGGACGACCGCTGGTGGTTGCAAGGTCTGACGGGGAATTTCCTACCAGTGAGAGCGCTGACGAACAAAAACCAGTGGAATCACATCGACAAGGTTAAAATCGACGGTTTTGATGGAAGACTAATGACCGGCGTGATATTGAAATAATATACAGGAGTGAGCATGGCAGAAGGATCAACGCACAAGTGGTGGCAGAAGGCGGTATTTTACCAGATCTATCCGCGCAGCTTCGCGGACGGCAATGGTGATGGTATTGGTGACCTGGCGGGGATGATCTCAAAACTGGATTACCTGGAAGAACTCGGGGTTGATGCCATCTGGCTTTCACCGCATTACCCATCCCCCTACGTGGATTGCGGGTATGATATCTCCGATTACCTGGGTGTAGCACCGGAATATGGGACGATGGAGGAGTTTCAACGGTTCCTTAACGGACTGCACCAAAGGGGGATGAAACTGGTGCTGGACCTGGTGCTGAATCATACTTCAGACCAGCATCCGTGGTTCATTGAATCAAGATCGAGCCGCGATAACCCAAGGCGAGATTGGTACATCTGGATGGAGGGGACAGAGGGGAACCCACCAAACAACTGGTATTCGACCTTCGGAGGTTCCGCCTGGGAATTTGATCCCCGTACCTCTTCTTATTATTACCATTATTTCTTTAAGGAGCAGCCGGACCTCAACTGGCACAATAATGAGGTCAAGGAAGCAATGTTCAACACCGCGCGGTTCTGGCTGGATATGGGAGTGGACGGATTCAGGCTAGATGCCATCGGCACGATCTTTGAAGACCAGGCATACCCTCGCATACCTGACGGATTCAGTCAGGAGGGGCTGTATAGGCTCGCGAGCAGCAGCCCGAACCCGGAGGCCGACGAGGATGTGATGGCTTACTGGAAGGGAATATTCCGCCACCAGTCTGATAGACCTGAGGTGCACGATTTAATGAAAGAGCTTCGTGGAGTCATCAATGAATACGACAACCGTGTCTTGATCGGAGAAACGGATGACGTTGCTTTCTATGGCAATGGAAACGATGAGCTGCACCTCAACTTCAACTTTCCGCTGATGGAAACGCTAAGGCTTACAGCGGAACATGTGAGGCAGAACCAGCGGAAACGCCTGGCTGCCCTGCCAGCAGGCGCGTGGCCATGCAACACGTTGGGCAACCACGATACCGGCCGGATGTACTCTGTTTATGGTGATGGTGTGAATAACAATATTATGGCCAGGTTGCACCTGATGCTGCTGTTGACGTTGAAGGGAACACCTTTCCTATATAACGGGGAAGAGATCGGGATGTCGGATCTCATTGTCGAAGATCCGACAAGATTCCGTGACCCATTGAGCCTGCTGTACGCTGAGCTTGAAAGGAAAGTGATGGGCTCGGACGAGAGAACCGCGGTACTCAAAGGCGCATACATGGGAAGGGATCGCAATCGCACACCGATGCAGTGGTCGGATGCCCCTAACGGCGGGTTCAGCCCGCAGGGCACGGAACCCTGGCTGCCGGTGAACCCGGATTACACCGAGGGGGTGAACGTCAGCGCGCAGGACAACGCGCCTGATTCGCTATTGAACTTTTACCGCAAGCTGTTAAAACTGAGGAAACAGCATCCCGCGCTGCAAACGGGAGACTTCCAGGAGATTGAAACGGACAACGAGAATATCCTGGTTTTCCGGCGTTGGAATGAGCAAGAAGAACTGGTTATGTTGTTAAACCTCAGTGACGTACCCAGGGAAGTAATATTGCCCTACCCCGACCGGTTGGCTATTTTCAGCAACGTGCCTGTTGAAAATACCAAAAAAGGTGAAAGTATTCCATTAGCTGCCTACCAGGGTGTTATCTATAATATCGGGTGAATTCTAATTGAATTGAGTGCGCTTTTACTTGAAATGATGATATTATTTTCGTATTGTTGATTGACCGGCTGAACAAGTAAATGTATAATCCCAGCCTTTGTCGTTGATGAAGCTGGATGGATAATATATAGATGAAAATTGAAGAAAGCAAAGGTTCCACGGTTTTCCGCCGCGCAACTGATTATCAGCCTGGCAGAAGCTGGAGCCGTTTCTTAGTTGGTAGACCGCTTTCCACTGCCGACGCGCCGCACCAGACGATCGGTAAGTTCCTGGGACTTGCAGTATTCTCTTCAGACGCGATGTCTTCGGTGGCGTACGCGCCGCAGGAAATTCTCATCATCCTGGCAGTGGCCGGGGCTACTGCTTTTCACTTATCGGTGCCGATCGCGTTGGGTATTTGCGCGTTGCTTGCCATTCTCATCTTTTCGTATGAACAAACGATTCACGCTTATCCGGATGGTGGCGGAGCCTATATTGTCGCCAGGGATAATATTGGCAAGACCCCAGCTTTAACTGCTGCTGCAGCATTGTTAACTGATTACATACTGACGGTTTCCGTGTCGATATCATCAGGTGTGGCACAATTAGTTTCGGCCTTTCCTGCATTAGAACCGCATAAAGTTGCCATTGCTGTTGTTTTTGTCATCCTTATTATGGTTGTGAATCTTCGTGGTGTAAAAGAATCAGGTATGACTTTTGCGTTACCCACATATTTTTTTGTGGTAATGATGTACTTAACAATAATTGTTGGATTTATTCGATTAATTTTAGGGACATTAGGTGTCGTCGATCAGCCTCCAATGGACCTGATTGATATGCACTCTACACTTCAGCCAATAACGCTATTTTTAATCCTGAAAGCATTTGCCAGTGGTACGACCGCAGTAACCGGTGTTGAAGCAATATCAAACGGAATTACTGCATTTAAAGAGCCACGAAGCAAGAATGCCGGGCAAACATTGATCATTATGGCGCTGATATTAGGGTCCATGATGTTATCCATTACTTTCTTAGCCAATCAAATAGGCGTAATGCCGTCTGAAGAAGAAACGGTAATCTCTCAACTCGCCCGCACGATATTCCAAGATCGCGGAATACTCTATCTTGGTGCTATTAGCGCCACGACCATCATCCTGGTAATGGCGGCAAACACAGCATTTGCGGATTTTCCAAGGTTGAGCGCTATTGCCGCGTTAGATGGATACCTTCCTCGACAATTAACTTATCGCGGTAGTCGGTTAGTTTATTCAAGGGGGATTGTGGCTTTGGCCATAGTCGCTAGCATATTGATCATTGTTTTTAACGCGAGTGTCACTCGATTAATACCATTGTATGCTATTGGGGTATTTCTCTCATTTACCTTATCACAAACCGGAATGACCAGACGTTGGTGGAAAACAGGCAAGTTAAGACCCGGTGAAAAAATCATTGAGAGAGGATCCACACTGATCAATGACTCCGGTTGGTTGCACAAAATGGTAATTAATGGCTTTGGTGCCATCGTAACCGGAATCGTAATGGTTGTATTTGCTATAACAAAATTTAAAGATGGTGCATGGTTTGTTGTCATCTTGATTCCCAGTCTTGTTTTCATCTTTGCTTCCATTCACAAGCATTACAGCAACCTTGCGACCGATCTCTCGCTGGATGAATATTCTCCGCCGACACGAATTGTTAACCAACGTGTATTGCTGCTGGTAAGCGGAGTGCACAAGGGGACCCTCACCGCGCTGCGCTACGCGAAAACCCTATCAGACGATATCACTGCTGTTCATATTTCCATCGACCCGGTTGAGACGAAACGGACGCAGGAAAAGTGGGAGATGTGGGGAGAAGGGTACAGGCTTGTGGTCATCGAATCGCCTTACCGGTTATTCATCGAACCACTGCTGGAGTACATTGAAAACATCGCTCAAAACCGTCCACCGAACGATATTATCAGCATTGTCGTGCCACAATTTATCCCAAGGCGCGGTGTCACGAATGTGCTCCACTCACGAACCGCTGATATGCTGCGCAAGGTCCTTTTATCGCGCAAGGATATCGTTATCATGGAAGTTCCGTACCTGGTCGATTAAAAAGGATAGCATATATGAAAATCATTGTTGTCGGATGTGGAAGGATCGGAGTCGAGCTCGCCTACAGTCTCTATAAAAGGGGACATAAGGTTTCAGTTGTTGATGATAACGTGAGTGCCTTTAATAATCTACCCCCTGATTTCGAGGGTAAGACTCAGGAAGGTGATGCAATGAATCAGGATGTGTTGCTACGCGCTGGTATAGAAAAATGCGACGCACTGGCGGCTGTAACCAACAACGATCCACTCAACGCAGTGGTGTGTCACATCGCTAAGACCGAATTTAACGTGCCGAATATCGTTGCCAGAAATTATAACCCGCATTTGCGGCCAGTATTTGAGGCGTTCAATATTCAGATCATTAGCTCGACCAGTTGGGGCGCGCAACGCATTGAAGAGTTATTAATTGATGCTGAAGGTAGAACGGTATTTTCTGCCGGTAATGGTGAGGTGGAGATCTATGAAATAAAGATCCCGAACGCCTGGAATGGCAAGAATGTAGGGGACCTGGTCACTTGCACTGATTGCAAGTGGTTGGCGATCACCAGGGCTGGAAGCGCATTTCTGCCTGAGGAAAATTCTGTGCTCCATTCAGGTGACATTCTCACGGTTGCGGCAACCTTTAACGGTATTACAGAGACCCGTGAAAACCTCAGGGAAAGGCAGGAGGGTTAATATGTTTGTCGTGATTGCTGGTGGCGGGCGCACGGGCGCTCAACTTGCTAAATCGTTGATCAATAGTAATCATAGAGTACACCTCATCGAGGTTCGCAAAGACATCTTATCGCGAATACATAAAGAAATTCCCACCGAATCGATCGTAGCCGGGAACCCGCTGGACGTGAATGTGCTGGAACAGGCGGATATCAAGAACGCGGATGTTTTTGCTGCTACCACACCCAATGATGCGGAAAACCTCGCCCTTTGTTACCTGGTGCGCGAACGGTACCAGGTAAACCGCACCATCGCCAGGGTGAATAATCCGCGAAATGCCTGGTTGTTTGGCCACCGGTTCAATGTGGATGTCGCTGTCAACCAGGCGGATATCCTGTCGCGCCTGATCGAAGAGGAAATGTCAATGGGCGACATGATGACCCTGTTGAAACTCAGGCGCGGCAAGTATTCACTCGTTGAGGAGAAGATCCCGGTCAATGCCACGGCGGTGGGAGTTGCGATAAAAGACCTGAAACTGCCCGCTAATTGTGTCATTGCCGGCATCATCCGCGATGGCGAATTATTGATACCACGGGGAGTAACCACGCTGGCAGCTGAGGACGAAGTGCTAGCCATTACCGATGCTGAAGGTGCGAAGGTGATCGCTGAAATGTTTGATGTACCACGACATAAAAAACCTTTGACCGATACACGGGGTTGAGGTATAATCCAAGTTTGCGATTTTATGCTATCTGTATTTGACTGAGAGGAAGAAGTATGCCCAAGAGGACTTACCAACCAAGAATTCGCCGTCGTGTTCGTGTGCATGGTTTCCGAGCGCGCATGGCCACGGCTGATGGACGCGAAGTATTAAAGCGAAGACGCGCCAGGGGTCGTCATAAGTTGACGGTCTCGATGAACAACCACGTCAAGAAGATCAACTGGTGATGTTAGTTTTCGTCCGGAACTGGTATGCATATAGCATGTTAATGAAGATTTCGGACAGGACGGCGGGTGAAACGGAAGTTTCGACTAACCCATTCAAATGACTTCAAGCGGGTGCGACATACAGGTAAATCATACGCGCACCCGCTTGCAGTCATCCTGGTAATAAAAGGACTGGCAGAAAATTCACGTGCAGGGATCATTGCGACAAGGTCAGTTGGCGGGGCGGTAGAACGCAACCGTGTCAAGCGGCAGCTGCGAGAAATCATTTCGCACCTGTTACCAGAACTGACAATGCATGTCGACCTGTTACTGATCGCACGGGAACCCGCATCGAGAGCTTCTTTTTTTGAAATACAAACGGCAGTCGTGGGATTGCTGGGAAAAGCAGGATTGATTGTCACAAACCATAATGATCCAGGAAGATGAACACGTTCATGTAGACGACCCGAGAATGCGAGATCTACCTTTTACATTGTGGAATATTCCCAGGATACCTCTGCTTGCCTTGATCAGGCTTTACCAGTGGCTTGTGTCACCAGCCCTGCCTTCCAATACTTGCCGTTTCTATCCATCCTGTTCGCATTACGGATACCAGGCTATATACAAGTACGGCGCGATTAAGGGATCGATAATGGCAATATGGAGGGTATTACGTTGTAACCCCTTTAATACGGGTGGTTTTGACCCGGTGCCATAAGCGTTATCAGCTAGACCGATATTTAACAAAACAAGGGAACTCGATACGAATGAAAAAGAAACGATTTGGTGTAATTTTGCTCTTTGCCCTGCTGGCGGTCATCCTGACTGCCTGCACAGGGGGAACTCAATCCAACAGTTGGTCGGGAGTACTGTTGACCGAGGAGTACGTCTACTACGCCGGTGGTAACCTGGTGTCTGCGCTGCGTGCGGATAGTGGAAATGTCGCCTGGCAGTACCCGGAGAAAACCTCTGCGACGCGTCTGTTCTATGCTGAGCCTGTGCTCGTGGGGGAGCAGTTGATCGTGGTGGATTATGATAAAAAACTGACCAGCCTGAATGCTCAAACTGGAGCAGAAACCTGGCAATTTGACGGAGCCGGTGGACGCTATATTGACAGCCCAGCGGTAGTCGATAACCTGATCATTGCCCCTAACACGGATCATTCCATCTACGCGCTAGACCTTTCCGGCAACCTTGTCTGGTCATTTGAAGCCGACCACGCCCTGTGGGCAAGACCAGCGAGTGATGGAGAGACCATTTTCTTCCCTTCCATGGATAGATACCTGTATGCGATTGATGTTGCCACAGGCACGCTCAAATGGAAATCTGAGCTTAATACTTCCGCTGTTTCACGTCCCCTGCTGGACAATGGTGTGGTTTACCTTGGTAACCTGGAGGGCACGTTCTTTGCCTTCAACGCTAGCGACGGAAAATTAATTTGGGAACAAAAAGTAGGTGGTGGTGTTTGGGCAAAACCCATCCTTTACGAAGGTAATCTATATTTCGGCGACCAGTCCGGAAGAATCAACATTCTCAGCAGTACTGACGGTAAAAGCGTGCAGTACATCGAAACGGATGCTGCTATTGTGGGTGCCGGTGCCCTGCTTGACGATGGGATCGCCTTCGGTAATGAAGACGGAGAATTGATCCTCATCGGTTTCAAAGGTGAGCGGTTATGGACGCGCTCATTCGAAGGCAGCGCTTTAGCGAACTTGCAGCGCCTTGAGAACCGTTTGGTGGTGAGCTTGAATAAGAGCGAGAAACCTTTAATCGCGCTTGACACCAACGGCAATGAGAACTGGTACTTTGACGGTAAGAAATAAGGACGGATAACCATGTGGGATACGATCATTATCGAGCCATTCATCAACCTGTTATTGTGGATCTCCAATGCTGTCGGGAATTTTGGGGTTGCCATCATTCTTTTCACCATCCTGACCCGAATTGTGCTTTACCCGCTGACAGCCAAGCAGATCAAGAGCTCCGCGGCGATGCAAGCGCTACAAAAGGATAAACGGTACATCGAGATTCAAACCAAGTACAAGGGTGACAAGGAAAAGTTAGCCCAGGAACAGATGAAGCTGTACCAGGAGTTGAAAATCAACCCGATGTCATCCTGTTTACCGACCCTCATCCAGTTTCCGATCATCATCGGTCTTTACCAGGCGATGATCCAAACCATGGCTACCGGTCCGTTGGACCTGCTCAACCTGACACGCCATATCTACCCGAAATTTCTCAACATCTCCGAAGTCCTGCCGTTGAACAGTCAATTCCTGTGGATGGATATGGGACAGCCAGAGCGGTTGTATATACCGGGATTAAACTTTGGCATTCCTGTGCTGGCCATTATCGTGGTGATCACTACGTACATTTCGACCAAGATCATGACCCCCCCGCAGCAACCAGGGGCAGCAGACCAGGGAGCCATGATGTCGAAAATGATGAACCTGTACATGCCCGTCCTGATGGGCTGGCTTGCCTGGTCACTCCAATCAGGCCTGGCATTGTACTTTGTGGTCTCCAACCTGGTTCAGATCGCGCAGTACGCGATTTCAGGCAATGTCCACTGGGATAATCTCGTTTTCTGGAAAAAGAAAGCGGTTGTTAAGAAATAGTCGTAAATCATTAGTACCGAGGTATGCCATGAGCGCTGAGAAAACTACACTTGAAATCATCGCACCAAGCCCGGAAGAAGCCATCGAAAACGGGCTGGAGCAATTGGGACTCACCGAAGATATGGTGGAAATTGAGATCCTGGACAACGGGTCACGTGGTTTGCTGGGTATAGGCGGCAGGCAATCACGGGTTCGTCTGACGGTAAAATCTTTCGAGACATTGATCGACGAACATGAGCCTGATTTCGATGAGGGTGAGTTCAAGGGACCCGAAGTATCAGAAAATGTTTCGGTTCACGCGATCGATACGGCTGACCTTAGTGAAGAAGACCTGCAGAACGTGAAATCTGTACAATCAGTGGTTGTCGAACTTCTTGAACGCATGAGGGTGAAAGCGCAAGTTTCCGCAAAGTACATTGAACCAGAGGACGACAAGGATCAGCGCCTGGTGCTGGTGGATATTGAAGGAAAAGACCTGAGCATCCTGATTGGAAGAAGGTCTGAAACCCTGAACGCGCTGCAATACATAACCGGGCTCATCGTCAGCAAGGAATTGGGGCACTGGGTACCGCTGCTGATCGATGTGCAGGGATATCGAAACCGCCGCGAACGCCAGCTACGCCAACTTGGGCAGCGTATGGCAGAACAGGCAGTCCAATCAGGTCGCAAGCAGACGCTTGAACCCATGCCCGCGAATGAAAGACGCCTTATCCACCTTGAACTGCGCGACCATCCACTTGTCTTCACTGAGAGTGTGGGCGAAGAACCCTACCGTAAGGTAACGATCACACTTAAAGAAGAGTGAGCAAGTCTCAAATTCATACGCCAGGTCAATCGCGACCTGGCGTTTTTTATCCCCGGCTATAGTAAAATTAATTTCCAGGTAAACGCCAGTTTTGGAGTGCATATGAGAGCAGTTGATATCATCATCAAGAAACGTGATAAGTTGGAATTAACCGGCGAAGAAATCGAGTTCTTTGTTCGCGGTATTAGCAACGGTGAAATCCCTGATTACCAGGTGTCAGCATGGGCGATGGCAGTGTTATTAAACGGAATGACTGACCAGGAGACCACTAACCTGACGCTGGCGATTGCCAATTCAGGTGAAGTGCTTGACCTTTCAGATATCGTGCCGATCGAGGTGGACAAGCATTCCACCGGCGGTGTGGGGGACAAGACCACGCTGGTGGTGGAACCAATCGTCTCCGCTTGCGGCCTACCGGTAGGGAAGATGTCAGGCCGGGGGCTGGGATTCACCGGTGGTACGCTGGATAAGATCGAATCGATTCCAGGATTCAGAACCGATCTATCGCAGGAGGAATTCATCCGCCTGCTGAAGGATGAAGGACTGGTACTGGCAGGGCAAAGCGGTGACCTTGCGCCTGCTGACGGGAAATTGTACGCGCTGAGGGATGTCACCGGCACTGTGCAATCCATCCCTCTTATCGCGTCTTCGGTTATGAGCAAGAAGATTGCCGGTGGCGCGCGCGGCATCGTGTTGGACGTAAAAGTTGGCAGCGGGGCTTTCATGAAGAATTTGGAGGAGGCCAGGCAACTTTCACGCTTGATGGTGGCGATTGGCAAGTTGAGCGGGCGCAAGGTGGTGGCTTTACTCTCTGATATGAACCAACCGCTGGGGGAGGCGGTCGGCAACTCTCTTGAGGTGAAAGAGGCTATAAAAACTCTCAAGGGACAGGGACCAGCAGATTTCACGGAACACTGCCTGGTGGTAGCGTCTCATATGCTGCTGATCGGTGAAAAAGCGGAGAGTCTGGAAGACGCGAGAAAAAAGGCTGAAAAAGCCCTGGCTGATGGAAGTGGTCTGGCGCAGTTCAAGAAACTGGTAAGAAACCAGGGCGGTGACACTACATACGTGGACGACCCCGCTAAGTTCCCGCTGGCACCGGTTATCCGCGGTGTGTCCTCTCCGCGGGAAGGTTATCTCAACCGTGTGGACGCACTGGAGATTGGTGAGACGTCGGTGAGGATGGGAGCCGGGCGCAGCCGGAAAGATGACAAGATCGACCACCGCGTGG
This sequence comes from uncultured Chloroflexia bacterium, assembly GCA_963814295.1. Classification (GTDB taxonomy): domain Bacteria; phylum Chloroflexota; class Anaerolineae; order Anaerolineales; family Anaerolineaceae; genus UBA6107. The sequence goes on from CAWFCH010000009.1 coordinate 105,631, forward strand.
GGATTATGGTGCATCACAAGGTCGGTGATTACGTGAAAGCCGGTGAAACACTTTTCACCCTGCACGCGAGTGATGAGGAATCCTTCAAATTGGCCGCAGCAAGCGTGTTATCCGCTTACGATTGGCAGGCGCAGCCCTGTGATCCACTGCCGTTGTTCTATGAAGTGATCCGGCAATAACTAACATTTGTATTGATGATTTCCATTAAATATGGGATAATTTTTACAACAACAGCTAAGATGGAAACGAGTAAGCTTAAGTGATCCTGCAGCGAAGCCGGAAATGGTGAGAGCCGGCCAGGAAAATGGGCTGAAAATCCTTCCGGAGCTGCGACCTGAAAGCGAAAGCGAGTAGGTGAGCCGGAGATCCGACCGTTAGAACGGATCAGGTCAATTCGTTAGTATGCACCTGACAAAGCGCTCTGACAAGAGAAACAGGGTGGTACCGCGGGTCATTTTTCCCGTCCCTGGCAAGGGATGGGTTTTTTATTTTCGGAGGTAACATGTTCAAACCAGTTTCACCAAAGCTTGACATCACGCACATGGAACTGAAAGTACTGCACCGCTGGCAGAACCACGACATTTTTCACAAGAGCATGTCGCAGCGGGAAGGAGGACCGGAGTATGTCTTCTTTGAAGGTCCGCCAACCGCCAATGGAAAACCGGGGGTTCATCACGTGCTGGCGCGTGCATTCAAGGATATTTTTCCACGTTACAAGACGATGCGGGGTTACCACGTGTCGCGGCGCGGCGGCTGGGATACGCACGGTCTGCCGGTCGAGATCGAAGTTGAGAAGAAGCTGGGATTTACCAACAAGCAGGACATCGAAAACTACGGCATCGAGAAGTTTAACCAACTTTGCCGCGAATCCGCATTCACCTATATCCAGGAATGGGAGAAACTTACTGACCGCATCGGTTACTGGGTTGACCTTGACAACGCCTATATCACCTATACCAACGAGTATATCGAGTCCGTTTGGTGGATCCTGAAGAGCTTCTGGGACAAGAACCTCTTGTACCAGGGGTACAAGGTTGTGCCTTACTGCCCGCGCTGCGGTACACCGCTCTCGGATCATGAGGTGGCGCAGGGGTACAAGGATACAACCGATCCATCCGTTTTTGTGCGTATGCCGCTTATGGATACTCCTGGAGCATCCCTATTGGTCTGGACAACAACACCCTGGACGCTACCGGCGAACGTGGCGGTGGCAGCCGGAGCTGATATCGATTACGTGACTGTACAAAGAACACTGGAGGACGGTGCAACAGAGGAATTGATCCTGGCTGAATCATTGATTGAGAAAGTGTTCGGAGAAGAAAAGGTAAGAGTCGTAAACCGCTTCAAAGGGAAGCAACTGAAGGGTAAACGGTACCAACCTCTCTTCACCTTTTTGCCGACTGAAAAGAAAGCTCATTACGTGGTGCTGGGCGACTTTGTTACCACTGAAGAAGGGACGGGATTGGTGCACATCGCGCCGGCGTTTGGCGCGGATGATATGCAGGTCGCGCTAGACCATGACCTGCCCATCCTGACCACAGTGGCAGAGGACGGTACCTTCATTTCTGAAGTGACGCCGTGGGCTGGCGTATTTGTGAAGGACGCAGATCCGCAGATCACGCGCAACCTGAAGGAGAGGGGATTGCTCTTCAGGGAAGGGACCTTAGTGCATACATATCCCTTCTGCTGGCGGTGTTCCACACCTCTGTTGTATTACGCGCGGCCAACCTGGTATATCCGCACCAGCCAATTCAAGGAACGCATGGTCGAATTGAACGATGAAATCAACTGGTATCCCGAGCATATCCGCAAAGGGCGGTTCGGGAACTGGCTTGAGAACAATGTGGACTGGGCATTGGGGCGCGAACGTTATTGGGGCACTCCGCTGCCGGTATGGGAATGTGAAGCATGCCACACCCAGGAGTGCATCGGCTCTATCGCTGATCTATCTGCACGTTCAGGCAGGAGCATGGCAAACGCGGATCTACACCGCCCGTACGTGGATGAGATATTCCTTGAGTGTACTGAATGCGGCGGGAGGATGCGGCGCGTACCGGAATTGATCGATGTGTGGTTCGACTCGGGGTCGATGCCGGTGAGCCAATGGCATTATCCCTTCGAGAATCTGGACGCCTTCAAGAATCAGTTTCCGGCGGATTTCATCTGCGAGGCTGTGGACCAAACGCGTGGCTGGTTCTATTCACTGCATGCCATCAGCACGCTGCTGTTTGATACCAAGTGCTACAAAAACGTTATCTGCCTGGGCCTGATCCAGGATGGGCAGGGGCAAAAAATGTCGAAATCCCGCGGCAACGTGGAAGCGCCGTGGTCTGTCATCGAAAAGAACGGTGCTGACGCGATGCGCTGGTACCTCTACACAGCCAGTCCGCCGGGGCAGGAGCGCAGGTTCTCGAGCGACCTGGTTGGCGAAGTGCTGCGCAACTTCACACTCACTTTGTGGAACACTTATTCCTTCTTCGTCACGTACGCCAACCTGGATAAATGGGTGCCTGAGACCGGGGTGGGGATAGAATATAGCCCGTTGGATAAATGGATGCGCTCAACCCTGCACGCGCTCATCAGGGACGTGACGACAGCGATGGAAAATTATGACGTGCTTGGAGCCACCCGGCCGATCCAGACCTTTGTGGAGCAGCTTTCCAACTGGTATTTGCGCAGATCGAGGCGGCGCTTCTGGAAGAGCGAATCTGACGCTGACAAGCACGCGGCTTACAGCACCCTGTATGAGTGCCTGGTGGCATTGAGCAAACTGCTGGCACCCACCATGCCCTTCATCGCGGACGAGATGTACCTGAACCTGGTCGGCTTAATCGAAAAGGACGCGTATGAATCCGTGCATCTCGCTCCCTGGCCTGAATTTGATGAGAAAGCGATCGATGAGAAATTGAACCGGGAAATGGACCTGGTGATGAAAATGACATCGCTGGGGCACGCCTCCAGGAATAAAGCCAACCGTAAGGTAAGGCAGCCACTCGCTGAAGTCGCATTTTCAGTTGGCAACCAGGAGGAGGCGCGGGTGGTGAAATTGTACGAAGAACTGCTGGCGGATGAGCTGAATGTTAAGAAGGTCAGGCTGTTGAACGCGGCCGGTGAAGCGGTGAGTTACGGATTAAACCCGCTGCCGAAGCAGCTCGGTCAGAAATACGGCAGCCTGTTCCCCGAGATTCGCAAGGTAATTTTGGGGATGGATGTTGATTCAACCGCCTTGCGGCTGCTGGCAGGAGAAAACCTCAAGATTGAAGTAACTGGTAATGCGTTGGAAATCCTGCCGGAAGAGGTGGAGGTGAGGATGCAAGCCAGGGAAGGATATTCTGTGGCATCCGAGGGTGCGTACCTGGCTGCGCTGGTGACTGAACTGACACCTGAATTGATCGCGGAAGGGCTGGCGCGCGAGTTCGTACGCCGGGTTCAGGACCTGCGCAAGTCAGCTGACCTGGATATTGCAGACCGGATCAATCTTTTCTACACCGCCTCACCGGTGCTGGCGCAGGCTGTGGAGACGTACCGTGATTACATCATGGCGGAAACACTTTCTGTTCAACTTATAAGCGGCGATGGACCCGAATGCGCCTTTAGCGCTGAAGACGAGTTTGACAAAGAAACAGTGACCATAAGCATCATTAAAGCATAATGAATAGGGGCTCCGAACAGGAGCCCCTGACCTTGTGACGCGAATTTCTGGGGTAAAATTCACCCACCGCTGAATGGAGAATGGTTTGAAGGATTTTTTTGGTAAAACGTACTGGTTGTTTATCGTCACAGCTGTTATCGTTGCGCTTGACCAGGTAACCAAATGGCTTGTAGTCAAGAACATCCCTTATGGCGGGATGTGGTCTCCGTGGGAATGGTTGTCACCATTTGCCAGGATCGTTCACTGGAGCAATACAGGCGTGGCTTTTGGCATGCTGCAGGGGATGAACCCGGTTTTCATCGTTTTAGCATTTTTAGTTTCATTCGGTATCATATTTTATTACCCGAAAGTTGAAAAAATCGACTGGTTGATCAAGTTGGCATTGATGCTGGAACTGGGCGGTGCAGTGGGTAACCTGATCGACAGGTTCAATTACGGGCATGTCATTGACTTTATATCCGTCGGGAATTTCCCAGTCTGGAATGTTGCTGACGCCAGTATCACAGTGGGTGTTTTCATTCTTCTCATCGGGGTATGGATGCAGGAAAAACGCGAAAAAGCCAGGCTGGCGGCCGCCAGTCAGAATCAACTTGATAATGGGGCTGCCTCTTGAACGCTCATCAGTACGAGTTTACGGTTCGAAGTGGCGAAGAAAACAGGCTTGACAAGTTCCTGACAGAAAAACTCCCCGATCATTCACGGTCAAGGCTGCAAGTCATAGTGAAGCAAGGGGGCGTACAGGTGAACGACCAACCTGTCACGAAAACCGGGCTGATACTTGAGGCAGGAGATAATATTTGCATCACCATCCCGGATGCAATACCGATTAACCTTGAAGCAGAAGATATCCCGCTGGATATTGTGTTTGAGAACGAGGACCTGGTGGTCATCAACAAACCGGCAGGGATGGTGGTTCATCCTGCTCCCGGACACGCGAGCGGTACGCTTGTGCACGCTGCGTTGGGAAGCATAGGTGACCTGCAGGGAATCGGCGGGGAATTGCGGCCCGGGATCGTACACCGCCTGGACAAGGACACCTCTGGATTGATCATTATCGCGAAGAATGAAAAATCACACCGCTGGCTGCAGGACCAATTTCGATTGCGCAAGGTCGAAAAAGTATACCTGGCGCTGGTGGATGGCAAACCGCCCACACCCACAGGAAGAGTGGAGGCAGCCATCGCCCGGGACGCGGCGCACCGTAAACAGATGGCTGTTGTTTCAGAAGGACGGGGACGGTCAGCGGTAACGGAATACCGCACGTTAAAGCAATTCAGCGAGCATACCCTCATCGAGGCGCACCCTTTGACAGGTCGTACGCACCAGATCAGGTTGCATATGGCCTTCCTGGATTGCCCGATCTCAGGAGACCTGGTATACGGTAGAAAGAAACCCACAATCGAGATCAAGAGGCATTTTTTACACGCCCATATGCTCACTATTGTTTTACCCGGCGAGTCTGAGCCAAGGACCTTCAACGCTCCGTTGCCCGTTGAACTGCAGGATATTTTAGATAAGCTCTTATAACTTGGAGAGAATTAATGAAAATCATTGACATGCGTTCAGACACGGTGACCAAGCCCACAGATGAAATGCGCCAGGCGATGGCTGCAGCAGAGGTTGGAGACGATGTTTATGGAGAGGACCCGACTGTAAATCGATTGCAGGAACTGGCGGCTGGAATGCTGGGAATGGAAGCTGGTTTATTCGTGCCGAGCGGGACAATGGGCAACTTGCTCTCGGTTCTTGTGGTGTGCAACCGTGGTGATGAGGTCATCATGGGCAACCTGGGACACACTTTTTTGTTCGAGGCGGGAGGAATTTCCGCGCTAGGGGGTGTTTTCCCGCACACATTGTCCAATCAGCCAGACGGAACCCTTTTACTGGAAGATATTGAAAACGCTATTCGACCGGATGATATTCATGCCCCGGTTTCCCGCATGGTCATACTCGAAAACACCCACAACCGCTGCGGTGGAACGGTTTTACCGGTGGCATATATGCAGGATGTGGGAGAGCTGGCACAGCGGAATAACCTTCACTTCCACCTTGATGGTGCCCGGGTCTTCAACGCCGCGGCCGCGCTGGCGGTGGATGTTAAGGACATCACCCGGCACGTGGACAGTGTGACTTTTTGCCTGAGCAAAGGCCTGTGCGCGCCGGTGGGCAGCGTGGTCTGCGGTACAAGGGACTTCATCAAGCGGGGACTACGGTTACGCAAGGTTCTGGGAGGTGGGATGCGACAGGCGGGTATACTGGCAGCTGCCGGTATTATCTCACTTGAGAAGATGACAAAGCGTTTGGGAGAGGATCACGCGAGGGCATCTGCCTTAGCAGATGGGTTGGCGTCCATTCCGGGTGTCGTTTTCGAAATGGGCATGCCTCAGACCAACATGGTTTTTCCTTCACTGACCGACGACATCAGGTTATCGAGCCGGGAAATTGCCACAAGGTTAGGTGATATGGGCGTGAAGGTGGGAGTGGTTGCCAAGCGCAGGTTCCGTCTGGTGGTGCATTACTGGATAAGTGATGAGGATATTATTACTGTTATCCAGGCATTCAAACAATTACTTTCAAGCCAATAGCTGTCAAATATTTCCATAATGCCATTCTGATATAATACAGAAGCATATCCTGTATCGGTTTTTATTGAATTGAGGTGAACATGGATTCATTTATCACGTTAAAAGAGATCGATCTCGCGGCGGATTATATCACCGGCCGAATTTCAATTCATCCTATCATCGGACTGGTGCTTGGATCAGGACTGGGTAAACTGGCTGATGAAGTGCGCGATGCCACGTACATCCCCTTCAATGAGATCCCCGAATGGCCTGTATCCACAATACAGGGACATTCCGGACGGTTGGTCGTAGGGAATCTTTTCGGAGTGCCCGCGATGGTGATGCAGGGCAGGGTGCATTACTACGAAGGGTACTCAATGGACCGCGTGACATTCCCAATACGGGTAATGCAGCGTATGGGAGTCCCCAACCTGATTCTCACAAATGCTGCCGGAGCGATTAACCCCGATTATGTTCCAGGCGATGTGATGATGCTGGTCGACCACATCAACCTGATCGGCATGGCAGGGCTGAACCCGTTGCGTGGACCAAACATGGCGGAATTCGGTGAACGTTTTCCTGATATGAGCCATCCTTATGATAAGGAACTTATCGCCGCTGCCAGAAAAGTGGCGCAACAGAAAAATATCCAGCTGCATGAGGGCGTTTACGTCTGCCTGGCTGGACCCTCTTTTGAATCGCCGGCTGATCTGCGTTTTCTAAAAGTAATCGGCGCGGACGCGGTAGGTATGTCGACTGTTCCGGAGAATGTCGTTGCGCGACATGGGAAAATGCGGGTATTGGGATTATCAGGCATCAGCAACAAAGCCAACCTGGATGGCAGCACGGAGACTACTCACGAGGAGGTCCTGGCTGCGGGGAGCGTCATTGTTCCGAAGCTGACCACCATCATCAAAGGGTTAATGGAATCACTGGTTGCGTAAACAGACCGTTTACATACATGAATATTTTTTAATGGTCATATTATTGTGAGCAGCATACTGCGCTTTCTTGAAAAATTCGAGATTATTTTCTATCTCATTGCCGGGCTCATCATCCTCATATCCGCGCGTAAAACATACCTTTTCTGGCGGGAATGGTCGAGCAGTATTTTTGGCCTGGAAAAGGAACAATCTCAGCAAAAATTCAACCAGGCAATCACCATCCTGGTGTTCAGTGTTCTGCTTGTGAGCGGTTTGTTCGTTGTGAATACATTTATAACCCCTTCAGTTCCGGGAGTGCAGCAATTAGCCACACCCACAATTGACCTGACACAACTACCGCCCACTCCAACTCCCGTATCGACTCCGGATAGCACCGCCCAGGGATTGATCCCGACCATTACATCATATTTCAGCCGTGGCTGCATACCTGACCAGATCGATTGGACAGATCCCAGAAACGGTGACACCATCAGCGGAAAGGTGGAGCTGAAAGGTACTGTGAATATCGAGAATCTTGGATTCTACAAGTACGAATTTGCAGAATCTGGTAGTGATATCTGGACCACGATAGCTGCTGGTAACACAAAAATACAAAACGAACCTCTTGGTGGTGCCTGGGATACAGGTGCACTCGTTCCAGGTGATTACGAATTACGGCTGGTCGTGAGCGATAACGAAAATAATCCTCTACCCGCGTGTGTGATACAGGTCACGGTAGAGGCACCGGAGTAAAATATGGCAGAAGTTGAGATCAGACCCGCAGTTTCAAGTGATATCCCGATTTTAGAGAAGTTTGATCACACCATCGAAACCACTCATGTGTGGCAGGTGGAAAGTAGCATCACAAAAGAACATATCAGTATCCAATTGGGCGAGGTCCGCCTGCCAAGATTATTGCGGTTAAATTACCCGCGCCGCGCAGAATCACTGAAAGATACCTGGACACACCATCTGCTTTTCCTGGTTGCCAGATGCGATGGTGACCTGGTGGGTTACCTTGTCCTGGATGATAACAGCGACCTGCTCTCTGCTGTGGTGCGTGACCTGGTGGTCTCGTTGTCGATGCGGCGGCAGGGTATCGCTACTGCTCTGATACTGGCGGCACAGGATTGGGTAAAAAGGCGAGGGATGACCAGGCTGGTGATTGAGTTGCCCGCGAAAAACCACGCGATGATCGAACTGGCCAGGAAGCTGCGATTCGTTTACGCTGGCATGGTCGATAATTATTACGCCAACCGCGACATGGCGTTTTTCTTTGTCAATCAGCTGAAATAAGGGGAACATGTTAAGCAATTGGCTTAATGAGATTATTGCAGTAATACGAACAGTCAGCCAAATCCTGACCGCTGGTATTGCGATTACCGCGTTCTCTCTGCTGCTATACAGCCTTACTTTCAATCTGAGTGAAAGGGTAGCACGCGCATTTTCCGCTATCATGTTCTGCCTGGTCATCGTTTTCTCAGCGGAATCCTTCGGGGCGACGAGCAAGGATCCCCTGATGATCGATTTCTGGCTGCGCGCGCAGTGGATAGGAATCATCCTGCTGCCTTCGATGTACCTGAATTTTTCCGATGCCCTGCTGGCTACAACCGGATTGCCTTCCAAGTGGCGGCGTAGATGGGCAATTCGGTCCACCTACCTGTTTTCAATTCTACTCATCGCATTTCTCTTTTCACCCTGGTTCCTTGGCGACCTGGTGATCGATCAACCGCCTGCACCGCACCATCAACCCACGGTCTTTACCCAGCTGTTCACGGTGTATTATGTGGTCATCCTGGTGTTGGCGTGGATCAACTTCGGACGCGCTTATGACCGAACCCTGACACGAACAAGCAAACGGCGCATGCTGTACCTCGTCATCAGCGCCATAGGTCCTGTCGTGGGGTCATTCCCATTTCTTTTATATAGCTCCACTTTTGCCAGCGAAAGAACTTTGCTTTTCTGGCTGCTGGCAACGGTCGTATCAGTTGGACTGGCAATCTGTATCTTTATAATGGCGTATTCAGTGGCGTTCTTTGGCATACCGTGGCCGGACCGTGTTGTTAAAAGCAGGCTTATCAAGTGGACCCTGAGGGGACCAGCAACGGCTGTGTTTACCCTGGGGTTCATGACAATCGTAAAACGAGCGAATATCGCACTGGGAACCGCTTACGATGCTCTGGTTCCCATCGTAATGGTCGTCACCATCCTGATTTGCGAATACGCCATCACATTGTTTTTTCCTGCGATAGAAAAGTGGCTGGTCTATGACAAGGATGAACAGGACTTCAAGTTCATTCAGACGCTTGAAGAACGTATCATAACCCGGAGTGACCTGAGACAGTTCATTGAGATGGTCCTGGCAGCGGTGACAGACAGGGTGCAGGCAAGCGGCGCGTACTTGCTGGAGAATGGTGAGGATGGGTTAACCCTGGTGGAACAAACTTCCGGTTCCGCTGTTGATATTCAACGGCTTGAAGAGCTTGAGTGCAATCTAAAGGAGACCGATACATTGTCAGGATTTCTTCACTGCGATGCTGATGTTCTCATCCCATTACGAAACGGGGTGAACGGGTCTAGCGAAAAGGTCCTGGGTTACCTGGGGGTGTCAGGGATTCGTGATCGATTGCCGCTTGAACCGGAAACCAATGATGCGCTAACGAGGCTGGCAACGCGAGCCGGCATCGCGCTGCGTGACCGTGATATGCTGGAGCAGGTTTTTGATACGCTCGAAAAACTGGATCCTCAGGAGGAATTGATCCAAAAACTGCGCGCTGCCGGGCGCTTCAATCAGAGTGGGATGCTCATAGATGCGGATTGGATGGAAAGAAAAGAAATGGTCTCCTGGGTGAAGGGAGCGCTCACCCATTACTGGGGTGGTCCAAAACTCACTGAGAGTCCGCTAATGAAGCTTGAGGTCGTAAAAAACGCGCTTGATGAACATGACAGTAACGAGATCAATGCATTACGTAGTGTTTTGAAGACTGCGCTTGACCAACTCCGACCGGATGGAGAGAGGAATTTTACCGGTGAGTGGTTATTGTATAATATTCTGGATATGAAATTCATGGAAGGCAAGAAGGTGAGGGAGATCGCCCTAAAATTAGCCGTCTCAGAAGCGGACTTGTACCGGAAACAAAAGGTGGCAATCGAAAAGATAGCAGACATGCTGGTGCAGATGGAATTGAGGCTCAAGGACCAACAAATGGGGTGAGAATGTTTTTATTGTTTTTTTTATTGTGAATGGGAGGGAGTACAATGGCGGATGTTATACAGGAAAATACACAACAAGCGCATGTGCCTGAAAAAGATGAGGGCTGGTGGGCATCCATCCTGGCGGATGAGGAAAAAGTGTTCCATGAAAGCAGGGAAATCAACTGCAAACCATGTGATACAAGAAATCCTCATCAAATTGATTGGGTATGCGCGCGATCGATATTTGACCGTGATGAAATTGTGTTGCTTGACGTGACCGGGTATAACCGGGGAGGGTTGCTTGTTCAGAACGACGGTATCCAGGGATTTGTGCCCATCTCACATCTTATTGACCTCCCGGCTGAGGCAGGGGATGAAGAGCGACAACAGCAGCTGGCGAAATATGTAGGCAAATCTTTATACTTAAAGATCATCGAATGCGAGCTGGAGAATGAACGCATCGTTCTCTCTGAAAGGGCTGCCCTGGCAGGAGAAGGTAAACGTAAGGAATTGTTCGCCCATCTTACAGAGGGAACGACCGTTTGCGGCGTGGTGACCAATGTTACTGATTTTGGCGCGTTCGTTGACCTTGGCGGGGTAGAGGGACTGATCCATGTCTCTGAACTATCGTGGGGGCGGGTTGAAAACCCGACGCAAATTCTTAAAATAGGTCAAAAAGTGAAGGTGATCGTTCTACAATTTAATGAGTCGACATCCAGAATCGCTCTTAGCATGAAGCGATTAACCCCTAATCCCTGGGATCGATTGGTCAAGATCTATAAACCGGGAGATATCGTTTCAGCGGAATTAACGTCAATCATGCGATTCGGTATTTTCGCGCGACTGGAAGAGGGAGTGGAAGGTTTGATCCATGTATCTTCCTTCCCTGAGGATCTGCGGAAAAAGGATTTTGCAGAGCATTATTCTCCGGGGCAGCACGTGCAGGTTAAGATCCTGCATGTTGACGTGGATAGGCGCAGGCTTGGGCTGGGATTGATAAGCGAAGAATGACCACCAAAACCAAGCCAAAAGATTCACAGACTGCAAAGCAGAAAACAGAACCGATCCATCAGCAGTCATTGCTAGACCGCTCACGGGCATTATTTCAGCATTTAAGAACTTTTGGCTGGGATCTGTTAGGCACATTTCTTATCCTGCTTGCCATACTCACACTTTTAGGATTGCTTGGTCTTAGCAGGGGAACGCTCATCAATTCCTGGATCATGGTGATCAGACGTGCATTTGGTGTAGGAAGTTATTTGCTTGTCTTCGTGTTCACCGCCCTCGGGATCATCGTTTTTCGTCACAGCGCGGGTAAGCCGTTTCCGATGTCATTCGGCAAAGTCATGGCGATTGAAGGTATGCTCCTTGTGACCCTGCCGCTGCTTTCTTTTACCGGCGGTGTCTCACTCGATCGCGCCTACGAAGGGTTGGACGGGGGAACCTTCGGTTGGGGATTGGCGCAGCTGATGATCCCGGTATTATCAAAACCTCTCACCCTGGTCTTTTACCTGGTATTGTTTTTTATTTTTGCAGGTCTGGCAACAGGTTTTTTCTCCCGGCTGATGGACAAAGCCCGTACCTGGAGCAGAGGCGCAGTAGCAACCAAAACACCCAGGGCGACCTCGACTGGTGAAAAACCTGATAAGGCTGGACAAAAGTTAGCTAATAAGGAAACCAAGCAGCCGAATGCTGATAAATTTGCGAAACCTTCCCTGGTCAGCTGGCGCGATGAAAATCTGCCTCCGATGAATCTTTTACTGCCTGACACGGTCATCGCGCCGGACCAGGTGTTAATCAAGGATAATGCCCGCTTGATAGAGGAAAAGCTGCTGGAATTCGGGGTGCCTGTCAGGGTGATCGGTTTCCGCGTTGGTCCTGCCGTCACGCAATACGCTGTGGAACCGGGTTACATCGAACGAACAGGCTCGGACGGGGTAGTTTCCCGGCAGAAGGTTAAGGTCTCAAAGATATCGAACCTGTCGCGTGACCTGGCGCTCGCCTTATCCGCGCAGCGCTTGCGGATCGAGACACCAGTGCCGGGTAGATCTTATGTGGGAATTGAAATACCAAATGAAGATAACGCGTTCGTGCGTTTGCGCCCGGTATTGGAATCGGAGGGTTTCAGAAAAAAGAAATCGCCTTTGCTGCTTGCGCTTGGCAGGGATGTATCGGGGGAGCCAGTGCAGGCTGACCTGGAAAAACTTGCCCCATTTGTTGATCGCCGGAACGACCAACTCCGGAAAATCTGTTTGTGTGACAGCGCTTGCTACCTGCCTGGTGATGAACAACACGCCTGATGACCTCAGACTGGTTATGTTGGATCCCAAGATGGTGGAGCTGGTGCGGTTTAACGGTCTGCCTCACCTTATGGGGAAGGTGGAGACAGAGCTTGACAGGATGTTGGCGATACTGCGATGGGCACAAATGGAAATGGATTCCAGGTACCGCCTGATGGCTGAGGTGAGAGCCAGGAACCTGGAATCTTATAACCAGAAAATGATCCAGAAAAACAAACCAGCATTACCCAGGATCGTCATCTTCATTGATGAGCTGGCTGACCTGATGATGAGCGCGCCCGATCAGACCGAACACAGCCTTATCAGGTTGGCGCAAATGTCACGGGCAACCGGAATACACCTGGTGGTCGCGACACAACGACCCAGCACTGATGTGGTGACCGGGTTGATCAAGGCCAACTTCCCGGCGCGTATTTCCTTTGCCATGGCTTCAGCGGTCGATTCAAGGGTTATCCTGGATTCAAACGGTGCCGAGTCCTTGCTGGGCAAAGGTGATATGCTGTTCCTCGATCCGACCCGCGCCGGTTTACAGCGCTTGCAGGGAATTATTGTGAGCGATAATGAGATCGAAAAGATAATCGAACATTGGCAAAGTATGAAGCATCAACCTGATGAAACAGCACCCTGGGAAGAGCTGGTGGTTGACGCTGGTGATGTTGATGTGGATGAATTAATGCAACGGGCGATAAGCGTTGTGCGGGAAGCCGGCAAAGCCTCAACATCGTTGCTTCAGCGCAGGTTGCGCATAGGGTTCCCGCGTGCTGCCCGCCTGATCGATGAATTGGAGGATATGGGCATTATTGGGCCGGCAGTCGGGAGTGGAAAAGAACGCCTGGTGCTTATGGAACCCAGTGATGATGAGGATTATGACGAAGAATAGAAATGGTTGCCGTAAGAATCATTGCAGACTATAGTAAAATTCCTCCCTGAGGAGCGGACAAGTGATGTCGGACAAAAACGCTGAGAGTTCAGAAAAGAAAACATGGTCACTGGAATTATTCCTACGTAAAATTTTCAAAGGAATCATTGACCCGATCGCGGGTTTCTTTCTGAAAATTGGACTGAAACCTAACATGATAACCGCGCTTGGATTGCTCCTGGCTGGATTAGCAGCGTATTTTATCGCTACAGGCCGGTTTACAATCGGCGGATTGATCCTGCTCATCGGTGCTCCATTAGATGTCGTCGATGGTGCGATGGCACGGCAATTGGGTGAACCTTCAAAATTTGGCGGGTTCATAGACTCGGTAACGGACCGCTACTCGGAACTTGTCGTGTTGCTGGGATTACTGATCTATTTTCTTGGAAATGGCACATTTTTAGCGAGTGTGCTGGTTTTTGTGGCGGCGGCGGGAAGCGTTATGGTGTCCTACACCAAAGCACGTGCCGAATCGCTGGGGTTCTCAGCCAAGGTGGGTTTGCTCACGAGGGTTGAGCGGATGATCATTATGGTTGTATTCCTGATCATAGGGCAGCCAATCATCGCATTGTGGATCATCGCCATCCTGGCGAATTTCACGGCCGTTCAGAGGATCCTATTTGTGCACAAACAGGCTTACAACAACAAACAATAATATTCGGATATTAAGAGAGGTATATTAAATGGTTAACGGTTTTACGATATTTGGGATTAAGATCTACTTTTATGCTTTGATCATCATCGCTGGAGCGTTATTGGGTGCTTTACTGGCATCCAGGGAAGCGCGGAGGCGTGGGATTGATGGCGAAATCATCTGGGACATCCTACCCTGGGTGCTGATCGCAGGAATCATCGGCGCGCGTATTTGGCATGTACTGACACCTGACTCGACCTTGCTGGTCGATGGTAAAAATCCGTATTTTATACGCCCAATTGAGATCCTCAATATCCGTAACGGTGGCTTGGGTATCCCTGGGGGCGTCATGGCAGGGGTATTGGCGTTGTGGATCTACTGCCGCAAGAAGAAAATGAATTTTCTCCTCCTGCTCGATATACTGGCACCCGGGCTCGCGCTCGGACAGGCGATCGGTCGCTGGGGCAACTTTTTCAACCAGGAAGTTTACGGTCTACCCTCCAATTTACCCTGGGCGATAAAGATCGATGAGGCGCACCGGCTGCCACAATATGCTGATGTGGAGCGCTACCACCCAACATTTTTGTATGAGTTTATCTGGAATATTCTAAATATGCTGGTGCTGCTATGGATTGCCAGGAAGTTCGCCGGGAAATTGAAGAACGGCGATGTTTTTCTCGTTTACCTCATCATTTACCCGGTGGGCAGGTTCCTGCTTGAATTTATCCGCATTGTTAATTCACCAATTGCCGGCATTAACAGTAACCAGTTAGTAATGGCAATTATCGCGGTGGCAGCGAGCATAACGTTGGTTGTACGTCATTTACCGAAACGAAAAATTGATGCGCAGGGGAACGTTACCGTATAAAACCGCTGGAGGTCAAATGAACCGCATCACCATACTTGGTTCTGCGAACGCGGTGCCAAAAATTGGACAGGATAATACCCATCTCTTAATTGAAACCAAAGAGAGAACAGTCATGGTTGACTGCGGTGATAACCCTGTTGCCAAGGTGTCCGCGGCGGGTTCTTCGATCGTGGAGGTCACCGACCTGATTTTGACCCATTTCCACGCAGATCATGTTGGCAGCCTGCCGCTGCTCATCATGGATATGTGGCTGGAAAAACGCGAAAAGGCACTAACGATCCACGGCCTCGAGGTTACTTTGGAAAAAGCGCGGAGACTGCTGGATCTATTCAGCTGGCAGGATTGGAAGGGGATGTTCCAGGTTAATTTCAATGCCATACCTGAAGACGGTGCACAGGGGTTCATCAGCGGAGCGGATTGTACCTTCACTGCTCTGCCAGTGTTACACCTCATCCCGACGCTTGGTGTGCGTATTGAACTACAAGGGGACCGAATCGTTACTTATTCCTGTGATACCGAACCTTGTGAAAACTTAGCCAAACTTGCAGAAGGGGCAGACGTGCTGTTACAAGAAGCAGCGGGAGAAGCCAGGGGGCATACTTCACCCGCGCAGGCGGGGCAGATTGCCCGCGATGCCGGGGTGAAGAAACTTATCCTCATTCATTATGACAGCCGTATTGATGGAGACCGTTTACTAGCAGAAGCCAGGAGCGCGTTCGCGGGAGAGATATTGCTCGCAAAAGATATGATGGTTGTTTAAACCGCTTACCAGCCAGCCAGGTATTCTGTCCATTCATTATTTTCAGACAAGAAACGCTCAAAAATATAGGAAGCAGAGCGGGGGGGTTCTTTCGGTTGCTTCAGCAATGTCATCCCTGTTTCTGAAAGGGCGCGACCGCCTTTTTTATGATTGCAGAATGAGCAGGCAGTAACCAGGTTCGCCCAATCATGGGTTCCTCCGAGGTGTTTGGGGACAACATGGTCAACTGTGAGGAACGCGGCGGTTTTCCCGCAGTACTGGCAGGTAAAATGGTCGCGTCGGAAGACCTCGCGTCTGGAGAGTGCGACTTTGGGGCGCGGAGGGTGGACCATCCTCGAAAGGCGGATGACCGAAGGGATGGGGAAGGTGGTGTGGGCAGTTCTGATCACGCCGCGGCCGTTGAGGATCAATGAGGCCTTCTCGGAAAGCATCAACCCGATTGCCCGTTGAAAACCGCACACGTTGATCGGTTCAAAATTGGAGTTCAGGACAAGCACCGGCTTTTCCATAATTAATAAACAATATTATAGCACGCCAGGAATTGGAGGCGAATACTTCGCGTAGCCACTACGATAAAGAATTAGACAAGGTTTACCTGGTGAAAGTCGTAAAAATCGCTGGTTGAAATCACTGCTGGTATAATTGCACATCATAATCCATAAAAAGGAGGCCGCAATGAATATCAATGAACAAGTCGAATACCTGATGCAGGGCACAGAATACGGCGACGAAACATTGAAGCAAAAAATGGCGGAAGAACTGGGTAACCGGTTGCAATCCTGCCATAAGGAAGGAAGAGTGCTGCGTGTTTATTGCGGTTTTGATCCTACAAAAGCTGACCTGCATCTCGGGCACACGGTTCCAATGCGTAAGTTGCGGCAATTCCAGGAACTTGGGCATGATGTCACATTCGTCATCGGCAACTATACCTCGCTGATAGGAGATCCTTCAGATAAGGATAAATTACGCCCGCAACTTACCCCGGAAGAGGTGGCGGAAAATGCCCGCACGTACGCCGAACAGGCATTCCGCATCCTTGAGAAGGGCAAGACCCATATCCGATATAACGCTGAGTGGCTCTCGGAATTAAGCTTTGCGGAAGTTATCCGCATTGCCTCCAATTTCACGATTCAGCAGTTCCTGACGCGTCAAAATTTCAAGTTGCGTTGGGAGAGAGGCGACCCGGTTTTTCTGCATGAAACGTTCTACACGCTGATGCAGGGTTATGATGCCTACATGCTACGAGCGGATGTACAGGTGGGCGGAACTGACCAGTTGTTCAACATTATGACAGCGTCGCGCAAGATCATGGAGTTTATGGGCGCGCAGCCTAACATTGCCGTCATCCTTGGCATTCTACCGGGTACTGACGGCGTGGTAAAGATGAGCAAATCGCTGGGTAATCATATCCCCATCCATACTGACGCGGTCGATATGTACGGGAAGGTGATGAGCATCCCGGACAGCGCCATGCCACTGTATTACAAGCTGGTCACTCCGCTCACCCCGCCGGAAATTTCGGTGATTGAGAAAGGTTTGCAGACTGGCAGCATTCATCCACGGGATGCCAAGATGCGACTGGCCAGGGAAATTACACAAGCTTTTTATGGTAACGATGAAGCCGAAGGGGCTGAGAACGCATTCATAGAAACCTTCCAGAAGGGCAGTATTCCAGAAGAGATTTCAACCTTCAAGGTATCTCCCGCCAATACGATTTTGGAAATTCTGCTCACAACGGGTCTAACACAAAGCAAGAGCGAAGCACGGAGATTGATCGACCAGAAGGGGGTCCGCTTCGACGGTGTTGTGATTGATAATCCCAACGTCAGGCTCACCGGCGAGGGTGTTCTGCAGGTGGGTAAGCGGCATTTTCTACGAATCGAATTTTAGGGACAAACAAGACTGCAGGAGGCTGGCGAAAATTTCGCCAGCCTTTTTCTTATTAATCTTCCAGGAAATCCGTTGCTTTCAAAAATATTTCCCTGCCTATTGTCCTGGCATCCTGAGGTGATCCATTTTCTAGAGCGACAACAATGGTCATTGGCGACCCGAACCACTCAGACGGAGTTCCCGCTACATACCATGATATTTCAGCTTCTTTATATACCGCGTGTGAAACAATTTCCCAGCCAGGAAAATCACCTCTTATAAGCATATTCGCGGCCTGTTCTGAGTCAAATTCAGGCAGGATCTCAGGCTCTGAACCCTGGTCGATAAGGATCCAGTCACTGTGGTTCGGGTTGTATGCGGTAGCGATCTGAGGGGTCACCACCCGTCCGCTGTTGGAGAGAGATGCAACCGCGATGGAAACCTGGACTGGAGAAACGAGCAAGCCAGCGTCTCCTGAATACAGATCAGCATAATTCTCAATCGTACCGGGAAATACCGCCTGGCTCGTCTCGAGTGGTAATTGAACCGGTTTGAAAAGTCCGGTCTCCTCGTACAGTTCCAGCGTGTCGGAAAATAATGATGACCTGCTGATGGTGCTTAACGCCCTGATACAACCTGAAGAAAGCAGTTCTCCCCAATCAGCGTCCGCGCTGGGTTGAATGGCGCAATAGTCAGGGCTGCCAACAACCGTATTCCAGTTGTAAGGCGGAAGGGTGGTGGATGGCGTGTACTCTGACAGGAAACGTGCGAGTACAATACCTGAAGTAATGCTCCCTGGTGGGTATAACGCTTGCGTGGCACGGTTGAGAAGTGGAGCGTTTTCATCTGCCATCCAGGTTTCCCACTTCTCTTCCAATAAGTTGGAATCAAAGGTTGGCGATGTTGCCATCACCATTATTTCGCCAGTCCCCGCGTTCATCAGTACGATAGACCCTATGTATGGTGTCAAAAAGTCATCCGAAACTTGCTGCAACGGTAGATCGAGGCTCAAACGAAGATCAAAACCCTCAGGATTCTGCCCGTATAGCAACCGGGTCATACCCACGGTGAGGTCTGAGTTATTTGTGATGCCGCGTAAGTATCCATCGAGTTTGTATTCAATGCCCGTTTGTCCATAATTTGGATCACTGTAACCAATGACAGAACTCAAAGGTGGATAAAGCAATTTTCTCACATAGCTTCCTGCTGCGCCGCTGTTCGCGGTAAGGGCAGTATTGTTTCTATCCATGATGATACCGCGATAGACATACATGTCTGAGATTGCCCGTCGCGGATTGTCGCCACGCTTTAACAGGGATTCTGAGCGGACGAAACCCCAGTACGAACCCAGGAGCGCGACGGCAGTAAACCCGAACAAGAAAATACCACCGACAAGTGAATAAGGCCGGGTCCTTTCAATCGCGGCAGAGTGATCTTCAGCCTGGTTGCTGATGATCAACAACAACAAAGCTGAAGACATGGACACGACAAGCGAGGTGCCACCATAGGACATGAGCGGAAGTGTCACGCCAGTAAGCGGGAGCAGGCGGATCGTTCCTCCCATGATGAGGATGGTTTGGGTGGCGATTAATGATGTCAGACCGGCAGCAAGAAAACGCTGGAACTGGTTCGGGGCGTGCAGCGCGATTGTTAGACCACGGATGGTGAAGAGTGCCAACACGGTGACCAGGGCAATCCCGCCCGCGACACCAAACTCTTCAAGGATGGCGGTAAAAATAAAATCAGAATGCGCCACTGGTACCACGCCAGGGCTTCCAAGCCCCATGCCCCGGCCCAGAATACCACCGTTAGCCACCGCGATCAATGATTGGATAATCTGGTATGAACGGTCGCGTGGATCAAGCCAGGGATTCAACCAGGCTTCGATGCGCAACTGGATCACGTCAAAGACGAGGTAACCTGCCACCAGGGCAACAATCACCACAATAAAGCTGATCAGCAGGATGCGGCGTTTGCCGGATGCAAGGTAGATGACGATCGTATAGAGCATGATGAAAAGGGTCGCTGTACCAAGGTCGCGTTGGGCGACGAGCACCAGAACAGCTACCACGATAAGAAGCAGCGTTGGTGTTAACAACTGGACGAGTCGTTAATCGCGCCTGGAAGGTATCTGCCAGGTAAGCAGCGAGGTAAATGATGAGAAGTAATTTCAATAATTCGGATGGTTGTAAATAGACACTGCCAAGATTCAACCAAAGGTCAGGACCATCCCCACCCGGGTAGGTACCGATCACAAACGTCAGCAGGGTGAGGACCAACCCGGTAACCAGCCAGACGTATTTATACCTCCTCAATGTGGGAAGGAGGTTTTTGAACCTGAGTGCGACCAGCATGCCGATGATGGCAACTGCCATCCATATTGTTTGCCTGATGCCAAACGCGGTCGAAAGCCGGAAAATCATTAACAATCCCCAACCGTTCAGCAGGGCTATGATCGGAAGCAGAAAGGGATCACGATCAGGCAGGTATTTGTTCAATTGCAAGAACAGGATTGTGTAACCAACCAGCCATGTTACAAAACCAATCCAATGTTCCCAGTTGTAATCAGCCACCCAGGTATGCAGCCTGACCGCCGGGGCAAAGGTCAAGACGACGCTGTTAAGGAAAACAAAAATTAGCGCCAGGATCATTAACCGTGTCTGGACGAAGTTTTTCGGTAAACGGCTCTCAGGCAAAAGGCGATTCACTTTACGTATTTATTAATCAACAGTCCCAGGTTTTCTGCCGTGGCGTTGGGAATGGATGCGCGGTTGGTGATTATGGCGCTTTCAAGGGCGTGATTACAAGAGCAATCAGAAGTATCGGGAAGCATATCGACCAACGTGGTGATACTCCGTTGGGCGATTTCCGTGTTCTTCATGAGTGTCCTCACCACCATTTCCACACTCACGGCTTCCTCGGTCATGTGCCACACGTCGTAATCAGTGACGTGAGCCATAACTGAGTAGCAAATCTCTGCTTCACGGGCGAGGAATGCCTCGGGTGAGGTGGTCATGCCAATGAGCGACAAACCCCACAAACGATATATATTGGATTCAGCCCTGGTGGAAAAACGCGGACCCTCGATTGTGATCATCGTGCCGCCTTTGTGTACCGTGCAGTCAGAAGCAGATATTGACTGGTGCAGCAGGGTCGATAATTCCGGGCAGAAAGGATCTGCGGTACTTACATGCACCACAAGACCATCACTAAAAAAAGAGCGCGGTCGGAGGTGGGTATGATCGAAAAGCTGGTCAGGGATAACGATGTTGCCCGGCGCGAAATCCTCGCGTAACGACCCGCAGGCACTCACACCAACGATTCTCTCCACACCGAGCATTTTCATGGCATAAATATTCGCCCGCGAGTTAACCTCGGTTGGTGAAATGGTGTGACCAACGCCATGCCTGGCCAGGAAGGCAACCGGTTTGCCGTTCAATTTTCCGAGCACAATGGGAGCACTGGGGTAACCAAAGGGGGTTAGGGGGTTGATTTGCTCAGTGTGCTCAAGTGACGGGAAATCGTAAAGACCTGACCCACCGATGACACCCAATACTGGTTTTTCGTTCATAATTACTCCTTTGCCTTTCACGAGAGAGGTTGGATTTCCACGATCAATAATACTTTTCCAATCCGAATCTCGTCCTCGTTGATCAATATGGTCGGGGTTTCGACTCTCTCATCATTTAAGAATGTCCCGTTTGTGGATAACAGGTCCTCGATCCACCACTGCTTATTGCGGTACCATAACCTTGCATGCTGGTTGGAAACCGTGTCATCACTCAGCTGAATATCACAGGTGGGGTCCCTACCGATGCGCAACTCGGGTTTGGTGAATATCTGTTTTTGATCTGATGATTCGTTCTCACTGAAAACTGAGATCCAGGGGATCTTTTTTGATATCATACTGTCACTCTGGAATTTTAGTTCGCGCCATAATGTATAGATTGCCCATCCCAGGAAAGATAAGAGAACGAGAAGCAGTATAAGGCGTATGATGAGGATCAGGGCTGCCAGCATTATTTCTCCTCTTCTTCACCAAGAATTTTTAATTCGGAGGTAATCCCTTTTTGAGTTTCTTCAGCTGGGGGTTGATGAATCGTGTAAATCATTGTATACCCAGCAAGGGAGATGACATCTCCAGGTCGGAGGGCATGCTTTTCGATCCGTGTGGAATTTACAAAGGTTCCACCTGAAGAACCAATGTCAAATAGCGTGTAATTCTCTTTAATTTTTCGCAATTGTGCATGGTTTCGAGAGATGCGCAGATCGTTGATAACGATATGGTTGGTACCTTTCCTGCCAATATTAATAACCGGCAAGGTCAGTTCGATTGTTCTATCTCCTTGGATTATCAGCGTTGGGGTTTTTTGGATTATCCTTTTCTGTTTTTTCGATATTTTCGAGGGATTCGATGGAGATGACCCCGGTTTCACCGCCTTGGGGATAAGGCACATCGATGAGGGAGATATTAATTTCCTCTTCCGACCGCGAAGCGTCTGCATCTATTTTGATTTCCGGCCAGGTGCGAAACTTGAAATCCGAACTCAACGGCAGTTAAGAGCAATAGGTCAGCGAGCGTTTTCTCCCATTGAACCTGCGACCGCCACTGCTCGGCAGTGGCTGGATTAAGGGTGAATTGAACCCTGGGATTTCTAATTTCACGCGGGATTTCATTCATGAAAAGGACCTGAATGGCTTCACTGAAGCGTTTCACCATTTGGTCGTTTTGATTTGACCCAGGCATTAACGCACGGCTCTTCTCAAAAATATTACGAATGCGTTTTTCGATCTTATCCAGTTGGCTCATTATTATTGATTATAACCATTAGCGCTTGATTCATGATGCAATTTTAGTAAAACCATCCAGGTATCGCATTTCCGTAACTTTCTTTTGATTGACTTCAAGTGTGTTCCTATAAATGGAAAAGCATTCACAATCCATTATCATATTGCAGATCAATCTGCTTTTTTGCGCTTCTTTTCGCATAAACCGGGTTGCTAAAAATCCATGCCCTTTGTTTTCCAAGGTGATTAAGATACGCTTCCATCCTGTATGCCCCGGGTTTATCAATTGTCTTCACCACCAGGTCGCTGTCGTTCAGTTCAGTGATTGTCATGCCATTATGGATCAGGCGAATATCGGCTTTGCGCGGCAGGTTGATCCTGATCGTCGCGCCAGGATTCAGATACACTTCTTCACCCAGGCTCACACAGGTATCATCATTTTCCGCGGTAAAAGTAAACCCCTCCGGGGAGGCAGCGGCATCAAGGCAAATGTAGGATGAACCCTTGCCAAGGGCGTTATAAACCGCCTTGCCATCTTTTTGTACATTGCCGGTTAATGGCTCAGGCAGGAGGAGATGGTTATTGATGGTAGAGAAATGGTAGCGGTACGGAAAAATAATCTTCCTGATGGGTCCGTACTTGTAATGCAGCGCGTGGGCATCACTACCGGCGACCGCGACAACCTTTTTTCCAGCAGCGAGAAGGTCATCCCACCTGGCAAGCGCCTGGGGTAAAGGCTGGTGCGGAATCAATTCAGGAAAAAACGCGTGAAAAATAGCCCCCGAAAGATTATGAACAACGGTTTTAAATTCGCTGAATCCGTTCCATAATTCAAGCCCGGTAAAACCCTCAGTATCCCAGGCTTCCCAGGTGATATCAGTTTCATTGAAAAGCGGCAAAGCGTATTCGTAGGGGTGGGCAAGGAAGGTCAATCCTCCGCAACCCCTTACTTTGTTAATCAGAACCTGGGGATCATGCGCGTGCTGCGCTACTTCCCGGCTGCAACCAATCACCAGCATGTGATTTTTCTGCGGCATGCGGTTCTGATCGTGAACTTCCTCACCAGTTAGCAGAAGAAGCCGCTTTCCATCTTTCTCGTAATATTTTTCGACTCCCTTGACCAGCACATTGTGATCCGTGATGATCACAACATCCAAGCCGGAATCAAGGGCTTCATTGGCAATAAGAGTGTAGTCACCAGATCCATCTGAATAAATGGAATGGACATGAAGATTGCATTTGACTTCTATCATTAGGTTGACTATTTCCGGTTATGAACGGTATAATCTTCGATGTTCGAAAAATCAGGAGGTCTATAGTGGAACTTTATGTTGATATCGCTTTAATTATAACTTCTTTAGCCTTGATCGTCAGCGTGATCCTTCAGAATAAGGGAGTTGGCTTAGGTGGTTTTACAGGCCAGGATACCGGTGGTGTTTTTACAGCGCGCAGAGGTATTGAGAAGACTTTATTCTGGGTTACGATTGTCCTCAGCGGTCTGTTTTTCATCCTAACGTTTACGGCTGTCCTACTCCAGGGGTGATTCCGGTATCAGCTGGAATAATCCATCACCTGAAAATTCGAGGCGACTAACCTTGAACAGAGGTAGTCGCCATTTTCTATAAGGCTTATGAAAAAATATCGTTGGCAATTACTAATCCTTTTCCTGACCGGTCTCGTGGTTGGAACTCTCTTAATCCTTGAAAGACGCGGCGGACTGGGAGAAGTGAACACGCCCCAGCCTGCCCAGGGAGGCGTCTATACCGAAGCGTTAATTGGATATCCACAGCGGCTCAATCCACTGTTAGATGCCGCCAACAGCGTAGACCGGGATGTAAACAAGCTTGTCTTTTCTGGTGTGGTTAAATTCGATTCACGCGGAATTCCCCAGCCTGACCTGGCGGAATCGGTTGGGGTTTCTCAGGATGGGACACTCTATAATATTGCGTTAAAGCCTGACCTGGCATGGCATGATGGGGAGAACCTGACCACGCGGGACATTCTGTTTACGATTGAACTGATCAGGAATGGTGGAGATTACATCCCTGATGATGTCAGCGCGTTATGGAATTCAGTCGAAGTGTACATATTCGACGAATTGCACATGCAGCTAAAACTACCCGAGCCCTACGCACCCTTCATGGATTATCTGACCTTTGGCGTCGTCCCTCAACATCTGTTCGAGGAGATGGATATCGACGAAATTGCTGACTCTCCCCTCAACATGCAACCAATAGGCAGCGGCCCTTACCGTTTCGATGAGTTGTTGATGGAGGGATCGACGATTAATGGTATTCGATTGAGAGCCTTTGAAGACTTTGCCGGGGAACAGCCCTTCCTGCAGGAAATCGTATTCAGGTATTATCCTGATGCCATAAGCGCATTTGAGGCATACCGGCAGGGGTTGGTACAGGGTATCAGCGAGGTTCCAGCAGAGTTGCTTGAAGAAGCTCTCACCGATGACACGCTCAATATCTATACTGGAAGGTTACCCCGAATCAGCCTTGTATTGTTGAATCTGAACGATACAGGAGTTCCCTTCTTCCAGGATGTTGAAGTACGTAAAGCGCTGCTGCTGGGAACCAACCGCAACGCAATCATTTCTGAACTGTTCAATGGCCAAGCTATTGTGGCTAATGGCGTCATCCTGCCGGGAACATGGGCGTACAATGATTCACTCCCCACGGTTGGTTATGATCCAAAACTGGCTGCTGAAACACTCAAGAACGCTGGATACCTGGTTACAGGAGAGGAAAACCCTGTTCGTGCGAAGGATGATGTTAAGCTATCCTTCGTATTTTCTTACCCTGATGATGACCTGCACCATAGCATTGCCCAGATGATCGCGGATGACTGGAAGGAACTTGGAATTGAGGTCACTCTTGAGGCTGTACCGCCTGATGTCTTTGCGTCCGAAAAACTCGAACCCAGGGCGTACCAGGCCGCGTTGGTCGATTTAAACTTGAGCCGCACACCAGACCCTGATCCTTACCCCTTCTGGGACCTGGGGCAGGCTGAAAGCGGGCAGAATTACTCGCAGTGGAACAACCGGCTGGCAAGCGATTCGATCGAGCAGGCGAGGGTGACCACAGACCTGGCTGAAAGAACGCGGTTATACCATAACTTCCAGGCGATCTTTGCCGAGGAGATCCCGGCGCTTCCGCTGTATTACCCCGTTTATAACTATGGAGTATCGGAACAGATACTTGGCGTGACGATGGGACCTCTCTTTGATACCAGCGACCGGCTGGCAACAATCACAGAATGGTTTCTAACGACCAGCCGTAACCAGCAGACCACAGAGACCGCCACGGAAAATTGAAATGACATACCAGGGCATGGACGAGGACAGGAGATTCATCCTTGCTTCGGCTGATGAACTCGAGCAGTACCTGTCATCCGCTGTCATCTTGTGGCCTATGCGCGGCAACAAGCAGCCATTGTCACCGGGAAACCTTTTATTCGCGCAGTTACGCTTAGGTGAAGCATCAGACCCCAAGGTGTTGGAAGCATTAGACCACATAACCGCTTTAATCGAATCCAACCGCAGCTTGTGGGAGAATCGAATTCAGAAAGAAATCCCAATCCGATTAAACCAATTCACTAGCCTGGTAGAAGAGTATTTAGACCGCGGCTCGATTGACGCCGGGTATGCCAGCAGCATCAGCGTAAGAGTAAAACTGGATCTGCTATTATCAGAACTTCATCATGAACCTGCAGTTCCACAGAGAAAGATAGCAGAACTAGACAGGATGATCGAAACCCTGCTTAAGAATGGCGAATTCATCTGGGAAGAGGTTTTGAAAGGTAAGTTTCCGCGGGATAAGGTTCGGTTACCTCTATGTCACGGGAAAGTGAAGCGAGATGAAGAAGTTCTATACACGCACAGGTGATAACGGCACCACAGGTCTGCTTGGCGCGGGGCGGGTGGATAAATTCGATCTACGCATGGAAGCTCTGGGAACCCTCGACGAATTATCCTCAGCGCTGGGGATGGCAAGAAGCCAACTTCAAATTGACCCGTATCACGAGAAAATCATCAACCTGCAGAGAAAACTGTACCAATTGATGTCAGAGGTGGCGGCTTCTCCTGAAAACGTGGAAAAGTTCAAACGCATCACACCCGAGACCATAGAAGAATTGGAGTCAGAGATTGACCGAATAAGTATGGAGGTGGATATCCCGGGTGGTTTCATTGTTCCGGGTGAGACTATGGCCAGCGCCTGTGTCGCGCTTGCGCGAACAATAACCCGACGCGCTGAACGGCGCATAGCCGAATTGTTAAACCGGGGTGAACTTAAAAACGAACAGGTTCTACGGTATGTCAACCGCTTATCTTCTCTACTGTTTGTTATGGAGCTCGACCTAATACAGAAGGAAGCCGCAAAAAAACCGACCATGGCCAAGGAAAAATAATCGTGACCGGAACCCTGATAAACTTTGCGACCATTATTGTTGGCGGTTTTCTTGGTTTGCTTCTTGGGTCCAGGTTAAAGGATAGTCTTAAGCAGACGATCGTGAATGGCCTCGGCTTGTTCACATTGATGTACGCTATCTCGCTTTTCCTGGAGACCCAAAACGCATTGATCGTCCTGGGGAGCCTGTTGATCGGCATGCTGTTGGGCGAATGGTGGCGGATCGAGGACGGGTTGACACGGCTGGGAGTGAAATTGGAAGAGCGGTTTAACCACTCGAAACAAGGGGATGGTTCAGCCAGATTCATTAAGGGATTCTTAACCGCAACGCTCCTTTTTTGCATCGGCCCGATGGCAATCCTGGGCTCGATACAGGATGGCTTAACCGGTGATTTCAACACATTGTTGGTCAAATCCATCCTGGATGGTTTTGCAGCGCTGGCATTCGCTTCCAGCCTGGGTGTAGGGGTGCTGTTTTCTGCATTCCCGGTCCTCGTTTACCAGGGTTCAATAGCTTTACTGGCTAAGCAGGTTCAACAGGTCGCGACACCTGAAATGATGAATGAACTCAGCGCCACAGGGGGGGTGATCCTCGCCGGGCTGGCCATCAGCAATATACTGGAGATCAAAAAGATCCGCACTGGCAATTTTCTACCGGCCTTATTGATTGCTCCTTTGATCGTCTTTCTCCTGACACTAATAAATTAGACCCCGGTTTGATCGCCGGGGTCTATGTAATATTCTGCTGTAAATGATTATTTTGCCAGACTATTTTCAATGGCCTGAACCAGTTCATTGGCGTTGACGATTTGGCCGTCGATCAGGAAGGAGGGTGTATAGGTGGCACCCATATCCGAGGCGAATTGATTGTCGTCCAGAACTTGCTGACTGTGTTTACCTGATTCAAAACATTCCTGGAACACTTTCATATCAAGATCAAGTGATTTGGCAAATGCCAGGAGCCTTTCTTTTGAGAAAGCGCCCTGGTTTTCACCGTTGTGATTGGCAAAAAGCAAGTCGCGGTATTCCCAGAACATTTGCTGATCATTGGCACAATACGCTGCTTCTGCAGCCTTCTTTGATTCATCCCATTGCTGCCCGGTACCCAGGAAAGAAAAGGGAGAAAATGTGTAAAGGACCTTGCCTGTTTCGACGTAGTTTTCCAAAATTACCGGCTCGAGACTGCTCCAATAAGACGCACAGGCAGGGCATTGAAAATCTGCGAATTCTGTCACTTGAACGGGCGCATCCGGGTTACCTACTGTTAAGCCATTCTTTTCGGCATTGATCACCCTGTCCGAAGTGATAATTTCACCGACAGGTTTGTACTGGGTAAGGATGACCATGCCAACCACTACCACTGCAAAGGCAGCGATGATCAAAATGGCTGTTAGATTTTTATTTGACTTTTGTTGTTTTTTTCTTTGTTGAACAATATCGCGTTTTCCCATTAATCCTCCAGTTTATTAGGGGTGATTGTCTCATATATGAGTAAAGTTGTCCAGTATGCGTTATTGGTATTAAAGGGTAAAAACCGGGAAAGTATCTGAGGTCTGATAGAACCCCAATTTCTTGTAGAGTGAAAGTGAGGCCTGGTTGTCATCCTGGGTATTGACCGTAATCTGCCATATCCCCTGGCGGGTGTAATATTCAAGCATCTCGTTTGCCAGGGTATACCCGATATACGCGTGCGTGTAAGCCGGTAGTACCGCGAGCCTGGTGAGATGCGCGGAAAGGTGGTTAGCAGTTGAAAGCTCATATCCCACGATCCTGGCATTTACTTCTGCCACGTTCGCGTGATTGGATTGCAGGTATGCGCGCTCGAGTGATTCACGGGAGATGACCCAGGCAGGTTCAAAAGCCTGTGTATCCACATTGGCGACATCATCCAGATCGGCAAGCTCCATCGGACGGACCAGAATGTCATTAGAAATGTTGATTTTTGGCTGAATGATCCTGCCCCAATGCAAAACAACGATATTTTGTAAGAGTTTGAAACCAGACGCCTTCAATAACCTGGAATACCAAACGGCGAATGACACAGAAAACACACTGCAACTGGAATTGACCAGAAAAGAGACAGCAGGCTCAAGTAGAGAACGCCAGATGGATTCTATCTGCGCCGACCAGTTGTTCTGCGGCAAACGCGTGAATCCAGGCGACACCATCAGGGTCGGGGGCGCAGGAAAGCAGGGATGTGATTTTATTATCAACGAACCTGAGAAGAAAGGGTTCTCTTTCCACCCAATCCATCAGCGGGCGCCAGTCCAGGTGGCGGTGGATGAGAAAAGCAGTATCCATGAATTCTGAGACCGCCGAAATATCCCTGTGAGTTCGCCTGGCGGATCTGTATGACTCGAAGGGATTTGCTGCATTTACTTGATAAATTTGTTGCGAATCGCCTGCAGGGCAGTCTTAAAAACGGAATCTTTGACCGAAGGCTTTTCGCCCTGGTCTAACGCGGCTTCCATAGAAGCGATTGCCTGGTAACCACGTTTGGTTTTGAGTTGGAGATCCGAAATCCGGCGCAGGATGTTGGCGCGCATACTTTTTTCGCCAACCTCTTTGAAAATTTCCAGGGTCTGTTCATATAGACGCAAGAGCTTCTTCTTTTTGTCCCAGCGCTTCGAGAGCCGCGGCGGTGTTTGCCAGTGCCATAGCCTGGCGTTTTCGTTCGCCGTGGAGGGCGAAGATTTCATCGGTACCCTTTACGATATCGTACGCCTCTTGCGCTGCTTTATTACCCAGCAGGGTCACACTGATATTATTGCGCATCTCCGCGGAAAGCAGTTCGTCTCCGGAACTTTCATAAAATGCCAGGCAGGTCTTGAATCCCTCGAGAGCGGCGTCGAAATTCCGCTTATTGTAATCTTTAATCGCCTGTTGCTTGATGGTTTCTATTTCTTCGGGCATCATATCAGTAGGTAATCTCCAATAGGTCTTCCGCGATGGCACGCAGTTTTGCTGCGTCCAATTCGCTCAGGCGCTTCGCCAGTTCCAGGTATGGGAGGTTGGCTGGATGGTCGATAAATTCTCTTATTTCGTCTGGGAGAGTGTTTGTTTCATTGTCACCAACCACCTTAACAGGTACAGCCTGAGTTTTTGGGGTAAGTGTGAGAGTAAAGTGAATCAATGGCAATACCCAGCTCCGAACAGAGTAATTGAAGAACGGGTTCGGGAATGGGTGTGTCTCCGGATTCGTACTTCCTGAGCATGCCGGAAGAGATTTCTGCAGACTGGGCGAGTTTCTTCATCGAAAAATTTTGCTGCAAGCGTGATTGTTTGAGTGTTGTAGCGATGATACGGTTGCGAATATCAATAAAAGCGGCTATTTTTTCTGAATTTAACACCGGTTGCGAAGGCAGGTCATCTCCCATGCTCAAGATGCTTGCAACCGGCACACGGTACAGTGTGGCGAGCAACTCAAGCTGCGGCAGGCTCGGAGCAGTTCGGCCGCTTTCAAAGCTCTTAATCGTCTTTGCAGTCACACCAACCTGTTCGGCTGATCTCACGAGGGTCTTTTCACTTGATTCTCTTGCCATCAAAAGCCGGTTGCCTAGTGTTACATTTGTTTCGTTGAGTGATTTCGCATCCATCTTGATCGCTCCCGTTCCATGAGATTCATATTAATCAGCACTCATTATAGCATTCGATGCCATTCAATTATCCACGAGTCAAATCATCCACCGCGGGCATCTGGTATCCCATTCCGGTGCGGGTGACGATATGTTCCGGTTCATGGGGGTTGTCCTCCAGTTTTTGACGCAGTCGGGCAATACTCACCCAGAGAATCTCTTTTTCGTCCTTATAACCCGGTCCCCAGGTGGTGCTGAGCAGCTCTTCAGCACTGAGAACTTTGCCTAAATTATGCGCGAAATGAATGAGAAGCTTATATTCGGTCGCTGAAAGATAAACCTGGTGGTCACCTTTATAGACCTCCGCTTTGGCAATGTCAATTTTGAGGTCACCGTGTGTCAGCACCCTTGATTTTGCACTATCGTCGATTATCTGGCTGCGGCGCAATACCGCCTTCACCCTGGCCACCAGTTCTGTGGCAGAGAAGGGTTTTACCATGTAGTCATCGGCGCCGATGTTCAAACCCTTAACGCGGTCCTGCTCTTCGCCCATGGCGGTGAGCATGATGATGGGGACGTTCGAAAATTGGCGGATGCGAATGGCGACAGTGATGCCATCGACCTTGGGCATCATCACATCCAGGATGATGAGGTCGGGAATTTCCTGGGAGACGAATTCCAGAGCCTCCTCCCCATCCATGGCAGTGGCAATCTGATAACCTTCCTGTTCAAGGTTAACCTTTAATAATCTCAGGTAAAGTGGTTCGTCATCTACTAACAGGATCCTGGCGCTCATAGGCATACCTCGATTTCAGTCATTTTTATTCAAAGGCAGTGTAATCGTGAATTTTATTCCTTCACCACATGAAGAGGAAACAGTGATTTCACCATTGTGGCTGTTGATGATCTGTTTGCAGATGGACAGACCCAGTCCTGTGCCATAGATCGTCCTGGACAGGCCGGGAGCGCGGAAAAATCGGGAGAACATCATCGGCAGGTACTTTTCATCGATACCCGGTCCAGAATCAGCGTACTCGATGATCATTTCCGAATCAACCGGGTATGCCCTTATGCTGATCTCCGCATCGGGCGCATATTTCTCTGAATTTTCGATGAGATTGTCGATCACCTGCGCCAGCCTGCGCGGGTCGCCTGTGATCAAAGGGAGTGGTTCAACCAGGTCCAGGTTGATCACTTGCTGGGGTTTGGCGTGTTGCGCGCGCGTGACCTCGTCGCGGATGATCGTATCAAGGTGGAGCAACTGGAAATCAAAACTCAAATTCCCGTTTTGCAGGCGAGAGGAATCCAACAGGTCATCGATAAGCTCAGCGAGATGGCTGGTTTCGCGGTCAATGATTTCTAGGAAATCGCGCTGCGTGGTTTTATCCCAGCTCGCATCCTCGCGCAGCAGGGTGGTCGTGTATCCCCTGATAAACCCCAGAGGATTGCGTAATTCGTGCGAAATGGTGCTGATAAAATCGCCCTGCAGGGTGGAGGAAGAGCGAAGTTTGGTCAGTTCCTTCTCATACTCATCCAGGGATTTCTGCCGGATGAGGGACATGAATTGCATCCCAAGGAATTCCGCAAACTCTATGCCGCCGGTCTCAAACGCAGGACCACCGAAACGGATGAAAACCAGCGCGCCGGTCAACTCCCTGGAGATAAATAATGGCACACCCAGCATGAACGGTGATCTCAGGCGGTCCTCGGGATTGTTTTCACCGGGTTCCTCAATTAGGGTCTTCTTCTCGCACACAACCCGGTTGGCGATGGTCTCTCCCCAGGAGATATCAGCCCCCATGGATTTACCACGCCCAGTTGCGCGCGCGTAGAGAACATCGAGGCGCTTGGTTGTGACTTCGCCGAGGTAAATGACAATATTATCAAAGATGAAATACTGCCGCGTGTAGGCAATAATTTTGTCGAGGGAGTCTTTCCAGTTGCGAGTGGTAGCCGCAAGCTGGTAAATTTTGAGGATCTTTTCCTTATCCAGTTCCTTAAAAATATAACTGTTGGCCATGATTATTCATTATACAATATTCAACTGAACCTGAAAGCTAGATCACGACGCAACGTGAACCCAATTTCCGCTGACCATTACTCGATCAGGCTGCAACGCGTGTAGTTCTTCAGGATGTATTGAAAAGGGGTTTTGTTTCATCACAACCAGGTCAGCCAGGTATCCCTGCTGCAGTTTGCCCAGGAATCTTTCATGACCAGCCTGGATGGCGGGATTGAGGGTGTAACACTTCAACGCGGTATCCAGTTTGACGCATTCGCCCGGGTACCAGCTTTTTTGTTCGCGTGGAGCGGAGCGGCTTTTACGGGTCACAGCGGCGTGCATTCCCCAGAACGGGTTGGGATTTTCCACGGGCGCGTCGGAACCAAAAACGATGAGCGTGCCGGCGGCGTCAAGTGATGCGATCGGGAAAGCATGCGCGCTGCGCGCGCCCCAATGGGTTTCCGCGGTTTTCATGTCCATGTAAAGGTGCACCGGCTGCATGGACGCGCACACACCCAGCGCTGCTGCCTTCTGCATATCTTCCGGGTCCAGCAGCTGCATGTGCTCCACGCGGTGGTGTAAACGGGGCAGATGATGCTCTTCTTCGTATTTTCGCAGCATTTCCAACCCGCTAAGCACTTCGTGATTGGCGCGGTCACCGATGGCGTGGATGGCAAGGCTTAACCCGCAGCCTGCCGCGCGCACGCCGGTCTCGAAGATCTCATCAGCGGTGAGCAGGAGCTTGCCGTGATTTTCCGTTGTGCCCTCGTAAGGGGTCAACAGCGCCGCGGTCTGAGGTCCGAGCGCGCCGTCCGAGAACATCTTGACCGAGCCGATGCGCAGGTGGCGGTTGCCGAAGCCAGTGCTGAGACCGAGTGTGATGGCTTCCTCCAGCTGTTCCACAGGCAGGCTTTTCAACACGCGCAGCACCAGGGAGCCGTCAGCGTCCATCTGCTGCAGGGCGGCGAAGCACGGTGCGCGGTCAAAATCATGCACGGAGGTGACGCCGTAACTCAGCAACTTCTGCTGCGCATTCAACAGGTTTAGGCGGCGTTCCTCTGCGGTGGGCGGGGGAATGAGCTTCTCCACCAGGTTCACCGCGCCCTCAAAGAGGATGCCGGTGGGAACGCCTTTCGCGTCACGCTGCAGGATGCCGCCAGCGGGGTCGGGGGTGGCAGCGGTGATGCCTGCCAGCTCCATCGCCTTCGTGTTCACCCAGGCGCTGTGCAGTGACATGTCGGTCAGAAATACAGGATTGCGCGGGAGTGAATTGGTCGAGTTCGTGCGCGCTGCCGAAGCCCGATTCCCAAATGTTCTGATTCCAACCGTGCCCGGTGATCCAGCTGCCATCAGGCACTTCGAGCGACCGCTGGTAAACCTGTTCCAGGCATTCCGCTTTGGTGGGCGCGCTGCAATCCACCATCAGCAGCGACTGCCCGTAAAGGTCGAGGTGAATGTGGGAATCGGTCAAGCCGGGGAGGACATAAGCCCCCTCGAGATCGACCTGCTGCGTGCCCGGGCGTGACAGGTTCAGTACATCCGCATCACTGCCCACGGCGATGATGCGATTGGCTTCGATCGCCAACGCGGTGGCGCGTTCAGTGCTGCCGTATATGACCCCGTTGTGAAGAATGATCATTGGTGATTATGTCAGTTTGTTGACCAGGTCGGTCAATTCTTCATCCGAGTAGTAATGGATGGTGATGGTGCCGCCTTTTTTACCGGCGTGGAGGTTGACCCGGGTGCCCAGTTTATCCCGTAATCGGTCTTCAAGTTCCTGGATCTGGGGGTCAATCTCGGCTGATGGGAGGGCGGGCGGTTTGATGCCCGTCATCTTCCTCACCAGCTCCTCCGCCTGGCGGACGTTCAATTCGTGACTGAGGATGGTCTGCAGGGCGGAAACCTGCGCCTGGGCAGTCGGCAGCCCCAGCAGCGCGCGGGCATGACCCTCACTTATCTTATTCTCAGCGAGGGATTGCTGAACCTCAGCGGGCAGGTTCAACAGGCGCAGATTGTTGGTGACGGTGACGCGGCTCTTGCCGACCTGCGCGGCGAGGGATTCGTGGGTGAGGTTGAATTCATCGATCAGGCGGCGGAACCCCCTGGCGGTTTCAAGCGGCGAGAGGTCGGCGCGCTGGATGTTCTCGATGAGCGCCTGGGTGAGGCGCTGCTGTTCGCTGACGGTGCGGATGATGACCGGAACCTTTTCCAGCCCGGCGAGTTTGGCGGCACGCAGGCGGCGCTCGCCGGCGATGAGGGTGTACATACCGGTGACGACGTCATGCGAGACCACCAGCGGCTGCAAAATGCCGTGTTCGCGGATGGAGGCAGCCAGTTCCGCCAGGCTTTCCTCTGACATCGCGTCGCGCGGCTGCTGCGGGTTGGGGATGATCATGGAGATGGGGGCGTAGGAATCCGCCTGGGGCGGTGTACCGCTGAACCCACCGGGGATCAACGCGTCCAGCCCTTTGCCTAATCCGGTTTTTTGTGCCATAGTTTCCACCTATTCCAGGAACGGGGGTGACAATTCCCCGTCCTGAGTGAGAATTTCACGGGTCAGCGCGGCGTAGGCGCTGGCTGATGTCGATTGAGGAGCGTAGACTAGAGATGGGCAGACCGTATGAGGGGGCTTCAGCCAGGCGCACGGAGCGCGGGATAATCGTATCATACACCAGATTGGGGAAGAACTTGCGCACCTCCCTGACGACATCCGCCGACAGGTTGGTGCGGACGTCGAACATGGTGAGGATGACACCCCTGATGCGCAGCTCGGGGTAGAGCGAAGAACGCACCAGGTTCAAGGTCTGGGTGAGCTGACCGATGCCCTCAAGCGCGAGGTATTCGCACTGCACGGGGATGAGCACGCCGTCGCGGGCGGCGACAAGCCCGTTCACCGTCAGCAGGCTGAGGGACGGCGGGCAATCAATGATGATGTAATCGAAGCGGTCGATCACCGGCTTGATGGCCTCGCGCATGCGCGATTCGCGCTCTTCCATGCCGATAAGCTCGACTTCCGCGCCGGCGAGCGCGGGGGAGGCAGGAAGGAGCGAAATCTTCAGCTTCGGGTTGAGCAGAATATTCGGCGCGATCGGTTCAGAACCGATGAGGACCTCGTAGGTGCCGTTCTTGACCTCGTACTTGTTGATGCCGAGCGAGGAGGTGGCGTTGGCCTGCGGGTCGAGATCGATGAGCAGCACGCGTTTGCCGAACTGCCCCAGGTAGGCGCAGACGTTGATGGCGGTGGTGGTCTTACCCACACCGCCTTTCTGGTTCACGAGGGTGAGGATACGGGTCATTTCACCGCGTGCCCGATAATTTCAGTGTTGTAGGCGCGAATCTCTTCAGGCGTGGGTACGCCCTGGATGCCGACGCGGGTGACCGAGTTGGCGCCCACCAGGGTGGCGAAACGGGCGGCCTCCCAGGGGTCTTTCGTTTGATTATAATTTAATGAAGAATGATGCCGCAAAAACATCCCCGGCGCCGACGGGGTCTAGCTCGTTCTCGAGCGGGGGGCTGAAATAGCGCACGTCGCCGTGCCAGTAGACGCGCGAACCAGCAGCGCCTTCCGTGACCACCAGGATGGGGAGCAGGGAGGCGAAATGATTCACGGCTTCTTCATCCCCGCGCACATCCTCGATGCTCATGACGCAGGCCTGCACGTGCGGCAGCACCTGGTCGGCTTCCAGCCAGTGGCGGTAGGCGACGATGCCTTCATCGTCCCAGTCGCGCATCCAGCCCTGGGGGGTGACGCCCACCATGGAGCGGGGGAAGGCGCGCGCCAGCGCAGGGGGGATCTCGCCGGTGAGCGGACCGAGGTGAACGATGGGCGTATCGCGCCAGGCGGGCGGCACATCCTCCAGGGTCAGGCTATCCGCTACGTGCAGAATGTGCTGGATCCTGCCTTCGGGAGTGTAGGTGTTCTGAAAGGTGGAGGTATGGGCGGAGGGTTTGCGGTGGAGCGTAATGCCGGCGAGGCGCTCAAGTTCGAGTTCTGGCGCGCAGGCGGTGACGATACCCACGCGCAAGCCAAAGGCACGCGCGGTCAGCGAAGCGTAGGAAGCAGTACCCCCGAGGGTGAGCCCGGCGGGGGTGACGTCCTGCGTGATGTGACCAATGATCAGATAATCAACAGGTTCAATTGTCGCGAGATTGTGCATTGATCGTTATGTACCGGTTATGGTTGGGAGTCGAGATCATCGTCCAGCAGTGGCTGGAAACCATCGTCCAGTTCCGGTTCCTCTTTCTTTTCAGCGGCGGCCTTGCGCACGCCGGGCACGGTGGCGGCGCAGTAGGGGCAGATGTTCCAGGGTAGTTCAATCAGTTTGCCGCATTTTTTGCAGCTTTTCTTGAGCACCGTGTTGCAGCCGGGGCAGGCGATCCAATCCGGCTGGACGCGGCGGTTGCAACCGGGGCATAAGGCGGACTCTTCAATGGCCTGCAGCAGCGCCTCCTCTTCGAGCGAGTGCTGGTACTCCTCCTCGAGGGTGCGGGAGGGGCGCAGGATGAGGTAGATGAGGAAGCCGGGCAGGGAGAGGAGCGCCACCACGATCACCGCCAGGATGCGGATGAAGCGGTCGCGGCTGCGCTGGCGGATGTCGCGGCTGGTCCAGAAGATGAGGCTCAACCACAAGCGCGGCCAGAAAAGCCGCCGCGAATCCGATGGCGAACATGGTCAACTGTTTGAGGACGGTGGGATCAAGGCTCATGCGGGGCTCCTGAGGGAAATTATAGCATGGATGGAAAAGCATGGTTGCAGGTAATCGCGCTTGCGCGAAAGATGGTGATTGATATATAAAATGTGAAAGACCAGCAGCGTGGAGGAAGCGATGACACGGGAAATGAGAGCAGCGTACCGCATCAAGGACCTGGCGGAGGACGAACGACCGCGCGAGCGGCTGGCGCGCAACGGGCCGGAGGGGTTGAGCAAGGCGGAACTGCTGGCAATCCTTTTGCGCGTGGGCGTGGAGGGAGAGAACTCCGTGCAGCTGGGCGAGCGCATTTTACAGGAACTTGGCGGGCTGCACGGCATCCAGAAGGCCAGCTTCGCGCAGGTGTGCAACGTGCACGGGCTGGGACCGGCCAAGGCGGCGCAGTTGAAGGCGGCCATCGAGCTGGGCAGGCGGCTGAACCAGGAAGCGCCGGAACTGAGCGGGGCGATCAGTTCACCGGCGGACGCGGCGGAACTGGTGCGCTACGAGATGCAGGGACTGATCCAGGAGCAGCTGTGGGTGATCTTGCTGGACACGCGCAACCGCAAGCTGTGGATCGACAAGGTGTACACCGGCTCGCTGAACTCGTCGATGGTGCGGGTGGGGGAGCTGTTCCGCGAGGCGATACAGCGCAGCGCGGCTTCGATCATCATGGTGCACAACCACCCCAGCGGCGACCCGGCGCCCAGCCCGGAGGACGCGGCGCTGACGCGCGCGGCGGTGCAGGCCGGCAAGCTGATGGACATCGAGGTGCTCGACCACCTGGTGATCGGGCAGGGGACGTTCGTGTCGATGAAGGAGAAGGACCTGGGGTTCAGCTAGGGGCGGATTGTTTGACAAAAGGGGTTGATTATCGTACAATAACCAGCGCTGGCGAGGTAGCTCAACGGTGGAGCAGTGGACTCATAAGCCATTGGATGTGGGTTCAAATCCCACCCTCGCCACTAATTATTTCCAAATACATAAATCACAATTCTAGTGGAAAATTGCGGTCTATTCTGAGTGTTTTCAAATGGACCATTGGTTTTTAATGTGCTGAGTTTATTATACAGGAATTATATGGGAAACCAGAAATATACTTATGGGGAAAACTTTGTACCACACGGATTGGTGAAGAGCATTAATTATAAAAGTACAGGATAGTAATTTCATCCTTTTCAATAATCCTGTAAAGAATTACTGATAAATGGCATGTTAACATTTCCCAGTAAATGCGACAAATAACTTAATTATTTTATTAACCTAATGATTTACGATTGAAGTTATTACGGTAATTTCGTTAACCCATTACGTATGACCAGATAATGGACAGAACTTACCCTCAAAAGATGCATTAATAATTGTTTGTATAGCGGAATTTATATATTAACGACCGAGGTAAATATGACAAAGAGAATTAAATTAGACATAAAAACCAATGGTAGGAATAGAGGTTCATTAACATCTAAATATAGATAAGAAAGTTTTCGGAAATTTCCTTTCAAATGATTTAAGAATTGAAGTGCCTATGAAATTTGATTTTGAATTACCCGAGAATGAATGTTGTTATTAAAGCGAAATTGATAAATGATTCAAACGAGTTTTAGACCGCTATAAATTCCAACCCGTAACATTCCATGACAGAATGGAACAAAAGAAAATGAGTTGAATTCAGAAATGAAAACCGAGGAGTACTCCTTTCAGTTAGGATAAAGTTCGACCCTGTAACTAAAATAGCATTCTCATTCAAGGGCAATGAACTCTAGTGAAGGTTAAGTATATATATGGACTAGTTAGTACATATATGGACTGAAACCTCAATGATGAACTAAAGATAAGAATTGAGGAAACTTCATACAAGTTCAATAAAGTTGTTATTGAAACTATATTGTTATGATTTCCAACCCTTTTGTTACTTGGTAGGATTATCAATAATTAATGATGATACGTATACTATTAATAATTCAATCCATTAATGGTTTACTAAAACACTTCTATTTATTATCGAGCATGTAGATCTCGTAATCATCCTTGCCTGGATATTTCACCGACAACAACTCCAATGCCTCAATTTGCTGTTTCAATTCTTGGTCTGACATGTTTTCTCCTTTATATTTTCTTATCCTGATTCACACCCGATGCCGTTGCCGTCACCATCAAAATTATGCGGATCCGGGGATAATACCTGGAAGCGTCTGTATGGAATATCGCCACAATCCAGGTCCGGTGGAGCTGGTGGAATGCACACGCCTGGGTACGCCGGATCGCAATTGCCGGCAGGTGGCTCAGTAGGCACCGGCTCTTCGGTCGGAATAAGCGGGACGAACGGAACAATATTATTACTTGTGTCGGGTGTCGCTGGTGGAGCCAATACCACGGCAGTGGGTGGTATCGCCCACAAACCTAATAAAGAGGTGCGCGCGGAGATCTGTGCTTCATTGAACGTCTGATCACAGGCGGTATCGGGCGGCCAGCTGCCAGCCCACGCGGCGCCTTGGTTGATCATTTCATAATTGACAAAGGTATCTCCCACAAAAACATACCGCAGCAAACGCCCAAAACTATCCGTATCATTTTGATCCTTCACCAGGTAGACAGTTTTCCCGAGCACCAGGTCCACGTTCACAGCGGTCGAATTGGATTGGTAGGTTTCGCCATTTTCAGGCGCGTCAACGCCGATGTATCTGAGGTGGTACTCCTGGTCATCCATTTTAACCACGATGGTATCTCCATCGATCACGCGGATGACCTCAGCAATCTCTATCTCGTTGTCTTTCGGAATACACAGAGAATTGGAGTTTGTACCGATAGAGTGGGGTGGGGGTGGGCGGGATCGGTGTGTTGGTTGGGGTGGATGAAGGCCTGGTTGGCGGTGGTGTTGAAGTTCTGTTTGGCGTTGGTGTTGAAGTCCTGGTTGCGGTTGGCATTGCTGTTAAGGTCTTTGCTATTGCCCCTTCAATTGTTTCAGGTGCAGGAGTGCATCCAAATAATATGAAGGCTATAGCAAATATTGAAATAATTGTTTTCATGGTATTTAAAAAATCCATTTTCCAGTTCGTAGGAAGGGTTGA
Source organism: uncultured Chloroflexia bacterium (assembly GCA_963814295.1). Lineage (GTDB taxonomy): Bacteria > Chloroflexota > Anaerolineae > Anaerolineales > Anaerolineaceae > UBA6107. Next base: position 145,854 of record CAWFCH010000009.1, read on the forward strand.
AAACCCACCAAAATGTGAAAAGGTGGTTTCAGATTTCTGAAACCACCTGACGCTTCTTCTAAAGATGTTTAATTTGTTTGGCATTATTCGATTGGTCTCTTTAAAATAACTCTGCACAATTCACTTTTTACTTTTGGGTTTGTCAGCAGACCAAGGGATGAACTAGTGAATGGATTGTAGGTAACCAATTACCCACCGTCTTACCTAATTTCTGCAATCTTTCGAGAAAGTTTTTCTGCTATCCACTTTCGAACTTCTACACCATTCGTCCCGAAATCATACAATCCTCCTCATCATTCCATTCAAGGATTAGGTATAAGTGTTCCCGCTTTTGCATCCGTTCCTCCTTGTTACTCAGTCGGTGTGACAGATGCAAGCCCTACCAGCTAATTAATGGCGTACTAAGGCGTCCAGCCGGGTGTTTCGCAGGTGTCGACATCCCCTGACTGCATACCGTCTGCCAGTGCCGCGTGCCGCTGTTCGGAAGATCCATGCGTCCAGGACTCGGGCGATACGTAGCCTTGTGTTTGTCTCTGGATCCTGTCGTCTCCCACTGAAGACGCGGCATCCAGGGCTTGCGCCATCTCCTCAGCAGAAACCTGCGCGAGGTAACCGGTTGCGACTGCGTTGTGGATCCAGACACCAGCAAAACAGTCCGCCTGGAGTTCAGTAAATACGGCGAAGCTATCCGGACCTTTGTCTGCTGGAGCCCCCCGATGTGTCCAATAATCCAATCAGGTCCTGGACGTGATGACCATACTCGTGAGAAAGAACGTAAGCCATGGCGAACGGACCACCCTGAGCGCCAAAACGTGACTCGAGTTCATCAAAGAAGGCGAGGTCCAGGTAAACATTCTGGTCGACCGGGCAATAGAACGGCCCCATCGCACCGTTAGCGTATCCGCAAGCACCGTCTGTAGCCCCCGAGAAGAGTATTGTCTGGGAAGGCGAATACTCGACACCCTGGTTAGCGAATTCGTCAGTCCAAAAAGCCTGGATGCTGTTGACGTAGCCGACGATGGCGCAATCCATGCGGGTATTCGCGTCTGCTCCTGTCTGGCATTCAGCTGCCAGGTCGGTGATCTCAGCGCTATTCTGGTCTGATGCGGCAGGCACGATGCCGACCAGGTCTGTCAGGTCGCCGGGATTTCCACCCAGCAGCAGCGTGAGTACCAGGATGATGAGTCCAATGCCACCGCCGCCGATAGCCACTTTGGTGCCCGTGCTCCTCCCGCGCCGGTCTTGAACCTGCGAAGGATCCAATTTAGATTTCTCATTAAAAGGCATGTTTTTTTCCTCCTGTGTGTCGGTCACGCCCCAGAACGGTCAGATACGCGTAACGGATACAATGCTGATCGATCGATAAAGTCATTACCATTTCACCTGACTTTATTCTCCACTAATCAATTGTACTATTGTTACTTATGGGTAAACGGATGAGTTTGATTCCGGGGGTGGTGATTGGTTTTATGCCATACAGTCCCGGCGGGCGGCTCAAAGGAAGTGTTATTTGTCGGCCGGTTGGAGAAACCGAACCCACCCTACGCTTTGCTGGCCATTATTCCTCGTAAACCCCCCAAACCAGGTCATCAAATTGTGAGATAAAATCCTGTGAGTAATAGTCAGCATACGCTTCGCAGCCCTTCAGGTGATAACCAAAGAAAGCATTAGTAAAATGAGCTAATCGCGCTATCATGGCCGTATCGTAGATCATCATGTGATTCTGACCGAGAAATGTGATAAATGTTTTTTCCTCAATTCCAATATCATGAAAAATGCGTGTGTTTTCATCATAGAGCGAATCCTTATGCCCATTGATCATCATCACCGGGCGATCGATAAAACTCAGGTCAAACATCCAGATACCTTCACCTGCCATGGGTATAAATGCCCGAATCCGCTTATCCGTGATTGGCTGCCAAAGTTCATCTTTTTTACCTGTAATTGTTTCACCCGCAGCTGATGAAAATTCACCCCAATTTTCATAAGGTATACAGGAGAAGGCCGACATATCTCCCCAATCGACCTCTTGAGCATCATCAGAACAATATGAAAAGTACAAATCCGGGTCGATGCGCGCGCCACTCAATACGAGAGTATTAAGACCATCAAACGAATAGCCGATTGCTCCAGCCACATCCGTATTGACCATCCCTTCTAATCCGGCTGGGGGATCTTCAGCTACTTTATTTAAGGCAAACAGGATATCAAGAGGTTGTTGGTAAACATCCGGGTTCATGTACCTGTAGGTATCAATCCTATCCACGCTTATCCAGGTAAAACCGTGACTGATCACGTAACGCGCGAGAGTTGATGCCATTTTCGTGGAGGAGAGGATTACAGGGTAAGGCGCACCGCTAAAGTCAGGTTCGCGATCTCTAAGAATGACGGTAGGGTTCGTATTCTCATCTTTACCAAGTTGCGCCGGGTACCAGACGCTGATGCTCACTTTACGGTCGGCGCGTTCAGCATCGGTAAACTCATAACTGGTTATACCTCCAAAATAGGGACCCGGTTCCATCAGGTCAAAGTTTGACGGTTTGCCGGAGGTTTCCAAACAAACCTGTTTTACGGTTGGTTTTGGGCTACAGGCGGTAAGGAATAGCAAGACCAGCATAAATAGTGCCATACCCAAAATAGGTGCGTAATCATTACGAACCATTTTAGATTTCATTTCCAACTCTCTTCCTTTAGGTGACGGAGGATATCAATGTTATCTTTTGTATGCCGTCGGTTGCGTGATTTGCAGGTGGAGATGCTGAAAAGTGTTTCGGTGAACTCCGCTTTGCCGCAGCCTGGGCAGTGCTGACCCGCTAGCGGGGTCTGCGAGCCGCAGGCGAGGCAGTACTTCACCAGCTGCGCGCCGCATTCAGCGCAGTGCTTCACGCCACTTTCGTTCAAAAAGCCGCACTCCGGGCATAGCCTGCCGCTCACGATGACCAGTACCTTAGAATCGTCAGACAGCCTCGAGATGGTACCGCAGCTGGCACAGCGGTACTCGAGGGCGTTCAGCCGCTCCAGGTCAGGGCTGCCGCAGTTGGGGCAAATCAACGCTTCCATTTTTACCACTTTTTAGCGCGATGGCGCGCTCTTTACGTTCCTGGTGCATCATGGATGCACCCTACAATTGGAAATCAATCCCCAAAGCACATCCCCAGGTCGCGGGCGGTGAGCACGGTGTCGCAATCCAGCGGAACAGTTTTCATGCGCTTGGTGGCGTCCGCCAGCGGCACGTATTTCACTGTGGGCGGGTCGAGGGCTACCATCACGCCTTCCTGTCCCTCGTCCAGTGCGCGTACGGCAGCAGCGCCGAAACGCAGCGCGATGAGGCGGTCGTTGGCAGTGGGCGAGCCGCCGCGCAGCAGGTGCCCCAGCACCACCAGGCGGGCTTCCTTGCCGGTCAGCTGCTGCAGTTCTTCAGTGATTTTTTCGCCAATACCGCCCAACCGCTCCGAGCGGCCAATATCCTTCGCCTGCACGGTCACTGTTCCGCCTTTTGGCATTGCTCCTTCAGCGACGACCACGATTGAAAACTGTCGCCCGGCCTTCTCGCGGTCGTTGATCTTCTTCACCACCAGGTTGAAGTCATACGGAATCTCGGGGATGAGCACCACGTCCGCGGAACCGGCGATGCCTGACTCGAGCGCGATCCAGCCGGCGTAGCGCCCCATCACCTCCACCACGAGAACGCGGCGGTGGCTGGCGGCGGTGGTGTGCAGCCGGTCGAGGCACTCCACGGCGAAGCTGACCGCGGTATCGAAACCGAAAGTGACCACCGTCTGGTCGAGGTCATTATCAATGGTCTTGGGCACGCCCACGACGCGCACCCCTTTATTAGCCAGTGAGTTGGCAATCGACATCGAGCCGTCCCCCCCGACGGAGATGAGCGCGTCAAATTCGTGCATGGAGAAGGCGCGCACCAGTTCATCAGAACGGTCAATTTCAGTGTAGGTGCCGTCGGCGTTCTTCACCGGGTAGCGGAAGGGATTGCCGCGGTTGGTGGTGCCGATGATGGTGCCGCCCAGGTGGGTGATGCCGCGCACACGGTCCCGGGTCAGGTTGACCACTCCGCCTTCGATGTACTGCTCGGGCATCATCAGCCCGTTGAATCCGTCGCGGATGCCGTACATCTCCCAGCCGCGTTCCAGCCCCGCCAGCACGGCGGCGCGGATGACAGCGTTCAACCCGGGGGCGTCTCCACCGCCAGTGGCAATGGCGACTTTGCGGATGGGTGAGTGATCAAGCGTCATGTTACCCTCACTTTCTAAAATACTGGAAGAATATATAGATTATAAAGCTAATACCGCTGCGGATGGTTGAAATGTGCATCTTTTCTGTGCGTTTTCCGGTTGGTGATGATGGGTTTTTACCAGTCAGCGCTAAAGGGTTATAATGCGAATACATGATATTGACCCGGATGGTCATTCATCATGCCATAAACCAAAAGGAGGAAATATGACATATACAGTTGATTCAAAGGTTGGTGATTTTCTGAAGGATCCCAAAGGGATGCAGGCACTCGGCGAACTGGTGGGAGAACTCTCAAAGCACCCCATGGCGGCTCTCATCAAAGGCATGACGCTCAAACAAATCCTGGCAATCCCGCAGGTAAAGAATCTCGGGTTGACCGAGGACATGGTGAAGGTCGGCCTCACACACGTCAACGCCAGGCTCAAATAGCTGGATCGCTAATGTTGTAACCTGAAAGTGTCAACGGAAGTCCACAAGACTTCCGTTGATTCATTAATTACAGATACACTGAAGTTTTCCCTATGATACAATCTCAATATGGCCGATAAGATACTGGTCGTTGAAGATGAAGCGATCCTGCAGGAAACCCTTGCCTACAACCTCGGCAAGGAGGGGTACGAAGTTAAGACCGCGGGGGACGGCATCGAGGGTTTGAGAATTGCCCGCGAGTGGCAGCCTGACCTGGTGCTGCTGGATGTGATGCTGCCGCTGCTGGACGGGTTCGAAGTGTGCAAGAAGATACGCGCCGGATCCGACATTCCCATCCTGCTGCTCACCGCGCGCGCGGAGGAGATCGACCGCGTCATCGGTTTTGAGATCGGCGCGGACGATTACGTCACCAAGCCATTCAGCATGCGCGAGTTGATGGCGAGGGTGAAGACCCGCCTGAAGGTCTACCAGCGGCTGCAGGCGCAGCAAGTTGAAACCGCGGCTGTGGATGAGGCGGATGAAATCGTGCTGGGCAACCTGGTGATCGATCGCAAGCGGCACGAGATTCGCATCGATGGGAACGCGGTGCCGTTGAAACCCAAGGAGATGGAATTGCTCTGCTTCCTGGTGGAGAACAGGGGCAGGGCGGTATCGCGCGAGACCATCCTGGAGAAGGTGTGGGGGTGGGATTATTACGGCGGCAGCCGCACCGTGGACGTTCACATCCGCTGGCTGCGCAGCAAAATTGAGGCTGATCCCTCCAGTCCGAAGCGGCTGATGACCGTGCCAGGGCTGGGGTACAGGTTCGAGGGGTAATATGTTCAGACGCTCGATCAAGTGGCGTTTCATCCTGCCGTTCGTCGCGCTGCTCCTCGTTATGGGGACGGCACTTTCCATCTTCTTTACCAACCGCTATAAAAATTCCTATTACGAAGACACGCGCGCGACGCTGACAGCTGAAGCAAACCTGCTGGCAGGGGAGATATCCCTCATGCCCCCGGACGGGTTGGATGATTTGACCCTGCAGGGGCTGGCGGAGCGGTTCGCGGAGGACCTGGATGTGCGGGTGACCATTATCCAGCCGGATGGCTTGGTGGTGGCGGAATCTGAATCCGACCCGGCGCTGCTTGAGAATCACCTGTACCGCCCGGAGGTGCAGGAAGCGCTCAAAGGCGGCACCGGGTACAACGTGCGCTACAGCACAACCCGCAAGACACAGATGATCTACGTGGCGGTGCGCCAGGAACGTGACGGCGAGCTGGAAAGGATCGTGCGGCTTTCCAAACCGCTGGCTGTTGTTGAAGAACGGGTTAAGAAGATAAGCTCGGTTATCCTGCTGGGCGGGGGTGCCGCGATACTCCTGACGATACTTTTCTCCTGGCTGGCGGCGAGAAGAACCCTCAAACCGGTGATAGACCTGACGAAGGCCGCCAACCGCATTGCTGAAGGAGACTTCACCGAAGTCCCGCTTCCGGATGCCGACAACGAGGTCAACGAACTGACCAGGGCTTTCGCGAGGATGTCGCAGCAGATCCAACAGCAGCTGGAAGCCATCACCAGTGAAAAATTAAAGCTTGAAAAGATCGTTGACCGGCTGATGGACGGCATCATCATTATCGACAAAAAAGGCAAGGTCGTTTTGATGAACCGGGTTGCCAGCACGATGTTCAATGTAAAATCCAACCAGATTAAAGACGGGGATTTCATCGAATTGATCCAGAACTACCAGGTGGTGGAATTGTGGCAGAAGACGCTGGATAGTGGAAGTGACCAGAGCCTTCAAATTGAACTGAAAGCGGAGCAGAAACATCTGCTTGGCATGACCACATTCCTCAGCACGGTAAGAGACGGCACGGTTTTGCTGCTATTGCAGGACCGCACGAAGAACCGGCAGTTGGAGGAGATGCGGCAGAACTTCGTAAGCAATGTATCGCATGAGCTGCGCACGCCTTTGACCACTTTGAAGGCGCTTACAGAAACACTGCAAAACTGTATCACTTCTGATCCGCAGGCCGCCGAGCGTTTTCTCGGTCTGATGGACGTGGAGATTGACAAGTTGACCCAGATGGTGCTGGAACTGCTGGATCTGTCGCGTATCGAATCAGGCCGGGCGGAGATGAACAAGGTGAGGACTAATGTGCTGGACTTGCTGCGGCCTCCCGTGGAGCGCATGAGAGCGCAGGCGGACCGCGCCAGGCTCGACCTTTCGATAGATTGCCCACCTGACCGACCCCCGGTAAACGCGGACGCGGAGCAGATCGAGCGCGTGCTGATGAACCTCATCCACAATGCCATCAAGCACACACCACCGGGTGGTTCGATCGTGTTATCAGCCGAGGTATCTGGCGAGGAAATGCTTATTAAGGTCAAGGATAGCGGTGAGGGGATATCCTCAAAGGATCTGCCGCGCATCTTTGAACGGTTCTACAAAACCGACCAGGCGCGGGCATCAGGCGGCACGGGGCTGGGGCTTGCCATCGCCAAGCATATTGTTGAGGCGCACGGGGGACAAGTCAGCGCAGAAAGCCGGGAAGGCGAAGGCGCGACGTTTATCATCACCCTTCCGCTGGCATAAAAACCAAATCTTAACCCATCGTTAACATCGTGTTTAATCCCCCTTAACCGCGGGGTGATATTCTTCTCTTGCATAAAAAAATAAAAGGAGAAGAAGAATGTTTAAGAAAAGCTTGATCATTGTTTCAGCATTATTTGTACTGGTAACTATGCTTAGCTGCTTGCGCGCCTGCGGCTACCCCCACCGCCGCCCCGGTTGCGACCGAAGTGCCTACAGTCGTAGTGCCTACCGCAACTGAAGTACCGGTGGAAGTCGACCCAATGGATGCTTTTGCACCTGAGGCGGTCAGCGGCGCTATTGTTACTGCCGGCTCATCTACCGTGTTCCCTCTTTCAGAACGCATGAAGCAGCGTTTTGAAGAGGAAGGCTTTGCTGGTCAGCTTACCATCGATAGCATCGGCTCTGGCGCTGGTTTTGAGCGTTTCTGCGTGGATGGCGAAACTGACATTTCCAATGCTTCACGCGCCATCAAAGACAGCGAAGTCGAGTCCTGCCTGGCCATTGGCCGTGAGCCAATCGAATTCCGTGTAGGAACGGATGCGCTGGCAGTTGTGGTGAGCAAAGAGAACACCTTCCTGACAGATGCCACCAGCGCTGAACTGGCACTGATCTTCTCGAGCGCTGAGAAATGGTCTGACGTGCGGGCTGATTGGCCAGCGGAGAACATCCTGCGCTTCATCCCGGGCACTGACAGCGGTACCTTTGACTACTTCGTTGAAGCAATCCTGGCTCCTGCCTATGCTGGTGATGATGGCAAAGCCAATGTTGAAAATGGCGAAGCAGCGATCCTGGCAGCTGCCAACCTGCAAATGTCGGAAGACGACAACGTGCTGGTGCAGGGCGTTGAAGGTTCACCATACGCGATCGGCTTCTTCGGATTCGCCTACTACCAGGAGAATGCTGACATGTTGACCGTGCTCTCCGTGGATGGTGTCGCGCCGACAGCACAAACCGCGGAAGATAACAGTTACCCGATCTCGCGCCCGTTGTTCATCTACTCAGACGCGAAGATCATGCAGGAAAAACCCCAGGTTGCAGCATTCATCTACTTCTACCTGGCGAACGTGAACAATGAGATCCTGGATGTTGGTTACTTCCCGGCTTCAGAAGCCTCCCTGCAGGCAGCAATGGATGCATGGACGGCGGCGGTTGGTCAGTAAGATCACAGAATAATTCTCTTTCAGAAGCCCTCCCCCCGGTTTTTCCGGGGGAGGGCGAAGTTTATCAAAGGCCTCATATGATAAATAGCTCACAGAATGATCCTGCACTATCCGGTTTTCCTTCGCGCACCATAAACATGGTTAAAAAGCGCCGCTGGTCTGAAACGGTCATCCAGACATTGCTCTTCATGGCAGGGTTTTTCTCCATTTTCATCACGTTGGGAATCGTTTACATCCTGGGTAGGGAAGCTTGGCTGTTCTTCCGGCTGCCGGAAGTGAACCTGTTCGATTTCCTCACCGGAACCGCCTGGCAGCCGCATATCAATCAATTTGGCATCCTGCCGCTGGCTTCTGCCACGCTGCTAACCACCGGCATCGCGATGTTGATCGCGATTCCTCTCGGGTTAACGGTGGCGATCTATCTTTCAGAATACGCTTCTCAGAAGACGCGCAAGACGATCAAACCGGTGCTGGAGCTGCTGGCAGGGATACCGACCATCGTTTATGGTTATTTTGCGCTAACATTTATCACGCCGATACTGAGGGATATTTTTGGAAGGGATGTTGTGGATATTTACAACACCGGGTCAGCCGGCCTGGTGATGGGCATCCTGATCCTGCCGCTGATTGCGTCAATCAGCGAAGACGCGCTGACCGCGGTGCCGCGCTCCTTACGTGAAGCAGCCTATGGACTTGGCGCGACCAAATTTGAAGTCGTGATGAAAGTGGTGTTACCAGCGGCTTTATCAGGCATCAGCGCGGCGATCATCCTGGGCATATCCAGGGCGATCGGAGAGACGATGATCGTGGCGGTAGCGGCCGGGGCAGGACCAAATTTTACACTTAACCCGTTCAAAGGCGCAGAAACCATGACCGGTCATATCGTGCGAATTTCGGGCGGTGACCTGAGTTACGATTCTGTGGATTACAACAGTATTTTTGCCATCGCGCTACTGCTATTTTTGTTAACGCTCGCGCTGAATATCATCAGCCAGCGCATCGTGCGCCGTTTCCGCGAGGTGTATGAATGAACGGCAGCGCTTTCTTACAGGAAGGAAAATTCTCCAACAACCTGCCCGGGCGTGCGCGGGCAGGCAAGGCCTGGCAGGTGGTTTTTCTTCTTTCGACGATCGTGGGAATCATCGCTTTGATGTTATTACTTTTCAATATCATCGACAGTGTTTTTGGATACGTAATCGTTGATACCAAGATCGACCCTGCAACACTCTCCCTTGATGGCGTCGCGCTTGAAGAACAAAGCAGTGAACAATTGATTCAGACCCTGACAAATTCACTCTCCTCAGGCGCGTTTAACAAGTTGAACAACGAAAAGCCCTTTTCAGAACGGTCGCGGTCTGAAATCTACGCGGTTATAGAAGAACGCGTATTACGTTATGAGATCCTGGAATCATGGTCATTGTTAGATTCGCTGGCATCACGAGAGGCAATAGGGGAGGAGCTGGTGCTGGTGCAGCAGGATAAACCACGCGCGCAGCTCAAATTCATTTCCTGGCTCACGTTTGACCGCATCAGCCGGCCGCAAACGAGCGAGGTTGTCACAGCGGGCATCCGCACGGCCATCCTCGGTTCGCTTTGGACCATTTTATTCACGCTGCTGGTCGCATTTCCAATAGGCGTAGGGGCGGCAATCTACCTGGAGGAATACGCCAGGGATAATTGGGTCAACCGCGTGATACAAACCAATATCAACAACCTGGCGGGCGTTCCTTCAATTATCTACGGCATCCTTGGACTCACCATTTTCGTACGCGGACTTGAACCGTTTACCAGTGGGTCGCTCTTCGGAGTCGTTGAATCGTCAACAGCCAATGGCAGGACAGTGCTTTCAGCCGGGTTAACGCTCGGACTGCTTGTGTTACCGCTTATTATCATCAACGCGCAGGAAGCCATCCGCTCGGTTCCCCGATCGCTGCGGCTGGCGGGTTACGGACTGGGAGCGTCAAAGTGGCAGATCACATGGGCGCACGTGCTGCCCAACGCGATGCCGGGGATTCTGACAGGGACTATCTTATCGATTTCACGTGCAATCGGAGAAACCGCACCCCTGATCGTTGTGGGGGCATCCACAGCCATATCCTTTGACCCTTCTTCACCTTTTTCAAAATTCACCACGCTGCCCATTCAAATTTTCCAATGGACGGCGCGACCTCAGGCGGAATGGCGGCATCTCGCGGCGGGCGCAATCCTTGTTTTGCTGGTATTATTGTTGGGATTGAATGCGGCTGCGATCGTTTTGCGCAACAGGCTCTCGCGTAAATATTAGTCACACTTCATGGAGATAGGCATGTCAGATACTGTAACCAAGATCGAAACCCACAACCTGGAAATCTATTACGGCAGTTTTAAGGCTGTTACTGATGTTAACCTGAAAATCCCGGAAAAGCGGATCACAGCGATCATAGGTCCTTCCGGTTGTGGAAAATCCACGTTGATCAGGGCTTTTAACAGGATGAATGAACTGGTACCCAACTCCCACATCAAGGGAGAGGTGATCTTTGACGGGCGGAACCTGTACGACCGGGCGGTGGACCCGGTTGAGGTGCGCTACCGCATCGGCATGGTATTTCAGAGGCCAAACCCGTTCCCGAAGACGATCTATGAGAATGTCGCCTGGGCGGCGCGCATACACGGGTACAAGGGCAGCGTGGATGACCTGGTGGAATCGTCGCTGAAGCGGGCGGCTTTATGGGAGGAAGTGAAAGATATCCTCAAGCAGTCAGCGCTTTCATTGTCAGGCGGTCAGCAGCAGAGACTATGCATCGCGCGCGCGTTAGCCGTGCAACCTGAGGTGATCCTGATGGACGAGCCGGCTTCTGCGCTTGACCCGATCGCGACCTTAAAGATCGAAGAATTGATGCAGTCGCTGAAGGACAATTACACAATCGTTATTGTCACGCACAACATGCAGCAGGCAGCGCGAGCTTCAGATTTCACCGCTATGATGATGCTCAAGGATGACACGCGCTCCGGTACCGTCATCGAGTTTGATGAAACCAACAAGATATTCACCCGCCCGAGGGATAAACGCACAGAAGATTATGTGACGGGAAGGTTTGGATAAGTGCTAAAATGAAAGGAAAAAGAGGCCGACATGCGCGCATCATTTGAAGCAGAGTTGAAATTTCTGAAAGATGAACTATTACTCCTGGGAAACCTGGTAGAACAACAAATCCTTGGGTCTGTAGACGCGTTTAAGAAAAGGGATATCAATGTCTCAAAGGCGATTGTTGAAACCGATGCCAAGGTTAACACAAAACGCTATGCCATTGAAGAGCAGGTGCTCATCACCATCGCTACACAGCAGCCCATGGCACACGACCTCAGATTGCTGGCATCGATCCTCGAGATCGCGGGGGAGCTTGAGCGCATAGGTGATTACGCAAAAGGCATCGCCACCATTAATATCCGCATGGGTGATGAAGAGCTGCTGACACCATTAATCAGAATCCCAATAATGGCGGAGAAAAGCACCAGTATGCTGCATCGGGCAATAAACGCATTTATCAACGAGGATGTGGAAGAAGCGAACCGCATACCGGTAGAGGACGATGAAGTGGACAAGTTGTATGAAGAGGTTTATCACACGATGTTGAAATTCATCGCTAAGGATGAGAACGCCATAGAGCGCGCTAACTGGATATTGTGGGTAGCGCACAATCTTGAGAGGGTGGCTGACAGGGTGACAAACATCTGCGAACGCACCATCTTTACCGTCACCGGTGAGCTCAAAGAAATCCGGTCTTCCGACCAATAATGCCAAACTGGTGCCATCTTGAGCGCAGCCTGACTTTGGATGATATGGCAGCCAGAATCGGCAGTACGCGGGAAATGGTTTGCCGCTTGTTGTATAAGTTTTCAGACGAGGGATTGATCAGGATCACCAGGACGGAATTCACCATCACGGATGCGGAAAACCTGGAGAAGCGGGCGCAGAAATAGGCTCAGGTGTGGCGATCGATTGAAGAAGTAAGGTGAGCCCCAAACAGAATGATCCAACTGCTTAAATAGATCCAAAAGAGCAGGGCAATCATTTTTCCCAATGAACCGTAAATAATTTCGTATTTTGCCATGCCACTGGAGAGAAATGCGCTGAAAACAGTCGTGATGAGCTGCCAAAGGAATGTGACCACAACAGCACCACTCAAAGCGCTCATTTTGTTTACTTTGATCTGGGGAACCCAAAAATATAGGCTGAAAAAAACCAGGACTTGAATCAATACCGGTAATACCTTGGTGTAAAAAAATGAGGACAGGAATTTACTCACAAGCGAGTAATCAAAAGTGAACCCGAGGTTGGTGAGCAGGTGTTTGAAGGTGATTGTGAACGAGGATAGGATCAATAAGAGCACCATGGCGGCGATGATGGAAAGTGACCACAAGCGCATGCGGATAAAACTATGCGGAGCCGCGGCTGGCCAGGCGGCATTGATATTACGGATAATGGTCGTGAAAACAGCTGTAGAAGACCAAAGCAAACCTACTAAAGCGATGGACGACACTGCGCCTCGGAGTTTGAAAACCTGTTCCACATTCGAGAGTATGAGTTCCTGTGATATCGGGATGATAGTCGGCAAGAAAGCCAGTAGTTCCTCTTCGACAGTTGCCTGGTCAATAAAAAATGAACCGATGCCAACCACACTCAATAAAAGGGGAAAAATTGAGAACAGTGTATAGTAAGAGATGCTCGACGCCGCCTCTGGTCCCTTGGCCAGGGTGAAGGTCATGAGCGCTCCGCGGATGATCCTGTAAAGTGTCGAAAAAACACTTTTCGTGCCTTTGGAGAGCCTTTCAAGGAATGTCTGTTGTGTCGCCATGTGCTTATCCAATTTTATTCCATCACTCCAATGCTTCAGCTTTCTGCTGGAATGGATTATAGGCTGCCTCGAGCTGGGTGCGGAACTGCCTGGTGTATAACTGGTGGTATTTGCCGCGAATTCTTAGAAGCTCCGCGTGGGTTCCCATCTCCGCGATCTGACCATCTTCGATGACCAGGATGCGGTCAGCTTTCTTGATGGTGGAGAGGCGGTGAGCGATTACAAAGCTCGTCGTCGAATCAAGCAGTGTCTGCATTCCTTTTTGTATCAGCGCTTCTGTTAGGGTATCCACAGAGCTGGTGGCTTCATCCATCACGAAGACCTCAGGGTTTGCCAGAACGGCTCTCGCCAGGCTGAGTAATTGTTTCTGCCCGACTGATAGGAGGTTACCTCCCTCACCAACCTCAGTTTCGAATCCCTTTTCAAATCGCGTAATGAAATCATAAGCACCGATCACTTTTGTAGCATTGATGATTTCCTCATCAGTGGCATCCAGTCGGCCGTAACGCAGGTTTTCTGTGATTGTACCGGAAAATAAGTGGGGTGTCTGAAGTACCACACCAATGCGCGATTGGATGGCCTGCAAGGACAAGGTGGTGTAGTCACGACCGCCGATGTAGATACGGCCTGATTGCGGTTCGTAAAACCGGCACAGGAGATTAATGATGGTGGATTTTCCTCCACCGGTAGGACCCACGAGTGCGATGGTCTCACCGCGCCGCACATGAAGGCTGAAATCGTTCAGTACAGGTTTTTCGTCGACTTCGTAGCGGAAAGTGACATGATCGAAGATGATATCGCCTTTTATCGATCCCGGATCGATGGCTTTCGGGCGGTCCTGGATCTGCGGCTGCGAATCAATGAGTGAGAACATTCTTTCCGCTGAGGCGATTGCCTGCTGCATTTCGGCGAAAACGCGCGCCAGATCCTGGATCGGCCACATCATGAATGTGATATAGGAAACGAACGCCTGTATACCGCCAATCGTCAACGCACCTACCTTCGCCTGGCCGCCACCGTACCACACCACGGCACCGACAGCGAACGCTGATATGATCTGAACTGTCGGGAGGAAGAGAGCGCTAAGCCACGCTGCACGGAAGGACGAGTGGTACATTTTATCGGTGATCTCTTTAAATTCGTTGAGGTTTTCTTTTTCACGCCCCAGTGCCTTGATGACCCTCACGCCGGTAATGTTCTCGTTGTAGGCTCCCACGATCTTGGAGTTGGTTTTGCGCACATTGCGGTAGGAGGCAAGGATCCACTTTTGGAACCGGGATGCGATGAAAAATAGAATGGGTAATAATGCCACCACGATCAGGGCCAGTTTCCAATTGATAATAAACATGAAGACCATCGATGTGGCGATGCTCATGAAGCCCCAAGTGGAATCGACAAACCCCCATGTTACCAGGTCTGCTACGCGTTCTGAATCCGAGGTGACCCGTGCCATTATCCAACCAACAGGTGTTTTGCTGTAGTAATTCAACGACAACGCCTGAAGATGATTGAACATCTTTTTACGCAAGTCGTAGCGAATGCGTTCACCCAGGATTCCCGCCAGGTAGATGAATAGGAAAGTGCTTCCAGATTGAACAAGAATCAGCGCGCCGTACATCATCATAATATCGACCAGCACCTGCCGGTTACCCGCCATTATGCCTTCATCGATGATCTGCTTGCTCAAATAAGTTGAAACGGCGTCCAGTCCAGCCACGACAGCGATGGTCAGTAAAAAACCTATCACCCACTTCATGTGAGGAACGGTGAGTTGAAGGATACGGACAAGGACTTTGCCGTTGAACTTGGACTCAAACTCTTCTTCGTCGAAGTAATTATCCGGCACTCGCCAGCTCCTTTTCCAGTTCATCCTCGATACGGGTCTGAATGTTGAATATCTCCCGGTAAACGCCATCTTCTTTAACCAAGTCGGCGTGTTGGCCATGCTGGATCACACGACCTTTATCCATCACCAGGATCAAATCAGCGTTGGCGACACTCTGAATGCGGTGGGCGATGATGAAGGTGGTACGGTTCTGCATCAGGTTCCACAACGCCTCGCGAATCTCGGCTTCTGTTTCGGTATCTACAGAAGAGGTCGAGTCATCCAGGATAAGGATGCGCGGGTTCTTGAGCAGGGTACGGGCGATGGTGAGGCGCTGTTTCTGCCCGCCGGAGAGAGTGACCCCGCGCTCGCCAACTAATGTCCGGTAACCCTCCTGAAAGGTGAGAATCACGTCATGGATCGCGGCGGCTTTTGCTGCTCCTTCCACCTCCTCGTCACTCACCTCTCTACCCACGCCATAAGTGATATTCTCGCGAATGGTCCGGGAGAAGAGAAAAGGTTCCTGTTCAACGATACCAATCTGCTGGCGCAGGAATTTGCGCGGGTAGCGGTTCAACTCAATCCCATCCAGCAGGATCCTGCCGGAAGTATATTCGTAGAACCTGGGAAGCAGGTGGACCAGGGTCGATTTTCCGGAGCCGGTCGACCCGAGAAGGGCAATCGCCTGGCCAGGTTCGACCTTGAAATTGATATTTTCAAGCGTATGGTCTCCGGGCTCATATTCAAAACCGACGTCGATGAATTCAAAATTACCCTTGAGGTTGCCATCGGGGATGTAATCACCCTGGTCAAGCGGTTCCTTCGATTCCTTGATGATATCCATAACGCGGCTGTAGGAAACCAAGGCCAGTGGAGGTTTGAACAATGATTCTGCCAAGGTTTCGCAGCGGGTAAATGATATAAATCACCAGTCCGGCGTATGCCAGGTACGTGCCGACGGTGATTTCCCCGTTTATGGCCATGATGGCACCGACGAGATAACCGGCAAGCAATTGCGCGCCGCAGAGTATATCGGAAACAGGCCAAAAGAGCGAATGCATAATCAGCAGCTTTTTACCACGAGCGTATTTTTCCCAATTGTCTTTTTCGAATTTTTCAATCTCATATCGCTGGCGTGAGAAAGCTTTCACAACACGTACACCTGACAGGTTCTCCTGCAGGGTTGTGGAAAGAATGGCTTCCTGCTCCTGATAGGATTCGTAAGCTTTGGAAACTTTCTTGAAAAGGTAGATGGACACCACCAGAATGAAGGGAATGACGATGATCGATATCAACGCAAGTTTTACATTCAGGTTAAGGAGAGTGATGAAATTGATGATGAAGAGCAGCAGAATACGGCCGATATTGGTCGCCTGGTCTGAGAAGAACCTGCGCAGCGCGTCAACATCCGAGGTGGAGCGCTCGATGAGCTCACCAGTCTTGGTCGTGGAGTGGTAGGTAAATGAGAGATGTTGTATATGATCGTAGAGGAAGTTCCTGAGGCGCCGGGTTACCCCTTCAGCAGTCTGAGAGGCTAAAACCCCGCTGAGAAAGGTAAAACCTCCTTCCACAAAGGCCAGACCTACGAATCCGAGGGCGATATATGGCAGGCCGATGCTGGCGTCCTGCGCGATGAAATAGGAATCCACGAAGTATCGAAGCAGCAGAAATGTGAGGGTTTTAGCTGTGGCTGAAATGCCAAGGCTGGTCACCGCGCCCATGTATCGCAAGCGGAAGCCCTGCATCATTTTCCAGATGCCCGCCAGGCGGTTTTTCGAAATGGTTGTCTGAAGATCCAGGTCAAGAATATCTGGCGATTGCGACACGATCATCCTCAATTCTGCAGCAAAACTGAATTATATATCGAAAATGCGGATTTATTTTTAGAATACTTATTAACCGGAGGAGGTTTTTATCTAAAGGGCTGACAATCCGGGCAGATGAATGAATGGGTGCTGCCTGTGCGAATCTTCGTAATCGCAGTCCCACAACGCGGACAGGGTGATCCTTCGCGGTAACCCACAAGGATGTCTTCCATCCGGAAACCACCTTTTTGCCCAAAAAGGTCGGTCTCATAAAAAGCGCCGCCCTTGAGAAGGCTTGGAAGTAGACCATCCCTTATGGCGGAATGAAGTTTTTCAATTTCCGACTCAGTCAGTTGAGAAAGCAGGTTAAATGGATTGAGACCGGCAAGAAACAGAATGTCATGGATGTAGGCATTACCAATTCCAGCGACCCTGGACTGGTCGAGTAAAAAAGCCTTAACCCGTGTTTTCGCGGATTGCGCTTGAACGATGGTGCTGAATTCGGTTAGTGAAAGATCAAGTACGTTTGGACCGAGTTTCGCAATCATGCTGATAGAGGCCAGATTGTCAAGAGGGGCGTAAAAAGCATAGCCGAACCACCAGAAATTTACTGAAAGGCAGGAGGCGTCAGTGAAATCGAAAATAAGGCGATATTTTGCCGGCAGCGAATTGCGCGTAGACAAAAAGATTTCTCCACCCATGCCCATGTTCAGTAAAAGCCAACCTTTATCGGTGCTGACCTTTAACCATTTTCCATGATAAGACACTAACCCAATGACCGCTCCGGTAAGCGCCTGGATGAACTCTTCAGGAGGGAGGTTCAAGCATTTTGGCTGTAGAATCTCAATCGCATTGATGTGTTTCCCTGGAAGTGCAAGATTCATTTCACGAGCGCGGGAGGCGATTTCAGGAATTTCTGGCATTCTTTTCTCCTTCAGGGTAGCAGCATTTTAACACATGAGGATGCACGTTAAAGAAAATTCGTGACAATTTTGTCTGGACATTTGCATTTTGATATATAATTAAGTCACTATACTCATACAAGAAGGAGGAAAACATGGCAAGTGTAAGATACGATAACGTTGTAAAGAAATTCGGAGATTTCACTGCGATCGAAAACCTGAACCTGGAAGTATTTGATGAAGAGTTCCTGGTTCTGGTCGGCCCGTCTGGTTGCGGCAAAACCACTGCTCTGCGCTGCCTGGCCGGGCTTGAAGAGGTGACATCTGGCAATATATACATCGGCGACCGCCTCGTCAATGATGTGCCGCCCAAAGACCGCGATATCGCAATGGTCTTCCAATCCTACGCGCTTTATCCGCACATGTCAGTCTTTGACAACATGGCCTTCGGTTTGAAATTACGCAAACTTCCCAAGCAGGAGATTCAGCAGCGGGTTGAGAAATCCGCCAAGATATTGGGTATTGAGAGCCTGCTTAAGCGGAAACCACGCGAACTTTCAGGTGGACAGCGGCAGCGCGTTGCGCTAGGCCGGGCGATCGTACGCGAGCCAAAAGTCTTCCTCCTGGATGAACCACTTTCCAACCTGGATGCCAAATTAAGAGTGCAAACCAGGGCAGAGATTAGCAAGATTCACAACAAGCTTGGCACAACCTTTGTCTACGTGACGCACGACCAGACGGAAGCCATGACAATGGCCGGCCGTATCGCAGTAATGAACAAGGGTAAACTGCAGCAACTCGATACTCCCCAGGTTTTGTATGATAAAC
>CAWFCH010000010.1:0-31924 GCA_963814295.1 uncultured Chloroflexia bacterium
GCAGATAAAGGATCCCCCGGAGTAACGTGATCAAACCGAATACCACCAATATCGGGCGCAGCCATTGATAATAACCTGAAAAACGCCCGAAGAAATCGGGGAGATGGTAATCGCTGCCCATCCCGATAGAAGACCGGCGATGAAGAAGGTCCACGACAACGGGCGGCACTCGGTAACCAGGCGCTGCAGCCAGGGTGAAAACATATCCCAGTTCCTCAACGATGCTACAGCAAGAACAAGGAATAAGACGGATAGCAGGAAGAAAAACGTCAACTCAACAAACCCGCGCTGCGCCAGCCCAAACAGGAATTCCCCGCTGTGACCGCTTTCATTTGACAGCATGTAGAGGGAAACGAGGAATAATCCAAGGAATCCCAGCAGTCCGAAAATGACGATGCTGGTTTTCTTTAACAAAAATTCCTGCCTGGAATTCATATTCATATCGTGTAAGTTTTTCCTGGAGAGGTCCGGACAGGAAAATTATAATCGAATTTCAATTGCGCCAGATTTTTCGGGTGGTTTGAGGGTAGCAGGATTATGTCGCGAATGTAATGGATAGCACTGACCAGGCAGTAAGGTCAAGCTCAGCGGGCGCAAACCCAACCCATCTTTTCATCAAAAAAGAAGCTGCCTTCATTATCCAGTTGGATAACAGCGATGGATTCTACGATTACCCGCCTGGCGCCCCAAAGTGTATCCCGCCTGATCCTGCAGCCGACCAGGATGACATCACTTCCATCGCTGAACGCCTCAACAGGAATCATGCGTGGAGAGTACCCGACCAGCACATGATCCTTAGAAAGCAGCATTAATTCAAAACTGAGGTTTCCAGGACGGTAAAAATCTCCCCGGTAGTATCGTGGATGATAGGCTCTACCCTGGATGAGGATGCGGTTCGGATCCTGCAGGAAGTTTTGCCATTGTTCCTCCGTGACCAGTCCTCGCTGTGATAGGACTTCGAAAGCGGTCACTTCGACCGCAGGGTCGGTCTCATCCGGCAGTTTCTCGGGAATGAGGTTCAGCGCGGGCAGGATCATACCGAAAGCCAGGAATCCCGCCAGCAGAACCGGGTTGACCCACTTCCGCGTTTTTCGCTGAGACCCATCACCGGACCAGTTTCACTTTCAACCTCGCTTGTAGCCACTTCCTCATTCCTGGAAAATGCCCTGATGCCGAGCATGGTCAACGTGTAAATACCCAGGCAGTAGTAAACGATAAGGATCCAGAATACCGGTTCCAGGTAACGCCCGCCGGATGTCTGAGAAAACGCGTTACCCGCGTAATATCCCACCTGGATGATGATACCTGTCAGTCCAGCCATCCCGAACCGCTTCCACGCTGCCATGACGCCAATGAGCACCAGCACCAGGTTGAGCGTGATGGCAAGGAGATTTTCCACCCGCAGGCTCGTCTTCCAGATCGGTTGGGCTTCGGTGAATGTCCAGATTCCGTCCGTCACCTGTTCTTCTATGGGATGCAGTACCAGGGTTGTGGGCAGCTTCGCCAGGCCGGTGTAAATGTTATTGAGAAAGTGATAGAAAATCCCCGACACGCCGGCTTTGTCAATCTCCCCCAATTCATAGTTTAACAATTCTTCCTCGACGGGCGCATCACCTGGCGGTGGTTCAGGAGATTCTATAACGGGCGGCGTCTGGATCCCGCTGACCTGTTCAGTAGGCACCACCTGCGTCCCGCTATCTCTTTGTGTTGAAAAACGGCTGCTGATCACCTCTTCGATCTTGGTGAAGTAATGATTCTTTCCATACTCATTCGTGGCGGAAAAGAACCATGGGCTGAACGCCAGCGCGAAATGCCAGCGCGAAAAGCAGGATTCCCGGCAGGACAGTTATTATTTTCTGCTTTCTTACCAGCAGCACAGCAAGGACCAGGAATGGCGCGATGAACAGCGGGTTGAAGCGCAGCAACACTGACAAACCCAATATTCCCCCGCTCAGGATCGCCCACCGTGTTGTGGCAGGTTCAGACAGCCACCTGAACGCAGCAAAAGAAAGCAGTACAAGGAAGAGGGCGGTGAGCACCTCGGGGTTTTCCAGTTTCACATTGACACTGCCAACCTCGCGGTACAGGGTGATGGCGTACAATCCCTGCAGCGCCGTCATTATGGCAAGGAACACGCCAAATGCGTTGCCGTATTTCTTCCTGCCGGCCAGGTAAAGCAGCGCCGGTATGAGCGCGATGACCGCCACCTGGAATGCCAGGTAATCGTCGATCATCGGTCCAGCGACCGTCTGGCCAAGCGCAAGGAAAGCGAGGTAAAGAGGTTTATCCGTCAGCCAGTGATTGTAGACTCCTTGCCCCAGGGTGATGTAATGCGAACCGATGCTGTACACCGCGTCATTGACATTGGGATAACAAACATTGTTTGGTGGATACGGCCCGGGTCGGTCATCTGTGCACGGTATCGGGACCGATGACCAGGCGGCAAACGTGGCTACCCAGATGAAAATAAATACCACACCAATAATCAGTTTCTGTGAAGTTTTCTTTGCGCCCGGTCTGTTTTCCAGCAGGAGCAATACGAAGAAAACCAACCACGCCAGTATCACCTGCAGCGCGGAAATTGGCGCGCCAGGAGGGAAATACAGCTGACTGCCGCTGAAGCTACCGCCCGCCAGCAGCAGCACAACAAAAACCAGGAGGGTTAAGGAAAAAACGACTGCTCCTCTATAGAGCCACTTGCGCGACCTTTTAATTTCAGTGAGGGTATTCTTGAAATTGTTTTGCCCGCCCATCAACCAGGCGGCAAGAGCAAACTGCACCCCGATAAGTAATATCCAGATGAGCAACGGCTGCAGCCTGGTGAAAGTGGCGGAATACTCCTCCAGCCGGTAAGCCGGCATCCAGATTGTCAGCCACAAGATCAGCATCATTACCCCACCGACCCACGGCAATACCCGCACCAGCAGTGAGGGTGGCGTGAGGAGGTTGGTTATCCGGTTTCGAATGTTCTTATTAAAAAACGCTGTGCTAAACATCAATAACAAAATCAGGGTGATCGCCAGGAGGGCGAGACGGCCTTTGGAATAACCGAACAGGAAAGCGTTTTTGGGGTCAGGCGGGATCGAGAGGAGGATGACCGCGACAATCATCCCTTCGATGAGCGTTAACAGAAGAAATGTTTTCGTAATCTTTTCAGGTTGCTGGCTCATTGCTCACTCTGAGGCTGAGAAATCGCGCCTTCGATCATTGTTCTGTCAAATTCATAAGCAGACAGCCAATCCTGCTGTGCTAAGCACCGCGTCCGCTAAGCACAATGAAAAATGTTTTAAAGAGAATGAACACATCCATAAGCAACGAGAAATTACTGATGTAATATTCATCCAGTTGAAGGCGTTCCTCAAAACTCACACCATGGCGGCCCATTACCTGCCACCAACCGGTGAGACCCGGGGAGACGCGATGAATGATCGTGGCTGATTCACCCATCTGATACAGTTCGCTCGGAAGGTATGCCCTTGGACCTACCCAGCTCATGTCTCCCTTGATCACGTTCAGAATCTGCGGGAACTCATCGAAACTGATCTTGCGCAGGAACCTGCCAACCCTGGTCACCCGCGGATCGTTCTGTAATTTATGGTATTTATCGTATTCTTCGCGCAGTTTTTCATCTGCTTCGAGAAGTTCTGCGAGTTCCTTCTCGGCACCGACCACCATTGTGCGGAACTTGTAAATATTGAAGAGCCTACCTCCCCTTCCCATTCTCTTTTGTGTGTACAGGACCGGACCGGGGGAGTCGATCCAGATCAGCAGGGAGAAGAAGATAAATAACGGGAAGGTAAAGACCAGGCTGACCAGGCTTAACAACAGGTCAACCACGCGTTTGACAAACCTGGAGAACGGATTCAACAGGTTGTATTGGATCTGCAACGCGGGATGCCCATCCAGGTCCATTGTCTTCATTGCCAGCATATTCAAAGGCGAATCGCCCAGAACGTAGACCAGCTTCGGGAAAACCAGGCTGAATGTTTGAAGATACTTACGAAAGCCAATTTCCGAAGACACTGTGCGGTTGGTAAAAATTCCGAGCTTGATGTTGGACTTGCGCAGCGCGTTCAATAATTGCTCTGAAAACGCGAACACCGGCACCCCGTGGATCTTCTCCTGTGAGATATCCTTTTCCAGAAGGATCGCCGCCACCGGCCTGTACGCGATGCGGCGCGCGGATTGCAGATGCCGAATGACCATCGACACGTCTGTTGACCCGCCTATCACCACAGCCGGTTGCCCCCACCAGGAGCTTAAAGAGCCGCGGTTATGCAGCAGCAGGCGGAAACTGGTGATCAACACCAGGGCAAAAAACCAGTTGAAAAGGAAGACCAACCTCGAAAAGCGCGGACCATACCCAAGAATGAAAATGATCATTGCCACAATGACATGGGAAAACGAGACAATGTAAACGATCTCGCGAAATTCCACCACACCAGTGCGCCCGTGACCCGGGTATAAACCGGCGAACACGAAGATCACCAGGATAAAGATAATGATCAGCAGAAAAAGAGGAGCAACCTGGTCAAAAAACAGTACCCCGCCGATCACCGGGATCAGGATTTTTCTCAAGTAGAAAGAAAGGAAAAAAGAGATAACGATCGCTGCCAGGTCGGTAACAAGTAAAAGCCCGGAAACAAGCCAAGGTTTATAACCGGTCTTGATGTTGGGGGTGATATCGATTTTTTGATTATTTGCGGTCAATGACACACCTTAATAATGTGGTGAGGGTATTTTACCCAATAAACAGGTAAAGCGATATGCTCAGCCCTGCTCCACGAACTTGCGGATTTGCGCGGTAAAGCTTGCCACATTGAACCCGGCAACCCACTGCCGGATCATCTCCATATCGAACCTGGTGGACTCAAATCGGCTGATCGCCTCTACCAGGCTGTCAACCTCCTGCTGCTCAAAAAAGATGCCGCTGACACCACCCTTGATCGTCTCAAGTGAGCCGCCCCTGCCGAAAGCAATTACCGGCACGCCCCACGCCTGGGCTTCAAGTGGAACGATGCCATAATCTTCATAACTCGGAAAGAGCAGCCCTTTTGCCTTTCGGTAGAGGTCCTGTAATTCCTCGTCGCTCACCCGACCTACGAAGCGGATCGTTTTCCCGGCCATCTGCGCCAGTTTCTCCTTCTCGGGTCCATCTCCAACCACTACCAGGTTTTTTCCCAACCGCGTGCAGGCTTGCACGGAGAGGTCAACCCGCTTGTGCGAGATCAGGCGCGACACAGAGAGGTAATAATCCTCGCGCGGCTCCATGGAGGTAGTTTGCGGGATCTCCACCGGCGGGTAAATGACCTCCGCTTCCATCCCGTATACCTTCTTGATCTCATGGGCCATGTTGAGGCAGGAAGTCGCCAGTTTCGGGATTGACTTGGTGCGCTTCAAGTCCCAACGCCGCAGCAGCGGAATGACCCCATTTACCAAACCGGTAGCCGCACCGCGCGTCGGCAGGCTTTCCTCACTGTAGGATTCTGGTTTCCACAACAGCCTGAATGGCGCGTAAAGGTAGCAGACGTGTTTTACGGTAGGGGCCGGGCGGATGAACTTTGCCAGGTAAGTTGAAGAGGACAGGACAACATCGAATTCTTTGAAGTCCGGCCGCTGTACCAGGAAATACCACAAGGGGTAAAGCCGCTTGAACTGTCGTTCACTTTTAATCTTGCCGGCAAAGGGCAGTGTTCTTACATCCAGTGATTTGAATTCCGCGAATGTATTTTCCGGCAAATAAACAGACGTAAAGATAGGTGCCTGTGGGAATGCTTTCGCCATCCACAGCACCAGCCTTTCGGCTCCTCCAGAAACACACAACGCGTCATGAACAATCGCGATCCGCACCCGGGTCTCCTACACGAATTATTTATGGATGAAATAAGTATATCGTAAACCCGGCTGGTAATTATGGATAATCATTTGGATGTAATAGGCGGTTGAACATCCACCTAACCAACAAAAAAGATAAGATTCTCTCACCGTATTGATTTCGCTTTGAGTTTTCTTCGGGTTTGTAGTATTCTTGGTGCTGCACAAGGCGAAACTTCAATTGATACAGCAAAAAAACACTACTCAAAACGCGCCCCTGCCAATGCCGTCCGCTCCGCTTTTCCAGGTGTTAAGGCGGGCTTATGGCTACCTGCGCCCCTACTGGAAAAAAACCGCCTGGGCGTACGCGGCGCTTCTTTTAGTGTTGGGTATGAACACCCTGATCCCGCTTTTCATTCGCTGGATCATCGACACGGGTATCGCAGGGGAGCAGGTCAGTGTCCTCACCTGGTCTGTGCTGGCGCTGCTGGGGATGACCATCATCAAGGGAGTACTGAATTATTTCGTCGGGCTCCTCACTGAAACCGCTTCACAGAACGTGGCCTTTGACCTGCGAAACGAGATACAGCGCAAACTCACACAACTTTCTTTCTCTTTCCATGATAAATCGGAGACTGGTGAGCTGCTCTCCCGTGCCGTCCAGGATGTTGAAAGGGTGCGCTTCCTCACCGGCAGGGCGACCCTGCGCATATTGGAGGGCGTGCTGCTTCTCATCATCACCGCCGTCATGCTCCTGGTCCTGGATTTAAAGCTCGGGCTATTAGTCCTGCTAACCATGCCGCCGCTGGTCTTCCAGGCCACCCGCTTTGGCGCCAGGTTCCGCCCGCTATCGCTGCAGGTGCAAAAACAGCTGGCGGTGCTGACCACTGCCGTGGAACAGAACCTGCGCGGCAGCCGCGTGGTGAAAGCCTACGCCCAGGAAGATGCTGAGATCGAGCGCTTCGAACAAACGAACGATGACCTGGTTCAATCTCTCCAACCTGGCGGCGCGCATGCAGGCGCTGAACGTTCCGCTGCTTTTCCTAATCGCCAACCTGGGGATGGCGATCATCATCCTCTATGGTGGAACACAATATATAGAGGGCAGCATCACCATGGGTACGATCGTCGCCTTCGTCAGTTATGTCAGCAACCTTATCGAACCGGTGCGACGCCTTGGACTCATCATCCCGGCGGTCGCCATCGCAGGGGCCGCTTCAGAACGCATCTTTGACGTCCTGGATACCGTTTCAGAGGTGCATGATACGCCTGGCGCAAAGCCGGTGAAAAACATACAAGGGCGGGTTCGTTTTGAAAATGTCTCATTCCACCATGGACGCAACCTTATATTGAAGGATATCTCCTTCGATGTCCAACCCGGTCAGAAGGTCGCGCTGCTTGGGCTTACCGGGTCTGGAAAATCTTCCATCATCAACCTGATTCCGCGCTTCTATGACCCGACCGCTGGCCGCATCCTGATCGACGAGATGGACCTTCGGGAAATGACGCTGCAATCGCTGCGCAGCCAGATCGGAATTGTGCTGCAGGAGACAACGCTGTTCGCCTCAACGATCCGCGAGAACATCGCCTTCGGCAATGAGAAGGCAACAGACGAGGATGTGGTCCGGGCTGCCATCGCCGCCCAGGCGCACGAGTTCATCATGCAGTCTCCGGATGGATATCAGACGCGCGTAGGCGAACGCGGCACCACGCTATCAGGCGGGCAGAAACAGCGCATTGCAATCGCCAGAGCGTTGCTGCTCAATCCGCGCATCCTTATCCTCGATGATGCCACTGCCTCGGTCGACACCGAAACCGAGCATCTCATTCAACTGGCACTGGAGCAGCTGGTGCAGGGACGCACCACCTTTGTGATCGCTCATCGTCTCTCAACAGTGCGCAACGCCGACCTCATCCTCGTGCTCGATGCCGGCACCATCAGCGCGCACGGTACCCATGAAGAACTGCTGGGGAGTTCCTCTGTTTACCGGGCAATCTATCAGCAGCAGTTGAAGAAACAGGAGGAGTCCGGATGAGCTTTTCCATCGGACCCTCTTCATCCGGTTTTGGACCGCGTTCGCTGCTGGAAGATTTCGGCAGCGGCGGCGAAAAAGGCGGCGAGGTCTACAACCCTCACGTGGTGCGCCGTATGCTATCCTACCTGGCACCCCACCGCTGGCGCATGATCGCTGCCTTCCTGCTCACGCTCATCGAGTCAGGGCTTACCCTGCTCACACCTTACCTGATCAAAGTGGCGATCGATGAGTACATCCTCCCCGGTGACCGCCAGGGGCTGGTGCGTATCGCCATAGCGTTAGCCATTTCCTTCGTACTTCTTTTCGCCGTCAGTTCCATCCAGCGCTACACCCTGTCACGGGTGGGACTGCAGGTCCTCGCCACCCTGCGCGGTGACCTCTTCCGGCACTTGCAGCGGCTCCACCAGGGGTATCACGACCGCCATATCGTGGGCGTGACGGTCTCCCGTGTGATCAACGATGTCGCCGAAATCAATGAGCTGCTTTCACAGGGCGTCATCACCCTGCTTGGAGACATGGTCGTGCTGGTCGGCATCATCATCATCATGATCAGCATGAGCCCGAAGCTGGCTCTTCTCACCTTCATCGTGCTGCCCTTGATGCTGCTGGCGACCTGGTTGTTCTCGCGCCAGGCACGGCGGGCATTCAGAGAAACGCGTTCAAGCGTGGCGGCTGTGGTTGGTGACCTTGCGGAAGATATCAGCGGCATGCGCGCCATCCAGGCTTTTACCCGCGAAAAGACCTCGCAGGTACGCTTCGAACAGGTGAACCGCGATAACCGCAATGCCTATATCAATGCCATGAATCTCTCCTTTATCTTCCTCCCTGCGATCGAATTCTTAGGAATGCTGGCGACAGTGATCGTTTTATGGTTCGGCGGTCGTTACGTGTTGGGTGGCACGATCACGCTAGGCATAATGGTGGCATTTCTCAGCTATGTCACGCGCTTCTTCCAGCCCATCCAGGAGCTGAGCCGCATTTACACCACCTTCCAATCCGCCATGGCCGGCGGTGAACAGGTGGTTAAGCTGCTGGATACGCCGCTTGAGATCAAGGATGCTCCCGGTGCGCAAGTATTTAAGCCCGAAAAAGGTGAGATCAGGTTCTCAGATGTTTCCTTCAATTATCGTTCTGACCTGCCGGAGGTACTGCACGACATCAATCTGCTCATACCGGCGGGTAAGACCGCCGCACTGGTCGGTCCGACCGGCGCGGGTAAAACAACCATCGCCAACCTTATCGCCAGGTTTTACGATGTTTCCAGCGGGTCTTTGACCATAGATGGCGTGGATATCCGCGATGTCACCCTGGCATCGCTGCGTGACCAGGTGCGCGTCATTTCACAGGACCCCTTCCTCTTTTCACGCACACTGGCTGAGAATATTAAATTCGGCAGACCTGAAGCCACCGATGAGGAAATGATCGCGGCGGCAAAGCAGGCCAACGCGCATGACTTCATCAACTTCCTGCCTGAAGGCTACAACACGCGGGTGCTCGAAGGCGGGGTCAACCTTTCACAGGGACAACGCCAGCTGGTGAGCATCGCCAGGGCTTTGCTCACTGATCCCCGCATCCTGATCCTGGATGAAGCCACCGCCAACATCGATTCAGTGACCGAAGGCCTGTTGCAGGATGCCATTGCCCGCATGCTCAAGAGGCGCACATCAGTGGTGATCGCTCACCGCCTCTCAACTGTGCGCAGCGCAGACATGGTATTCGTCATAGATGAAGGCAGAATCATGGAGCAGGGAACACACACCAGTCTGCTGGCGCAGAAAGGGCTGTACGCCCAGCTTTACGAGCGCCAGTTCATGGATAAACAGGAATCCGGATAAATTAAACCAAAGATGGCACGGTAAAGTTACGCTTTACCAGCTTTCAATCTGGCTGCGTATCTGGCTGATCTCAAGTTGCGCGGCTTTCAGATCCTCCTGGACCTTTTCCGTGTAGGTCGTTTCAGAACGGATGAAACGCGTGTAAGGCGCGATTGCCTCCTCAATCCGTTTGCGGCTGAGTTCGATTTCTTTTTCGAACTCAGCACGAAGCGAACTCACCAGGTCTGTGCGCAGGGTGGACAGTTTTTCATGCAGTTCGGTTTTCGCCTTACGTCGTTTGGCAGGGATGATGAAAAAGCCCAGTGCTGCGATCGCCCCGGCAGCAATGATGCCCGTGACATCGGCTACCATGGTGGTTGCCAGTATGGTGACGAGGGCTCCGAGCCCGATCGCCCCAACCTCCACCGCTGCAGAAGCGGCCACAGCGTTCATGGCGTTTTCCGCGATCGCCGCCGCTTCAGCGTGTTTATCGTAACCGCGCACCACCTGTTCCGCTTTTTCCCCGATGGCGTCGAGCAAACGGTTGCGGTCGTAAGTAAAGTTGCTGCTGATGCCCTCACCGATGAGGTTGTCTTTATGCTCACGCTCGCGGTCAGCCAGGTAAGATGTCACCGCTTTCCACTGCTGCAGGTCCGATTCCACAAGCCAGTCGATCAGCGCGGTGACCTTTATTTCCACCTGTTTGGGAAGGTCAGCCACCACCTCACGGGTGAAGTCCTCTTGCATACGCTCCTTCTTCAACAGGTCGAGCACCTTCACCAGCCTGAAGCGGTCTTCAAAGAATGCGTCGCCACGCTGCTCCATTTCGTAAAAAATGTTTTCCACATCCGACATGCGGAAAACGAAATCTTTTTGCATATCACCGCGGAAAACCTCCTGCTGCCTTTCCACATTCTGCAGCATGCTGATGTCTTCGTCGAGTATCCTGCGCTGGTTTAGAGCTCTTTCATAATACTTACCGGTCAGATGAGCGCCCACACCAAGCGGGTTCAGGAACTTGAGCCGGATCTGCTCCGCCTGGTCAAGGCTTTTGAGAATGTAGGTCTCCATGGCATCAAATCCGCTTTCCTGCCATAACTGGGGCTCGCCGGTCTTGGCACGCAGCGCCAGGCGGGAACTAACCGGGAAGATCTGGGGAACGCTTCCAATCAATGCCTGGGCATTCTGTTTCACAAATTCAACCACCTGGTCAAGTTCACCTTCATCCTGGAACAGGTCGATCTTGTTTAGGATGATCACCACCTTCTTCCCCCAATCGCGGATGTGTGCCATAAAGCTGCGTTCGCTCTCCGTGAAGGGACGGTCAGCAGAGGTGACAAAAAGCACCAGGTCAGCGCGCGGGATGAAGTGAGTGGTCAATTCTTCGTGCTGTCGTATCACCGCGTTGGTTCCCGGGGTATCGACGATGCTCAGTTCTGACAGTAGGTCGACCGGGAGAAGCATCAGTGTGTGTCCCTCCTCCACAAGGTTCGATTCGTTCTGTTCGCCATAGCGCAGGATGGTAATCTGTGAAGTGGTGGGGGTTACCCCCTCCATGAGAAACTTCTCCCCCAGCAGCGCGTTGATGAAAGCACTTTTCCCGGCATTGAATTCCCCGACGATGACCAGCAGGAAAAGGTCATCGAGCTGGGTGATGGATTGCCCGAGCGAACTCACGTCCTCCCTGGAGGCGTTGTATTCCACAAGTTTCAGCCGCAGGTCGTTGAGGAAGCTCCGTTCGCGAAGCAGCAGGTTTTCTTGATCAGGGGTTAATATTTTCATGTCATTTTCTTCCTTTCCCGGTGAACATACCGGGAATTTCAAAGCAGAGGATGTCTATATGGTAGGATTTTCGGTTTGAAAAATCCATCCTCAATGGCTAATTATAGCTGTTTATATTATGCATTTTTTTCAGGATGAATATAATTAATTTGATCACCATTTGATGCCACGGAGAGGAGCCCATGTCACCCATAAATCGAAACAAGCTCGATCAAGAACTTCAACTTGAAATTCAACGATTCGCCAGGGAACATCCCAAATGCTACGCGCTGTACCAGCGTGCCAAAGGCTGCCTGCTCGATGGCGTGCCAATGAACTGGATGGTGCGCTGGGCTGGCGGTTTCCCGCTTTTTGTCAGCCACGCCAAAGGCGCTCATTTCACCTGTGCTGACGGCAAGGAATTCCTTGACTTCTGCCTCGGAGACACCGGCGCCATGGTCGGTCACTCCCCGGATAAGCCGATCGAGGAGATCAAGAAGCAGCTGGACAAGGGCATTACATTCATGCTGCCAACTGAAGAAGCCATCTGGGTCGGCGAGGAGCTGCAGCGGCGTTTCAAACTGAAATACTGGCAGACCACTCTCACTGCTACCGATGCCAACCGCTTCGTGCTGCGGCTGTGCCGTCACATCACCAAAAGGCCTTACGTGCTGGTTTATGATTACTGCTATCACGGCTCAGTGGATGAGACCTTTATCACCATCAACGATGGTATCCCCGGTCCGCGTCCCGGCGCCATCG
The DNA here is from genome assembly GCA_963814295.1 of uncultured Chloroflexia bacterium. Taxonomy (GTDB): domain Bacteria; phylum Chloroflexota; class Anaerolineae; order Anaerolineales; family Anaerolineaceae; genus UBA6107. Next base: position 12,188 of record CAWFCH010000010.1, read on the forward strand.
GTCCGCCGGTGAACCCGGTGGTCACCACCCGCGTCATCCCGTGGAACAACATCCCTGCCCTCGAGCAGGCGCTGGCAGCCGGCGACATTGCCTGTGTGCTGGCAGAACCGGTGATGACCAATATTGGCATCATCCACCCAGATCCCGGCTACCACGACGCTCTGCGTGAACTCACGCGCAAGTACGGTACGCTGCTCATTATCGATGAGACCCATACCATGTGCGCTGGTCCGGGCGGCTACACCGGCGAAGCCGGCCTTGAACCGGATATCCTGACCGTGGGTAAGACCATCGGCAGCGGAGTGCCGGCGGCGGTATACGGCCTCTCAGAAGAAGTGGGAGACAGGGTCTCCAGGAGCATCAAGGTGGATGAATCGGACGTGGGTGGCATTGGCGGCACCCTGGCAGGTAACGCCCTCTCGCTGGCAGCCATGCGCGCCACGCTTGAAAACACGCTGAGCAAAGAGACTTTCGCTCACACCATTCCGCTGGCCATTCGCTTTACCGACGGCGTCAAAAAGGCTATCGACGAGTTCGGTCTGCCGTGGGTCATCAACCGCCTCGGCTGCCGCGCGGAATACTGGTTCTGCACTGAACTGCCGCGCAACGGTGGTGACGCCGAAGCCGCGGTGGATTCTGAGCTCGACCGCTACATGCACCTGGCGGCGATGAACCGGGGCATTTTGATGACGCCCTTCCATAATATGGCACTCATTGCGCCTGATGTAACGGAAGCGGATATCGATTACCACACCAGGAGTTTTCCGCGAGGCTGTCTCGCAGATCCTGGATTAAGTTACGGGATTAATATAATCCCCCTGCTCGCAACAGATCAGGGGGATTGTTTGAATTTAACCCAAAACGCTTGTTATTTTAAGCCATCCCAGACTGGTCTTAAGTACGAAGTAGAGCAGCACAAGCGGGAAAAGGTGGATCATAGCGCTGATCTTAAATGGTGTGCCTTTGATCGACATAAAGAGGAAGATTGGAACGAGGAGAAAGATGAAATAAATAAAAACCCAGATTTTTTCTTTCTTTCGCCAGATGAAGACAGCAGCCACAGCTGCCAGGATGCTGAAAACTGCGTCCACCCACCATACCCACAGCCCTCCCGGTTGCAACGCGCTATTCAATGCCGTGTATGCCATGTAAAGATTACCCGCTCCCGCCAGCAAGAGCATGTAGGAAAGATATTTCCATGACTTATTGAACTGCTCTTCGGTCATCGCTGGTTTTTCAACCGGGGCGGATGCCTTGTACCCGGATTGTGTCTTCCTTTTTGTTTCCTGGTTGCTGCTTATCTTCTTCATCGCTTTACGGTATGTAAAGAGAAGGAGCAGGATGACGCCAAAAATGAGCGCGTAATACTTCAATTCTTCCGGATTAAAATTTGACATGATATTACGATTAATCTCCCTTTTCCGGGATACTTACACTGAGATAAATGGTGGCGTCCAAAGCGATTCACCCTGGACGCCACTCATTATACACATTTACATTGCAATAGAGGCAGCTTGTATAAGAAATCGAACTGCTGCCGGTCAGAGAGAAGGTCAGGTAATCTCCTTTTCTTCCTTTGTGATCTTGCGGAAGGCGTCCTTGATGGGCAGAATACCAAGGTGAAGCTTGGGGTTCATGTCGATCGGTTCGCCGTAGTAGTCCACCAGCTTCTTGGCCGGGTCCTTCTTCTGCGTGGAAAGCGAAACCACGATCATCAGGATGATGGCGGAGAGGAAAGCCACCAGGGATGCAACATAAACCGCGTCCCAGAAGGCACACCACCAGCCGTCATTACTGAACACTGAAATCGTAGCATCGGGAACGTACTCGCACACAACCGCTGTGGATTGCCCGCCCAGGCCAGTGTTAAAGAAGAAGATGGTTGCCAGGATCCATACAACGAAACCGCCGATGAATGCTGCATTCGCTCCTGACGCGTTGGCCTTCTTCCAGTACATGCCGAATGCAAACGGCGTGAAGAGGCCCACCAGGAGCAGCGTCCAGGCGACAACGGATAGCTCGTAGATCGTTTGCGCCCAAAGCGCAATTGCCAGGCCAACGACCGCATTGACAAGCACCATGATGCGGGTTGCCCACAACGCCTTCTTGCCATCCAGTTTCTTACCGGTGATCAATGGGATGAGGTTCTCGGTCACGGCTGAAGCGCCTGCCAGCAGGGAGCTGTCAGAGGTGCTCATCAGCGCTGAGACCAGCGCAGCGATGAAGATGGCCGTTAACAGCGCCGGCATATGGGTCATCGCAGCGTGAACCAGCAGATAGCTGATGTCCTCCATCCCCGGGTTTAGCTTAAAGGTCATGATACCGATCAACGGGCTCATGATACCAAAGAACAGGTAGAGCACGCCGGCGAAGTAGGAGCCGTATACCGAGGTCGCCTGGTTGCGCGCAGCCATCGAACGCTGCATCAGGTCCTGGGTAGCCACCGAGCCAAGACCGATCGCCATCCAGGCTGCCAGCCAGTACATCCAGCCGGTAGCGCCGGTATAACCCAGGTAGCCCTCACCGCGGATGGGCAGAAGGTTGAACGGCTCTGAGACGTACGTAGAACCCGCGCCTTCGATCAATCCAGGGAAGCCTCCGACAGCTTTGAGCATGAAGATGAACACCAGCGTGATACCGATGGAGGTCAGGAACATCTGGAAGAAATCCAGCATGGTATCCGCCATCATACCGCCCATCATCGTGTATCCTGCCACGATCGAGATGACGATGACCATCCCCCAAATCGGGTCAATACCAAAAATACCCTGGGCGATGGCACCGCCTGCCACGATCTGCGCGGCTGTCCACGAGAAATAGGTCAGCATTTGCGCGACGACCGAGAGGACGACCGTGAGCTTGTTATACCTGCGTTCGAAGAAATCAACGATGGTCAGGTATTTTGCCCGCCGCATCAAGCGGACGAAAAAGAACCCGGACAGGAAGAGACAGGCAGCAGCGCCAAAGGGGTCAAAGATAACTCCCTGGAAACCGTAGTCGTACGCCGTCTCTGAAGCCCCCATCAGGGTTTCAGCCGCGAACCAGGTGGCCATGATGGAAGCCGCCGCCATGTGGATGGGCAGCCTCCTGCCAGCCACAACGTAGTCTGTATTATCCTGGACCTGTCTTCCCGCCCAAATACCCACTGCGATGCGGACTACAAAGAAAAGTGCGATAAACAGAATGACCAGCCAAGCGTATTGATAACCTTCAAGAACCATTAGACCCTTCCTTTCGTTATTAATGCGGATAAGATGGGTAAATTGCCAACTAAGCGGTCACTTCTTTCAATGTATCTTCCAGTCGGTTCAGCACTTCATCTATCTGTGCATACTCGATGACAATGGGCGGTTCAATGCGGATGGTGTGCGCGCTGGTGAGCGTGCCGGCAACCAGTACGCCGCGTTTGAAGAGTCCAGCCGCGACCTTGTAGCCGACTTCCGCGTCCTTGAAATGCTGCCCAATGAGCAGCCCTTTGCCGGATATGTAATCATAAATATTGGAATACTTCTTTTCCAGAACTTTCAGGGATTTCATGAAGTATTCGCCCTTTTCCTTCGCCAGCTTGGGATAATCATCGCGCAGGACCACATTAATGGCAGCAATAGCCGCGGAACAAGCCAGCGCCCCGCCACCGGTGGTGGTGGTGTGAATGAAGGGGTTCGGGTCCATCATGCACCTGCCAGATCTCTTCGGTGGAGCAGAAGGCACTGACAGGCATAACACCGCCGCCCAGTGATTTCGCCACTGCGATGATATCGGGTTCAACGCCCCAATGTTCCACGCCCCACAACTTACCAGTGCGACCGAGACCGGTTTGAACTTCATCGGCAATCAGCAGCACGCCATGATCTCTTGGTGGCTTTGCGTATGCGCGGCCAGAAATCATCCGGCGGTACGATCGCGCCCGCTTCTCCCTGGATGGGTTCCATCAGCACCGCTGCCACACCAATGCCCACCTGGTCGCAGATGTCCAGTTGGCGTTCCACCGCTGCCGCATCACCAAATGGCACGTGGTAAACCTGTCCTGCGTAGAGCAGACCGGGCGGCACACGGTAATCGGCCTTACCGAGCATGGAGAGCGAACCCATCGTCTTGCCGTGGAAAGCCTTGGTGGCGACGATGAAGGCAGGTTTCTGGGTGTACATCTTGGCCAGCTTGATCGCACCCTCAATCGCTTCAGTTCCGCTGGCGCAGAAGAATGAATACTTGATGTCACCAGGGGTGATATCCGCCATCAGCCTGGCCAGCACGCCGCGCAGCGGGTCGATCAATTCCTGGCTGGGCATTGGTGTGCGCCGCAACTGTGCCGCGACTGCCTTCACCACATCCGGGTGGCTCCAGCCGTGGTCCATCATGCCATAACCGCCCAGGCAGTCGATATATTCTCGTCCAAGCACGTCCCTGAAGATCGCTCCCCGTCCAGTCCATTCCACGCAAGCCCAATCGCCCGCTTCGGTCACTGACTTGCGGTAGTCAAGCCAGCCTTTATTAAAATACTCTGAGAAGTTTTTAATGCTCTCTTCGATGATCTGTTTTCCCTCGACTTCACTTACCTCAGGTTTCTCGATGAGCTCCAGCCAACGTTCAGAATAGGATACGGCATCTTTTAAGTTTTGTGGCATTTCTCCTCCTTGAATCAAGAATGAATATGGGCTTACAGATAAAGCAAGGGAACAACAAAATTTTTGCCGATTTCACACGATAATGAGTTGGGAACTACCGATAATAAAGGGAAACGATGGGAAATTTGCCACATTTCCCAATAAGATTATTATTGCAAAATAATCTTTCATGTCAAGTATTTTTAAGTCATATTTTTTCAGGAAAATTGTCAAAATCACAGTTTTCAAAAGCAATCGAATCCAAATCTTAAATTTTTCTTCCTGGTTACAAGAAAGTATTGTAATTTCGGAATAAATATCTATAATTTATGTATATTTCAGCAACAAGCAGGGGTATTTTGATAAAAATCGACGCGATTGATAAGAAGATCTCCGACCTTCTACTGGAAGATGGCAGGATGAGCTGCGCCCGCATCGCCAAACGCATCGGCGGGGAGATTTCAGAGCGCGCGGTGCGCTACCGCATCAACAGGTTGATCACCAACAGGGTGATCACCGTCCGGGGAAATGTCAATGCAGAAGGCATTGGGTTGCCGGTCTGCGCGGACGTGTTCATTGAAGTGGAACCCTCTCAAGTCAAAGCCATCGCCGCGCTGCTGGCAGAATATGAATCCATCAGTTACATCGCTTACGCTACCGGAGACACAGATATCAGCATCCAGGTTTTCGCCCGTGACAATAGCGAGTTATTCACCTTTGTCTCAGAGGTGATAGGCAAGATACCAGGTGTGCGCAGAACACACATCTCCTTTGTACCAGTCAAGATTAAGGATGACCACGTCTGGCCGATCCCATCTTCGATCGTGGTGAGTGACTGAACCTTAAGCCGCTTTTTTTGGTTTTTACTCCCCTGGTAATCCCGGATGCGGGGGTGTCTCTGCATCCTGTTTAGATAAATTACGTGGTTCACAAAGGAGGAACAATGGCACCAGAGATCGATAAAGCAAGTTTCGTCAAAACAGAGAAGCAGAAACTCAAAAGGGAGTTGACTATCCTCCCGCTCTTCGCGCTCATCTACTTCACCGTTTGCGGCGGGGCATTCGGAGCAGAGCCAATGGTCGGTTTGTCCGGACCAGGGTTGGCGCTCATGTTGATGATCATCACCCCGCTCGTATTCAGCATTCCGAACATGCTGATGGTGCGCGAAATGCAGTCGATGATGCCCGTACAAGGCGGCTATTATCACTGGGTCAAACAGGCGTTCGGCCCCTTCGCCGGGTTCATGTCGGGCTGGATGAACTGGGTCGTCTCGTGGGTGGATGTGTCCATCTACCCGGTATGGACAGCCTGGTACCTGAGTTACTTCATCCCTGCCCTGAGCGATGGCGCCACCATCGGCGGTGTTGAGTTTTCCTCCGACTTTCTATCCTGGCTGGTGGCAGCGGTTTTGATCATCTCCGTCTCGCTGCTCAACGTGCGTGGTGCGAAGCTTTCCGGTCTCACCGCCAGCTGGCTGGGTGTGGCTATGATCATCCCCATCATCATCATGTCCGGCTTTGGTATTTACGCCTGGATCGTGAATGGCACTCCTTCCAACATTCCCTTCCTGCCTGGTGGCGCTGAGATCAACGGGCAGAACCTGCTGGGTGCGTTGAGTGTGGGTATTTACGTGGCGATGTGGAACTTCATGGGCTGGGAACTGCCCACGGCCGCGGGTGATGAGATCAAGAACCCGAAGAAGACCTACCCGCGCGCGATGGTGCTCGTTCTCATCGCTGCCATCCTCTCCTACTCCATCCCGACTGTTGCCGGCTTGTACGGCGGCGCGGGTGAAGACGGGCAGTACCTGGCCTGGGGGTTGGAGGAATCCGAAACAGGTGTTGGCATCGGTCCAATCCTGAATGAATTCGGTATCGAGGACGATAAGATGCTCACCTGGGGGATTGATCCAGGTACAGATGCAGGTTGGGAGTTTCCCACCATCGCCCACCGCATCGGTGACAAGGTCGCCGGTAAGGACAGCCCGCTCTCCTTCTTCCTGGGAGCAATCGTGGGTATCTCAGCTATCTTCTCAATGATCGGGCTCTTCATCGGCAACGGTTTGGGAGGTACACGCGTACCATACGCGATGGCCGAGGACGGTATGATGCCGACCTGGCTAAACAAAGTCCACCCCAAATTTGGTACCCCCTGGGTCTCGATCCTAATCTGCGCGGTGTTTTACCTGGTGTTTTCCACATCTGCATTCCAAAACCTGGTGGTCATCGACGTGTTCCTTAACATGCTGGTGCTGATGGCGGAGATATTCGCGCTGGTGGTACTGAGGTATAAGAAACCGCACCTGCCACGCAACCGCGTACCAGGCGGTGTGCTGGGGCTGGTCTACATAGTTGTCGCCCCACTGACGATCATTGTCATCGCAATCGTTAGCCAGATCGTCGATTACGGCTGGCAAGGGGCTGTGGGGTTGGCTCTGATTGCAATGGCAATCGGAGCTGTATTGTATTTCCCGATTCGCAAATGGGTGAAGAAGGATATCCCCGATGTGGATCCGTACGTGTTGGGTACTGCTGAAGAAGAAGCTCTAAATCATATATAAACAGGAGGAACTCATGAAAGTATTGCTGGTTGGAGTAGGCGGGGTCGGAGAAGCCATCGCGGTGATGGCGGCCAAACACACCTGGCTCGAAAAGATGGTGCTGGCTGATTACAACAAGGACCGCGCGTTGGAGGTCCAGGCTAAGATCAAGGACAATGCACGCTTTCCCGTGGAATTTGTTGACGCGCGCAACCGCGAGATGATCGAGCAAATTGCGAAGAAATACGATGTCGACCTCATCATGAACGCCTGCGATCCAAGTTTCAATGAAGCCATATTTGACGCGGCTTACAACGTGGGCTGCAACTACATGGATATGGCGATGACGCTTTCCCATCCCCACCCCGAAACCCCCTACACCAAAACCGGGATCAAGCTGGGCGACTACCAGTTTGAGCGCGCCGATAAATGGAAGGAAAAGGGTATTCTCGCGCTGCTGGGGCTGGGGGTTGAGCCCGGTATGGCGGATGTCTTCGCCAAGTACGCGGCTACCCACCTCTTCGATGAAATCGAAGAGATAGGTGTGCGAGATGGTGCCAATCTTATCGTGAGAGGTTACGATTTCGCGCCGAACTTCTCCATCTGGACGACGATCGAAGAATGCCTCAATCCCCCGGTCATCTGGGAAAAAGGCAAAGGCTGGTTCACAACCGAACCCTTCTCTGAAAAGGAGGTTTTTGACTTCCCGGAAGGCATCGGTCCCAACGAGTGCGTCAATGTGGAACACGAGGAAGTGCTGCTGGTGCCGCGCTATATCGATTGTAAACGCGTCACCTTCAAGTACGGCCTGGGTGATGAGTTCATCGGCATCCTGCAGACCTTACACCTGCTGGGATTGGATAACAAGGACCCCATCAAGGTGGGCAAGGTGGAAGTTGCCCCGCGTGATGTGGTGGCTGCCTGCCTCCCTGATCCCGCTCACCTCGGTCCGCTGATGGAGGGCCAGACCTGCGCCGGTACCTGGATCAAAGGTAAGAAAGACGGCAAGGAAAAGAACGTGTACCTCTACCAGGTCGCCGACAATAAGGAAAGCATGGATAAATTCGACTGCCAGGTTGTGGTCACCCAAACCGCCTTTAACGCCGTGATTGGCATGGAACTGCTGGCGGAAGGCATCTGGAAGGCTACCGGCGTTGAAGGCCCGGAATTCTTTGACCCGGTACCCTTCATGGACCGCATGGCCGGGATGGGCTTTCCGTGGGGTATGAAGGAGTGGTGAAGAATTACCTAGTATAGTGGTGATTTATATGAGTTCCCCAACCTTGACTTTTATGCAATAATATAAAAGTTGGACGGTTGGGGAACTCGGTTTTTCCAGCCGTGTATCAATGCCCATCACCAGGAGAGATCTATAAACAGGAAACTAAATCTATAGCGAAAATGATTCCACGCATATAGATGGCATTCCCTGTACCAAATCAAAAATCATGGTTTATAAAGGGAATCTATATGATTGACTACCAAGAGAATTTCAAACACCTGTCGCCAGTTTGGACGCACTACACAGATATCATCGTGGACCATGCCGAGGGCAGTTATCTTTACGCCACTGACGGGAGGAAGGTGCTGGACTTCACCTGCGGTATTGGTGTGACCAATACCGGTCACTGCCACCCGAAAGTGGTTGAAGCCATCCGGGAACAGGCCGGGCTGCTGATCCACGGCCAGGTCAATCTTGTCATCCACAAACCACTGCTCGAGCTTGTAGATGAATTGCGCACTGTAGTTCCGCCCTCACTGGATGGATTCTTCTTCAGCAACTCCGGCGCAGAGGCGGTTGAAGGCGCTCTCAAGCTCGCCCGCCACGCTACCGGTCGGGCGAATGTGATCGTTTTCCAGGGAAGTTTTCACGGACGCACTAACGCGACCATGGCAATGACCACATCCAAGAACAGCTACAAAATTGGCTATCAGCCTTTAATGCCCGGTGTGTACGTTACCCCCTTCCCTTACGCCCTGCGTTACGGCTGGGATGAAGAGAAGACAAGCCAGTGGTGCCTGGACGAACTGGAATTATTACTGATGACCCAACTTGCTCCGCAGGAGACCGCGGCGGTGTTCATTGAGCCAGTCCTGGGCGAAGGCGGGTATATCGTCCCTCCAAAATCCTTCATGAAAGGGCTGCGCGAATTAACCCAAAAGCATGGCATCCTCCTTGTGGCGGATGAAGTTCAATCCGGATTCGGACGCACCGGTAAGTGGTTCGGTTATCAGCATTTTGATATCGAACCGGATATTATGACTGTCGCCAAGGGTCTTGCATCGGGCATGCCCATCTCGGGTGTCATTAGCCGTCTCGACTTGATGTCCAAATGGATCCCCGGCTCACATGGCGGCACCTATGGCGGTAACGCGGTGGCAGCCGCTGCCGGCGTAGCGACAATACGGGCAATGAAGGAAGAAAAAATGATCGAGAACGCCGCGACCCGCGGCAGCCAGTTGATGACCGGGCTGGGACACCTGCAGGAGAAATACCCCCAGATCGCTGAAGTTCGCGGTTTGGGTTTAATGGTGGGTTCCGAATTTCGTGACGCCCACGGCAAGCCCGACAAGAAGACCACCAAAGCCGTGCAGCATGAGTGTTTTAACCGCAACATGATGCTGCTGACCGCTGGTCCTTGGGATAACACCATTCGCTGGATCCCGCCCCTGGTGGTAACTGAAGGGCAGATCAACGAAGCACTGAATATCTTTGAATCAGCACTTTCCGCTGCGACAAAGTAATCGATACTTAAAAATTTAAGAACAGGAGAAAACAGATGACGGAATTAATTGATCAATTACTCGCGAAGGCGCGTGAAGCGCAAAAAGTGATCGAGTTCTGGCCGCAGGAAAAAGTAGATGAAATGGTATTGGCAGTCGGCTGGGAAGCCTACAAGCGTGAGACCGCCGAAACTGTCGCCCGCCTCGCGGTCGATGAGACAGGGCTGGGCGTCTACGAAGACAAAGTTGCGAAACACCAGAAGAAAACCATCGGTGTGTTGCGCGACCTGCAGGGAGTAAAGACCGTCGGCGTTATCGAGCGCGTGCCCGAAAAAGGGTTGGTGAAAGTTGCCAAACCGATGGGTGTGATCGGCGCTATCACGCCCATGACCAACTCTTCCTCCACCATGCCGTGCAACGGATTGATGATACTCAAAACGCGCAACGCTGTCATCTTTGCCCCGCATCCGAGGGCGAAAAAGACCTGCGCCGTAACATGTGAGGAAATGCGCAAAGGGCTCGCCAAAGTTGGTGCTCCATTAGACCTGATCCAGTATATTGAAGAACCAAGCATCGAGCTCACCCAGGAATTGATGAGCAAGGTAGACCTGGTATTGGCTACTGGCGGCGCCGGGGTGGTGAAACCGGCGTACAGCAGCGGAAAACCCGCTTACGGCGTAGGTGCCGGAAACGCCACGGTGGTGGTCGATGAAACCGCTGATCTACCTGCGTCTGCCGCCCGGATCTGCAAAGGCAAGATCTTCGACAACGCCACCTCATGCTCCGCAGAGAACAGCATCATCATCCAGGAAGGTGTATTTGACGCCCTGCTGGAAGAGCTAACGAAGACAGGCGGTTACCTGGTGACCGGTGATGACCGGGCCAAATTGAAGGCAGCTATGTGGCCTGACGGCAGTCATCTGAATGGGAAGATTGTTTGTAAGAGCGTCAAGTTCATCGCTGATGAAGCAGGGATCAAGGTTCCTGATGGCACCAAGTTCATCATGGTCCTGGGCGAACATATCGGCTCTGAAGACATGTTCTCAGCTGAAAAACTAACGCCCGTGCTGACCCTGTGGAAGTACAAAGACTTCGACCAGGCAGTACAGATGGTGATCGATATCACCGCCTTCAGCGGGTACGGTCATTCCTGCGGTATCCACTCGGTCAATGATGAGCACATCCTCGAACTGGGGACCAAAGCCAAGGTCAGCCGCATGATGGTAAGACAAGCGCAGAGCGTGGGCAACAGCGGTGATTGGGAGAACGGAATGCCCTTCACCATGTCCCTCGGTTGCGGTACCTGGGGCGGGAACAGTACAACCGAGAACATCTCAGTTAAGCATTTTCTTAATGTGACCTGGATATCCTATCCAATCCCGGCTGAGATTCCAGATCCAGACATTGTCTTCGCACCGCATTTCGCGAAATTCGGAAAATAAACTCCGCTCATTAGTTAAAAGAAAACAAGGACAACCGCGCGGTTTTCCTTGTTTTCTTTTGGTTTCCCTATTTAATACCCTCAGCATGGAATTACTCGTAAAAAGGCAGAAATTCACAGGATGTGGATTTTTTGACAATATGCGATATTACTTTCATCCTGTTTTCGTCTTAATTGTCTTACGTTTGTTGACTTCAATACTTTGGAATGCTATACTTTTTTTAAGAAAAATAACCATTAGAAAAGGATGCGAAATGAAAGTAGAAATTCCGACCCCTGTATCAACTGAAGAAATGAAGATTGATGTCCGCGAGATCGAGGGTATCCTGCAGGGTGCCCCCATGGACCTGCCCCCGGTACCAGAAGCCACAATCACCCTGAAGGATGGTCGTGCTGTCTACATCCGCCCAATCAAGGACAGCGATATCGATCCCATGCTCGGCTTCCTCGAGAAGGTCATGAAAGTTGAGAAAGACTTCTACGACATCGTTGGTGTCCGTGTTTACGGTGAGATACTCTCCCTGCGGCGCAAACGCCTGAAGGATCCCTTCACCATGGTTGGACTGGTAAATGGCGAATGGCTTGGTTTTGCCAACGGCCGTGTCTGGGATAAGGACGTAGCCGTCAGCCTGCACACCCTCACCTTCTCACGTCAGGCTCGCCTGGGATGGCCCATGTACTACGCTAAAACCTACTATGCCATGGAACTGCTCAAGGTCAAGGAATGGTGGTCGACCTTTGAGAGCTACAATGGCTGGCGCATGGCCGGTCTTTCAATGGCTCAACCCTCCAAACCGTGGCCTGAATTCCAGCACGAGCTGGGCGGTGCCAAGATCTTCTACCTCACCCAGGATATGTGGACTGGCCGTGTTAAGAATTACATCAAGGAAGTCATTGGTCAGGACATGAACTTCAATGTTACCGATGAGATCAGGAAGGCCAACGAGAACTTCCGCGTCCCGGAGACCCTCGACCTTTAATATAGTTTTATTATGAATCAAGAACCTCCTCTTAGCGATTTATCGATCTCGGGGAGGTTTTTTTGATTGTGACAAAGTTATGTTATTTGTCATCGAATTTACGATTAAGGTTAGTTGACTGACAATATTTGTTCGTGATATATTGAAGAATGGTGAACATCAGGTTTATTTCATAAACGGAAAAAGTGATAAGCCTGCAGTTCTCATGAAAGATCTTTATCATCAATGGGGATTGACGCGCGAACCGACCGTTAACCCTTTCAGACCCCGATCATCATGGGTCATCCCCTAATATCTCACTTCTCAGGAGCGATAATGGCAACTTTAAAAACAGAAATCCGAAGTGGTGTGTATTACGATTCAGCCAAGCTCATGTCCTTGCAGCGTTCTCTTGCCGGGTTGCCCGGTATCCTTGATGCCGGAGTGGTTATGGGAACAGATTCCAACAAGGAACTGCTTGCCCATATTGGACTGGATACCCCCGAAGTAAATGCGACTAAACCTGATGACCTGGCGATCGTGGTTAAAGCCGAAAACGAAAAAGCCGCTCTTGATGCCCTGGCCCAGGTGGAAGGACTGCTTGCCGCGCGTAAAGCGACATCAGACCAGGAATACCAACCTCGTAGTCTTGAAAGCGCAGTAGATATGCTGCCCGACGCTGAATGGGTGATCATTTCTGTCGCCGGCCGATATGCCACAGCTGTCACCCGGGAAGCGCTGCGCCTTGGTAAACATGTGCATCTCTTCAGCGATAACGTTTCCGTTGAGAATGAGATCGACCTGAAGAAGGAAGCGCGGGAACTGGGTTTGCTGGTTATGGGACCAGACTGCGGTACCGCCATGGTCGATGGTTATGGTCTCGCCTTCGCCAACAAGATCCGCAAAGGTCCTATCGGCATCGTCGCGGCGGCTGGCACCGGCCTGCAGCAGGTAGCCACCCGTATTCATCAACTCAACAGCGGTATTACCTTCGGCATCGGCACTGGCGGTCGCGACCTTAAAGCAGAAGTAGGCGCGATCACCTTTTTAATGGCACTGGACGTGCTGACACGTGACGACGACACCAAAGTCATCGTCCTTACCTCCAAACCGCCTTCTCCAAAGGTTGCTGAAGAAGTATTAAAGGTCGCTCGCAAAGCCGGCAAACCTGTTGTGGTCAACTTTATCGCCCGACCCATTACCACAACCCGCGACGGCAACCTGTTCTTTGCCACCGGGCTTGACGACGCCGCTCGCCTGGCGGTTGAACTGGCGAATAATCCGCCCACGCTCACCGGCGATGCCGACCTGCCCATTAAGAAATTTACCCCCCAGCAGAAGTACCTGCGCGGTCTTTTCTCCGGCGGCACCCTCGCCTACGAAGCCCAGCATATCCTTTATGGCTACATCCCCAGGGTGCTGGCAAACTCCCCCATCAACAAGGAATTTCAACTGCCTGATGCCTTCGTCAGCCAGGAGAACTGCATCGTTGATCTGGGTGAAGATGAATTCACCCAGGGTCGCCTGCACCCCATGATGGACAATGAACTGCGTATCCGCAGATTATATGAGGAAGCAAAAGACCCGGAAGTCGCTGTTATCTTCCTGGACGTGGTCATCGGTTATGGTTCACATCCCGATCCCGCCAGTGAGATCGCCCCCGCCATCGCTAAATGCATCGCTGATGCCAAAAAAGACGGGCGGCATCTCGAGGTGGTTTGCGTGGCCTGCGGTACCGATGAGGATCCCCAGAACCTGGATAACCAGATCGCCCAGTTGAAAGCCGCCGGAGCTTACGTGGATACCAGCAATGAGGTCATCTGCCGCTATGTCGGACGCCTCTTGCGCGCGTTGGCCGAACGCGACCAGCCCAAGGTTGAAACAATTGGTAAACCTGTTGACCTCGAAAACCTTAAAAAGCCGCTGGCGGCGATCAATGTCGGTCTCGAATCCTTCTCAGAGAATCTGAAGGATCAGGGCGCTCCGTATGTGCAGGTGGATTGGAAGCCCCCCGCTGGCGGAAACGAAAAACTGATGGACATCCTGCAAAAGATGAAGGCACCCAGAAAGTAGATTCGGATAACCCAATTCTAATAACCTGGAGGAAGCACATGGTTGATATTGAGAAAGCAAATGCATCAGTAGTAGAACGTTTTATGGAAGCCCGCCCTGTGGCCACTACGATGGCAAAGGCGCAGGATGTTGTCCCTGGTATCCACGAGAATATGCTCCTGCACGCCGGTCCCCCGGTCACCTGGGAAAGAATGTCCGGCCCGATCAAGGGCGCCATGATCGGCGCTCTCCTCTTCGAAGGCAAGGCAAAGAATGCAGAAGAAGCCGAGAAATTATTGAAATCCGGCAAGATTGAATTCTCGCCCTGCCATGACCACATGTGCACCGGCCCGATGGCTGGTGTCATCTCGCCTTCGCAACTGGTCTATGTCATCGAAAACCAGACCCACGGCATCAAGTGCTATTCCAACCTGAATGAAGGACGCGGAAAAGTATTGCGCATGGGCGCATATAGTGAAGACGTGATGGAAAAACTGCGCTGGATGGAAGCTGTGCTCGGACCAACCGTAAAGGCTGCCATCGAAGCCAGCGGCGGTATCGACATCCGCGCCATTCTTTCAAAAGCGCTGCACATGGGCGATGACGGTCACAACCGCCTGGATGCCGCCTCCATTCTGTGGACGACGCAGCTGGCTCCATACATTGTGAAGACCGCCAAAGATACCGCCACCGCGGCTGAAGTGATCAAGTTCCTGGGCGAGAACGCCTTAAGCATCCTCAATCCTGTTATGGCTGGCTGCAAGACCATGACCGCCGCTGGAGAGAACGTGGAAGGCAGCACCATCGTCACCGTGATGACGCGTAATGGTACCGATTGGGGTATCCGCGTGAGTGGGCTGGGCGACCAGTGGTTCACCGCCCCTTCACCTATTGTTAAAGCGCTCTATTTCCCTGGCTTTTCCGAAAAAGATGCCTGCCCTGATATTGGCGACAGCGTCATCACCGAGACAGCCGGCATTGGTGGTTTCGCCATGGCGACCGCCCCTGCCCTTGTCACCTTCATCGGTGGTGTGCCGCGTGATGCCATCAACACCACCCTGGACATGTATGAAATCACCGAGGCAGAACACAAGCAGTTCACCATCCCCTTCCTTGATTTTCGCGGCACCCCCACAGGCGTGGACATTCGCAAAGTGGTCGAAAAACAGATCGCCCCGCGCGTGAATACCGGTGTGGCGCACAAGGATCCCGGCGTGGGACAGGTCGGAGCCGGTGTGGTATCCGCCCCGATGAAATGTTTCGAAGACGCCCTTGTCGCCTACGCTGACAAGTACGGGTTCAACTAATCTACTTATCCATAGACATCTGGAGGAAAAATGAACCGAGAAGATTTTATCAAGATGCTTACTGATGCAAAGCTGTATGACCTGACCCAGGCTTGCAGCATATTCACCCCGCCCCATCCCCATGAGAAATCGCTTGAGGTGCACTTCTTCAAGCGTGTTACCGGTGCTTACGGCGGCGGTCAGGGTGCCAATGGGCAAATACTCAACTGGAGCAACACTGTGGGTACCCACCTGGTGGGTGAACGCGCGTTCCATTCAGGCGCGCGCGCCATCGCCGATATTCCCCTCACCGATCTGAGTGGTCCCGGCGTAGTGGCGGATATCTCTGACCTGGTTTCCGATTACAGCATCTACACCCCCGAAATGATCACTTCTAAGGTTGAAGTCAAGAAGGGTGACATCCTCATCGTTAACACCGGCTACCACAAGTATTCATGGGATCAACCGGCTGTGTACAATGAAGGTGCCCAGGGCGGTGTTGAAGGCATGGAATTTGGTTTCCTTGTCCGCCATCCGGGTCCCTCGATGGACTTCTACAAGTGGGCAATGGATATGGAACTAAAGGTCATTGGTGTGGATTGCGGTTCTGCCGAACACCCGATGAACACCCCCATCCGCCGCTGGCACGAAGACCATTTCAAACTGGCAGAAGCCAAACTACTCAAAGAGACCGGCAAGACATGGGACGAGACCTACCCGCAGGGCGAGTATTACCAGTTGACCCACATCGATATGCCCAGGAAACACCTGGTGCTGGCGGAAGCCATTGTCGGCGATATCGACAAGCTCAAGAACAAGCGCGCCTGGATCAGCATCATGCCGATCCCCTACATGGAAGTCGAAACCGCGTGGAGCCGTGTGTTCGCCTGGACCGCCCCTGAAGGCATGAGCGAAGATGAATTCTTTGGCGTCATGAAAAAATCAGAGATGATCGACATGACCGTGCCCTTCAGCGTGCAGACCCCGCAGTGGTTGAACTACATACCCCTCACCGTCACCTACACCAAGCGCGTCGGTGGGCAGTACTTCGGTATGGGTCGCAACGGTTCAATCTGCAACGCCAGCATCCACCTCGGCACGCATATGGATGGTGAGAAGCACTTCTTCCCCAACGGCCGGAGCATCGGTCAGGTTCCCCTGACTGACTGGGTTGGCCCCGGTGTCATCGCCGATATCTCTGACGTTGTTACCGATTCAAGCGTTTACACCCCGCAAATGATCATGGACCAGGTCGAAGTCCGTGAGGGCGACATCCTCATCATCAAGACCGGCTGGAACAAGTACGGCTGGAACAGCAAGGATTCTGATGAATTTCGCTACATGGTCAAGCACCCAGGCCCCTCACCTGACTTTTCCGCCTGGGCGATCAAGATGAAGATCAAGTGGATCGGTGTTGACGCGGTATCCGCCGATCACCCGATGAACACCATCATGCGCATCTGGCACCCCAAGACCTTCGCTGAAGCCAACGCCAAGTTGATCAAAGATTTTGGCAAAGACTGGGACCAACTCTACCCGCTAAAGGACTTCTACCAGGACATGCACCTCAATCTCTTCCCGCACACCATCGTGCACGCGGAAAACCTGGCAGGTCAGCTTGCCACAGCCAGGAGTGGTCGCTACTACATAGGCTGCTACCTGCAGAAAGCCATGGAAGCAGAATCCATGTGGGGCCGTTTCGTCGCCTTTAAAGAATAAACACTCAATGCTCATAACCTTCAGGGGAATTGCTCCCCTGAAGGTTTCTGTAGCTTAGCGTTTATTATTTACCGGTAAAATTTTTCTACGAAACCCCAGGATTTTGAACCCTCAATCTAACAGGAGGTTGTAATTAATGAAGCCAGCAAATTTTGATTATTATGCACCCTCCAGCGTGGATGAAGCGCTGGATACACTGGCGGAGCTTGGTTACGAAGGAAAAGTACTCGCTGGCGGTCAAAGCCTGATCGCCGCGATGAACTTCCGTATGGCGCGGCCAAGCGCGCTGGTGGACCTTAACAACGTACCCGAACTCTCTTATATCAAACCCACTGCAGATGGCGGCCTGGCGATCGGCACGATGACCCGCGTCAGCGAGGTGGAAAACAGCGAGGAGGTTGCCAAACGCTTCCCGCTGCTCATCGAAGTCTCAAAATTCATCGCCCACCCGCAGATACGCCGCCGCGGCACATTTGGCGGTGCCATCGCTCACGCCGATCCCGCAGGTCAACTGCCCAGCATCTCGATGGTCATGAACATGCAAGCGCTCATCAAAGGCAAGGGCAAGGAACGCTGGGTGGACGCACCTGACCTGATCATCGGACCCTTCATGACCGTGATTGAACCGGAAGAAATGCTGGCGGAACTCGTAATTAAACCGCTTGCCCCGCGCACCGGCTCCAAGTATGTTCAGGTATCACGGCAAAGCGGCGGCTACGCCCAATCGGCTGTGGCATCCATCATTACGTTGGACGAGAACGACAACTGCAAAGACGTGCGTATGGTGATGATGAGCGTGGCAGAAGTACCCATCCTTTCACAAAAGGCTGGCGAAATCCTTAACGGTAGTAAACCAACAAAAGAAGCCATCGAAGAGGTCGCCGATGCAGCCATAACCGGAGAGATCGATCCGGCCACCGACCTGCACGCCAGCGCCGATTACCGCCGCAGCATCACCCGCGTGTTGATCGTGCGTTCACTCACCGAAGCCTTCGAACGCGCGAAAAGAGGAGGATAACATGAGCAAATTCTTTCCAATTACCGTTACAGTGAACGGTACAGTTTATGAACGCGAAGTTGAACCCCGCCTGCTCTTGAGCGATTTCCTGCGCCATGACCTGGGCTTGCTGGGCACCCACGTAGGCTGCGAGCACGGCATCTGCGGCGCTTGCACCATCCTTTTTGAAGGTGAAGCCATCCGTTCCTGCCTGATGTTCGCCGTTCAGGCAAACGGTCACAATATTAGCACGGTGGAATCACTCGGCACACCTGAAGCCCTTCACCCGTTGCAGGAAGCCTTTACAGAGAAACACGCCCTGCAATGCGGATTTTGCACTCCCGGTTTCCTCATGACCCTGGTGCCATTCCTTGAAGAAAACCCTAAACCCACCGAAGATGAGATTCGTGATGCGATCGACGGCAATATCTGCCGGTGCACAGGTTACGAAAAGATCATTGAAGCGGTTCAGGATGCATCTGAAAAGATGTCTCAGGAGAAGGAATTGAGGTGAAACTGTGACTGGAAAATATTTTGGTCAACCCCTGAAACGTCTTGAGGACAAATTTCTGTTAACCGGTAACGCGAAATTCATTGATGACATTGAAATACCTGGCATGCTCTACGCTGCTTTCCTGCGCAGCGATTATGCACACGCCAAGATCATCAAAATCGATGTTAGCGAAGCAAGAAAACGCCCGGGTGTGGTGGCAGTTTACACCGCTGAAGATTTTGGCGATTACTGGACACCTGGACCCCTGCAGGTTCCCCCGCCAACCGCCATTGCCGGTTCACAATTCAATGCCCGCCCCCTGGTACCCATCGCCAAAGACAAGATCCGCTTTTCCGGGGAACCTTTGGCGGTTGTGATTGCAGAATCACGATACATCGCCGAAGATGCCTTTGACGACATCATCGTGGATGTAGAACCGCTTCGGCAGCGGTTGATCTTGAAAAGGCGTGGGATGATACCTCCGTTCTCGTGCATGATGATCTTGCCCTCCAACATGGCCGCCCTGGTCAAACAGGAAGACGGCAATTATGAAGAAGCCAGGAAACAGGCTGATGTGGTTGTTCCCGCGAACTGTATATAGAACAGCCGGCGTTGCCATGGAAAACCGCGGCTTCGTGGTCGAATGGGATGACCGAAGACAGGAAATGACCGTCTGGGCAACTTCCCAGGCTCCCCTGCCCCTCAGAAGCATTATCGCTGCTCGGGCAGGACTGGTCGAGAACCAGGTGCGCGTGATCACCCCATACATCGGCGGCGGCTTTGGACCAAAAGTGATGACCTCACAGGCGGACGATGTGCTCCTGCCGTGGATTGCGATGAAATTGAACCGCCCAATCAAGTGGCTGGAAGACAGGCGCGAGAATTTCCTCGCCACCACTTCGGAACGTGACCAGGTTCACCAC